>NZ_MRZJ01000004.1 GCF_002994445.1 Staphylococcus simulans
TAGATAAAGCAGACGCAATAAATGCAGCTTTGGATGCATTGAAAGCAGAATTAGCTAAGGTAGCCCAATTAGACAAAGATGCGTACACATCAAATAGTGTGAAACCATTAGCTGAAGCAGAAACAGCAGGCAAAGCAATTGTAGCTGCACCAGATGCTAAGACAGTAGAAGAAATCGAAGCAGCAACACAAGCATTAAAAGATGCGGAAGCAGGATTAGTTGCGAAAGCAAATAAAGATGCATTAAATACAGCAATCACAGCAGCCGAAGGCTTAACATTAAATCCTTCAGATGCGGAAGATAAAGCGGTCCAAGATGCATTAGCAAAAGCAAAAGCTGTACATGCAGATCCAAATGCGACACAAGCAGAAGTAGATGCGGCAAAAGATGCATTGAACAAAGCAATTGAAGCGAAAGCAGCGCAAGATAAAGCAGACGCAATAAATGCGGCGCTTGATGCACTAAAAGCAGAACTTGAAAAAGTTGATCGCTTAGATAGAGATGCGTACACACCAGATAGTGTTTTACCATTAGATGACGCAGAAGAAGCAGGATATGCTGTTGTTGAAGCATCAGAAAGTAAAACAGTAGAAGAAATTGAAGCAGCAACACAGGCATTGAAAGATGCAGAAGCTGGTTTAGTAGAACAAGCAAATAAACATGTACTAGAAACGTTGATCGACTATGCGGAATGCCTAGAATTAGATCCGACAGATGCTGAAGATAAAGCAGTTCTAGCTGCATTAGCAACTGCAGAAACAGTAGATGCAGATCCGAATGCGGTTCAAGCTGCAGTGGATGGCTCAACTTATGCGTTAGATAAAGCAATTGAGGCAAAAGATGCACAAGATAAAGCTGATGCATTAGCTGAATTAGAAAAAGCAATTGAAGAAGCACAAACAATTGAATCTTCTAATTGCCCAGAAGAAACAGCAGAAGTGTTAGATAATCAAGTGAAAGTCGGTCAATCAATTATTGAACAGCCAAATCATCAACCAATTCAAACAATTGAAGAGGCTGCGAAAGATATTTGCGATACTTTAGAAGTATTAGGCTCAAAAGCACCTGATAATACTAAAGTTACTGTTCCAACGAAAGATAACACAACTGTGGGCAAAGAAACTAAAGACAACACTGGAGAAGTTAACCCAACAATTGTTGAAAATACTACTTCACAAGTTAAATCAAATGATGACCAAACTCATCTTAAAGTTCCACAACAACCAAAAGTATCACAAACAACTGTTGAAACAGAATCAAATACTAAATCAAAAGTAAATACTGAAACAAAAGTAAACACTGAGACAAACGTAAACGCTGAAACAAAAGCGAATGATACTGTAAAAGCAGATGTAAAAGCAAAAGCACCATCAAAAGCAACAACAAAAGCTGGTTCAAAATCAGCACCAAAAGCTGGAAAAGCCAAAGTATTGCCAAATACTGGTGAAAATACTTCAAACAGCGGTGCATTATTCGGTGGATTATTTGCAGCACTTGGATCAGTACTATTGTTCAGAAAACGTAAAAATGAAGATAAAGATCATACAGAAAAATAAAATTGCGTTAATGAATCATAAAGAATATTAAGCACAATAAGCACTCCTGAGTTGAATTGAACATTCGACTTGGGAGTGTTTGCTTTTTGATGTGAATACGAATGAGAAGGACATCATATCGCGTGCAATTTGTGCTATTAATCTGAAAAATTGTAAATAATATACCGTAACGGTTAGTGACGCTCTTTAATTTATGCTATGATGTTATTGTTAGAAATAATACGAATTAAGGGGTTATTAAGTTGAATAATCACTATAAATCAGGACAGCATGTGAAAGTAAAAGTGACTGGTATTCAACCTTATGGCGCATTTGTAGAAACCCCTGACAACACTGAAGGACTCATTCACATATCAGAGATTATGAATGACTATGTCCATAATTTAAGTCGTTTCTTATCTGAAGGACAAGTTGTGAAGGCTAAAATATTATCCATTGATGAAGAAGGCAAACTCAATTTGTCGCTGAAGGATAATGACTATTTTAAGAATTATGAACGTAAGAAAGAGAAAAAATCTGTTTTGGATGAGATCAAAGAAATTGAAAAATACGGGTTTCAAACATTGGAAGAACGTTTACCGGTTTGGATTGCGCAGTCTAAGAAAATGATTAGAGAGAATAAGCTTTAATCTTATACGAGGTCAGTATACGACATTTAATGGTGATGTGGTATGCTGGCCTATTGTTTTGTTCTAGGGTCTGTAGTGGTACAAAGTTAATGACACAATGAGCAATTTTTTTCTGGAATAATTCCGAGTACTGTACAATGTTTTAATAGAAAGAGAAAGAGGAGGAAACACGACTATGGATAAGAAATATGAACCATTGTTTTCACCATATACATTGCCAAACGGAGTAGAAATCCGCAATCGTTTCGTACTTGCACCCCTTACACATATTTCATCAAATGATGATGGTACGATTGCAGATGTTGAATTACCATATATGGAAAAACGTTCGAAAGATGTCGGTATTAGTATCAGTGCAGCTAGTAATGTGACAGATATTGGGAAAGCATTCCCTGGACAACCTTCAGTTGCACATGATTCTGATATACCTGGTTTAAAACGTTTAGCACAAGCGATGAAGAAAAATGGTGCGAAAGCACTTGTACAAATTCATCATGGCGGGGCACAAGCGTTAGATAACTTAACACCTAATGGAGATGTTGTAGCGCCGAGCCCAATTACCCTTAAAAGTTTTGGCCAGCAACAAGAACATGATGCACGTGAAATTACACCAGAAGAAATTGAAAAGACAATCAAAGCATTCGGCGAAGCGACACGTCGCGTAATCGAAGCGGGCTTTGATGGTGTCGAAATCCATGGTGCCAACCATTATTTAATCCACCAATTCGTTTCACGTCATTATAATCGACGCAATGATGAATGGGCAGATCCGTATAAATACCCGCTTGCAGTTGTAGATGAAGTAGTGAACACTGTAAAACAATATGGTAATAAAGACTTTATCATCGGCTATCGTTTCTCACCAGAGGATGCTGAAGCGGATGGTATCAAAATGGAGCAAACAAAAGAATTGCTTGGTTACTTATCTGATAAACCGTTGGATTATCTGCATGCTTCATTATTTACGATTCATTCAGAAACAAGAGAAGGCAAGTATCAAGGCCAAGAACGTATACGTTTGATTCATGAATGGATCGGCGGTAAAGTACCGTTAATCGGTATCGGTTCAATCTTTAATGCAGATGAAGCATTATCCGCATTTGAAACAGGGGTTGAATTTATCGCATTAGGCCGTGAGCTTTTATTAGAACCGCGTTTTGTTGAAAAAATCAAAGAAGGACGTACAGATGAAATCATTTCTTACTTTGACTCAAAACGTGAAGATAAGCATGAATTGCCGCCGAATTTATGGGAACAATTCAACAAAGGATTTTACCCGCTGCCTAAAAAAGGCGAGCACTAAAAATAAAATTTTTCAGTGAGCATTATATAAAAATAAACCATTTGATGGACACAATATATATTAAAAATGAGACTGCACGTATATTTTCGTGTGGTCTTTTTTAATTTTAGTGTAGATTCTACATATCGCACAACGACAGTAGATGAGCAATCACACTATTAAAAATTTTCACAATTTTGAAGATTTTCCTTTTACATAGCCTGAATTTTATGTAATTATAAGAAATGTAAGGGCTTTCTTAAACCATTTTTAATATTAAACAAAGGGGGATTAAAAATGATTCCGTACAAACATGAACCATTTACAGATTTTTCAAAAGCAGAAAATAGAGAGGCTTATGAAAAAGCACTCAAAAAAGTCGAAGAAGACTTAGGCAAAGAGTATCCACTCATTATTAATGGTGAACGTATCTATACTGACGACAAGGTGAGATCATTCAACCCGTCAAATAGAGAAGAGACAATCGGATATGTTTCTAAAGCAAACAAAGAACATGCAGAAAAAGCTTTAGAAGCAGCAAAAGAAGCATTTAAAACTTGGCGTACAGTTCCGCCTGAAGTAAGAGCAGACATCTTATTCAGAGCAGCAGCAATTACACGCCGCCGCAAACACGAGTTCTCAGCAACACTTACAAAAGAAGGCGGTAAGCCATGGAAAGAAGCAGACGCAGATACTGCAGAAGCAATTGACTTCATGGAATACTACGGCCGCCAAATGTTAGAACTTAAAGACGGCAAACCTGTCAACTCTCGTCCAGGCGAATATAACCAATTTGATTATTTACCAATCGGTGTATCAGTTGTAATTTCACCTTGGAACTTCGCTTATGCGATTATGGCAGGTACTACAGTAGCACCTGTAGTTACAGGGAACACAGTATTATTAAAACCTTCATCAAATACACCAGTGATTTCATATAAATTTATGGAAGTATTAGAAGAAGCAGGACTTCCAAAAGGGGTAGTTAACTGGATTCCTGGTGATTCTAGCGATATCGGCGACTTCTTAGTAGAAAATAAAGATGTTGGCTTGATTTCATTCACTGGTTCTAAAAATGTCGGTACAAGCATTATGCAGAAAGCTTCAAAAATCCAAGAAGGTCAAAATCACTTAAAACGTGTCATTGCTGAAATGGGCGGTAAAGATACGATTGTAGTAGATAGCGAAGCAGACTTGGATGTAGCGACAGATGCGATTGTTAATTCAGCATTCGGCTTCTCAGGCCAAAAATGCTCAGCATGCTCTCGTGTTATCGCAGTTGAAGATGTTTATGATGAATTATTAGAACGTGTTCAAAAAGCGACAGAACAATTAACTGTCGGCGATGCTTCTAGTTACGATAACTACATGGGACCTGTTATCGATGACAAAGCATTGAAGAAAATCAAAAAATACTTGAAGATTGGTGAAGATGAAGGCCGCTTAGTTACAGGCGGTAAAGTGGATGATGAAGTAGGGAACTTCGTTTATCCGACAGTCTTTGCAGATTTAGCTTATGACAGCCGTGTGATGCAAGAAGAAATCTTCGGACCAGTAGTCGGCTTCAGCAAAGCAAAAGACTTTGACCAAGCCATCGACTATGCGAATGCGACTGAGTATGGTTTAACTGGCGGTGTTATCTCTAATAACCGTATGAAATTAGAACAAGCACGCCGCGACTTTATGGTCGGCAACCTTTACTTCAACCGCGGTTGCACAGGTGCAGTCGTAGGTTATCAACCATTCGGCGGCTTCAAAATGTCAGGTACAGACTCTAAAGCAGGCGGCCCAGATTATCTAGTACTTCACTTGCAAGGCCGTACAGTATCTGAACACCTATAAGATAACAAGCGCCAATCGAATAAAGCAGGATTTTAAATGAATAAGGAAATCACATTATAGCTTTCATCATTAAGATGAGAGGTATCTATAATGTGATTTTTTTCAAAGTTATTTTATATTGGAACACAATAGAATTGAATCACATTCATCACATATAAATATAAAGAAAAAAGCGTTTATAAGGAGGAATAATTTATGACAAGATCAGAAGATATCATTAAAAAAACAGAACACTATGGGGCACGCAACTACACACCACTTCCAATTGTCATTTCAGAGGCTGACGGTATTTGGGTTAAAGATCCAGAAGGTAATAAATACATGGACATGTTAGCAGCTTATTCAGCAGTCAACCAAGGACATCGTCATCCTAAAATTATTCAAGCGTTAAAAGATCAAGCAGATAAAGTGACTTTAGTTTCTCGTGCTTTCAACAGTGACAATTTAGGGGACTGGTATGAGAAAGTCAGCGAATTAACTGGTAAAGAAAAAATCTTACCGATGAATACAGGCGCTGAAGCTGTTGAGACTGCAGTTAAAGCAGCACGTCGCTGGTCTTATGATGTTAAGGGGATTGACCCGGATAAAGCAGAAATTATCGCATTTAACGGCAACTTCCACGGACGTACGATGGCACCTGTGTCATTATCATCTGAAGCGGAATATCAACGCGGTTATGGTCCATTATTAGAAGGATTCAAAAAAGTTGATTTCGGTGATGAAGCCGCATTAAAAGATGCGATTAATGAAAACACAGCAGCTATTTTAGTAGAGCCGATTCAAGGTGAAGCGGGTATTAACGTTCCGCCGGAAGGCTATTTGAAAACAATCCGCGAATTAGCTGATGAGCATAATATCTTATTCATCGCAGATGAAATTCAATCAGGCTTAGGCCGTTCAGGTAAAATGTTTGCGACAGATTGGGATGGCGTGAAACCAGATGTTTATATCTTAGGTAAAGCTTTAGGCGGCGGTGTTTTACCAATTTCAGCAGTAGCAGCTGACCATGAAGTGTTAGATGTCTTCACACCAGGCTCTCATGGTTCTACATTCGGCGGTAATCCTTTAGCAGCTGCAGTGTCAATTGCGGCATTGGATGTATTAGTTGATGAAGATTTAGCGGGACGTTCACAAGAGTTAGGCGAATATTTCCAAGAAGAATTGAGAAAAATCGATCATCCAGCGATTGAAGAAGTACGCGGACGCGGGTTATTCATCGGTTTACAATTAAATGAAAGTGCACGCCCATATGCTGAAGCGTTGAAAGAAGAAGGCTTACTATGTAAAGAAACGCATGATACAGTGATTCGTTTTGCGCCTCCGCTTGTTATTTCTAAAGAAGAAATCGATGACGCATTAGAAAGAATCAAGAAGGTATTCAGCTAAGTTCAAAAAGTTGTAACAAAAGGATTGAAAACACTTTAAAAAGGTTGCGCTTATGTTACAATACAAATGAAAGCGAAATCATTGTTAGGAAAAAGAGGCGAGAAGGATTATGACTGAGAACAATAATTTAGTGACATCGACACAACAAATTATTAAAGAAGCATTGCATAAATTAGGTTTTGATGACGGCATGTACGATCTTGTGAAAGAACCATTACGATTTTTAGAAGTTCGTATTCCAGTAAGAATGGATGACGGTACGGTTAAAACATTTACTGGTTACCGTGCGCAACATAATGATGCAGTTGGACCTACTAAAGGCGGAGTACGTTTCCACCCGAATGTCAATGTAGATGAAGTTAAAGCATTATCAATGTGGATGACAATGAAATGCGGTATCGTTGACTTACCATACGGTGGCGGTAAAGGCGGTATCATCTGTGACCCGCGTCAAATGAGTATTCATGAAGTTGAACGTTTATCACGTGGTTATGTTCGTGCAATTTCACAAATTGTTGGGCCTTCTAAAGATATTCCAGCACCAGACGTTATGACGAACTCACAAATCATGGCGTGGATGATGGATGAGTACAGTGCATTAGATAAATTCAACTCTCCTGGATTTATCACTGGTAAACCAATTGTACTTGGCGGTTCAGAAGGACGCGACCGTTCAACAGCACTTGGTGTTGTAATTGCGATTGAACAAGCTGCGAAACTTAAAGATCTTGACCTTAACGGTGCAAGAATTGTAATTCAAGGTTTCGGTAACGCAGGTAGTTTCTTAGCGAAATTCTTATTTGATAAAGGTGCTAAAATCGTTGGTATCTCTGACGCATACGGTGCATTATCTGACCCAGAAGGTTTAGATATCGATTACCTATTAGATCGCAGAGACAGCTTCGGTACAGTTACAAACTTATTCGAAGAAACAATCTCTAACAAAGAATTATTCGAATTAGATTGTGATATCTTAATCCCAGCTGCAATTGAAAACCAAATCACTAAAGATAACGCACCAAACATTAAAGCGGATATCTTAGTAGAAGCGGCAAACGGACCAACTACACTTGAAGCAACACGCATTTTACACGAGCGCGGCGTATTATTAGTACCAGACGTACTTGCAAGTGCCGGCGGTGTAACAGTATCTTACTTCGAGTGGGTACAAAACAACCAAGGTTACTACTGGTCAGAAGAAGAAGTAAACAAAAAAATGCGCGACAAATTAGTCACAGCATTTAACGATATTTATGAATTAGCACAAAACCGTAAAATCGATATGCGTTTAGCCGCATACATCGTAGGTATCAAACGTACTGCAGAAGCTGCACGTTACCGCGGTTGGGCATAAGTCAATAATGAGTTATATTATTTAGAGAAAAGAGTCGACAATGTCGGCTCTTTTTGTCTCTTTGTAACTAATAAAGGTTTGAGAAAAATTGATGATTGCATTTATATTTTGGCTAAGTAACCGCAACAAATAATAAGGCGATCTAGCTACACCAAAAAATCCCCTTACTACGGCGATTAGTGAGGGGATTGGTGTTTCTATGGAATACTCTTTGTTAATTGAAATATAACACTAGAGTGTAGTGATTTGCAAAGAAATAATAGCACTGAATCATTAACCATCATTGAAACCACACTTATTCAAACCTTGTCACAAATTACTTTAGATAAGGTTAAAGCAGACATTGTGGCACAATATCGTTTAGAGGATTTAAGACAATGGATTAAGCACTCTATATAACGTAAAACAGCCGAACCTCACATTCGTGTGAAATTCGGCTGTGTTTTTGTATTAGAGTAAAGTTTTTGCGACTTCGATTTGATGACGTACTGCATCTTGTCCTGTCGAACCATAGCTTTTTCTGCGTTTTAAGCAGTTTTCTGGTTTGAGGTAACTATAAATCGTGTCATCGATTTTTGATGAGAATGATTGATATTGTTCAAGCGGTACATCAAGTAAGTAGCAATCGTGCTGGATACACCAGTATACGATTTGTCCTACGATTGCATGTGCCTCTCTGAAAGGTACGTCTTTTTCAACGAGATAGTCCGCAAGTTCTGTCGCATTTGAGAAGTCGTTATGAACTGTTTCGTTTAAACGATCTGTATTAACGGTCATACTCGCTAACATGCCTTCAAAGATGCGCAGTGAACCTGTAACAGTATGGACTGCATCGAATAAGCCTTCTTTATCTTCTTGCATGTCTTTGTTATAAGCTAGAGGCAAACCTTTTAATGTCATTAACATACTGACAAGATGACCTGTTGTACGGCCTGTTTTGCCTCTGATAAGTTCTGCCATATCCGGGTTCTTTTTCTGCGGCATAATCGATGAACCTGTTGAAAATGAATCGGATAAGGTAATGAATTTAGCTTCATCAGTTGACCAGAAAATAATTTCTTCAGAGAAACGTGATAAATGAATCATTACGAGTGAAATGGCATTTAAAGTTTCTACGATATAATCACGATCACTGACTGCATCTAAACTGTTTTCATACAGCGATGCAAAGTCTAATAATTCTTGTGTTTTCTTACGATCAATCGGATGTGTTGTCCCGCTGAGTGCTGCAGCACCTAATGGATTGATATCAATACGTTTTAATGCATCTTCAAAACGATTTTTATCACGTTCTAACATCCAGAAGTAAGTCATGACGTGATGTGCGAATGAAATCGGCTGTGCACGCTGTAAATGCGTATAGCCGGGCATGATTGTATCTACATGTTTATCTGCCAAATGTACAATTGTTTCTTGAAGCGAATGAATTAATGCGATGATTTCTTTTACGGCTTTCTTCGTATAAAGGTGCATATCAGTCGCAACTTGGTCATTACGGCTGCGGCCTGTATGCAGTTTACCGCCGACAGGGCCGATACGTTCGATTAATTCATGTTCAATATTTAAATGAATATCTTCTAATGCTTCTGTAAATTCAACTTTACCATCATGGTAGTCTTGTTGGATGTCCTGGAGTCCCTTAATAATGGTGTCGCTTTCTTTGGAAGTGAGGATACCTTGTTTAGCAAGCATTGTCGCATGTGCAATACTTCCTTGAATATCTTCATCTATTAATAGATGGTCGAAATGAATAGATGCGTTAAACGCATCTACCCATTCTTCTGGTTCCGATTGGAAACGACCGCCCCAGGCTTTATTGCTCATTAGAATAACCCCCATGCAACATAGAATTGACTTCAGTAGGCAAGCCGTAGATTTCAATGAATCCTACCGCTGCTTCTTGATTGAATGCATCTTCTTTTGTATAAGTCGCAAGTTTTTCATTATATAAAGAGTAAGGTGATTTTCTTCCGTTAACGACTGCATTGCCTTTGAACAATTTCACACGTACTTCCCCAGTGACATGTGCTTGTGTAGAATCGATAAATACTTTTAATGAGTCAGTTAAAGGTGAGAACCATAAACCATTGTATGTTTGTTCTGCAAATTGTTTTTCGATAACTGGTTTAAAGTGTGCAACATCTTTAGTTAAAGTGATTGTTTCTAAAGCTTTATGTGCTTTAAGGATCACTTCAGCGCCAGGTGTTTCATATACTTCACGAGATTTAATTCCGACTAATCTGTTTTCAACATGGTCGATACGTCCGATACCATGTTTGCCGGCTAAATCATTTAAATACAAAATCAAATCATCTAATGGATACGCTTTGCCATCGATTTCTACTGGAATACCTTTTTCAAACTTCAAAACGATTTCATCAGGTGTATCGGGTGTATCTTCAATTTCGCGTGTTAAATCAAATGCATCTTTCGGCGGCGCTGCATACGGATCTTCTAAAATACCGCATTCGTTTGCGCGACCCCATAAGTTTTGGTCGATAGAATAAGGTGAGTCATGGTTGATTGGTACTGGAATATTATTTTTAATTGCATAATCGATTTCTTCTTCACGACTCCAACCCCATGAACGTACCGGTGCAAATACTTTCAATTCTGGGTTCAACGCTTTGATGGCTACTTCAAAACGTACTTGGTCGTTACCTTTACCAGTACAGCCATGTGCAATACCAACTGCATTTGTTTTTTCTGCGATTTCGACTAATTTTTTAGAGATTAATGGACGAGATAATGCTGAAACGACTGGATAAGTATTTTCATACATTAAATTACCTTTAATAGCATAAGCTACATACTCGTCACTGAATTCTTTAGTAGCATCAATGATATAGCATTCAACTGCGCCCATATCTAATGCTTTTTGATAAACAACATCTAAATCTTTTCCTTCTCCTACGTCTAAACAGCAAGCAACAACATCGTAACCTTTATCGATCAGCCACTTAACTGCCACACTTGTATCTAATCCGCCTGAATAGGCTAATACGATTTTATCCTTCATAATTTATACACCTCGTTAGAATAGTTTGAATTTTTTAACATGTTATTATCATAGCAGATTGAAGATGAGAAATAAACCATTATTTTACATAAATATACAGAAATATGAAATCTCAAACATTCATGTTCCTGCAATGGCGGGCTTATGCAATATTATATGCACATACCATAAAATATCAGAAAAGGCTTTAAATCAGGAAAAGTACGAGATTTTTGTAAAAAATGGCGATTTTTTCACAAATCCAGTCGAGGTTGAAAAATCATAGACAGTTTTATTGAATGTGTTGTCAGAAATTTAGTAAAATATGAGTGAAATCAAAAAGCAGGAGGCAGTTCAAATGACACATATTGAGCTAGACTATAGCAAAGCTTTAAAATTCGTTGACGAACATGAGTTAACGCAACAACAAGAAATCGTTAAAACAATCCACCGTGTAATTCATGAAGGTACTGGTGCAGGTAATGACTTTTTAGGATGGTTAGACCTTCCGGTAGATTATGATAAAGAAGAATTCTCACGTATCTTAGAAGCAGCTAAACGTATTAAAGAACATTCAGATGTTTTAGTTGTAGTAGGTATCGGCGGTTCTTATTTAGGTGCACGTGCCGCAATTGAAATGTTGACATCATCATTCAGAACAAGTGATGAATATCCTGAAATTGTCTTTGCGGGCAACCACTTATCATCATCTTATTTACATGACTTAATCGAATACTTAGACGGTAAAGATTATTCAGTCAATGTTATTTCTAAATCTGGTACAACTACTGAACCAGCTGTTGCTTTCCGTCTCTTCAAACAATTATTAGAAGATAAATACGGTAAAGAAGAAGCAAAACAACGTATCTTTGCGACAACTGATAAAGCAAAAGGTGCTTTGAAACAACTTGCGACAAATGAAGGCTATGAAACATTTATAGTACCTGATGATGTCGGCGGTCGTTATTCAGTATTAACAGCTGTAGGTTTATTACCGATTGCGGCTGCAGGTATTGATATTAAAGCTATGATGGACGGTGCCGCTAAAGCACGCGAAGAACTTTCTTCTGATCAATTAGAAGACAATATTGCATACCAATATGCGACATTGCGTAATATCTTATATGCAAAAGGTTACACAACTGAAATGTTGATCAACTATGAACCATCATTGCAATACTTCAATGAATGGTGGAAACAATTATACGGCGAATCTGAAGGTAAAGACTTCAAAGGAATTTATCCTTCAAGTGCTAACTACACAACTGACTTGCACTCATTAGGACAATATGTTCAAGAAGGCCGTCGTTTCTTATTTGAAACAGTTGTGAAAGTCGACAATCCTAAACACGATATTACTATCGAAAAAGACGCAGATGATTTAGATGGATTGAACTATCTTGCTGGCAAAACAATTGATGAAGTAAATACAAAAGCATTCCAAGGTACTTTACTTGCACATACTGACGGCGAAGTGCCGAACTTAGTAGTTAAAATCCCTCGTATCGATGCGGAAACATTCGGCTATGTCGTTTACTTCTTCGAATTAGCTTGTGCAATGAGCGGTTACCAATTAGGTGTGAACCCATTCAACCAACCAGGTGTAGAAGCATATAAACAAAATATGTTCGCATTACTTGGCAAACCTGGTTATGAAGATAAAAAACAAGAATTAGAAGAACGTCTATAATACTTCATACTATCAACTCCCATTTTACTTTTAAGTAGAGTGGGAGCTTTTTTAGATTTTGAAAATAATTAAATTCCCTCTATAATAGTAGTAATCCAATGAATAGGTTAGGAGATAATAGTGAGGAAAATTGTAAAATATTTGCTTTCCGTGATAATTGCGATTATTATTGTAATGTTGATTCAAGCGTTTATCATAATTGGTGCAGTTGTACAGACTGATAATATGGCACCCGAACTTAACAAAGATGACCGTATATTAGTAAGTAAAGTACAAGCGGCTTTCAACCAAATACATAGTAGCGATGTCATCATGTATCACCATAACGGGCATACATATTTTGGCCGTGTTATAGGTACACCAGGAGAGTCGGTTGAATATAAAGCTGGTCAGCTCTATCGTGATGATCAACTTGTAAAAGAACGTTATGATATTAAAAATCCGATTCAAAATTTAGCATTACGCGATTTAAAACATTCTGAAGGAGATATCTTAGCACCTAAACATTATCTTGTGCTGAACGATAATCGTGCGCAGCAAGAAGATTCCAGACAGTTTGGGACGATACACCAAAAAGATATCATAGGCAAAGTCGCCTTGAGATATTATCCTTTCCAGCAATTCAAAATTTCATTTAACGAATAATAGAGGTGTTGATACAGTGAAAAAGGAAGTCATTGAGTGGATTACCGCCATAGCGATAGCTTTGGTATTAATCTTTATCATTAATAGTTTTGTCGCAAAATCTTATACAGTCCGCGGAGATTCTATGCATCCTACACTAAAAGACGGAGAAAAAGTCATTGTTAATGTCATCGGCTTTAAAATGGGCGGACTTGAAAAAGGCAATGTGATTGTATTCCACGCAGATAAAAATGCAGACTATGTTAAACGTGTCATCGGAACACCAGGCGACAGTGTAGAATATAAACATGACGTACTTTATGTAAACGGCAAAAAAGTAAAAGAACCTTACTTAGATTATAATCAAAAACATAAAAGCTATAATGAAATCACAGGTAGTTTCCAAGTGAAAAACCTGCCGAATGCGAATGGTTCGAATAAAATACCAAAAGGCAAACTGTTAGTACTTGGAGATAACCGTGAAGTAAGTAAAGACAGCCGTTCATTCGGTTTAATCGATAACGAACAAGTTGTCGGTAAAGTCAGCTTGCGTTACTGGCCATTCACCGCATTCAAAGTGAATTTCAACCCAGAACAAAACTAAATTAAGAGATAGATTTTTTGAGAGTTGCTGCGAAATGTAGCAGCTCTTTTTTTAAATTTCATTGACGATAGGCTATGGATATATAATGGGATATGAGCTACAATATTTTTCGAAGAGGTGAGAAAAGTGACTGTATTAAACGCATATATAGGTAGGGCTGGTACAGGAAAGTCGCATGCGATGTTAAGTGAAATCAAACAAAAGATGAAACAAGATCCATTAGGCGATCCGATTATCATTATTGCCCCTACACAAAGTACATTCCAAATCGAACAAGATTTTGTAAAAGACCCAGAATTAAACGGCAGCCTTAGAACAGAAGTCCTTCACTTTGAACGTTTAAGTCATAGAATTTTCCAAGAAATCGGCGGTTTAACAGAAGATTATGTTTCAAAAGGTGCCATGGAAATGATGGTATTTGATATTTTGCAAAACCATCGCAAAGAATTGAATCTCTATCAATCTCAAGTGAAATATTATGGATTCAGTTCAAAGCTGACTGAACAAATTCAAGATTTTAAGAAATATGCTGTAAGTCCTGAACAGTTAGAGGATTTTATTTCTGAAAATCAGTTACAGCCGCGCACGCAAGATAAGCTGCATGATATTGCATTAGTATACCGTTATTTAGAAGCACGATTAGCAGATGATTTTGTATCATCTGAAGATACGCTTTATAAATTTGTAGAACAAATGGGCAAATCTAAATGGTTGAAACGTGCAGAGATTTATATAGACGGTTTCCATAACTTTTCAACGTTAGAATATCTCATGATAGAAGCATTAGCCAAACATGCAAAATCTGTCAGTGTATTATTAACGACGAACGGAGATAAAGATCCATTTAGTTTATTCAGAAAATCATCATCTGTCTTAACACATTTAGAAGAGATTGCACAGAAATTAGACACGACAGTTAATTTACGACAATTCACTACAAAATACCGTTTCGATAATGCAGACTTAAGCCACTTAGAAAGCAATTTTAATGAACTCTTTATCGATAAAGTACCAAATAAGGGTCATGTAAATATTCTTGAAGCTTCGAATGTACGTGAAGAAGTTAATGCGGTCGCACGTGATATTATCCGCAAAGCACGAGAAGAAAATATTCGTTATCAAGATGTCGCAATTTTATATCGTGATGAAGCTTATGCACATTTGATGGAGAGTGTGCTGCCTGAATATGATATTCCGTTTAATATCGATACGAAGCAATCGATGACACATCATCCTGTGATGGAAATGATTCGTTCTTTAATCGAAGTCATTGAAACAAAATGGAGTTTTGAACCGCTGATGCGCTTGTTCAAGACACAAGTATTAACACAAAAATTTAAAGACAGCCGTTACTTAACAGATATCCTGGAAAATTATGTGCTTGAAAGAGGAATATACGGTCAGCGCTGGATAGATGACGGTTACTTTAAAATTGAGCAATTTAATCAAATGGGCTTAAAACGTCAACCTATGACAGAAGAGACAGAAGCGGTGTATCAGCGTGTGATTGAATTGAAAGACTTTGTCATGAAACATATCCTCAAATTTGAACAAGCATTAAGCGAAGCTGAAACAGCAGTCGAATTTGCGGCAGCATTTTATGAAGTCTTCGAATCCTTTGAGTTGCCGAGTCAATTGATGACTGAACGCGATGAATTGGATTTAGCCGGCAAGCATCAGCAAGCTGAAGAACTTGATCAAGTATGGAACGGTTTCATTCAAACACTTGATGATTTGGCTACAGTGTTCGGCAACGCTGAGATGACACAAAAACGTTTCTTAGAACTCTTTGATGTTGGATTAGAACAATTAGAGTTTGTGATGATTCCGCAAACATTGGACCAAGTCGCAATCGGTACAATGGATTTAGCTAAAGTCGACAACAAAGAACATGTCTATATGCTTGGCATGAATGACGGTGTGATGCCGCAAGCCATTTCAAGTTCAGGACTCATCAGCGATGAAGAAAAGAAATATTTCCAAGAAGAAACACAAGTAGAATTAAGCCCGACTGCAGATGTGCTGCAAATGGATGAAGCATTTGTTTGTTATATCGCGATGACACGTGCTAAACAATATGTCACTTTCTCATACAGCTTAATGGGCATGAACAACGATGATAAAGAAGTCAGTCCATTTATCCAGTCAATTCAAGAACTCTATACAAATTTAGAAGTTGAAAATATCCATTACAGTGCACAGCAAAATCCATTAACTTTAATGGAACATCCACACCAAACAAAAATCAATTTATTCGAAGAACTGCAAAGCTGGTTGCATCATGAGCTGACTGCAGATGCATGGTTAGATACATACCAAGCCATGGCAAACAATGACCGTTTATCAAAAGGACTTTACTATCTGACATCAGCACTGACTTATGATAATAAAACGGTACAACTGAGTCAGGATCAATCCAAAGCATTATATGGTGATACAATCAATGCCAGTGTGTCACGCTTTGAAGGTTATCAGAATTGTCCATTCAAACATTATACTTCACATGGACTCAGACTGAATGAGCGTACGAAATATAAATTAGAGAACTTCGACTTAGGAGATATCTTCCACTCTGTCTTAAAATACATTGCGGAAAAAATTGACGGCGACTTTAAAAATTTGACTGATAAAGCAATCAAAGCACTGACACAAGAAGCCTTAGAAAGTATCTTGCCGACAGTACAATATAACTTATTGAATTCTTCTGCGTATTATCGTTTTATGTCATATCGTATCGGTGCCATTGTTCAATCGACACTTACAGCGTTGAAATATCAAGGAAGTTTTTCTAAATTCAAGCCGCAAGCGTTTGAAAAATCATTCAGAAGAAAACCTAAAACACCAGATCAGCTTGAGGCACAAGCACTTTATACGACACAAGGCATTCCGATTAATGTGCGCGGACAAATCGATAGAATTGATACGTACACACACCAAGACCGAAGCTTTGTGAATATTATCGACTATAAGTCTTCGGCTTACAGCGGAACATTGGATTTGAAAAAAGTGTATTACGGATTGCAGATGCAGATGATGACTTATATGGATGTCGTCTTGCAAAATAAACAACGCTTAGCGTTATCAGACCAAACTGAACCTGGCGGTTTACTTTATTTCCATGTGCATGAACCGCGTGTTAAATTTGCGAACTGGGCAAGCATTGATGAAGACGAAAGAGAAAAAGAATTATTGAAATCTTATCAATTAAGCGGGCTGATTAATAGCGACCCGGATGTATTGAATGCGGAAGATACACGATTAGAACCTTCTTTCAAGTCTGATATTGTGCCGATTAATATGCTTAAAAGCGGCGGCTTAGGCAAAAATAATCCGGTTGCAGATACGAAAACAATCTATAAGTTTATCGAACATAATAAAAAGAACTTCACACAAATTGCATCAGATATCATGGATGGGCATACTGAAGTCGCACCGATGAAATATGATAAAAAGCTGCCTTGTGATTTCTGCAACTACAAATCAGTGTGTCATGTCGACGGCATGATTGACAGCAAGCGTTATCGTACAGTAGATGAAAAGATTAATCCAATTGAATTGTTACGACTAGAATCAGATGAAGAGGAGGATGAAGCATGATACCGAAAAAACCAGAGGGTGTAATGTGGACAGATGGACAATGGAAAAGTATTTATGCTTCAGGACAAGATACACTGGTAGCTGCAGCGGCAGGTTCTGGTAAGACTGCAGTACTCGTTGAGCGCATCATTCAACGTATTTTGAAAGATAAAATAGATGTGGACCGCTTGCTTGTTGTGACGTTTACAAATGCTAGTGCGCGCGAAATGAAACATAGGGTAGAAAAGCGTATTACAGAAGCTTCATTAGAAGATCCAAGCAATGCGCATCTGAAAAATCAACGTGTTAAAATTCATCAAGCGCAAATTTCAACGTTACACAGCTTTTTTTTGAAATTAATTCAGCAGAATTATGATGTTTTAGATATCGATCCGAATTTCAGAACTAGCAGTGAAGCAGAGAATATCTTATTGCTGGAACAAACAATTGATGAAGTGCTTGAAGATTATTATGCATCACTTGATCCTGCTTTCATTGATTTGACTGAACATCTTTCATCAGATAGAAGCGATGATGCATTCAGAAGTATTATCAAAAGTATGTATTACTTCTCAGTCGCTAACCCGAATCCGATGCAGTGGCTGGCTGCATTAGCACAACCTTATGAAGATGAAGCGGTACAAGAGGAATATCTGCAGTTGTTGACAGAGCTTGCAGGTGTATTTATGCAGACAGCATTAGAAAATATTAATAAAAGTTACGACCTTTATAGTGAACTTGCGCTTGTAGATAAGCAACTTGCAGTGGTAGAAGGAGAACGTACCTTTATGCAGCGTGCAATGGAAGACGGGCTGCTTAATACCGAAGTCATCAGAAATCATCAATTTGAAAAAAGATTCCCAAGTGCCGTTAAAAAAATTAAAGAGGCCAACGAAGGATATGAGGCAGACCTTGAAAGTGCCAAAGGATATTATGATGACTATAAAGCTGCAGTGCAAAAAGTGCAGCAAGAATATTTCTCTCGCTCAGCTGAAGACTTAAAAGCAGATATGCAGCGCTTAGCACCTAGAGTAAAAGTGCTGGCAAATATTACACAAGATGTAATCAATAAGTTTGGTGAGAAAAAGCGCAGCCGCAATATCTTGGATTTCTCAGACTATGAACATTTTGCATTGAAGATTTTAATGGATGAAACAGGTCATCCGACTGAACTTGCACAACATTACAGAGACCGTTTTGATGAGATTTTAGTCGATGAATATCAAGATACCAACCGTGTTCAAGAACAAATCTTAAGTTGTATCAAACGCGGCGATGAAACGAACGGCAATCTCTTTATGGTAGGGGACGTAAAACAATCAATTTACAAATTCAGACAAGCAGATCCAAGCTTGTTTATTGAAAAATATAATCGTTTCTTAGCAGACGGAAGTACAGGTATGCGTATTGATTTATCACAAAACTTCCGTTCAAGACCTGAAGTACTTTCAACTACGAACTATATATTCAAACACATGATGGATGAATCAGTAGGTGAAATTGTATATGACGAAGCGGCACAGCTTTATTTCGGTGCACCGTTTGATGAACAACCGCATCCGCTGCATTTAAATGTCTTGGTAGAAGATGAAGGCTCTGAATTAACCGGCACTCAACAAGAAGCAGAATATATTGCGAATCAAGTTGAAACGATATTAAATCATCATGAAGTATATGATACGAAGACGAAGACTTACCGCAAGCCGACATATAAAGATATTGTGATTTTAGAACGTGCTTATAGTCATGCCAGAGAATTACAACAGGCATTTAAAGATAGAGATATTCCTTTTCATGTAAATAGCAAGGAAGGTTATTTTGAACAAACTGAAGTCAGATTGGTACTTTCATTCTTAAGAACAGTAGACAATCCGCTGCAAGATATTTATTTGGTCGGATTGATGCGTTCAGTGATTTATCAGTTTACTGAAGATGAATTAGCGCATATTCGTATATTGAGTCCTAATGACGACTATTTCTATCAATCCATTCAGCACTATATTCAACACGAATCAGCAGATGCAAAACTGGTTGAAAAACTGCAAGACTTTTTGAAGGATTTAGCATTCTATCAAGATTTCAGTTTAAAACATCCTGTATATCAATTAATCGATCGCTTCTATAATGATCGTTTTGTGATTCAATATTTCAGTGGATTAATCGGTGGAAAAGGGCGTCGTGCTAATTTATACGGCTTGTTTAACAAAGCAGTTGAGTTTGAAAAATCCAGCTTTAGAGGGTTATTCCAATTCATACGTTTTATCGATGAATTAATCGAAAGAAAACAAGACTTCGGTGAAGAAAATATTGTTGGACCAAATGATGATGTGGTCAGAATGATGACCATTCATGCTAGTAA
This sequence comes from Staphylococcus simulans, assembly GCF_002994445.1. GTDB lineage: Bacteria > Bacillota > Bacilli > Staphylococcales > Staphylococcaceae > Staphylococcus > Staphylococcus simulans_B. The sequence goes on from NZ_MRZJ01000004.1 coordinate 19,901, forward strand.
AGGTTTAGAGTTTCCATTTGTCATCTATTCTGGATTAACAACTAAGTTTAATAAGCAAGATTTAAGCAAGTCTGTCATACTTAATCAAAAATACGGTGCTGGCTTGAATTATTTTGACACAGAAAAAGACATTGTCTATCCATCTTTAGCATCGACAGCATTAAAAGCAATTAATGAAAATGAATTAATTTCCGAGGAAATGCGTTTAATGTATGTTGCTTTAACACGTGCAAAAGAACAGCTCTTCTTAATAGGACGTGTGAAAGATGAAAAAGCATTGGAGAAATTAGAAAAAGCACCGATTTCAAACAATATGCTGCAAATGAGTTATCGTTTGAGTGCACCTAATCCATTCAATTTGATTTATCCTATTTTGTCTAAATACCAATCTTCAAGTATTACGAACGATTTGAAGTTTGAAAATAATATTGAAACGGTAGAGGCATCGATTCGACCTTCCGTCGAAACGCACATTGATTATTATGATGATATCAAAGCAGATATAGCGGACAATACAGAAGAAGATTACCGCACAGTAGCGGATATTCAAAACCATCAAACTGAACAGCCGAAACTTCAGCAGCAGATTGAAACACAGCTTGCATTCGAGTATCCGTATCAAAAAGATATGGTGAAACCGACAAAACAATCTGTGTCAGAGTTAAAACGACAGCTTGAAACTGAAGAAAGCGGGACAAGTTATGAACGTGTGCGCCAATACAGATTAGGGGCATCCACTTATGAACGTCCGCAATTCTTGCGTCAGCATCAAAAACGAAAAGCTAATGAAATCGGTACGTTGATGCATACTGTAATGCAGCATCTGCCGTTTAAAACAGAGCGGTTAACAGAAGCGGAGCTGGATGCATATATAGACGGACTAGTTCAGCAGAATATTATAGAAGATGATGCTAAAGCAGATATTAGAGTAAGTGAAGTCATGGGCTTTATCAATAGTAATTTGTATCTGAAAATTGCACAAAGTGATCAAGTGATGCGTGAAGTGCCGTTTGTGGTCAATCAAAGCGAAGTCGACCAAAATATGGATCCAAATGAAGGGGTATCCATTATTCAAGGGATGATTGACTTGATTTATCGCGAAGGTGATCAATACTACTTTGTAGATTACAAAACAGATGCTTTCCACCAAAGATTAGGTGTGTCTGATGAAGAAATGGGTCAGCAATTAAAAGACCGTTATAAAGTACAAATGCACTATTATCGCGCAGCTTTAGAAACAATTTTGAATACAAAAGTGAAAGGTTATTTATACTTCTTCAAATTTGGTACGTTATCACTCGATGACTCAAACCATTAAGGAATTATAGATAGGGTAGAGATAATTAAAGGGAAATTGGTATACGCTATTAGCCAAAGTACCATAAAGTTTGATTATCTCTACTTTTTATTTGAGAGAATTAATGAAATATTTGTTATTTTTCTGAAAATAAAGTTATAATGTAAGTTAAGATTGAGATGAGGAGCTGATATTGAATGAAATTCTTGTCATTCAAACATAATGATGAAACATCTTATGGTGTAAAAGTAAAACGTGAAGAAGCAGCTTGGGATTTAAGAAAAGTATTCGCTGATTTTGGCGAAGGCGACTTCCATCCTAAGACATTATTAGAAGGTTTAGAACAAAACCATACATTAGATTTCCAAGAACAAGTGCGTAAAGCAGTTGTTGCAGCAACAGATAGTCCGAACTCTGAAGACTATAAAGTACAATTTGCGGATGTAGAATTTTTACCGCCGGTTACTCCGCCGAATAATGTCATTGCTTTTGGCCGTAACTATAAAGAACATGCAGATGAGTTGAATCATAGTGTTGAAAGACTTTATGTCTTCACTAAAGCAGCATCATCTTTAACTGGTGATGAATCAACAATTCCAAACCATAAAGATATTACAGATACACTTGATTACGAAGGTGAATTAGGCGTTGTAATCGGTAAATCTGGAGAGAAAATTCCTAAAGGTCTAGCATTAGACTATGTATACGGCTATACAATCATTAACGATATTACAGACCGTACAGCACAACGCCAGCAAGACCAAGCATTCTTATCTAAAAGTTTAACTGGCGGCTGCCCAATGGGTCCTTATATCGTCACAAAAGATGAATTGCCGACACCTGAAGACGTAAACATTGTGACTAAAGTCAACAATGATATCCGTCAAGACGGCAATACAAGTCAAATGATCTTGAAAATTGATGAATTAATTGCTGAGATTTCAAAATTCGTCGCATTGCACCCTGGTGATATTATCGCAACAGGTACACCATCTGGTGTAGGTGCAGGCATGAATCCTCCGCAATATTTACAACCAGGTGATGAAGTGAAAGTGACAATCGATAATATCGGTACATTAACAAACTTTATCGCAAAAGAAGAAGAATAAAATATAAATTACCTTTTCATCAAGCTGTTTGAAGCAGCAGATGATTAAAAGCAGCAAGTTGAATGCAGCAGAAAACTGTATTCGGCTTGCTGCTTTATTTTTTGTGTCGACATAAAAAAACTCACCACATAATTGTGATGAGTTCCCAATGCTTATTGGCCAATACCAAACATACTTGAGATTGGACCTTCAGGCAAGATAATACCTAATGCCATAGTAATAATAATTAAGACAATAACACCCCAGAAAAGTCCGTTATGTGATTGACCGCGTTGTTTGCGGATTAATGTTGTTTCCATTAATGCCACAACTGCAACACCGCATACCATTTTCAATGTTAATAACATGTGTGCGCTTCCTGTCGCTGTCGCAAATTCTACAACAATTTGCCAAACACCGCTGAATAAAATCAGTAATAGGAATAAGCGTAATGTCATGTGTAATGGTTTGTAAGCTTTTTTAGGGGCACCTGAAGATGTAAAACTTAAATATGCTGCGATAAATAAAATAATACCGATGACCCAACTGAAAATGTGTAAATGTAACATGTATTTTCCCCATTTCTTCGATATTCCGTATTCATCATAACATACATACAGTGCTTGATTATAATTATTATAATGTTCTTAATGTTGGATTTTGTATAGAATGTTAAAAATGACCGGTTTCACGTTATTTTTTAATACAAATTTTTAAAAATTATTTTGATTGTGCTTTATAACCTATGATATTAATAATGTCTTTTGGCGAACTGTACGGCGGTGCATAGGCAGGTTCGAATTCAGTCAGCTCATCAATTGTAAGTTGATTTTGCATTGCCATGGATAATACATCAATACGTTTATCTGCACCAGCTTTGCCGACAGCAGCTGCTCTTAAAATACGGCGTGATCCTTTTTCAAAGTAAACACGCAAGTGGATACGTTCAGCACCTGGGAAATAACCGGCATGGCTGAGCTGTTCGTTTTCTACCATTTCATAATCAAATTGTTCTAAGTCATCAGGTGTGACACCGACACTTGTCAGTGTGTAATCAAAGAATTTTACAGCGTTTGAACCTAGGAAGCCTTTGAAAGGCGGTGCTGTTTGGTGTGCAATATGCTGAGAAACAATACTTGCGCCGCGATGGGCACCCCAAGCTAATGCGACACGTGTCGGCAAATCGACATGACGATAGTAATAAGATGCAATATCTCCTATAGCATAAATATCTTCATAATTCGTTTGGAAATATTCATTAACTGGAATATAGCCATCCGCGTTACGTGTTATATCAGTGTCTTCAAAGAACTCAGTGTTCGGCAGAATACCTAAGCCTTCAATAATCATATCGAAATCTTCTGCATTGCCAGATTTGAAGTGTACAGTTTTTCCCTCTACTTTATCGATTTCTTCGTTAAGACGATAATCGATATTACGTTCATCCATCGCATCAAAGATGACATGATTCATATCTTGATCCATCAATTTGTTTACTTTTTCTGAGCGATGAATCAATACTGTTTCTAAACCATTGATATGCAAGTTTTCAAGTACTTCTAATGAAATATAGCCGGCACCTACGATTAAGACTTTCTTCACCTCATGATGCTTGATAAATTGATCAATTGCATCTGTGTCTTCTAAGTTACGCAATGTGAAAGCCATATCAGTATCAAGCGGTAAGCGGTTTGCACGGCATCCGGGACTTAAAATTAATTTGTCATAACTATCTTCAAATGTTTCGCCTGACGTTCTGTTTTTTACTGTAACGGTTTTATTTTGCGGGTTGACACCGATGACTTCGTGATAGACGTGAGCGTCAATATCTTTTTTGGCTTTAACGTCTTCTGGTGTATAATTTAAAAGTTCGTCGCGCGAGTGAACAATACCTCCTAAATAATAGGGGAGACCGCAGTTTGCGAAAGTGACGTCTCTATCCTTTTCATACACGGTAATTTTAAAGTCGGAATTTAATCTGCGTAATTGGCTGGCCGCTGTAGCACCGCCAGCTACACCGCCTACAATGATAATGTGTGTCATTATATAACCTCCATGAAAGATATGATTGTATAAAAAAACAAGGTTTGATGCGAAGTGTGTGATGAAAATACGAATGTTACACTTGCAAACCTTGAATAAGTTAAAATCTATAAATTAGTAAGAATGCACATTGGCATTGGATTGATAAGGAATATTGAGACTGAAAAAGTCATTTAAATAACGTCCGATACCGTCATTGTTATTAGAGTATGTCACTTCATTTGCGATATATTTCAGCTCGTTCAAGCCGTTTTCCATCGCAATACCGTGTTTGGCATACTTAATCATTTCAGTATCGTTATCTTCATCACCGAAAGCGATAATGTGGTTACGGTCGACACCGAGTACTTCTGTCACACTATCAATACCTCTTGCTTTGCTTATACCCCGTTTTACGATTTCGATAACAGGGAAAGGTGCGCCCCAGCGGCGGTGTTCGATACTTTCAGCATAGAAGCGTGATAACATTTGTTTTACTCTCGGAATCATATGTTCATCAGCTTCAATCAAGATTGAAGTCGGTGCTTCATTCAACTGGCTGACAATATCGCCTGTTTCGATTTTCGGATTCCCCATCGAGAAACCTTCAAATAGGTGTTCATCATATGTATCGATAAACACATGGTCTTTAACTTCAGCGATAATATTTTTAACTTGCATCGTACGTAACGATTCAATAATGCTTGAAGCTAAATCAGGATCCAAAGTTTCATGAGTGATTGGGAAATCTGAATCTGTCGGATTATGCACAAATGCGCCGTTGAAATTGACAATCGGTGTTGTCAATCCTAATTGGTCATAATAAGGACGGCTGGCTCTGAAAGGTCTGCCTGTCGCAATCATAATATGATGACCTTGTGCTTTGAGTGTTTGTAAAACTTTAAATGTATAAGGTGAGATGTTTTTCTCGTCATTCAATAATGTTCCGTCTAAATCCAAACAAATTAAATAAGGTTCCATAATATATTCTCCTTAATGCTAAGTTGAAATTATAATCAAGCAACGTTGCAAAACGTCATAAACATAGAGCGATGCGAAGGCTGAATTGCCTTATACTTCCAAGCTCAGTTAAACAAAACATTGTTGCTGCTGATGGTAAGACTCATTAATTGAGTGTATTCCTATAATAGCATTTTATTGGAGTTTTGTCGGATATTTGATATATTGTTATTAATGATTATTGCTTAGAGAGGTGAATATAATGGAGGAAGCATTAAAAGATAATATTTTAGGTGCATTAGAAAACGTAATCGACCCTGAACTAGGCATTGATATCGTTAACTTAGGGTTAATCTATAAAGTTAATCTTGAAGATGACGGTTTATGTAAAGTTGAAATGACATTAACGTCAATGGGATGTCCTTTAGGACCGCAAATCATTGAACAAATTAAAATGGTGCTTGCGGAAATTCCTGAGATTCAAGATACAGAAGTTAATATCGTATGGAATCCGCCATGGAATAAAGACATGATGTCACGTTACGCTAAAATTGCATTAGGCGTGAGCTAAGGATTGCTATTGCGTAAGTGAGATAAATATACAGAAACGACTTATTTGTTTAAAGCGAAAAAAACAGCTGAAAACGATAGGTCGTTTCTTTTTATTTATAGTGGTATCAAGAAAAAAGTTCACAAAATTGTTACATTTGGTTGTGTGGCTCTTTCTAAATAAAAGAATTAATTACAAGAGCATAAAATATCTTGATATTGCAAGATTATTACATTATTATTACAATTGGTAAATAAGAAGTAAAAAAGCGGTACGAGTAGTGAACTGTACTGAGTAATGGAAATCTAATAATAGAAAGAAAGGTAAGTGCATGAGTAATTTGAAACGAAGTTCATCTAAGAACAGCACGACACCTGCGAAACCGAAAAAAATGAACTATATGCCTGGCCTTGATGGATTACGAGCTATAGCAGTCATCGGGATAATCATTTACCATTTGAACAAGCAATGGTTATCAGGCGGATTTCTTGGTGTAGATACGTTCTTTGTTATTTCAGGATATTTGATCACAAGTCTCTTATTAATTGAGTATAAGCAAACAGGTACAATCAGTTTAAAGCGTTTCTGGTATAGACGTGTAAAACGTCTGATTCCAGCTATGTTGTTTGTGGTGAGTGTCACAACAATATTAACGCTGCTGTTCCAACGAGAAGAAATTGTGAAAGTGAAACACGATGCGATTGCGGCCATTTTCTATGTATCTAACTGGTGGTATATCGCAAAAGATGTGAATTACTTTGATCAGTTTTCATTTGAACCTTTAAAACATTTATGGTCATTAGCGATTGAAGAGCAATTCTATTTGTTCTTCCCGTTAGTACTTATATTATTGTTGGCAAAAATCAAAAAACATAAACAAGTGGTATTAATCTTTTGGATTGTATCATTAGCATCATTATTAGCAATGGTTGTGATTGCACAACCCGGCATGAACTTCTCACGGGTTTATTTCGGTACGGATACACGTTTGCAGACATTGCTTTTGGGTGTTATTTTAGCATTCTTCTGGCCGCCGAACAGATTGAAAAAAGATCCGCCGCTTGCGGTACGTTCGGCAGTAGATATTATGGGAACGTTAGCTTTAATTATTCTGCTCGGTCTATTTGTAGTAGTTGAAGACCAAAGTTATTGGATTTACAACGGCGGATTCTATTTAATCTCAGGAATTACATTGTTCCTTATCGCAAGTGTTGTACATCCAAGCGGTTTATTAGCACGATTTATGGGCAACCCGGTATTTGTTTATATCGGACAGCGTTCATACAGTTTATATCTTTGGCATTTCCCAGTCACTGTCTTGATACATCGCCATTTTGTGGCAGGTCAAATTCCGACATGGGTATACATTGCAGACGTTCTGCTTACATTAGGTATGGCAGAGTTCTCTTATCGTTATGTTGAAACACCATTTAGAAAACAAGGCTTCAAAATGCTGTCATTGAAAGCAAAATCAAAACGTGTCTTGGTTCGCTGGATTTGCTTGCTGGTGATTACTATTCCATTTGCTGTTATATTGGCTGGAGTATTTGATCACTACGGCAAAGATAAAACAGAGGATAAAGCGACACAATTCAATACGAATGAAATCGATAAGTTTGTCGTGCGCCCAGTGCCTTATGGCAAAATGGACTTCCTCGGCAATGGCGGCGGCAAGCAGCAAGAAGAACAGCTTGATGTCTATACAGATGTCAAACCATTATTAATCGGTGATTCTGTAATGGTTGATATCGGCGAAAGATTTAAAGAACAAGTTCCGAATTCCGTGATTGACGGTAAAGTCGGACGTAATATGTTCCAAGCAAAACCGCTTATCAATGAAAAGTACAGTCACTATAATCAAAAAGGCGATAATGTCATTATTGAATTAGGTACAAACGGTGACTTTAATAAAGAACAATTAGATGATGTCATTGCTTCATTCGGCAAAGCTAATGTTTATTTAGTCAATACACGTGTACCGCGTTCATATGAAGGACATGTCAACCAATTGATGAAAGAAGCCGCAAAAGAACATAAAAATGTTAAGTTAGTCGATTGGTACAAACGCTCTGCAGGCCATTCTGAATACTTTGCACCAGATGGTATCCACTTAGAATATCCGGGTGTCAAAGCGTTATCAGATGAAATTATCAAAACAATGGGTCTGGATAAAAAAGAAAAATAATATTAAAACTACTGAAGTCGGGATCAGCACCTGACTTCAGTTTCTTTATATTTATTGGGTTAAGTATGTGAAAGTCAAAGATGTTATGACTAAGAGAAAAAGGGTAAAAAAAGTAGTGGTTTTAAAGCGTTATAAGTTGAAATCAAAAGCAAGAATGCTCTATACTAGGTATAAGGTCAAAGTAAGTCAAAGTCAAAAGAAAAACTTACTTAGCATACTGAGTAACAGAGGTGAAGTCAATGGATGCAAATAAGATGACCTATGCTGTGCAAGAAGCATTGCAACAGGCAATTCAGATTGCACAAGCACATGAACAGCAAAATGTGGAAATTGAAGCGGTACTGACTGCCGCATTAAAAGAACCAGAAAGTTTATTCAATAGCGTATTAGAACGTGCAAATATTGATACAGATGCTTTATCAAAAGCGTATGAAGATAAACTAAAACGTCACGCAACAGTGAAAGGCGATAATATTCAATATGGCCAATATATCGGCAGCAAAACAAACGAACTGTTTAATAAAGCAGAAGCGATTATGCAAGAATATGATGATGACTTCGTATCAATGGAGCATGTCTTATTAGCTGCTATCGCAGTCGATGATACAACTAAACAACATGTCGGCAACAAAGATGAAGTAATCAAAGAAATCATTAAGAAAATCAGAGGGGGAAATCACGTGACATCTCAAAACCCAGAAGCAAACTATGAAGCGCTTGAAAAATACGGTCGTGATTTAGTAGAAGAAGTCCGAAAAGGAAACATGGATCCTGTCATCGGACGTGACGAAGAAATTCGTAATACGATTCGTATTTTAAGCCGTAAAACTAAAAACAACCCAGTACTAATCGGTGAACCTGGTGTAGGTAAAACTGCTATTGTCGAAGGGTTGGCACAACGTATCGTAAAAAAAGACGTGCCGGAATCATTGCTAGATAAAACAATCTTTGAATTAGACTTAAGTGCACTTGTGGCAGGTGCGAAATATCGCGGTGAATTCGAAGAACGTTTAAAAGCGGTACTTAAAGAAATCAAAGATGCGGATGGCCGTATTATTCTCTTTATTGATGAAATTCATATGTTAGTCGGTGCCGGTAAAACAGACGGCGCGATGGACGCAGGCAACATGTTGAAACCTATGCTTGCACGTGGTGAATTGCATTGTATCGGTGCGACAACTTTAAATGAATATCGTGAATATATTGAAAAAGATTCCGCGTTAGAACGACGTTTCCAAAAAGTAGGTGTGTCTGAACCGGATGTTGAAGATACCATTTCAATTCTTCGCGGATTAAAAGAACGCTATGAAGTGTATCATGGTGTACGTATTCAAGACCGTGCGTTAGTCGCTGCAGCAGAACTTTCAGACCGCTATATTACAGATCGTTTCTTACCGGACAAAGCGATTGACTTGGTAGACCAAGCATGTGCAACAATTCGTACAGAAATGGGGTCTAATCCGACAGAACTTGACCAAGTGAACCGTCGAGTTATGCAGTTGGAAATCGAAGAAAATGCGTTGCAACATGAATCAGACAGTGTCAGCCAGCAACGCTTAAAAGAGCTGCAAGAAGAATTATCTAACGAAAAAGAAAAACAAGCAGCAATCCAATCACGTGTAGAACAAGAGAAAGAAAAAATCTCTAAACTCCAAGAAAAACGTGCAGAATTAGATGAAAGCCGTAAAGCATTAGAAGATGCTGAAAACAATTACAACTTAGAAAAAGCAGCTGAATTGCAACACGGTAAAATTCCTAAATTACAAAAAGAATTACGCGAATTAGAAGATGCTTTCCAAGATGAACAATCAGAAGACAGTGACCGTATTATCCGTGAAATTGTTACAGATGAAGAAATCGGAGATATTGTCAGTCAATGGACAGGTATCCCAGTGACTAAACTTGTAGAAAGCGAACGTGAAAAATTATTACACTTAGGCGATATCTTGCATGAAAGAGTTGTAGGACAAGATAAAGCAGTGGATTTAGTATCTGATGCAGTTATTCGTGCACGTGCAGGTATTAAAGACCCTAATCGTCCAATCGGAAGTTTCTTATTCTTAGGACCAACTGGTGTGGGTAAAACAGAATTAGCTAAAGCATTAGCTTCTTCATTATTTGATTCAGAGAAACACATGATTCGTATCGACATGAGTGAATATATGGAAAAACATTCAGTCTCTCGTTTAATCGGAGCGCCTCCAGGCTATGTAGGTCATGATGAAGGCGGACAATTGACAGAAGCGGTACGCCGCAATCCTTATTCAGTAATTCTTTTGGATGAAGTTGAAAAAGCACATTCAGATGTCTTTAACGTATTACTTCAATTGCTGGATGAAGGTCATTTAACAGACTCTAAAGGCCGCAATGTAGACTTCAAAAACACAATTATTATCATGACAAGCAACATCGGTTCTCAAATCTTGTTAGAACAAGTGAAAGAAACAGGTGTCATCACTGAATCAACAGAAAAAGCAGTGATGAACAGTTTAAATCAATACTTCAAACCAGAAATTCTGAACCGTATGGATGATATTGTATTATTCCGTCCATTATCTATTAATGATATGAGCATGATTGTAGATAAAATCTTAACAGAATTGAATATTCGATTATTAGATCAACGTATTTCAATCGAAGTATCAGATGCAGCGAAAAAATGGTTAGGCGAAGAAGCTTATGAACCACAATTCGGTGCACGACCATTAAAACGTTTCGTACAACGTCAAATCGAAACACCGCTTGCACGCATGATGATTAAAGAATCATTACCTGAAGGTACTACAATTACTATAGATTTAGATGATGACGGTTTGCAATTCAATGTTAAAGAAGCACAAATTTAATAAGCTATATCAAAGAACAGCCTTATCAGACGATAGGGCTGTTTATTTTTGGCAAAAGAAAAATCCAGCAATATATGCTGGATTGATCGCTCATAAAATTAATGATGGTTATCTTCCGATGCTGCAGATTGTTTAATCGGTTTCATAAGTGCATCTAAGATAACGACAACAATTGTAAAAATTACCGCTAATACTAATGGAAGAATCATATTTAACGGACCGCCGCCGGCTAAACTGTTTAATACGAAGTTAACCATTTCTAGCAGCAAAATAGACCAGAATAGTACCATAATGTATCTCATCTGTTGTGCCTCCATAAAATATCTTTACTTTAATTATAAATTAGAGCGGTCGCTTTGTATAGTGAAATCAGGAAATCGGTTACGATAGATACAGTGTTTGCTCCTAAAAATATCACATTTATTGTGATACGGACAATCAAATATTATAATAGGATAAGTAATTCCATAATGAATGATGATAAAGCACTTGTATTCAAAAAGTAGAATATGATAAATTAATACCTGGTATTAAAAATATTTTTAAGAAGGTGTAAAACCATGAATGTGGGTATTAAAGGTTTTGGGACTTATGTTCCAGAAAAAGTAGTAGACAATGCCTATTTTGAGTCTTTTTTAGAAACATCAGATGAATGGATTTCTAAAATGACTGGTATAAAAGAACGTAGATGGGCAAGCGAAGATCAAGAAACATCTGACCTTGCATATGAAGCTAGTGTAAAAGCAATTAAAGATGCAGGTATTGAACCTGAAGATATAGATATGGTTATTGTCGCAACTTCAACAGGAGACTATCCATTTCCTACTGTCGGCAATATGCTGCAAGAAAGATTGGGATTAGGTAAAGTTTCAACAATGGACCAATTAGCAGCATGTTCAGGATTTATGTATTCATTAATCACTGCAAAACAGTACATACAGTCAGGAGACTATCACAATATATTAGTAGTCGGCGTAGATAAACTTTCTAAGATTACGGATTTAACAGACCGTTCGACTGCCATTTTATTCGGTGATGGCGCTGGTGCTGCAGTAGTAGGCGAAGTATCTGAAGGACACGGTATTATCAGTTATGAAATGGGTTCTGACGGCAGAGGCGGAAATATTTATATTTAAATCCAGAGAACGGCAAGATCTTTATGAACGGCCGAGAAGTCTTTAAGTTTGCGGTTCGTATTATGCCGGAAGCATCTTTGAATGTCGTGAAAAAAGCAGGTATTACTCCGGATGACGTTGATATGTTCATTCCGCATCAAGCTAACATCAGAATTATGGAATCAGCTCGTGAACGCTTAGGCATTCCAAAAGAGAAAATGAGTGTTTCAGTAGATAGATTCGGTAATACTTCAGCGGCTTCTATTCCGTTAAGTATTGGACAAGAACTCGAAAACGGCAGAATTAAAGACGGCGACGTCTTAGTATTAGTCGGTTTCGGCGGCGGCCTGACTTGGGGCGCAATCACATTAAGATGGGGAAAATAGGAGGATAAGGTATGAGCAAAGAGCAACGCGTTGTAATTACAGGAGTTGGCGCATTATCTCCACTAGGTAATGATGCAAATACGTCATGGGAAAACGCTTTAAAAGGTGTTAATGGAATTGATGAGATCACTCGTATTGACACATCTGATTACAATGTACATTTAGGCGGAGAATTAAAAGACTTCAATATTGAAGATTATATTGATAGAAAAGAAGCACGTCGTATGGACCGTTTCACACAATATGCAGTCGTTGCTGCACGTGAAGCTGTTCAAGACGCAAAATTAGATATTGACGACACAAATGCGGATAGAATCGGTGTTTGGATCGGTTCAGGTATTGGCGGTATGGAAACATTCGAAGTTGCCCACAGTCAATTGCTTAACCGCGGACCACGTCGTGTCAGTCCTTTCTTCGTACCAATGTTGATTCCTGACATGGCAACTGGACAAGTATCTATTGATTTAGGTGCTAAAGGACCTAACGGTTCTACAGTTACAGCTTGTGCAACAGGTACTAACTCAATCGGAGAAGCTTTCAAAATCATCCAACGCGGTGATGCAGATGCGATGGTTACAGGCGGCAGTGAAGCACCGATTACACACATGGCAATTGCTGGATTCAGCGCAAGCCGTGCTTTATCTACAAATGATGATAAAGAAACAGCATGCCGACCATTCCAAGAAGGCCGTGACGGCTTTGTAATGGGTGAAGGTGCAGGTATTTTAGTGATTGAATCACTAGAATCCGCAAAAGCACGCGGTGCCAATATCTATGCGGAAATCGTAGGTTACGGTTCTACAGGCGACGCTTATCATATCACAGCACCAGCGCCAGAAGGCGAAGGCGGCTCTCGTGCAATGAAAGCAGCTATGGATGATGCAGGCATTGAACCAAAAGACGTTCAATACTTGAACGCGCATGGTACAAGTACACCTGTCGGCGACTTAAACGAAGTTTTAGCTATCAAAAATACATTTGGCGATGCAGCGAAAACTTTAAAAGTCAGCTCAACAAAATCAATGACAGGTCATTTATTAGGTGCAACAGGCGGTTTAGAAGCTATCTTCTCAGCACTTTCTATCCGCGATAGCAAAGTCGCACCGACAATTCATGCCGTAACACCAGACCCTGAATGTGATTTAGACTTCGTACCAAACGAAGCGCAAGATCTAGAAATCACATATGCTATGAGCAACAGCTTAGGTTTCGGCGGTCATAATGCGGTATTAGTATTGAAAAAATTCGAAGACTAATATATATATTTAATCATTTTTCAAAGCGTTTGAAGCTCTAAAATAGTGTTTCAAACGCTTTTTTCAGCTTTATTTTGTCCTTCTCAGATGTACAATAGCCCTCAGGGAAAATAAAAATGTGGTATACTTTGAGAAATTCAGCAGGAAATTACATGGGTTTTTTAGAAAATAAGAGGTAAATATTTCGAGTTTCTTCTATATAATAGTAGGGGGAATTTTACGAGGTCATAATTTGTTATTTTAGTTAAGAAATAATCGTGTATAATGTAAATTATTCTGTCAGATAAAAGGAGAAGCCTATGCATCAATTTAAACAACTCTCTTCAACATTGAAGGCAAGAATATTCTGCGACTTTATTTTCACAGTGACCTCTTCTGCAATATTACCGTTCATGGCGTTGTATTTAACAACCATGGTCAATGCGGTGTTTGCGGGAACCTTTTTAATTACGACGATTATTGCCGGGTTCTTTCTAGCATTTTTAGGCGGTTATATTTCAGATCATTTTGAACGTAAAAAGACAATCAGCTGGATTCATTTGGTTTTAGTCATTGCACTTTTGGTCATGTTGGTGACGATAAATCAGCATCAGTTAGGACTAGTGCTTTTTTGTATCGCATTCTTTGTATATGAATTATTGATGTCATTAGAATCACCTGTATTTGAAGCAGCAATCATGGATGCTATCCCTATTGATTTGAGAGACTATATCTTCAGACTCTTTTACTGGATCAGCAATGTGGCCATGGCGTTAGGTATGCTTTTAGGTGCGTTATTATATGAAGAACATCGTCATCTGCTGCTAGGGTTGTTGCTGGTTTCAACATTATTGAGCTGGGGTGCGTTTATCTTTTTCTATGACGTACAGCAAAAATATGCAGCGCATCATGCTTCATTAGACTCAGTCGTAAAGAAATTTGCGAAAGGTTATTTGAATGTATTTAAAGACAAATCGTATATGATGCTGATGATAGGTTTTGCTTTTGTTTTCATGGCAGAAGCTTCATTAGACTCTTATGTAATTGTCCGTCTGAAAGAGACATTTGTTCCTGTAGAAATACTCGGTATTGAAATCAGCAGTGTTCGTATTTTTACTTTAATCATGATTGTGAATACGATTACGGTTGTGTTGTTGACTTTCAAAGTGAATGCATGGGTGGAACGTTATTCTAAACGCGGTATTTTTATTGCGGGTATTATTTTGTATACCGCAGGTTATGCTTGGCTGACTTCATCGAATGATTTACTTTGGATTTTGGTGTTTGCCTTTATTGCGACTTTAGGGGAGCTGGTGTATTCGCCGATTTACAATGCAGAGCGCTTTAAAATGACACCTGAAGACCAAAGAGGTGTCTATGCTTCAGTAAGCGGACTCTCTATAAGGAGTTCAAACATACTGGCGAGATTCGGTTTGATTCTAGGTGCTTTCTTAACTCCTTGGATGATGTCTGTATTTACCGGGGTTGTTATACTGGTCGGATTTATATTTATGTATATCGTATTGTTTCAAAAGCAAGCAGCAAAACAATAAAATATAAGCAACAAAATAAAGCGCTGGAGTATTGAACTCCAGCGCTTTAAAAATAAGTTAAAACGTAAAGATGGCTAATAAAGATAAAATAACAAAGATGACATTGACGAGTGTCATATAAACTGTCCACTTTTCTACGATGTATACGTCTCGTTTAACTTTTTTAGGGTTGATGAATTCATCATCGACATGTGCTTTACGATGTTTAGCACTCGACATTTGATAACGGATGCGTCTGAATCCATAGCTTGTCGCATCAAAGATACCGTCTTGAACCAGTACGAAGACAAAGCCTGTAATAAACAGCAGCATGCTGACTACAAAAAAGACATCCACAAAGCCGCTCCAAGTATGTTCTCTGAAAAACCAAATGACCAAGCTTAAAAGGGGAGAAAAGAGTACCCAAAAAAGCCACTGAAAATGTTTACGCATTACACTATACTCCTTTAATACATTAAAATTATAAAGTAATTTACTGCTATAATTTAAACATAACTATAAAGTTTTTTTCATAGAAATACAGGATTATGAAATCTTTTCAAAACCTTGATACTTCAACTTTTATTATACATGTATAGCGGAACATTTTGTTATAACATTATAATTATTCAAAAAATTGTGTTGATTTTAAATGTAAACTACCGATATACTAATATTAAAATATTTCTGATAATTAGAAGGGAATGTTTAATTTGTATTTATAAGGGGGATTGTCAATGCTTAGATATATACTCAAGCGTTTTGGGTACATGCTTGTTTCTCTATTCATTATCATGACCATCACTTTCTTCTTAATGAAATTGATGCCGGGTTCACCGTTTAATGATGCGAAACTGAGCGCAGACCAAAAGGAGATTTTGAACGAAACTTATGGTTTGAATGATCCGGTCATAGTGCAATATCTGCATTACCTTAAAAACGTTGTCACAGGAGACTTTGGGGTGTCATTCCAATATCATAACCAGCCTGTGTGGGATTTAATTCAGCCGAGATTGATTCCATCGATGGAGATGGGCTTTGCGGCAATGGTTATCGGTATTATTCTAGGTTTGATTTTAGGGGTTGCGGCAGCAACTAAACAAAATACATGGGTGGACTATTCAGCAACTGTAATTTCAGTTATCGCAGTTTCAGTACCATCATTCGTATTAGCAGTATTATTACAATATGTTTTCTCTGTAAGATTAAGATGGTTCCCGGTAGCTGGTTGGGAAGGTATTTCCACAGCAGTCTTACCGTCACTCGCACTTTCAGCAGGAGTACTTGCGACAGTCGCACGATACATACGAGCGGAAATGATCGAAGTGCTGAGTTCGGATTACATCTTGCTTGCAAGAGCTAAAGGGAATTCGATGATGCGTGTATTATTCGGACATGCATTACGAAACGCGTTAATTCCAGTTATCACTATCATCGTACCGATGTTAGCGGGGATTTTAACTGGTACATTAACAATTGAAAATATTTTCGGGGTTCCAGGACTAGGGGATCAATTCGTAAGATCGATTCAAACGAATGACTTCTCTGTCATTATGGCAACCACACTTTTATTCAGTACGTTATTCATCGTATCGATTTTCATTGTAGATATTCTCTACGGTATTATCGATCCGCGTATTAGAGTACAAGGAGGTAAGAAATAATGGCAGATAAACGAGACCAGCTGCATGGAGAAGATTATTCTAATGCGGCACTTACACATACAACAGATGGGGAAAATGCGCCGAACTTTATCTTAGCTGAACAAGATATCGAAAGAGAACCTGAGATTCAGCGTGAAAGTAAGAACTTCTGGCAAGATGCTTGGAGTCAGTTGCGACGCAATAAATTAGCAGTTATCGGAATGATCGGTTTGATTTTGATTATCATCATGGCATTGTTAGGGCCAATGATGAGTGGTCATGATTATGCTGAACAAGATGTCGACAGACGTAACCTGCCTGCTAAGATTCCTGTGCTCGATAAAATTCCGTTTTTGCCATTTGATGGACAAGGTGCAGATGGCACGGATGCTTATAAAGATGCAGGGGTTAAAGAGAATTTCTGGTTTGGGACAGACCAACTAGGACGTGACTTATGGTCGCGTACTTGGCAAGGTGCACAAGTTTCATTATTCATCGGGGTTGTTGCAGCAGCACTCGATATCTTTATCGGTGTAGTTTATGGTGCGATATCCGGATTCTTCGGCGGACGTGTCGACAACGTCATGCAGCGGATTATTGAAATTATTGCCTCGATTCCGAACTTGATTGTCGTAATTTTATTCGTATTGATTTTTGAACCATCGATTTGGACGATTATTTTAGCGATGGCGATTACTGGATGGATCGGGATGAGCCGTGTGGTACGCGGAGAGTTCTTAAAATTAAAAGGGCAAGAGTTCGTACTTGCTTCTCGTACATTAGGCGCTTCTAAATGGAAATTAATTTTCCGTCATATCTTACCGAACACGCTTGGCGCGATTGTTGTAACTTCAATGTTCACAGTACCAAGTGCTATCTTCTTCGAAGCATTCTTAAGCTTCATCGGTATTGGTGTACCGGCACCTAAAACTTCTTTAGGTTCGCTTGTAAATGACGGACGTGCCATGTTATTGATTCATCCGCACGAACTATTCATACCAGCAGTTGTATTAAGTTTATTAATCTTATTCTTCTACTTATTCAGTGATGGATTACGTGATGCATTCGATCCGAAAATGCGTAAATAAAGGGAGGCAAAAGGTATGTCAGATAAAATATTAGAAGTAAACAACTTGCATGTCTCCTTTGATATTGATGCAGGAGAAGTGCAGGCAGTGCGCGGTGTTGATTTTTATTTAAGAAAAGGAGAAACACTTGCCATTGTAGGAGAGTCAGGTTCTGGTAAGTCAGTGACTACAAAAGCGCTGACAAAGCTCTTCCAAGGAGATGCAGGACGTATCAAAAAAGGAGAAATCTTGTTCCTTGGCGAAGACTTAGCACAGAAATCTGAAAAAGAATTAATCAAATTAAGAGGGAAAGATATTTCTATGATTTTCCAAGATCCGATGACATCTTTGAATCCAACGATGCAAATCGGCAAACAAGTCATGGAACCTCTGATTAAACATAGAAATTACAGTAAATCACAAGCGAAAAAACGCGCTTTAGAGATTTTAGAAATGGTAGGCTTGCCGAATGCGAAAGAACGTTTTAAAGCGTATCCGCACCAATTCTCAGGCGGGCAAAGACAGCGTATTGTCATTGCGACAGCACTTGCATGCGAACCGAAAGTATTGATTGCGGATGAACCGACAACAGCACTTGACGTAACGATGCAAGCACAAATCTTAGACTTGATGAAAAGATTGCAGAAAAAGATTGATACATCGATTATTTTCATTACGCACGACTTAGGGGTAGTCGCTAATATAGCGGACCGTGTAGCAGTGATGTACGGCGGTCAAATGATTGAAAGAGGAGAAATCGATGAAATCTTCTATGATCCGCAGCATCCATATACTTGGGGCTTGCTGTCATCAATGCCTGATTTAGAAACTGGCAATGATATTGAATTAACAGCGATTCCAGGAACACCGCCGGATTTATTGCATCCGCCGAAAGGAGACGCTTTCGCACCAAGAAGCCAATACGCTTTAGATATTGATTTCAAAGAAGAGCCGCCTTGGTTCAAAGTTTCACCTACACACTTTGTAAAATCATGGTTGTTAGATGAACGTGCACCGAAAGTTGAACCGCCATTGCTGGTTCAGCAGCGTCAAAGAAAACTGGCTAATAAGTTCGATAAGCCGCAACGACAAAAGGGGGTGGCGTTCAATGAAGGATAATCACAAGCAGCAATTTACAGAATCAGAAACAGCGCTTAACCAGCAAGAAGAAGCAAAACATGAACAAGCAGCGCTTCAAGCACAACGCAATGAATCGCCGTCACAAGATGTATTGTTAGAAGTTAAAAATCTAAAACAGTATTTCAATGTCGGCAAACGTAATGAAGTACGTGCAGTCGAAGATATTTCATTTAAAATTTTCAAAGGGGAAACATTCGGTTTAGTAGGCGAATCAGGTTGCGGAAAATCGACAACCGGCAAAGCTTTAATCAAACTGAATGATGCAACAGCAGGAGAAGTATATTACGAAGGGGTTAATATACAAGATATTAAAAAACGAAAAGATATGCTGAAATTCAATAAGAAAATCCAAATGATTTTCCAAGATCCGTACGCTTCATTGAACCCAAGATTGAAAGTCATGGATATTATTGCTGAAGGTATTGATATTCATAAACTAGCAAAAAATACGAGAGAACGTAAAAAGCGTGTTTACGACTTGTTAGAAACAGTAGGGCTGAACAAAGAACATGCCAATCGTTATCCGCATGAATTCTCTGGCGGACAAAGACAACGTATCGGTATTGCTCGTGCATTGGCTGTAGAACCAGAATTCATCATTGCTGATGAACCTATCTCAGCATTAGACGTTTCGATTCAAGCACAAGTCGTCAACTTATTGTTGAAACTGCAGCGCGAAAAGGGGATTACGTTCTTATTCATCGCCCATGACTTATCTATGGTGAAATACATTTCAGACAGAATTGCAGTAATGCATTTCGGTAAAATCGTAGAATTAGGTACGGCGGATGAAATCTATAACCATCCTTTACATCCGTACACACAATCTTTGTTATCTGCAGTACCGCAGCCAGATCCTGAAAGCGAACGTACAAGAACACGTCTGACTTATAAAGAAGATAAAGAGAAAGACAAGGGACGTACGCTGCAAGAAGTCAGTGCTGGACATTATGTCTTTGTGACAGATGAAGAAGCAGAAGAATTAAGACAAAGATTACAACAAACGGTGTAAGGGGGATAAAGCGATGAAGAAAAAATTAATTTCATTTGCTATGACTTTGATTATCGCAGCCCTTGTACTTAGTGGTTGCAGTCAAGGCGGCGGTATTTATGATGGCAAGGGACAAGTTTACCGTTCTGTATTAGCACAAGATATGAGTACGTTGGATAGTGTACTTGCAACAGATACAGTATCATTTAATATTTATAACCAAGTTTATGAAGGTTTATATTCATTAGATGATGACGACCAAGCGATTCCGGCGATTGCCAAAGGCATGCCTAAGAAAAGCGATGGCGGTAAAACATTAACAATCAAAATGCGTAAAAATGCGAAGTGGTCAAACGGCGACCCTGTCACAGCGCATGACTTCGTATTTGCTTGGCAAAAAGCATTGAAGCCGGAAACAGCTTCTGAATATGCATACATTATGTACGATATGAAAAACGCGCAAAAAATCAACGAAGGTAAGCTGCCAGCAAGTAAATTAGGTGTGAAAGCACTGGATGACTACACACTTCAAATTAAGCTGAACAAGCCATTACCTTACTTTGATCAAATGCTCGCATTCGGAACATATATGCCGCAAAATGAAAAAGTAGCAAAAAAATATGGTAAAAAGTATGGGACAACTGCAGATAAAGCAGTTTACAACGGACCATTCGAATTAACAGATTGGAAAGTTGAAGACAAAATTCTTATGAAAAAGAACCCGAAATATTGGGACAAAAAAGCTGTTAAATTAGATAAAGTCAGCTACAAAGTGTTAAAAGACCAACAAGCAGGTGCATCTTTATATGATACAGGTTCTGTCGATAATGCAGGGATTACATCAGAACAAGTAGAGAAATATAAAGACAGTCCAGCATTGTTCAAACGCTTGAAAGCATCTACTTTCTTCTTGAAATTAAATCAAAAAGAACAAAAAGAATTCCAAAACAAAGATATGCGTTACGCTATAGCCCAATCTATAGATAAAAAAGCATATGTCGATAATGTGTTAGGCGATGGTTCAAAACCATTTGATGGCTTTACATCGAAGAAAACAGCAATCTTGCCTGATGGCAAAGATTACGCTGATATGGTTGAATCACCATTGAAATATAATCCGAAAGAAGCGAAAGCACATTTGGATAAAGCCAAAAAAGCACTTGGCAAAAATGAATTTACATTCACATTAAATACAGAAGATACCCCAAGTTCAAAAATTTCAGCCCAATTCATCAAATCACAAATTGAAAAGAACTTGCCAGGTGTGAATGTAAATATTAAACAATTACCGTTCAAACAAAGGGTAACAGCAGAATTAACAATGAACTACTCTATGTCTTTATCTGGTTGGGGACCTGACTATCCAGACCCAATGACGTATTTAGATACGATGACAACAGATAATGCTCAAAACAACACAGACTGGAGCAGCAAAAAGTTCGATAGTATGTTAAAAGAAGCGAACGGTTCATTATTAAAACAACCAAAAAAACGTATCGATCATTTGAAAGATGCGGAAGAACTGATGTTAAGCGAAGCACCAGTCGCACCGATTTATCAGCAAGGTGCAGCAAGTTTGCGCAACCCTCAGCTGAAAGGTATTGTTTACCATGAAATCGGTGGAGAAACAACCTTGAAACATGCTTATATCGACAAGAGTATCGATAGAGAAACAGGCAAGAAAAAGAAAGATAAAGAGTAATCAACAAAGGGATAAATTTTTCACAAAATAAGGGGATTTAAATATCAAAAACACGGTCGGTTTCGGCCGTGTTTTCTTTTTGCTGTAATTACGGTGAAATCATAGTTTTTGACTTTCTCATCTTTGAGCCATAGCATGAATTTAAGAGCAGAGAATAGGAGAGGGTTAAATGCTGCCGGTGAGTATACTAGATCAAACACCTATTACAAAAAAGCAAACTTCAAAGGAAGCACTGCGTCAGACGGTAGAATTGGCACAACTTGCAGACGAATTAGGATATACCCGCTATTTAGTCGCAGAACATCATAATTTAAATGATGTCATCGGAACATCGCCAGAAATTTTGACGATGCATTTATTGAATCAGACAAAGCGCATGCGCATTGGATCAGGCGGTGTCATGCTGATGCATTATCATCCGTTGAAGGTGATAGAACAATTCCATTTGATTGATGAATTATCAAATCATCGTGCAGATTTAGCGGTGGGTAAAGCACCTGGCGGGTTCCCGAAAGTGACAGGTATATTAAAAGAAGACTTAAAAGAGAATGGACTTTCGTTTAATGAAAAGTTTGAGATTTTAAGAGGACTGAATACACAAAATTTCGATGCTGAATCAAAATATAATGGACTTAAAACAGCTAAAAGAGACAGTACCCATCCAAGTGTTCCGATTTATTTGCTTGGGACGAGTTTAAATGCTGCGATTCAAGCAGCAGAAGCCAAAGTTGGTATTATATATGCATTTTTTATTAATTCGAGCCAAGAAGATTTAGAAGAAGCATTAAAAGCTTATAAATCTCGCTATCCTGAAGGAAGATTTATTGTCAGCGTACCTGTTATGATTACTACGAGAGACGGCAATCAATTACCGTTTCGCTTTTCTCAAAGACATTATGAACTGATTTCAGAAGATGGCAGACGTACGGTTTTGAATACAAAAGCACAAGTCGATGCGTATATTTCTGAAAGCAATGAAAAATTTGACGTTGTTGAGAAACGTATGCATATTATGAGCGGAAATAAGGAAGAAGTAGTTAGTAAATTAGATGAAATTAATCGAAGCGGACTTATAGATGAATGGATGCTGCACATGCCGATTCCAAATCATAAGTTGAGAATGAACACAGTTAGACAATTAGCACCCGAGCACGTTTGATAGAAACAAAGGAGATTTTTAACGTGAACAACGCAATACAAATTACATCTGCAAGACCGGAATTTAAAGATGCGGGCGCATTGAACTACATCGCTATAGGCAATTTATGCCATGTGATGGTAGGGAGCGATAATCAAGGTGTGATCGAACACTATATGCAAAAGCTTTACCAAATGAGAAAGAATCGCTTTAGTTACGAGCATACACTTGCTGCGATGATTGATGGACAGGTAGCAGGACTCATCACATGTATGCCGTATCGGGAATTAGAAAAAGCATTAGTGCCGACGGTAGTGGAGATTATAGCATTGAAGCGGATATTTGTCGTACCGCAGTTGATGATATATTACAAATCTATTTTCTCTTTAATCAACTTGAAAGAAGCAGAAGAAGATGAGTATCATATTTCTATGTTGTCTGTATCTTCAGATTTTCAACGTCGCGGCGTAGGTCAAACGCTGTTGCAAGCAGCTGAAAACATAGCGAGAGAAAAAGGGTTTGATAAAATTTCGCTGACGGTCAATCAATACAATGACAAAGCGAATGCTTTATATGAAAAGTTAGGCTATGAAAAGGTCGGGGAGACGACAGTAGTCAGAGTAACTTTGAATAAAATGAGAAAATATTTAAACTGAAATTCTACAATAAAAGGTGTTTAATACAATCTATCTCATTGACTTGTATATTAGATTGTTGAGTGTTAGTATAAAAATGTAAATTAAATATTTCATTGCTAGGGGTGCCCTATAGGCTGAAAGATATACAAATCAACCCTTTGAACCTGATCTAGTTAGTACTAGCGTAGGGAAGCGTACATAGACGATTAAGTAATCAAACGAATAAATACAAACATGCATGGTGTATGTTTGTATCAAGTTCAGTATGTATAAATCTTTGCGCATTCATAAATTTATGAATGCGTTTTCTTATTTGTCGTGTCTTGAGGTATACCTCCTAGCATTGAAGCAGGGAGGATTAATTTTTATGAAACAAGAAGCCATTGAATTAAAAAAAGGTTTTCCAGCAAGTAAACGTGTATTTAAGCAAGGGGCAGATGAAGATATTCGTGTGCCTTTCAGAGAAATCGAATTAAGCGATACAGTAACAGAGTACAGCACACAAAAGAATGCGCCATTAACGGTTTATGACACAGCAGGTGTTTATCATGAAGAAGGTTATGAAGTAGATGTGCAAAAAGGAATTCCTAAATTACGTACCGACTGGATTGATGCACGTGACGATATAGAAGCTTATGAAGGACGTAAAGTACAGTCGATTGATAACGGCTTTAAAAAAGAAGGTCATCATAAATTTGTGGAAACACCTTTCAATTATCAGCCTAAACGTGCAAAAGAAGGCAAACGCATTACACAAATGCACTATGCGAAACAGGGTATCATCACAAAAGAAATGAAATTCGTAGCAGTTCGTGAAGGGGTAGAACCAGAATTTGTCAGAGATGAAGTTGCAAGAGGACGCGCGATTATTCCAAATAACGTCAACCACCCTGAATCAGAACCGATGATTATCGGTAAAAATTTCCAAGTGAAAATCAATGCGAACATCGGAAACTCAGCAGTGTCGTCATCCATTGAAGCAGAAATCGAAAAATTAGTGTGGGCGACACACTGGGGTGCAGATACAATTATGGATTTATCAACAGGTAAAAATATTCATGCGACACGCGAATATTTATTAAGAAACTCACCAGTTCCTGTCGGTACTGTACCGATTTATCAAGCGTTAGAAAAAGTGAATGGTGTTGCTGAAGATTTAACTTGGGAAATTTATCGCGACACTTTAATCGAACAAGCTGAACAAGGTGTCGATTACTTTACGATTCACGCAGGTGTCTTGCTTCGCTATGTACCGTTAACAGTTAATCGTTTAACAGGTATTGTCTCGCGCGGCGGATCAATCATGGCGCAATGGTGTTTAGCACATCATGAAGAAAGCTTCTTATACGAACACTTTGATGATATTTGTGCCATTTTAAATCAATACGATATCGCAGTATCATTAGGAGACGGTTTACGCTCTGGTTCTATTTATGATGCGAATGATGAAAGCCAATTTTCTGAATTGAAAACATTAGGCGAATTGACTGATATTGCATGGAAACACGATGTTCAAGTTATGATTGAAGGACCAGGACATATCCCAATGCATAAAATTAAAGAGAACCAAGATTTAGCAGATTTCTATTGTAAAGAAGCACCATTCTATACATTAGGACCGCTTACAACTGATATCGCGCCTGCATACGACCACATTACTTCAGCTATCGGTGCAGCACAAATAGCAAGCTACGGAACAGCTATGTTATGTTACGTGACACCTAAAGAACACTTAGGTTTGCCGAATAAAGACGATGTACGAGAAGGTGTTATCACTTATAAAATCGCAGCACACGCAGCAGACCTTTCTAAAGGCCTACCAGGTGCTTCTGATCGTGATGATGCAATTAGTAAAGCACGTTTTGAATTCCGCTGGATCGACCAATTCAATCTATCACTAGACCCTGAACGTGCGCGTGAATATCATGATGAAACTTTACCGAAAGAAGCAGCAAAAGTTGCACACTTCTGCAGTATGTGCGGCCCTAAATTCTGTTCAATGCGTATTTCTCATGATTTGCGTCAAAATCATTTTGATGAACAAGAAAGACAAGAAGCGATGAAAGAAAAAGCAAAAGACTTTGTAGAACAAGGCAGTCATATTTATCAACAAACTGACAATATAAGTCTAAAATCAATGAAAGCCGGTATTTGCTCAATTAGGGCAGATACCGGCTTGTTTTTAGTTACTTTATAGTATGAAATACAGCGATAAACAATGTACCAAGATAAAAAGTTAAACTCGCATAAATCCAAAAGTAGTTTGTTCCTTTGGATTTGGCACGTTCTTGTGCGTTATGAAACAAGGGAAAATTACCGTTAAAGAAAATAGATCTGCCGACAAAGAAGGCAAAGATAATGAAAGAGCCGACAAATAAAATGATATTGATTGCTGGGTTGTAATGTACAAACAGACTGTAAATGACATAAAGCGTTGCTGCAATACAAGCAATCGTACGAATGATAGCAGATAGCATAGGAAGCACCTCACATTTATTATATACATTCATTATATAGTATTTAATGTGTTAAAGGTATAGAAATTAAAATGGTGTAATGTTTTAAAAAAGATAAAGAAAACCGTATATCCTCAGAAGAGAATATACGGTAGATGTGTGTTGATTATCTTTTACGTTTACGTCCTAAGCCCATCGCATTTTCCATTTTTTGTAATGTGCGTGAAGAAGCTTTGATTGCTTTGTCGCGTCCAAGGTCTAAGATTTCATCAAGTTTATCTGATTGATAATAGTCATTATAGCGTTCTTGGAATTCTGTTAAGAAGTTTTTAACAACTTCGGCCAAGTCGCCTTTGAAATCACCATAGCCTTTACCTTCATAGCGTTGTTCAAGTTCTGCGAATGATTCGTCAGTCAAGCTTGAATAGATAGAGAGAAGGTTGCTGATACCTGGTTTGTTATCTTTATCATATTTAATGATACCGTCTGAGTCAGTGACAGCACTTTTAATTTTTTTAGCTGCTGTATTAGGGTTATCTAATAAAGAAATGAAGTTTTTAGCGTTATCATCGCTTTTACTCATTTTTTTAGTAGGATCTTGAAGACTCATGACACGGCCGCCGATTTTCGGCATGCGTACTTCTGGTTTTACAAGTACGTCATTGTAGCGGCTGTTGAAGCGGTCTACAAGATTACGAGTTAATTCAAGATGCTGCTTTTGGTCTTCTCCGACAGGCACGATGTTGGTATTGTATAGTACAATATCAGCTGCCATTAATGGCGGATAAGTTAAAAGTCCTGCAGGAATACCTTCTGTTTGTTTAGAAGATTTATCTTTGAATTGTGTCATACGTTCTAGTTCGCCTACAGAAGAAATTGTTGTCAGCATCCATCCGGCTTGGACGTGTGCAGGAACCTCTGATTGAATAAATAAAGTTGATTTTTCTGGGTCGATTCCTGATGCTAAGTAAATTGCAGCTAATTGACGGATACGTTCGCGCAATTTTAATCTGTCCTGCGGTACTGTAATTGCGTGTTGATCTACGATGCAAAAGAAACAATTATAGTCGTCTTGTACTTCACTGAATTGTTTTAGCGCACCGATATAGTTGCCTAAAGTTGGAATTCCGCTCGGTTGAATTCCTGAGAATAGAGTTTCCATTTATGATGCCCACTTTCTTACGATAATGTAGTAATAGTTTTATTATAGCAGTATTTTAATTGTTTGTAATGTGTGTTAAAATATATACGTAGCTAATTTTTTAACATATCGTAAGCGTAGCAATTTTTCTTAAAAGTTTGAACAAAAGACGTTGTTTTGGGGGCTCAAATTTGAGAATTCGGTATGTTTGAAATTTTCTATTAATATCCCTGTTTTTCTCATTTAATTTTAATGTTGAAGGGGTATACTATAATCATAGAGTTAAGAGAGAAGAATTTGAGCGTTGATCATAGATAAAACATTTTATTGTTTAGACATAGATGAGTATAGCGTTTTGATTTTAAGTAAATTTTCTTAACTGAAACTACAAAATCAATGAATAAAATTCATGATAAATAGGAGAGTGAGATGTATGGTAACACTATTCACATCACCAAGCTGCACATCTTGCCGTAAAGCGAAAGCATGGTTACAAGAACATGACATTCCGTATACGGAGCGTAACATTTTTTCAGAACATTTAACAATTGATGAAATTAAACAAATCTTAAAAATGACAGAAGACGGAACAGACGAAATTATTTCAACACGTTCTAAAACATATCAAAAATTAAACGTGGATATTGATTCATTACCACTACAAGAATTATATACAATCATCCAAGATAACCCAGGCTTATTACGCCGTCCGATTATCTTAGATGAAAAACGTTTGCAAGTTGGTTACAACGAAGATGAAATTCGTCGTTTCTTACCAAGAAAAGTGCGTACGTTCCAATTACAAGAAGCACAACGTATGGTAGATTTATAAGATATTATTCAAAACTCAATGAATACGAAAGAGCTGCAGTACAATGTGCTGTGGCTTTTTATATGCTTTGAGTAATTAATTCAATGTTCGAGCGGTTTCCGTGGAATATTAAAGGGTAATATGTTATTATAATAAGTCAACGGTAAGTCATGTTTTATGCTATAAACAAATAGATTGTAATTTGCACACCGTTTTAATACAATATGGGTACTATTCTAGGTTGTCGACAAAGTAGACGCTGCCTAGACTCTAGAAAAGTTTGTCTAAAGTCTAGATATTGCTATTCATCGACTGTAAGGAGTGAGATGATATGAGAATAGAGCGCGTAGATGATACAACTGTTAAACTTTTCATAACGTATGGTGACATTGAAGCAAGAGGTTTCAAAAGAGAAGACTTATGGACAAACCGTCAACGAGGTGAAGAATTCTTCTGGTCAATGATGGAAGAAATCAATGAGGAAGAAGATTTCGTTGTTGAAGGTCCATTATGGATTCAAGTACATGCTTTTGAAAAAGGTGTGGAAGTCACTATTTCTAAATCTAAGAACGAAGAAATGATGAACATGAATGACGAAAGTATGAATAATGAATTTGATCGTCAATTAAATGAATTACTTGAACAAACGTTTGAAGAAGAACACGAAGAAGCAGAACAAAGACAACATTCAAAACGTTCTCAATCAAGAGATCAATTCAGTAAAAAAGCACGTCATACCAACGGTCGTCTTGTCATCGTCAAATTCGATGATTTAGAGTCTGTTATTGATTATGCACATCATAACAATCAGCCTACTGAAGGCTTTGAAGATTTATTATATATGTTGAATAATGAGTACTATTACGCAATTCATTTTGATGAAAGTGTAGTAGAAGAAACAATTAATGACTTCTACAGTCAATTATTAGAATTCGCTGCACCAAGCGATCGTTCAGAAGTTTACTTGAACGATTACGGTAAAATCATTATGAGTCATAACGTAACAGCACAAGTACGCCGCTTCTTTACTGATACAACAGAAGCTTAAGTAATAAGATATAGATAGAGCCTATCCTTAGTTGGATGGGCTTTTTTATATGCATTTTTTGAATAATCAGGGATAAAACCTTAAAATTGTGCGTTTTCTTGACCGTCTCTTGTCCATGAGACGCAATAACGTGCAAAATCAACGAAATAATGAGAAAATTAAATTATTGATATTAGCATAAGAGGAGGCTTTTTAATATGAGTCAACAATTAACAAGAGAACAACAAGAACAAAAACATCCTGAGTATACTTGGGATTTAACAACAATTTTTGAAAGCGATGAGGCCTTTGAAGCTGCTTTCAAAGAAGTAGAAGGCTATTTAGGTGCAGAAGAAAAATTTAAAGGCCACTTAGCTGATAGTGCACAAACACTTTATGAAGCATTAGCTTTAGAAGATGAAGTTGAAACGAAACTTGAAAAAGTTTATGTTTATGCACACTTAAAACAAGACCAAGATACAGGTAATGATAAATATACGGGCTATGAAGCACGTGCACATCAATTAGCGATTAAATTAAGCTCAAGCTGGAGTTTCTTAGTACCCGAAATCTTACAAATTGATGAAGCTACAATCCAAAAATTCATTGATGAAAACAAAGACTTAGAACGCTATGCATTTGATTTGAAATTAATTAATGAGCAGCGTCCGCATGTATTAAGTGCAGATAAAGAAAAATTATTAACAGAAGCACAAGATGCATTATCTACACCATCAAATGTTTACGGTATGTTCAGCAATGCTGACTTAGAATTTGAAGATGCGGTAGACAAAAATGGAGAAAAACATCCATTAACACAAGGGACATTCATCAAATATCTTGAATCTGATGATCGTGAATTACGCCGTTCAGCGTTCAGAAACCTTTATAAAGCTTACGGTGCATTTAACAATACTATTGCGGCAACGTTAACAGGGGAAATTAAAAAACATGTCTTCAATGCACGTACGCATAATTATAAAACAGCACGTGAAAAAGCATTAAGCAATAACCATATCCCTGAAGCAGTTTATGATAACTTAGTTAAAACTGTTCATGAATATTTACCGCTCTTACATCGTTATACACAATTACGTAAAGATGTATTAGGTTTAGACGATATGAAAATGTATGACTTATATACACCATTAGTTAAAGATATTAAATTCGAAATGCCTTATGATGAAGCAGTAGAATGGATGTTAAAAGCTTTAGAACCAATGGGCGATGAGTATTTAGATGTGGTTAAAGAAGGCTTGAATAATCGTTGGGTAGACGTTTATGAAAACAAAGGCAAACGATCAGGCGGTTATTCATCTGGTGCACACTTAACGAACCCATTCATCTTATTGAACTGGTCAGATACAGTGTCTGATTTATTTACATTAATTCATGAATTCGGTCATTCTGCACACAGTTACTTCAGCCGTAAAAATCAACCATCTAATCATAGTGACTACTCTATTTTCGTGGCAGAAGTTGCTTCAACAACAAATGAAGCATTGCTTAGCGATTATATGGAAAAACACTTAGATGATGAACGTCGTTTATTATTATTGAACCAAGAATTAGAACGTTTCCGTGCGACTTTATTCCGTCAAACAATGTTCGCAGAATTCGAACACAAAATCCATCAAATTGAAGAAGCAGGGGAACCGTTGACTGCGAACCGTATGAATGAAGAATATGCGGCACTTAACCGTAAATACTTCGGGGATATTGTAGAAACAGATGAAGACATCAGTAAAGAATGGTCACGTATTCCGCACTTCTACATGAACTATTATGTTTACCAATATGCGACTGGTTACAGTGCAGCACAAAGCTTAAGCTATCAAATCCTTAATGAAGGCAAACCTGCAGTAGAACGTTATATCAACGAATTCTTGAAAAAAGGCAGCTCAAATTATCCGATTGAAATCCTTAAAAATGCAGGTGTAGATATGACAACACCAGAACCAATTGAACAAGCATGCAAAATGTTCGAGAAAAAATTAGACGAGTTTGAAAAACTAATTAAAGAATAAACCTTGTGAAATCGTTTACAATATGACAAGTTTGTGACAAAAACGTTTTCATAGGTTCACTGTCTTGAAAAGGGCGGGAACGCGTGGTATATTATGACCATGAAATTAATCACATAACAAACATACCCCTTTGTTTGAAGTGAAAAATTTCTCCCATCCCCTTTGTTTAGCGCCGTGTATTCAGACACGGCGTTTTTTTATGCGCTTTTTTAACACAAAAATACCGGCACAGTAAGACTGTACCGGCTGATTTCGTGTGTTTATCTTTTTTCTAATGTTAATGAACGAGATGTACCGAGTCTTTCAATATTTGTGACTTGATATTGAATATGGAAAGGATCACTTAAAGCAATCAATAATGCGATTTGTTCATCTTCTGTTGACACGAGTGTGATTTCATCTTTTGAAGCATCCAATGATTTAATATTGAATAAATCTTCAGCGACTTCAGTCGTATCAAAAATCACACGCAAATCGACAATTAAATCATCCTCGCGGCTCATCCATTCTCCTTTTAATTGCGTCAGAAACTCTGATGCTTCTTCTGACAGGTTACTATCATATTGAATATTGATGACTGTCTTTTCCATTATAAATTCATTCCTTTGTATGCAAATAGTAATTTACAGCTGCTCATGCATCGCATGAAACAACATTCACTTATCCTATACCCTAATATAGATTGCACATAGCTTATCGGATGAAACGAAAGGTTATTCTTTATATTTAGAAGCCTGTTACTGAACCGAACCATTGATAGTGGTCACCGTTTGAAACAGGGATGATATTACTATCTGCAGGCTGCAGTGTATAGTCTTGATCCCAAGGATTCCAGATTACAATTACTTTTTCGCTGTTAGACAGTTCTGCATTACCTACAACAGCCATTGCATGTCCTGCATGCAAGCCTTGTGATGATTCGACTTGTTCGCCTAAGACGACCATACCTTTATTTTGTTTCGTTTGCTGATCAACGACATCATAGCTTGGCATACCGTCATAATAAGATGTATTGCGGCCTTGCGATTTGCCATAGTCTATCATTTCTTGAATCGTTAAACCTGTAAATTGGAATTGTTGGCCTGTAAGGTTAGGGTGCACTTGATGCATAATAGACTCGCCATTATACGTTGATGTGTTCTTTGTCGCATTTAATAATGCGGCCATAGAATATCCTGCACACCAGCCGTTATAACCTTGTTGCTCGCGGATTTTAAAATGCGGCAGCAAGTTCATATATTTTGTGCCGTAATTTTGAGTTTCTGTTTGTGTTTGTGTCGTATCAACTGTTTGTGCTAATTGTTTTTTAGGTGCTGCGGGCTGATCTGGCTGTGTCGGTTGATTTGGAAGTGTTGTACGTTTAATCAATTTGAGCTGCTGGTGCTGCTCGATGTAATAACCGTTCTTGTTTGTGTAAATCGTGATAGGCTGGTTGCCGTTTCTGTATTGGTTTAAGGCATCTGAGATGAATTTTGAAACACGTACACTGTAATTTGCTTGATTTTTATCTGTATGTACATCGGATGTGTTTTTTGGACTGACAGTTAAGATATAGTGGATAGTATTGCCTTGCATAATAGGGTAGTAATAGTTGCCGTCTTCTTGTCCGTCAAATTTGTAGATTTTAAATGGTTTGCCTAATCTGAATCGGCCATGATTGCCGGAACTGTCGATTTGAGAGAGTGCTTGTGCATAACTTGCAAAGTGTGCTTTAGCTTCTTGTTCTGCTTTATACGGTATTTCAGTATGATTGACTTTAATCTTTACTGAAGCAGAAGCTGCCGCATGTGTATTGTTTGAGTCGGGGTTTGAAAATGCGCCGCTGATGACCAAGATTATAGATAAGAGTAAGATGGAAGCGGCTTTGATAAAGGTTGTTCTGCTATTCAATCATTATTCCTCCATTCAATTACATTTAAATTTGAGAAGTATCTCATTTTTAAATATAACATAGGTTCATTTATAAAATAGTTAATCGTATAAATATTCAAATATTCAATAACGTTAACAACAATGATAAGGAAAATTAATAATTTGACATAAGTTAACCAGTTAAACTCGATTGAATTGTATGAAAGCATAAAAAAACACTTGTCTTAAAGACAAGTGCAAGGAAAATGTATTTCACTTCGCTTTCCAGAACTCTCCATCCGGATTGCTGAGCTTTTCTATTTTTTGTTGTAAAACGAGCTTTTTCAACTCTTTTAATAGTAGTTTTTCCGGCCATTCATAGATTGTAAGCAGTTCTTCTAAAGTGACGAATTGCTGCTCTTGAATATAAGTTTCTAATTTCGGCGGTAATTCTTTTTCAATAGGTGTTCCCATCAGCTCGTTGATAATATATGTGTAAATATGATAAGGATACAAGCCTTCGACTTTTAATCCTTCTTCTGTGACATCTTCGTTAAAAAAGACGAGTGAAGGTGCTTGTTCAACTTCCATTTCACGTGCAATATGCAAATCGACTTTGAGACTTTCAGTGAGCTTGCCGCTTTTTAAATCCTCTTTAAAGACGTCATAATCCATCCCTGCATTTTTAGCAGAAGTTTCTATCATTGTTTCAGTAATAATATCTCGTTTAGAGATAATTTCATTCTGCATCAAGTGGATAAAACGTTCTGCACGTGCTCTGCCTTGCAATTCAGCTGCTTTATACGCTAAGGCGATATTGTCGCTTTCAGAACTGCTTTGAGCTTGGCACTTTGTCAAAATACGCAACGACGGGTTTAAAATATGACGAATACGGATATATTGTTTATATTCCACGCGCAACTTCGATAGGATGGCAGATAGTTTAAAACAATCTTCATCAAACGGATCGAAGAAAGAGTAGATTTCTATTTTGCTCACAGGTGAAAGGTTGGTTTCATCTTGTCTATGATTACATATTAACTTTAATTCTTCAGACATCTCATTCACCTACAATTAATTTTCAGAATTAACCATATGATTTGCGGTCAATCGCAGTCTTTCATATAGGTATTCATCAACACCTGCAGGCAGTTCTGCATGTTGAATCGCTTTATTCATATTTTCTAACCAAGCATCTCTTTCATAAGGGGTGATGCGAAAATCCATGTGCCGCATTCTCAACATAGGATGCCCGTGTTCTTCAGTATAAAGAGAAGGGCCGCCTAAAAACTGTGTGAGAAACTGTTTTTGTTTGCGGCTGGTTTCGGCGAAATCACCAGGGAAGAGATGGTTGATTCTATCGTCTTGTTCTACCAGTGAATAAAAGTAATCGATCATGCTGTATAAACGTTCTTGGCCTATTACTTCATAAGGTGTCAAAGCCATATACTCACCCTGTTTCTTTAATATATATCTAATATAACATGAATTTTTACAATTAAAAGTAATACGACTTTTGACCGAGTGCTATCGAATTGTGTGTACTGATTATTTGTTTTTCGCTTCAAAAAAGCGAGCGACTTTATTTTTAGGAATATAGGATTTGATGTTAAACGTTTGAAGGATTTGCTGGAATTTTTTTAAACCTGCTTCAGGTTGTTCTACTTCAAACTCAAGCTCAAAGTCTTCAGTACCAAGGTATTCGCTGTGATCCAGCACAAGTAAGCCTTCTTCTATTTCTGTTTCCATACGATGTGTCGTCAAGGCACCTAAGACATACAGCTGTGTGACATCAATTTCAGCATTTTGCAAGACTGATAAGATATCATCCGGCAGGTGCTCTGGTGAGAGATGCATGTCTTGTTTCGGTATGACTGTCGTGATGTGGTTGTATTCTGTTAAACCTACTTCGGCAGGTACTTTCAATGTCATTTCATAATCATCTTTGATTTCTCGAATTCTCAGTGCCATTAAATGTTCTGCCAACGCAAAATCAGGTGTATCAATATAGTGATTTTTTTGCGTAAAAGGTTTTAATGTATTAAAATATTCGTTTCGCAATGCATCATATTCATCACGCGTCAAAAGTTGTTTGTATTCAATTTCTTGGTTAATAGCCATAGGTTCACCTCTTTGCTTATATATTATGGATGATTTGTTATCTATTTGAAAGTATTTCAAATTGCAGGTGAACGACCGAGTGATTTAGGTTGTGTTATGAGTGATGTACATATGTTAAAATAAGTAGGAATAACACAAGGAGGATTTAGGTTATGCGAATTTATGTGAATGAAATTAAAGTGAAAGATGATGGCATTTATTGCTATACAGATAAACCAACCGAAGGATTGACTGAAGCAGGGCAAATGCTGGTCGATAGCGATAATTATGGGTTTGCCCATATCCTTGACGATGGACAATCATATTCCTATCTTATCTTTGTGCAAGAAACATGGTCGATGCTTCATGAAAATAAGGGGAAAGCTATCTATGTTAATGATGATTTAAAGTTAGAACAATTTGATCAAGAGTTAGATTATATACTAAGCAATATCAAAGGTAACTCAAACTACGGCAAGGATTTTGTGGCAGAAGTCGAAAAAACGTTTGAGCTAGAGTGAAGCGGAGTGAAACGCAATGAATCAATAGGATCGATTTTTAGCACCATACAGACAAGCAGTTGAGGAACTGAAAGTTAAATTAAAGGGTTTGCGTAAAATCTATGATTTAGAAGCAGATGCGTCGCCGATTGAATTCGTCACAGGTCGCGTAAAACCTTTAACAAGTATTATTGAAAAAGCCACTGAACGAGAAATATCATTCGATCGTTTGCACGAAGAGATGTATGATATTGCCGGATTGCGTATCATGTGCCAATTTGTGGATGATATCGCAATTGTCGTGAATTTATTGAGACAGCGTAAAGACTTCAAAGTGGTAGAAGAAAGGGATTATATCAATAATACGAAAGAAAGCGGCTATCGTTCTTATCATGTCATTATAGAATATCCGATTGAAACGCTGGATGGGCAGCGTGCAATATTAGCGGAAATTCAAATCAGAACATTGGCGATGAATTTCTGGGCAACCATCGAACATACATTACGCTATAAATATGATGGGGATTATCCTCCTGAAATTCAAAAACGTTTAGAAAATGCGGCTGAAGCAGCGTTTTCATTAGATGAAGAAATGTCTGAGATTAAAGATGAAATCCAAGAAGCGCAACGTTATTATTCAAAAAAACGTGCTAAAAAACATAATCAAGAGTGAGGTGCTTTATGCGTTATAATATCGTATCAAAGGGAGACTACAAATCGAACAGCATCCAAGAAAACATGGAAGCACAAATGACGAAAAAGGGCATGGTCAAAGATGTCGCAACACCGGAAATCGTGATTTCAGTGGGCGGAGACGGCACTTTATTAGAAGCATTCCACAAATATTGCCATCGTGTTTCTGAAACTGCCTTTGTAGGTGTACATACAGGACATCTAGGGTTTTATGCGGATTGGCTGCCGCACGAATCAGATAAACTGATTGAAGAAATCGTTGATGGTGATTATGAAGTGATTGAATATCCGCTGATAGATATCATCGTGAATTATAACGACGATAAAGCACCGTCGCATCATATCGCATTAAACGAAGCGACTATGAAGACTGAAGATAATACGACGTTAGTTGCGGATGTCAGCTTGCGCGGTCAGCATTTTGAACGATTCAGAGGAGATGGTTTGTGTATTTCGACACCATCTGGTTCTACCGCTTATAACAAAGCATTAGGCGGCGCGTTGATCCATCCTTCATTACGTGCGATTCAGTTAACTGAAATTGCCTCTATCAATAATAGAGTGTTCCGTACAGTAGGGTCGCCTATTGTTATGCCGGATCATCACTATTGTGTGATTACACCGGTCGATCAAAAGGTCATTATGACTTCTATCGATCACGTGACGACAAAGCATCATAATGTAGAGAGTATTGAGTATCGTGTAGCGAAACAAAATGTACGCTTTGCGCGATTCAGACCATTTCCGTTTTGGAAACGTGTGCATGATTCGTTCATATCAGACGGCAGAGATTCATGAAGTTTCAATATATAATTGAAACACCGATACTGTTAAGAACGTTTTTACAAGAAAATCAATATTCTAAGAAAATGATAAGTGCCATTAAACAAAATGGCGCTTTACTTGTTAATAACACACCTGTAACGGTCAGAAAACAAATGGTGCAAGGCGATTATTTAGAAGTCGTCTTGCCGAAAGAGGTGCCGAGTGTCAATTTAGAGTGTTTCGTAAAGCCGATTACACCGCTTTATGAAGATGATTACTACATCGCAGTTTCTAAACCGCCGCACCAAAATTGTGCACCTTCGAGAGAGCATCCGCATGAAAGTTTGCTTGAACAAGTGCTGGCTTATTTAAACCCAAACCAGCAAGCACCGTGGGTGGTACCGCATATCATTACACGCCTTGATCGTAATACGAGCGGTATTGTGCTGTTTGCGAAACATGGCCATTTTCATCATAGAATCTCAGGTGTCGAAATGGAGAAAGTTTATCATTGTATCTGTTTCGGTCAGGTAAAACCACAAGGCGAAATTATTGCACCGATTGCTAGAGCGTCAGACAGTATTATTAATCGCGAAGTGAGCGAAGCAGGCAAATATGCGAAAACAAGTTATCAATTAGTCACACAAAACCAAGATTATGCTTTGTGCCGCGTACAATTGCATACAGGACGCACACATCAAATCCGTGTGCATTTTCAATATATCGGACATCCGCTTGTTGGTGACAGCCTTTACGGCGGTTATCATGGAAAAACGGATGCCCAATCGCTTGTTTGTACAGATTTAAGTTTCAAGCATCCAGTTGAAAACAAGCATGTTGTATTAAAAGATGAAGCAAGGCATGCTTTAATTGAGCGCCTTTTTAGACAACTTAGTAACGACAAAGAATAAGTTAGGAGGGGGCCATATTGGCAAGAGATGAAGAAAAATATATAGATGATCAAGATGTGTATAACAAAGAGCTGCTTGATCACTTATTGCTGGAAAATGATATAGATGCCTTCAGAGAAGAATTCTTATCTATGCATACGTACGAACAAAGTGAGTATTTCGAAGATAGCGACGATGATATCCGACATAAAATGTATCAGTTATTATCACCAAAAGAGGTTGCGGATTTCTTCGATCAATTAGAATTAGATGATGATGACTATGATGATGTCTTTGACCAAATGAAAGCCAGTTATGCGGCACACATTTTAGAAGACATGTCTTATGACAATGCTGTAGATATCATGAGTCATTTAAATAAGAGTAAAATTGCGACATTGCTTGCGTTGATGAATAAAGAAGATGCTAAAGAAATCAAAGCTTTGTTACATTATGAAGAAGATACTGCCGGCGGTATCATGACAACGGAGTATATTTCGCTGAAGATTACAACACCTGTCAAAGAAGCGTTGATGTTAGTCAAAGAACAAGCGCCGGATGCAGAGACGATTTATGTCATCTTTGCGGTCAACGATGATAAACAACTGGTTGGCGTGTTATCACTGCGTGATTTAATCGTCGCAGAAAACGACGCATATATTGAAGACATTATGAGCGAACGTGTTGTAAGTGTAAACGTCGCAGATGACCAAGAAGATGTCGCACAAATTATGCGTGACTATGACTTTATCGCATTGCCGGTTGTGGATTATCAAGATCACTTGCTCGGTATTATTACAATCGATGACATCTTAGATGTTATGGATGAAGAGGCATTGGAAGACTACTCTGGTTTAGCCGGTGTATCTGACATTGACTCTACCAACGATTCAATCTTTAAGACTGCATCCAAGCGTTTGCCTTGGCTGCTCATCTTAACATTTTTAGGTATGATTACTGCGACAATTTTAGGGTCCTTTGAGGAAACGTTAGAAAAAGTCGCATTACTTGCAGCATTTATTCCGATTATCAGCGGGATGTCCGGGAACTCAGGTACACAATCATTAGCGGTATCTGTACGTAATATTTCTACGGGCGAAATTGAAAATCAAAGCAAATTCAAAATTACAACAAGAGAAGCAGGAGCAGGGTTCCTTTCTGGTTTAGTATGTGCGTTGGTACTCTTTACTATCATCGTCATTCTTTATCAAACACCGCTGCTTGGTCTGATTGTTGCTGGAAGCTTGACGATTGCGATGACAGTCGGTACTTTGATGGGTTCAATTATTCCTCTGGTTATGAATAAATTAAAAATCGACCCTGCAGTTGCCAGCGGTCCATTTATCACTACAATTAATGATATTATTAGTATGTTAATATACTTTGGTTTAGCCACAACATTTATGTCATATCTCACATAAGGAGGGACACATGGAGTTTGTATCACTCGTCATCGTTGTCATGGCAGCGTTCTTAACGCCGATTATTGTCAACAGACTTAATATTAATTTTTTGCCTGTTGTTGTCGCTGAAATATTAATGGGATTAATCATCGGACAATCCGGATTCCATTTAGTCGAGCGTGACAATGTACTTGGTATTTTATCGACACTCGGTTTTATTTTCTTAATGTTCTTAAGCGGTTTGGAAATTGATTTCAATGCGTTCAAAAGCGATGAGAATACATCAGTAAAGTCTAAAAACAAAAAGAAAGCACCCGGCCATTTACAGTTATCATTAGTCGTCTTCTCATTAATTATGATTGTTTCAATTATTTTAGCTTATGCATTTAAATGGTTCGGTTTAATTGATGATGTCTTATTAATGGTAATCATTATTTCGACGATTTCTCTCGGTGTAGTTGTGCCGACATTGAAAGAAATGAATATCATGCGTACAACCATTGGTCAGTTTATCTTGCTGACGGCGGTACTTGCTGATTTGGTCACTATGATTTTGTTAACTGTTTACGGAGCTATCAACGCAAAAGGCGGCGGCACATTATGGTTGATTTCAATCTTGATTGTTTTCACCATCGTCTTTTATTTCCTAGGCGGTATTTTCAAGAAAGCACAATTTCTTCAAAAGCTGATGGATGGTACGACACAGATTGGTATTCGTGCCGTCTTTGCACTGATTATTTTATTGGTTGCGCTTGCTGAAGGAGTAGGTGCAGAAAATATTTTAGGTGCCTTCTTAGCAGGTGTGATTGTATCGCTGCTTCGTCCAGATGAAGATATGGTAGAGAAGCTGGACTCATTCGGTTACGGTTTCTTTATTCCAATCTTCTTCGTCATGGTAGGTGTGGATTTGAATATTCCTTCACTTATCAAAGAACCGTCGATTCTGATTATTATTCCAGTATTGATTTTAGCATTCTTAGTGTCTAAAATTATTCCGGTTTATGTGATCAGACGCTGGTTCGACCAAAAGACAACGATTTCTTCTGCGTTCTTATTAACGTCAACATTATCGTTAGTTATTGCTGCAGCGAAAATCGCAGAACAACTGAATACGATCTCTGCTGAGATATCAGGTATTTTAATTTTAAGTGCAGTGATTACATGTGTCTTTGTGCCGATTGTATTTAAGAAAATGTTCCCAATGCCGGATGAAGCGACACGCCGTATTAATGTCAGCTTAATCGGCAAGAACCAATTGACAATTCCGATTGCTCAGAACTTAATGTCTGACCTTTATGCGATTACGTTATATTATCGTAAAGACTTAAGTGATAAACGTAATTTATCAAATGATATTACGACAGTTGAGATTGCGGATTACGATGAAGCATTATTAGAAAAGCTCGGTCTCTTTGACAGCGATATTGTCGTGTGTTCAACCAATGAAGATGAGTTGAACTAT
Organism: Staphylococcus simulans; assembly: GCF_002994445.1. Classification (GTDB taxonomy): domain Bacteria; phylum Bacillota; class Bacilli; order Staphylococcales; family Staphylococcaceae; genus Staphylococcus; species Staphylococcus simulans_B. The sequence continues at coordinate 60,562 of NZ_MRZJ01000004.1, forward strand.
AAAGTGGCACAGTTTGCAAAAGCACATGGTGTCAATCGTGTGATTTGCCGCTTTGAAGCAGGCGGAGAAAGAGAAGCAGAATTGCGTAAACAAGGTGTTGAAATCTTCAGCAGCTTCTTAAGTAATAAGATCTTGCTGACAGGCTTGATCGAAACACCGAACATGTTGAACTTATTAAGCAACGTTGAAACTTCTCTATATGAAATTCAAATGCTTAACTACAAATTCGACAATATTCAATTACGCAACTTCCCATTCGATGGGGACATCATTTTCGTACGTATTGTACGTGATAATGAGTCTATCGTACCGCACGGTGATACAATGCTGCGCTATGGTGATCGTCTCATTGTAACGGGCTCTAAAGAATATGTGGATGAATTAAAACGTGAATTAGAGTATTATTCACTCGGTCCAATTTAATTTAATAAGAACGAAAGTTGAAGTGAATGCTGAGACTTTCGTTCTTTTTTCTTTTAGAAATGGCTGAAACAAGTCGAATGCACACAAAAATGTTATAATAACTAATAATCTATCAATGAATCATTATAAGAGTTAAAGGAGCGTTTTCATGTTTAGTTTAGAAGGTAAAACATATGTCATTATGGGAGTTGCGAACAAACGCAGTATTGGTTTTGGTGTAGCGCAAGTATTAGATGAATTAGGCGCGAAACTTGTGTTTACATACCGCAAAGAACGCAGCAAAAAAGAATTAGATAAATTAGTAGATCAATTAAATCAAGAGGAACACTTAACTTATCAAATCGATGTACAAAGCGATGAAGAAGTTGAGAATGGTTTTAAAGCAATTGGAGAAGCTGTAGGCAACATCGACGGTGTATTCCACTCAATCGCATTTGCGAATGTAGAAGAATTGCGCGGCCGTTTCTCTGATACATCAAGAGAAGGCTTCTTATTAGCACAAGACATCAGTTCTTATTCTTTAACACTCGTTTCAAGAGAAGCGAAAAAATTAATGCCTGAAGGCGGCAGCATCGTGACTACAACATACTTAGGCGGCGAATATGCTGTACCTAACTACAATGTGATGGGCGTAGCTAAAGCAAGCTTAGAAGCGAATGTCCGCTACTTAGCATTAGATTTAGGCCAAGATAACATTCGTGTGAATGCTATTTCTGCAGGTCCTATTCGTACATTAAGTGCAAAAGGTGTCGGCGGCTTCAACACAATCTTAAAAGAAGTTGAAGAACGCGCACCATTAAAACGCAACGTAGATAAACAAGAAGTAGGTAAAGCAGCTGCTTTCTTACTTAGTGATTTAGCAAGCGGTGTGACAGGTGAAAATCTGCACGTTGATGCTGGTTTCCACGCAATTAAATAAGATACGATGACTTATATTCCCTTGTTTAGCAAAATTGTTAAGCAAGGGATTTTTTTGAAGCAAAGTCAAAAATAAATGAACAGTGCATCTATTCATTTGTCTAAATCAAGTGTATGATAGAGGACAGGAAATTTGAAAAAATGAAAATACACAAAGTGGGTGGACATTGTGTCAGAGAAAATTCATCAACAAGATCAATCCTATTCAAACAAGATTTTAGCATCATCTATGCTAGGTTTCGGTCTGGAAAATATGGATATTATGTTTTTAGCCTTTGCATTGTCTAGTATTATTAATGAATTCCATATTTCTTCAGCTGAAGCGGGGTTGATCGCATCAATTACCAACTTCGGAATGTTATTCGGGGGCATTATTTTCGGTGTACTGGCGGATAAACACGGCAGAATCCGCATCTTTACGTACACCATCTTTATCTTTGCGGTAGCCACAGCGCTGCTATCTGTCGCACATAATATATACATGGTATATATTTTACGCTTTATTGCCGGTATGGGCGGGGGCGGTGAATTCGGTATCGGGATGGCTTTAGTAGCGGAAGTATTTAAGAAACAAAAACTTGGCCGTGTGTCATCTGTAGTTGCAATCGGAGGACAAATCGGGGCTTTGATTGCGGCACTCTTAGCGGCCGCTATTTTACCGCACTTAGGCTGGAGAGTCTTATTCTTAATAGGTGTCATTCCTGTGATACTTGCATTCTATATCCGTCGTAATTTAGACGAAACAGAATCATGGAAACAATCTAAAGCAAACCATACATTAGAAAAGAAAGACCATTCGCCGATTGGACTGTTATTTAATACAAAACATATTGCACATACAACCATTGCGCTTACAATCATGTCGAGTGTGCAAGTAGCCGGCTATTTCGGCTTAATGAACTGGCTGCCTTCGATTTTGCAGAAACAACACAATTTAAGTGTCTCTAACTCATCGTTATGGACTATCAGTACTATTATCGGTATGAGTATCGGTATGTTTGCGTTCGGGCAAATATTAGACCGCTTCGGTGCCAAACTTTCCTATACTATTTTCTTAATCGCTTCAGCAGCATCAGTCTTTATCTATGTATTTGCACAAAGTGCTATTGCTTTATTAATCGGCGGTGCACTTGTCGGCTTCTTCGTCAACGGTATGTTTGCAGGTTATGGCGCTGTTATCAGCAGTTATTATCCGACACATATCAGAAGTACCGCAAATAACGTTATCTTTAACATCGGACGTGCATTAGGAGGCTTATCGCCGATTGCGATCGGTTTCTTAATGGACACGTACGGCATGACAGCAACCATGATCTTCTTAGCATGCTTATACATGATTTCACTTGTGATGATGTTATCACTTAGAAATATGCCGCTGAGAGGGAGACATGCGACACATTAATAAGTTTGAAAATCATTTAGGACATAAAAGGGAATAAAACATAAAAAACGTTCTGCCTGCAAATGAAAATTTGCGGACAGAACGTTTTTATAATTGAGCACACTAATCTTTTACTTCGCTTTTCGCTTTTAACATAATCTCTTGGCGATATTTAAAGACATTGCGCACTACTGTTTTAATCACTGCGTATAATGGTACTGCGACTAAGATTAAGACGAAACCGCCTAAGTTGCCTGCAGCTAAAATGACAATGATGATAGTTAATGGGTGAATGCTTAATGATTTACCCATGACGTTAGGCGTGATGACATTACCTTCTAATTGTTGTGCAATCAACGTGACCACACAGACCCAAATGAAAGCTGTGGGACTTTGAATGATACCGATAATTGCAGCCGGTAAGAAGGACATCCATGGTCCTAAGAATGGAATCATATTTGCGACACCTGCAAAGAGGACGAGTAATAATGTATATTCTAAACCGATAATGGTATAACCGATATAAAGAATGATACCTAAAATAACACTGACTGTTACTTGGCCTTGAATGTAAGATTGCAGCGTATTGTTAACGTCTTTTAAAAGGTTAGTCACAAAGATTTTACGATCGCCGTTGAATAACTTTGCAATAGAAGGGATGAATTTTTCATGATCCTTCAGCATATAAATTAAGAAGAACGGCACCATGATTAATAAGAATAATGTTGAGATAATTTGCGATACAATCGAAATAGAGTTAGACAAGATGTTTGTCACATTATCCCCAAATGATTTCACGACTTTATTGATACGGTCTGACACATCATTCGGCAATTTGTCCATTTGATCAAGCGCATAAGTTACAATTCCTTGTGCTTCTTTTTGAAGCTGCGGTGCTTGTTGGATTAAACCATTGATTTGGTTGGCGATTAAAGGCACAACCACTGTAACTGCGGTCGCAGTCAAACCGATTAAAATGACGAAGATAATCGAAATACTGCCCCAACGCGGTATTTTATGTTTTTCTAAGAACTTTTGAAGTGGTAAGAAGACATAAAATAAGAAGCCGCTTAGGATAAATGGTAATAACACAGATTGAATAATAATAATGAACGGTTCAAATATTACATGTACTTCCATTATCAATTTGATTAATAGAAATAATATGATTAACATGATTCCCGTTCGGAACCATACTTTATTCAGCATTGTTAGCGTCCTCCTAAAGAAATAGACTTATACATCATTATAGCTTACTTCATAATGATGAAAAAGGAATAATTTTAACGTAATGTCGATTACGGATTAAGATTATGTATTATATTTGTGAAAATATAAGAAAAGAGAAAGTACCTTATTTAGTACCTTCTCTGATAGATTTTAAACTTCTTCTAATTTTCCTTTTACAGGAGGAGGCGAATCATCAGACATATCTTCACCATCTTCGCTGAAATGTGCTTCTTTCAAACGTTTCGGATAGTCTTCAAGCCAGAAAGTCGCATTTGGTAATTTTTTAGGGTCTGGATGATAAATCGCAAAGTTCCCAGAACCTTTTTTCTTCATTTGATATTCATAGTCTTTTAAGGCATCTACTGCTGGTCGATGCAGAATCCAGATTGCGATAATATTGAGCCATGCCATCATACCTACACCTAAGTCGCCCATACTCCAAGCTACATCTGCAGTTTTAATCGAACCGTAGAATGCCGCAAAGATTAATGCAATTCGTGCAACATTAATCCAAATTTTTGAAGTGAAGACAGAACTGTTTCGTGTCATGTAGGCAATATTTGTTTCTGCGATGTAGTAATAGGCAAGTATTGTTGTAAAGGCAAAGAAGAATAACGCAATCGCAATGAAGTAAGAACCAAAGCCTGAGAATGCAGGATCAAAGTGATAGCTTCCGCCTTGAAGGGCTTTATCGATACCTGCTTGTGCATACATGGCAGTACCTGAATAGTCTTTTGTACCGTCCGCACTTTGTACGAAAATACCATTATCTTTAATTAATTTCGGAATACCGCCAGGCCCTACTTCACCATTAGTTGTGTTGTAAGTACCTGAGATTAAAATGATTAAAGCTGTCGCAGTACATACGAATAATGTATCGACATAGACTGAGAAGGATTGAACTAAACCTTGTTTTGCCGGATGCGATACTTCTGCAGCAGAAGCTGCGTGCGGTCCAGTCCCTTGACCAGCTTCGTTAGAATATAAACCACGTTTTACACCGATTTCAATCATTGCCCCAAAGATACCTCCGAATGCGGCTTGCATTCCAAAAGCCGATTTGAAGATTAATACGAATAGGGCAGGGACAGCTTGAATATTAATCACAATAATAAAGACTGCCATCAAGATATAAAGAATAGCCATAAATGGTACGACAGCTGTCGCAACATTTGCGATCCATTTAACACCGCCGAAGATAATCAAAGCTAAGATAACTGCGATGGTAATCGCAATGACCCAATTCGGAATTTGGAAAGCGTTGTTCATAGAGCTTGCAATCGCATTAGACTGCACACCCGGTAATAATAAACCAACGGAAATAACTGTTACAACCGCAAAGATCAAGCCGTAGATTTTACCCAGTTTGCCTTTAATACCATATTCGATATAGTAAGCAGGCCCACCGCGGTATTCGCCTTTTTCTTCACGTTTGAAGATTTGACCTAAAGTGGATTCGATAAATGCACTGCTTGCCCCTAAGAATGCAGTGACCCACATCCAAAATACGGCACCAGGTCCCCCGATAAAGATAGCTGTTGATACACCGACAATGTTACCAGTCCCGACACGCCCGGCTAACGAGAGTGCAATGGCTTGGAAACTTGAGATACCAGTAGGTGATTTCTCCCCATGAAACATCAGTCGGATCATTTCTTTAAAATGCCTGACTTGGAAGAATTTCATCATCAATGAAAATAAAATTCCAGTAATCAATAAACCATAAACGAGCGGTTTACTCCACACAACCTCATTAAACCAAGCTACAAAACTTTCTAGCATAATGATTTCCCCCTTATAAAGCGAACAAAAGAAAACGCTTACATTTTACCCCTAAAAAATAAGCTGTCCTTGTCAACTTCTGTATGTGTTTCGACATGCGTTAGTTACAGTGATTTTTTATAATTATACTGTGGCTAAAGATTCCGTGCAACAGTTTTAATAAAATTAATGATTGAATTTAATAATTAAAACCTAATTGGATTAATCGGAATAACGCATTGAACGTAGATAGAGTCTGGGTTAATACAAAATCCGTGTAAAAATTGTTAAAATGAAAATATGACAAAAATGAGGAGAGAGTATTGTGACAGAATTAAAAGCAGGTACCATTAATAAAACTATTTTTCACAGTGATATCTTAGAACGTGATATTACGTTATCGATATATTTACCTGAAAATTACACGCCTTTGTTTAAATATAAAGTTGTTTTTTGTTTTGACGGCTTGGATTTCTTTCGTTTCGGACAAATCCATCGTGCCTATGAACGTTTAAGAAAAAATGAAAAAGTCGAACGTGCTATTATTATCGGATTCCATTATGAAACGGTAGATAAACGCAGAGAAGAATTTTCACCTGACGGCAGCCGTTCTCCATTAACAGTGAAGGCAATGGGACAAGAAATTCTGCCGTATATCGATAAAACCTTCCCGACTTTCAAAGTCGCAAGCGGACGTATTTTATTAGGGGACAGCTTAGCAGGTTCGATTGCATTGATGACTGCATTATCTTATCCGCGCTTGTTTAATCAAGTCGGCATGTTCAGTCCGATGTTCAATGAAGTAGTGGATTTGCTCGCAAACCGCTGTCAATTTATTGATCAGTTGAATGTATGGCAAGCAGTCGGTAAAGAAGAAATTGATTTTGCGCTGCCGACAACAGGGGAACGTGCTGATTTCTTAACGCCGAATAGAGAACTTAAAGCATTATTTGAACAGCTTCAAGTCACACATCATTATGAAGAGTTTGATGGGGGACATCGTTGGAAATACTGGAAAAAATTAATGGAACCTTTATTATTATATTTCTTGGCAGAATAGATTATTCAGTTAATTCTGTAAAGTTTTGGTTTTTGGTAACGATTTCATTCAATATTTGCTATAATGGCCATATAGTTCAATTAAGGAGGAATTCAAATGATTTTAGGGTTAGCATTAATTCCATCAAAAACGTTCCGTGAAAAAATTGATGCATATCGTAAACGTTACGACGAACGCTATGCACAAATTCCGCCTCATATCACAATCAAAGATTCATTTGAGGTAGAAGAAGGAGATTTAGATAAAGTAAAAGAAGAAATCAAATCACGTATCGAAGGTATTGAACCACTATACATTCATGCGACAAAAGCTTCTAACTTTGCGCCTGTGAATAATGTGATTTATTTCAAAGTTGAAAAAACACCAGAATTAGAAGAATTGAATGATCGTTTCAACAACGGTGATTTCCATGGCCAACCAGAACACTCATTTGTTCCGCATTTTACAATTGCTCAAGGTTTAACAAGCCAAGAATTCGAAGATATCTTCGGCCAAGTTAAACTGGCTGGTATTGACTATGAAGAAACAATCAGTGCATTAACATTGATGAAATACGACGATGAAGAAGAAAAATGGGTGGAAATCGACACATTCAATTTTAAATAATACGCATCAGCATTAGACGTGATGTAGTTCATACAAGAAAAGTACGAGGCTGAGACATTGTGCATGTGAGGGCAGCGATAAACTAAGTATTCACTACCATTATCTTCAATGTCTTAACCTCTTGCTTTTAAATACATATATGATAAAAGGCAACCACTTCCATACATAAACGGAAATGGTTGCCTTATTTATTATACTTTCTATACAAGTTTAAGCTTGTGTTTGTTTTGATATTCGCAAGAAGTAAATTCCGTAGAATACAGCTAAGAAAACAAAGACGCCGCCTGAGAAATAGAAAGTCATATTCAAATTGTTGGTGAATTGGTATAACATACCGCCGATTAATGGTCCGATCATTGCACCGACACCTTGGATACTGTTGAAAACACCCCATGTTTCTTCTTGTTCATCTTTCTTAATGAACTTGCTCATAAAGGTGTTCCAAGCAGGCAGCAAGAACCCATACATTAAACCGATGAACAGTGCTACACCCCATACGACATAAATTTGTGTAATGATAGATAAGCTGAATATCGCAAGTGTGTACAAGATAAAACCGGTAAAGATGGCACTGTACATGAATTTTCTGCCATGATGGTCGATGATTTTAGATAAAAACAGCATTGAAATGGCACAACCGACACCGCCGATAATTAAAGCAGCGGTATATTCTACCATGCTGACTTTAACGACTTTTGTTGCATAAGTCGGCAAAATAGGGACCAATGCACTGATAGATGCACCTTGCAAGATAATACCTGGGAAGAGTACACCGTTGGAATGAGCTACACGTTTAATTTGTGCAAGCTGTTCTTTTAGACGGCGTGTTTTGTAGTTGGTTAAACGGATTTTTACGAAGTAGTAAAGTATCCATGCAAATAACACTACAAGTGCCATTAAGAATGTGAAATGCGTCGGATGGACTTTCACAATCAGCAGCATGCCGATCATCCCTGCAAGTAAACCAAAGAGCCATGAGAAATAGACATGGCCCATTTGTTTACCGCGTGATTCGTCTCTGACACTAGAGAGCATAATGACCCAAATCGGACTCGAAGCAACCCCTAATAAGATTGCACTTAAAATCAAGACGATGGGATTATATGGGAACCAAATGACTAAGAATAAACTGCCGAAAGCAAGCAAGAAGCCGAGTGTTAAGACCGGCTTCGCTCCAAAGCGTTTCAATAAGAAACCGACAACAAAGTTCGTTGCCGCATCAGAAATATAATGAATAGAAACTGCCGCAGACGTCACACCGACTGCTACGGAGGATACCGTAGGCAAGAAAGGCAAGTAGCCGAGTACAAACATACCGCGCGCAAATTCCATAAAGAATAAGATAAACAACATAATTATGAAATTACGTTTATAGTTATTGTTGGATTTACTTGAGGAAGAGCTTTGCATATAATGGTACCTTTCCATAAATTTCTTCAGCTTGTGAAGATTCATCTAATAGATGTAAAAGGTCTCGGCATAATTTATAGGTAGGGTACTTGACTTTCAATTCTTGCATACGTGCTGACATCGCTTTTAACGCTGTTTCATCTTGTGTCAGTGAAGTAATCAAAGCAATGGCTTCTTCTGTCGTATCAGCCACTTTACCCATACCTTTAGCTTCAAAGTAATAGGCATTTTCAAGTTCTTGGCCAGGTGCAGGGTCTAAGAAAATCATAGGAACTCTGCGTGCTAAAGCTTCTGAAATTGTAATGCCGCCTGGTTTGGTTACCATTAAGTCAGCAGAAGCCATCCATTCGTTCATATGATGTGTATAACCTAAGATTAAGACATTTTTGTTTGTCTTGAATTGATATTTCAAGCTGCGTCTTAATTCTTTGTTTTTGCCGCAAACCATGACAACTTGCGTTTCAGGCGAGCGCTCTAAAATATCTGAAATCATTGCTTCAAATCCTTTAGATACACCAAAAGCACCTGCAGACATTAAAATAGTCGGACGGTTAGGATCTAAATGATTTTTACGCATCCAAGCTGCTTTATCAATATCTTCATCAAATTGTTCTGAAATAGGAATACCTGTAACTTTTATAATATCTTGTGGTACGCCGATAGCTTTAAATTCTTGCTTCAAATCTTCTGTAGCGACATAGTAACGTGAAGAGTGGGGTGTGACCCAGTTTTTATGTAAGCGATAATCTGTCATTACCGTCGCAATCGGAATGTTCATATTAAATTGTTCGGTTAATACTGACATGACTGGTGTCGGGAATGTCAGCAATATCAAATCCGGTTTTTCTTTTATCAACAAATTAATCAGTTTGTTCAGACCGTAATATTTGTAAAAGCATTTATCAATGTCTTGTGGGCGGCTATAATAAAAACGCTTGTATGAATTTCTGAAATACTTAAAACTATTGATATAATATTTCTTGCAAATGGAAGTCAAAATAGGATGTGCTTCTAAAAACAAATCATGCTCAATCACAGAAAGATGTTTGAGATTCATTTCATTTAATTGATTCACAACGCTATTGGTCACCTGCAAATGGCCGTTCCCGAAAGAACCTGTAATTATCAATATCTTCTTATTTTGAGTAACCATGAAAGCAGCCACCCTCCAGTTAGTAGATTTAATGTTACCTATTTGAACGCAATTGTTTTAGTACAACTGCTTTGCCTACAGTTTAACGTATGTTGCATTTATATTAAATAGTATTGACGCTAACATCACTGAATTATAACACTTATTAACACACTATAAAAATATTTTCATACTATCTTAACATTTATCACAAAAATTAAAGTTAGGCATTATCTATTTCTATAGCCTAAACCTGATATGCTAAACTTGAAAAAACAAATTGCAATGGTGCTGTTGATATAATTATCAATGAGAAAACGATACAATAGAAAATGAGTTTTCGTATTTAGATTTCTGAAGGAAAAATGTATAATATTATAGTATTGGACTAAGAAGGGGCGATCGATGTGAAAGCGAACGAATTGTTCGAAAAGATAAAATCGAAACAAGTGCTTGGCAGTTTAGACAGAGAAATTAATGATGTAACAACAGATTCTCGTACTGCAAAAGAAGGCAGTATCTTTGTAGCATCTAAAGGTTATACAGTAGACAGTCATAAATTCTGCCAAGATGTCGTAAATCAAGGATGCAAAGTGATTGTAGTAGAACGCAAACAAGACTTGCAAGGAGATGTGACACAAGTGGTGGTGCCGCATACAAGACGTGTGGCAAGTTTAATTGTACATAAGCTGTATCACTATCCGAGCGAGCAATTAGTCACATATGGTGTGACAGGAACCAACGGCAAAACATCTATTGCGACGATGATTCATTTAATCCACCGCAAACTCGGCAAAGGCAGTGCTTATTTAGGTACAAACGGCTACCAAATTAATGAAACTGTCACAAAAGGCGAGAATACGACGCCTGAAACAGTGACATTGACTAAAAAGGTGCATGAAGCGGTTGAAGCGGGTGCAGAAGCAATGACGTTAGAAGTCTCAAGCCACGGTTTAGCTTTAGGACGCTTAAGCGGTGTTGAATTCGACGTCGCAATCTTTTCAAATTTAACGCAAGACCACTTAGATTTCCACGGTACAATGGAAGCTTATGGTCATGCCAAATCTTTATTATTCAGTCAGCTTGGCGAAGATTTAAGCAAAGAAAAATATGCGATTGTCAACGAAGATGACGATTTCTCAGAATATCTTAAAAGTGTAACGCCTTATGAAGTCTTTACGTATGGTATTCACAGACCTGCGCAATTCAAAGTAGAACATATCAAAGAGTCGTTAACAGGCGCAACATTTGATTTTGTGACACCTGACGGTACTTTCCATGTGGAATCGCCTTATGTAGGGCAATTTAATATTTCCAATATTATGGCAGCCATGACAGCGGTTTGGAGTAAAGGTACGCCTATGCAGGATATTGTTAATGTGGTCAGTCAATTAGACCCTGTAGAAGGACGTTTAGAAGTATTAGATCCATCATTGCCGATTGACTTGATTATCGATTATGCACACACAACTGACGGCATTGAAAAGCTGATTGATGCAGTGAAACCTTTTGTGAAACAAAAATTAATCTTTTTAATCGGTATGGCAGGTGAACGTGATTTGACGAAAACACCTGAAATGGGCAAACAAGCATGCCGTGCAGATTATGTTATTTTCACGCCTGACAATCCAGCCAATGATGACCCTAAAATGCTGACGGCTGAACTTGCAAAAGGTGCAACACATGATAATTATGTAGAATTTACAGATCGTGCTGAAGGTATCCGCCATGCGATTGAAGTCGCAGAACCAGGCGATACAGTGGTATTAGCTTCTAAAGGCCGCGAACCTTATCAAATCATGCCGGGACATGTTAAAGTACCGCACCGTGATGATTTAATCGGTTTAGAAGCAGCATACAAGAAATTCGGAGGTGGCCCTTCTGAAGATTAGAACACTTCAAGCGATAGAAGGCGCGCAAGCTTTTTGTTATACAGATGATACGATGCAGACAGTACTGATTGCTATTTCGGATCTGAACTGGTCTGCAGAGTTAGATAAGAAGGGGTCAGCAGAAGATGTAGAAGAAGAATTGATTATGAATTTATTTAACTTGATGGATGAGGCTGAGGCAGAACACTTAGCACATGAACTGACTTTAATTATTTTTGATAAAGGAGACAACATATGAGTATAAAGGATGAAATCGAATCCAGAAAAACCTTTGCGATTATTTCTCACCCGGATGCTGGGAAAACAACACTAACTGAGAAATTACTGTTATTCGGCGGAGCGATTCGTGAAGCAGGTACAGTAAAAGGTAAAAAATCAGGCAAATTCGCAACGAGTGACTGGATGAAAGTAGAACAAGAACGTGGTATTTCTGTCACAAGTTCTGTGATGCAGTTTAACTACGATCATTATAATATTAATATTTTAGATACACCTGGACACGAAGACTTCTCAGAAGATACGTATCGTACTTTAATGGCAGTGGACAGTGCAGTGATGGTTATCGACTGTGCAAAAGGGATCGAACCGCAAACACTTAAACTCTTCAAAGTATGTAAAATGCGCGGTATTCCTATCTTCACTTTCATCAATAAATTGGACCGTGTGGGTAAAGAACCTTTCGAATTGTTAGATGAAATTGAAGAAACATTGAATATTAAAACTTATCCGATGAACTGGCCTGTAGGTATGGGTCAAAACTTCTTTGGTATTATCGATAGAGAACATCGTACAATCGAGCCTTTCAGAGATGAAGAACATTTACTGCATATTAATGAAGATTATGAGTTGGAAGAAGAACATGCGATTACAAATGATAGTACTTTCGAACAAGCAATCGAAGAGTTTATGTTAGTGGAAGAAGCGGGCGAAGACTTTGATAATGACATGCTGTTAGCTGGTGAATTAACACCTGTATTCTTTGGTTCAGCATTAGCCAACTTCGGTGTACAGAATTTCTTGAACGCTTATGTCGACCATGCGCCGATGCCGAATGGCCGTTTAACGAAAGACGAAGAAGAAGTAAGTCCGTTTGCGCCTGACTTCTCTGGCTTTATCTTTAAAATCCAAGCCAACATGGATCCTAAACACCGTGACAGAATCGCATTTATGCGTATTGTCAGCGGGGCATTCGAACGTGGTATGGATGTTAAATTGCAACGTACGAATAAAAAGTCTAAAGTTACACGTTCGACATCATTTATGGCTGATGATAAAGAAACAATCAACCACGCCGTTGCAGGAGATATTATCGGCTTGTACGATACAGGCAACTATCAAATCGGAGATACATTAGTCGGCGGCAACCAAAAATACAGCTTTGAAGATTTACCACAGTTCACACCTGAACTGTTTATGAAAGTATCGCCGAAAAACGTTATGAAACAAAAACATTTCCATAAAGGTATTGAGCAGCTGGTACAAGAAGGTGCTATTCAATACTATAAAACATTGCATACGAACCAGATTATTTTAGGGGCAGTCGGACAGTTGCAATTTGAAGTGTTCGAGCACCGTATGAACAATGAATATAATGTGGATGTTATTATGGAACCGGTCGGCCGCAAAATTGCACGCTGGGTAGAAAATGAAGATGCGATTCAAGATAAAATGAGTACAGCACGTTCTATTTTGGTACAAGACCGCTATGAACAAAAAGTATTCTTATTTGAAAACGAATTTGCGACACGATGGTTTGAAGAAAAATTCCCTGAAATTAAACTTTATAGTTTATTGTAAGACTGTAATAGGGTATACTTATTTTAAATAATTGAATACCTATGACAGTCATGTCAGAGGGGAGTAACTTACGAAGTCGGAATTAAGTCCGCTTCAACATTTTGTCGTCATTACGAAGTGCCTGACACTTCCGGTAAAATGGAATGCATATAATAAAGATATGTTTTCAAGTGAGACCTTTGCTATTTATTTAGCATAGGTCTCTTTTATTTTGTATCAAATTGTACTAAAGATGTTTGAACACGATTTAAAACGGCGATAAATAGAAAAGCAGCTTTTTAATCACAAACATGATAGAACAATGTCAAGCAACTTCAGCACACGATGATTTTTAATAAGGAGTGGTCTTTAGATGGATCCGAGTTTAATTTTATCCTACGGATGGGTATTGCTCGTACTCGTATTTTTGGAAGGCTTGCTGGCTGCAGATAACGCAGTTGTAATGGCCGTTATGGTAAGACACTTACCGCCTGAGCAAAGAAAGAAAGCATTATTTTACGGTTTACTAGGTGCATTTGTTTTTCGTTTTGCATCACTATTCTTAATCAGTTACTTGGTCAACTTCTGGTTTATCCAAGCAGCAGGTGCCGCTTATTTAATTTATATGTCAGCGCGCAACCTTTATAAATTCTTTAAAGCCAATGGCCATGGCCCAGACCAGCCTGAAGGCGATGACCATCACTTTGATGATTTTGGCAAAGAGAAAAAAGCCAGTCCGAAAGAATTCTGGGGTACAGTGGCTAAAGTTGAATTTGCGGATATTGCCTTTGCGATCGACTCTATGTTAGCAGCTATGGCAATTGCCTTTACATTAAAACCGTTAGATATTCATTTCGGCGGAATGGACTTAGGTCAATTCGCAGTAATGTTCCTAGGTGGTATGATTGGTGTTATCTTAATGCGTTTTGCGGCAACTTGGTTTGTCGAATTGCTTAACAAATATCCTGGTCTTGAAGGTGCAGCCTTCGCAATTGTCGGCTGGGTAGGTATTAAATTAGTCATCCTTGTATTAGCACATCCAAAAATCCAAATCATCCCAGAACATTTCCCACATTCAACACTATGGCAAATCATTTTCTGGGCAGTGATGTTAGGACTTGTATTTATCGGCTGGATTTCGTCAGTCCGTCACAATAAACAACAAAAATCTCATTAATCAGATAGAGGATAAAACACTTGATGCGTTCAATTTTGCATCAGGTGTTTTATTTTTGAAAAAAATCAAGGAAAATAGAGAATAAGCACGAATTTACAAGAAATTCATAAAAGATTGTGTCATAATAGACTAGAAAGATTGTAGTGAAGGGGGCGTAATGATGACAGAAGAGAAACAATCAAATGACAAGCATCAGCCGGATGAAAAACAAGTCATTCCTAAAAGTCATTATAAGCGAAAACGTCGGGAATTCTTCCATAACGAAGAAAGAGAGCAGCGTGTTCAACAAGAAAAAGAACAGCAGCAGCAAGAAAAAGAAAAAGCAGCAATGCAAGCTAAGAATAATGAAGAACGTGTTAAAGACAATTTAAGAAAAGCACGTATCGAAAAGCTTACACAAGAAGAAATCAACCATCAACAGGCGGTTGCACAAGGCAAAGAAGCACCTGAGGATGAAAAAGAAACACAAGCAGCAAGTACAAATGAAGTTGTGTCGCCGATTACAGGCATACATAAAGAAAAGGCGTCAGATACAACAGAAGGTGCAAAACAAGAAGCAGTAAAAAATCAAAAAGAAGCCTCAGCATCAGAAAAAGAAGAGGATGCAACAGATGCAAAAGCAGCACCAAAACCTGCATTTTCTCCTGAACAAAAGAGACGAGAAACATCTGATGCACACAATGAAGAAAAAGAAGGACACAATAACCAAGCAGCAGCTTTCTTCCAAAAACATTGGGCTAAAATTGCGATTGCGATCGGTGTTATTATTTTAGTACTCTTACTGTTTGCGATTTTCCATAACTTGCAAAACCGTGATGATGGTACAGCAGGTGATGTGGTAACACTGAGCGGCAGCGGCGATAAGAAACAAACTGCTATGATGAAAGCAGCTAAAAGTTCTATCCACTCCGTGGTTACAGTTGAAAATAAGAGCAAGCAATCCAGCTCAGTAGATAAGGAAACAGCAAAATCTGATAATGAGATTGGTTCAGGTGTCGTCTACAAAAAAGTGGACGACTCCATTTTTATATTGACGAATAGTCATGTAGTAGGAGATAAAAAGACACAGCGTATTCTTTATGATGATTCTAAAGAAACAACAGGCAAAGTGATCGGCAAAGATAAATATTCTGATATTGCTGTGGTGAAAGCAGATGTTGAAAAAGACAGCGACGTCAAAGCAATTCAAATCGGCGATTCGAATCAATTACAGTTGGCAGAACCCGTCATCACTGTCGGCAACCCATTAGGGGCAGATTTTAAAGGCAGTATTTCAAATGGTGTCGTTTCAGGACTTAACCGTAATGTGCCTGTAGATATTGATAAAGACCAAAAATATGATGTGCTGACAAGAGCCTTTCAAATTGATGCGCCTGTCAACCCAGGCAACTCTGGCGGCGCCGTAGTGGATCAAAACGGCAAGTTAGTCGGCATTGTTTCATTGAAAATCGATATGCCTGCAGTTGAAGGTATGGCCTTTGCGATTCCGGTTAATCAAGCAGTCAAACTTGCAAAACAGCTCGAAGAAAAAGGACATGTCAAATATCCGAATACAGGCGTTGCGCTTTCAAATGTAGCTGAATTAAGCGACAGCGAACGTTCGCAATTCAATGTACCAAAAGATGTAGAGCAAGGTGTGGTGGTCAGAGAAGTCACGAGCGATTCTCTAGGAGAAAAAGCAGGTTTAAAAACAGGCGATATTATTGTAGAATTAGATGGTAAAAAAATCGAAGATAACTTAAGATATAGACAGATTGTATTCCAACATAAAGATGATCTGAAACCAATATCGGCAAAACTATATAGAAATGGTAAACTTAAGGATATTACGATTAAATTGAAGTAACGTTGAGGTGAAAAGAGTTGTCCATTTTTAATCAGTTATTCAAAAGATCCAGTCCTCAACAAGGTATTGTCTTATTCTATCTTATAGCAATTATCGCTGCTTTTTTGATGTTGAACTTGCCTTACGTTCTTAAACCCGGCGTAAAGGTCGATCCGATCGACACTTTATTTGTGGCGGTATCAGGTATCAGTGTAACTGGATTAACGCCCGTAACTATAGCAGATACGTATTCAACATTCGGGCAGATAGTGATTATGATTATTTTAAATATCGGCGGTGTCGGAGTTATGGCGCTCGGCACAGTGCTGTGGCTGATTTTAGGCAAACACATCGGCTTGCGAGAACGTCAAATGATTATGCTAGACAATAACCGCCATACAATGAGCGGTGCAGTACAACTGATTATCGAAATTGTCAGAGCTGTATTGCTGATTGAATTAGTAGGTGCGCTGTTATTAGCATTCTACTTTTATCGAGATACTTCTGATATACAGTATGCTTTAATGCAAGGCTTCTTCGTATCAGTAGCATCCACTACGAACGCAGGACTTGATATTACAGGGAACTCATTGATTCCTTATGCAAATGATTACTTTGTACAAACGATAGTGATGTTTTTAATCACTTTAGGTTCAATCGGTTTCCCGGTATTACTTGAAATCAAGGCATACATCAGTAACAGAAATCCGAACTTCCGTTTCTCGCTCTTTGCGAGAATCACGACAATCACATACTTAGCATTATTCGTCTTCGGAACAATTATGATTTTAATCTTAGAGTCCGGCCACGCATTGAAAGGTGCAAGTTGGCACAAAGCACTCTTTTATGCCATGTTCCAATCGACGACAACGAGAAGTGCAGGGCTGCAAACTTTTGATATCACACAATTTACAGATGCGACGAACTCGCTCATGGGTGTATTAATGTTTATCGGTTCTTCTCCAAGTTCAGTAGGCGGAGGGATTCGAACAACGACATTTGCGATTTTAATCCTATTCATGCTGAACTTCAGAACGGATACTGAAAGAAATACGATTAAAGTCTTCAACCGTGAGATTATGCCTTCGGATATTCAAAAGACATTTATGGTGTTCAGTGTCGCAACAATATTAACACTAGCATCTATTATAATTATTCAAGCAACAGAAGGTGCTAAATTCTCAGTGCTTCAAGTATTCTTTGAAGTAATGTCTGCTTTTGGAACCTGCGGTTTATCGCTCGGACTCTCGAGTGATGGCGGCGATATGTCCAAAGTAGTACTGATGGTATTGATGTTTATCGGTCGTGTCGGCTTGATATCCTTCATACTTATGGTCGGCGGACGCAAAGAACCTGTGTTGTATCATTATCCGAAAGAAAAAGTCCAAATCGGTTAATAATGTATTTAAACTCAAATGCTATACACTCATCATAAAAATAAGCATGTGTTTGACTCTTTTATTTAAAAGAATCAAGCACATGCTTTTCTTAATGTATGAAGATGTTTTACCAATCTTGAATATCTTTTCGTTCACCTTTAAAATTGCCACTTTTTTGATGTCTGGATTGTAAGACTTGTTTCACATCTTCAACAGTGACATCGCATGCATGAAGCAGTACAAAGAGATGGTAAAGTACATCGGCTGTTTCGTTCGTCAATTCCTCTTGATCGTCTTTCATTGCGGCAATGACGACTTCGAATGCTTCTTCGCCGAATTTTTTAGTAATCTTTTCAACACCTGATTTTAATAAATAGTGTGTATAAGAGCTTTCATCATCACTGTCGGCACGTGATTGCACAATATCTTGCAGACTGTCGATGAAGAAAGGTGTTGTAGTATTAAAACAGCTGGTTGCGCCTGTATGGCATGTCGGACCGTCTGGATCAACCATTACTAAGACTGTATCCTGATCGCAATCTAATTTAATGTCGACGACGTGTTGATAGTTATGAGAAGATTCTCCTTTTTTCCATAAACGGCCTTTGCTGCGCGAATAAAACCAGCATACTTTATCTTCTAATGTTTTGTTATATGCTTCTTCATTCATATAGCCCAGCATGAGCACTTGTTTGGTTTGATAATGCTGCAAGATTGCTGGGATTAATCCTTTTGAAAAGTCTGGTGTTACTGCCATCTGACATTCACTCCTTCGTCTTTTAGAAATGCTTTGACTGCACCTATAGTTGTTTCTTTATCGTGGAAGATACTTGCGGCTAAACCAGCAGATACATCTGTAGCTTTGAATAAATCCGCAAAGTGCTGTGCGTTGCCTCCGCCGCCTGAAGCAATAATCGGAATCGAAACGTGGTCATTGATTTGTTTTAATAAACGATGATCAAAACCTTGTTTGACACCGTCATAATCCATACTCGTTACTAATAATTCTCCGGCACCTAAGTCTTCGACTTCATTAACCCAGTCCAATACACGTTTATTTGTGCGTTGTTTGCCGCCATGTGTGTAACAAAACCAATCTTGTTTGTCTTCTTCCCATTTCGCATCAATCGCAATACAAATACATTGCGAACCGAATTTTTGGCTGGCTGCTTGGATTAACTCAGGATTACGTAAAGCGCTGGAATTAAGCGATACTTTATCTGCACCATGTTTGAGCAAGATTGAAATATCTTCGACAGAACTGATGCCGCCGCCGATAGTTAACGGAATGAAGAGTTTAGAAGCGGTCTCTTCGATAATATCAAGCATCATTTGATGGCAGCTTTCTGTTCGTGAAATATCTAAGAATACTAATTCATCCGCAAGCTCTTGATTATAATATTCTGCAAGCTTCACTGGGTGGCCGATATCGCGCAAACCTTTGAATTGAACACCCTTAACCACACGGCCGTCTTTAACATCAAGGCAGGGAATAATACGCTTTTTAATCAATTTAAACCCTCCCAAAATGATGCTGTATTTGCGGCTTTGCCGACGATGGCCGCATGGACACCGTCTGCTTCTAAACGTTTTAAATCTTCTGCACTGCGGATACCGCCTGAAGCTACTACTGGCAATGAAGTAGATTGTGCTAATCGTTTTGTTAATTCAAAGTTCGGGCCTTCTAATTTGCCGTCTTTTGAAATATCTGTATAAATCAGACCGCCAAGTGGCGCATCTTCGATTTCTTTTACAAAGTCAAAAAGGTTCAAACCGGTATTTTCAAGCCAGCCGTTGACTTTAATTTCATCCACAAACGCATCGACTGATAAATAAATACGCCCTGGGAATTGCTGTGCAGCGGCTTTTAACCACTCTTTATCTTGAATGCCTTTTGTGCCGACAATCGTGTAAGCAACACCTTTATTAAAGTAATCTTCAATTGTTTCGATAGAACGGATACCGCCGCCGACTTCAATCGGCAACTCAGTTAAACCGACAAGCTGTTCGATATAGTCTGCTTCTACCGGCTGCTTTGTCTTCGCAGCAATCAAATCAATCACATGAATACGTTTGACACATGTATATTTGCTGTAAAAGGCAATGGCTTCTTCTGCTGTACGTGCCATTGCTTCTTTCGTATCATAGTCGCCTTCAGTCAGACGGACACTAGTAGAGTCTATTAAATCAATCGCGGGCCAAACTTCAATCATGGAGAAAACCACCTTTCAATGCTTGATTTAAAATTTCTAATCCGAAATCACCGCTTTTTTCCGGATGAAATTGAATTCCGATTTTATTATCGGATTGTACGATAGCAGTAATCGGCAAGCCGTAATCTGCTGTCGCAATAATCGGTGCTTTTGTTTGGACATAATAAGAATGGATAAAGTACACATCTTGATGTAAAAGGGGATGTGTACTTTCTAAGTTATTCCATCCTAAATGTGGTACAGGATAAGTTGTTTGGATAGGGACGACGCGGCCAGGTATCATTCCTAAGCCGTCAACGTCGCCTTCATCACTGTGATCGAACATCACTTGCATCCCTAAACAAATACCGATAAAAGGTTTGCTGTCTTTGAGTTCGATCAACACTTGATCGAGGCCGGTATTTTTTAAAGCGGTCATCGCATCTTTGAAATGTCCGACACCCGGCAAAATGATATGCGAGCTTTCACGGATTTCATCAAAATCACGTGTTAATTTGGCATCATAGCCTAGATGTGCAACAGCACGTTCAACATTTTTAATGTTGCCGACACCGTAATCTACAATCGCTATCATTCAATCACTCCTTTAGATGACGGTACACCGTTTGAATCGCTTTCTGCTAAAGCGATTTTCAAGCTGCGCGCAAAGGCTTTGAATATAGCTTCGATTTCATGGTGGGTATTGCCGCCGCGAATCAAGTCGATATGTGTAGTCAAACGCGCATTAATAACAAGCGCTCTGAAGAATTCTTCGACTAATTCGGTATCGAAAGTTCCGACTTTTTCTTTTGAGAATTCCGCATTGAATGATAAGAATGGGCGACCGCTGATATCAGTGACAACACGTGCCAATGTTTCATCCATCGGAATATAGAATGTGCCGTAACGAGTAAAAGATGTTTTGTCTCGGACGGCTTCTAAGATTAATTGGCCTAAGACAATACCGATATCTTCTGTAGTGTGATGGTCATCGACATACGTATCGCCTTTTACTTCCAACTGTACACTGATACCGCTGTGGAAACTGAATAAAGTCAGCATATGGTCTAAGAAACCGACACCTGTTTGAATCGTTGTTTCTGACTTGCCGGTAAAATCTAAAGTCGCGTCAATATTAGTTTCTTTAGTTGCTCGTTGTTTTTGATAGGTCAAAACTGCTCACTCCATTCTTTAATAATTTCAGCTAATTGATCTAATTCTTTGTCAGTTGCGATAGAATAACGCACTGCTTCTTTTAAATTATCTTCATCATAAATACGAGGCTGGAAGCCATGCTGCATTACATATTTGCCTAAGCTGCGTGCATTGTCGCCGTAAGTGAAGACAAAGTTTGCTTTTGAGGGTACGACTTTTATTTTGTCGCTCGCATATTTATGGAAGATATCGTTGAGTTTTCGGCATAAATAACGTTGTTCAGCAATCAATGATTCAACACGTGTTGTATCTCTGAATAAGGTTTCGGCTAATCTGAGAGATAGCGTACTCATCGGATAAGGATGCGCAAAACGATTGAGCAATTGAATTGTCTTAGGTGTAGAAATCACCACACCGATACGCAAGCCGGCTAATGCGAAGGCTTTGCTTAATGTTTTCATGACAATAATATGATCATCGAGCGGAACTTCAATCGGTTCGCCAAATTCAATATATGCTTGGTCAATGACAAAATAGCCGCCAAGTGCTTTCATTTTCTCGCTGATGGCTTGTAAGAACGCATAAGGGTACTGCTCTCCAGTAGGGTTATGCGGTACGCTCATGATGAAGAATGCAGGCTGTACGGCATCGATACGAGCTAAAATTGCGTCAAGCGAGAAGCGGAAATCTGCATCGCATGTGACATACTCGATAGTACGGTCTGTTTGATGCGCAAATTCTGTATACATAACGAAATCAGGACTGAGTGTCAACACAGGACCTTTTGGCAGTGCTAACATACATTTTTGAATCCATTCATCTGAGCCGTTAGCTGCGAGGACTTGATTAGTGTTCAAATTATAATAAGCAGCGTATGCTTCTAAAAATGCATCGTATTGTGTTTCAGGGTAAAGACGAAAATCACTAGTGTTGATGACTTCATTTATTTCTTCTTTAGAAAGTGCTGGAATCGGACTTTCGTTTTTATCAATATATATCATTAAGATTCCTCCGTTTCTAATCTTACTTTGACAGAGGCTTCATGTTGGTATAAGCCTTCTTCATGTGCAAGCTCCATTGCGCCTTGTGCGTAGTCTTTGAACGCTTCTTGATTAAAGCGGATAACCGAGTGGCTGGTAAGGAAGTCGTTGACTGTTAGTCCGTTTGTAAAGCGTGATGTTTGGTTTGTCGGCAAGACGTGGCTAGGTCCTGCATTATAATCGCCTAAAGCTTCAGGCGCATAAGAACCTAAGAACATTGCACCTGCATATTTGATTTTATTGATGTATTGTTCTGGATTTTCAGATTGAATCGATAGATGTTCAGGTGCTACGTAGTTCGCAATTTCAATATTCTCTTCAGTATTTTGAGTGAGAATAGGGTAGTGGAAGTCACGCACACTCGGTTCAATAATTGCTTTTCTAGGTGCCGCTTCAATCGCATCCGGCAATAATGCTTCTACTTTTTCTAATAATGATTTGCTGGTTGAAAGCAAGAATGTACGGGCACGTTCATCATGTTCAGACTGTGCTAAGATATCTTGCACGATAAATTCTGGTTGTGAAGTTTCGTCTGCGATAATCATGATTTCACTTGGACCTGCGATTTGATCAATACCGACATAGCCGTATAATAATTGTTTTGCTACGGCTACAAATTGGTTGCCCGGACCTACGATTTTGTCGACTTTCGGTATAGATTCTGTCCCAAACGCAAGTGCTGCGATACTTTGTGCACCACCGACTTGAAAGACGCGGTCGACTCCGGCAATTTTACAAGCAGCCAAGATACTTGGTTTAATACCTTCAGCTTGCGGCGGTGTTACTACTACAATATTTTCAACCCCTGCCACTTTAGCGAGTGTTGCGGTCATTAAAACGGTAGAAGGGTAAGCAGCTTTTCCGCCAGGTACATAAATACCGACGCTTTCTAACGGGTTGTAGATTTCACTGGTATATTCTCCAATCACATCTTCATGTTTGATGCGTTCTTGGAATGCTTTGATATTTTCAAAACTTTGCGTTAAAGCCGCTTTCAATTCAGGTGTGATTCGATCCAAACTTTGATCAATTTCGCTTTGCGGAATTTCTAATTGCGAAAGTGAGACACCATCGAATTGTTCATTATAGTAAAAGAGTGCTTGGTCTTTTTCGGCTTTAACTTTTTGAATAATCGTATTAACACTGTCTAAGACATCTTGTTTGATTTCTGATACATCTTGAAATTGTTGATAAAATTCTTCTTTATTGAGCATGGATAGAAACCCCCAATTGTTGAATAAAACTTTCGATTGCTGCTGATTTGCTGAAGAAAGCGTGTTTGTTCGTAATCAATTTAGCGTTGATATCGCCGATATGTTCACGTTCTTCCAATCCATTGGATTTAAGTGTGGTACCCGTTTGGACAATGTCGACAATCGCATCAACCATATCCACGACTGCCGCAAGTTCTACAGAACCTGATAACGGGATAATACTGACATCTTGGCCAAGCTGGTTGAAATAATTGCGTGTTGTATTGACGTAAGTGGTCGCAACACGGTGGATCTCTGTCACTTCTGGTTTCGCAGCGACTGAGAAATGGCATTGTCCGAATGGTAAATCGATATAGTTGTTGACGTTATGATTCGGCTTTTCGCTTAAGATATCACTGCCGGTAATCCCTAAATCTGCGATACCTTCTTCAACGTAAGTCGGTACATCTGTACCTTTAACCAAAATAAACTTAATACCTTTTACGGTAATTTGAAGTTTACGTTCACGTTGGTTTAAAGCTTCTGCCCAGATAGGGTTGTTGTTGTGTTCTAAAAATTTAATGAAGTCCTTGAGTAATCTGCCTTTACTGAGGGCAATCGTTAACATAATGTCTTCCTCCTAATCAATTTTAATTCCGAATCCGAAACCATCAATTTCACCATTATAATGACCGCCGGACATGATCGGTTCTGATTGGTCATTTTGGAACAGCTGCATAAAACTGCCGATATAATATGATTTCGGCGGCATTGTTGTAATATCTAAATGAATAGTTGAAATACCTGCACGTTTCAATTCTTCTGACCATCTTAAAAGCGATAAATAAGTCGGGTGATCATTCGGAATAAGCGACTGAATATAATCCAGCTGTAAATGTGTCGGTTGTTTTAATAAAGTAATTAATTTATGACCTTTCGGCAATTGCTTGCTCAACTCTGAAAGGTTGCGCTCATTAATAAGCTGTAAGATGTTGGATGTACGTTCTTCTTCTGTTAATAACAATGACAACAATTGATAGTGGCCGATGACCGCAAAATCTACCTTTTGTTTCATCTCTTGTTGAATAAAACGCAACATCAATTGAAAGCTCGTCAACATTTCTTCATAAGAAGGATGGAAGACTTCAATACCTAAGTTGGTACTGATATGCTCGTTGTTTGCGATAGGACCTGCATAAGCAACTTGTTTAAGATTCAGTGAATAAGTACGCACATAATGCTGCAGCTGATCAGTCCAGTCATTGCGAAGCGCAAAGAAGTTTTGACCATTTTTCCATATACTGCGTGTACCCATACTTTCTAAATCATCTTGAGTTAATTGCTGCCAATTCAAACGTTCAATCAAATGCATATCAATCACTTCATATTGATGCGACTGGAAATAGTTTAAAAAACGCAATTCTAATTCTTTTCTTTTAAGCACCTTATCTTGGTATTCGATGTATTCCATTTATAGTTCCTCACTTTCACCTAACGCTTTTACTCTCTACCGAACTAAAGTAAAATTGAATTAATGACGTAATCATAGCATGAAATATACTTCAAAGCAACAAAAGATTCTGAATATTAACAGAAATCAAACACTGTTAAAACGTACTACACTTTTCCTGTATAACAACTCTAAATATAATATTAGAGCACATATTTATTATATAGTATACAGTACAATAGGTGTAGTGAGGTAAAGGAATATAGAGGAAATGGATTATGAATATTTAGATAAGTTACGGGCTGAATATCAAGAGGCAAAAAAGCCTGAAAGGTTAGATGTTGAAGATGGTCAAGTAGGTTATCCAGAAGCTGTTGATAGACTATCATGCGGAGAATAAGTTTATTTTGAATCAGGAAATATGCCAAACGCGAAACGTGCTAATAATGAAAGGGCGAATATGTAAGAGGGGAACAAGCCTACAAAAAGCCCTTATAATGATCAAAATTCAAAATCAAGTCTTATTAGATTTGATACATGAACAAGTAGAAAAAGCGTTAAAGCCTTTTTGGGAGTATATTGATAATCAAGTGAAGGTCACGAAGAAAGATAAAACTACTGAAGAGGGAAGAGTAGCTAATAGTGAGTTGGATGACAACAATTGGGAAAGGGAAATTTTTGTAGTTCAAAAGTGGAATCAATTACTCAAAATTCCAAAACATGAGATTGAATTCATCGAAGTTTTTGATGAAAAAGATAAATTAGTAAATCTAAGAGTGATTTGATTACTAATAAGAAGCAAAGGGTATCATGGAGGTTTAGAAAAATATTAAGAATGTATTTAAAAGAGTTAAACAGTGAATATGCAATATATTTATATTATCCAGAAGGTGATAAAAATATTAAGCCAGGCTTAGTTAAAATAAAGATAGATAATCTTGAAATTGTAGAATATGAAAAATCAGGGATAGAGGAAGAAGGATTTGATTATTATCTAATTCATGCTTTTTCACGTATTAGGTCAAATACAAAACGTAATTATTTTCCAGAAAAAAACCTTGTAGCATGGGGATAATAAATAAAAATTTATATATCAATATTTAAAGCACCTAACTATTAAACAATGGTTAGGTGCTAATTTTAGTTTTAACGTTATTGTGGGTTGTTTTGTTTTGACTAGACTGTTAACTTACTCATTAAGGTGTCAGTAATCAAGATTGTAAAAGAAAGAGGTAAAATAGATTCGAAAATTAAAATTATTAACGTATGTTAAGACATAAAAAAAGAAACGCTGTATATACAGCGTTTCTTTTAAGTATCTGTTAAATGTTAACGGAAACGGAGGGATTCGAACCCTCGCGCCGCTTTCGCGACCTACACCCTTAGCAGGGGCGCCTCTTCGGCCAACTTGAGTACGTTTCCAAAAATGGCTCCACAGGTAGGACTCGAACCTACGACCGATCGGTTAACAGCCGATAGCTCTACCACTGAGCTACTGTGGAATAATATAATTAGATTTCTTCGAGCACAAATACTATTATAACAACCTGTTAAAATAATTCAAGAGAAAATAACGAAAAAGTTGCGGAACATTTACACTCAATCAATATAAACATCCCGCATTTTAACAAAGTGTTTAAATCGTTTAAAAATACCCTAGACCTTTGGTGTGTTATTTATTACGAGGTAGGTACATAGTGTTTCATAGACATCTAAGGCAGGTTTGGAGTAGTCAATGGGATTATCTGTGTTCCATTTAATCTTCTTAACACGTTTGCGGATAATGTGTTCGTAATAGGCCGCATTTTTATACTGATGCCAAATAGTACGTACAGTGGCTGTAGTGATAAGAGATTGACCATCTGAGAAGGTGATTTTGGTTGCGTTGTTTTTTAATGCTTTGACATCTTGGATAAATTCAATGTTAATCCAGATATTGTCTTCAGAGCGCTCTGAATGTGTAGAGAATAAAAAAATTGAAATAACAGGTGATAGTAAAATAGGGGGTTTACTATTAATTTTAGAAAGCCGAGCGGTGTCGGAACGAAGGTTTTGGAAAGTTGATCCGTAGAAGCGGCAGGAAGCTTCTAAAGTTTTTTGCGGTGTATGCGCTGCAATCCTCGGTTCTTTTTTGTAGGTGAGAATTTGTGTGTGCAGGTCACCATACTGGTCTGTACGAATCGGAACCATAGCCATATCGTCGCTTTTAAAGATACAGTGTTCGTCCATGAACATTTCCTCCTATTTAATTGGTAGAGATTAGTTTAAGTTAAAAATCTAATCATGTAATTATTGTATACTAGCACCTTGAGAAGTCAATAGAAACTTTTGTATTAATATTACACATTTTATTTTTTAAAAAGTCAGAATATTCATTGATTTTAGATAAAATGACATGTATACTCATAGTTAAATTAAAAAGAGAAAGGCAGTGATTATAATGAATCACAATATCAATGTAAAAAATGGGACGCTTCAAGCATTCGTAGCCAATGTAAATGATTTAGGGGTAGAATTGGTAATCGACCAAGCATTGCGTAATGTACGTAAAGAAAAGTTGGCGGTGCTGATTGATCAAGCATTAGTTGAAAAGGATGAAGAAGCATTCAATCGCTACACTGAAGAATACAATCAATTGGAGGATGTTTTAATTGGCTAACTCGTCGTCAGGTTCCTGTTTAAAATAAAGGTCTATTCATTTTCTAACAAGTAATGAATAGACCTTTTTTGTATGCATTATTTTATTTTTATGACATAAGTCGAATGAGTTCTTCTCTTGGAATATCTCCAAAGTAATGGTAGATATCGTATTCAGATAGTGCTGCTTCGATACTTTCAAAATTATGCAAGCTGCCGATTAAAGCATGTTCTAAATCAGCTACATCGCCAACTCCAAAGAAGTCTCCGAAGATTTTCGCATGTTCGATACGACCGCGTTTGACATCTAACTTAACTTGAACGAAGCCTTTCTCGAATTTTTCTTCGCGTTCAAAGTTGTATTTAGGGTTTTTACCATAGTTCCAATCCCATGTGCGATATTTTTCATTGCTTAGTGCTTCTATATTCTTCCAATCTTCATCTGTTAATGGGTATTCTTCTACCTCATGTTCTCCGAAGATGTGTTTTAAAATAATTTCTTTGAATTCCTCAATGTCCATAGGTTCATCTAGGAACTCTGAAATGTTTGCGACACGTTTGCGTACAGATTTAATCCCTTTAGATTTGATTTTAGCAGGGTTGACACGCAATGCGTTTGTGACCTCGTCTAAGTCGCTGTCCAGCATCAATGTACCGTGGCTGAACATACGCTCTTTGACTTTCACCATCGCATTTCCTGAAATTTTTGCCGGTCCGATTTGAATATCGTTGCGTCCTGTCATTTCAGCGTTAACACCAATACTGCGCAATGCTTGCACAATCGGCTCTGTAAATTTCTTGAAGTTGTGGAAACTATTGCCGTCATCATCTGTGATGAAGCTGAAGTTTAAGTTGCCGAAGTCGTGATATACTGCACCGCCGCCAGAAATACGGCGAATAACATCGATATTATGTTCATCTACATAATGTTGATCGACTTCTTCAATCGTATTTTGGTTTTTACCGATAATAATAGAAGGGCGGTTAATATAAAATAAGAAGTAATCGTTATCTTGCGGAAGATGTTTTAATATATATTCTTCCATTGCTAAATTTAAACTGGGGTCTGTAATACCTTTATTACTAACAAACTTCATGCTTATTCTCTCCTTTGTACATACTTTGCTTGTTACTTTATTTATGACGCATTTTAGGATAAAATGCCAACTATACACTTTGCCTTTCGCAACTTAGTCGGACTTCATATTCAATTATAACGTGTTTACAGGATATTTGTTTATTTGAGGGGCGAATTTTAGTACAATATAGAATAGTATAATTCAAGGAGGACCTGTAATGACTGTTGCAGAAGTAGGAGATATTGTAGAATTTTATGACGGTTTAAGAGGCCGTGTCGAAAAGATTAACGATAACTCAGTTATTGTTGACTTAACGATTATGAAAAACTTTGAAGAATTAGATTTACCTGAAAAAACGGTAATTAATCATAAACGCTATAAGATAGTTGATCAAGAAGGTTAAAAACGAATGAAAACTAATACAAAAGCATTATTGTGGTTTGTAATAAGCTTTATAGTATTCCATATAATCTTAATCATTATGTGGGGAGAGCGCCAAGAATACTGGTATCTTTATACAGGTATTATGTTGTTTGCGGGTATCAGTTATGTCTTTTATCAACGTGATTTAGAATCCAAGCGATTGTTGACGTCTATAGGTATAGGTATCTTAACAGCGCTTGCGTTGATTATTGTGCAATTAATTATGTCGTTGATGTCTGCAGATATTACTTATAAGTCCTTAATTAAAGATTTATCACGTTCTGGTGTTTATTTTAAATGGCAGATTCTAGTGACATTGTTATTTGTCATTCCATGTCATGAACTCTATATGAGAACAGTATTGCAAAAGCAATTACTAAACCTTAAATTGCCGGCTTGGGCAGCGATTGTGATTACTGCCTTGGCTTCGAGTTCGCTCTTTTTCTATTTTGATCAAATCTGGCTCTGTATTTTTATTTTTATAGTACAGGCGATATTATCCATCAGCTATTTTTATACGCGTCGAATTATTACCACAACGATTGCGCAAATCGTAGCGGTAGTATTATTACTGATTTTTCACCCGTAATGGGCTATACAAAAGAACCTGGATGGTTTGACTGTTTTAATAACAATCAAGCATCCAGGTTCTTTATTTTTTCTTAAATTAAACTTTCTTTATCCTTAATACGTCGAACGCTGCAATAATTCAAAATATGAAATTTTGGTGATATCTACAACGTACTCAGAAGGTTCTGTGACGTGCAAGACACCAGCATTTGAGTCTTCTTCAACAGCTTCTACTGAGATTTCATTATCATTATCCATATAAAGGATTAAATACTTGCTTGGATTTTCGTGCAAGTACGAAAGAATTGTTGCTTTATTCATATCACTTCATCTCCATGCTTCGTTAAAATTTGATGTTGCCGTTTTTATCTGCAGGTCTGAACAGCAATGTTTTAATGGCACTGATAATCGCAATAACATGCGGGATACCAGTCCAAAAGAATGCTAGGTGTAAAATCGCTTGGCCGTTTTGTCCAGAATAAAACTTATGCACGCCAAAGTTGCCTAGGAACAATGCGAGCACGATATACACAATCTTATTGACTCTCATGTCTTATTCTCCTTTAAACCAAATTTAATATATTTCTATTATGGATGATTTACCACGTATTTTCTAATTTAACCCTTTGTGAAGATAAATAATAAACAGGCAACCGAAATTATTGTTAAAATAGAGTATATAGAGAACTATTTAAAGGAGAATTTTATGATTAGAGCAGCGAAACCTGAAGATAAACATGCTATAGCAGAATTGAGTTACATTATTTGGCAAGATATGGAATTGCCGATTGTTCAACGTTTTGATAAAGCGCAAGTAATCAGCTGGTTAGAACAATGTATTGCAGAAATTCCTTATAGAACCTATTACAAAAATGTACGTGTCTATGAAGAAGAGGGTACAGTCATGGGATGTATCGTGACTTATTACGGAAAAGATGAAATGACTTTAGAACAAAATTGGTTGAAACTGGATTTGCCGAAAGAGGCAAAAGCTATCGGGACACCATTACCGCTGCAAGAAGCAGAAGACGACGAACTCTATATTGAAACAGTCGCAGTCTTTGAGGCATACAGAGGGAAAGGCATTGCGACGCAATTAATGAAAGCAGTCATTGAAGATCCGAAGTATCGCAAAATCAGTTTAAGTTGTGATTTAGTAAATACAGGTGCAATGCTTTTATATGAACGCTTAGGATTCAAGCGCGAGGGAAAGATAGATTTATACGGTCATGATTATTATCATATGGTCATTCAGCATGTATAAGGAGAAAAAATAAAAAAGGAATGGAACACGATGTTCCATTCCGAAAAGTCAGCGATTAAATACCGCCTAACAGTGCACTGATATAAATACCGAGTGCATATAAAAGTCCGAAGACTGTATTTGTTTTGCCTGTTGCGACCATTGCCGGCATCATTTCAGCAGGTGTGTCGTTACGTTTGAAACGACGGATTGCTTTAACTGGGAATGGGAATGACAACAGTACTAATAAGTAAAAGATTGAACCGCCTGGGACAAAGAATACTGTGTAGATGACCCAAACATAAGCAACGATATACATGAGTGCCATGAAGCGGATAGCATTAGACTTGCCTAGTAAAATCGGAAGCGTTTTGCGGCCGCTGGCTTTATCTTTAACACGGTCTCTAATATTGTTAGCCATATTGATTAATCCGATTGTAATGATAATCGGAACACTGATCCAAACTGCATAACCTTGTAAATTATCTGTTTGAATAAAGAATGCAATTAAGATAATAAACAGACCCATGAATACACCTGAGAATAATTCACCGAATGGTGTCCATGAAATCGGGAAAGGTCCGCCAGTATATAAATAGCCGACAGCCATACACAAGATTCCGATTGGGATTAACCAATAAGAAGATTGAGAGGCGATAAACAAGCCGATGATTGCTGCGATGATGTAAAAGGCAATCGCAAGGTTCATGACGAGTTTAGGGCTCATACCATTGCGTACAATCGCACCGCCGATACCGACAGAGGTATGGTCGTCTAATCCCTTTTTATAATCGTAGTATTCATTGAACATATTTGTGGCTGCTTGGATTAATAAACATGCCAGCAGCATTGCGATGAATAAACTTAATTTAAGATGGTCTTCACTACCTAATAAAAATAATTTCGCAGTTGCAGTTCCTACGAGTACAGGAACTACAGCGGCTGTTAGAGTATGCGGACGCATCAAAAGCCAATACTTTCGGACAGTAGAATATTCCTGATATTGTTTTGACATTGTTTCTCCTTCTTAAACTGAATAAATATCAAATTTCAGACTGCGGATTTTAAAGACACAAAGATTCTATATTAAAATATCTGCATTCTGATTAATAAATTTATTTTAAGCAATGAAAAGAGAAAGGTCAAATTTTGTAGAAATAATAATTATTAAATGTGCAAATCAAAGTACAGTTGAAGTTAAAAAATGATACAATGAGATAATGTGAATAAGTAGAATGATGAAAGAAGTGAGATAGATGACTGTAAGTGTCAAGGATGATCAAATTCTCGACGCAATATATGAAAGCCAAACAAAATGGGTTTCAGTGGAGGTCAAAATTGACCAACCGACCAATCCGATTATGCTGTTTCAAATAACAGAAGATAAGGCCGATGACCGCTTCTATTTCAGAGAAAACTCTGGCGAAACAGCCTTTTTCGGGTTCGACGCGCTTTTAAAGCTGAAAAATGATTATGAAAATAAACAAACCATTTTCCGTGAATGGGAAAACTATAAAAATGATATTGCACTCATCCATCCAGATTCAGAAAAACATCACTTGAAAGTATGCGGAGGCTTCCAATTCTCCAGTCACAAATCAGATGATGAATGGCGGCAATTCGGGTTAAATCATTTTGTGCTGCCGAAAATACTGATTACATTGGATGAATCAGCCACATATATTACGTATACCGTATTAAGAGAAGAATTCGATATTGAAGTGCTGCATGACATTGTCGACAAAGTTGCACATACTAAAGTACAACCGACTCAACCAAACGGCAATATTTCACGCAGCGAAGATATTTATAAAGAAGAGTGGCTTGAGCTGGTACAAGAAGCGATTGATTCTATGAATGACGAAGAAAAGATTGTATTAGCACGCAGACGCTTGATTCGTTTTGATCAGAATATCGATATTGCCTATATTTTAGAAAATGCGATGAAGAACGAATCCAACAGCTATATATTCGTCATGCAATCAGAAGGGTCAATATTCTTCTCTCAAACACCTGAACAGCTGATGGAAGTTGAAAATCAAGTACTTTCAACAAAAGCAGTAGCCGGTACCATCCGCCGTACATCTGACGAAGAACAAGATAAGAAACATGTTGATGCGTTCTTGCAAGACAGTAAAAATTTACAAGAGCATCATTTTGTAGTGCAAAGTATCTTAGACGATATCGCACCTTACGTGAATAAAGTGGATTATAATACACATCCGAAAATCTTAAAAAATGACCATCTCTACCATTTATATACTGAGATTGCAGCCGACCTTGAAGACAAGACTTATATCGGATTGCTGGATCGTTTGCATCCGACACCTGCTTTAGGCGGTTATCCTAAAGATAAAGCAATGGACTTTATCGAACAAAAAGAATTCGGAACAAGAGGTCTGTATGGTGCGCCAGTAGGGTATATTGATATGGAAGATAATTGCGAATTTATCGTCGCAATCCGTTCAATGCTGATTAAGCAAGACCAAGCAACTTTATATGCAGGTTGCGGGATTATTAAGCAATCAGATCCAAAGAGTGAATTAGATGAAACGACACTTAAATTCACTCCGATGATGAATGCTTTAGGAGTCGAAAATCATGGATAATCATCAAACTAAATTAACCAAACAAGTCTTTACACTTGCTTCAGAAGTCTATGCATACGGCATCAGGGAAGTTGTGATCAGCCCAGGCTCACGCTCAACACCTTTAGCATTAGCTTTTGAAGCACATCCGGGTATCAAGACATGGATTCATCCAGATGAACGCAGTGCATCTTTCTTTGCGCTGGGTTTGATTAAAGGCAGCAATCGTCCTGTCGGGATATTATGTACTTCTGGTACTGCAGCAACCAACTATACTTCAGCAGTAGCAGAAAGCGACATCAGCAACTTGCCTTTAGTGGTGTTCACAAGCGATAGACCACATGAATTGCGCGGTATCGGTGCACCTCAGACACTAAATCAAGTGAATATGTTCCAAAACTATGTCAGACATCAATTCGATATGCCGTTGGCTGATGATTTTGATGGTGCATTAGATGTTATCGACTATCAAATGCAGATTGCCAGTCAATATTTTGCAGGACCTAAACGCGGCCCTGTACATTTCAATCTGCCTTTCAGAGAGCCGTTGACACCGGATTTTGAAATGACAGAATGGCTGACAATGGATGAAAAAATCATTCCGAGATATCAAAAGACAACAACGATTGAATCAATCAAGCCGTTATTGAAGAAAAAACGCGGCCTTGTTGTAGTAGGAGATATGCAGCATCAAGATGTCAGAGAACTATTACCGTTTGCGACTGTGCATGATTTACCTATACTTGCAGGTCCATTAAGCGGCTTGCGCCAATCCGGCCATCCGAATATTATTTCAACTTACGATTTGTTATTCAGAGCAGGCCTTAATCCTAAAGAAGTTGATTTTGTGATTCGTGTCGGCAAGCCGGTACTTTCTAAAAAGCTGAACCAATGGCTTAAAGCAACGGATGCTTATCAAATTGCTGTACAAAACAGTGCACAGCCTGATGCCTTTCCGACACCGGCAGATATTACCTTTGAAATGACACCGAATGATTTCTTCAGAACACTTGGAGATGTACCGACTGCTTATCGCAAACAATGGATGACACGTTGGCAGAATATGAACAGCCAAGCTATCGCAGAGGTGAAAAGTTATATTGACCATGCGACAGATGAAGCTGCTAATGTTGGTATTTTATTAGATAAGATGACAAAAGAAGATACTTTATTTGTCAGCAACTCTATGCCAATCAGAGATGTAGATAATCTGTTTGTCGATTGCCAAGCTGAAATTTATGCCAATCGCGGTGCGAATGGAATTGATGGTGTGGTCTCTACTGCTATCGGAATGGCCGTGCATAAAAAAGTAACGCTATTAATCGGAGACTTGGCATTCTATCATGATATGAACGGACTATTGATGGCAAAACTCAATGATATTCATATCAATATAGTACTTTTGAATAATGACGGCGGTGGCATCTTCTCTTACTTGCCGCAAAAACAATCAGCCGCAAAGTACTTTGAACGCTTATTCGGTACACCGACACACTTGGAGTTTAAACATGCAGCGATGTTGTATGATTTCGGTTATGAATTACTAGATACTGTGGAAGACTTTAAATATACGTCTTTATCACAATTAGAATCGTATGTTTATGAAATTCGTACAGATCGCGAAGATAATCGAAAACAGCACCAAATTTTATATCAGAAATTGAGTGATATTGCGAATGTTGAATTATAACTTTTATGAAAGTAAAACAACGTCTCAGCGTTTATTAGTGATGCTGCATGGATTCATCAGCGATGCTTCAACGTTTGACCAGCACATCAAAGCATTAACTGAAAAAGTAGCGGTCTTAACGATTGAACTGCCGGGACACGGACAAGATCAAAGCGATGCAGCTCAGACATGGAATTTTGAATTTATACGTGATGCGCTGGATGAAGTGCTGGCACAATTTGAACCGTATCAAATATATCTGCATGGTTATTCCATGGGCGGTCGTGCGGCTTTGTATTATGCATTGCACGGACATCAAACGCTTGAAGGTTTGATACTGGAAAGTACGTCACCGGGAATTGCGGATGAAGAAGACAGAGCATCTCGCAAACAAGTGGATGAGGCACGTGCCAAAGTGCTGGAAATTGCAGGGCTTGAAGTATTCGTCAATGACTGGGAGAAACTTCCGTTGTTTGCGTCGCAAGCAGACAAGATGACAAAAGAAGAACGTAAGCGTCATCGCGAGATGCGTCTAGCGCAAGATCCGAAAGGTTTAGCGAAAGCTTTGCGTGATTATGGTACGGGTCAAATGCCGAATTTATGGCCTGAACTTTCTAATCTTATGCTGCCTGTTTGCTTCATTGTCGGTGAACGCGATGAGAAATTCGTTGAGATTGCTCATAAGATGAAAGCAGCAATTGAAGGAAGCGAGTTGCATGTGGTGGAAGAAGCGGGCCATACGGTTCACGTGGAAGACGCGCAGCAATTTGATATAATAGTATTAGGTTTTTTAAATAAGGAGGAGCAAAATGGCTAGACAGTGGGAAACACTTAAAGAATATGATGAGATTAAATATGAATTTTTTGAAGGTATAGCGAAAGTGACGATTAATCGTCCGGAAGTACGCAATGCGTTTACACCAAAGACTGTACAAGAAATGATTGACGCTTTTTCACGTGCACGTGACGATCAACGTATTTCAACTATCATTTTAACAGGCGAAGGCGACAAAGCATTCTGTTCAGGCGGCGACCAAAAAGTACGCGGCCACGGCGGCTATGTCGGAGATGACCAAATCCCTCGTTTGAACGTACTTGATTTACAACGCTTAATCCGTGTGATTCCTAAACCTGTTATTGCGATGGTACGCGGTTATGCAATCGGCGGCGGTAACGTACTTCAAGTCGTATGCGACTTGACAATCGCAGCAGATAACGCAATCTTTGGTCAAACTGGACCAAAAGTAGGTTCATTCGACGCAGGTTATGGTTCAGGCTATTTAGCTAGAATTGTCGGACATAAAAAAGCACGTGAAATCTGGTACTTATGCCGTCAATACGATGCACAGCAAGCATTAGAAATGGGTATGGCAAACACAGTTGTACCATTAGACCAAGTTGAAGATGAAACTGTACAATGGTGTAAAGAAATGATGCAGCATTCTCCAACAGCTTTACGTTTCTTAAAAGCAGCAATGAATGCAGACACAGACGGTCTTGCCGGCTTACAACAAATGGCAGGAGACGCTACATTGCTTTACTACACAACTGATGAAGCGAAAGAAGGCCGTGACGCGTTTAAAGAAAAACGTAAACCAGACTTCGATCAATTCCCTAAATTCCCTTAATATTCTAGGGGTATATCAATCAAATATTCAACCCTGTTTAAAGGACAAACATTGCTCTTTAAACAGGGTTTTTCTGTATAAAAATTGTCATAGATTAGAAGAAAAAGTAATGAAGCGCCTCTAATGTATCTCTGTGAAATTAATAACAGTATAATACTTTAAAAACATAATCAAAATTCTTGGTTTAACTTGTCGTGTGTATTAAACAAATTATAAAAAGTAAGTCCAAAATTACTTATTAAATAAAACTATTCCATTGACAATCATTGTTAAATTGAATATATTTTAACGTAGAGGTGAAAAAAATTATGGCGAAAAGTACAAAAAAAGATTTAGATCATGATTTATGCTTTCTTTTTTATATCACGACCAAAGAAGTGATTAATCGCTTCAATAAGTATCTGAAGCAATACAACATCAGTTTTCCTAATTATATTGTCTTATCTTATATTGAAGATGAGGAAGAAATATATGTGAAAACACTTTGCGACAAATTGTATTTAGATTCTGGAACGATTAGTCCCATCGTTAAGCGTTTAGAAAAGAAAGATTTAGTCAGAAGAAAAAGATTGCCTGAAGATGAACGCAAGGTTGTGTTGCATTTAACGCAAGAGGGGAAAGCGTTAAAATCAAAGTTCAAGAACATTTCAACACACGTCATCGATCAGCTTAATCTAGACAGCGATGAAAAACTAGAATACTACAACATGATGCGCACATTCGCAGACAGAAACTTAGAATCAACTAAAGACGACTGATATCATTCTGAATGTATTGAAAGAAGAGGGAATGTACATTGCCATGACAGCGAAAATATTTATTAGGGATAGTATTAAGAGATATATTACGAAAAAATAAAAGTGAGGTAGCACTATTCAAATAGCACTATCTCACTTTTTAAAAGCTTTATTTTACATACTCATTTAAATAATTTTCTAATCGATTCATACCTTCTTTGATGGTATCTAAATCGTAAGCGTACGAAATACGGACATGTCCTTTACCGGCATCTGTGAATGAAGAGCCCGGTACCATAGCGATATGTCCTTTTTCTAATGCGTCCACACAAAAATTGAAATCATCTTCGATATTAAATGGCGCAAGGCTTGGGAAGATGTAGAAAGCACCTTCAGGTTCAGCATCAATCGCAAAGCCCATATCTAATAAACGTTGCTTTAAATATGCCAAACGTTCTTTATACGCTTTATTCATGGCTTTAGGCGCATCAATACCATCGGTTAATGCGGCGATACACGCAATTTGAGCGGGTACATTGGCACAAATCGTATTATAGGCATGCATGAATGTCAATTTCTCTATTAAGTACTCAGGGCCGAGTAAGAAGCCTATACGGATGCCTGTCGCAGAATGCGATTTGCTTAAGCCGCTGATTAATAATAATTGATCGCGTATTTCAGGAAACTCCGCTAAAGAAGTATGTTGACCATTGAATGTATTTTCCGCATAAATTTCATCACTCAAGATGAATATAGCATGCTGCTTTAACTCTTCGGCTAAGTTTGCGGCTTCTTGACGGCTCAAGATAACACCTGTAGGGTTTGTCGGATAGTTAAGCAATATCGCTTTGGTTTTAGGCGTCACATGCGCTCTGATTGCTTCTGGTGTGATTTTAAAGTCTGTTGTTGTCGTATCGATGTACACAGGTTGTCCGCCTAATGTTTCAATTAACGGAATATAACCGGCATAAATAGGACCAGGAATAATAATTTCATCTCCAGGTTCTAAAATACTGCGTAAAGCAGTATCGATGGCTTCGCTTGCGCCGTTTGTGACTACAATTTCTTCTTCAGTATAGTCGACATTGTAACGTTGGTTAAAGTAGCCGCGAATAGCAGTTCTTGTTTCCATCAATCCTTTATTGTGAGAATAACTGGTTTGATCCTTTTCAATTGCTTTGATATAAGCTTCTTTTACAACCTCAGGCATCGGGAAATCCGGTTGGCCGATAGTTAAATTGATACAATCCGGTATATTTTTAATTCTGCTGGAGAATTGTCTGATGCTCGGGGCACGTAAAAATTTTGAATTTGTATTTAAAGATAATTTCACTCTGTTAACACCTCAATTGATTACTTCAATATGCAATAAATGCATCTTATCATATTTTAACACCAAAAAGCGCCTATAAGTCTGAATATAATTAATTTTAAGACATTAAACACTAAAAAAGTGAGACAAACAAATTGTCTCACAGTTAAAATTTGAATTTGGATGGCCGTTCTAAATTGATTGCCGGATTTGTCCATTTCGCAACAAAGTTAGTAGACAGCAGATAGACAATCAGACCGGATAACAGAATCAGATAAATATAAGTCCAAATCGTAATCGGATCTTGGAATGGATATAATTTATAACCTCTGATGATGCCGATAGCTAAGCCATGCAGTAAATAAACATACATCGTACGTTGCCCGATATACGTAAAGAAACGCTTCTTAGACGGCATCAAGTTTAAAAACGAAAACATCGTTAAACAAATGACCGCATAGAGCATCAAACGTTTAAGCGGACTGTATACATCCGGACCATCTAATGAACTATAAGGCGAACTGCCGAGCAGCCAATCTGAATTAATCGGATGAATCGTATACACAACATAAAATGCGACCAATATCAGGATGGAAATCGGTACCCATTTTTTATTGCGCAGCAGCATAGATTGATGTCGATTCATCAAATAGCCTATATAGAAAATAGGGAAGAATACAATGGTTCTTGAATAACTCATGTATTCGCCGATATCAGATGAAAAGCCGGCTAATAAAGAGACAAGTATTGCGATCGGCAATACGAAATAGGGCTTAAAGTTCTTCACGATGACTAAAATGACATGGAACATAAAGAGTGTCAGTAAGAACCAAAGCGCAAAGACCGGATCAAACGGATCCAATTTCAAATTGCTGCTTTTGCCTGTTAAGAAATAATAAACCGAAAAGAATGTAAAGAACACAAAGTATGGAATTAAGAGCTTTTTCGCTACTTTCTCTAAATGATCAGGTTTTCCGATATTTTTCGCAAAGTAGCCGCTGATAAACAGGAATGACGGCATATGGAAACTATATATCAGCAAGTAAAGCGATCCCATATATTTATGATCTTCTACATAAGGATTTAAGAGGTGTCCGAATACAACTAAATAAATTAGAAATGCACGGGCATTATCGAAATAATAATCTCTTTGGGATAGTGACTTATTCATATGTAAACTCCTTTTGAGATTTGGATAATATTAACGTATTATACATGCATAGTTAAATGCAAGATAAACAACTTTTACAAGTTTTTGTTGTATATTTTGCTTGATAAACTTATAATATAACTATTAAAACAAGCGGGGTAAGACATCCATGTATAAACAACTTGAACAACAAATAACACTTACACACAATGATTTAATCATTGTAAACAAACGTTTTGGCCAACGTGCGAATTTAACGACAGAACAAATTGAGCTTTTACGAATTTTGAATGAGCACCATAGTTTATCCCAATTTGACTTAACGATGAAAATCGGAAAAGAACAATCCATTGTTTCTAGATGGATAAAAAAACTTGTCAGTTTAGGTTATGTGACGAGTATACAATCGCGTCATGACTTGCGATGCAAAGAACTCAGTGTGACACCTAAATCTGAAGAATTAATCAATCAAATCAATGCGGCACGTCAAGAATTATTAGAAGCAAGATGCGATCAGTTGTCTTCAAAAGATGTGAAACAGCTTTATGATTTGCTTGTGAAACTGAATAAGAAAAGCTTTTATATTTAAAAGTAGCGCGGAATGATTTTCAAATATTTGAAAGTGTTCCGCGATTTTTTATGTAAGAAGGACCTGCGGAGCAAATATTGCTCAACAGGTCCTTTAAGTTTATACAGATTAAGCTTTGTAAATATCTACATCGAAATATTTACCAGTTTCTCCGATTTTATCGTACATTTGTTTCATTCTTGTCGCGTTATGGCTTGCCCAGTTGATATCTGTTGCATATTGATGTGTCGCAGGAGCTGCTGGGTTCCAACGCATACGATAAAGTGTGTTTTGACCTCTGTCTAAATAATCACTAGTGATGAATTTAGCACCACCGATGATTGCTTTTCCAACAGTGTCCCAACCGTAATGTGCTGCAGTTTTAAAGCCGCCGCGTACTGCGTCAGTATCAATTGCGCCGATACCGAACATGTTGTAATACTTTTTAGTGCCGTTTGTAACGACTTTGTTCGCGTTATCAACATATCCGCCGTTTGCTAAAGCAGAAGTACCGTTGCCAGTTTCAAGAAGGGCATGTGAGATTAAATAAATTTCATTAATATCATATGTTTGTGCTGCTTGTGCAAATGCTGCACCTTGTCCTTCTAAAATACCTTTGCCTTTTAGCAATTTGTTTACACTGTCTACTGACATTTGTTGTGCTTTATCAAGACGTAAGAATTGGTATCTTTGTGTTGCGTCTTGTGAAATAGTTCTAGGATCCATTGCAGTTTTCACTTCGTCTTTAGAAGCGTCTACCCATTTGCCTGCTACATGTTGTACTTTAGGAGACCATGGCAAGTTCATTTGTTTTGCAACTGCTTGGTCTAATGTATTGCTTGAAGTTGTAGTTCTTGTTAATGTGTCGCGCACATCAGCTGATTTTAACCATACAGATTGACCATTTGCTAGTGTGCCATGGTACCAAGTAATACCATTCACAAGTTGTTTTTCAAACACAGTGATGATGTTGCCGTATTGGTCTTTTAATGAACCTAATACTTTGCCGTTCGGCGTATTGTAATAGTAACCGCCTTTGCTTGTTACGATGTAGTCATGGTTGTATTTAACAGCAGGTTGCTGCTTAGTTGCTGTATTAGCTCGGTTTGCTGTAGTTGTTGTTTTAGGTGTTAAAGTTTTTTCAGCAACCCAGCCTGTTTTACCGTTAACTGTACCGTAAACGTAAGGAGTGTTATTAACTACTGTACGTTTTGAAGCGTTGAACGTACCATTTTGTTTATTTAACGGATCGATTAATTGTTTTGATGTACCCCAAGGTGTTGTGTAAAGACCATTATTTTTAGTGTTTACAGTATATTGTCTTGAAGTAGGGGCTGTTTTGCCTTGATCTGCTACTTTAACATCTTTTGCATTCACCCAGCCAAGTGGTGTTGTTAAACCGATATTTTGTAATAAATAGTATAAAGTACCATCTTGGTTGCGTTCACGTGTGATGTTGTAAGTGTAGCCTAAGAATTGTGCAGCTTTTGCACCTTTTTTATCATACACACTTGCACGTAAGCCATAGTTATCTGTTACATATTGACCTAATTTATTAACTACAACTGTTTTGTTTAATGGTGCTTTAGTTGCTGTTGCTGGTTTAGCAGCAGTTTTAGTTACAGCTGCTTTAGCTGTCGGTTGAACTGCTTTTGCTGTAGTTTTAGCTGCTGTTTTAACAGTATTGACTGCTTTAGACACAGTTGATGGTTTTTTAACTGTTGTAGCTGCTTTTACAGCTGGTTTTGTCGTTTTAACTGTTGTAGTCGGTGCTTTCGCAGTTGTTTTAGTTGTTGTTGATTTTGTTGGTGCTTTAGTTGTTGTAGTTTTTGATGGTGTTGCTGTGAATGCACCTTTTACATCTGTTTTCTTAGTAGTTACTGTTGTTTTTGGTGCTGTATAGCTGCCTAATTTTGAGCTTGCAACCCAACCAGATTTGCCGTTCACTGTACCATAAATGTATTGAGAAGGGCTGACTTCTGTTTGTTTAGAAGCTTTGAAAGCTTGTGTGCCTGTACCTGATACTGTCGCAGCTACTTGGCGATCTGTACCCCAAGGTGTGCTGTATAATTTAGTACCTGATTGGATACCGTAAGTTTTAGTATTAGTTGTAACTGGGTGACCGACTTTATATGTTAAGTCGCCAGTTTGAACCCAACCATAGTTTGTACCTTTATTGTAATCCGTAATTAAGTAGAATGATTTTTCACCTAATAACGCTTTTTTAGTTAAACGGTAAGTTTGGTTATTTAAAGCTGAGTTTTGAACGCCTGCTTTATCATAAACTGTTTTGTAAATACCGTGATTTGTTGAAGATAAACGACCTAATGAATCTACTGGGATCACTCGTAATTGAGATGATGTGTTTGTAGTAGGGCGTGTTGTTGTATTTGTACTTGGTTTCGTTGTTGTAGATGTATTTGTATTAGGTGCAGTCGCAGTTGTTGAACCCCAAGGTGCAACTAAACCTTGTTTGATTTGATATTTTTCATTAATCAAGTCATATAATGCATCATAGTTGTAACCGCGTGATTGTAAATAACCATGAGGGTCAACGTGGTCTGTTCCGCCTAAGAAGTTAGAAACAGCTTTATGTGTCCAAACTGTACCTTGACCATCATATTCAGCACTATCTGGTTTTAAACCATAGTATTGCAAGTTTGTAGCTGCATAATCAGCAATGTTGTTCATTTGACGTGCAAATGAGTCGTAATCATGTGTATGCACTAATT
Source organism: Staphylococcus simulans (assembly GCF_002994445.1). Taxonomy (GTDB): domain Bacteria; phylum Bacillota; class Bacilli; order Staphylococcales; family Staphylococcaceae; genus Staphylococcus; species Staphylococcus simulans_B. The sequence continues at coordinate 103,898 of NZ_MRZJ01000004.1, forward strand.
CCATATGAATATAACGTTGGTTGGCAACAGGGCCTGCACCCCATGCAAGGTAATCTGTGTTAGCAGTTTCAACGATACGATTACCATCTACGAAACCATGAACAAAGGCGTTTTGCCAGTTGTTTTTCATGTAAGCAACTTCGTTATTCAACGTTGAGTTTTCATTTGCAGTATCGTGAATTACAATGCCTTCAGGTTTGCCGTATCTGTAACTATATTTTGGAATATTATTTGAGTAATCTTGTTCATATGTCGGTACCGTATAGTTTTTGTTACGGATATAGTTATTAATTGAAGAGTTGACTCTTGGTTGATATTTAGGTAATGATGTAGCTGCAGCAGCATATGTTGTTGGTTGCACAGAACGTGTAGAAGTTGTTGTTGACGGTGCAACTGAACGTGCAGCATATGTTGTCGGCTGTACTGAACGCGCCGCATATGTTGTAGGTTGTGCTGTTGTTTCAGCTTTTTGCTGTGTTTGTGTATTAACTTGAGCAGTAGTATCTGCTTGTTGCGTTTGCTGAGCTTGCGCTTCAGGTTGAGCAGTAGTGTCTGCTTGTTGTGTTTGCTGAGCTTGTTGAGCTTGCGCTTCGGTTTGAGCAGTATCAGCTTGTTGTGTTTGTTGGTTTGATTCAGTTTGTGTAGTGTCTGCTGTTGTGTTGTCAGACGTATTGTTTTGAGAATCAGTTGTAGTTTGAGCAGTTGCTCCATTACTTGTATCTGCTTGAGTAGACAATTGATCAAGTTTTGAATCGTAGTTCAAGTTGTTTTCTGTAGTTTTTGGTTGAACTTGGGCAGGGTCTTTGTATTCTTGTGTGCCTGCAATTTGGTTAGTTGTATTCTGAGTTGTTGTTGTACTTTTTGCAGTTTGGTTGTCAGTCGGTTGTTGATTCTGGTTCACATTGCTTGTTGTGTTCGTGCTATCTGCCGAGTCTGTATTGCTTTGCGCAAATGCTTGGTGCGTAGTAATAGCAGTACCTGCAATCGTTAATGCAATGATAGCTGGGGTTTTGTAATGAAACTTTTTAGACATAAAATGATACTCCTTTTAACAATATATTATATTTGAATATATTACAGTCTGTAGATAAACGTCTGGATCGGTATATCGAAAAGTTCCGAGATGTTTGATTCTTAACGTCAAGTAGTTGTATCTGTCGATGACGTTAGAAAATAGATGACTTGATGATGTTATTAACATAATTGTTATAATCAAAACGTGTTAGTAACATGTATCCAGGCCATATCATTTCTACACACATAGCCACTAGCAGACTGAATGAATATGACACTATGTCAAACCTATGTAATATATCATTTTCATATATTATAGTACGACTTAAGACGTATAGAGAGGTTTTTAATCATTTTGTAATGAAACCTTAATCTGAAATGTACTTTGTTTCAAAAGTAAACTTCCACTAAAAATAGCATTAATATACTTTTTGTGTTGTAAATATAGTAAAAAAACAAAGAAATTATAATGATTTCTTCATGACCACATGTTCAATATTTTCTTCTAAGAAGATATCACCTTCAGCTTGATAGCCAAGCGCTTCATAGAAAGGTTGTGCTTGTACTTGTCCGTTTAAAACAGCTTGTGTAAAACCATCTTTTCTTACAGCGTCTTCAATAAATGTCATCAGACTTTTGCCTATACCTTGATTGCGCAATGCTTTTATTACAGCAACACGTTCGATTTTTGCGGCGCCATCGACATTTCTGTAACGTGCCGTTGCGATTGCTTGATCATTTTCATCATAGCCGATGATGTGTGTTGAAGTATCTTCATATTCATCGATTTCATTTTCTAAAGGAACATTTTGCTCGTCTACAAAAACTTCAGTTCTTACGTGAAAGACCTCGTTCATTTCTTTTTTATTCTGTGCTAATTTAAACATAATCATCATCCTCATCTTTTTATTTTAAAGAGTTGTTCTTAGGGTACAAAAAAATCGCTGCAGATGCATGTATTTGCTCTGCAGCGATTGATTTTTTTATTGTGCAAATTTACGTACGATTGCTGTATATTGCCAGAAGATACGCATTTGTGCAATGTTCCAGTTATTCATACCCATTGTGAAGCCTGAAGGTTTGAAGATGTTGACATCTGTGACTTCAAGTGCCGCAGCAATCAAGTATTGAATCGGTACACTGATTGATTTCATTGTTTCAGTAATTCCATTTTCATCGTAAACCCAAGAGAAGGGCAGTTCAGATTGGAATACGTCGACACGATCAAAAATTTCTGGTAATGCGACGATATAACAAGCTCCGTCTATAAATGGGTTTTCTAAGCTGTCTTTGTAATAAAGCAATAGCGCTTCGTAATTTTCTCTATGGGCATGATTGACATAGAAAAATTCATTTCTGAAATGCGCCATATCTTTACTGTGAATGATTTGCTGTTCTAATATCCCAAACATTCCATTAATATTGTTTAATTTTTCATAGGTCTTGCGTGGCATATTCTATCGCTCTCCCTTTCTAATAATATCCTTGATCTGAAGGAGCTTGCTGCTGAGACGGATCCATATTCATATTAGGATCTTGCTGATTTCCTGCATTAGGGTCTTGGTTAAACCCTGCATTTGGATCTTGCTGATTATTCCATTGTTCATTACCCGAATTATTGTTTTGTTCTGTATTATCTGATTGTGTTTCGTCTTCAGATTGATCCTCATCTGTCGTATCTTTTTGATTTTTACGCAACAGACTATCGTCAATAGGTGTTAACGGCATTAATTCACCATAGGCTTTGATGACACGTGAATTTAAGAATTCTTTATTGCTTTTAATCTTAGATAATCCTAAGTCCGAACGAAGCAGATTTGAATATTTTTTGATACTCTTCATATCCGGATTGTAATAGTAAATACCATTCAGTAATTCATTTTTACCTTCAAGCTGTTCAGTTTTAATTTCTAAATCAGCAGGGAGGTAGGTTGTAAGCATTTTTTGAATATCGTCGTTTGATAAATCATGCTTGGAATTCTTGCCGACGATTTTGATTAAGCTGTCTAATTTATTAACTGAATCTAATCTTTGTGCTTTTGTGGCAAGTGCTTTGATAAGATCCATTTGACGTTGTCCGCGTTTTAAGTCTGAATCATGGTATCTTGTTCTGGCAACTGCAAGTGCTTGGTCACCATTTAATTTATGATAACCTTTCTTTACTTTAATACGTCCATCGTCATTAGTGTTCGGTTCGTTTAAATCATAAGGAACATCATAATAAATGCCGCCTAATTCATCAACAGCTTCAACGAAAGCATCCATATCGATACGGACATAATAATCGACAGGTACATTTAATGTAGCTTCCACTGTATCCATAGCAGCAGTAGGACCGCCGAAGGCATGGGCGTGTGTGATCTTATCATAATAGCCTACTTTTGGGATGTAACTTAATGTATCGCGCGGAATACTTAACATTCTGACTTGGCTTTTATCTGGGTTGAAAGTTGAAAGAATCATAGCATCAGTACGTGATTTCTCAGTTGCTTGCCCGCCTTCACGTCTTCCTTTATTATCATCTATCCCTAAGAAAAGTACAGAAATCGGCTCTTTAGAAGGATTGACCTTGCCTTGTCTTAAATTTGAAACTCTGTTTGAGTTGTCACTGAAAGATGAATCGATTGCACTTCGAGAAGTTTTATATAACATCACTGCAAATATAATAGGAATAACGACCAGAACGAGCGAAAGAAGAATTAAAAAATATTTAAAAAATTTGTTCATTACTCTTGCTCCCGGTTTCAATTTTATAAATCAGCAATCATCTAAGAGAAGTTTCTAAAGAGGAACGTTTGGATTGCTGCTGAATTTGCTCATTATAACCATATATTTTAATACTTTTATGGCTAAATTACAAACTTAGTATCCCACCTATTATTTCATACTTAAAGCCATTACTAAAGAAAATTCAGCATTGAATTTCAATGTTTACATTATCTTTACAAAAACGAAATATGTTCAAAATAAAATAGGTTTTAAAATATGATGAGATTTGCATCTGTTTTCAGAGAGTATCAACTTTTACATATGTTGTGATTGATATACTTTTGTATCAAACAACACAAATGCGAAGCAACTTCGTGATTTTCATGAATATGAAATGTATTTCTGAAAAACATCAGTTATAATAAGGTTGTTAAAAATAAATACTCTAATCCATAGTTTAAACATAAGAGAGAGGTACAGAGAGGAGATTAAGTATGAAATTGAATTGGGAGAACAAGATAGAAGAAAGTTTAGTTTCTGAGTTTTATAATACACAATCTGAAAGTTCGAAAGCAGAAGGTTTTGAAGATACTTTAGCTTTTGGAACTGCAGGAATCAGAGGATTGATTGGTTTAGGGCCAGGACGTTTAAATGCGTTTACTGTACGCAAAGTCGCAGTAGGTCTAGCCAAATACTTAAATGATCATAAACCTGAATCGTTAGTAGTGATTCATTTTGATACACGCTTTTTATCGCAAGAATTTGCGCATGAAATTGCGGCTATGCTTGCACAATACGGTGTTAAAGCAGTTGTAGGCAAACGTTATAACTCTACCCCTGAGTTATCATTTGCGGTACGTCACTTAAATGCAGATGCAGGCGTTATGATTACAGCAAGCCATAATCCTAAAGAATACAACGGCATAAAAATTTACGGTGCAGACGGTGGTCAATTACTGCCGAAACCATCTGAAATGCTCAGCAGTTATATTAATCAAATCGAAGATCCGCTTGATTTAGCAGGCGGAGATTTTGAAGACGGCTTGAATCAAGGCCTGATTTCATATTTATCTGATGAAGTAACACAAGCTTATAAAGCAGAAGTTAAAGCATTGGTCGGTGCAATCGAACAGCAAACAGATAAAATTGCGTTAACAAGTCTGCACGGTACAAGCTTGCCGATTTTATCTGAGGTTCTTGAAGATTTGAATTACAGCAATTATGTAATTGAAAAGGAACAGTCTCAACCAGACGGCAGCTTCCCGACAGTCGCATATGCGAACCCTGAAGAAGAACAAGCATTTACTTATAGCTTGCGTTTAGCTGAAAAAGAAGATGCGCAATTAATTCTTGCGACTGACCCTGATGCTGATCGCTTCGGTATGATTGAACGCTACGGCAAAGATGATTACCGCTATTTCAACGGCAATGAAATCGGCTTGATTTTATTGAAATTACGTTATGAACAACTTAAAGCAGAACGTAACGAGCAGCCTTTATTTATGGTTAAATCTATTGTCAGCAGTGCTGCAAGCGACCGTTTAGGCAAAGCACTTGGTTTGCAAGTGAATACGGTATTAACAGGATTTAAGTTCATTTCAGAAATCTTGCAGAATAAGCAAGATACAAATGAACAATTAGTGTTAGGTTATGAAGAAAGCCATGGTTATTTAGCGGCACCATTCTCTAGAGATAAAGATGCGATTCAAATGATTCCGCTTGTGGTGAAATATAAAAATGAACTTTCAAGCCAAGGCAAAACTTTCAAAGATGTATTGCAAGAAGTGTATGAAATTACTGGAACATTTAAAGATGAAACGATTTCACCTAAATTTGAAGGCGCTGCAGGCAGACAAAAAATTAATGACTTGTTAGAAAATTTCCGCAAGCAGCAGCCACAAACACTTGTTGGTTTAGAAGTTAAACAAATTGAAGACTATCAAACTAAAACAATTGTAGATTTAGCAACACAACAGCAAACAGAAACGACTTTACCTGAAAGTAATTTAATCCGTTTTATCTTTGATGAAGGATTTATTGCCTTAAGACCTTCAGGTACTGAACCTAAAATCAAAGTCTACTTCTCTCTGAATGTAGAAGATTTAGACAAAGTCGTAGCACAATTTGAACAAGAATATTTAGCTTAAGTACCAATAAATTAAACTTTCAAGAAAGAACTCACGATAAAAGAGGAAAATAATGAAAAACAAAGCAAAACATAGCATTGTGTTTATAGTTGCAGTGGCGATATTAGCAGTAACGTTTTCATACTTTTTGAACTGGCGGTACCAAAGCAGGTACAGCATAAAACAGCCAACCGTTGCGGCGGAAAATAAATCATCACACGGCTACCAAAAAGTAATGGATTCTAACGCTGCGTATCAAAACGTAGATCGTTATTTAAAGCAGCAGCATTTCAACGGGAACATCACCATCTACCATAAAGGAAAGTTGGTGATGGACCAATCTTACGGTTATCAAGATTTTGAAGCAATGAAGCCGACGACGCCGAATTCAATGTATCTCATTGGTTCAGCACAAAAATTTACAACAGGCTTGATGCTGAAAAAATTAGAAGTTGAAGGGAAAGTCAATATCAATGATCCGATTGATAAATACTTGCCTTGGTTTAAAACAAGCAAACCGTTGATTTTAAAAGATATAATGCTGCATCGAAGCGGATTGAAGAAATTCAACGGCAGTCCTACTGCACATAGTATTGAAGATGTGGCCAAAGAGTTGCAGCAAGCTGATATTCAACCAGGTATGTATAAAAAGCATTTATATAGCGATGGTAACTACATTGTATTGGCTACTGTCATTCAAAGCATCACAAAAGAACCTTTCGCAAAGTATTTCAACGAAACATTAAGAAAACCTTATGACTTAAGAAGAACTGCTTTTTATAATGAGAAGAATTATGAGTCGGATATGGCGAAGGGTTACGATGAGCATAGGGCATTACGTCATCCTAAGTATATGGAGCAGTACTACGGCGCTGGAAATTTATTTATGTCAACGAGAGATATGGCTAAATTGATATTGAATTTTCAAGAAAACAAAATTTTTCCTGAGTCTATAACCACACCTATGCTGTTTGAGTTTAAGACACCAGCTTATCCAAGTATATATAGATATGGCTTTACGACATATGGACAACAACATAGAGTGAATGGAAACTTCTTTGGCGAAAAGCTCACTTCTTATTTCAATAATGATTATATAGTCGTTATTGCATCAAATTATAAAAGCGATAAAAACGAAAATCATTTGAAATATGTTTATACTAAACTTTTAAATCAACCTGAGCCGAAACAACCAAAATAAGAATCGTATTATTTTTTCAACATCTTTAGAAAATACATCATCAGAAGAGGAAAGTAATGAATAGAAAAATTTTAAAAATCATGATATTTGTAATCGCAGTTGCGCTTATAGCTGTTGTGATTTCATATTATTTAAATTGGAAACATCATAGGCACTTTGGTGCCCTGCAGCATGATCCGCCGACTGCAGTTAAAAAAGCAAAAATTCCTGAAGATTATAAGCCGGTGACTAAAGATCCGACGCTGCAATACGAACAGCTTGATAAATATTTGAAAGAAGTTAAGTTTAATGGAGATATTGCAGTCTTTCATAGAGGAGAATTAGTGTTTGATAGGGGATACGGCTATCAAGATTTTATTAACGATAAAAAGTCTAATACGAATTCAATGTATTTAATCGGGTCTGCACAAAAATTCATGACAGGTATGATGCTTAAGCAGCTTGAATTAGACGGCAAAATCAATATGGATGATCCGGTCACGAAATATCTGCCTTGGTTTGAAACAGGCAAACCTTTAGTACTGCGTGACTTTATGCTGCATCAAAGCGGTATTCAAAAGTTTCATCCTAAGGCAAGTGTCCATAGTATTGATGGGGCTGTGCATATGCTGCAAGAACAAGGATTGCAGCCGAATATGTTCAGAGTACATCAATATAATGATGCGAACTATATTGTATTGGCACGTGTCATCGAAGCTGTTGTGAAAAAGCCGTATGCTGACTATTTTAATGAGAAGTTTGTGACACCGTATCATTTAAATCGTACAGCATTTTATAATAATAATTCTTTCAAACCTTATATGGCGAAGGGTTATGATGACTTTAAAATACTTGATCCCCCTTCTTATTTGGACCAATATTACGGTGCAGGCAATTTATACATGGCACCGCGTGATATGGGTAAACTTGTTGCTGCTTTGCAGGAAAATAAAATTTTTCCTAAATCAGTGACTGATCATTTACTGTATGAAGTGTTAACGAAAGATTTTCCGCATGCGTATCGTTATGGGTTTTATAGTTATGGCGGAAGCGGCAGAACGAATGGTATATTCTACAGCCAGCAGTTTACCTGCTACTTTAATAAAGAGTATATTTTAGTAATGGGTACAAATTACCAAAAACCAGTGGGTCAAAATGAAGTTTATATGAGAGAGGTATTCATGCATTACTTGAATCAACCTGACCCGACTGCTTTTAGAAAAACAATACAATAACAAAATATGAATTTTCGACTGTCTCACAAAATTGTGTTCAATGATGTGAGACAGTTTTTTGCATTTTTTTCAAATAATAAGTGAAAATATCATTTGCAATTGTATATCAACACTTATTAATGGGTATCATCTAAATAATTCCTTTACAAAAGGGTAAAAGAAAATAAGGAGGAATCGATATGCAGAAAAAAATGATTTCATTATTAGTAGCATCAGGTTTAGTACTTGCGGCTTGCGGCCAAGGCGGCTCAAGCGACGAAAATAAAAATGATCAAGAACAAAAAGCGAATACTGACCAAAAACAATCAGGTGATACTTCTAGTACATCTGAAACAGGTAAAAACAGTAACACTGTTAAGTTAGAAGATATTAAAATCAAGCCTGAAGAAGCAATCAAAACTGCTAAGAAAGAATATGATGGTGAATTAAAAGAAATCTCATTTGAAAAAGAACAAGGCAAATGGGCTTATAAAATCGACTTGCAAAAACAAGGCGAAGAAGCTGAAGTTATTATCGACAGCAAAAATAACAAGGTCATCAATAAATCAACTGAAAAAGAAGATGACTACGATAAAAATAAATCATTCGAATATAAAGACTATAAGTCTTATGAAGAAATCATCAAAAAAGCCCAAGATCAATTTAACGGCGACATTCACGAATGGTCACTATCTAAAGATGATGATGAAGGTAAATTCGTTTATGATGTAGACTTACAAAAAGGTAATGAAAAACATGAATTCAGTTTTGATGCAAAAACAGCTAAAATTTTAAAACAGGAAAAAGATGACTAATCTTTTTTGTTTGGTGGCTGCCTAGATAACTAGGCAGTCTTTTTTTGTGTTGATGTAAGGGAATACATTTAAATTATAAAAGCGCTGCCAATTTTATGATGATTATGTGACTGATTTGTCATAAATCACTTGAAACCCCTATATTTTTTAAAAATAGAATTGACTAGAACGAGTAAAAAAGCTACATTATTATTGTGAACAAAAACGAACAATAACGAACATTCGTGCTGCGATGATTAAAAGAGTGTTTGATTGTTTCGTTGGCGTTGATATTTATTAACTTACTTTTTATTACATCTTAAGGGGGAAACACCATGAGCAATAAAGAAGAAAACATGATGATTGGCTTCACAATCGTTGCGATTGCAGGTGATGCACGTAGAGAAGTTATGGCGGCTTTAGCTGCTGCAAAAGAAAATAACTTTGATCAAGCACGCCAACATATTGTTGAAGCCAACAACTTTATTACTGAAGCACACAAAGAACAAACACAAATGTTAGCGAAAGAAGCAGCAGGAGAAGCATCTGATATTAGTTTTATCATGGTACACGGTCAAGACCATTTAATGACTACAATGGCGCTTAGAGACGCAGCAAACTACATGATTGACTTATATGAACAACTCCGTGACTTACAACACTAATAAGCAGGTGACAGCATGAATAGAATTATCAAAATGATTGAAAAAATGAAACCTTTCTTCGAAAAGATTGCATCTAACCCGTACTTATCTGCAATCCGTGATGGTTTCGTAGCTTTAATGCCAGTCGTTTTATTCTCATCTCTATTTATCTTGGTAGCTTATGTACCAAACGTATGGGGATTCCACTGGCCAAAACACATTGAAGACATCATCATGAAAGTTTATAACTTCACGATGGGTATGTTAGCCGTCTTTATGGCGGGTACTGTAACTAAATCACTTACCGACAATAGAAACTTGAAATTACCTAAAACGAACCAAATCAACGTAATTTCAACATTCGTAGCAGCTGAAGCTTCATTATTAATTTTAGCTGTTAAACCAATCAAAGATGGTATCAGCATCGATTTATTAGGGACTAAAGGATTAATCGCAGCATTCTTAGTCGCATTTATCGTACCTAATATCTATAAATTCTGTATTGGTAGAAATATCACAATCAAAATGCCTCCGCAAGTTCCAGGTAACATCGCGCAAGCATTTAAAGACATGATTCCTTTTGCATTATCAGTAACATTCTTCTGGATCGTGGACATTGTAGTACGCGCCTTAACTAAAGGTAACACTGCAGAATTGGTAACTAACTTGTTATCTCCATTATTCAGAGCAGCCAATGGTTATATCGGATTTGCGATTATCTTTGGATTTATGGCGTTCTTCTGGTTTATCGGGGTACACGGTCCTTCAGTAGTAGGTCCTGCAGTTATCGCGATTATGTACAACAACCAAGTAGAAAACTTACGTTTATTCAGAGCAGGTGAACATGCGCATTATGCATTGACACAATCTACTCAAGATTTCGTAGCATCGATCGGTGGTACTGGTGCAACACTATTAGTGCCATACATCTTTATATTCCTATGTAAATCGCCAGAGTTGAAAGCGGTGGGTAAAGCTTCGGTTATCCCGACTACATTCGCCGTTAACGAACCATTATTATTCGGTGCACCGATCATCTTGAACCCAGTGTTCATGGTTCCATTCATTATTACACCAATTTTAAACTCTTGGATTTTAAAATTCTTCGTAGATAATCTTGGAATGAACGGATTTATGCACTTCTTACCTTGGCCTACACCAGGTCCAATCGGTATCTATATGGCATCTAACTTCTCAGTATTGTCATTATTATTAATCGCGATTGTATTAGTATTAGACTTTACAATCTGGTTCCCATTCATCAAAGCATACGACAAATTAAAACTTGACGAAGAACATGAAATTGAATTGCAAAAAGCTGCAGCAGCAACTGCAGGCGGCGGTACTGCAACTGCAGCTCCAGTTGAACCTGTAGTAAGCGCTGAAGATTTCAAAACACGTGATCATACAAACGTTTTAGTTGTATGTGCCGGCGGCGGAACAAGCGGTATCTTAGCAAACAGCTTGAACAAATATGCAAAAGATAACGACATTCCTTTAGAAGCTACAGCACGTGCTTATGGTCAAGATATGGACTTAATTAAAGATATGGATATCGTCATCTTAGCTCCTCAAATGGATGCGATGAAAGATGAAATGAGAAAATATACTGATCAATACGGTGCAGTATTAGTACCGACAACAGGTAAACAATACATTGGCTTAACTCGAGACGGAGAAGGCGCAATGAAATTGATTTTCGAAAAAATCAATGAAAACAATGAAGAAAGTAAAAACTAAGCAACTTAGTTAATCCACACATCTCAGCCCCTTGTTGCATCACACACGACATCTTTGAATTTTCATAAGCGGCAAGGGGCTCCATTTGTGTGTGATGTATTTAGTAATATTGAAGATATTAATTAACTAAAAAGGAGACAGTTTAATGAGTAAATTACCTAAAGACTTTGTATTAGGTGCCGCAACTGCAGCATATCAAGTTGAAGGTTCAAGTACTGTGGACGGTAAAGGCCGTGTATTATGGGATGGATTTTTAGAAAAACAAGGTCGTTTTTCACCAGACCCAGCCAGCGACTTTTACAATCGTTATGAAGAAGATATCAAATTAGCATCAGAATACGGTATTAAAGCCATTCGTATTTCAATTGCATGGTCACGTATCATCCCTGATGGCACAGGTGAAGTAAATCAAAAAGGTTTAGATTATTATCGCAAAGTATTTGAAACTTGCCGTAAATACGACATCGAACCGTTTGTAACACTTCATCACTTTGATACTCCAGAAACACTATTTGAAAAAGGTGACTGGTTAAACAAAGATCAAATTAATGCATTCGAACGCTATGCAGAGCTTGTATTCGATGAATACAACGATGTCGTAAAATATTGGATTACCATCAATGAACCAATCGCGTATGTTCAAGGCCAATATATTACAGGTGCTTTCCCTCCTGGTGAACAATACAACACTTTAAAATGTTTACAAGCACAACATAACCAAATCGCTGCACATAGCCGTATCGTGAACTTATTCAAATCAAAAGGCTATGAAGGTGAAATCGGTTTAGTACATGCATTGACTCAATTTTACAGCATCGATGATCAACCATTAAATCAAATCGCTGCTTACAAACATGATATCTTTATGAATGGTTTCATGTTAGATGGTACTTTCTTAGGATATTACACACCAGCTAAATTAACTGTAGTGAAAGAAATCTTAGGAGAAGAATTTGATAAATTAGATATTCGCAAAGAAGAATTAGAAGATATCAAAAAAGCAGCACCGCAACTTGATTTCTTAGGTATTAACTACTATCAAAGTAACTGGATCAAATATCATAACGAAGAAAGTTATATTCATCATAATGGTACAGGTGATAAAGGTACTTCAGTCTTCCGTGTTAAAGGTATCGGCGAAGTAGTTAAAAACGAAGCGATTCCTACAAATGACTGGGATTGGTACATTTATCCTGAAGGCTTGTACGATATGATGGAACGTGTTAAAAACGACTATCCGAATTACAAAAAAATCTACGTTACAGAAAACGGCTTAGGCTACAAAGATGTACTTGAAGACAACGGCGAAGTACACGATGACGAACGTATTGATTATGTAAGACAACATATCGAAGCGATTGAACGTGCTTATGCAGATGGTATTAATGTTAAAGGTTACTTCATCTGGTCATTACAAGATATGTTCAGTTGGTCAAATGGATACAATAAACGTTATGGTTTATTCTATATCGATTTCGAAACTCAAAAACGTTATGTTAAAGATAGCGCGAAATGGTATAAACAATTATCTGAAGATATTTATGGTAAGTAATGGAAAGTAAGAAACACCTCGGAATTTTCTCCGAGGTGTTTTATTTTTTATATCACACGTTATTGGCCAGTATCTTTAAATTGTAAAATTCTTTCGCCGATTTGGTCTCTCACATTTTGAAAGACAGACCAATCTTTACCGGCTGGGTCTTCAAAGCCCCAATGTACTTTAGTAACGTTTTGGGGAACAACAGGGCAATTTGCATCCGCATGATCGCATAAAGTTACGACCAATTTCGCTTTAGCATATAAATCAGTATCGATTTTATCAGAGGTTTGCTTGCTGATATCAATGCCGATTTCATCCATTGCTTTAACCGCAAGCGGATTGACACCATGTGCTTCAATACCGCCTGAAACAACTTCCCAAGCATCACTTAAAAATTTCTTTCCAAAACCTTCTGCCATTTGACTTCGACAAGCATTGCCTGTGCATACAAAATAAATAATTGGTTTTTCCATCATTTTGTCCTCTTTTCTAAATAAGTAATAAAGATAAATATAATCTGACTAACGTGATAAATAACACTGGAATGGTTATTACAATACCCGTTTTAAAGTAGGTACCCCATGATATTTTCATTCCTTTTTGAGATAACACATGTAACCACAATAATGTGGCCAGCGAACCGATAGGGGTGATCTTAGGACCTAAGTCAGAACCTATTACATTCGCATAAATCAAGCCTTCTTTAATGATGCCTGCCGCATGAGCTTGATTAATCGCAATCGCATCAATCATCACAGTAGGCATATTGTTCATAATTGCTGAAAGAATGGCAGATAAGAAGCCCATACCTAAAATACTTGAGAACAGGCCATGTTGTGAAAATTGGTTAATCATATCTGCTAATAAAGACGTAATCCCTGCATTCTTCAATCCGAATACTACAAGGTACATACCGATAGAAAAGATTACAATGTTCCATGGTGCGCCTTTAATAACGCTGCGTGTGTGAACAGCACTGGAATGTTTGGCCAGCAATAAGAAGATAATTGCGATTAAGCCTGCGATAAATGAAACAGGAATATGGAGTAATTCTCCAATGACATAGCCTGCAAGCAAGACACCTAAGACAATCCAGCTGATGCGAAATAAGCGATGATCTTTAATCGCAGAATCAGGTGTTTTCAACTGTGCAGCATCAAAATGTTTGGGTATCGCCTTTTTAAAATAAATGTATAACACGATGATACTTGCGAATAATGAGAAAAGGTTAGGGATTATCATATGCGCAAAGTAATCTAGGAAACTAATATTGAAATAATCAGCTGAGACAATATTGACTAAGTTGCTGACGATTAAAGGTAAAGAAGTTGTATCTGCGATAAAACCACTCGCAATGATGAATGGAAAGATCACGCGTTCATTAAATTTCAAGTGTCTGACCATCGCAAGGACAATCGGTGTTAAAATCAACGCAGCACCATCATTTGCGAACAGCGCAGCAACCACAGCACCTAATAACATGATGTAAACAAACATCTTTATACCATTGCCGTTAGATGCACGTACCATATGTAATGCGGCCCATTCGAAAAAGCCGATTTCATCTAGAATTAATGAAATGATAATCAGTGCAACAAAGGTCAATGTCGCATTCCATACAATGGATGTCACTTCACCAACATCACTCAAAGAAACAACGCCTGTAATCAATGCGAGCAGGGCACCGATAACAGCAGTAATGCCTATATCCAAGCCTTTCGGCTGCCAAATAATAAAAATTAAAGTCAAAATAAATATAACAATTGCTGTAATAACCAAAGTTAACAATCCCCTTTATTTAACGTATGACAAGCACATGACGCTTGCGATGTACCTATGAGATTTAATTGTGCTAATAAATCTTGATACGCTGCTGTATTTAAGCGGTAATAATGCCGATTGCCATCCTTACGGCTATGTATTAGATTTATTTGCACTGAGCGCCTTCATATGATGACTGAGGGTAGGCTGTGTAATATGAAAGTGTGCTAATAAATCGCACGCACAAAGCTCCCCGCAAGAAAGCAAATTAAGTATTTCTAAACGAATAGGGCTAGCTATTGCTTTTAATAGTGTAGAGATATTTTCGTAATTCATCCTTAATCACCTCATTCCATAAAATAGATTATCATCTATATAGATAATTATCTATATAGAGTGTAATAAAAAAAGCCTAACAACCAAATGATTGCTAGGCTAATAAAATGATATTTTACTTAATTATTTAATAGGGTTAGCAGTTTCATCTAAAACTTTGTTTAAGCTTTCGATGTTGTTTTTACCTTCAGTACGGAACCATTCTTGAACAGCTGCATCACCTTCAGCAAAGTGATCTGTAGCACCTCTCCAAGTAGCACGGCCGCATAATACACCGTTAAATGTAGAACCAGATTCTTTAGCGAAGTATAAAGTTTTTTGGAATAACTCAGCTGATACACCAGCACTTAAGTAGATGTAAGGTAAGTTAGTTGAAGCAGCTTGTTCTTTGAATGCTTGAGCAGCTTCTTCTTTAGTGAATAATGCTTTTTCACCGAATCCTTCAACATAGTTCATGTTTACAGGTACTTCTACTTTTAATACGTCTACATTGAAACGAGGTTCAGAGTATTTTTTCATTGCTTCGTTTACTTTGTGTGCTTTAACTTTAGCAAATTCTTCTGAACCGCTGTCAGCGTTGTTAGCATCGTAAGAAACGATTTCTAAGAATAATGGTAAACCTTCAGCAACACATTCGCTGCCTACACGTTCAACGAAAGCTTCTTTTTGATCATTGATTGCTTTGTCTTCGTCGATGTCAACGTATACTAATAATTTAACTGCATCTGCACCAGCTTCTTTTAAGCGTTTAACAGACCATACGTTTAATAAATCAGGAATACGACCTGGTTCTGAAGCATCATAACCAGTTTTTTCATAAGCTAATAATAAACCAGCGTTTTTAGCACGAACTTTAGTTGCTGGAAGACCGTATTCAGGGTCTAATAAGATACTTGAAGCATATGGAGTTAATTCTTCAGAAACGTGAACTTTAAATTGTTCTAAGTCTTCAGTTTTAGCACCTTCGCCTAATAAGCGTTTTAAAGCACCGCGTTGGTCGATTGCTAATGCAGCAATATAGTTTTTGTCATTTAATAAAGGTTTAATTGATTTTGTCATGATGTAAGATCCACCTTTTCAATTGTTATTTGATTACTGAATTTTTCGAAATTATTTAAATCAATGTGTCCAGTTCTTGCTTCTAACGCATTAGAGATACCTGCTGCCATAGAATAAGCAGAAGATTCTTTAATTGAAGCATCTTTAGAGATACCGTAGCAGAAGCCTGCTAAACTGCTGTCGCCTGAACCAACTGGGTTCACTGCAACAACTTTAGGAATATCAATATTAAAGACTTGTTGTTCGTAGCGTAACAACGCACCATTTTTACCTAAAGATAATAAGATATATGGAATGTGTGTTAAGCTGTCGTCTAATAATTGATTCGCTAAGTCGATACTGTCTGAATTCGTAATTGCTTTAATCTCTTCATCGTTCGGTTTGATCAAAAGAGGAGGGCAATGTTTTGAATGATTAACAGTATAGTTTAATACTTTGCCAGAAGTATCTAAGCAAACTGGAATGTTTTGTTCTTTAGCGACTTCTAATAATTTAACGTAGTAGTCTTCAGGGAATCCTTTTGGCAGACTTCCTGAAATCGTTACTAAATCAAAGTCAGAGATAATCGTATTGAAATGTTCTAAAAAGCGTACTTGAATTTCTTCAGGCTGTAATGCGCCGCTTTCTAAGATTTCAGTTTGAGTATTTTCGCTTGTTACGGCAATACATAGACGAGTTGAAGCAGGAGAAACAGTGAAATCATGTTTGATATGTGTTTCATCCAAATTGTTTGTTAACCACTCGCCGAATTTACCGCCGATAATTCCTGTACATGTAACATCAATACCTAGTTCACTTGCCACACGTGCGACGTTGATACCTTTACCGCCAGCTGATTTAAAATCTTCTGAAGCACGTTGAACTGAATTGATTTCAAAGTTGTCTAAAGGATAGTTGATATCAATTGCAGGATTTAATGTAACGGTTAATAATTTGAAAGCCATTAGTCGTGGTATTCTCCGTTATTCCATTTTGTAAGGAAATCATCAAACATATCTGGTGAATAATGAACATCTTCAGGTTTTAATGTTTCATCCATAGCTTTGATGATGGCATCTTTTTCTGGAGTTGGTTCATATTCTGTTTCAGCGAATGTATCAACGATATTTTTAATTAAGTCTACACCAGTAACCATACCGCCGGCAGCGATAACATTACAGTTGTATTCAGATCTTGCTAAACGCGCGCTTGTTGCATCACGAACTAAAGCAACACGTGTACCAGGAACTTTTGTAGCACTTGCACTGATACCTACACCAGTACCGCATAATGCAACACCAAAGTCTACTTCGCCTGTAGCTACTAAATGACCGATACGTGTACCATAGATAGGGTAGTGTGTACGTACATAGTCATATGTTCCTACATCGATAACTTCATGTCCGTTATTTTTTAAATAAGTAGCAACTTCTGCTTTAATATTTGTAACAATATGGTCACAACCAATAGCGATTTTCATAATTTAATATCCTCCTATTAACATAAAGAATTTAACATATCTACTCTGATTTGATGACGTCCAGCGTCATATCCTGCTTTTAAGAATGCTTTAACACAGTTTAATGCATTCAATTTACCAACTACTTCGCTTCCTAATACGATAACGTTTGTATTGTTGTGTCTGTGAGTCATTTTAGCTGATTGCTCATCAGATACAGTTGCTGCGATGATATTTTTTTGTTTGTTCGCAAAGTTGAAAGGTGCAATACCGTAATTATCAATGATAATTGCTTTAGTACCTTCGTGTTCTTGAACATATTTAGTAACCTCAAATGTAATTTCAGCAATGTTAGTTGCTTTGCTGTTTACAGATAAGTCCTCGATTTCGTACTCAGCATCTGCTAAAGATTTTAGAATGAAATCTTTTAATTCTTTTGACTGTGAATCACTATGAATAACAATAGACATAATAAATCCTCCTGTTCGAAAATGTTTTATTTTGTGCTTATTTAAAATATACACTTTAGAGGATAATCTGTCAATTTGATAGATTGTTAAAAATGAGTAAAGATGTTGATAATAGGGGATATTCAAGTCATTGATATGAAAATTTTCATGAATTAGACAAAATAAAAAACGCACATTTTTATGTGCGTTTGTGTTCGTTTAGGGTTATAGAATTTCTGTAATTGCGCTGTATTTTTGTGTCAGCGGTTGTGTTATTGCGTCATCTGTAATAATCGCATCAATCGCATTTAGTTTATAGAAGACAGTGAAAGCGCGTGTGTTGAATTTTGAACTATCTGAAACCAGATATTTCTTAGTGGAACGATTCAATACAATTTCATTTGCTTTGCCTTCTTCTTCGTTTGCTGTGGTCGCATCATTATCGCTGATGCCATTCACACCGATAAATGCTTTATCTATATGCAGCTGTTCTAACATCGTGTTAGCAAGCTGACCGATAAAGGAACCGGTCTTCTTACGGTAGCGGCCGCCGATTAATACGATATCCATATGTTCAAGTGTTTCGTATTGCTCAAAGATGTATAGTGAATTTGTAATAATACGAAGGTGCATATGCTTAATAAAAGGGAAGATTGCTTCATTAGTCGTTCCTGATCCGATGAAAATAGTATCTTCGTTTTGAATTAAGTGACTGGCTTTTTCAGCAATCATACGCTTTTTATCACTATGAAGTGCTTTTTTCTCATCGTTGGCCAATTCATTATAGAAGGTGTGCATAAGGACTGCACCGCCATGTACACGCACGAGGAGTGCTTTGTTTTCTAATTCTTTTAAATCACGTCTTATCGTCATAGGTGCGACATTCATAGCGTCAGATAATTCGCTCACACTGACACTGCCGTTTTCTTTCAGGCTTTTTAATATTTTTTGATGTCGTGCTTCTTTTAAATTCAATATAAATCACAACCTGGCTATTAATTTCAACTTTGTAATTATTATAGCATACAAGCAATGTTTGAATATGCAGGGACTATTTTGCGTGTGCTAATGCATCATAGAATAAGCGTTTGAATTTGCTTTTGTCTACAGCTAATACAACAGTCACAGGCTTTTCATCCGCATTATAATCTACCACTGTAGCACCTCTGGTATGCTCACCATTTAATTCGATATCTACATGTGCGTCTGCTGTCTTAAAGTCATCTGAATGCAAGAGGTATAACATAGTATAAGCATCATAAACAGCTAGGCCGCTGTCGAACTCATCTCCATGATAATGATTGAACATATGATACAGCATATCAGTCGTTTTATTGATAGACTTCAATTCCTCGATTGCTGAGCTTGAAAGGCTGGCACCTCTTGCAACATCCAAGCCTACCATCGTGATAGGGAGGCCAGCATTAAAAACAATGTCTGCTGCTTCAGGATCACAGTAAATATTGAATTCAGCAGCAGGTGTGACGTTGCCTCGACCAGCACTGCCGCCCATCAGTACAATCTCTTTTACATTTGTTTTAACTTCTGGATACGTTTTAAATAACAAAGCTATATTTGTCAGCGGACCGATCGGTACAATAGTAATCGGTGTATCAGCATTTAAAAGTGTCTCTTTCATTGCTTGAATGGCTGAATTAGATGACAGTAATGACGGGTCTGGTTCAGGCAGTTTATAACCGCCCATACCAGTTTCGCCATGGACATGAGAGGCATCAATAGGGTTGTTAATCAAAGGTGCAGCTGCGCCTCTATGTACAGGAACTTCGCTATTAAAGAATCCTTTTAGCTGCAATGCATTGCGTGTTGTTTTATCTATATTGACATTGCCATGTACAGTAGAAATCATTTTAACATCTATTTCAGGGTGATTGAGTGCGATACTGATAGCGGCCGCATCATCAATACCTGGGTCTGTATCTAAAATAATTGGAATAGTCATTACTATATCCTCCTTATATTCATTTAATAGGTTACTCTCATATTCTATAATCCTTCAGCTTATTAGTCTAAATTTATGTATAAAAAAACTGGCAGGGGAGAACCCTGCCAGTTTTGTGCATCATATATGCAATGCTATTACATATGAGCACTGTGTCCGCCGACCATAACCCAATAAGAACCGATAATAGTTACTAGGGTAATGATAATGGCGAAGATAACTTTGAATAATTGTGTGCGTCCGTCGCGACCTTCAGTTAAGTGCATGAACATTAACAATTGAAGTGCTGCTTGGATAAACGCGAATCCAAAGATAATTGTAATCTTAGCATTAAGTGTCAATGATGTGTAAAGAGTCACGAAAACTGCTAATAGTGTCAAGACAATTGAGGCAATAAAGCCGACTGTGTGTTTTGCTATTGTACTCATCCGCTATACACCATCCCTATCATGTATACTGCAGTGAAGATGAAGACCCAAACAACATCTAAGAAGTGCCAGTATAAACTTACTATAAATAATTTAGGCGCATTGTCTGTATTAAGTCCGCGTCTTGCAACTTGGATTAATAAACAGATTACCCAACCGATACCTAATGAAACGTGGGCACCGTGTGTTCCTAACAAGATGAAGAAACTAGACCAGTAAGAACCGATTTGAGGTGTTACACCCTCATGAGCATAATGTGCGAATTCGTAAATTTCTAAAGCTACGAATAACACACCAAGCAATACTGTGATAATCATCCAGATCATCATTAATTTTTGCTTTTCTTGTCTCATATAATAAATTGAAATACCACAAGTATATGAACTGATTAATAACGCGAATGTCATTAATAAGATAAGCGGTAATTCGAATAAATCAGTTGTAAGCATATTTGCGTAATCGCCACCATGCTGCATGATAAGCAATGTAGCAAATAGAGTACCGAATAAAGAGAATTCAGCTGTTAGGAAGATCCAAAAGCCAAACTTATTTACTTCACCTTCATGCGATTGTGCATCAATTGTTTTTGTATCATGCATGACTCTCAGCCTCCCGTTCTTTTTCACGAGCTTCACGAAGTTTTGCTTCAGTAGCAGCTACTTCAGAAGCTGGGATATAGTAACCATGGTCGACTTGGAAACTTCTGTAAACCATAGTGCCTAAAGTACCGATTAAGCAGATAATTGCAGGTACGATAGTTTCAAATGTTAAGAAGAATGAACCTACAGTTAAGAAGATAGCCATAAAGAATCCGACAGGTGTGTTGTTAGGCATGTGGATGTCTTTATAATTATGGTTATCTAAATAGTGACGGCCTTGTTTCTTCATGTCTACGAATGTATCTAAATCATCCCAGTCTGGAGTGATTGCGAAGTTGTACACTGGTGGAATTGAAGAAGCTGTACTCCACTCAAGTGAACGTCCGATACCCCATGAGTCGCCAGTAGCGATACGTGGTTCTTTAAGGTGACTGTATACGATGTTGACTACTAAGAATAAGAAGCCGATTGACATCAGTAAAGCACCGATTGTAGAAATTACGTTTAACATGAACCAACCGTCTGATGGCATGTAAGTGTATAAACGACGTGGCATACCATCTAAACCAAGAATGAATTGTGGCATGAAACAAACGTTGAATCCGATTACGAATAACCAGAAGAACGGAATGTTCAAGCGTTCATTCAATTTGTAACCCATCATCTTAGGATACCAGAAGATAAGTGCTGCTAAACAAGCGAACACAACACCACAAACTAATGTGTAGTGGAAGTGGGCTACTAAGAAGTACGTATTATGGTACTGATAGTCTGTTGAAGCCATTGCTAACATTACCCCTGTTACCCCACCGATTGTGAACGTTGGGATGAACGCTAATGAGAATAGCATTGGCGATTCGAAAGAAATTCGACCTTGGTATAGCGTAGCTAACCAGTTGAATATTTTAACACCGGTAGGCACAGCGATTAACATTGTTGAGATTGAGAAGAATGAGTTGATTAATGGACCATTACCCATAGTGAAGAAATGGTGAACCCATACTAAGAAACTCAAGAATGCGATTGCTGATGTTGCCCAAATCATACTCTTATGACCGAATAAGTGTTTACGTGCGAACGTTGAGATAATGTCTGAGAAAATACCGAATGCTGGAAGGACAACGATGTAAACCTCAGGGTGCCCCCAAACCCAGAAGAAGTTCGCCCAAAGCATTGGCATACCACCATTAGCAACTGTAAAGAATTGAGAACCGAAGATACGGTCAATTGTCATAAGTGCTAATGTAACTGTGAAAATAGGGAATACCAAGATAACGATTAATGCAGTAACGAAAGTTGTTACTGTGAACATTGGCATATCCATGAATTTCATAGTTGGTGTTTTCATTCGTAAGATTGTTACGAAGAAGTTAATACCTGTCATAAGTGTACCGATACCTGAAAGCTGAATCGCTAGCAAGTAGTAGTTGACACCAGGGCCAGGACTGAATTCACCGGCAAGCGGTGCGTAGTTAGTCCAACCTGCAGCAGGTGAACCACCGATAATGAATGATATGTTGAATAACAACATACCACCAAAGAATAACCAGAAACTGATGTTATTCATAACTGGGAATGCAACGTCGCGTGCACCGATTTGTAATGGTACAACAACGTTCCATAAACCGAAAATGAATGGCATTGCCATGAAGATAATCATGATAACACCGTGTGTAGTAAAGATTTCGTTATAGTGGTTAGATTCCAAGAATGGGTTGTTTGGAATCGTTAATTGCGTACGAATCAAGATCGCATCAATACCACCGCGGACGAACATTAATACAGCACAAATCAGATACATTAATCCGATTTTCTTATGGTCAATTGTTGTGAACCATTCTCTGTAAAGATATTTCCATAACTTAAAGTAAGTGATTACTGCGATTACACCGATAACTAAGAATGGGGCACCGATTTGGGCCATTGTAATCATCCAGTTACCATGTACGAGTAATTCATGCCATGGGAAATTCATTAATGTTCACCTCCATTGTTTTTCTTTTGAAGCTCTTCAGCTTTTTCGTCTTTTGAACCTTTGTGAGCTTTTTCCATTTCGTCCATATTATGAGATTCGCCTTTCTTGAACTCATTATCATATGGTTGGTCGTTCTTAAGAATCATAGCTTCCATACCATGACGTTTGTACATAGCATTAGTAACTTGAGACTTACGAGCTGGATATTTAGCATCCGGTTTGTCAAGTACGCCTTCAGTTACATCGTAGAAGTTTGGATCCTTAGGTGTGTAGTGGAAACGTTTATATGCATAGAAGATGTATTCAGGGTCTGCAGCTGGGTCCACAAACGCCATGTGCGTACCGCTGAATGTCAACTCTTCGTTTTTAGTTGTAGGCAGTAATTGTTTATCAAAAGCATCTTGTGAAATCTTAGGTGCTTTTTTAGCTTTTTCTACCCATTTGTTGAACTCTGAGTTGCTTACTGCTTTTACTGGGAATGTTTGACGAGCGAAACCTTCACCGTTGAAGTTTGAGTTACGTCCACGGAACGTACCTTCTTGGTTAGCTTCTAATGTCCATTCCATTGTCATTGCAGTCATTGCATATTTTTGACCGCCAAGTTGTGGAATCCAGAAACTTGTCATTGTATCCATAGCTTGCAACTTGAATACAATCGGACGATCTTTTGGAATCGTAATGTGATTCACTGTTTCAATTTTTTGCTCTGGATAAGCAAAGAACCATTTGAATCCTGCACTTGTTGCATAAACGACGACAGGGTCTTTGTCTTTTGCAGGCGGTGCATCGTACTCATAAAGTGTTTTGACTGTTGGAATAGCCAAAGCAAGTAAGATGATAAATGGTACGGTGAACCAAATAGTTTCTAATAAAGCACTGTGATGTACTTTACCTGATTGTGTTGTATTTGAATAACGGTATTTATAAGCAAATACTGCGAATAGAACAAATACAACCACGACAATAACAAGCATAAAGATGATTGAATAAATGATCAGCCATTTCAAACTGCTTGCCATTGGCCCTTTTGGGTTAAGTACTTCCATATGTTCACAACCACTGAGTAAAATCAGTGAGCCGAACAATAGAAGCAAAGACTTGATTTTTGACACTTTATTGACCTCCTAATACTACAATTGTAGGGCTTAACAATAATTTTAGTTTATTACGCAATATTTACAAGTGGGTATAAGGATTTTTTTTAATAAAAAATAAAGAAAGCCTTACAGACACTAGGACTGACGGGCTTTCACAGATTTGTTAAATTTATGTGTCCATTTTGTGAATACTGTCATAAATCGTGGAAAACACAAAAAAGGACGCTACAATTGAGAACCCTTATCAATTAAGGGGCTGAAGGAGATAGCGTCAAAATATAAAAATATAATTCAAGAATTTAATCAGAACGGTTATTATTTGACTTCTATGTAACGTTCTGAAATATCTTTTGCGCCATCAGAATCGATGACTTGATACTGAACTTTATATTTTCCTACAGTATTTGTATCAACGTGACCGCTGACTTTGATTTGATCAGTAAGGTCACCATCTTCTTTATCATATGCAGAAACGCCGTTAAGCAAATTATAATTTTCGCCTTTTTGAATAATTGCATCTTCAACGCCTTTAAGCTTTGGAACAGTATTATCCGTAGCTTCAGCATTTAAGTTTGGTGTAACTAGTGTAGCTGAAACACCAAGAGCCGATAGTGACTGTAATAGTTTGTTCATTGTTTAAACCTCCGTATTCAATGGCTAATCATTAAATGGATAATAGTCGTACATCACTTATCGTAGGGTGATGTGCATTTAAGTTATTTTTAATATATCGATTTTCGTTCGTATTTTCATCCTACTATGGACCGAATCTTGTTAACAAGTCTTATTTTAGAGGTTTATTATGAAAATCAGATTAAAAAACTGTTAAATTTTGCGATTTGTCAAATATTTACTGTGTAAGAGAAGAAAAAATAAATAAAGGGATATAGAAAAATCAGAATCTGGTTTTTAACAAGGTCTGTATCTGAATAAAAATCTGGTCAGTTTGTTTCGAAATTGTCACAATGTCTATAAAATATATGGAAAGATTTTGAACGATACCTCAATAATATTGTCTGTTATGTGAACTCGATTACTTAAAAGTTTTAATTTCGACATAAACATATTATGATAGAAATGAGTCGAAGAGGGAGTGAAGTTTTATGTTATCTGAAAAAGATAAAGATATTATCAAACAAACAGTACCAGTTCTTCAAGAAAGAGGTGTGGAAATCACATCATTCTTCTACAACAGAATGTTTAATGAACATCCAGAACTTCGTAATATGTTCAACCAAACCAACCAGAAAAAAGGTTTGCAATCCACAGCCTTAGCTCAAACTGTATTAGCTGCAGCAGCGAATATTGAAAAATTAGGCGCAATCATGCCTGTAGTTAAAGAAATTGCTTACAAACACTGTGCACTTCAAGTACCAGAATCAGGTTACAAAATTGTAGGTGAAAATTTAATCGCCGCAATCATGCACGTGTTGGGTTTAAAAGAAGAAGATCCGATTATCCAAGCTTGGATCAATGCATATTGGGAAATTGCTGATGTTTTCATTCAAGTTGAAAAAGAAATGTATGCTGAAATGTTATGGGACGGCTTCCAACCTTTCTCAATTACAAATATTGAAAATGTAGCTTCTGATATTAAAGCATTCACAGTTTCATCTGATAAATATGATTTAAGCAATTTTGAAGCTGGACAATATATTACTGTAGATGTATCAAGCGAAAAACTTCCATATAGAGCAAAACGCCACTATTCAATTGTAGGCGGAGATGAAGATACATTAACATTTGCGGTTAAACGCGATGTATCAGAAGATAATGAAGGTGAAGTTTCAACTATCCTTCATGATGAATTCAAAGTCGGAGATGACATTAATTTATCAGCACCAGTCGGAGCATTCAGATTGCACAACACTGATAAAGATCAATTGTTACTCGCTTCAGGTATTGGTGTTACACCATTAGTTTCAATGTTTGAAAAAGCTATTGAAGTTGATGCGCCTAGCATTCAATTCATTCACAACGTCAAAGACATTAATGATGTGCCGTTTGCACAACGCTTATCTAATGACGCTGAAGAAAATGATCATGCTACTTATGAAATTCATGATCGCGAAGCAGACGGTTATATTACAAAAGAACATTTAAAACAATATATCTCAAAAGATACAGAAGTTTATGTATGCGGCGGTATTCCATTCTTAAAATCAATCGTGAATGAACTTTATGAATTGGGTGTAGATAAATCTCAAATTCATTTCGAAACATTCATTCCGCGTTTAAGTGTAGAAGTATAATCGCAACTTAAAACAAATTGCTGAAATTATGGGAGCTGCTTATTCCGAATGTTGTCGGAGTAAGCAGCTCCCTTTTTTCGTATTTCAAATCGTGTCAAAAAGTGTTCATCGTGAATAAAGATTGATATGATAAGTAGAAAAGAAGGGGGATTTTACATATGGATAAAACAAACAAATTATTAAAAACATTAACAGATGTGAATGGTACAGCAGGTCATGAGTATAAGGTTAAAAAAGTAATGAAAGATTACTTGGAACCTGTATCAGATGAACTAGTTGAGGATAATTTAGGCGGTATCTTCGGTAAGAAGAAAGCAGCAAAAGGTTCTAAAACAGTTATGGTTGCGGGACATTTAGATGAAGTAGGTTTTATGGTGACTCAAATCGATGATAACGGCTTCTTGAAATTTATACCGGTTGGCGGTTGGTGGAACCAAGTCATGTTATCTCAAAAAGTTACAGTAACAACAGACGACGATAAAGAAATCAGAGGGATTATCGGATCTAAACCGCCGCATGTGCTGACACCTGAACAAAGAAAAGCACCGATTGATATGAAGGAAATGTTTATCGATATTGGCGTGAAATCAAAAGAAGAAGCGCAAAAAATAGGGGTAGATATCGGTGACATGGTAACACCATATTCTGAGTTTGAAGTATTAGGCAACGATGATTATTTAACTGCTAAAGCATTTGACAACCGTTTTGGTTGCGCACTGGCAGTTGAAACATTAAATCATTTAAAAGATACGTCAATCAATATTGATTTAGTGTCAGGTGCAACAGTACAAGAAGAAGTAGGGTTGCGCGGTGCGAAAGTCGCAGCTAATAAAATCAAGCCGGATTTAGCAATTGCAGTAGATGTCGGTATTGCTTATGATACGCCAGGAATGGGCGGAGGTATGCATGAAGCAGAATTAGGCAAAGGACCTTTAGTTGTGATGATGGATGCTTCTGTTATCGGACACTCTGGTTTCAGAAAACATGTTAAAAAAGTTGCAGAAGAAAAAGGAATTGAAGTGCAATGGGATACAACGCCAGGCGGCGGTACAGATGCCGGCAGTATCCACTTAGCAAATGAAGGAATTCCATCTATTGTTATCGGTGTGCCTTTACGTTACATGCACTCTAATGTTTCTGTAATGCATAAACAAGATTATCTTAATGCTGTAAAACTAGTAACAGAAGTTGTGAAATCATTAGATGACGAAACAGTAGACAATATTATTTGGTAAGTACAAAAGACGAACATTCTTAATTGCGAACAAATGAAAACACGGATTTTTATAAAGAGAACGCATATAAAAAACGGGCGGCATGCTTAATTAAAAGCAAACCGTCCGTTTTATTTTAGATACCCCTCAATGTATCTGTTATATAACGCAGTGTCTTATTTGTTTAAGCCTCTGCGCATTTTTTCTGCTAATAAAGTGTTGTTTAATACCATAGTGATTGTCATTGGGCCTACACCGCCTGGAACTGGAGTGATTGCGCCTGCAACTTCTTTCACTTCGTCGTATTCAACGTCACCTTTTAATTTGCCGTTTTCATCTGGAGTATTACCTACGTCGATGACTACAGCGCCTTCTTTTACGTCATCTTTCGTAACTAAACCAGGACGTCCAACAGCACTTACAATTACATCCGCATTTTTAAGATGTTTGCTCATGTCTTTAGAACGTGAGTGCAAGATAGTAACTGTTGCGTTTTCTTGAAGTAATAATTTAGAAACAGGTTGGCCCACGATGTGTGAACGTCCGATAACAACTGCTTCTTTACCTTCTAAATCAATATCCGCATTTTTCAATAATTCCATAACACCAAGTGGTGTACAAGGTACGAATGTTTGTTCGTCAATATACAATTTACCGATGTTTGCCGGGTGGAAGCCGTCAACGTCTTTTTCTGGGTTGATTGCTTCTAATACTTTTTGTTCGCTTACTTGTTTTGGAAGCGGAACTTGTACAAGAATACCGCTGACTGAGTCATCGTTGTTTAAACGGTCTAATTCGTTTAATACTTCTTCTTCAGTCGCTGTTTCTTCTAAATGAACAATTTCAGAAATCATGCCGATTTTTTCAGCAGCTTTCTTTTTTGATCTTACATAGCTCATGCTTGCGCCATCGTTACCTACAAGAATAACGGAAAGTTTTGGCGTATAGCCCTCTTTTTTTAACGCTTCAACTTGATCTTGCAATCCTTGACGATAATCTTTAGCAATTTGCTTGCCATCTAAAATTTTTGCAACCATGTGTAAATTCCTCCTAATATTTTTCGAACTTTCCTTGACATTAAGAAGTGTAAATCAACCATTTTCCGATAAAAACCGGAACTTTGATTGAATATTCATCAGAAAGTTCGATTTTTGATTGAAAAAGCATGACCTGATTTGTTATGCTATATCTGTAATATACAACTTACTAGATTAAAATTTCAAATAATTGAAAGGGTGTTCAATTTGAAAGTGGCAGTTATTATGGGCAGCTCCTCTGACTGGGACATGATGTCAGAAAGTTGCCAGATGTTAGAACAATTTGGAATTCCGTATGATAAGAAGGTTGTTTCTGCACATCGTACACCAAAACTTATGTTTGATTTTGCGACTGAAGCAAGATTAAACGGTTATGATGTCATCATTGCAGGAGCAGGCGGCGCAGCACATTTACCAGGTATGGTTGCTTCTATGACAACATTGCCTGTAATCGGAGTACCAATTGAGTCTAAGAGTCTAAAAGGTTTAGATTCATTACTTTCAATCGTCCAAATGCCTGGCGGCATTCCAGTTGCGACAACAGCAATCGGAAAAGCAGGTGCGAAAAACGCTGGAATTCTTGCAGCTAGAATCTTAAGTATTCAAAGCGATGAAGTAAAAGAGAAATTAGAAGCTTACCAACAATCACTAGTCGATAAAGTAGGAGAGATGCAAAGTGAACTTCAGTAAATTAAAGTTTGGATCAACTGTCGGAATCATCGGCGGCGGACAACTTGGCAAAATGATGGCACAATCAGCTCAAAAGATGGGCTTCAGAGTCATTGTTCTCGATCCTGACAAAGAAGCACCGTGCCAATATGTAGCACACGAATTTATTAATGCAGCTTATGATGACTTAGATGCATTAAGACAACTAGGTGAAGCTTCTGATGTTGTAACATATGAGTTTGAAAATATTGCTGCAGATCAATTAGAAACACTCACGAAAGAATTTAATGTGCCTCAAGGTTATCAAGCGATTCATTTATTGCAAGACCGTTTGACTGAAAAGCAGACATTAGAATCAGCCGGAACAAAAATTGTTCCTTATGCACAATTAACAAATGCAGAAGATCTTGACGCAACTGTAGAAAAATTAGGCTATCCGTTCATGGTTAAAACACGCTTTGGCGGATACGACGGCAAAGGCCAAATCTTAGTCCGTTCAGAGGAAGACTTGGACGAAGCTAAAGCGTTAATCGAAGTACAAGAATGTGTAGCTGAAAAATTCTTAGACTTATATAAAGAAGTTTCATTAACCGTAACAATCGGAAATGGCGGCCAAATCGTTTATTTCCCATTACAAGAAAACGAACACCGCAATCAAGTTTTATTCAAGACTATCGTACCGGCACGTTCTGACAAAGAAGCAGAAGCACGTGCTGAAGTAGATAAAATTAAAGAAAAAGTGCATTTTGTGGGTACATTTACAGTAGAGTTCTTTATTGATAAGGACAACAACTTATATGTAAACGAAATTGCACCAAGACCGCACAACTCTGGCCATTACTCAATCGAGGCATGTGACTTCTCTCAATTTGATACACATATCTTAGCGGTAACTGGACAGAAACTGCCAGAACGCATTGAAATTTTAAAACCAGCTGTAATGATGAATTTGCTTGGTAAAGATTTAGATTTATTAGAAGACGACTTCGGAGATCATCCGGAATGGCATGTTCATATTTATGGCAAAGCATCAAGAAAACCATCAAGAAAAATGGGCCACATGACAGTTTTAACTGATGACATTGATAAAACTGAGCAAGACATGTTGGCAACCTTTAAGGGAGGAGCACAATAATGTCATTATTATATGAAGGAAAAGCCAAACGTATTTATTCAACAGAAGAAGATGGAGTTTTACGCGTAGAATACAAAGACGAAGTTACAGCAGGAAACGGTGCTAAAAAAGACCACATCGATGGCAAAGGCCGTTTAAACAACAAAATTACTTCAATTATTTTTGAACACCTTAAAGAACACGGCATTAAAAGCCACTTTATCAAACAAACTTCTGAAACTGAACAATTAGTACAAGCAGTCAAAATTATTCCTTTAGAGGTTGTTGTACGCAATATTGCAGCAGGTTCTATTACAAGAAGATTAGGTTTTGATAAAGGACATGAATTTAAAACACCGCTTGTTGAATTTTTCTATAAAAACGATGCTTTAAATGATCCTTTAATCACTGATGAC
Source organism: Staphylococcus simulans (assembly GCF_002994445.1). Classification (GTDB taxonomy): domain Bacteria; phylum Bacillota; class Bacilli; order Staphylococcales; family Staphylococcaceae; genus Staphylococcus; species Staphylococcus simulans_B. Next base: position 134,663 of record NZ_MRZJ01000004.1, read on the forward strand.
CATATTAAATTGCTCAACATTGCAAACGAAGAAGAAATTGCAACATTGAAACAAATGGCTTTAGGTGTCAACCAAGCCTTGCTTGATTTATTAAGCAGCATTAACTTAAGATTAGTAGACTTTAAAATTGAATTCGGCCGTACAAAAGACGGTCACATTTTATTAGCTGACGAAATTTCACCTGATACATGCCGTATCTGGGAAAAAGACAGCGATACTAACTTTGACAAAGACGTTTACCGTGAAGATCGCGGTTCAATTATCGAAACTTACCAAACTTTCTTAAATAAACTGGAGGATCTTAAATAATGAAAACTATCGAATTGCACATCACATTACAACCACAGGTACTAGATACACAAGGACAAGCACTTAACCGTGCAGTACATGACTTAGGCTATAACCAAGTGAATGATATCCGTGTAGGTAAATTACTTTATATGACAGTGGATGAAGCAACAGATGAAGCGGTTCATAATATCGTTACAACATTAAGTGAAAAATTATTCGCAAACACTGTAATTGAAGAGTACAGCTATAAAGTACTCGATGAAAAGGAGAATGCATAATGAAATTCGCAGTACTTGTATTCCCTGGTTCAAACTGTGACAGAGACATGTTAAACGCAGCTTTGAAAACAGGTGCAGAAGCAGAATATGTAGATTACCGCGCAACTTCTTTAGAAGGTTTTGACGGTGTATTAATCCCTGGCGGATTCTCTTTCGGAGATTACTTGCGTTCAGGTGCGATGGCAAGTGTTGCACCCGTTATCAAAGAAGTGAAACGCTTTGCAGAAGAAGGCAAACCTGTACTTGGTGTTTGCAACGGCTTCCAAATTTTAACAGAAATCGGTTTATTACCAGGCGCATTATTACACAACGATTCTCATTTATTCGTAAGCCGCAATGAAGAATTGAAAGTAGTGAACAACACTACACCTTTCACTAAAGATTATGCTGAAAATGAAACAGTGATTTATCCAGTTGCACATGGTGAAGGCAACTATTACTGTACAGAAGAAATGTACAAAGCATTAGAAGCAAACAATCAAATTATCTTGAAATATGCACACAATCCAAACGGATCATATGATGATATTGCCGGAATCGTTAACGAAAAAGGTAATGTTTGCGGAATGATGCCTCACCCAGAACGTGCTTTAGAAGCAATTTTAGGAACAGACGATGGCGTAAAATTATTTGAGTCAATGGTAAATAGTTGGAGGGAACAAAATGCCTAAGTTTATTGAACCAAGTATCGAAGAAATCAAATCAGAACATTTATACCGTGATATGGGATTAACAGATGCTGAATATGATAAAGTTGTTGAAATCCTAGGACGTCAACCGAACTTTACAGAAATCGGTATTTTCTCAGTAATGTGGAGTGAACACTGCTCATACAAACACTCTAAACCTTTCTTGACTCAGTTCCCAACATCAGGCGAGCATGTCTTAATGGGACCTGGTGAAGGTGCTGGTGTTGTAGATATCGGTGACAATCAAGCAGTAGTATTCAAAGTTGAATCACATAACCACCCATCTGCAATCGAACCTTACCAAGGTGCAGCAACAGGTGTGGGCGGTATTATCCGTGACATCGTTTCAATCGGTGCGCGTCCGATCAACTTATTAAACAGCTTGCGTTTCGGTGAATTAGACGAAGTTCAAAACCGTACATTATTACGCGGTGTTGTAGCTGGTATCGGCGGATACGGCAACTGTATCGGTATCCCGACAACTGCAGGGGAAATCGAATTCGATGAACGTTATGACGGCAACCCGTTAGTTAACGCTATGTGCGTAGGTATCATCGACCACGATAAAATCCAAAAAGGTACTGCAAAAGGTAAAGGCAACTCTGTCATTTATGTTGGTTTGAAAACTGGCCGTGACGGTATCCATGGTGCTACATTCGCTTCTGAAGAATTAAGCGAAGAAAGCGAAAGCAAACGTCCTTCAGTACAAATCGGCGACCCATTCGTTGGTAAAAAATTAATGGAAGCAACGCTTGAAGCGATTACTTTCCCAGAATTAGTAGGTATTCAAGATATGGGTGCTGCTGGTTTAACATCATCTTCTTCAGAAATGGCAGCTAAAGGCGGCAGCGGTATGCATATGCGTTTAGACCAAGTACCTGTACGTGAAGAAGGTATCTCACCTTATGAAATGATGCTTTCAGAAACACAAGAGCGTATGCTGCTTGTAGTTGAAAAAGGTACTGAACAAAAATTCTTAGACTTATTTGAAAAGCATGAATTAGACAGTGCAATTATCGGTGAAGTTACAGATACTGATCGTTTCGTACTTACTTATGAAGACGAAGTTTATGCAGATATTCCTGTACAACCATTATCTGATGAAGCACCTGTATACATTTTGGAAGGGGAAGAAAAAGAATATAACACTTCTAAAAATGATTACAGCAATGTAGATGTGAACGATGTATTCCATAAATTATTAGCACATCCAACAATTGCTTCTAAACGTTATTTATATGAACAATACGATCAACAAGTTGGTGCAAACACTGTTATCAAACCAGGATTGCAAGCATCTGTTGTACGTGTTGAAGGTACAAATAAAGCTGTTGCTTCAACTATCGATGGTGAAGCACGTTACGTATTCAACCAACCATACGAAGGCGGTAAAATGGTCGTTGCTGAAGCATACCGCAACTTAATTGCTGTAGGTGCAACACCGCTAGCAATGACAGACTGCTTAAACTATGGTTCTCCAGAGAAAAAAGAAATCTATCAACAACTTGCTGATTCTACAAAAGGTATGGCTGAAGCATGTGAAGTACTTAAAACACCTGTTGTTTCAGGTAACGTTTCACTTTATAACGAAACACGCGGTACATCAATCTTCCCAACACCTGTAGTAGGTATGGTGGGCTTAATCGAAGATATCGATTACTTAAAAGATTTCCAACCGCATGCTGGCGATAAATTATATGTTGTAGGCGAAACACGCGACGACTTCGGCGGCAGCCAAATCGAAAAATTATTATACAGCAAAGTCAACCATGAATCTGAAGCTATCGACTTATCAAACGAAGTTGAAAAAGGCGAACAAATCAAAGAAGCTGTTAGAAACGGCAAAGCTTCTCATGTCCAAACTGTAGGTAAAGGCGGCTTATTGATTTCATTAGCTAGAATCAGTGCCCACTACGGTTTAGGTGTAGACGCAAAATTAGACGTGTCAGACGCTCAATTATTCAGTGAAACACAAGGCCGATACATTGTTGCTGTTAAAGAAGGACAATCGCTAGATATTCCAAACGCACAAGAAATTGGAACTATCACTGAGGATGGCAAGTTCAAAGTAACAAACGGTCAAACTACTGTTGAAGAAAACGTGTCGACGTTAAACGAAATTTGGGAAGGAGCAATTCCTCAATGTATGACATCCGCGGATTAAATGAAGAATGTGGAGTCTTTGGCATATGGAATCATCCCCATGCAGCAACTTTAACTTACATGGCGTTGCATAGCTTGCAGCACCGTGGTCAAGAAGGTGCTGGTATCGTGTGCTCAAACGGAGAAAATCTGTTTGGCGCACGCGGCATGGGTTTGTTAACTGAGGCGATTTCTGACGCACAGTTAGAATCATTGCAAGGTTATCAGCATGCAATCGGACATGTTCGCTATGCGACAACAGGTGCAAGCGAAATTGCAAATGTACAACCATTTTTATTCAAACATTCAAAAGGCGATTTAGGTCTTGCGCATAACGGCAACTTAACGAATGCAGTGAAAATACGTCATGCTTTAGAATCTGAAGGCAGTGTTTTCCAAACAACAAGCGATTCAGAAGTGTTAGCGCATTTATTAATCAAAGGCAACTCGCCTAATATCAAAACGAACCAAAAAGCAGCCTTGAACCAAGTTAAAGGTGCATTCAGCTGTGTCATGCTGAATACGAATCAATTAGCTGCGGTTAGAGATAACAATGGTGTACGTCCATTAATGCTTGGCGAAGTTGACGGTGCGTATTGCGTAGCCAGCGAAACATGTGCATTCCAAGCAATTGGCGCAACTTATATCAGAGATATCGAACCGGGTGAATTAATCACATTCAGCGGTGAACATGATATAGATTATGATTATTATTCAACTGATATCAATCATAATATGTGTTCTATGGAATATGTGTACTTTGCACGTCCTGATTCAGAATTCCATAAACATTCAATTTACAATGTGCGTAAAGCATTAGGTAAGAAATTAGCAAGCGAAATGGGCATTGATGCGGATATCGTAATCGGTGTTCCTGATTCATCATTACAAGCAGCGAAAGGTTTCGCGGAATATTCAGGTATTCCTAACGAACAAGGCTTGCTTAAAAACCGTTACATCGGCCGTACTTTCATTACACCTGATCAAAGTGTACGCGAAAAACAAGTACGCATGAAACACGCTCCGATCAGAGATGTCATTGAAGGCAAACGTGTCGTTGTGATTGATGACTCGATTGTACGCGGTACAACAAGCAAATATATCGTGAAGGCTTTAAAATCTGCAGGAGCGAAAGAAGTACATATGGGTATTTCATCACCTCCGCTTGTGGATCCTTGCTATTACGGTATTGATGTCTCTACACATGCAGAATTAATGGCAGCACAGCATTCTGTTGAAGAGATTAAAGAAATGATCGGTGCAGATTCCTTAACTTACTTATCTGTTGAAGGTATGCACGAAGTCTTTAAAGAATTCGATTCAAAAGGCGAGTGTGATGCTTGCTTTACAGGCAACTATCCTATCGAAATTGTTGACCATCAATTACCAGAAGTTAAAGAACTGAAAAGAAGAGGAGTGTAAAGCTGTGGCAGAGTCTTATAAAAATGCTGGTGTAGATATTCATGCCGGCTATGAAGCAGTAGAACGTATGAAAAGCCATGTGCAACGTACAATGCGTAAAGAGGTGCTTGGCGGATTAGGAGGTTTCGGTGCAGCGTTTGATTTATCACAATTAAACATGCAAAAACCTGTCTTAGTCTCAGGTACTGACGGTGTTGGAACTAAATTGAAATTAGCAATCGACAATGACAAACATGACACAATCGGTATCGATGCAGTCGCTATGTGTGTCAACGACATTTTAACAACTGGCGCTGAGCCGCTTTACTTCCTTGACTACATTGCGACAAACAAAGTAGTACCAGAAGTCATCGAACAAATTGTTAAAGGTGTCAGTGACGGCTGTGAAGAAACAAACACTGCTTTAATCGGCGGAGAAACTGCTGAAATGGGCGAAATGTATCATGAAGGCGAATACGACTTAGCTGGATTTGCGGTAGGTGCTGTTGAGAAAGATGACTATATCGATGGTTCATCTGTCAAACCTGGCCAAGTAATCCTTGGTTTAGCATCAAGCGGTATCCATTCAAACGGCTACAGCTTAGTGCGTCACTTAATCAAAGAATCAGGTGTTGATTTAAATGCAGAGTTCGATAACGGACGTACGTATTTAGAGACTTTCTTAGAACCTACACGTCTTTATGTGAAACCTGTCTTAGCTGTTAAAGAACAAGTGAAATTGCATGCGATGACACATATTACTGGCGGCGGTTTCTATGAAAATATTCCGCGTGCTTTGCCTGAAGGTGTTACAGCTGAAATTGATGTGCAATCTTTTACTACTCCGAAAATCTTTGACTGGTTGCAAGAAGCAGGCATCGACACTGAAGAAATGTACAATATCTTCAATATGGGTATTGGTTTCACTTTAGTGGTAGATGAAGCAGATGCTGATAAAGCGTTAGACATTTTGAAAGCACAAAATGTTACTGCTTATCAAATCGGTAAAATTGTTGAAGGTAAAGAAGAACCAATCGAATTAACGGGGGTTAAAGCGTGACTAAAGTAGCAATCTTTGCGTCAGGTTCTGGCAGCAACTTTGAAAACATCGTACAACGTGTCAAAGAGGGACAACTGCAAAATATTGAAGTCACAGCATTATACACAGACCATGATGATGCTTATGCGATTGAACGTGCACAGCAACTAGGTGTGCCTGTGCATGTGACAATCCCTAAAACGTTTGATTCTAAAAAAGAATACGAACAACAATTAATAAAGCTGCTGAAAGCAGAACAAGTAGAATGGATCGTCTTAGCCGGTTATATGCGTTTAATCGGTCCAGACTTATTAGAGGCTTATGAAGGACGAATTTTAAATATTCATCCTTCATTATTGCCTAAATTTAAAGGTATTGACGCTATCGGCCAAGCTTATGAAAGCGGAGATAAAGAAACAGGGTCAACCGTACATTATGTAGACAGCGGTATGGACACTGGTGAGATTATCGAGCAAAGTCGTTGTGAGATTCATCCGGATGATACCAAAGCACAACTAGAAGAACGTATTAAAAATTTAGAATATGAACTTTATCCTAGAGTCATCGCAAAAATTATTCGATAAGAGGGGCAATTTCTATCATGAAAAAAGTAATTTTAAGTGTATCAGATAAAAGCGGCATTGTAGATTTCGCCAAATCATTAGTTGAGTTAGATTATGAACTTTATTCAACAGGCGGTACAAAACGTGCATTAGATGAAGCGGGTGTACCAGTTAAATCTGTTTCAGACTTAACACAATTTGATGAAATCATGGATGGCCGTGTTAAAACTTTACATCCTGCAGTACATGGCGGTATCTTAGCAGATCGCGATAAACCAGAACATTTGAAACAATTGAAAGAACAAGGTATCGACTTGATTGATATGGTTGTTGTGAACTTATATCCATTCAAAGAAACAGTCGCAAATCCAGATGTTACTGAAATGGATGCGATTGAAAATATTGATATCGGCGGACCGACAATGTTGCGTGCAGCAGCGAAAAACTTTAAACATGTGACAACAGTTGTAGATCCAGCAGACTACGATACAGTTATTGAACATTTGAAAAACAATACTTTAGATGAAAACTTCCGCAAATCATTAATGATTAAAGTATTCGAACATACAAATGATTATGATAATGCTATTGTGAACTTCTTTAAAGAAAACAAAGAACAGTTGCGTTATGGTGAAAATCCTCAACAAACTGCTTACTTTGTACGTACTTCAGATGCAGATAATACTATTGCAGGCGCTAAACAATTACACGGGAAACAATTAAGCTTTAACAACATCAAAGATGCGGACGCAACACTCGCATTAGTTAAGAAATTCGAAGGACCGGCTGCTGTTGCAGTGAAACACATGAACCCTTGCGGTGTTGGTGTGGGCGAATCAATCGAAGAAGCTTATCAAAATGCTTATGAAGCAGACAGCCAATCTATCTTCGGCGGTATCGTTGCGGTCAATCGTCCAGTTTCAAAAGCATTAGCTGAAAAATTACATTCCATCTTCTTAGAAGTTGTGATTGCACCTTCATTCACAGATGAAGCACTTGAAGTCTTAACTCAAAAGAAAAATATCCGCTTATTAGAAGTAGATATGACATTAGACCATGATGAACAAGAATTTGTTTCTGTTTCAGGCGGCTACTTAGTTCAAGATAAAGATACTAAAACAATTACACGCGACGATATGAAAGTTGTCACAAAAGCTGAACCGACAGAAGCACAATGGAAAGCAATGGAATTAGGTTGGAAAGTTGTTGCGGCGGTTAAAAGTAATGCCGTTATCTTAAGCAACGATCATCAAACAGTAGGTATCGGTGCGGGACAAATGAACCGTGTCGGATCTGCAGAAATTGCAATTGAACGTGCAATTGAAATCAACGACAATGTTGCTTTGGTTTCTGATGGTTTCTTCCCAATGGATGACACAGTAGAATTAGCTGCTAAAGCGGGTATTAAAGCAATTATCCAACCAGGCGGCTCTATTAAAGACCAAGACTCAATTGATATGGCTGACAAACACGGCATTGCGATGGTAATGACAGGTGTACGTCACTTCAAACATTAATCATTCAGGAGGATAATGCTCAAGATGAAAGTATTAGTTATCGGGGGCGGAGGACGTGAACATGTTCTTGCCCATAAATTAAATCAATCTGAACTTGTTGACCAAGTGTATGCAATTCCTGGAAATGCAGCGATGGAAACTGTAGCTGAAGTGCATGGTGAAATCGTTGAAACAGCACATGATGAAATCGTGAAATTTGCTGCAGAAAATGGTGTTGAATGGGCAGTTGTAGGTCCTGAACAACCGTTAACTGAAGGCTTAGGCGATAAATTGCGAGAAGCGGGTGTTAAAGTCTTCGGACCAGGCGCAGCTGCTGCTCAAATCGAAGGCTCTAAAGCTTTTGCAAAACATATCATGGAAAAATATGGTATTCCGACAGCTGAGTATGTTGAAGTGGATTCTAAAACAGAAGCATTAAAGTATGTAGAAGACTGTAAAATTCCAGTTGTCTTGAAGAAAGATGGTTTAGCTGCAGGTAAAGGTGTTATTATTGCGATGACACGCGAAGAAGCAAAAGATGGTGTTGAAATACTTTATCCAGAAGAAGAAGGTAAAGTGGTCTTCGAAGAATTCTTGGAAGGTGAAGAATACTCTGTAATGACTTTCGTCAATGGTGACTATGCAGTACCGTTTGATACGATTGCACAAGACCATAAACGTGCATATGACGGTGATAAAGGGCCGAATACAGGCGGTATGGGTGCTTATTGTCCAGTACCTCATATCTCACAAGACGTATTAAAACGTACGAATGAAGAAATTGCACAACCTATCGCAAAAGCGATGCAACAAGAAGGGTATCCATTCTTTGGTGTTCTTTATATCGGTGCTATCCTTACAGAAGAAGGACCGAAAGTCATTGAATTTAACGCTCGTTTTGGTGATCCGGAAGCACAAGTACTCTTAACGCGTATGGAAAGCGACTTGATGCAGCACATCTTAGATTTAGAAGCACGTCAACCAATTGAATTCAAATGGAAAGACGAAGCAGTCGCAGGCGTGATGCTTGCTTCTAAAGGCTATCCAGGTGCTTACGAAAAAGGCGTTAAAGTTTCAGGCTTCAATTTAGACGGCAGCACATTTGTCAGCGGTTTGAAAAAAGAAGGCGACGACTACGTTACTTCTGGCGGCCGCGTCATCTTAGTCATTGGTGAAGGCAAAACTGTCAAAGAAGCAAAAGCAGAAGCTTATAAAAAAGCAGATGCCATTGAAAGTGACGGCTTATTCTATCGCAGAGATATCTGTGATAAAGCAATTAAACACGAACAATAATTGATTATACATTAAACCAACCAAACTTTTTCTCTGAATTGTTTGGTTGGTTTTTTTATTAAGTTAGTCGTGTGTCTGCACCAATTTAAATATGTATGAATTACTTACATAATACGATTGCACATCTATTACTATTGTTTTGTTATAAAAAATGAGCAAGGGGTATATCCCTTACTCATCAGGTGTTGATTTTGCCATATCGATATAGGCTTGTTTATAGCCAGCCACAAAGCGAGAGCTGTGTTTATTGAAAAGTTGGCGGAAGCGCCAAGCACGTTTGCGTTTTTTGATAAAACGGTTAAGTCGGCGTTTTTTATTTTTTAGTTTTGTCATGGTTTCAATTTCTCTTACGGCTTGTTGGTAGCCTTTTTCGTATGCATCGTTACGTTTCTTCATGAAAATTGCCTCCCATCGTATGTGTAAATCTGATTACCTTAATTATAGCATTTATAATAGGGTGTATTAACTAAAAAAAGATATGCTAGTTATTATAAAAATAAGCAGCAAACGGTCGAATCGGTAACCGTCTACTGCTGGGAAAAATATGGATGAATGAAAATGTAAATATTGATTGGGCTGCAGCTCGACGACTAACAGCCCGATAGCTATTTTAAAAACTACATCGAAATGTGTCAACCACGTACATCCATGATGCCTGTAATCGGCACATAATGTGCTAATAATATAGCAATGATTAATATTGCGGCGAAGAGCAAGATAAAGATCAAGTCGCGATAACTAAATGGTGCGTAGTAATAATAAGTTCTCGGACCATCTTTAAATCCTTTTTTCTCCATCGCAACAGAGAGCTGATGTGCTTTTCGGATGTTTTGGCTTAACAGAGGAATCATCAAATGCTTGATGCGTTTAAAGCCTCTGTAATTAGATTTATCCACCATACGATAGCGCATCTTCAATGATTTTCTTAATTGTACAAACGAACTGATGATTAAAGGAACCATACGTATCGCTGCCATAAATGCATAAGCGACTTTAGGTTTTACTTTTAAGTGCTGCATTAAACTGTAGAAGATCATCACAATTTGAGAAGTGAATGCCATCACAATTCCAAAGAAAGTTACAGTATCTGTACGCATTGATAAATGCAGACCTCTGACTAAACTTTCTGTCGTAATATGAATAAATCCTAATTTAAATAGTGTATGTGTGCCATCACCATAGAAAATCATAAACAGTGCTGAGATGATACTGAATAGTATCGTATAAACTACAAATAGTGCTGTTATCTTAAACTTCATACCGCCAAAGATGAGTAAGAATAAAAACATCAGAACGGTTAAATAAATCATCACATCAAAGTTGTGTATAAAGATGACAAAGAAGAATAAGAAAATACCTAATCCTAATTTGGTAATGATATTGACTTCATCTACGAAGGTGAAATATTTTTTCCATGCTTCAAACATTGTCTTCACCTTCCATTTCAAAAAGCTCATCTTCACATAACATATGGTCGCGCAACTCGATACGTCTTGTAGGGTAGCGCTCGATAATATGCGGGTCGTGGGTAACCATTATAATGGTTTGTCCTTGTGCAACACGTTTTTGGAAAAGCGATAATAAATTAAATGTGTTGCGGCTGTCTAAACCAAACGTCGGCTCATCTAACAAAATAATATCAGCATGAGAGCTTAACGCTGTTGCGACGCTTAATCGACGTTTTTGACCCATAGATAATTCGAACGGGTGATGTTCTTGAACAGCTTCTAAATTCAACATTTCTATCAGTTGTTTTGTTTCTGCATCTGCATCAGGACCGCTGAAGTTGATGAAAATCTCTTCATAAACTGAATTTGTGATAAATTGCAGCTCTGGATTTTGATAGACCAAGTACATATGCTGGGCGGCTTCTTTAATTTTGTGAAGCGGTTGGCCGTCATAGGACATGGCACCGCGATATTTAATCAGCTGCATCATCGATTCTAATAAAGTAGTTTTACCTGCGCCATTTTTACCGGTAATCGTAATCCACTCGCCATCACCGATTTCAAAGTCAGGGACTTGAATCAATGTCTTTTTGCCTCTGATAATTTCACCCTCTGTATACTTAAAGCGTGCTTTTAAAGGTGCAGCAGCGTTTAAATTTGGTTGTGGTGCATGGTCCCAAGCTTTAGGGTGCCAAACGCCGTATTCTGTCAATAAATCTTCATGCTGGTTCAATATTACCTCAGGTGTGTCATCAGCAATGATATGGCCGCCGTGGCCCATTAATATGACACGATCGACATGTTCCCAAATATGTTCTACTTTATGCTCAACGATGAGTACAGTTTGATCTTGCCACATCTCTTTGATTTTATTCCATAAATCCTCAGTCGCATCTACATCCAGCATAGCGGTCGGTTCATCCAAGAAGAGGGTATCTGCTTCTTGGAGTACCGTTTCAGCAATAGCTAATTTTTGTTTCATACCGCCGCTTAATTGAGACACGGTTTGTTTTGGACCTACTTCTAAATCTACAGATTCTAAAGCACGTTGAATTAATGCATCCATATCTTTACGCGGTACTTGTTTGTTCTCTAATACGAATGCTAATTCCTCATATACTTTAGGCATACAAAACTGTGTATCCGGGTCTTGGAAAATCACACCGCTGTTTAAATCTGCTTTTAAATCATCATACTTCATAGGCAATTCAATCAAGTTCGGTACAATACCGCTTAATACATTAAGCAAAGTACTTTTGCCGCAGCCTGACGGACCTAAAAGCAAGACTTTTTGTTTGTCAGGTATTTCTATATTTAAACCATCAAAGATTTTATTTTGTGCATTTGGATATTTGAGTCGTAAATTTTGAGCAAGTAACAAGATAATATCTCCTTACAAATTGTCGTAATCTTTTTTAGAAGCAGGGCGGAAGAGTTTGGTAACTCCGGTCTGATCCAGTGCTTTGACAAGGTAGTATGGGAAAATCCCTGCTAATACAATACCGCTGATACAACGGAAGAACACATATAAGAATAAGTTCCATCCTGCAACTTCACCAAGATAACCATAGTAGAAGTCGATTGGGAAAGTAACAAGTGCAGCTGCTAAACCAGCAATGACTGCCACCATTAATTTGCGTGATTTATAACGGAAAATCGCAAAAATAATTTCACATGCTAAACCTTGAAGCAAGCCGTAAATAATTGTTGCAATATCAAAGCGTCCCATGACGATTGTTTCACCAGCACCCGCAGCAAATTCAGCGAGTAAAGCGACGCCTGCTTTAGGAATGATCAGGTAAGCAACAACAGCTGCGGCAAACCACATACCATAAGATAATTCTTCTAAGTGCAATCCAGTCACTTGCATTGCTTTGTATACAAGGTTCCAAATGTTGTAAATGATAGCAAAGATGACTGCGATTAACACAGTAACTAAGATATCTGAAAGTTTAAGCCCTTTTGACATAATGAATCAATTCCTCCTATAAAAATAAAAAACACGCAAACTTGTCTAGCAAGCAGCGTGAAATAGGCATCGGAACAAACCGGTACCACCCTCAATCGACAACCGGTTCACCTTCCGCACTTTCCTACGCTAGTCCAAGCTAGATCAGGTTCGAAGGGTTTGAAGCATGTGCTTCATCTCAGTTCGAAACACCCCTAGTGCATTTATTCATTTGATTTATAATAAATGTATGCTTTTTAGTACTAGATGTCAAGGTCATTTTGCGATTCATCCTTATAAGAACGGGTATTGAATAAAGATGACAAAAGATTAAATTTGTGTAAAAACAAAAGTAAAGGATTGAGTGTGCTGACCAATTCTAATATACTACCATAGAATGATTTACTATAATTTTTAAAGACACAACACGTCTGTTCATATATAATAACTATGAGGTGAAAAACATGTCGTATATAAAGAAGCACGCTGAGATCATTTTTAGTTTGATTATTGGCATTGTTTCACTTTTAATTGGCATCATTGTACTGCTCAATTTATCATTCATCCATAAACTTGCTAAGGGGAGCAAGGTTGACTTACATATTAATAATGTGTGGGATTTCATCAATGCATTCTTTATTGAAATTATCCGGATTATGAGTCAATTTATCGGCCATTTCCCAATCATCAGCGCCATCTTAATCATCTTATTCGGCGTTGCATTGCTTTGGATCGGCTATTTGTTATTTTTCACGACAAAATATGATTATGATATTTCAATTTTCTTCCTTATAATAGGAATCTTTTTCTTCCTCATCACAATTGTCTTTATGACACAAGTCTACGGTTTCTTCGCAGTTATCTTTATTATCCCGTTCATTGTGCATATCGGCTATATTGTTTATAAGGACGAACTTAACAGCGACCATCAGAAGGAACATTATTTATGGATCATCTGTACGTATGGTATCAGTTATTTAATATCTCAGATTTCGTTATACGGAAGAATAGAGAGTCATGAAATTGCATTGATTGATATTCTAAGTGTCAATGCGTTCTTCTTAGTGATGTGGTGTTTAGGCCAAATGTCGATTTGGAACTTCTTATTCCTAAGACGCTCATTGCCTTTAACTAAAGCAGAACTTGGAGAAGAGATGGAATACTCTAGAACTGATAAAAATGGTGCAATCAGCCAAACGAAAGAACAATTGCGTGAAATTCAAGAACGTACCCAAGAATTCACACACCGTACACGCAGAAGCATTGACTTAGAGAAAATCAGAACAAAAAGAGATAAAATTAAAAAGACAATTAAAGATAAAATTGATTTGCAAGAAGACGATATTCCGAATTGGATGCGTCGTCCGAAATGGATCAAACCAGGTATTGTAGAGTTGATTTGCGGAACGATTCTGTTCTTATTCACATTATTAGAATTGAACAACCGTAATGGATTGTTTATGTCAGGCGACTGGGAATTGTCACAGACATCTTATGTTATTGAATGGGTGACTTTATTCCTATTGCTGCTTGTCATCATCGCTTATATTATTACAACATTGACGCATTTCTTACGCGGCAAACTGTACTATGCACAACTCTTCATGGTAAGTATTTTGTTCTTCAAATTACTTACTGAATTCGTAAATATCATGATTCATGGCTTATTATTATCAATTTTTATCACACCGATTTTATTTATAATGCTTGTTGCGGTAACCATTGCATTTATTATGCAATTAAGAACACCGGACCATTAACAACGAGCTGAAGTCGAGAAATCAAATGAAGATTTCTCGGCTTTTTTTATTTTTTTAGTCGTTCTGTTTAGAAAGGGACTGTATTATAAGTTAAGATGAAAGTAACTACACATAGAAGGCGGAATAATAATTATGAAGACAGCAATTTTAAATAAAGGAAAAGAACAAAAATATTTGAACCAGTATCCTTTAGTAGATGAAGAAGACATTTTTGAACATAGTCATTTAAAAGACGGGGATATTTTTCATATCATTACTGATGATGGCCGTTATATTGCGACAGCTTACGTGGGTCGCCAGCATAAAGGTCTTGGCTGGGTATTAAGTTATGATGCGGAAGAAGCAATCGATACTTCATTCTTTGAAGGTATGTTTGAAGCGGCTTTAGATTACAGACAATATTATTTTGATATCGATGGTACAAATGCGTTTCGACTATTCAACGCTGAAGGAGACGGTGTAGGCGGTTTGACGATTGATTATTATGATCGTCACTTGTTGATTCAATGGTATTCAAAAGGTATTTATAAGTTCAGATATAATGTACTGGAAGCAATCAAAGCTGTGTTTCCGTATACATCTATTTTCGAAAAGACACGCTTTAAAGATAGTGATGTAAAAAGCGGCTTTGTGACAGGTGAAGCACCTGAATTCCCGATTGTCATCGAAGAGAACTTTACATTTTATAATGTTGATTTAGATGATGGACCTATGACAGGTATTTTCTTAGACCAAAAAGAAGTCAGAAAGAAATTAAGAGATGTTTATGCACCTGAGCGCAGCGTATTAAACTTATTCAGTTATACAGGCGCATTCTCAGTCATTGCGGCACAAACAGCGTTAGAAACAACGAGTGTCGATTTAGCTAACCGCTCAAGAAGTTTGACGGAAGAGAATTTTGGGGTAAATGGTATAGACCCGAAAACACAATATATTTATGTGATGGATACGTTTGACTTTTATCACTATGCGGCAAGACACGGCAAACTTTATGACACAATTGTGATTGATCCGCCAAGTTTTGCACGCAATAAAAAGAAAGTGTTCACTGTGCAAAAAGACTATCACAAATTAATCGAAGAGGCATTGCCTATACTCAGCGATGGCGGCACTTTAATTTTAAGTACTAACTCAAGTGCACTGACTTCAAAAGCGTTTAAAAACATGATTAAAAAGACGCTGAACGAGCAAAATGTTGATTTTGAGATTGAAGAAGCTATGGGACTTCCAAAAGATTTCAAAACACATCCGCATTTCAAGCCATCCAAATATTTAAAAGTCGTCTTCGTTCGGGTATCACATAAAGAGGAAGAAGTAATAATAGAGGAGGATTAAAATATGGGGATAAAAGATAAATTTGTTAAAGGCACGACTGATAAAATCGGTCATAAAGTCTTTAAAATCGACCCTGTTTCAAAAAAAGGGAGATTACCTGTTAATGAAAAAGACTTGCAGGAAAGACGCGAACGCGCTGAAGAACTTGTAAGAAAGAAATCATTATTATCATCTACAGCAAGTATCGTTCCGATTCCAGGTTTAGGTTTCGGTGTCGACTTGAAGCTGATGAAAGATATTATTGAAGATATCAATAAAATTTACGGTGTAGATCATAAACAAGTGAATCGTATGAGTGATGACTTGAAAGAACGTGTGTTAGCTGCGGCATCTATCCAAGGCAGTCAATTTATCGGCAGAACAATTTCTAAAGGTATCTTGAAAATAATTGTCAGAGATGTTGCGAAAAGAACAGCAGCAAAACAGACGAAATGGTTCCCATTTGTTGGGCAAGCGATTTCAGCTTCAATCAGTTATTACTTTATGAAGAAAATGGGCGAAGATCACATTCAAAAATGTGAAAACGTTACCAAAAAGTTATTAGAGAATCAGTAAGCAAAATAATTGTGCATATTTTCACAAAAACACTAAAATCATGTCTCTGCAAGGGTTAAACAAATTGAATTTAGAGGCATATTTTGGTAATGTTAAGGTGTAATAATGTTCAGGTGAGCTTATCACCAATTAATGGATGCGAAGGAGAAAGATTATTATGGAACAACAATCATACACTATCATTGACGAAACAGGTATTCATGCTCGTCCAGCTACAATGCTTGTACAAACAGCTTCAAAATTTGATTCAGATATTCAATTAGAATATAACGGCAAAAAAGTCAACTTAAAATCAATTATGGGTGTTATGAGCCTAGGCGTAGGTAAAGATGCTGACATCACTATCTATGCTGACGGAAGCGACGAAGCTGATGCAATTCAAGCTATCACTGACGTTTTATCAAAAGAAGGCTTAACTAAATAATATGGCTAAAACAATTAAAGGGATTGCAGCATCTGACGGTGTTGCAATCGCAAAAGCCTATTTATTAGTAGAACCTGACTTAACGTTTGATAATGAAACGATCACTGATACAGAGGCTGAAGTTGCTAAATTTAACGGCGCACTTAACACATCAAAAGTTGAATTGACTAAAATCAGAAACAATGCTGAACAACAATTAGGCGCAGATAAAGCTGCGATCTTCGATGCACATTTATTAGTACTTGAAGATCCAGAGCTTATCCAACCTATTGAAGACAAAATCAAAAATGAAAATGTTAATGCGGCACAAGCATTAACAGATGTTTCAAATCAATTTATCACAATATTTGAATCAATGGACAATGAATACATGGCAGAACGTGCAGCAGATATCCGCGACGTATCTAAACGTGTATTAGCACATATTTTAGGTGTGGATTTACCAAATCCAAGTATCATTGATGAAAGTGTTGTCATTATCGGGAATGACTTAACACCTTCAGATACTGCACAACTTAACAAACAATATGTGCAAGGATTCGTAACTAACATTGGAGGCAGAACATCTCACTCTGCCATCATGAGTCGTTCATTAGAAATTCCAGCAGTAGTAGGTACTAAATCTATTACAGAAGAAGTGGAAGCAGGCGACATCATTATCGTAGATGGTATGACAGGTGATGTTATTATCAATCCAAGCGAAGATGTAGTGGCAGAGTACCAAGAAAAACGCGACAACTTCTTCAAAGACAAAAAAGAATTACAAAAATTACGTGATGCTGAATCTGTAACAGAAGACGGCCATCATGTAGAATTAGCTGCCAACATCGGAACACCTAACGATTTACCAGGTGTAATCGAAAATGGTGCAGAAGGTATTGGGTTATATCGTACTGAGTTCCTATATATGGGACGCGATCAAATGCCGACTGAAGACGAACAATTCGAAGCATACAAAGCTGTGCTTGAAGCAATGGAAGGCAAACGTGTTGTTGTTCGTACTTTAGATATTGGTGGAGATAAAGAACTTCCTTATCTTGACTTGCCTGAAGAAATGAACCCATTCTTAGGTTACCGTGCTATTCGTTTGTGCTTAGCACAACCTGAAATTTTCCGTCCGCAATTACGTGCGTTATTACGTGCTTCTGTTTACGGAAAATTAAACATTATGTTCCCAATGGTTGCGACAATTCAAGAATTCCGCGATGCAAAAGCATTGCTTGAAGAAGAACGTCAAAACCTTAAAAATGAAGGCGTTGAAGTGTCAGATGATATCGAATTAGGTATCATGGTAGAAATTCCATCTACAGCAGCACTTGCAGATGTCTTCGCTAAAGAAGTAGACTTCTTCAGTATCGGAACAAATGACTTAATTCAATATACAATGGCTGCTGACCGTATGTCAGAACGCGTTTCATACTTATACCAACCATACAACCCAGCAATTTTACGTTTAATTCAACGTGTAATTGAAGCATCACATGCTGAGGGCAAATGGACTGGTATGTGCGGTGAAATGGCCGGAGACCAAACTGCAATTCCTTTATTATTAGGTCTTGGTTTAGATGAGTTCTCAATGAGTGCAACATCTATTCTTAAAGCACGTCGTTTAATCAGAGAATTAAGCGAAGGACAAATGAAAGAACTAGCAGCAAAAGCAGTCAACTGTGCAACATCTGACGAAGTTGTAGCACTTGTTAATGAATATACACAAAATGCTTAATTAATAAAATAAAACCGTGAATGATGCGTGCCATTTTCACGGTTTTTTTGTATGTTCATTTAGTTGAGTATTCCAATCAATATACATAGTTTTTAATATTTGTTAGAAATAAACTTAGGTATTACGAAATTGTGACGAAAGTTTAAATAATTATTTGATATTATTGAATTCTTGATTAGAATGATTGTAAACTAGCACAATAAAGCGTAACATTATGGGTACTGTGCCTATGTACGCTTGCTTTTGTTTAAAAGTCTTAATTTAATGGTAGATATTAATAGTGTGCATTCAAATTCACTTTAATTTCCTTCAATTTTCAGCAATTCATTAATTTTATCCAAGTCGACTTGATACATAGGTATATCGTCAATCAAGATAAAAGGTGTTGAAAAAGCATCATAATCTATCATTTCATTGCGGTATTCTGTATTAGAGATATTTTTCTCTGTATACGCAACTTGATGCTGATCGAAATATTGTTTAATGAATTGGCAAGGCGGACATTCGTTTTGAGTATAAACTACGACATTTGTCATTAATCATCTTTCCTTTCAATAAATTGATGACTTAACTTTATTAAAGTGAAATATAAAAATCAAGCTTACTGCATGAATCTGAATGTACAAAAAAGTGTAAAATGCTGTCTTTAAAGCATTGCGGGCATTGTACAGTAACCAAATATAAAGAGAACAGGGTGATATCATGGAAGCAGTAGAATTAAGCAGATTTCTAACCGGTATGACCTTAGCTGTGCATATTATTTTTGCGACAATAGGGGTAGGCATGCCGCTTATGTTTGCGATTGCGGAGTTTCTTGGAATTAAGAGAAATGATGCAAAATATATTACATTAGCTAAAAGGTGGGCCAAAGGTTATGCGGTTACCGTAGCTGTCGGTGTTGTGACAGGTACCATTATTGAAATTCAATTGTCATTACTTTGGCCGGAATTTATGAGAGTTGCAGGACACGTGATAGCCTTGCCGTTATTTATGGAAGTCTTTGCATTCTTCTTTGAAGCGATTTTCTTAAGTATTTACTTCTATACATGGGAACGTTTCAAAAACAAATGGACGCATTTGATTATGAGTATTCCAGTTGTGCTGGGCGGTACATTATCTGCCTTCTTCATCACTTCTGTTAACTCATTTATGAATACGCCGGATGGATTTAAAATGTCTAATGGCAAAATGCTTTATGTAGATCCCGTCTCAGCAATGTTCAACGGCTCTTTCGGAGTTCGAGCATTCCACGTGATTACAACTGCAATTATGACAATGGCCTTTATCTTAGCTGCGATTGCGGCATTTAAGTTATTAAAAGGCAAATTTGAAAAAGATAAAGCTTATCATAAAAAGGCTTTGAAACTGACGATGACAGTCGGCTTAATCTTTACTTTAGGTTCAATGTTGGCAGGGGACTTGTCAGCGAAGTTCTTGCATAACGAACAACCTGAAAAATTAGCCGCATATGAGTGGCATTTTGAAGATGAGAGAAACGCGGATTTGGTACTCTTTGGTGTGCTGGATGAAAAGACACAAGAAGTCAAAGGTGCCATTAAACTGCCTGGCTTACTAAGCTTCTTATCAGACAATAATGTCAAAACAGAAGTTAAAGGGTTGAACAGTTTCCCTAAAGATGAACAACCCCCTTTAATCGTTCACTATTTCTTTGATTTAATGGTGGTCGGCGGTATCTTCTGTTTAGTTGTTTCAGGTGTTTATATACTGACACGGGTTGTTAAAAAATGGCGCAATTTCTCAACACATAAAAGCTTATTATACGCTATCTTGCTTACAGGACCTGCCGCAATGTTATCTATTGAATTCGGTTGGTTCTTAACAGAGATGGGTCGTCAGCCGTGGATTATAAGAGGCTATATGAGAGTATCTGAAGCCGCAACACGTGCGGGCGGCTTGACGGGTGTAACGATTGCCTTTGGTGTGGTTTACTTTATTATTCTATTCACTGCGACATATGTCTTAATACGTATGTTCAAGAATAACCCGCCGTATAAAGACGTTGAAAAATTAGAAGAGAGCCGAGGTGAAGCATCATGAGTATCACAGCGTTTGGTATGATTGTTCTTTATCTATTCCTATTCTTGTATATTATCGTAGGTTCGATTGATTTTGGGGCAGGTATCTTCATTTTACAATCGAAATTAAGAGGCACTGAAAGTACATTAGTTCCGTTGATCGGGCGCTATTTAAACCCGGTTTGGGAAGTTACGAACGTGTTCTTAGTGTTCTTCACAGTGGGAATTGTCGGGTTCTTCCCGGACTTCGCTTATTACTATGGTTCAGTCTTATTAGTGCCTGGTTCTATTGCGTTGATCTTGCTGACGATTCGCGGCAGTTTCTACGCTTTCCAAAACTACGGACCAGATTCGAAATTCTCTTGGCTCGTATTGCATAGTGTTTCTGGTTTATTTATTCCAGCCGCATTAAGTATGGGACTTGTTATTTCTGAAGGCGGTTATATCCATAAGACCAACACAGGTACAGGTGTGGATTTAAACTGGGTAGATTTATTCTTCAGTCCGTTTGCTTGGGCTGTTGTCTTCTTATCCTTAATATCCGTCATGTATATTTCAGCAGGTTTCCTTGCTTACTATGCACGTAAAGCAGAAAATATGAAAGGTTATAATATTATACGCATGTGGTTTATTTTCTGGGGGCCTCCGATGGCTTTAGTTTCTTTATTTACTTTCATCACATTGCGTTCTCAAAACAAACAGCACTTTGACACTATGGTCGGCCAATATTGGTGGCTGTTTGTATTAAGTATTTTATGCTTGTTGGCCGCATGGATTTTATCTATAATGAAAAAATCACCTGGAACAGTATTTATGCTTGTGATTGCACAAATGGGTACAGCCGTAGCAGGTTATGGTATCAGTAAATGGCCGTACATTTTATACCCATATATCAATGGTGAACTGCACAGTGCAAATGATACAATGGCACTTGCTTTAACCATTGCGGCAATTCTTGGTTTACTTTTGCTTGTTCCATCGTTAATATTATTAATGAGATTATTCATCTTCAACAAAGATTATGTTGAAGGTAAAAATGATGAAGGTCATTATTGATATTGAGTCTTAGGTGAGGTGAGGCAGCGTATGCATCTGTAAATGATGCAAAGCGTTCATTGCCTTATCTCACTTTTATTTTGTGGAGGTTGCTATGGAAAAAGAATTCGTTGTTATAGGATTGGGGCGTTTCGGCGGCAGTATTGTCCGTGAATTGAATGCATTAGGCATGGACGTGATGGCGATTGATTTAAGCGAAGCCCGTGTAAATGAATACAGTGAAATTGCGACACATGCAGTGGTTGCTGATACAACAGATGAAGCGGTTATGAAAAGTTTAGGGATCCGCAACTTTGATCAAGTCATTGTTGCGATTGGTGAAAATATCCAAACGAGTACATTAACGACTTTGATTCTAAAAGAATTAGGCGTTAAAAAAGTTATTGCGAAAGCGCAAAATGACTACCATGCTAAGATTTTAAATAAAATCGGTGCTGACTTAGTCGTACACCCAGAACGTGATATGGGTCGTCGTATTGCTCATAATATCGCGAGTGCAAGTGTCTTGGATTACCTTGAACTTGCGGATGAATATTCAATTGTTGAAGCGAAAGCCAACGAACGTATTGCAGGTCAAACGATTGTAGACTTGGATATTCGTGCGAACTTCGGTATCAACATTATTGCGATTAAGCGCGGCAAAGATGTTATTATTTCGCCAGATCCTAATATGAATATCGAATTAGGAGATATCCTGATTATGATTGGTCATGATAATGATTTGAACCGTTTCGAGAAAAAACTCGTCCACTAACTCAATTTAAGAAAGTTTATAAATATAGAAAATATAAGCAAACAAAAAGCACATTCCGCGGAATGTGCTTTTCTTATCTACTAAAGTGCTTAGCTTACACTGTATTAGTCTTGTTTAGCTTGTGATTCTTTTTGGTTTTGTTTTGAAGCCTCTTTTTTGTGATGCGGTTTGCGGCTTCTTGGATTGCGTGATTTATTTGCATTGTTCGTACGGCGTTTGTTTGTCGCATGTTTATGATTATCTTTGCTGCTGCGGTTGTTTTGTTTGTTGTCGCCGTTTGATTTTTTATTCGAACGTTTAGGTCTAGATGATTTTGGTTTTTTCGTTGGTGTTACTTGTTCACCGTTTTCATTTACTTTCATGATAACAGGCAGAATCATTGGTTTACGTGCAGTTTTTTCAAATAAATATGGTTGCAGCGTTTCAATGATAGAAGATTTGATTTGGTGCCATTGAATTTCTTTGTTTTGATTCAATTTCGAAATCACTTCTGTTTTAATCTTGCGCTGTGCATCATAGATTAAATGTCCGGATTCGCGCATGTACACAAAACCGCGAGAAATGATGTCTGGTCCAGAAAGTAATGTGTTGGTATTGAAGTCAATACTTACCACAACAATGACTAAACCTTCTTCAGATAACAACTTACGGTCTCTGATGACAACATTGCCGATATCTCCGATACCGCTGCCGTCTACTAAGACATCACCTGAAGGAATACGTCCGGCTTTACGTGCAGAGTCTCTAGTTAAAGCTAAGACATCGCCATTATCAAAGATAAATACGTTATCTTCATCAACACCGCATTCAATACCTGTTTGCGAATGTGCTTTCAACATACGGTATTCACCATGAATCGGCATGAAGTATTTAGGACGGATTAAGCGCAGCATTAATTGCTGATCGCCTTGTGAACCGTGCCCAGACGTATGAATGTTTGAAATCTTGCTGTGAATAACTTCAGCACCTGCACGATATAAAGCGTTAATAGTACGGTTGATGCTCTTAGTATTGCCTGGGATAGGGGATGAACTGAATACCACTGTATCCTCAGGGATGATTTTAATTTGTTTATGAGTACCATTCGCAATACGTGATAAAGCTGCCATCGGTTCACCTTGAGAACCTGTACATAAAATCAAGAGCTCATGTTTAGGGACTGAGTTGATTTTATTAGGTTCGACAAATGTTTCAGGCGGTGCTTTGATATAGCCGAGTTCCATTCCGATTTTGATGTTGTTTTCCATAGAACGTCCGAAAACAACAATTTTACGGTTGTATTTAATCGCAGCTTCTACTGCTTGTTGTACACGGTAGATGTTCGATGCGAATGTCGCAAAGATAATTCTGCCTGTACATTTGCGGAAGATTTTATCAACGTTTTGACCGACTTCGCGTTCGCTTAATGTAAAGTTAGGCACGAGTGCGTTAGTTGAATCAGATAATAATGCTAATACGCCTTCTTCGCCTAATTTAGCCATTTTAGCGATATTTGCCGGTGTACCTACAGGTGTAAAGTCGAATTTGAAATCGCCTGTATGCACAATTTTGCCTTCTGGTGTACTTACAATCACACCGTATGCTTCAGGAATACTGTGTGTTGTTAAATAAAATGATACATTGAAGTGTTTAGAGTTGATCTCGCTGTCTTCAGTGATTTCATGCAATTCTGCTGTTCTTAATAAATGATGTTCTTCTAATTTATTTCTGATCAGACCAAGTGCTAATGGACCGCCATAAATCGGTACGTTAAGTTCTTTTAATAAGAAGGGCACACCGCCGATATGGTCTTCATGTCCATGTGTAATAAACAGGCCGATGATTTTATCTTTGTTTTGTACAAGATAAGAATAGTCAGGGATGACATAATCGATACCAAGCAGGTTATCATCCGGGAATTTGATTCCGGCATCGATTAAAACGATTTCATCCTTATATTCAACTGCGTACGTATTCTTGCCGACCTCACCGAGACCGCCAAGTGCGTATACACCGACCTCATTGTTTTTGAGTTGTTTCATTATTGAATATGCTCCACTTTATAATCAGGTGATTTTTGTTCATATTCTAAATGTGCGCCCTCTAATTTAGTAATGAACTCAATGTTATAGTTTCTGTTTTTAAGATATTTTCTTACTTCTTCTTCTGAGTTGCCTTCTACGTAAATCGTATGTGTGTTCTCACGTACGATTACTTCTGATTTGTCGTCTTGAAAAAATACTTTGTAAATTGCCATAGTTTATAATTTCCTCCTAAGTTTGTTCAGTTAATCATATTTATAGTAAATTCAAGCCTAGTTCATTATTTGAAGTTGGTACATTTTGTTTAATCTGAAAATAAATACAACATACCAGCTTAACTGCCCAGTATGTTTGCTAGGTTTGTTATGAATGACGTTCTTGTTTGCAATGTATGATAGCTTCCTATATACATTTACAGTTATTATTCATTTTACATGATGTAATTCAATAAATAAAGCGGTTTTACTTCTCATAGCACAAACATCAGTCCTCATTCTCTTGAAAGGAACATAAAAAAGGTTGTGGTAAAATAAAACAAAGAGAAAATGTGATGTTGTGCGAATGAATAACGTTGAAAAGCGGGTGAGGACAATGAGTAATACAAAACGTATTCTTGAAGATGTAAAAAGGGAAAAAGAAAGAAAAGACAAGATTTTAAAAGGGATTGTATTTGAAAAACGCGGAAAAGAAATTCTGATGTTTTTCGAATACCGCCAAGTTGTTGATAATGTTTCTGGCAATCAGCACTTTATCAGACATCATCATGATCCAGAATGGGTAGATGAATCAATGATGCAATCCCTCACAAAAGGATTGGATGAATTAAATGTAAAGTATCAATTGCGAAAAGATGTATTTATTTAAAATTAAAGGAGCGATGGGATGACAGAGATAGAAGCTTACATTGCACAGATTGATGAAAAGCGGCGCCCTGCATTTGTGCAGCTGTT
The DNA here is from genome assembly GCF_002994445.1 of Staphylococcus simulans. Classification (GTDB taxonomy): domain Bacteria; phylum Bacillota; class Bacilli; order Staphylococcales; family Staphylococcaceae; genus Staphylococcus; species Staphylococcus simulans_B. The sequence goes on from NZ_MRZJ01000004.1 coordinate 159,865, forward strand.
TGATGTGATACAAAAGCATTTGCCAAAAGGATTCCAACCGGTGATGCAATATGGTATGCCGACTTTTGCAGTACCGTTAGAACGCTATCCACAAGGTTATTTAGGCAATCCAGATGTACCGTTGCCTTTTGTGAGTATAGCAGCACAGAAAAATTTTATCGGTTTGTATCATATGGGACTATACGGTGATGAAGATTTAAAAACGTGGTTTATCCATAGATATGAACAAGAAGTACCGACTAAACTGAATATGGGGAAGAGTTGTGTACGGATGTCGAATCCGAAAAATATCCCGTATGACTTGATTGCGGATTTATGCGAAAAAATAACAGTTGAAGATTGGATTCGCTATTATGAAGAAAGAAATAACAAAATCTGTTAAACAGCATGCAAAAAGAGGCCGCATAGTTTATGGGCCTCTTCATTTTGGTTTTGCTTATTCATCAAAAAGACGGATGGCATCTTCGTGAGGTTGAAGCGGGTTTTCTTTATCAATATGATCATAAAACATGATACCGTCTAAATGATCGATTTCATGTTGTACGATAATCGCGATATAGCCTTTAAGACGTAAATTAATATCATTGCCGTCGATATCTTTGGCTTTGACAGTAATTCGGTTATGACGATGCACTAAACCTGGAATATCTTCATCTACGCTTAAGCAGCCTTCGCCAGTAGGAAGGTAAGCTTCTTGAACGCTGTAGCTGACAATTTTAGGATTAATCAGCATTAATTCGTAAGATTTGCCGTTGCCGTCATCTGGCAAGTGTACAGCAAGCATACGTTTTGAAATATTCAATTGCGGTGCAGCAATACCTACACCTGAACGTAGTTTGTATTTGCGTGCGATTTCGTCATCTTGACTGTTGATTAAGAATTCATGCATTTCTAATAATTTATTGCGATCTTCTTCTGATAAAGGAAATTTCACTTCTTCTGCTTTAGCACGAAGTGTTGGATGTCCGTCTCGGATTATATCTTTCATTGTAATCATGTCATACACCGTCCTTATTTTAAAATATAACAAAAAATATCGAGATAGAACAGAAAAGTATTTGCGAAATAGCTTAAAATTAATTAACATCATTATTGAAATCCCCAAGGAGGTATATTGAAGCATGAAAGTTAATAAAACATTAGGTTTAGTGATTGCATCCTCTCTATTATTAGGCGCTTGTACAACAGACAGCCATGACATTAAAGAGTACAACAAGACACTTAAACAAGCAGTTGAAAAAGAAAATACAGCCGTAAAAGTCGGCGAAAAATTGAATAAACTTACTAATGAGAAAAATGATTTAGCTAAGAAGATTAATGGTAAAGATACAAGTAAGGTAGTAGATACATCTAAGAAAATTGTTAAAAATATCGATCAGCGCAAAGATGAGTTCAAAAAAGAAGAACAAGCATTTGATGCATCTGAGAAAAAATTCGAAGAGGCTAAAAAGAAAACAAAAGATCTTCGAAACAAAAAACGAAAAGAAGCAATTGAAAAAACAAATGAAGCCGTTGAGAAAAACTATAAAGCACATGATGATTACGCAAAAGCATATAAAAACAGCTTAGATAAAGAAAAAGATTTATTTGAATACATCGTAAAATCAAACGGACAAGCAAATCAATCACAAATTGATGAGAAAACAAAAGCGATTGACGACTCATACAAAGACGTAAACAAAAAAATCAAAGCCTACAGCAAGACACGTGATGAACGCGGAAAACAAATGGAAGCAGCACAACAGATTAAGTAAACAACAATGGTACAGTTATAGATATTTGACTGGTACAGGTTCTACAACTGTACTTAACACAAGTGATACAGAACTTTTATAATTCGTTTAACAGTTTTAATAATGTATGATATACTAATTTATGGATGAAATGAATTTTCTATTATACGGGAAAGGTATGGTGAATTGAATGGCTCCGAAGTTACAAGCCCAATTCGACGCTGAGCAAGTATTGAAAGATACTGAAGCACAATTTAAGATGGTCCAAGTATTGGACGAAAAAGGTAATGTAGTGAACGAAGACTTAGTACCAGATTTAACTGATGAACAATTAGTTGAGTTGATGGAAAGAATGGTTTGGACACGTGTTCTAGACCAACGTTCAGTTTCTTTAAACAGACAAGGACGTTTAGGTTTCTACGCTCCAACTGCTGGTCAAGAAGCATCACAACTTGCATCTCAATATGCACTTGAAAAAGAAGACTGGATTTTACCAGGTTATCGTGATGTTCCTCAAATTATTTGGCATGGTTTACCATTAACAGAAGCTTTCTTATTCTCAAGAGGGCACTTTAAAGGTAACCAGTTCCCTGAAGGCGTTAACGCATTCAGTCCTCAAATCATCATTGGTGCACAATACATTCAAACTGCCGGTGTTGCATTAGGATTGAAAAAACGCGGTAAAAAAGCAGTAGCAATCACTTACACTGGTGACGGCGGTTCATCACAAGGTGACTTCTACGAAGGTATCAACTTCGCTTCTGCATATAAAGTGCCAGCGATCTTTGTAATTCAAAACAACAACTATGCAATCTCTACACCACGAAGCAAACAAACTGCAGCTTTAACATTAGCTCAAAAAGCAATTGCAGTAGGTATCCCAGGAATTCAAGTAGACGGTATGGATCCATTAGCTGTATATCAAGCTACTAAAGAAGCACGCGACCGTGCTGTTAATGGTGAGGGTCCTACATTAATCGAGACAATGACTTACCGTTATGGTCCGCATACAATGGCTGGGGACGACCCGACACGTTACAGAACTTCAGATGAAGATTCTGATTGGGAGAAAAAAGACCCATTAGTTCGTTTCAGAGCATTCTTAGAAGCTAAAGGCTTATGGAATGAAGAAAAAGAAAACGAAGTAATCGAACGTGCGAAAGACGAAATCAAAACTGCAATTAAAGCAGCTGATAAAGTTGAAAAACAATCTGTTACTGATTTGATGGAAATCATGTACGATGAAATGCCTCAAAACTTAAAAGAACAGTATGAAATTTACAAAGAGAAGGAGTCGAAGTAAGCCATGGCACAAATGACAATGGTACAAGCGATTAACAACGCACTTAAAACTGAACTTCAAAACGACGAAAATGTTTTGCTTTTTGGTGAAGATGTTGGTGTTAACGGTGGCGTATTCCGTGTAACGGAAGGTTTACAAAAAGAATTCGGTGAAGATCGAGTATTCGATACTCCGCTTGCTGAATCAGGAATCGGCGGTTTAGCACTTGGATTAACTGTTGAAGGTTACCGTCCAGTAATGGAAATCCAATTCTTAGGATTCGTATTCGAAGTATTTGACTCTGTTGCAGGTCAAATCGCTCGTACAAGATTCCGTTCAGGTAACACAAAAGAAGCACCAGTTACAATCCGTGCACCATTCGGCGGCGGTGTGCATACACCTGAATTACACGCAGATAACTTAGAAGGTATCTTGGCACAATCTCCAGGATTGACTGTAGTTATCCCATCAAACCCATATGATGCAAAAGGATTATTAATTTCTGCAATCAGAAGCAACGACCCTGTTGTATATTTAGAACACATGAAATTATACCGTTCATTCCGTGAAGAAGTTCCTGAAGAGGAATATGAAATTGAACTTGGCAAAGCAAAAGTTAAACGCGAAGGTAACGACATTACATTAATCGCGTACGGCGCTATGGTTCAAGAAGCATTAAAAGCAGCGGAAGACCTTGAAAAAGACGGTGTATCTGCAGAAGTTATCGACTTACGTACAGTACAACCGATCGACTTTGACACTTTAGTAGCTTCAGTTGAAAAAACAGGCCGTGCAGTGATGGTTCAAGAAGCACAACGCCAAGCTGGTGTAGGTGCGCAAGTAGTTGCTGAACTTTCAGAACGCACAATCCTTTCATTAGAAGCTCCGATTGCTCGTGTAGCAGCAGCTGACACTGTTTATCCGTTCACTGAAGCGGAAAACGTTTGGTTGCCGAACAAAAACGATATCGTTGAAAAAGCTAAAGCGACTTTAAACTTCTAATTGTTTAAAATTGCGCGAACAAGTCGGCATATTCAGACGGGCTTTTGGGTAGATATGAAGTAAGCGTTTTACTACCTAGTAAGCCAGACAGTATTATTTGCTCTTGCTTGGTCATTGAAATAGGCAGGGGCAAATGATTTGTCTACAAGTTAGTATAAATTTTTGAAGATATTATTTCGTTGAAACGAAATCAACTTTTATGTCAAAATATAAACTAGAACAATATATTGATTAGATTTCAGCAAACCTGTCGTCTCTAGGGTTTTAACTCGAATGTAGACATTTTTGTTTCAATCTAGCAGTTTTGTCTTGGTTTATGTGACTTAAAATGACTTTTAGGAGGACAAGAACGTGGCATTTGAATTTAAATTACCCGATATTGGTGAAGGTATCCACGAAGGTGAAATTGTAAAGTGGTTTGTTAAAGCTGGAGACAAAATTGAAGAAGACGATATTCTATGTGAGGTTCAAAACGACAAATCTGTAGTAGAAATCCCTTCTCCAGTTTCAGGAACAATTGAAGAAGTTGTAGTAGACGAAGGTACTGTAGCAGTAGTCGGCGATACAATTATCAAAATCGATTCACCAGATGCAGAAGAAATGTCATTCAAAGGCGGACACAGCCATGAAGGCGATGCTGAAGAAGACAAAGCCGGCGATGCTGGTCAAGAAGAAACTAAAGAACAAGCAGCTTCTGTTTCAGAAGAAGGAACTGACCATGTTGCAGGTTCAGCTTCAACTGAAGAAGTAGATGAAGACAGAAGAGTTAAAGCTATGCCTTCTGTACGTAAATTTGCTCGTGAAAACGATGTAAACATCAAAGCTGTTCAAGGTACTGGCAAAAACGGCCGTATTACTAAAGCTGACGTTGAAGCTTACTTAAGCGGAGATGCTCCAAGTGCTGAACCAACAGAAACAGCATCTGAAGCAGCACCAGCACAAGAAGCTGCATCAGCACCTGTATCAGCTGAAGGCGAATATCCAGAAACACGCGAAAAAATCCCTGCAATGCGTAAAGCAATTGCGAAAGCAATGGTTAACTCTAAACATACTGCGCCTCACGTAACATTGATGGACGAAGTAGAAGTTCAAGCATTATGGGATCACCGTAAGAAATTCAAAGAAATTGCTGCGGAACAAGGTACTAAATTAACATTCTTACCTTACGTTGTTAAAGCATTAGTTTCAGCACTTAAGAAATACCCAGCATTAAACACTGAATTTGATGATGCAAACGGTGAAGTAGTTCATAAACATTACTGGAACATCGGTATTGCTGCTGATACAGACCGCGGTCTATTAGTTCCTGTTGTTAAACATGCTGATCGCAAATCAATGTTCGAAATTTCAGATGAAATTAATGAGCTTGCTGTTAAAGCACGCGATGGTAAATTAACTTCTGACGAAATGAAAGGTGCTTCATGCACAATCAGTAACATCGGTTCTGCAGGCGGTCAATGGTTCACACCTGTAATTAACCACCCTGAAGTGGCTATCTTAGGTATCGGCCGTATCGCTCAAAAACCAATTGTTAAGGATGGAGAAATTGTAGCAGCGCCTGTATTAGCATTATCATTAAGCTTTGACCATAGACAAATTGACGGTGCTACTGGTCAAAACGCAATGAACCACATCAAACGTTTATTAAATAATCCAGAATTATTATTAATGGAGGGGTAAAACATGGTAGTTGGTGATTTTCCAATTGAAACAGATACTATTGTAATCGGAGCAGGTCCTGGGGGTTATGTTGCAGCAATTCGTGCAGCACAAATGGGACAAAAAGTTACAATCGTTGAGAAAGGCGAATTAGGCGGTGTATGTCTTAACGTAGGATGTATCCCATCTAAAGCATTATTACACGTATCACATGTATTCCAAGAATCTAAAAACTCAGAAAATCTTGGTATCATCGCTAAAGATGTTGAACTTAAGTATGAAAAAGTTCAAGAATTCAAAAAGTCTGTTGTTAACAAATTAACAGGCGGCGTTGAAGGTTTATTAAAAGGCCACAAAGTTGAAATTGTTAAAGGTGAAGCTTACTTCCACGACAAAAACAGCTTACGTGTAATGGACGAAAAAAGTGCTCAAACTTACAACTTCAAAAACGCAATCATCGCAACTGGTTCTAGACCGATCGAAATTCCTAATTTCAAATTCGGTGAGCGCGTAATCGACTCAACTGGTGCTTTAAACTTACAAGAAGCGCCTGAGAAATTAGTAGTTGTAGGCGGCGGTTACATTGGTTCTGAATTAGGTACAGCATTTGCGAACTTCGGTACAGAAGTTACAATTTTAGAAGGTGCTAAAGATATCTTAGGCGGCTTCGAAAAACAAATGACGCAACCTGTTAAGAAAAAAATGAAAGAAAAAGGCATGGAAATCGTTACTCAAGCGATGGCTAAATCTGCTGAAGAAACTGAAAACGGCGTTAAAGTTACTTACGAAGCAAAAGGCGAAGAAAAAACAATCGAAGCTGACTACGTATTAGTAACAGTAGGTCGTCGTCCAAACACTGATGAAATGGGTCTTGAAGAACTTGGCCTTAAATTCGGCGAACGCGGCTTATTAGAAGTTGACGAACAAAGCCGTACATCAGCTGACAACATCTACGCTATCGGCGACATCGTTCCTGGTTTACCACTTGCACACAAAGCAAGCTATGAAGGTAAAATTGCTGCTGAAGCAATCTCAGGCGAAAAATCTGCAGTAGACTACATCGGTATGCCTGCAGTATGCTTCACTGAACCAGAATTAGCACAAGTAGGTTACACTGAAGCGCAAGCGAAAGAAGAAGGTTTAGAATACAAAGCTTCTAAATTCCCTTACGCAGCAAACGGCCGTGCTTTATCATTAAACGATACAACTGGATTCGTTAAATTGATTACACTTAAAGAAGATGACACATTAGTAGGTGCACAAGTTGTAGGTGCAGGTGCTTCTGACATCATCTCTGAATTAGGTTTAGCAATTGAATCTGGTATGAATGCTGAAGATATCGCATTAACAGTTCATGCTCACCCAACTTTAGGTGAAATGACTATGGAAGCTGCTGAAAAAGCAATCGGATTACCAATCCACACTATGTAATACAACCCAACATTAGATTAAGCATATAATAGACCGTCGGGCTTAAAGCCCGGCGGTTTTTTTACGTTTCAGGATTTCTTGCATGTTATAATATTTGTGAATTCAATTAGATAGGAGGAACACAGAAATGGAATATCAATACCCTATTGATGTGGATTGGTCTCAAGATGAGATGGTCGATGTCATTCACTTTTTCAATCGTGTTGAAGACTATTATGAAAGAGAAGTTGATCGCGATGACTTTATGAATGCCTATCGCAACTTTAAAAAAGTGATTCCCGGTAAAGCAGATGAAAAGAATATTTTAGATGATTTTGAACAACGCAGCGGTTATAACAGCTATCAAGCAGTCAAAAGAATCAAGAATGACGAGACACGAAAAAAATTTAGTGCCGACGCTTAAATTTATATTGTAAATCACGCGCAGTTCTGTTATTTTTAGTAAGCATTAAACAAAATGTTTACTAATACTAAACAGGACTGTGCTTTTTTTATGCACAAATGAAGACGATTGAGAGGAAGCAGTATGGATATTGGATTGAATTTGCGCAATCTGCGAAAGATAAAACGATTGACGCAAGAAGAATTAGCAGAACGTACGGATTTGTCAAAAGGCTATATTTCCCAAATCGAAAGCGGACAGTCATCACCAAGTATGGAAACTTTTCTGCAGCTGCTGGAAGTGTTAGGTACGACACCAGAACGTTTCTTTAAAGGCGAAGAACAAGAAAAAGTGCTATACCCTAAAGCGGAACAAGCAGTCTATGATGAATATGATGACGGTTATATTTTAAATTGGCCGGTCGCAAGATCGAATGACTTTGAAATGGAACCTTTGATTTTGACTTTGCGTCCGCATACAGCCTATAAGGCATTCAAGCCATCTGACTCTGATACTTTTGTGTACTGTTTAAAAGGTGAACTCACATTAACGTTAGGCGAAACAGTGTATCAAGCTAAAAAAGGAGATGCACTCTACTTTAAAGCGCATGAAAAACACCAGTTGTCTAACACAACCCAATCTGAAGTGAAAGCCATGATAGTGGCGACCGCATCGTATTTATAGGAGGAAAAACGAATGCCGATATTATCTTTATCAGGAGTGAATAAACAATATGATGGACAACCTATATTAAAAAATATTTCGATTGATTTCGAACAAGGAAAATTCTATACATTGCTAGGGCCTTCCGGCTGCGGCAAAACAACGATTTTAAAAATCATCGGCGGTTTTGAACAAGCAGATTCTGGTGAAATCGCTTATGGAGACAAAGTGATAAATAAAATCCCTGCCAATCAGCGTCAAGTCAATACTGTCTTTCAAGACTATGCCTTATTTCCGCATTTAAATGTCTTTGAAAATGTGGCGTTCGGTTTAAAAATCAAGAAAGTCAAATCAGCTCAGATTAAAGAAAAAGTAACTGAAGCATTGAAGCTGGTTAAATTAGAAGGTTACGAACAGCGTACGATAGATGAAATGAGCGGCGGGCAGAAACAACGTGTAGCCATTGCTCGTGCGTTGGTCAACGAACCAAAAATATTATTGTTGGATGAATCACTATCAGCCCTAGATTTAAAGCTACGTACAGAGATGCAGTATGAATTGCGTGCCTTGCAGAAACGTTTGGGTATTACATTTATTTTTGTGACACATGATCAAGAAGAAGCGCTAGCTTTAAGCGACTATATTGCGGTGATTAAAGACGGCAAAATTCAACAGCTGGATACACCGTTAAATATCTATGATGAACCGGTAAATCGATTTGTGGCAGATTTTATCGGCGAATCGAATATTATTGAAGGTACAATGGTGAAGGATCGTGTGGTTAATATCTATGATAAAGAGATAGAGTGTGTGGATATGGGTATTCCTAAAGGACAAAAGATAGAAGTTGTGATTCGTCCGGAAGATATTGCGATTACAGCGCCAAGCGAAGGGCTGTTTGAAGCGGTCGTCGATTCAATGCTCTTTAGAGGTGTGCATTATGAAATCAATTGCCGAGATAAAGAAGGCTATGCATGGATGATTCAATCGACAAAGAAAGCACAAATAGGTGCGACTGTCGGCTTATACTTTGAACCTGATGCAATTCATATTATGGTGCCGGGTGAAACGGAAGCAGAATTCGATAAACGTATTGAAAGCTATGAGGGCTAGCAGATGACAAAATTAAATAAATTTTTATTTGTGCCATATTTGATTTGGATGGTTGGGTTTATTATCATTCCAGTTATTTTATTAGTCTATTTCTCATTTTTAGATATTCATGGGCATTTCAGTTTCAGCAATTATCAACAAATATTCAGTCTGCGTTATTTGAAGATGATGGGAATTTCTATTTTTTATGCGGCAGTGATTACACTTGTCACATTGATAATCAGTTATCCAGCGGCTTATTTTATTCGTCAATCAGCCCATCAAAATTTATGGATACTAATCTTAATCATACCGACTTGGATTAATTTACTCCTCAAGACGTATGCATTTATCGGGATTTTCAGTCATGATGGTATTATCAATCAAATATTAGGTGTGATGCATCTTCCAAAAACAGAATTATTATTTACTGCAGCTGCCTTTATTATTGTAGCGAGTTATATTTACATTCCATTTATGATCTTGCCGATATTCAACAGTATGAAATCAATCCCTGATAATCTGCTTCAAGCTTCTACAGACTTAGGAGCGAATAAGTGGATTACATTGCGCAAAGTGATTTTGCCTTTGACAAAAGCAGGGGTATTATCTGGTATACAAGTCACATTTATTCCTGCACTTTCATTATTCATGATTACACGCTTGATTGCAGGTAATAAAGTTATCAATATCGGGACATCGATAGAAGAACAATTTCTGGTGATACAAAACTATGGCATGGGTTCTACCATTGCAATTGCTTTAATTGTCTTTATGGCAGTCGTTTTAGTCATCACGAAATCAGGCAACGAGGGAGGACGCAGATCATGACATGGTATGGCAAATTATATTTAGGGTTACTCGTTATCGGGTTATACATCCCGATACTCTTTTTAATGGTGTATTCCTTTAACTCTGGCGGTAATATGATTCATTTTGAAGGTTTTACGTTAGAACATTATCAAACGTTGTTTCAAAATGATCGCTTGATGTCGATTTTATTCAACACCATCGCAGTGGCACTTTTAGCTGCGGCGCTCTCTACAGTCATTGGTACTTTCGGTGCCATAGCATTGTATCACTTGCGCCATAAGCGCATGAAATTAACATTTTTAACATTGAATAATGTCTTGTTAGTGTCTTCTGATGTTGTTATCGGGGCGTCTTTCTTAATTATGTTTACTGCGATTGGTCATTTTACAGGCATGGGCCTCGGCTTTTGGACTGTATTGATTTCACATATTGCATTTTGTATTCCGATTGTGGTGATTATTGTCTTGCCGCAATTGTATGAGATGAACCAGAATATGTTTACAGCAGCTAAAGATTTAGGGGCCACAGATTGGCAAGTATTGAATCGTGTCATGATTCCGAATTTGATGCCGGCAGTTATTGCAGGGTTCTTTATGGCTTTGACGTATTCATTAGATGACTTTACAGTCAGTTTCTTTGTGACAGGGAATGGCTTCAGTGTTTTATCTGTAGAAGTCTATGCGATGGCACGTAAAGGTATCAGTATGGAAATCAATGCGATTTCTACTTTGATTTTCGGTGTGATTATGATCGGTATCATCGGTTACTATACGATTCAACACTACACTAAACGCCATAGTGCATTGAAAAGAGGTGTGTTGCGATGAATCGAATGCTACAACTGGTTATCGGTGCCTTGGTTATCGGATTGCTATGCCTCGGTGTAAGTAAATGGTATAGTTCAGAGGATGACCAAAAGTCAGGCAAGAAGATTTATGTCTATAACTGGGGAGAATATATTGATCCTGAGTTGATTCAAAAGTTTGAGAAAGAGACAGGCATTCAAGTAGTTTATGAAACCTTTGATTCCAATGAAGCAATGGAAGCTAAGATTCGCAACGGCGGAACGCATTACGATGTTGCTTTTCCGAGTGAGTACACTGTACAAAAGATGAAAAAGGATCATTTGCTGGTGCCTTTAGATCATAAACAGCTGCCGAATATGAAATATTTGGATAAAAGTTATATGAATATGGCTTATGATCGAAATAATCGTTATTCTATTCCATATTTCTTTGGTACAGTGGGTATTATTTATAATAAAGAAGCTTATCCAAAGGAAGATTTTTCATCTTGGAGAAGTTTATATAATCCTAAGTTTAAAAATGATATTATATTAGTGGATGGTGCCCGTGAAATCATGGGATTGAGTTTGAATAAGCTCGGTTATAGTTTGAATGATACCAATCCGAAGCATTTAAACGAAGCTGAAGCGGATTTAGCTCACTTAGCACCGCAAGTCAAAGGTATTGTCGGTGATGAGGTAACGATGATGTTAGAACAGCATGAAGCGAATATCGCAGTAGTATGGAGCGGTACCGCAGCACCTATCGTACAAGAAAATCCTGAATTTGATTATATTGTGCCAAAAGAGGGCTCTAATTTGTGGTTCGATACGATGGTAATACCGAAAACTGCACAAAACAAAGAGGGTGCACATCAATTTATTAATTTCTTATTGGACCCTAAAAACAGTAAGCAGAATACTGAATGGGTAGGTTATGCGACACCGAATAAGGCTGCCGCAAAACTATTGCCTAAAGAAATCAGAACGGATCAGCGTTTTTATCCTTCGAAAGAAACACAAAATAGGCTTGAAGTGTACAAGGATTTGGGTAAAGATATTTTAAGTGATTATAATGAACATTTTCTGAATTTCAAAATGTCATTACAATAAAACGATTTAGTAAGTAGAGTAGGGAGTGTTAATGATGTCTGATGAACCACAATATACACAAATAAAACGCCCAGTCAGCAGAGTCGCAGAAAAAGTACTTGGCTGGCTGAACTGGATTGGATTACTGTTGTTAACAGTAACTACTATGTTTATTGCACTTGTGTCATTCAGCAACAATACATCAATTCAAAATCTAGAACAGTCGATTAATAATAACGACTTAGCACAGCAAGTGTTAGCTAATAACAGTTTAAATACCACACAATTTGTGATTTGGCTTCAAAATGGTATTTGGGCAGTTATTGTTTACTTGATTGTCTGTTTGCTTATTTCTTTCTTAGCACTCATTTCAATGAATATCAGAGTGCTGTCAGGAATATTATTCTTAGTCGCATCTATCATTACGCTGCCGCTTGTATTGTTATTAGCTACAATCATTATTCCAGTATTGTTCTTTATCGTCGCAATTATGATGTTTGCGCGTAAAGACAGAGTGGAAACAGTACCGTATTATCCAGGTGCGTACGGCAATGATTATGACCGTTATGATAGATATGACAGAGAACCATCATATCGCGGCGGCTACTATGAAGAAGAGGAAAGAAATCCGCGCTATGTCCCTTCATATGAGAAACGCAACGAACCGCGTGCACAATATGAAGATGACGAAGATGATGTAAAACCTTATGTACCTAAGAAAGACAGAGTACAAGAAGAACGTTCAGAAGCACCGCATCAAGAAGACAGCGCTGAAACAAGCGATGCGGAACATTCAGAAGCAGAAGCTGCTGGTCCTGCATTCTTATCACGTCAGGCGAAATACAAACAAAAATCAGAAGATGAAGTCAAAGCGCAGCAAGAAAATGAAGCGTATGAACGTGAACAAGCACGCAAGCAAGCGATGGATCAAGAAGAACAAGAACCTGAAGAAGTAAAATACCGCGATACAGAACCGCGCAAAGGTGAAACAGCTGAAGAAAAAGCAGCACGCAAACGTGAGAAAAAAGAACGTAAAAAACGTGCAAAAGAAGCGCGTAAAAACCGTCCAAGTGCGGTTAATCAAAGACGTATGAACTTTGAAGAACGCCGTTCTTTCAACCAAGGCAAAACAAAACCTGAGGCGCCTAAAGAAGAACAAAATGAACAAGCGCAACAAACAGAACAAGATAATCCAAAAGAAAAAGAATAAAGCAAACTAAGCCGAAGCAGTGATGTCACTGACTTCGGCTTTTTTATAATTTCTAAGCAATGTTTCAAAAATAAGTTAATTTATGTACAAAATAAAATAAAAGCGCATAAATCTGAGCTTTAAGGGTATTTACTGTGATAAGACCCGCATCAACGGGCTTTAACAAAGCGATTTTTAATTAGGGAGGGAGAACATTGAATAGAAAAGTTGAAAAAATACTAGGTTGGATAGGTGTCGGCTTAACATTGATTTATATGTTATTGTTCTTAATCGGCATCTTCATGGGCAAAGGTATGCTTTCTGATATTTTACTTAAGCAAGGGGACCCAAGCATGTCGCCTGAATATCTGCATCAAACATTAATCTTTACAACAATAGGTTTGATTGTAGTTGCGATTATTGCGGTTATCGGTTTGGTATTGATTAAGAAAAACCGTATCGCTTCAGGTATCATTTTAATTATTGCGGCGATTGGGGGTATCTTTTTCTCAAACTTCATCTCAACGATTTTATTCTTTATTGCAGGGGTTATGTTGTTTGTCAGAAGAAGCAAAGCTAAAAGCGAAGCGGATAAAGCATACGACAGAGAACATAACTATTTCGATGCTGTATCTAATCCTAATACAGCCTTAGATCAACGTGAAAAGCGTGCTGAGGAACATGCGCATAAAACAGAACATGTTTCAGAGGATAAAGGGCGTGTGCATCAAGAAGACGCTGCTCAACAAGAGGATTTAGATACACATGACTTAACACAACAGCGCAGAAGAAGTTCAAATGAACGTCCGACACGTCATGATTTAGATGATGATTCAAAATAAAGATAAAAAAACGCACGATCAATCGCTATGAATGATTGATCGTGCGTTAACTTTATTATAATTCTTGGAATGTTTGAATAATCAAGTGAATATTTAAGAGACTTAAAATCACAATGAGAGACCATGATATAATGTTGATCCATAATTTGTTTTTAAATTGTCCCATAAGATTCGAGTTGTTAGTCGCAAGCTGAAGCGGTATCAATGTGAAAGGCAAAGCGATACTTAAGAATACTTGCGAGAAGACTAACAGTTGTTCCATCATGCTTTCATTGCCGTGAAAGATAATCAAGCAAATGATAACCGGAATAATTGCGAGTGAGCGCGTAATTAAACGGTTTACCCAGTTCGGCATTTTCAAATTGATGAAACCTTCCATAACGATTTGACCGGCTAATGTACCTGTAATAGTTGAGTTTTGACCAGAGGCAAGCAATGCCACCGCAAAGAGTGTACTCATTAAGCCGCCAAGCGATGCACCGAGCAGCGGTTGTTGTTCTAAGGCTTGATATAAGTCATAGAACCCGCCTAAATTATCCGCATTGCCGCTGCCGAAGAATAATCCGGCACCTAGAACAAGCAATAAGCAGTTAATGACAAATGCGATAGATAATTGGATGTTAGAATCAATCGTCGCATATTTGATTGCTTGTGCTTTTGACGCTTCATCTCTTCTGTTATACGTACGCGATTGCACGATAGATGAATGCAAGTACAGGTTATGCGGCATAATTGTTGCGCCGATAATACCTAGTGCGATATATAACGCACCGTGTTCAGTAATGATACTGCTGCTAGGCACAAATCCGTTTAGGACTTTCACGACATCCGGTGAAGCGATATATACTTCAAAGATGAAGATAGCAAGTACAGTAAAGATTAAGGTACCAACGATTGCCTCTATCTTTCTGAAACCGAATTTCATGATGAATAATAAGATAAAGACGTCTAATACTGTAATAATCGCACCGACCAACAATGGAATTCCGAATAATAGATCAAGTGCAATCGCACTGCCGATAACTTCAGCAATATCCGTAGCAATGATTGCGAGTTCAGCTATAATCCAGAAAATAAATGCGAGCGGTTTGTTTAAGAAATGCTTGGTAACTTGGGCTAAATCATGCCCTGAAGCGATACCTAACCTGACAGTCATGCTTTGCAGGAGCATCGCAGACACACTTGAGATTAAAATCACAAATAACAGAATATATCCGTATTTAGCTCCGCCTTGCATGGAAGTTATCCAGTTGCCGGGGTCCATATAGCCTACTGCGACTAGCAAGCCAGGTCCTAAGAAGGAGAGGAATTTCTGTTTAATACTGCTGTTTGAGTTGAAACTGACAGTATTGTTGATTTCATCTAAGCTGTCGTTATTATAATTGACCTCTCTTTTACTCAAGAAGGTCACCCCCAATTCAATGTGTTCTAATAATGGTTTAATAATAAAGTAAAAATAAAGTTAGGTCAACCTAAAAATTCACAAAATTAAAAGACATATTGTGAACAATGGACAAATTTTGGGAAAATAAAAAGCTGATTTCAAGCATTTGTTGTTGAAATCAGCACGAAGTATCTGTATAAATAGTGTAATGTTTTTTTGTATGCTATTATGGATAGAACTTTAATAATTGTTCGAAAGTCGCTTCTAAGAATTCAATGAAAGCACGGTCTGATTTTAATTCAGGCGAACGCGGAGAAAGGGTGCGTGCAATAAAGAACTCGCCTTTCTTTAATTGTTTGGCACGTGCTAATGTTTCTTCTAAGTCCTCTGTGGTTAAATCTTTAATCAGCGGTTTTTCCATTTTGACGTGATCCGGGCAAATACGGTAATCCTCAGGCAAGTTTTCAATGTCTGACAAATGCTTTTCGAACACGTCGATGGCTTGTGCTTTGTTTTTCGCTTCATGCATCACACCGAACATGACAAAGACTTGCGACTCGTAAAGCCCGATTTGGAAGTGCGGCAGCATTTTATAACCGCGTTTATTAGTTGAAAATGCAATCCATGTATCTTTTGGAGGATTCACTGTACGACGTGCATGCTTTGCGATATGCGGAAAGAATTCGTCGGCAGTATGTGTATTTAAAAAGTCTGTGAAGTGTTCGCCCAAGTTGCGTAATTTGGGGCGGATATCTGATTCAATGGCTTGCATGCGCGCGTCTAAACCAGGCACTTCAAACACTTTGAAGTTTTTTAAAGAAAAAGTATATTTAGACATATTAAGCCTCCTGTTTGCTATTATTGAAAATATTGTAGCATAAGTTAGGCTTTAATGAAGAGTAAATGATATTATATTCACAAATGATAGCGTTAATATGTTACAGAAGGGGTGTCATCAGATGGCAGTTTATGATTTTGCTAAAGGGCTTGTAATAGAAGCAGGAAATAATATTCGTAAAATGATGCAGCAAGATATCGATATTGAAACCAAATCTAATCCGAATGATTTAGTAACGAATGTCGATAAAGCAACTGAAGACTTTATATATAATAATATTATGGAGAATTATCCAGATCATCAATTTATCGGAGAAGAAGGACACGGCAGATCGATGTCTGAAATAGAACAAAAAGGTATGGTGTGGGTGATTGATCCGATTGATGGCACATTAAATTTCGTACACCAGCAAGAAAATTTTGCGATTTCTATCGGTATTTATAATGATGGTAAACCGTATGCAGGTTTCGTTTATGATGTGATGAGAGATATTTTATATCATGCTAAGACGGGACAAGGTGCTTATATTAACGAACAACCGATGAAACCGCTTAATAATACAGTCTTGAATAAAAGTTTAATCGGAATTAATCCAAACTGGTTAACAAAGCCGACAATAGGTGTTATATTCAAAAAGGTAGTAGATGAAGCGAGAAGTTGTCGCGCATATGGTTCTGCGGCCTTAGAAATCATCAATGTAGCGCAAGGGAAATTAGGTGCTTATATCACACCGCGCTTACAACCTTGGGATTTTGCCGGCGGATTAATTATTTTAAATGAAGTAGGCGGTAAAGGAACGGACTTGCTCGGCAATCCGTTGGTTATTACACAACCGCACTCTGTACTTGTAGGCAATGCGGCCATACATGAGGAGATTTTAACAAAACACTTGCTGACGGAGAAGGAAACTTTGACAGCATTACAAAAAAGACATCAATAATTAATAAAAGGTCGGGACCATGTATGCTATTGTGAACTAAGTAAAGTGCACAATAGCATACATGGTCCCGACCTTTTTCTTTTGACTGTATTTATGTGTATTCTCCGTGCTGCAGGGTACTGCAACAAGTGGATACTTTTGTTACGGTAGAAATGAAAGGTTAGAACCAGTCATTTTCGCGATATTTTTTCTTAGTCGTAAAGCCGGCACCGAAAATTGCGATTAAGACAATTGCTGTAATTGCCATAAACCAGTAATTTTGTGCACCTAGACTGAAACTAAACAAGACTAAGAAAATCACTGCAAGAACTGAATAGATCCAGAAGATTGCTTTTGATTTTTTTTCTGCATTCAAACCCCACCTTATTATTCTTTGCTCAATAATATGATATAATAAAAAAGTTGCAAATTGAAGTGGGAATTTACTCAAGAAAGGAAATTTAGTATGACAAATTTAAGAGAAGACGTACGTAATATTGCTATCATTGCTCACGTTGACCATGGTAAAACAACTTTAGTTGACGAATTATTAAAACAATCTGGTATTTTCCGTGAGAATGAGCATGTTGATGAACGTGCAATGGATTCTAATGACATTGAAAGAGAACGCGGTATTACAATTTTAGCTAAAAATACTGCTGTTAACTATAAAGGCACTAGAATTAATATTTTGGATACACCTGGACACGCTGACTTCGGCGGCGAAGTTGAACGTATCATGAAAATGGTAGATGGTGTTGTATTAGTTGTTGATGCCTACGAAGGTACAATGCCTCAAACACGTTTCGTGTTGAAAAAAGCTTTAGAACAAAACTTGAAACCTGTTGTTGTAGTGAATAAAATCGATAAACCAGCAGCACGCCCTGAAGCGGTTGTGGATGAAGTCTTAGACTTATTTATCGAATTAGACGCAAACGACGAACAACTTGAATTCCCAGTAGTATATGCATCTGCTGTTAACGGTACAGCAAGCTTAGATGCTGATAAACAAGATGAAAACATGCAGTCATTATATGAAACAATCTTAGAATATGTACCAGCACCTGTAGATAACAGAGATGAGCCGTTACAATTCCAAGTTGCATTATTAGACTACAATGACTATGTCGGCCGTATTGGTATCGGTCGTGTATTCAGAGGTACGATTAAAGTCGGCGACCAAGTATCCTTATTGAAATTAGACGGCAGCGTGAAAAACTTCCGTGTTACAAAAATCTTTGGTTTCTTCGGATTGAAACGTGAAGAAATCCAAGAAGCACATGCAGGGGACTTAATCGCAGTATCAGGCATGGAAGATATCAACGTTGGTGAAACAGTTACACCGCATGACCATCAAGAAGCATTACCTGTACTTCGTATTGACGAACCAACACTTGAAATGACATTCCGTGTCAACAACTCTCCATTTGCCGGCCGTGAAGGTACTTATGTCACTGCACGTCAAATTCAAGACCGTTTAGATCAACAGCTTGAAACAGACGTATCATTGAAAGTTACACCTACAGATTCACCGGATGCATGGATTGTTGCTGGTCGTGGTGAATTGCACTTATCAATTTTAATTGAAAATATGCGTCGTGAAGGTTATGAATTACAAGTATCTAAACCTCAAGTTATCTTAAGAGAAATCGACGGCTTATTATGCGAACCATTCGAACGTGTACAATGTGAAGTACCTCAAGAAAATTCAGGTTCAGTTATTGAATCATTAGGTCAACGTAAAGGTGAAATGTTAGACATGGTTACAACAGATAACGGTTTAACACGTTTAATCTTTATGGTGCCTGCACGCGGTATGATCGGTTATACAACTGAATTTATGTCTATGACAAGCGGTTACGGTATCATCAACCACACATTCGAAGAATTTCGTCCACGTGTTAAAGGCCGCATCGGCGGACGCCGTAATGGTGTATTAGTATCAATGGACCAAGGTAAAGCTAGTCAATATGCAATTATCGGTTTAGAAGACCGCGGTACAAACTTCATGGAACCTGGTACTGAAGTATACGAAGGTATGATTGTTGGTGAAAACAACCGTGAAAATGACTTAACAGTCAACATCACAAAAACTAAAAACCAAACCAACGTCCGTTCAGCAACAAAAGACCAAACTCAAGTAATGAAACGTCCGCGTATCTTAACACTTGAAGAAGCATTAGAATTCATCGATGATGATGAATTATTAGAAGTTACACCAGAAAACATCCGTATGAGAAAGAAAATTTTAAATAAATCTCAACGTGAAAAAGAAGCAAAACGTGTAAAACAAATTATGGCTGAAGAAGAATAATTTGTTCAATATAAAGTCAGAGCGTTTGAATCGGCAATGATTGCCGGTCCAAACGCTCTTTTTAATTTCAAATACTTTATCTTGTATAAATGTATTTAAGTTTGTTCCTCGGATGTAAAAAAAGACCATGAGATGATTACTCATGATCTTTTGTGAAAATATTAAAGTTATTTTGCGACTTATAGTAATTGTTACGTTGTTTCGGCACATCTAAACGGCTTTTGCATTCCTCGCACATAAATGTACGCATGGGATGATTTTTAAGCTGTTTTGCCTCTAACGTATTTTCGTCTATCAGTACTTCTGTATCACATAAGATACACTGTACTTTTCTCAAGTTATACCACCTCGATATGTGTCACATGTTTGAATTCATGTGAATACCCTTCTTCAGGTATGTACACGAAGCTGTCTACACCGTTATCATCATATAAGCGTTTGCCTTTGTCCGCAAATTTAAAGAAGAGATAAGGCAACAAGCTTAATGGAACTTCAATAGCATCTTCTTCATTAGACAAACGAATTGCGGCTGCAGAATCGTCTGGTTCAGCATTTTTGAAGAAAGGTGTCATATTGATTACAAATGTATCTTCAATCATGGCACGTTTTTTGTATTTGATTTCAGAATTAAGTGTTGGCGGGTTCGTTTGGCCTTCCAAAATCGCTCTGTTCCATTCACGGTTGTTTTGGAATTCTACAGGCTTCGTACCTTCAAAGACACCTGCTTCTAAATCTTCGATTTTTACTTTACGATCATCAAAAATCCAAGTTGTACTATCTAAAGTAATCGGAAATTTGACTTTACCCTTAATTTGTATCATTTTATGCGCTCCCCTTTATATTATCTGAGTCTATGATAACATAGATTAGAAATACTGAATTGAAATTTACTTGCAATTTGATATTGAGTAAGCTAAAATTTTTATATGACAAGAAATGATAGGGGGAGTATGTCATGACGAAAGCGAACACAATAAATAACGCGGCATATGACCAATTAAATAAAGATGCAGATCGTATTCTGCAATTAATCAAAGTACAAATGGACAACTTAACATTGCCGCAATGTCCATTATACGAAGAAGTATTAGATACACAAATGTTTGGCTTGCAAAAAGAAGTAGACTTTGCAGCGAATTTAGGCCTTATTGAAATTGAACAAGGCAAAGAAATTATGCTGCGTCTTGAAAAAGAATTGTCTAAACTTCACGAAGCATTCACAAACGTTTAAAGCAACGGCATCAGATAAAAACGTATGAAGTGGCTGCAGTTCTGTCAGAGTTTGATAGAATCTCCAGCCGCTTTTTTATTTCAAAAAACGTTATAGAATTACTTGCAACACCGCTTAAAAATATGGTTTTATAAAGATATCTTGAAAGTTGAAAAAGAAGTAAGGTGCTATTGCACCTTAAACAAACTCTGCAAAATATTTGAAACTGCTTCAAATATTAGAATTGGATGATTTAATAAATGAATAACGTAAAAGCTTTCTTTCGACATGTAGGGAAGTACGCAAGATATATTGATTACCCGCTTGTAATTACATATATTATGCTTTGCTTAATCGGCTTAGTAATGGTTTACAGTGCCAGTATGGTCGCAGCAACGAAAGGTACATTGACAGGCGGAACACCGGTGTCTGGAACTTATTTCTATACGAGACAATTAATGTATGTCATCATGAGTTTCCTCATTGTGTTCTTTATGGCCTTTTTCATGAATGTAAAAATTCTGCAGAATAAAAAGGTTCAGCAAGGTGTCATGATCGGCGTCTTTTTATTACTATTTGCAACTTTGATTGTAGGTAAGAATATTAATGGTTCTAAAAGCTGGATTAACTTAGGCTTTATGAACTTGCAGGCGTCTGAGTTGTTGAAAATTGCAATCATTTTATATTTGCCGTATATGATTAACAAAAAGCGTGCCAAAGTGCTCGGCAATTCTAAAGTGATATTAGGACCTATATTATTAATTATAGGTTGTATCTTTTTAGTATTGCTGCAGCGGGACGTAGGGCAAACCATGCTGATTACGATTATCTTTATGTCTATTGTCTTTTATGCAGGTATTTGGGTTAAACCGATACTGAAATGGGGCGGATTGATTGCAGCCGGCGGTATCGCCTCGCTGATCTTATTTGCCGCATTAGGCTGGCTGCCTGCATACTTGGTTGCCCGTTTTAGAATTATGACAGACCCGTTCCACTATGAATCCGGAACAGGTTACCATATTTCCAACTCGTTAATGGCGATAGGGAATGGCGGATTATTTGGTAAAGGTATCGGCAACAGTGTGATGAAACTTGGGTACTTGCCAGAGCCGCATACCGACTTTATATTCGCAGTGATATGTGAAGAGCTGGGCTTAATCGGCGGTCTTTTCGTACTTGGCCTCTTGTTCTTTATTGTATACAGAGCATTCCAGCTTGCTGCACAAACACAGTCTTATTTTTATAAATTGGTTTGTGTAGGTATCGCTAGTTATATCGGAAGTCAAACTTTCGTTAACTTAGGCGGTATTTCAGCATTAATCCCGTTAACAGGGGTACCATTGCCGTTTATCAGTTTCGGCGGTTCTTCAATGATCAGTTTAAGTATCGCCTTAGGCTTGTTGTTGATAACAGCGAAACAAATCAAAATGGAAAAAAGAGCAGCACAGCAGCGACATATAGATATTCCAAGAAGATATTAATATTCAAGGCCGAGAGATTTCTTGTCTCTTGGTCTTTTTTATATCTTTTTACGATTTCTTAACAAAACACAAACATTTTTTGAGTGGAGTGCAAGCAATGTTAAGAATTAAAAGTTAAGCTAAAATGATTGCTTTAAGCGAAGTATATAAACAAAAGTTATGATTGGTTATAAGAAAATGTGATATAATATCTGTATGTTTAGATAAGTCATATTATTACCGATGCATGAGCTATTGATTTTAATGCAAAATTAAGTAAAGCCTTTTGTGAAAACAAAAGGCAAAGCTTATTTTTGTGAACGGGCTGTGAAATTAACTGTCATCAATGTTCGTGTTTTGGTATAATAAAATTTACAACAAAGGTTTAGAAAATTCTAATAATTGATTTTTGGGGGTTGATCACTTGAAGAAGATTAATAAATTAATGGTAGCAAACCGCGGTGAAATCGCAATTCGTATTTTCCGTGCAGCCACTGAATTAAATATTAAAACAGTAGCGATTTATTCAAATGAGGACAAGGGTTCATTACATAGAAACAAAGCAGATGAATCTTATTTAGTCGGTGAAGATTTAGGACCGGCAGACAGCTATTTGAATATTGAACGTATTATTGAAGTGGCTAAAAATGCCGGAGTAGATGCGATTCATCCAGGATACGGATTCTTAAGTGAGAATGAAACCTTCGCAGAACGTTGTGAAGAAGAAGGCATTATCTTTATCGGACCAGAATTAAAACATTTAGATATGTTCGGTGATAAAGTCAAAGCACGTGCAACAGCGATTGAAGCGGGCTTGCCTGTTATCCCTGGTACAGACGGACCGATTGAAGATTATCATAAAGCAGCTGATTTTGCGAAAGAAGCTGGTTATCCGTTAATGATTAAAGCCACTAGCGGCGGCGGTGGTAAAGGTATGCGTATTGTGAATGAAGAATCAGAATTAGAAGAGGCTTTTTCACGTGCGAAATCTGAAGCACAAAAATCATTCGGCAACAGTGAAGTTTATATTGAAAAGTATATTAACGAACCAAAACATATCGAAGTACAAGTCATCGGCGACGCACACGGCAATATTGTGCATCTTTATGAACGTGACTGTTCTGTACAGCGCCGTCACCAAAAAGTAGTCGAAGTCGCACCTTCTGTCGGTATGGACCCAGAACTTCGTCAGCGTATTTGCGATGCAGCGCTGCAATTAATGAATAATGTGGGATATGTGAATGCGGGTACAGTCGAGTTCTTAGTATCCGGTAATGAGTTCTTCTTTATTGAAGTCAACCCTCGTGTACAAGTTGAACATACTATTACTGAAATGATTACTGGTATTGATATTGTGAAGTCTCAAATTCTTGTGGCTGACGGCGAATCATTATTCGGTGATGAAATCGGTATTCCGCACCAAGAGTACATTCATACTTTAGGTTATGCAATCCAATGCCGTATCACAACAGAAGACCCGACAAACGACTTTATGCCTGATACAGGCCATATTATTGCCTATCGCTCAAGCGGCGGTTTCGGTGTCCGTTTAGATGCAGGTGACGGATTCCAAGGTGCAGAAATTTCACCTTACTATGACTCGTTATTAGTTAAATTGTCTACACATGCTTTAACGTTTAAACAAACAATTGAAAAGATGGATCGTTCTTTGAGAGAAATGCGTATTCGCGGTGTTAAAACGAATATTCCGTTCTTAATCAATGTGATTAGAAACAAACAATTCCAAGAAGGAGACTATACAACGAAATTTATCGAAGAAACTCCTGAACTTTTCGATATCAAACCGACACAAGACCGTGGTACAAAAACATTGGAATATATTGGTAATGTGACAATCAATGGTTTCCCGAATGTTGAAAAACGTCCGAAACCTGAATTTGAACGTCCGCATATTGAGCGTGTGCCTCAAAGCAAAATCAACCACTTAAGAGGTACAAAACAAATCTTGGATGAACAAGGACCTAAAGCAGTAGCAGATTGGTTATTGAAACAAGATGATGTATTGATTACAGATACAACATTCCGTGATGCACACCAATCATTACTTGCGACTCGTGTGCGTACTAATGATATGCTTGCCATTGCGTCTGAAACAGCAGAAATCTTGCAAGATGCGTTCTCATTAGAAATGTGGGGCGGTGCAACGTTTGATGTGGCATATAACTTCTTAAAAGAAAATCCTTGGGAAAGATTAGAGAAAATGCGAAAAGCCATTCCTAATATCTTATTTCAAATGTTATTACGTGCTTCTAACGCAGTAGGTTATAAAAACTATCCGGATAATGTCATTAAAAAATTCGTACAAGAAAGTGCCGATGCAGGTATTGATGTTTTCCGTATTTTCGACTCATTGAACTGGTTAGATCAAATGAAAGTTGCGAATGAAGCGGTACAAGAAGCAGGTAAAATCTCTGAAGGTACAATTTGTTATACAGGGGATATCTTAGATCCAAAGCGTTCAAACATTTACACATTGGAATACTATGTGAACCTTGCGAAAGAATTAGAACGTGAAGGTTTCCATATCTTAGCCATCAAAGATATGGCCGGATTATTAAAACCTAAAGCAGCTTATGAATTAGTAGGAGAATTAAAAGCAGCAGTTAATATTCCAATCCACTTGCATACACATGATACAAGCGGTAACGGTATCTTAACTTATAAACAAGCAGCTGATGCAGGTGTCGATGTTATCGATACTGCTGTATCTTCTATGAGCGGCTTAACAAGTCAGCCTAGTGCCAACTCATTGTATTATGCATTAAACGGCTTCGGACGCGATGCACGTGCCAATATCAACGGCTTAGAGCGTTTAGGACAATATTGGGATACAGTCCGTCATTACTACAGCGATTTCGAAAGTGATTTCAAATCTCCGAATACAGAGATTTATCAATACGAAATGCCTGGCGGACAATACTCTAACTTAAACCAACAAGCGAAAAGTTTAGGCCTTGGCAATAGATTCCATGAAGTAAAAGATATGTACCGCCGAGTCAACTTCTTATTCGGAGATATTGTTAAAGTAACACCATCTTCTAAAGTAGTTGGAGACATGGCATTATACATGGTTCAAAACGACTTGAATGAAGAAGATGTTTTACGCGACGGTTATAAACTCGACTTCCCTGAATCAGTAGTATCATTCTTTAAAGGTGAAATCGGCCAACCGACTGACGGCTTCAATAAAGAACTTCAAAAAGTTGTATTGAAAGGTCAAACACCTTTAACTGAACGTCCGGGCGAATATCTTGAAGCGATTGATTTCGAAGCCTTGCGCAAAGAACTTCAAGAAAAACAAGATAAACCTGTTACTGAACAAGATTTAATCAGTTATGCGATTTATCCGAAAGTATATGAACAATATATTGCGACAAAAGAACAATTCGGCAATGTCTCTTTATTAGATACACCTACTTTCTTCTTCGGTATGCAAGTCGGAGAAACAGTAGAAGTTGAAATCGATAAAGGTAAAACGTTGATTATTACTTTAGAAGCGATTACAGAACCGGATGAAAAAGGTGTCAGAACGATCTTCTTCATCATGAACGGTCAAACACGACAAATCAAAATCCAAGATGAAAATGTTAAAACAAATGAAACTGTGAAACCAAAAGCAGATAAATCTAATCCGAACCATATCGGTGCACAAATGCCTGGTACAGTTTCAGAAGTGAAAGTAGCAGTAGGCGACCATGTAGACAGCGGTCAAGCACTGTTAATCACTGAAGCCATGAAAATGGAAACAACAGTCCAAGCACCATTCAGCGGTACAGTGAAACAAGTTACTGTCACTAATGGCGAAGGCATTCAAACTGGAGATTTATTAGTAGAACTTGAAAAAGATGAATAATCATTGATTAAGATGTCTTGCGTACCAGCGCAGGGCATCTTTTTTGTCTGTATGCATAAAAAATCCGCTCACCAAGAAGATGAACGGATGAATTAAATATATTATTGATTTGCTTTTTCTGCACGTCTTGTTCGCAGCATTAATAAGATGAAGTAGGCGATTAAACCGAATTCAAATGTGATAATCAATGCGTGTAATAATGCGACTAATAAATTAACACCTGTGAAGATAGATAATGCGCCAGTCACAATTTGAAGCACGATTAATAATAATGCGGCTGTGTAACCATAACGAATTGTACGGTTTTCATGGTAATGTCTGATCGCATAGTTGAATGCGAGGAAGACACTGATACTTGCGACAAGAGCTAAGAGTCTGTGTGCAAGTTGTACCCAGTCTTGTTCAGTATGAGGAATCAAGTCTGCGAACGGTAATGGCCAAGAACCATATGCTAATGAAGAATCGGTATGACGTACAAGGGCACCTGTGTAAATACCAACGTATAAACAAATGGCCATTGTCCATGTATAGATTCTAAGTTTATGGTCGATGTGCACTTTATTCGCTTCGTATTTTTTATCCACATCGAAAATGATAAGTGTAAGTACGAAGACAGATGAGAAACTGATTAATGAAATCCCGAAGTGCAACGCAAGTACATAATCATTTTGCTGCCAAAGTACTGCAGCTGCGCCGACTAATGCTTGGATTAGCAAGAAACCGACACTGATAATTGCTAAAGGTTTTACTTCTTTGATATACCCGATGTTTTTCCAAGCTGTAATGACTAGCCATAAAACAACGATTAATGATAATGCTGATGTAGCACGGTGGCTGAGTTCGATGATGGTATCGATTGGAAGGTTTTGCGGCAAGAATGCACCGTGGCATAACGGCCATGATGAACCGCAGCCGTTTGCTGAACCTGTTTTAGTAACAAGTGCGCCTCCTAATTGAACCCATGCCATAATAATCGTTGCGAGAACTGCTAACCATTTAAGGTTACGTTTCTTAAACAATGTAAAACACCCCACTGATTGATTGACATAGATAAAGGCAGAGAATGGGAACGATAAGTAGAGATTATCGTATTTTCCGCACCTCAAGCCTAGTTGTCATTCGATATTTTGTAATATTTATAAACATTATATCAATAATACCCTAGAATTTTAATAGTAAGTAGATTGAAAATGTGTCACAAAATTGACGATTTATTGAAATAGTTGTTGTCGCTAAAGTGTCACAAATTTGTCTTATTTCATCTAGTCAATTATTACTTTTTGCTATATCATTGTATTATATGAATATTTTAAGGAGGGGCATTATGGATAAAGGACACACTTTGTCGACAAGCTCGAGCCGTGTAACCCTTAAAGAACTGAAAGCAATTATTAAAATGGGGCTGGTTCAGGGGAACTTAATTCCTGCGTTTACAGGATCATGGCTGGCGATTGCATTAGCGAATCATTCCTTCCTATCATCTCTGCCGCAAATTCTGTTAATGATGATTGGTTCAACACTCATCATGGGGGGCGCATGTGCACTCAATAACTATTATGACCAAGATATTGACCGCATCATGCCAAGCAAGCAGTCAAGACCAACAGTCAATGACAGAATTTCAAATAAAAATTTATTGATTTTAAGTTTTGGAATGATGGTACTAGGTGAAATTTTATTATTCATCCTAAACATACCATCAGGTGTTATCGGTTTAATGGGGATTATCGGTTATGTCTCATTTTACTCAATCTGGTCTAAACGCCATACTACTTGGAATACTGTTATCGGGAGCTTTCCTGGTGCTGTACCGCCGTTAATCGGTTGGACAGCGATTGAGGGACAACTCAGCTTAACAGCAATCGCATTATTCTTAGTTGTATTTTGCTGGCAGCCGATTCATTTCTATGCCTTAGCGATTAAACGCCAAGACGAATATTCTTTAGCAAAAATACCTATGCTTCCATCGGTTAAAGGCTTTAACCGTACAAGAGTAGGCATGTTCGTATGGTTAATCGCATTATTGCCTTTACCATTATTGCTTACAAACTTAGGCACGGTGTTCGTTGTATTGGCAACACTTCTGAACTTAGGTTGGATTTATCTTGGATTAACAAGCTTCAAGAAGAACTTCAATCAAAAGAAATGGACTACTTTAATGTTTGTTTACTCACTTAACTACTTAGTGCTATTCTTTGCTTTAGCAGTAGTAATTTCTTTAATCAATATGATTTAAATAAATTGAAGATAGGATGAGATTTATGAGTCTACCTATATTGCCGACAATAAGTACCAGCTGTATTCAGATTTGTGCAGCGCTTGTTATTGTTGGGTGGTACTTGATTAAAAAACGTAAAATTGAAGCGCATAAAAAAGTTATGTTAACAGCTGCTTTCTTTGCTTTAACATTCTTCGTGATTTATGCGAGCAGAACATTCTTTATCGGGAATACCGCTTTCGGTGGTCCCGCATGGTTGAAAGGTTACTATCATTTCTTCTTAATCTTCCACATTGCATTATCAACAGTGGGCGGATTAATGGGATTATTCCAAATTATTACAGCGTTCAAAGATAAATTTAATCTCCACAGAAAAGTGGGGCCTTGGGCTGCAATTATTTGGATCTTTACAGCTTTCACAGGAATCATCGTATACATTTTGTTATATGTTATGTATCCTGGCGGAGAAACAACTTCATTATTCAAAGCTACTTTCGGCTTTTAAACATTAAACATCGACTGATAACGTTTTGTTGTTAGTCGATGTTTTTAATTAGCATACAATCCTTGCGAGTGCACGTGTGAAACGTGTACAATGATAATTACTTAACATTGAGGTGGGCGGAGAATGAGGAACTTAATTATTAAAGTGGTAGGAGTGCTGCTCCTCATAACTTTTCTTATCTATTTATTTTATTCGCCTCGGCTGAAATTTGATGTGTTAGAAAATCCGAACAAGAAAACGCCGACGAAAACTGAACAAACACAAAAGAAAGTAGAACAAGCAGAGAATCCGAAGCCTAAATCAGGTATAGGAACTTGGGTGAATAATGATATTAGCGGTTTAACTAAAAAATTCGGTCAAGCTGACCGCGTTTATGCATATTATGACGACTATAAGAATTATGTATTCAGAGAAAATAACCAATATTATATTGTGACGACTAAAAACAATATTATTAAATCGGTTTATGCGACAGGTACGAAAGCAGATATCGAACCGATTAAAATCTCAGAGGATGCGTCTAGTATTTTTGAAAATACGAGCATCAACCCTGAACCTACAGTCAGTGCCAATGGTAAACAATATGATTTAGAACTTTCAGATGAAGATATGAAAACACAAATGCTGATAAAATACGGCAATACTTACGCACAAGTATACATTGATCAGCAAACCAATAAAGTCGTAGGGGTTCGTTTCTTAGATGCAGAAGCGCTAGTAATGTTTAATCCTTATCAAATGACAAAGTCTTCAGATGAAAAGACAATTGAAAACAAACATAAAAATGTGCCGTATGAACAAAACGTAAACCAATTGATGACGTTATACGAAGTGACAAACCAAATCCGTCACTTAAAAGGATTAAAACCATTTAAAGTTAATAATGATTTAAGTCATATTGCTTCAGTAAACTTATATGAAAGTACCAATAATAAGAACGTTGAATTTACAGAAGGTGCTTTAAAACAACAATTAAACGATAGAGATATCAAGTTCAAATCTGTTGGCCAAAACGTCGGCTATGATTTTAATGATGTACCGACCTTGCTGCACAGTTGGCTGAACTCAGATATACATCGTTCGAGAATCTTGAATACACAGTATACTGAAATGGGTGGAGACGTCATGGATGGTTATTATACATTAATCTTTATTGAAGAATGATGGAAGGTGACACGAATGATAAATACTGAAGTCATTGATGTTTTAGATCATGTAGATGCAGTGAGCGATATGATTTTGCAGTCTGACATTTATCATGCTTATCGTCTTGCACGACAAGAGATGAATGAAGACGAAACAGCACAAGCACATTATCAAACGTTTATGAAAAACAAAGTGCAATATGATGAAGTCATGCGTTTCGGCAAATATCATCCAGATTATCAAACGGTATCGCGTGCAACAAGAAAAAGTAAGCGTGATTACGAAATGGTGCCATCAGTCATGGCATATAAACAAAAGGAAGTAGAACTACAAAATTTGATAGATGAAGTGATTACAATCATCGCAACTTCTATTTCAGATAACGTTAAAATCGAAGTCGGTAATCCTTTCTTCAGAACGGATATGCACGGCTGCAGTACAGGCGGCAGCTGCCAATGCCAAGTACATGCCTAAAGTTTTATAAGATAGATAGAAAGCACACGCTCAAATGAATGGGCGTGTGCTTTTCGTTATAGTTATATAATTTTGTGATGAGATATATTAATGCTGCGATTGATTTTGACGGTATTGGTAAGCTAAATCTGGTCGATCGGTCACAATAGTATGCGTACCTTTGTTGAATAAGTCACTCATTAAATCAATACTGTTCACACCATAATAGCCGGGTACAATATTACGTGAATTCAACCATTGAATTAAACGTTGAGACGTTAATGGAATGCCGTTATAACTTGTAGGCATTTGGAACGTATTGGCTTGTACCTCGAACATGTTGCCGAGTCCGGTAAAGAATTTAGCTAAGCCGACTGTTACTTCTTCTTGACTAGCACCCACAGCGACAGTGCCTAAACTGAATTCAGAGAAGCGGGCGATTTGGTCTTGATAGAAACTTGTGACTAAGACACGGTCTTGTGCATCGTGACGTGCAATCGATTCAAATAATAATTCCGGAGCAATCGTACCTTCATATGAATTTGGACTGTCTTTTAAATCGACATTAATCAACATATCCGGATAAAGTTCTAAGAGTTCATCAAAGGTTAAAATTTTTGCATCCGGATGATTGCGGTAAGGTGTGTCATTATTAATGTCTTTAAAGTGATAGCCTGCATCTAAGCGCTGCAATTCATCTAAACGATGTTCGCGTACTTTGCCTGAACCGTTGGTTGTACGGTCTACTGTCGCATCGTGGAAGACGATTAATTTTTCATCGCTTGTCACGCGGACATCTGTTTCAAAGCCGTCGACTTCATAGTCTTTGGCGTTATCAAATGCAAGTTTCGTTTGTTCCGGACGTAAAGCCATTCCACCGCGATGTGCGAAAATGTAATGGGATTTACGTGTGAAGAAAGGCGGAATCGGATGAGATTCAGGTTGACCCTTAAATTTAGAGAATAAGATAAGTCCGCTGAATATACCGGCAGCACCTGCTGCACTGTTTCTGATAAGTCTACTTATTTTTACCATGTAATTTGCCTCCTAATTTGTTATGAAAACAGCGTCAAGCCTCTGTCTATCACGATAGATTTCAGTGATATCAGTGCTTGTTCGTTATTTCAAAAATGGTCAAGTCGTGATACTATAGATTAAAGTAATGGAGTGATCAAAATGACAGAAATCATACCTAGAACCAGTTTAATTATATACCTTAAGCACATGAAACATGAACGTCATATTAGAAAATACGGGCACATTATCTATAGCAACCGCACACGTAAATACGTTGTCATGTATATTAATGAAAATGATGCAGATCGTATTGTAAACCGACTCATGAAATTAAAGTATGTGCGTCACATTGATGGTTCTCCTTATAAATATTTAAAGAAAACGTATGAAAAAGAAAAATACGAAATCAATTAGCAGCACCACTACTGTATCATCAACTATATCCTAACTTTCATGTCATTAAACGTTATTGCAACGGCGGAATCCAACGATAGAGACGCAGTACGCCGATGAGATAATTGAAGTAGAGGTCTAAATCATAAAAGTCATCGGTTGATTTAACGTCTAGTTCTGTTAATTGCACGTTATGTTGTTCGGCGAATCCTCGAATCATCTCAGACTTTTTATTATCGTTTGGGTGAGGATAGTCAAAAGCATTGACCATAATGTACATGGCTTGGAAGTAATTGCCTTCTGTCGGATTCATGATGATTGCAGCTGAACTCAAGCCTTTTTCTGATTGAGGGCTGTTAAAGAATACAATTCTGTTAATACGAGCATGATTGTATTCGATTAATGTTTTGAACTCGAATAAATCGGTGAGACCTTCACCGAGTACAATAAAAGATTGTTTCATTTTGGAAATCCTCCTTAATACCCAAATTATATTATAGAACGAGAGAGGAAGTGAAGTGTAAGATGAGAGTGATTGCAGGACTGCATAAAAGCAAGCCGTTAGAAAGTTTAGAAGGGCGTAATACACGTCCGACAATGGATAAAGTGAAAGAAAGTATCTTTAATAGTCTGCATGAAGTAAGAGGTATCGGTTTAGATTTGTTTGCGGGAAGCGGAGGACTCGGTATAGAGGCATTGTCTCGCGGTATAGACAAAATGATTTTCGTGGACCAGAATTTCAAAGCTGTCAAAGTTATCAAATCCAACTTGAAAAGCTTGGATTTAATGAAGCAATCAGAAGTATATAAAAACAATGCGGATCGTGCATTGAAAGCTTTAGCGAAACGCGAAATCCAATTTGATTTAATCTTTTTAGATCCGCCTTATGAAAAAGGGTTGATTGATGAGGCACTTGTTAAAATCGCGGAGTTTAACTTATTGAAGAAAAGTGGTATCATCGTGTGTGAGTTCAACCATAAAGAAAACATTGATATTCATACTTTCAAGTTGATTAAACGTTATCATTATGGATTAACAGATACTATGTTATTAGAAAAAGGAGAACATGATGGCTGAAACAAAAGCAGTAATTCCAGGTAGTTTCGATCCAATTACATATGGACATGTGGATATTATCGAACGTGTTGCACAACGCTTTGATGAGATTCATATCTGTGTATTAAAGAATAGTAACAAATCAGGCACATTTACTGTAGAAGAACGCATCGCTTTGATTGAAGCTTCTGTTGCGAACATCCCGAATGTTCAAGTCCACCAATTTAATGGGTTGCTGGTAGATTTTTGCGACCAAATCGGTGCGAAAACAATCATTCGTGGATTACGTGCAGTCAGCGACTTTGAATATGAATTACGTTTAACATCTATGAATAAAAAGCTGAACAGTGATGTAGAAACGCTCTACATGATGACAAGTACTAATTATTCATTTATCAGTTCGAGCGTAGTAAAAGAGGTTGCGCAATACAAAGCGGATATTTCTGAATTTGTACCGCCACCGGTTGAAAGAGCATTAAGAGAAAAGTTCGGAAAATAATTAAAACACGTTTCAACTTTATTCTTGTATGTAACAAGGGAAGTTGAAACGTGTTTTTTGTTTTATTTTAATTGATTGTATGCGCCGATTGCGACAGCTAAATCAAAGTAAGCAGCACCGACACATTTAAAGACAGTAATGCCTTTGTCTGTTTTGCGATACGATTGACCATTTAGCGAGAGGGTCTTCAATTCATCGCTGATTTGGTCGAATGTGAACGTACCGTTCGCATCTGCATCGATTAATTCTCCAGATTCATCTTTGACACCTTCTAAATCATCTACAACAACACTTTCTGCTTGCGGGAAAATGCGATTATCTAGTTCCTTCATCGCCGGCTGGTAAGAACCGATACCGTTGATATGTGTGCCAGGTTGAATATCATCAGCGTTGAACACAGGTGCTGTAGAAGGGGTTTGGCAATTTAAAATATCTGCTTGTTTGACTAGGTCTGCCACATTTTCTTCTACTTTAACGGTTAAGTCCGGATAATCTTTAAGGATGCGTGTTTTGAACGCTTCAGCTTTTTTTGTCGTACGATTGTACAATACAACAGTATCGATATCGCGGACGGCTATATTTCCGAGAAATTGTTCGTACGCCATACCGCCTGTGCCGATCATCCCTAATACATGTGCATCTGCTCTGCTCATGTATTTCGTTGCGATACCGCTTAATGCACCTGTACGCAGACGTGTTAAGTAACTGCCGTCGATAACTGCTGTATGTTCTCCGGTTTGGAGTTGAGTAATCACAATTTGTGCTTGTGTTGTCGGCAGATGATGCTGCGGATTCTCTGGTGTGATAGAAGTGATCTTAATAGTACCGAGCTGCTGCGCAGTATCCACACAAGGCATATACAACATAGACTTTGCGCCATCGCCTGTAGGAATGACAGTACGTTGTGCAGTTTGAATATCGTCTAAATGACGAAAGACATTTTCAATATCTTCAATTGCTTGTGCCATCGGATAATGCTGCTGAACGGTTGTTTCTGAATAAACTTGCATAGATTTTGCCTCCTTTATTCTGACTGTACCCTAATTACCGGTGTATTGAAATCATCTTGGGTTTCTCCTGACATCCAATTATAAATTTCAGTTGCTTGTATCTCATGTTTGAAGTAAGGGGCAGTCGATTGATTGACGTTTGTAATATAATGTCTGTCTGGAAATTGCTGCTTGAGCGATTTCAAATAAGCTTGACCTTTTTCGTTCATACCTAAGATACGGACCGCTGATACATTGTCTTGTTTTTCTGCTTGTTTAAAGTTTAACAAGATGTTCATTAACATACGCTGGATACGGGTATAAGTATAGCGCTTGGTCTTAAGTTGAGACATCAACTGATCAAAGCTTTGTGAATGCAGAATTTGTGCTTTTAAACGATGTTCAAATCCTTCGCTGACTGTGTGAATGTGTTGCAGTTCTTCTGGTGAAGCACGTAAAATTGCATATTTGAGATAAGGGAAGCAATCTTCAGCAGTAAGGTGCGGTTTGTTGTAAAGCTGTTTTACAGCTGGCGGAACAACCGATTCGAACTGCCGGTCTTCATTTTCAAGCGATTTGCGGATGGCTGTACCGCTGGCAAATTGCCTATGCGAAATGGTCGGATGATGGTGTTGTGATTGATGTCTTTTAATCGTATAAGGCGTCATATTCGGTGCAAAATTGTGTATAGCTTGTACATATGAGAGACCTAAGATATTATTAGGTGTCTGAAGCAAATGCGGTTCTCCTAACAATTCATTGATAATTCTAGGATAACTTTTGCCTTCTCGCTGCTTTGTTTGAAATTCAGGGTGTTCTTCGATATGGTTGAGTTGCAAGGCGATGTGCTCGAAATCTTTGATGCTGCCGGATTCGCTTCCAAAGACCAGGGCATCGCAATTCAGATAGTCCGCAACTTTCACACCCATTTCAGCAAAGTATTCACCTGCAGAAAGTGCCGCAAAAGCAGGTAATTCGACGACAAGGTCGCAAGAAGACAAGGCCATTTGCGTACGCAGAAATTTATTGTAAATTGCAGGTTGGCCCCGCATGACAAATTGTCCGCTCATAATTGCCACAGTGACATCTGCATTTGCGATTTGACGTGCTTGTTCAACGTGATAAGCATGCCCGTTATGGAAGGGATTATACTCTGTAATGAGTGCAGCGCATTTCATTTGCAATCCGTCCTTTCAGAATTCATTATTATTATTGTATCAAAAAGTCAGGATGTTAAGAAAAAATCTTGACAACTTAACGCTAGAAAGTTAAAATAAATTTTGTGCTTGTTAGAGGTGAAGCCATATGAAATGGTCAATAACGCAATTAAGAAAATATCAAGGTAAGCCTTTTGAATTTGATCAAACAGTAAATTTTAATCATTTAATTGATAAACTAGGACTTATAGATTTATCTGAAATCCGAGTTAAGGGTCAACTTGATGTCAAATCAAATGAAGTTGTCGCAGATATGCATCTCACAGGTGCTTACACTATGGAAGATGCACGTACATTAGAACCGGTCAAGGTTCCGATTGATATTGAGACAACAGAAATATTTGATTTAGAAGGTCATGAATACAGCGACGGCGAAGATGATGAGAATGAACATTATCACTTAGCTGTCAGCGGAATGATTGATTTACGTGATATCGCAGAAGAGCTTGTCATCATAGAAAAGCCTATCCGAGCAGTGGCAGACGACAGCAGTATCGACGATATGCTGCAAGGCGGTCACGGTTGGGATGTTATTGACGAAGACCAATTAGAAGAAAGTGAACAAGCAGAAGCAAACGATTCTAAGACAGTCGATCCAAGGCTTCAAAAATTACAACAATTTTATGATGAAAAGCAATAGAAGTTGGTGTACAATAGATAGTATTGTAATTAACAGCTTAATCACACAGTAACAAAGATTTTTGTGTTTGAATTTTAAGGAGGATTAAATCATGGCAGTACCAAAAAGAAGAACATCTAAAACTAGAAAAAATAAACGTCGTACTCACTTCAAATTATCAGTACCAGGTATGACAGAATGCCCTAACTGTGGTGAATACAAATTATCTCACCGCGTTTGTAAAAACTGTGGTTCTTACAATGGTGAAGAAGTCGTTTCAAAATAATCGATGATTAACGTGACCAATCGTACTTGCGGTTGGTCTTTTTTATTATTTTTTTACATATCCATGATAGAATAAGGAAAAATCGCAAATGAGGGAACCGATGATGGAACAAATCACTTCAGCACAAAATGCTAAAGTCAAACAAGTGAATAAGTTAAAAAAGAAAAAAGAACGTGACAAAACCGGATTATTGCTGGTTGAAGGTACACATTTGATTGAAGAAGCAGTGAAAAGCCGCTTAACTATAAAACAACTTTTTGTTGTAGAACCTGAGCGCTTTGACACAGCACTGATTGATGCTGCAGAAGAAGCTTATCATATCAATTTCAAAGTGGCAGAAACATTATCCGGAACAGTGACACCGCAAGGTATCTTTGCGGTAATTGAAAAGCCGGATGTTGCTTCTAAAGTTTCAGAGGCCAAACAAGTATTGCTGCTGGACCGTATTCAAGATCCAGGCAACTTAGGAACATTAATCCGTACTGCAGATGCGGCAGCTTTAGATTTGATTGTCTTATCACCGGGTACTGCAGATGCCTATCAAGATAAAGTCTTGCGTTCAAGTCAAGGCAGTGTGTTCCACTTGCCGATTGTGACACAAGCTTTACCTGAGTTTATTGAAAGTTTTGAAGGACCGATATACGGTACAGCTTTAGAAGATGCGGTCAATTTTAATGAAGAAGCGGCTCAAGAGAAGTTTGCTTTGTTACTAGGCAATGAAGGACAAGGCGTAGATCCAGAGTTGTTGGCACATACTACAAAACGTCTGATAATACCGATGTATGGCGAGGCAGAAAGTTTAAATGTTGCGATTGCCGGCAGTATTTTGATCTATAAATTAAAAGGTTGACCCTTTAGTAAGGATTACTTATAATTAGATGTGATTCAATGTTTATTGTTATAGGATAAC
Organism: Staphylococcus simulans; assembly: GCF_002994445.1. Lineage (GTDB taxonomy): Bacteria > Bacillota > Bacilli > Staphylococcales > Staphylococcaceae > Staphylococcus > Staphylococcus simulans_B. Next base: position 197,136 of record NZ_MRZJ01000004.1, read on the forward strand.
ACGAACAGATAAATAAATACTTTGCCTATAAAAAGACGTAAGCTATTAAGCGATGACTGTATAGGGAGAATGAGCGTGACTGAAACTCATTCCAGAAATCCATAGCTTTTTTCACCTTTTTGGCAACTTAAAGAGATTTAAGTCGGTTAATAACCGTTATAAATTATAAAACAAGTGTATGCGTATGCATAAATTTGGGTGGTACCACGGAAGATTTCGTCCCATATCGTAAGAGAGGGATGAAGTCTTTTTTTATTGCCAACACAAAATAGGAGGGGCAGACATGGTTCAAACTGAAGAAATGAATCAGCTGAAATCTGAAGCTTTGGCAGATGTGTCAAAAGCAGAAGATGAAAAAGCGTTGCAAGATGTTAAAGTAAAGTACTTAGGTAAAAAAGGTTCTGTTTCAGGTTTAATGAAACAAATGAAAGATTTATCAAATGAAGAAAAACCGAAATTCGGTCAAGCTGTGAATGAAGTGCGTCAAGCAATTGAACAAGCTATCGCAGACCGTAAACAAGTGCTTGAACAAGAGCGCTTAAATCAACAATTAAATGAAGAAACAATCGATGTGACATTACCGAGCCGCAAGGTTAAACAAGGTGCAGCACATCCTTTAACACGTACAATTCAAGAAATCGAAGATTTATTCTTAGGTTTAGGCTTTGAAATTGTGAACGGTTATGAAGTAGAGAAAGATTACTACAACTTCGAAGCATTGAACTTGCCGAAATCACATCCGGCACGTGATATGCAAGATACATTCTATATCACTGAAGAAACATTAATGCGTACGCATACGTCTCCGGTACAAGCGCGTACATTAGAAAAACGCAACGGCCAAGGACCAGTTAAAATTATTTGTCCTGGTAAAGTGTACCGTCGAGATTCAGATGATGCGACACACAGTCACCAATTTACACAAATTGAAGGCTTAGTTGTTGCGGAAAATATTAAAATGAGCGACTTGAAAGGGACACTAGAACTTGTAGCGAAAAAATTATTCGGTGATGCACGTGAAATTCGTTTGCGACCAAGTTACTTCCCATTCACAGAACCATCTGTAGAAGTAGACGTGTCATGTTTCAAATGCGGCGGTAAAGGCTGCAACGTATGTAAAGGCTCAGGTTGGATTGAAATCTTAGGTGCAGGTATGGTGCATCCGAACGTATTAGAAATGGCTGGATTTGATTCATCTAAATATACTGGATTTGCTTTTGGTATGGGTCCAGACCGTATCGCAATGTTGAAATACGGTATTGAAGATATTCGTTATTTCTACACAAATGATGTTCGATTCTTAGATCAATTTAAAGCTGTTGAAGATAGAGGTGAAGCATAATGTTTGTATCAAAAGAGTGGTTAGAGTCATTAGTCGCCGTCAACGAACCGATTCAACCTTTAGCTGAACGTATTACACGTACAGGCATTGAAGTTGATGACATCATTGATTATACGGCTGAAATTAAAAAGTTAGTAGTAGGTTATGTAGAAAGCAAAACACAACATCCGAATGCGGATAAATTAAACATCTGTAAAGTAGATATCGGTGAAGATGAGCCGGTACAAATCGTCTGCGGCGCACCGAATGTAGATGCAGGGCAATATGTAATTGTAGCGACAGTAGGCGGTCGTTTGCCTGGCGGTATTAAAATCAAACGTGCCAAATTACGCGGCGAAGTTTCAGAAGGTATGATTTGTTCATTACAAGAAATCGGTGTATCAGGCAACGTTGTACCAAAAGCGTTTGAAGAGGGGATTTTCAATTTCCCAAGCGAAGTAAAACCAGGCACAAATGCATTAGAAGCATTGTATCTAGATGATCAAGTGATGGAATTCGATTTAACACCTAACCGTGCCGATGCATTAAGTATGGTAGGTGCGGCATATGAAACATCAGCACTATACGGTGCACCATTAACATTGCCAGAAACACAACCTGATACGAAAGATGCTTCTGCGTCTGATGAATTATCAGTTTCTGTAGAAAATGGCGACAAAGTGCCTTATTACAGTGCGCGTGTGGTTAAAAATGTAACGATTGCACCTTCTCCGATGTGGATGCAAGCACGTTTAATGAAAGCGGGTATCCGTCCGCTTAACAACGTCGTAGATATTTCAAACTACGTACTGCTTGAATATGGTCAACCGCTCCACATGTTCGACCAAGACCAAATCGGTTCAGATGAAATTGTTGTACGCCAAGCACAAGAAGGCGAAACAATGACAACATTAGACGATACAGAACGTAAATTACTTACTTCAGATATCGTGATTACTAACGGCAAAGCACCGATTGCACTCGGCGGTGTTATGGGTGGCGACTTCTCTGAGGTTTCAGATCAAACACAAAATGTTGTGGTTGAAGGCGCAATCTTCGATCCAGTAAGTATCCGACATACATCACGTCGTTTAAACTTGCGCAGTGAATCATCAAGCCGTTTTGAAAAAGGTATTGCGACAGAATTTGTAGATCAAGCTGTCGACCGTGCATGTTACTTACTAGAACACTATGCAAACGGTGAAGTATTAGCTGATCGTGTTGCACAAGGCGACTTAGGCGAATTCATTACACCAATTCAAATTTCAGTTGATAAAATCAATCAAACTATCGGTTCTGAAATGACACTTGAAGATATTGTTAAATGTTTTGAACAATTAGGCTTCAAAACTGAAAATGATAACGGCAATTTAACAGTCTATGTACCATCACGCCGTAAAGATATTAAAATCAAAGAAGATTTAATCGAAGAAGTAGCACGTATTTACGGTTATGATGAAATTCCTTCTACATTACCTGTCTTTGAAGATGTGACAAGCGGACATTTAACAGACAGACAAGCGAAAACACGTATTGTGAAACGTGCGATTGAAGGAGCAGGCTTAAGCGAAGCCATTACTTACTCTTTAATCTCAAAAGCACGTGCGAAAGAATTCTCATTCAGCGATCGTCCTAATATCGAATTACTGATGCCGATGAGTGAAGCACATGCCGTATTACGTCAAAGTTTATTGCCGCACTTGATTGATGCGACAGCTTATAACGTGGCACGTAAAAATCATAATGTCTTCTTATACGAAATCGGTCGTGTCTTCTTCGGCAACGGCAAAGGAGAATTACCGGATGAAGTAGAATACCTCAGCGGTATTATGACTGGCGAATACAGCGGCAACCAATGGCAAGGCAAAAAAGAAATCACTGATTTCTATCTTGCGAAAGGTATTTTAGATGCTGTAGCAGAAAAATTAGATATCGAATTCGGATATCAAGCAACTCAAATCGACGGCTTGCATCCAGGTCGTACAGCACAAGTATTGCTCAATAATGAAGTCATTGGTTTCATCGGGGAACTTCACCCGCAGCTTGCAGAAGACAATGACTTGAAACAACGTACGTATGTCTTTGAATTGAATTACGACAAAATCATGGATGTTTCTGTCGGCTATATCAACTATCAACCGATTCCGAAATATCCAGGTGTGACAAGAGATATTGCATTAGAAGTCGATACAACAGTATCAGCTGCAGAATTGCTTTCAACAATCAAAGCAAACGGCGGCACTATCTTTAAAGATGCACATGTCTTTGATGTTTATGAAGGTGAACATATGGAAGAAGGCAAAAAATCAGTTGCTATCCGTATCGCTTACTTAGATAAAGACAATACTTTAACAGACGAACAAGTGACTGCAGTACACAATCAAATTGTGGACGCATTAACTGCACAAGGTGCAACAATTCGTTAAGATTCAGTCAAAAAATTACCCTTTCCTCACAATTGTGCGGGGAAAGGGTATTTTTAATGGATAAATGATATTAATGTTTTTTGTTATAGAGATTTAAAGCTTTATCTCGGTTTTTAAAGTGTGCTTTTGACATGCTATCCAATTTTTGAATGCCGTATTGGTCAATGATACGTGCTGCAAATAAATCTACTTTATTGCTGGCACCTTTAGGCACAGTTTGATGTACATCTCTGCTCATTTGATCCATATATTTAACGAATGCATAGCGGGAGATAATACTTGCTGCAGCAATGGCTAATGATTTGGATTCGCCTTTTGTTTCAAAACAAGTTTTGTCAGGATACGGCATTGGAGAGAGTGCATAGTTTTGGTAGACACCGCGTACTGCGAATTGGTCAATGACTATGTAATCTAAAGGTTCGGCTTGCTGTGCAATTCGATTTGCAACATTTTGAATGGCTTGGTTATGCAATACAGCTTTCATTTTGACTTGCGACCAGCCTTTTTGCTGCTGCTGGTTGTATTTGTCATTGTTCATAGTCAGTAATGAATGCGGTATAAACGTCACAAGCTGTTCTGCAAGTTCAACGATTTTCGCATCGGTTAATTTTTTTGAGTCATCGACACCTAATGTTTTTAAAATTTCAGCGTTCTTTTTCGAAACATATGCTGCACAAACTGTGAGCGGTCCAAAGTAATCGCCGCTGCCGGCTTCATCACTGCCGATACAATTGGATTGATTAAACGGAAAAGCTTTTGATGTATCAGCTGATTTTGTTTTTTTAGTTTTAGATGGGGCAGGAGAAGCAGAAGTGCCGAGCAGCTGCTGTGCAACTTGTTCTGCTTGATTGCCTTGGAACATGACTTTCTTAGAATTGTAGATATTAATAGTTGTCCCTTTATATTTGGTTCTGGCACGCATGCCAGCGGGTAGATTAGAAGTATCAGCTTGGATTTTAGAAAGTAAGTGCTGAATTTCTTTTTCTGTTAGTTTAAAAACGGCGTTGGCCATATGATTGCTCCTTATTTAATAGAATCTATTCACAGTTTACTACAGATTGTCTGTGAAACAAATTTTAGTATATTACAATAGTTTTACATTATATTGCAAAAAAGAGTACAGTACTTACATAATAAATAGCACTCGTGTATAATGGTTCGTGATGAATAAATAGGATTGATTTCAACCAAAAAGAGAAGTTGAATGGCGGTCAGAGAAGCAAAAATTGACCGATCTGTGTGTAGACATGCGCAAAATTAGCAAGATAGGAGTTATCAAATTGGGCGAATTTAAAAATAGAATCAATGTTTCAATCAATAATAAGAACTATACGATAGTCGGCGAAGATAATCCTGAGCATATTCGATATGTCGCTCATCTTGTAGATGAAAAAATTCAGGAACTAGGACGTAAAAGTGCAGGATTAGATACGACACGAAAAGCAGTACTGACTGCAGTCAATATTATGCATGAAAAGGTGTTGTTAGAAGAAGAGAATCGTCGTTTGACACAAGAGTTGAACCGTTTGAAAAACAATGAACAGTAGGTTATGCCTATGCTATTAAATGTGCTGATATTTATTACATTTTTCATGATTGCCGCAATGGGTTTTCGCAGAGGATTCTGGTGGAGTCTGGTTCATTTTTTATGTACAGCAGCTTCGTTTAAAACAGCTGCAGCATTGTATGCGCCAGTCGCAAAACGTTTAGAATTGTTTCTGCCGTTTCCTAAGACACAAGCTGCACAGACACATTATTTTATAGAATATCATCATATTCATTTGCGCTTTGAGAGTATTGTCGCGTTTATTTTGATATTCTTGATGAGCAAGTTTATTTTATATCTCATCGTCACCGCATTTGATAAAATAACGTATGTACAACCCTTATCAATCATGAATCGAAGTTTTGGGGTCATTATCAGCTTTTTGAGTTCGGTGATGATTGTTCTGCTCGTATTATACTTATGCAGTTTATACCCAAGTGTTTTGATTCAGCAGCAATTTGCACAATCTGTAATTGCACAATTGATACTCTTTCAAACCCCATATCTGTCGTCTTTTGTGATGACATTATAATTCAATGTTTAATTACTAAACCAAGAGGAGGCTTAAACATTCGTCCATCAGTACCGATATTCGAATGACAGAAAGTCCCTCTTTTTAATTGGAGTGAATCAAATGAGTCAACATATAACAAAGAAGGATGTCGTGCGCTTATTAGAGAAAATCGCAACGTACATGGAGTTAAAAGGCGAAAATGCCTTTAAAGTATCAGCTTACCGCAAAGCTGCACAAAGTCTAGAGACAGATGAAAGAACATTAGATGAAATCGAAGATGTGACAGAGCTGAAAAACATCGGCAAAGGTGTCGGCGAGGTCATCAATGAATATATCAGTACGGAAAAATCACAAACACTGCAAGCATTAGAAGAAGAAGTGCCTGCAGGACTAGTACCGCTGCTTAAAATACAAGGTCTCGGCAGCAAGAAAATCCATAAGCTGTATAAGGAACTGGGTATTACCAACAAAGATGAATTAGCACGTGCGTGTGAAAATAAAGAAGTCAGTGCTTTAAGCGGCTTCGGCAAGAAGACTGAAGAGAATATTCTAGCAGGTGTACAAGCATTAAGTGCTAGAAAAGAACGCTATCCAATCAATTTGCTGATTAAGCTGAATGATGAAATAGAGGCATATTTATCGACAATCGATGCATTGGAGCAGTATCATGTGGCAGGCAGTTTCCGCCGTGTGAAAGAAATGAGCAAAGACTTAGATTATATTATGAGTACAACAGAACCAGAGCAAGTTCAGCAAGCTTTATTAAAGGTACCGCATAAAGTCAAAGATGTAGCTGTCGGACTGACAAAAGTTTCTGTTGAAGTGGAGTTTGAAGATGAAATCATAGAAATTGATTTTAGAATTATAGAACCAAAAGCATACTATCATACGCTGCAGCACTTTACAGGTTCCAAAGATCATAATATTCGTATCCGCCAACTTGCGAAAGAACGCGGTGAGAAAGTCAGCGAATACGGCATTGAACAACCAGACGGTTCATTGCTGCAGCTGGATAGCGAAGCAGCGATTTACGAACATTTCAACAGCCCTTATATTGCACCGCCGATGCGTGTTGACGGCAGTGAGTTCGATAGAGATTTATCTCAAATTGTAACGCTGGATGATATCAAAGGCGATGTGCATATGCATACAACAATGAGTGATGGTGCATTCAGTTTAAGAGAAATGGTAGAAGCCAACATCAAAAAAGGGTATGAATATATGGTGATTACCGATCATTCCCGCAGCTTGCGTGTCGCGCATGGCTTAGAGATTGACCGTTTACTGCGACAAAATGAAGAGATTAAAGCTATCAATGAAGAATATGATGAAATCGATATCTATTCAGGAACAGAAATGGATATTTTAGCAGACGGAACAATGGATTATCCGGATGATGTATTGGCACAATTAGATTATGTTATTGCATCGATTCATCAAAGCTTTAATCAAACAGAAGAAGAAATTATGTATCGCTTAGAACAAGCGTGCCGCAATCCTTATGTCCGTCATATTGCACATCCGACTGGACGTATTATCGGCAGACGCGAGGGTTATAAAGTCAATATGGACCGTTTGTTCGAACTTGCGAAAGAGACAGATACAATCTTAGAAATCAATGCGAATCCATTACGTTTGGATTTAAGTGCAGAAGTGCTGCGCCACCAAAAAGATATTATGGTGACTATTAATACAGATGCACACCATATCGATAACTTAGAATTAATGCAATACGGTGTCGCAACTGCACAAAAAGCATTTATCGATAAATCACGTGTTTTAAATACGATGTCGAGAGACGAATTTAAACATTTCGTGGAAAATAATAAAAAGCTAAAGAAATAGAGGGATATCCGTGAGACAGAAGACATTAGATGTGCTTGATTTCGATAAAATCAAAGCATTTGTGGAAAAAGAGGCAGTGAGTGATTTAGGGCGAGAGAAATGTGCGTCTATGTCACCTGCATCTGATTATAAAACGGTAGTGCATCAAATGGATGAAACCGATGAAATATCGCAAATCTATAATAAACATCGTTTGCCGAGTTTGAGCGGTTTGTCTAAAGTATCACCGCTGATTCATCGTGCAAAAATCGGAAGTATTTTAAATGTACGAGAGCTGAATCAAATCAAACGTTTGATTCAAGTTCAAAACCAATATAAGACGTTCTACAATCAATTAATCGAAGAAGAGGAAACAATCAACTATCCAATTTTAGATGAAAATATGGCACAATTGCCGGTGCTTTCTGATTTATATCAAGAAATTCATCAAAAATGCGATGCGTATGATTTATTCGATGATGCGAGCTATGAACTGCAAAGTATCAGAAGCCGCATTCATAGTACCTCTCAGCGTATTAAACAGAATTTAGATAGAGTCGTAAAGAGTCAATCAAATCAAAAGAAACTTTCTGATTCGATTATTACGGTCAGAAACGATCGTCATGTTATCCCGGTTAAAGCTGAATATCGTCAAGATTTCAACGGAATCGTGCATGACCAGTCTTCTTCAGGACAAACATTGTATATCGAACCTTCTGCGGTTGTGGAAATGAATAATAAAATCAGCCGTCTGCGTAATGAAGAAAAAGCTGAAGTGGAACGAATCTTAACAGCTTTAACAGCGGAGGTTGCTGTAGAAGCGGATGCATGTTTGGTTTCAGAATCGGTGATGGGACAAATCGATTTCTTAACTGCGAAAGCAAGATACGGCAGTTCGATTAAAGGGACGAAACCTGAATTTACTGAAACACGCAGTGTGTATCTGCCTAAAGCATTCCACCCGTTATTAGACCGCAAGACTGTTGTCGCAAATACGATTGAATTTGTCGATGGTATTCAAACTGTAATTATTACCGGGCCGAATACAGGTGGTAAAACTGTAACGCTGAAAACATTAGGATTGATTATTGTGATGGCACAATCAGGATTATTAATTCCGGCATTAGACGGCAGTAAACTAGGTGTCTTCGACAATGTTTATTGCGACATCGGTGATGAACAATCTATTGAGCAATCCTTATCAACATTCTCATCTCATATGAAGAATATCGTAGAGATTTTAAAACATGCGGATCATAACAGTGTGATTCTCTTTGACGAATTAGGGGCAGGAACTGACCCGAGCGAAGGGGCAGCACTTGCGATGAGTATTTTAGACAATGTGCAAAAACGCGGTGCGCTAGTGATGGCAACTACGCACTATCCTGAACTTAAAGCTTACAGCTATAATCGTGACGGTGTAATGAATGCCAGTGTAGAATTCGATGTCAATACGTTAAGCCCTACGTATAAATTACTCATGGGTGTACCAGGGCGTTCTAATGCGTTTGAGATATCCAGCAAATTAGGTTTGAACGGCAAAATTATTCAAGAAGCGAAATCTATGATTGGTCAAGACGAGCAAGAAATCAATAGTATGATTGCGTCATTAGAAAAGAATACGAAACGTGTAGACAATCAGCGTATCGAACTTGAACAGTTATTGCGTGAAGCTCAAGATTTACACCGTCAATTGAGTCAAAAATATGAGCAGTATCAAAACTTCGAACAAAAATTAATGGATGAAGCAAAAACAAAAGCTAATCAACGTGTGAAAGCAGCGACTAAAGAAGCAGAAGATATTATTAAAGACTTGCGCCAATTAAGAGATGAAAAAAATGCGGATGTCAAAGAACACGAATTGATTGAGAAACGCAAACATTTAGATGAGCAATATGAAGCGACTGATATAAAACAAAATGTGAAAAAACAAAAATGGGATGAAATCAAAGCCGGCGATGAAGTGAAAGTATTAACATACGGGCAAAAAGGTGAAGTTCTGGAATTGTTGGATGATGAAGAAGCGGTCGTGCAAATGGGTATCATTAAAATGAAATTGCCGATTGCAGATTTAGAAAAGAAAAAGAAAACACAAGAAAAACCAGCCAAAACGGTTTCACGCTCCAACCGTTCTCCAGTCAAAATGGAATTGGATTTACGCGGTTACCGTTATGAAGAAGCAGTGTCAGCCTTGGATCAGTATTTAGATCAAGCGATGCTGAGCAATTATGAGAATGTTTATATTATTCATGGTAAGGGAACAGGTGCATTGCAGAAAGCAGTGCAGCAGCATTTGAAACGTCATAAAAATGTGGCGGAATACAGAGTAGGTACACCAAGCGAAGGCGGATTCGGTGTGACTGTAGCAACTTTAAAATAGAAAAATAAAAGTTATATGCAATAAAGCAATTTATCAGTGAGCAAAGCCGATGCAATTTCAAATGCTATCTGATATACTTTGTTCATCATTAAAATCCAAGGAGGAACGATATTTATGGCATTACTTAAAGTAACTGATTCTGACTTTAACGAAAAAGTTCAAGACGGAGTTAAATTAGTAGATTTCTGGGCAACTTGGTGCGGACCTTGTAAAATGATCGCGCCAGTATTGGAAGAATTAGCTCAAGATTTCGAAGGCAAAGCAGACATCTTAAAATTAGATGTGGACGAAAACCCTAACACAGCTGCAAAATTCGAAGTAATGAGTATTCCTACTTTAATCGTCTTCAAAGACGGCGAACCAGTAGACAAAGTTGTTGGTTTCCAACCTAAAGAAAACTTAGCTGAAGTTTTAAACAAACAACTTTAATTTGTTAGAATAATGCCGAATTTCTGCGGTTAAGCTGAAACTTGCCGCTAAATATCGAATCGACCATTATATTAAAACAGCGAGACCAGAATATGACGTTCTGGTCTTTTTCATATGCTTAGAAGTTGAACAAGCAATCAGTTCGTTGCAAAAAGCAAGCAGATGCTATAATAATATACGACGTTGTATTGCAAAATCTTAAGAGAAAGGAGGATACATTTGGAAGCTTATCAAGAGAAAATCAAACGAAAATTATCTGTTGTGCCGTTTGAACCGGGTTGTTATTTGATGAAAGACCGCAATAATCAGGTCATCTATGTTGGGAAAGCAAAGCGTTTGCGCAATCGTTTGCGTTCGTATTTTACCGGTGCGCATGATGCCAAGACAACGCGTTTAGTCGGTGAGATTCGCAACTTTGAATTCATTGTCACTGATAGTGAAACGGAGTCGCTGTTATTAGAGTTGAACTTAATCAAGCAATATCAGCCGCGTTATAATATTTTGTTAAAAGATGACAAAAGTTATCCGTTTATCAAAATAACGAAAGAAAAGTATCCGCGCTTATTAGTAACAAGAACAGTCAAAAAAGGCACAGGCAAATATTTTGGTCCGTATCCGAATGCTTTCTCAGCTGTGGAAACGAAAAAGCTGTTAGATCGCATTTATCCATTTAGAAAATGCGACAAAATGCCGGATAAATTGTGTTTGTATTATCATATCGGCCAATGCTTAGGTCCTTGTGTCTATGATGTAGATGAGCAGCAATATGCTCAAATGATTCAAGAGGTTTCTGAGTTCTTGAACGGTGAAGACAAAACGATTATCAAAAGCTTAGAAGCACGAATGGAATCTGCGAGTGAAAATCTAGATTTCGAACAAGCGAAAGAATATCGTGATTTGATTCAGCATATTCATAATCTCACGAAGAAACAAAATATCATGTCTACAGATAATACAGCACGTGATGTATTCGGCTACAGCGTGGCTAAAGGCTGGATGTGTGTTCAAGTATTCTTCGTCAGAAACGGTAATATGATTCAGCGTGATACAACGATGATTCCGCTCCAACAAACAGAAGAAGAGGAATTCTATACGTTTATCGGACAATTCTATCGCTTGAATCAGCATTTATTGCCGAAAGAAGTGCATATCCCGAAAAACCTTGATTCTAAAATCATTCAATCTGTTGTCGATACGAAAATTGTACAGCCGGTCAGAGGGCAAAAGAAAGATTTAGTAGAAATGGCGAATCATAATGCGGAAATTTCGCTGCAAAACAAATTCGAATTGATTGCACGAGATGAATCCAGAACGATTAAAGCTATCGAAGAGTTGGGCGAATGCATGGGTATTCAGACACCGATTCGTATTGAGGCTTTCGACAACTCTAACATTCAAGGTGTAGATGCTGTGTCTGCCATGGTCACTTTTGTGGACGGCAAACCTGATAAAAAGGGCTATCGCAAATACAAAATCAAAACCGTGGATGGACCGGATGATTATAAATCAATGCAAGAAGTGATCCGCAGACGTTACACACGTGTACTAAATGACGGATTGCCGCTGCCAGATTTGATTATTGTCGATGGCGGCAAAGGGCAAATGTCTGTTGCGCTGGATGTACTTGAAAATGAATTGGGATTAGATATTCCGGTTGCCGGACTGCGCAAAAACGACAAGCATAAAACATCTGAATTGATTTATGGTAAAAGTGCTGAAGTGGTGCCGATGAAAAAGAACAGTCAAGCCTTTTATCTGCTTCAAAGAATACAAGATGAAGTTCATCGCTTTGCGATTACGTTCCACAGACAAACCAGACAAAAGCACGGCTTGACTTCTGTGTTGGATGATATAGAAGGCATCGGACCAAAACGCAAAACGAAGTTATTAAGAACATATGGTTCAGTGAAAAAAATGAAAGCAGCCAGTGTAGAGGATTTAAGAGAAATCGGCTTGCCGCAAAAGGTAGCTGAAAACTTGCTGGATGCATTGAATGAAGACAAAGAAGAGAACGAAAAGCGATAGATGGCTTAGGTTTAAACGACCAAAAGTGCTATCGCTTTTTGGTTCATTTTTAAGTTGTTGTGCAAATGAATTAAAACGATTTTTGAAAAAATTACGATGAGAATAATTCTCATGCCCAAAAGGCGTTGAAAAAATGTTACAATATCGTTAACGAGATTTTATTTTTTTAGGAGTGTTTGTAACCGCTTTCTAAATGAAAATGATTCTCAATGCGTTTTCAACCAGAACTGTGAAGCATGACTTTGTCAGAAATCAGTTCAGCTTTTGCATCTAAGATAGGGGTCCATACATATATACAATAGGCGCTGAGCTGCCATGCTGATTCTAAGTGTAATTCAACTGCCAGCAGGGCTGTTCGTTGGTTGTTGGGACAGGTCGAATTGAAAAAACGCAATTTTTTGAGCATTTAGAGTAAGGTGTATTTCATTTCTAAAAATAAAATCAATTAATATTATTTGTTTCACAGGGGGGACTTCCTTTTGGGTTATACTAAGAATCAATTTTATTTACGACGCATTCACTCGTTACTAGGGGTTATTCCGATCGGTGCATTCTTACTTGTGCATTTGACTGTTAACCACCAAGCGACTAAAGGAGCAGGAGCTTTCAACCAAGCAGCTGGATTCATGGAATCATTACCATTCTTGCTTGCATTAGAGATTCTCTTAATTTATCTTCCAATCCTTTATCATGCGTTATACGGTATTCACATTGCATTTACGGCTAAAGAGAACATCGGCCATTATTCATGGTTTAGAAACTGGATGTTCTTCTTCCAACGCGTTACAGGTGTTTTAGCATTTATATTCATTGCCATTCACTTCTACCAAACAAAAGTAGAAATGTGGTTAGGTCATAAAGAATTAGGATTCGATATGATGCAAGATTACTTAAGCAATCCATTCTGGTTAATCTTCTATTTAGTATTAACTGTTGCGGTTGTATTCCACTTTGCGAATGGTTTATGGTCATTCCTAGTAACTTGGGGTGTCTTGCAATCAGCTAAATCACAACGCATTTTCACATGGGTATCATTAGTAGTATTCCTTATTGTTTCTTACATCGGTGTTTCAGCAATTTTAGCATTCGTTTAAGAACACATAGAATCAGCGTAAATAAAGGTTATATTTTCAGGGAGTGACATTTATATGGCAGAGAAAAAAGTTATTGTTGTCGGTGGAGGACTAGCCGGTCTGATGACAACAATTAAAATAGCAGAACAAGGTGTACATGTTGATTTATTCTCAGTAGTACCCGTAAAACGTTCGCACTCTGTGTGTGCGCAAGGGGGTATTAACGGAGCGGTTAATACAAAAGGTGAAGGCGACTCAACTTGGATTCACTTTGACGATACAGTATACGGTGGGGACTTCTTAGCCAACCAACCACCTGTTAAAGCAATGGCTGAAGCAGCACCGAAAATCATTCACTTGCTTGACCGTATGGGTGTAATGTTCAACAGAACACCTGAAGGTTTGCTTGACTTCCGTCGTTTCGGCGGTACATTGTACCACAGAACAGCGTTCGCAGGTGCAACAACTGGTCAGCAATTACTTTATGCATTAGATGAGCAAGTGCGTAAGTTCGAAGTAGACGGACTTGTGACAAAATATGAAGGTTGGGAATTCTTAGGTGTTGTTAAAGACGAAGATAACTCAGCGCGCGGTATTGTAGCACAAAACTTAGTAGATGCTAAGATTGATGCATTCCGTTCTGACGCAGTTGTTATGGCAACTGGCGGTCCTGGTATTATCTTCGGTAAAACAACGAACTCAATGATTAACACAGGTTCAGCAGCATCTATCGTTTACCAACAAGGTGCGGTATATGCGAATGGTGAATTTATCCAAATCCACCCGACAGCGATTCCTGGTGACGACAAATTACGTTTAATGAGTGAATCAGCACGTGGTGAAGGCGGCCGTATTTGGACATATAAAGACGGTAAACCTTGGTATTTCTTAGAAGAAAAATATCCAGATTACGGTAACTTAGTACCGCGTGATATCGCAACGCGTGAAATCTTTGATGTGTGTGTGAACCAAAAATTAGGTATCAATGGTGAAAACATGGTATACCTTGACTTATCACACAAAGATCCACATGAATTAGACGTTAAACTTGGCGGTATCATTGAAATCTATGAAAAATTCACAGGCGATGACCCTCGTAAAGTTCCAATGAAGATCTTCCCTGCAGTCCACTATTCAATGGGCGGAATTTACGTAGACTATGATCAAATGACAACAATCAAAGGTTTATTCGCAGCAGGTGAATGTGACTTCTCACAACACGGCGGTAACCGTTTAGGTGCCAACTCATTGTTATCTGCGATTTACGGCGGTACAGTAGCTGGACCGAACGCTGTGAAATACATTGATAATATCGAAAAATCATATACTGAATTAGACGATAGCTTATATCAAGACCTTATTGATAAAGAACAAAAACGTTTCGATGATTTATTGACTATGAAAGGTACAGAAAATGCCTTCAAACTTCACCGCGAATTAGGTGAAGTGATGACGAAAAACGTAACAGTTGTTCGTGACAATAAAAAATTACTTGAAACTGATGAAAAAATTCTTGAGTTAATGCGACGTTACCAAGACATTGACATGGAAGATACACAAACTTGGAGTAACCAAGCTGTATTCTTCACACGCCAATTATGGAATATGTTAGTGTTAGCACGTGTTATCACTATCGGTGCTTATAACCGTAACGAATCACGCGGTGCGCACTACAAACCTGAATTCCCTGACCGTAACGACGATGAGTGGTTGAAAACAACTAAAGCGTTTTACGAAGGTATCGACAATCCGCCAAGATTCGAATACGAAGATGTGGATATCAGCTTGATTCCTCCACGTAAACGTGACTACTCAAGCAAATCTAAGGCTAGTAAAGATACTAGCAAGGAAGAAGGGAGCAAATCATAATGGCAGAAGAAGTTAAAGATGAAGCGGTTCAACAACCGACTCAAAATAGTTCTAAAACCGTAACTTTGATCATTAAACGACAAGATAATGCGGACTCACAGCCATATGAAGAGAAATTCGAAGTTCCTTATCGTGAGAATTTAAACGTTATTGCATGTCTGATGGAAATCAGACGTAATCCATATAACACTAAAGGGGAAAAAGTAGCACCTGTAACTTGGGACATGAACTGTCTTGAAGAAGTGTGCGGTGCTTGTTCAATGGTTATCAACGGTCATGCGCGTCAAGCATGTTCAGCAATTGTAGACCAATTAGAACAACCGATTCGTTTAGAACCAATGAGCACATTCCCAATCGTACGTGACTTGCAAGTTGACCGTTCTCGTATGTTCGACAACTTGAAACGTATGAAAGCATGGGTACCAATCGATGGTACGTATGACTTAGGTCCTGGACCGCGTATGCCTGAGAAAAAACGTCAAACAGCATACGAATTATCTAAATGTATGACTTGCGGTGTATGTTTAGAAGTTTGTCCTAACGTGACAAGCAAAAATGACTTCGTAGGTGCACAAGCGATTTCACAAGTTCGCTTATTCAACTTGCATCCAACAGGTTCAATGACTAAAGACGAACGCTTAGACGCTTTAATGGGCGGCGGCGGACTGCAAGAATGCGGTAACTCTCAAAACTGTGTGAATGCTTGTCCTAAAGGTATTCCTTTAACAACTTCAATCGCAGCATTAAATAGAGAAACTTCATTCTACATGTTCAAATCATTCTTTGGTTCAGACCATCAAGTACATTAATTTGAATATTAATTTCGGAGACAGGAGAGCTACCTGTCTCCTTTTTCTATTTATGAAAGGAGTTCATGATATGTTTATCAGGCCAGAACAACCAGGTGACTATAAAAGTGTCGAGCAAGTAGTCGAAAGTGCTTTTCGCAATGCAGAGATGAGTGATCATACAGAACATCTATTAGTTCGTAATTTAAGACACACAGATGCTTATTTACCTTTATTGTCGTTGATTGCACAAAATCATCAAGGCGACATCATCGGACATGTGATGTTATCAAAAATCACAATAGGGGATGGAGAACCATCACTTGCACTGGCACCTATCAGTGTCTTGCCGAATTATCAAGGAAAAGGTGTAGGAACACAACTGATGCAAGAGAGTATTGCAAAAGCAAAAGCAGAAGGGTATCGTTCTATCATTGTATTAGGAGCGCCTGAATTTTATTTAAGATTTGATTTTGAAAAAGCAATTGAATGGCAAATTACTGCACCGTTTGAAGGCGCAGAACCCTACTTGTTGGCGCTAGAATTAGTTGAAGGTGCATTAGATAATGTGCGCGGTGAAGTGCATTATTCAAAAGCATTCAACTTATAAATCACAATTATACAGTTAACCATTCATGCATTGGAATTCCTGATTATGCTAAAATATAGTTTAAGAATGTTTTTCGTAAGGATGAAGAAGACATGAATCAACCAATTGGTGTAATTGACTCAGGAGTCGGCGGCCTCACTGTAGCAAAAGAAATTATTAGACAGCTGCCAAATGAAACAATTTATTACTTAGGCGACAGTGCCAGATGTCCTTATGGACCAAGAGACGGCGAGCAAGTGTGCGAATTCACTGTACAGCTTGCACAAAAGCTGATGGAATACGATATTAAAATGCTGGTAATTGCATGCAATACAGCAACAGCTGTGGCATTAGACACATTAAAGGCGATGTTGCCGATACCGGTTATCGGTGTTATTGAACCAGGTTCTCGTACTGCCATCATGACGACACAAAATAATAAAGTCATGGTACTAGGTACAGAAGGTACAATTAAATCCGAAGCGTATACGAAACATATACAAGCGATTAACCCTAATGTTGATGTGACAGGTGTTGCGTGTCCGGATTTTGTTCCTTTGGTGGAACAAATGCGTTATCACGATCCAGTAGCAACTAATATCGTGATTCATCAAACTTTAAAGGCATATAGAAATAATGAAGCCGATACGGTTATTTTAGGGTGTACGCACTATCCATTATTATTCCAGCCGATATTTGATTATTTCGGCGGTAATAAAACTGTGATATCATCAGGTTTAGAAACTGCGCGTGAAGTGAGTGCTTTATTAACATTCAGTCATGAACATGCGCATTATACGCCGTATCCAAAGCATCGCTTCTTTGCGACAGGTGATGCACAGCATATTCAATATATTATTGGACAATGGCTGAAAATCGACGACGTAGAAGTAACGCAAGTGAAAGTGGATTAGTATGAGGTGAAAGACATGGAAGATTTAGTAATCGCAACAAACAACAAAGGCAAAATCAATGACTTTAAAGTCATATTCCCTGAATACAATGTAATTGGTATCAGTGAATTAATTGAAGGCTTTGATGTCGAGGAAACAGGAACAACATTTGAAGAAAATGCTAAATTAAAATCTGAAGCAGCCGCAAAGGCATTGGGCAAGCGCGTCATCGCAGATGACAGCGGATTAACAGTAGATGCATTAAACGGCGAACCAGGTATTTATTCTGCACGCTATGCGGGTACAGATAAAGACGATGAAGCAAATATAGAAAAATTATTAGAGAAATTAAAAGGCAATGATCGCCATCGTACTGCAGAGTTTGTGTGCGTAATCAGTATGAGTGCACCGGGTGAAGAGACAGTCACATTCAAAGGTACTGTCAGCGGTGTAATTACGATGGAAAAATTAGGAGAGCATGGATTCGGTTATGATCCGATTTTCTATGTGCCGCGCATGCATAAAACAATGGCACAATTGACTGATAAAGAAAAAGGAGAAATCAGCCATAGACGCCAAGCTATTGATAAATTAAAAAATTACTTAAAGGGTGAACACATTTGAGACGTTGGATTATTGTAAGCGACAATCATTCAGAATCTGGCATTTTGTTTGAAATCTTTAATCATTACGACCAAGTTGATGTTGCATTGCATTTAGGGGATTCAGAATTCCAATATGATGATACTGAATTAAGTTTGTATCGCAGAGTAAAAGGCAATTGCGACTTTTATCCGGAATTTCCTAATGAAGAAGTAGTGACAGATGAAGGTGTACGTGCTTTCTATACTCATGGTCACCTTTATGCGGTGAATACGACACGACAAAAGCTGGCTGAACAAGCGAAAGCACATGAATGCCAATTGGCATTTTATGGCCATACGCATATAGCACGCTATGAAGAAATTGCGGGGGTACATGTCATTAACCCTGGCAGTATTTCACAATCAAGAAGTGCGACAGAAGAAACTTATGCGGAATTATTAATAGAAGATGATCACCAGCATGCGACATTAAACTTCAGAAACAGAAATCATGAAGTGATTGAAACAGTTGAATTTACATTAGCGTCCTAAGTAAAAAATAAGTTCATAACAAAAGCCGATGGCAGAAAATAGTTTCTGTTCATCGGCTTTCTCTTTAGACTTGTTTCACTGCGAAATAATTATTTTCTTCATCAGCAAAATTGAAGACTCTGCCTTGCGGCATTTCAACTAATTCACCAACAGTGATATCTTTGTTTTTTAATGTTTGATATAAATCATCAATTGCGTCTGTCGCAAACATCAATGACGGTGTTTCTGTACTGATACCTAAATCTAAAGCTTGAATCTTTTGTTTGTTGTGGAGGACTATTCCAGTTTGTGCATCATTTGAAGGTCGTAATACGATGGTACGCAGGCCATGGTCTTCTGTATCTGATGTTACGACAAAATCTAACTTCTCTGTCCAAAATGCTTTAGCAGTTTCTTGATCATTTACATATAACATGACTTCATCTAGTTTTTGAATCATTTTTCCACCTCTATCGAAATAATTAATAAAACTCTTATCATAATGCCCGCTTAAAAGTTGTTTAAAACCTCAAATAAAAGGTATGATTATAAAGCAGTACTCTAAACATGAAAAGGGGAATTATAATGACTCAATTATATCCATATTTAGCATTTGAAAATACGAAAGAAGCTTTAAAATATTATGAAGAAGTATTCGGCGCAACGGATATTAATCGTTTGCCAGTAGATCCATCTCAAGCAGAAGGTTTCGGTGTAAGTAAAGAAGAAGCACCAGATAAAACAATGCATTCAGAATTCACAATCGCAGGCGTTACATTATTTGCATCAGATGCATTCGGCAAAGATGTTAAAATCAACGAAGGTATTTCATTATTAATTGACTACGATATCAATGATGAAGCAGACTCAAAACGTGTTGAAGATTTATACAATAAAGTTAAAGACAGCGACACAGTTGATGTGGATATGCCTTTAGAAGAACAATTCTGGGGCGGTAAAATGGGTTCGTTTACTGACAAATATAATGTACGCTGGATGTTACATGGACAAGACCATTCTAAACAACAAGGCTAATGCATAAAGTAATGCACAGGAAAACTTTATTCCTGTGCATTTTTTAAATCTATTCACTAATCCTAGTGTAACCAATTCTGATAAATCCATAAGCCTATCAAGGTCATCACTATTATCCACAAGGCAATGATTAGTATGCCTGCATACCAGTTTTTAGAAAGCGAGCGCTTATTTATCATTTGTGCTTGTGCACGATTAGATTCAAGCACTTCATCTGGTATTAATTTTAAACATAATGCAATGCCTAAAGGAACTATAATAATATCATCTAAATAGCCTAAGACCGGGATGAAATCCGGAATAAGATCAATAGGACTTAGTGCATAAGCAACCACACAGACTGCAAGTATCTTAACACCTAGAGGTGTTCTTCTATCTTTGGAAACTAGATAAAGCAAGACAAGTTCTTGATTCATTTTACTTACAAAAGCTTTGAATTTTGAGGTGAGTTTATCATTCATAGGTTAGCTCTCTCTTTAATTATTTTTTAGTCATAGAGTTTAACATTAAGGCAAGATTTCCTGTAGCTTTGGCATCATTTAGTGCATCGTGTGAATCTGTGTCGCCTAAGTTGAACTGATGTTTAAGTGTTTCTAGTTTATGATTAGGTGTGTTTTTTATTTGCTTTCTAGACAGCGGCAACGTATCTAATACACGCAATCTAGGTTTTTCTATATCGAAATCGTCCGCATAGCGTAATATAAATTTCATCGCAAAAGGGGCAGAATGCGAAACAATGAGCTTGTCTCCGATAAATTGATAAATCGCTTCTATATCATCTTTTTGAATGAAGTCTTTATCTTCTAGAAACTCATTTGAAATTCCTGTGATATCTTTAATTTTCTTAGTGAGTAATCGAGTCGGTCTGAAGTATTTTACGAATTGATCAACAGGCTGTCCATCTTTAAATAACACTAAAGCAATTTGAAACATATCATGAAAGTCAGGGCTTAAACCCGTTGTTTCAATATCTACTGCCACAAACATATCTTCAAATTCAGCCGTTTTCTCATATTCAACAGCAGGGCGTTTTCGTTGTTGAAGTTCAGCTTCCAACTCTTTAATATACTTCTCTTTTAAGCGCAGTTTCATGACCAATAATTCATTTTCTTTCTTCAGTTTTTCTAATAATTCTTCTTGGTTCACAAATTCACCTCCATATGTTAGAACATGTATCTATTTTACATTAAATTAACAGCAAAAGATGTAAAATTAAGGATTCAAATTTAATTAGGCATATGTACTAAGGCAATTTATATTACATTATCACAAGACTTCAAGCTAAATTGTTATAACAAGTAGAGTAATTAGAACCGTAAAAGTAGTAGTTAAAGAAACTATCGTTAAGGTATTAGGAAATATAATAATGATGGAATAAAAACTTAGGAAAGTTTATAATATAAGCAAGCACAATGGCATATCGAATTCTGTAATTAATCAGGATTTTAGAGTAAGGGTATTGGTGAAAATGTTGAGTTTAAAACTTAAAGAATTAACTAGTGATGGTGTAACGTATTTGTATTATCCAAAAAACGACGAAACAATAGAGCTGGGTTTAATAAAGATGAAAATTGGTTCGTTAGAGATACTTCAAGCTGAAAAATCCGGGATAGAAAGAAACGGAAATGACAATTATTTTATTCATGCAATAAGTAAAATCAGATCAAATACAAAGGATCAAAATTTCCCTGAATCTGATTTTGTAGCATGGGGATAAAGTATAGTCATATTATTATAGTAAGAATGTTTGAGGGTCGTGTTGCTTATTGGAGTTCTAATGGTGGTTAAAATGATGAAGCGTTAAAGGACATTGTTATCAATGAACACGTTAAACTGATAAGATTATCCGTCAAATGATATTAGGAAAAGACAAATATCATAAAGTAAGTGTAGTTGGAATACCAGGAGAAAATAAAACAATAATTCTGTAACTTTCAATCCACTTTTATTCTGGGGCTTCAATATTTTCGATAGTTTATTTAAACATAAAGCCAATTAAAGCAATGACTATAGTTAGTAGTTTAGGGTGAATTAAGTATATCTATAAAAAGGAAGAGGAATTATGGACATTAAATTTAAGTTGGACGGAACTCGTTCTCCGGAAGAATACAGAAAAATATGGGCATACTTGGGAAATGAAATAGAAAAAGAACATGAAATGAAAAAGAAAGAACAAGAAAAAGAAAAATCTAATAAAGAACCTAACCAATGACAATGGTGTACTGCCTCCCAAAAGTTGAACTTACAATATTCAACTTTTGGGGAGTTTAATTATGAATAAAAGTTATGGGTCAGGTTTTAAATTTCAAACAATACAAGAATACAAAAGTGCTCAAATTGACCACGAATTGACCAAAATATTTAAAATGAATATTAAGGATCTATAAAACATAAAAAAAGAAACGTTGAATTAACAACGTTTCAAGGAACTCACGTTAAAATGATATTAACAATTGTGAGCAGTTTTACGTCCTGGGAGGGATTCGAACCCCCGACCGATGGCTTAGAAGGCCATTGCTCTATCCAGCTGAGCTACCAGGACATGATTTTTTAACACAAGAATAATTATATCTAATTAATGTATTTAAATCAATACCATTCTTTATAAATTTCGATAAGATTTTTCACTTTAGTAGATGAATTGCACTTATCATGGTAAGTATATCATATTTTGGAGGTTGGGGGACAGTTTGGAATGCCTAACTGTAATTGTTTTGATAGAAATCCACGAGGATGAATCAAAGATGGCGAGTTGAGGAATTTTGTCCAATTCAATTAAGAATCATTGTATAGTGTATGTATCGAAGGTTAGTACATACATTAACCTTAACTATTCTACTTATAGGGGTGACAATCATGGAAGGTTTATTCAAAGCTATTCAAGGTACAATCGACGCTGCTCAAAGCGGTGACAACTTAAACTTAGGATCAAACATCGTTGACATCATCACTAACGGTGCAAGCATCGTAAGCAAATTATTCGGATTCTAATTGATAATGAATAATTCACAATATTATTAAAGGCGAGTGAACATTTTTTGTTCCTCGCCTTTTTCTCATATTCAGGTTATTGTGGTTCTAATTGTGTTGTACCTTTGCCATAGATTGTGATAATATCGTTCTTTTTGATATCTATTGCAGTTTGAGGCTTTGGTTTGACTGATTTGCTGGATTTCATTTTTCTATTAGTCAGAATTTCATTAGTTTTAAGTCTGTAGTTATCATTATAAAGTGTAAGGTTATTGGTTGAATCTTTGCTTGTTTGTTTTGCGATATAGCGACCTGGTTTGATGTCAGTACCTACAATATATAATCCCTGTTTTAAAGTTGTTGTAGTTTTAATGGGGATAGGGTCAATTGATACTTGATCGGTTCTTTTTATAATAAGCTTTTGATCTTTAGCTAGATGTAAGTTAATAGATTTGTTCTTCGATTCTTGATAACCATCTAATGTCGAAGAAAGATTAGACCTGCCATTTTCATTTTCCAGCATGATTGTTCCTATTTCTTTTTCTTTAATTGATATTTTGTAATAACCAGGTTGAATATCTTTTCCTACTGTATAGATGCCGGAACCTTTCGTTGTTTTTTGTCCTTTATCAGCAGTCGGATTATAACCTACAGGATAGTGTCTGCCTTTTGAGATATAATTTTCACTCTTTTTTTGATGCGTATTAGAGTCGTTTTTTGGCGGAGCAGGCGGTGTCTCTGAATCATTTTTCGTCGTTTTGGGTGTTGTATCTTTTTTGTCAAAGAAGTTGTTTAAAGTTTCTTTGACGGAAATAGAAGGTTTGAAACTCCCTATACGTTTCCAGTCTGTTTTGATGGAATTGTCTGTGAAAATGCCGAAGAAACATATAAGACCTAACAAGAAAGAAAGTGTTGCTATAGACAATCGTAATTTAAAGCGTGTTTGATTACCGAGAGCGCTTAAAGTTAAAAAAGTGAAAATGATAAATAGCAAAGAAAATAAAATCCATAACAATAAGAATGTCATAGGGGATAACAGCATAAATCTCGCTCCTTTTTTTGTTTGTTTATGAAGCAAATTTAAAATTAAGTGTAGTTAAACATATTATATGAAAGATGACAAAAAGGAGCAATAAAATATAAAAAAGACGCACCTAATGGGGTACGTCTGACAATCATCAAAGCTTATTGTACTTTCAATTTGCGGTAATATTTACTTTCTGAGAACGGTGTGTTGTTTCTGATGCGCTGTAATAGAATTTCTTCTTGTTCATAATTACTTAATGTACTTAAGTAAGGTTTCGGAGGTTTTTCACCGAACTTTTCAATATATTGTTGATATGCGCGTTCTAAACGTGGGTTCATATGTTTCAACTCCCTTATTCATAATACATCTCTTATTACTATTAATACCCTTTATTGAATAGTAAATTCAAAAGATAATTAAATACATACGATATCAATTATACGCCAGTGATAAACAATATGCAAACAACTTATTGACGTGTCAATTTAACAGTCGTTTCTCCTTTAATGTAAATCATATCTCCATTGCTGAATGTAACTGACTTAGAGAAATCTGGTTCTAAAAGTTCATTATACTTAAGTTCATACCGGTGCTTCTTTTGCATTTGTACGATGAAGTTTCCGCTATTTTCTGATGTGATTTGATAGTGTCCAGGTTTTACATCTGTACCGACAATATAAGTACCTGCGGTCAGTGTATTACGCATGATGTGTTTTTCTGGAACGATGGAATATGTCGTCTTATACTTTTTCTTTGCAGAATTAAGTTTAAGTGTATGTCCCTTAATTAAGTATGTGGTCAATGATTTAGGTGTTTCAGATTTAGTTAAATGTGCAAATTCAGCAACTTCGCCAAATGGGTTAAAGATTTCGATGGTACCATAAGGAGGGTCGCCTTCAATTGAAATACGATAATAGCCAGGTTTAATATCTTTGCCGACCGTTAGTTTTTCAGCGTCGCTTTTTATAGATTTGCCTGAAGCGGAAGTGGGTTTAAATTTCAAAGGAAAGTAGGCGTACACGCTTTCGTATCCTTTAGCTTTAATTTCATCATGTGTGAATTCTCTTTTTGAATCCAGTACTACAGTTGAATCAGATGATGGTTTTGATTTGTCTTTGTTGTTAAGGAAAGGCAGTTTGTCTTTAATAGATAGATTATTGTTAGTGTTTTGATAGAGTGATTGATCAGTAAAGATGCCAACGAAACTAACGAGCCCTAGAATTAAAGCGGTGAGTGCAACTATCAGTTTTAATTTGTATTTGTTTTGATTCCCCAATGCGTTTAAAGTCAAGAATAAAAAGATGATAAAGATAAGTGTGAAAAGCAGCCATAGGGCTAGAAAAACAGAAGCATGCAAGGTCATATTTGTATCCCCCAATCCCTAATAATAGGTAGTTTATCTTTGTTTATTATTTTGATTATATATGACAATTTATAGTTTCACAATTTATTGTTAGATGCATTCATGGTGTGATTAAAAATATAAAAAGGAGATGCTGTTGCAAGTTGTTAAAAATTCAACTACCATGAGGAATAATGGGGGTGAAGTTGTGAAGTATGAAACGATATTATTAGATTTTGATGATACGATTGTGGATTTTCATGATGCTGAAGATCGTGCATTCGAATATCTTGCACATCAATTTAAGCTAGATCCGACGCCTAAAAATCTGGCATTATTCAAAGAAGTGAATCAAGCACATTGGGAAGCGTTTCAAGAAAATAAGCTGACGAAAGAAGAAGTGTTGACGGAGCGTTTTATTAATTACTTTAAGCGTTTTGGAATGGAAGTGAATGGGCATGAAGCGGATGTCACATTCAGAGATGGATTAGCGACAGCACCGGTTAAATATTTTCCGCAAACAATTGAAGCAATTGAATATATGTCGCAGCATGCAAAGGTTTATATTGTAACAAATGGTGTGGAGGATACACAGTTGCGTCGTTTAACGCAAACACCGCTTGAAAATATCATGCATGATATCTTTATTTCAGAAGTGACAGGTTTCCAAAAACCGATGCCTGAATTCTTTGATTATGTCTTTGATCGTATTGATGCACAGCGTGAAAGTTCATTAATTATCGGTGATTCTTTAACATCAGATATCAAAGGCGGTATTAATGCAGGCATTGATACATGCTGGTTTAACTATAGAAACAAAGCGAATGCGTCGAATATTCAACCGGATTATGAAATTAAGAATCTGAGTGAGATTAAATCTATTATTCAATAAAAATACGGTCTTGCATTGTGATATGCGAGACCGTATTCATATAATAAGCTGATATTTGATTACAACTTTAAGTATTAATGTCCTGGTGCCCAAATTAGAACATCATAACCCTCAGGGTTTTTGGCTTCTGTATCTTTGAAACCATGTCTGATGAAGAAGTCTTTTGACTTGTTTCTAGCAATTGCTTTAATCGGCAAGTGCTTTTCTTTAGCGAAATCAACAAGTTCTGTACCTAATCCTCTTGATTGGAAAGAAGGCAGTACTTCAAGTTTCCACAATACTAAGTAATTGTCGTACTCTGGGAAGTAATGTTCTTCAACTTGGCCATTTTCGTATAATGCCATTCTTGCTGCGATTTTTTCCCCTACAAAAATGCCGTAGAATGGTGATTCAGAACTTGCGTCAATCATTTCGCCGGCAAATTCATCAATTAAGGCGAGGTTAGGATTGCTTGTTTCTCTAAAGTCCGCAAATAACTCATCTGTCTTATAGTTAATATCTAAATGTTTAACGTTGCTCATTTCTGTCTCCCCCCTTGCTTCGTTATAGCCATTATATAATAAATAACGCTTACACGCATTGAATACGATAAGCCGTTAAATTGTGTTATATATAGATAAACATTATACTTATGGTTGAGAAAACTCAGTAGTTAAGGAGAAAAGTGTATGGATTGTTTAACCGCAAAAATCAATGAGAATGATCAGTTTCTGACAAAATTAAAAGAAAGTGATGCATTGTTAAACTCATTTTACCAATATGATGCGATGTCTCCTGAAAGTTTTAAAACAGTTTTAAACAAGCCGAATAACGGCAGAGAGCAGGAGTTAGCTTCAATTATTGAACAGTACATGTCAGATTTAGATTTATCTGATCAACAAAGAGATAATATTGATAAATTGAATCAAGGAGCTAAAGTAGTCATCGGCGGGCAGCAAGCTGGCTTGTTCGGGGGACCGCTGTATACTTTTCATAAAATATTATCGATTGTTAATTTAAGTCGTGAATTGCAAGAAGACTATCATAAAGAAGTTGTGCCCGTATTTTGGATTGCGGGAGAGGACCATGACTTCGATGAAGTGAATCATACGTATGTCTTTAATGAACAAAAAGCATTATTGCACAAAGTAAAATATCATACGATGACACCGCCTGAAAGCAATGTGTCGCGTTATGTACCTGATAAGGAAGCATTACTGCATGCATTGGATCAATTTATGGTACAGCTGCCTGAAACTAAACATACGCAGCCGCTGCATCAAATGATGCGTGAGATTATCACAGATTACGAAACATGGTCGGATATGTTTAAAGCTTTATGTCATGAAGTCTTCAAAGATTATGGTTTGTTGCTAATAGATGCACAAAATCAGAAACTTCGAGAATTAGAACGGCCAATCTTGAAAGAGATGATTGAAAAGCATGCACAAGTAGACCAAGCGTTCCGTTCTCAGCAAGCACGTTCAGTTGGTGCAGGTATGAATGCGATGATTCAAACAGATACAAATGTACATTTATTTTTACATGAAGATGACATGCGTCAATTATTAACGTTTGAAGAGGGTTACTATTACACAAGCAAATCACAGACGGCTTATACCAAAGAGGATTTGTTAGAGATTTTAGAACAAAGTCCTGAAAGATTCTCTAATAACGTTGTCACACGACCTATCATGGAAGAATGGCTGTTCAATACAGTCAGCTTTGTCGGCGGACCAAGCGAAATCAAATACTGGGCCGAATTAAAAACAGCATTTGAAGTTTTAGGTGTTGATATGCCGATTGTGTTGCCGAGAACGAAGATTACTTATTTGACACAGCGTGTTGAAAAGTTATTAGCACGTTATGACATCACAGCAGAAGATGTGATCCAGCACGGCATCGAAGATGAAAAGAATAAGTTTATCAGAGCACATGCTTCTGAAACTTTCTTAAATCAATTAGAGGCGTTAAAAGAAAATCAGCAAAAAGTGTATGAACAGCTTTTAGCTGAAGTAGAGGGTAACGAGGATAATAAAAATTTAGTGAATAAAAATAATCAAATTCATCAATCGCAATATGATTACTTGCGAAAACGCTATTTCGTGAATATCGAAAGAGAAAATGCAATCAGCATGAAACATTTTAGAGAAATCAATGATTCTCTCCACCCAATGGGAGGACTTCAAGAAAGAGTGTGGAATGCGCTGCAATTTATGAATGAATTTGGGACAGATATGTTCAGTCCCTCCACCTATCCACCACTTCGTTACACTTTAGATCAAATTATCATAAAACCTTAATATACCAATGATTTGCCCGTGCTCGCGGTGAGGAGCATGGGTCTTTTTTATGTCAAAAGTGAATTTTTTTCGATATGTTTACATAAATGGTGGAGGATAGTGGGGAGTTGTGGTAAATTATAAATAAGGTGAGGTGAGATAAATGTTCATGGGTGAGTACGAACACCAATTAGACGCAAAAGGCCGCATGATTGTACCATCTAAATTCAGATACGAATTAAATGAACGTTTTATCATTACCAGAGGCCTTGATAAATGTTTGTTCGGATACACTATGGAAGAATGGCAGAATATCGAGGAGAAAATGAAGTCATTACCAATGACAAAACGTGACGCACGTAAGTTTATGCGTATGTTCTTCTCAGGTGCTGTTGAAGTGGAACTCGACAAACAAGGGCGTATCAATATCCCTAAAAATTTAAGGGAGTACGCTAATTTAAGTAAGGAATGTACAGTGATCGGTGTTTCAAGCCGTATCGAAATTTGGGACAGAGCAACATGGAATGCGTTCTATGAAGAATCTGAAGACAGTTTCGAAGATATCGCTGAAGATTTGATAGATTTTGATTTTTAAATGGAGGAATGAAAGTGTTTCATCACGTTAGTGTCATGTTAAAAGAAACCATTGATGAATTAAATATAAAAGAAGATGGTGTATATGTTGACTGCACACTTGGTGGAGCAGGCCATGCCCTTTATTTATTGAATCAACTTAACGACAATGGACATCTGATTGCGATTGACCAAGATATGACAGCAATAGAAAATGCTAAAGAGGTCTTAAAGGACCATTTAGATCGTGCCACATTTGTGCATAGCAATTTCAGAGAAATCAATCAAATCCTTGATGATTTGAACATTGACAAAGTTGACGGCATATATTATGACTTAGGGGTTTCCAGCCCGCAGTTAGATGTGCCTGAACGAGGATTCAGTTATCACCAAGATGCAAGACTGGATATGCGTATGGATCAAACACAACCTTTATCAGCGTATGAAGTTGTAAATGAGTGGCCATATGAAAGTTTAGTCAGAATCTTTTATCGCTATGGTGAAGAGAAATTCTCTAAACAGATTGCAAGAAGAATTGAAAAAACGAGAGAACATGAACCCATTGAGACAACCTTACAATTGGTAGACGTGATTAAAGAAGGGATTCCCGCTAAAGCAAGACGTAAAGGCGGCCACCCTGCAAAACGTGTCTTCCAAGCTATCAGAATAGCAGTCAATGATGAATTGAAAGCATTTGAAGATTCATTAGAGCAAGCTATCGATAGAGTAAAGGTTAACGGACGTATTTCTGTGATTACTTTCCATTCATTAGAAGACCGTTTATGCAAACAAATCTTCCAAGAATATGAGAAAGGTCCGGAAGTACCGAGAGGCTTACCGATTATTCCAGAGGAATATACACCGAAATTGAAACGTGTGAACCGCAAACCGATTACCGCAACAGATGATGATTTAGCAGAAAATAATCGTGCCCGCAGTGCTAAATTGCGTGTAGCAGAGATTTTAAAATGATAGGAGAGTGACGAGCTGCTATGGCTGTTGAAAAGATCTATGAACCATACAACGAGCAATATGAACCAGCAAGACAAGTACCGCAAACCGAACCATCGCCAACCAGAAAAGTAAAAAGAAAAGTAGTTGTTCAACTAACTAAATTCGAGAAGGTATTATACATAACTTTAGTCGCTGTCATCGCAATGGTAAGTATTTATATACTTTCTTTAAAAATGGATGCTTATGATACTAAAGGGAAAATTGCAGATTTAGATTACAAAATCGAACAACAATCAAGTCAAAATAGTGCATTAAAGTCAGAAATCAAAAAGAACTCTTCTTATGAACGCATTTACGACAAAGCTCAAAAACAAGGCATGAGCTTAAAGAACGATAATGTAAAGGTAGTGCGTAATAATGCCGAAGCGAAAAATTAAAATTAAAAAAAATAAAATAGGGGCAGTCCTCCTCGTCAGTTTGTTCGGACTGCTCTTTTTTCTATTGGTTTTAAGGTATGCCTTCGTCATGCTGACGGGGCATTCATCTGGGCAAGACTTAATCAATAAAGCCAATGAAAAATATTTAGTAGAAAGTAAAGAACAACCGGAACGCGGAAAGATTTATGACCGCCACGGAAAAGTCCTGGCTGAAGATGTTGAACGCTTCAAGCTGACAGCAGTCATCGATAAAAAAGCGGATGAAGGCTCTGAGAAACCGCGACATGTCGTGGATAAAAAAGAAGCAGCGAAAAAGCTTTCAACTGTTATAGATATGGAACCAAAAGAAATAGAGAAAATGTTGAATAACAAAAAAGCGTTCCAAGTAGAGTTCGGACGAAAAGGCAGTAATTTGACGTATCAGCAAAAAGATAAAATCGAGAAGATGAAGATACCTGGTGTTAAATTGTATCCTGAAACAGAACGTTTCTATCCGAACGGTAATTTTGCCTCACACTTAATCGGTATGGCGCAAAAGAATCCGGATAACGGCGAGTTGAAAGGTGCGATGGGTGTTGAAAAAATCTTCGACAGTTATTTAGCTGGTAAACATGGTTCTTTAAAATATATTCATGATATTTGGGGTTATATCGCACCGAATTCTAAACGAGAAGTTGCACCGCAACGCGGTGATGATGTGCATTTAACTATTGATTCGAATATCCAAGTGTTTGTAGAAGAAGCATTGAATCAGCTCGATGATCACTTCGCACCGAAAGATGCATTCGTGGTTGTTATGGATGCCCATACAGGCGAAATTTTGGCATTCAGCCAACGTCCGACGTTCAACCCTGAAACAGGGAAAGACTTCGGTAAAAATTGGGCTAATGATTTATATCAAAACACGTATGAACCAGGTTCTACATTTAAAACATACGGTTTAGCAGCAGCCATTCAAGAAGGCAAATTCGATCCTAAGAAAGAATATAAATCAGGACATCGTACGATTATGGGTTCTGAAATCTCTGACTGGAACCGTACCGGTTGGGGTAAAATTCCAATGAGTCTTGGTTTCACTTATTCATCCAACACATTGATGATGCACCTTCAAGATTTAGTCGGTGCTGATAAGATGAAATCTTGGTATGAAAAATTCGGTTTCGGTAAGAAAACAGGTGGTTTATTCGATGGCGAAGCACCTGGCGGTATCGCTTGGGATAATGAACTGCAACAAAAAACTTCAGCATTCGGACAATCAACAACAGTCACTCCGGTTCAAATGCTGCAAGCACAAAGCGCAATGTT
Organism: Staphylococcus simulans; assembly: GCF_002994445.1. Lineage (GTDB taxonomy): Bacteria > Bacillota > Bacilli > Staphylococcales > Staphylococcaceae > Staphylococcus > Staphylococcus simulans_B. The sequence continues at coordinate 228,724 of NZ_MRZJ01000004.1, forward strand.
CAATAAAGGAAATATGATTAAACCTTGGTATGTCAGCAGTATCAATAATCCAGTCAAAGATAAAGAATTATATAAAGGTAAAAGAGAAATTGTCGGTAAACCGATTACCGAAACAACTTCTAAGAAAGTGATGAAAGAATTAGACTTAGTTGTTAACAGCGAGAAAAGTCATGCGCAGAACTTCAGAGTCAAAGGCTATCGTATCGGCGGTAAAACCGGTACAGCACAAGTTGCCGATCCGGAAAACGGCGGTTACGTAGAAGGACCTTATCCATACTTCACAAGCTTTATCGGCCATGCACCGAGCAAAGACCCTAAAGTTGTGGTTTATGCAGGTATGAGTTTGGCTCAGAAAAACAAAAAAGAAGCATATGAAATGAGTGTCAGCAAAGCCTTTAATCCAATTATGGAAAATACATTGAAATACTTGAATGTAGGGAAATCAAGCGATTCATCATCTAAAGCATCCTTCAGCAAGGTACCTGATGTTTCAGGACAATCTGTTGATAAAGCAAAAGATGCACTTAAAGCTCAGAACTTAAAACCGGTTGTCATCGGTCAAGGCGACAACGTGGCGCAGCAGCTGCCTGAAGGCAACGAAAAAACATTGCCTTACAGCAAAGTATTCATCAAAACAGATGGCGACATGACTATGCCGGATATGAAAGACTGGGGCAAAGATGATGTATTAGCTTTTGAATCCTTAACTGGAATTAGTGTTAAAATGAAAGGTAATGGATTTGTATCTAAACAATCTATCAGTCCGAATACACCGCTTAAAGATCAAAAACAATTAGAAGTTGAATTGTCCGCACCTTCAGCAAAATAGACAGAAGAGGTAAGGGTACCTCGGTGCCCATGCCTCGCTTTACATAAGTGTTTAAAATTATATATAACAAGGAGATAACTATGGTTTATGTTTTAGCAATCGTTGCATTATTAATCACAGCAGTATTAGTGCCGATTTTGATTCCAACACTGAAGAGAATGAAGTTCGGCCAAAGTATTCGAGAAGAGGGGCCGAAAAGCCACATGAAAAAGACAGGCACACCGACAATGGGCGGCCTGACTTTCTTAATCAGTATTATTGTCACTACGATTATTGCGATCATCTTTTCAAATAACCCTAACCCATTCATCTTATTGTTATTTGTGACAGTAGGGTTCGGATTAATCGGGTTTATTGATGATTATATTATTGTCGTTAAGAAGAATAACCAAGGATTGACAAGCAAACAAAAATTCTTAGCGCAAATTGCGATTGCGGTTATTTTCTTTATCTTAAGTGATACATTCAATATGATTCATTTTGCGACAGGCATCCACATTCCGTTTACGACAGTGCATATCCCATTGTCAGTCGCTTATGTCATCTTTATCGTATTCTGGCAAGTCGGTTTCTCTAACGCTGTGAACTTAACAGATGGTTTAGACGGCTTGGCAACCGGCTTATCAATCATCGCATTTGCGATGTATGCGATTATGAGCTTTATGCTTGGCGACCATGCTGTGGGTACGTTTTGTATCATTATGGTCTTTGCGTTATTAGGTTTCTTATTCTATAACGTCAACCCGGCCAAAACATTCATGGGTGATACAGGCAGCTTGGCATTAGGCGGTATTATCGCAACAGTGTCGATTATGCTGAATGCGGAAATTTCATTACTGTTTATCGGTTTTGTGTCTGTTGCTGAAACATTATCTGTTATTTTGCAAGTAGCATCATTTAAATTAACCGGCAAACGTATCTTTAAAATGAGTCCGCTGCATCACCACTTTGAATTAAGCGGATGGAATGAATGGAAAGTTGTTACTGTATTTTGGACAGTAGGCCTCATTACAGGTTTGATAGGATTATGGATTGGAGTGCATTGATAAATGCTTAAATACAAAGGATTAGAAGGAAAAAATGTTTTAGTAGTTGGCTTAGCGAAAAGCGGTTATGAAGCAGCTAAATTATTATATCATTTAGGGGCAGATGTTACTGTGAATGATGGCGGCGACCTTTCCAAAGATCCGCACGCAAATGATTTAGAGAAAATGGGATTAACAGTTATCGGCGGTCACCATCCGCTCTCATTGCTTGATAATCATCCCATTATCGTAAAGAACCCGGGGATTCCATATACTGTGCCTTTAATTGAAGAAGCAGAAAAACGCGGGTTAACGATTTTAACTGAAGTTGAATTAAGCTACTTAATTTCAGAAGCGCCGATTATTGCGGTGACTGGTACGAACGGTAAAACAACCACAACATCCTTGATTGGAGACATGTTTGACAACAGCAGAATCAAAGGGCTGTTATCAGGCAACATCGGTTATGTAGCATCTAAAGTGGCACAAGAAGCACATCCCGATGATTACTTGATTACAGAGTTGTCATCTTTCCAATTATTAGGTATTGATACGTACCGTCCGCATATTGCGATTATTACTAATATCTATTCAGCACACCTTGATTATCATGGTTCGCTGGAAGAATACCGCAATGCAAAACGCCGTATCTATAAAAATCAAACAGAAGATGATTATTTGATTTGCAACTACAGTCAGCGTCATTTGATTGAAACAGAAGATTTAAAAGCCAAAACCTATTACTTCTCAACCAATCAAGAAGTTGACGGTATTTACATCAAAGACGGCTATATCATGTTAAATGGTTTACGTCTCATTCATAAAGATGATATTGTGCTCCCTGGCGAGCATAACCTTGAAAATATCTTAGCAGCAGTCTTAGCAGCAGTACTTGCAGGTGTACCGGTAGATGCGATTAATCATACATTAACTACATTCTCTGGTATCAAACACCGTCTGCAATATATTGGTTCTAACAAAACGAACAAATATTACAACGACTCTAAAGCAACGAATACGTTAGCAACACAATTTGCCTTGAATTCATTTAATCAGCCGATTGTATGGTTATGCGGCGGTTTAGACAGAGGCAACGGCTTCGATGAATTGATTCCTTACATGAAGAATGTAAGAGTGATGCTGACATTCGGCGAAACACAAGACAAGTTAACGAAACTCGGCGAAAGCCAAGGCAAGTATGTGATTCGTGCGACCGATGTGAAAGATGCTGTTAACAAAGTACAAGAGGTCATCGAACCTAATGATGTAGTCTTGCTTTCACCGGCATGTGCCAGCTGGGATCAATACAATACTTTTGAAGAACGCGGCGATGTCTTTATCGACAGCTTCCGTTCGCATCTGCCTTCGAAGTAGGGGTGTGATGTATTAATGACGGATAAAGTTCGTAAAATCGATTCTGAGTACCTCAAGGAAAAGCGTCGAAAAAGAAGAGAAAGACAACGGCGTATCCAATTGTCAATCTTCGGTACGCTCATCGCACTGATTATTTTAATTGTGTTGTATATGTTTACGCCGATCAGTAATATTGACCGTGTAGATATTAAAGGAAATCATTATCTTTCTGATAAAGAGGTTAAGAACGCTTTGAATTTAAAGAAGGATACTAAAATCTACATGTTCGGCAAAGGCAAAGCTGTCGATAAGATGAAACAAAATCCTTTTGTTAAAGAGGTGCAAATCAACAGAAAACTGCCAAACAACCTAGAAGTGCAAGTCAAAGAGTATCAGTTAGTCGGTTTGCTTGAAGAAAAAGGGAAATTTCATCCCATCCTTTCAAATGATCATATTTTAAAAGATTATAAAGGAAAATTGCCGAATGATGCTCCTGTGGTTTCAGGTTTTAATGCTTCTAACCGCGAGAAAATCATTCAAGCTTTATCTGAAATGCCGAAAAATATTCGTCAAGCTATCTCTGAAGTCGAATACGCAGATGATAAGGAAAGCCGCAATAAAGTCAGATTGTATATGAAAGATGATATTCAAGTCATCGGCAATATGAATACAATTGCGAATAAAATGAAGTACTATCCAGATATGGCAAGTGCGTTAGACAGAGATGCATCCGGAGAACTGAAAAAATCAGGTTACATTGATTTATCAGTCGGCGCATCATTTATTCCTTATCAAGATGGTTCATCAACGTCTTCAGACAGCAGTATGAAACTTAAAGAAGGCACAGCGATGGAAGATAAAGCGAAAGACGAATTACAAGCAACATTGAACAAAATTAATGATCAAACAAACGATGACAAGTCAAAGAATGATAAGTCAAAGAATGATAAGTCAAAGAAAGAAAGTAGTACAAATAATTAAAAAAGTCTTGAATATCATGTGTTTATAGTTCACAACCATAGAAACGTATTGTAAACTAACTATAGTGTATTTTTTAAAGAAATTGTCAGGAGGTGCCTATCTATGGAGGAACATTACTATGTAAGTGTAGATATTGGTTCATCTAGTGTAAAAACAATAGTAGGCGAAAAATTTCATAATGGAATTAATGTGATAGGTACAGGACAAACCTATACTAGCGGAATTAAGAACGGCTTAATCGATGATTTTGATTTAGCTAAACAAGCTGTTAAAGATACAATTAAGAAAGCTTCAATCGCATCTGGCGTTGACATTAAAGAAGTCTTCTTGAAATTGCCGATTGTCGCTACTGAAGTTTTTGATGAAACCAATGAAATTGAATTTTATGAAGATACAGAAGTAAAAGGAACACATATTGAAACAGTATTAGAAGGCATCAGAGACAAAAATGATGTTGAAGAAACTGAAGTTGTGGATACATTCCCAATTCGTTTCATCGTTGATAACGATAATGAAGTTTCTGATCCTAAAGAATTGATTGCAAGACACTCATTGAGAGTGGAAGCAGGCGTCATTGCCATTCAAAAATCAATTCTAGTCAACTTGATTAAATGTGTGGAAGCATGCGGTGTAGATGTATTAGATGTTTATTCTGATGCATACAACTACGGATCAATCCTTACACCGACTGAGAAAGAACTTGGCGCATGTGTGATTGACATTGGTCAAGACTTAACGCAAGTGGCGTTCTACGAACGCGGCGACTTAGTGGATGCGGATTCAATTGAAATGGGTGGACGCGACATCACAGACGATGTTGCACAAGGTCTGAACACTTCATTTGATACTGCAGAAAAAGTCAAACATCAATACGGTCATGCTTTCTACAATTCAGCATCAGATCAAGATGTTTTCACAGTAGAACAAATCGATAGCGAAGAGGATGCACAATTTACACAAAAAGATTTAGCAGATATTATTGAAGCACGTGTAGAGGAAATCTTCTTCAATGTCTTCGACTTATTGCAAGAACTCGGTTTAACAAAAGTAAACGGCGGATTTGTTGTAACAGGCGGTTCAGCCAACTTATTAGGTGTTCGTGAATTACTGCAAGATATGGTTAATGAGAAGGTTAGAATACATACACCTTCGCAAATGGGAATCAGAAAACCTGAATTCTCTTCAGCAATTTCAACGATTTCCAGCAGTATCGCTTTTGATGAATTATTAGATTATGTTACAATTAGTAATCATGATAATGAAGAATTTGAAGAAGAAGTCATAGAGTCGAACCCTAAAGAGTATACTGAAAAATCAAGCGGTTTCGACTGGTTCAAGAAGAAACAAAACAAGCCGTCTCATGACGAGCCTGTTGCTGAAGAACCGACTGAAGGGGATGAAACGGTTTCTGAACCGAAAGAAACACATCCTAAGCAAGATAGTGATTATAACTCAGACCAATCTCATGAGAAACAAGAAGAGAGCAAATTTAAAAAATTATTGAAATCTCTATTTGATTGATTGCCCATTAAAACTAGGAGGAAATTTAAATGTTAGAATTTGAACAAGGATTTAATCATTTAGCGACTTTAAAAGTCATTGGTGTTGGCGGCGGTGGTAACAACGCTGTAAACCGAATGATTGACCACGGAATGAACAATGTTGAATTTATTTCAATCAACACTGACGGTCAAGCATTAAACTTATCTAAAGCTGAGTCCAGAATCCAAATCGGTGAAAAGTTAACACGCGGTTTAGGTGCTGGCGCGAACCCTGAAATCGGTAAAAAAGCTGCCGAAGAATCACGTGAGCAAATTGAAGATGCAATTCAAGGCGCTGACATGGTATTCGTAACTGCTGGTATGGGTGGCGGTACTGGTACAGGTGCTGCACCGGTTGTTGCTAAAATCGCAAAAGAAATGGGTGCTTTAACAGTAGGTGTTGTAACACGCCCATTCAGTTTCGAAGGACGCAAACGTCAAACACAAGCTGCTGCTGGGGTAGAATCAATGAAAGCAGCTGTTGATACATTAATCGTAATTCCAAACGACCGCTTATTAGACATCGTTGACAAATCAACGCCAATGATGGAAGCATTCAAAGAAGCAGATAACGTATTACGCCAAGGTGTACAAGGTATCTCTGACTTAATCGCTGTTTCAGGTGAAGTAAACCTTGACTTTGCAGACGTAAAAACAATTATGTCTAACCAAGGTTCAGCGTTAATGGGTATCGGTGTTTCTTCTGGTGAAAACCGTGCAGTTGAAGCAGCTAAAAAAGCTATTTCATCTCCATTGCTTGAAACATCAATCGTTGGTGCACAAGGTGTCCTAATGAACATTACAGGCGGAGAATCATTATCTTTATTCGAAGCACAAGAAGCTGCAGACATCGTTCAAGATGCGGCTGATGAAGATGTAAACATGATCTTCGGTACAGTAATCAACCCTGAATTACAAGATGAAATCGTGGTAACAGTGATTGCGACTGGTTTTGAAGATAAACCAGCAACACATGCACGTAAACAATCTAATACAGGTTTCGGATCAAGCGCAAGCAGTGCGACAACTTCAAATGACGAAGGAATCGGACATGCGCCAAGATCTCATAGTTCTGAATCAACAAGCGAACCAAGAACACACACTACTAAAGAAGATGATATTCCAAGTTTCATCAGAAACAGAGAAGAAAGACGTTCAAGAAGAACTAGACGTTAATATCTTTCTATAGAGTTTGCATTGAGCAATCAACCATAGTATCACGCAAGATTAGATGCAACAGGTCATCGAGTGGTCTAGTGAGAACAATAATCTAAAGTGTCATCAGATCGGATGGATCTGGTGACACTTTTTATATATTTGAATTTTGAGTGTGTAAGTCTTACTATTAAGTTGATAAGGTACGTAAGTATAGCATCTATATAATAAACAGGAGAGATAGTTATGCCAGAGAAATTTGCGAAGCAATCACATTACTTAGAACATACTGACGCAAAGTCAGATCAAATTACATTGGGATTTACGACAAGAGAAGATGGACAAAGTCCATATCCCAGCAATGCTTTTAATATGGCATTATATATCGACGACAAGGCTGAAAATGTACATGCGCATCAGCAGACACTTGCACAAGCCATCGGCTATGACAGAAAGCAATGGGTCTTCCCAATACAAACGCATGGCAATCATGTCGTTGAAGTGACAACAAAAGATGCGAATACGAACATTGATACATTAACAGATGCTCTGCACGGTGTAGATGGGCTTTATACGTATGATTCAAACTTGCTGCTGACAATGTGCTATGCAGATTGTGTGCCTGTTTATTTTTACAGCACAAAGCATCATTTTATTGGTCTTGCTCATGCAGGATGGAAAGGGACTGTCGGACGTATTTCTGAGGAAATACTTAAACAAATTGATTTTGATTTAGCAGACTTGAAAGTAGTCATCGGTCCCGCAACATCGAATAGTTATGAAATTAATGATGATATCAAAGCACAGTTTGAAGCACTGCCTGTGGATGCAAGAGCGTTTATCGAAACACGCGGAAGCGATCGACACGGAATTGATTTAAAAGAGGCCAATCGCCGATTATTAATTCAAGCAGGTGTACCTGAAGCAAATATTGATGTGACAGAATATGCGACATCTGAAAACTTAGACTTATTCTTTTCATATAGGGTGGAGAAGAGTAAGACTGGCCGGATGTTAGCATTTATTGGACAGTAGAAGTAAGGAGTAATTGAAATGAATGTGAAACAAAATCTAGAACAAATCAACGACCATATTACAAAAAGTTTGGAAAAAGCAAATCGTACTGCCAGACCTAACGTGATTGCTGTAACAAAATATGTTACAATAGAGCGAGCTAAAGAAGCATATGATGCCGGTATCAGACACTTCGGTGAGAATCGTTTAGAAGGTTTCCAAGAGAAACATGAAGCTTTGCCGGATGACGCTGTTATGCACTTTATCGGCACTTTGCAATCACGTAAAGTGAAAGAAGTTATTGATGACATCGACTATTTGCACGCATTAGATCGCAAAAGCTTAGCGAAAGAGATTAATAAACGTGCATCACATGTTGTGAAATGTTTTGTTCAAGTGAATGTTTCAGAAGAAGAAAGCAAACATGGTCTTGCGTTAGAAGAAGTGGATGCTTTCATCGAATGGCTTGAACAATATGAAAACATTAAAGTCGTAGGTCTGATGACAATGGCACCTTATACTGATGACGAATCAGAAATCAGAGATATTTTTGAAAAACTTAGAAATAAACGCGATGAAATCAAAGCGAAAAACTTAGACTATGCGCCGTGCACTGAATTATCTATGGGCATGAGCAATGATTATGAAATTGCTGCAGAAGAGGGCGCAACTTTTGTACGAATCGGTACTAAATTAGTAGGAAAAGAGGAGTGAGCCACTTGGCTTTAAAAGACCTATTTAGCAATTTTTTTGTGATAGAAGAGGAAGAAGAAGTTGCTGATCATCAGCAGCAAAACAGAAACAGAGTACAAGCTGAACCAGAGCCTGAGCCGCAACCAGAACAACCTTCTCAAAGTCAGCATACATCACCGCAACAAAACAATAATTACTATAATGAAAGACAGCGTGCAATTAAGACTGTCCCGAAACGTCAAACGCAAGGTAAAAGATTGCAGTCGTCTTCCAACGAAAGGAAGTATCATATGGCTAATCAAACATCCAATGATTCTGCTAGAAATGTCGTGAATATGAACGCAGCGAACTTGCACGAAAGTTCAAAAATGTGTTTATTCGAGCCACGCGTGTTCTCAGATACGCAAGATATTGCGGATGAGTTGAAAAACAGACGTGCCACACTTGTGAACTTGCAGCGTATTGATAACGTATCCGCAAAAAGAATTATCGATTTCTTAAGCGGTACAGTTTATGCAATCGGCGGGGATATTCAACGTGTAGGTAATGATATCTTCTTATGTACACCGGATAATGTAGAAGTTGCCGGCAGTATTACAGAAGACTTAGACACGTCAGAATTTGATTATGAATGAGGTAAACGTCTATGAGTTTAGTTGGATTTTTAAGTCTTGTATTTAGTGTGATAGAGATATTGCTTACGGTATATTATTGGGGTATGATTATCTACTTCTTTATGTCATGGATTCCAAATGCACAAGGTTCAGCCTTCGGCAGATTCCTGCATAAAATCTACGAACCGTTTTTAGCACCGTTTCGTAAAATCATACCGCCGATCGGTATGATTGATATTTCAAGTATCGCAGCAATTTTTGTCCTTATTTTCTTCCAAAAAGGACTTCATGCTATATTCGTGTTGATTTTACAACAATTAGCTTAATATCATTTCTAAAAAGGTACGCCAAGCTTCAAACGACTAGGCTTACCTTTTTTATTTTGTAAAGAGGTGAATAGACATAGATATCTATCAGCATTTCAGAAAAGAAGAACAACCGATAATTACCATGTTAATCGATAAAGTACAACAAGCCGAGCGCAACTATGCGCCGGTACTGACACATTTTCTAGATCCGCGCGCACAATATATTTTAGAGGTTATTGTAGGCAGTTATGATGACCTGCATGTCACCTTTAATGGCGGGCAGCCTTCAAGCGAACGCAAGCGTGCTGTGATTGCGCCGGATTATTTCACACCGGCAGAAGAAGACTTTGAGCTGGTGCTGCTTGATTTAGAATATCCTGAAAAGTTCGCGACAATCGACCACCGCAATGTGTTAGGTACGTTGATGTCTTTAAGTATTGAAAGAGATCAGTTGGGCGATATTATTGTAGGCGATAAAATTCAGTTTATTTTGACAAAGAATATTAAATCGTATATAATGTTGGAATTAAAGCGAATCAAGGGTGTTCCGGTCAAACTGCATGAAGTTCCACTAGAAGATATGATACAATCAAAAGAGAATTGGACTTTACATCAAGCTACTGTCAGTGCAATGCGTTTAGATGTTGTACTGAAGGAAATGATTCGTAAATCACGTTCAATTGCGAAACAATATATTGAAAAGAAACGTATCAAAGTGAATCATACAATTATTGAACGTCCAGATTTCCAACTTGAACCTGGAGATTTGCTGTCGATACAAGGACATGGCCGTGCGAGAGTGACTGAAATCGGTCATAAAACAAAGAAAGACAAACTGCGCATAGTATATGAAACTTTATTCAAATAGTGTATGATTAAGGAGGACAATATAAGATGTCTTTTACACCGAACGAAATTAAAAACAAAGAATTTTCAAAAACTAAGAATGGCCTGGAACCAACAGAAGTCGCTGATTATTTAAGCCAGCTTAGCCAAGAAATTGAACATTTAAAAGAACAAAAGAAACAATTGGAAACAGTTGTTGAAGAAAAAGAAAACAACTTAAAAGCTTACAAAGAAGTACAACAATCTGTAAGCGATGCTTTAGTACAAGCACAAACTGCAAGCCAAGAAACAAAAGCAGCAGCAACGAAAGAAGCTGAAGCGATTGTAGCAAAAGCAAAAGCTGAAGCAGATCGTATTGTAAACGATGGTGTGGAAAAAGCAAGAAGACTTTCATTCCAAACAGAAGATATGAAACGTCAATCTAAAATTTTCCGTTCTCGTTTCCGTATGCTGGTTGAAGCTCAGTTGGATTTATTGAAAAATGATGATTGGGATTATTTATTAAACTATGACTTGGATGCACAACAAGTGACAGAAGAAAACTTCCAGCATCTGCATCAAAATGATGTAACTGAACAAGAAAAGCAGCAAGCACAAGCACAAAAAGCGGAAGCCCAAGAAGGCAGCGAACCAGCACAAGAAGCGAAAGATAAAGAAAATAAATAACAAACAAAGTCATGAGACAGACGCGTAAGAATTAAGTCGCATATTAACATAACAGCGAGTTAGGGATGGTGTGAGCCTAATATATGTTTAATTCTTATATCACTGTCTTATTCAACATTATATTAGTAAGAATTAAGAGAACTCTAAGTTGAGTTAATCAGGGTGGTACCGCGGTTGTTCGTCCCTGTTAATTGAACTTAGAGTTCTTTTTTATATTTTAAGGAGTGAAAATTAATGAACTACAAAGACACGCTACTAATGCCGAAAACAGACTTCCCAATGCGAGGGGGATTACCTAAGAAAGAACCAGAAATTCAAAAACAATGGGACGAACAAGATTTATATCACAAAATCTTAGAGAAAAACAAGGGAAATGAAACTTATATTTTACATGACGGACCGCCATATGCGAATGGTAACTTGCACATGGGTCATGCCTTAAATAAAATTTTAAAAGACTTCATTGTACGTTATAAATCAATGCAAGGTTATTATTCACCATATGTTCCTGGTTGGGATACACATGGTTTGCCGATTGAACAAGCGTTAACAAAAAAAGGTGTTAAACGTAAAGAAATGCCTGTTTCTGAATTCCGTGAATTATGTAAGGAATTCGCTTTAGAACAAATCGAACTTCAAAAGAAAGACTTCAAACGTTTAGGTGTGAATGGCGACTTTAACGATCCATACATCACTTTAAAACCTGAATATGAAGCTGCACAAATCCGTTTATTCGGTGAAATGGCAGATAAAGGTTTAATTTACAAAGGTAAAAAACCAGTTTACTGGTCACCTTCAAGTGAATCTTCATTAGCTGAAGCAGAAATCGAATATCATGATAAACGTTCACCATCTATCTACGTTGCTTTCGATGTAAAAGATGGCAAAGGCGTTGTAGATGAAGATGCGAAATTCATCATCTGGACTACTACTCCTTGGACATTACCTTCAAACGTTGCGATTACTGTACACCCTGACTTGAAATACGGTCAATATAATGTGAACGGTGAAAAATACGTTGTCGGTGCAGACTTAGTTGAAGAAGTTGCAGAAGAACTAGGTTGGGATAAAGATGCCATTGAATTAGAAAAAACATTCACTGGTAAAGAATTAGAATATGTGGAAACACAACATCCGTTTATCGATCGTGTTTCTTTAGTTATCAACGGCTTGCACGTAACAACTGATGCTGGTACAGGTTGTGTTCATACTGCTCCTGGACACGGGGAAGATGACTATATCGTAGGTCAAAAATATGGCTTGCCTGTAATCAGTCCTTTAGATGATAAAGGGGTCTTCACTGAAGAAGGCGGACAATTCGAAGGTATGTTCTATGACAAAGCCAACAAAGCAGTTACTGACTTGCTTAAAGAAAATGGTTCATTATTGAAATTACAATTCATCACACATAGTTACCCTCATGACTGGCGTACGAAAAAACCTGTTATCTTCCGTGCGACTCCGCAATGGTTCGCATCTATCAGTAAAGTGCGTCAAGATATCTTAGATGCTATCGAAGATACACACTTCAAAGTAGATTGGGGTAAAACACGTATCTATAACATGATCCGCGACCGCGGTGAGTGGGTAATTTCACGTCAACGTGTATGGGGTGTGCCATTACCAGTATTTTACGCAGAAAACGGCGACATCATCATGGACAAAGAAATCATCTACCATATCGCAGACTTATTTGAAAAATATGGTTCAAATGTATGGTTCGACCGTGATGCAAAAGATTTATTGCCTGAAGGTTACACACATCCAAGCAGTCCGAACGGCGAATTCACAAAAGAAGAAGATATCATGGACGTATGGTTCGACTCAGGTTCATCACACCGCGGTGTATTAGAAACACGTCCGGAATTATCATTCCCAGCTGACCTTTACTTAGAAGGCAGTGACCAATATCGTGGTTGGTTCAACTCTTCTATCACAACTGCAGTTGCGACACGCGGCCAATCACCTTATAAATTCTTATTATCTCACGGTTTCGTAATGGACGGAGAAGGTAAGAAAATGAGTAAATCATTAGGCAACGTTATCGTTCCTGATCAAATCGTAAAACAAAAAGGTGCAGATATCGCACGTCTATGGGTAAGCAGTGTAGACTACTTAGCTGACGTTCGTATCTCTGATGAAATCTTAAAACAAACAGCAGATGTTTATCGTAAAATCCGTAACACATTACGTTTCATGTTAGGTAACGTCAATGACTTCAATCCGAATACAGATGCATTGCCTGAATCTGAATTATTAGAAGTCGACCGTTATTTATTGAATCGTTTACGCGAATTCACAGCAAACATCATTAAACATTATGATAACTTCGACTACTTAAACATCTATCAAGAAGTTCAAAACTTCATCAATGTTGAGTTAAGTAACTTCTACTTAGATTATGGTAAAGATATCTTGTACATTGAAAAACAAGATTCACCTAAACGCCGCAGCATGCAGACGGTGTTATACCAAATCTTAGTCGACATGACAAAATTATTAGCACCTATCTTAGCACTTACTGCTGAAGAAGTTTGGTCTTATATCCCTCATGTTGAAGAAGAAAGTGTACACTTAGCTAACATGCCTAAAGTTGTTGAACCAGACGCAGAATTATTAGAAAAATGGAATGCATTTATGAAATTACGCGATGATGTTAACCGTGCTTTAGAAAGTGCACGTAACGACAAAGTTATCGGTAAATCATTAGAAGCTAAAGTGATCATCGGAAACAATGAACACTTTGATGCGAAAGCCTTCTTAAAAGACTTCGAAAACTTGCATCAATTATTCATCGTGTCTCAAGTTGAAGTTGAGGACAAAGTTGAAGATGGTACTGAATACTATCACGGTGACATCAAAGTCGTACACGCTGATGGTGAAAAATGTGAAAGATGCTGGAACTACAGCACTGAACTGGGTTCAGCAAATGGTTTAGATCATCTTTGCCCACGCTGCCAAGGCGTTGTAGCTTCACTTTAATAGTGCAGGCATTAGTTAAATAGTACTTGCAGTATACACTCTAAAAGCGCTCTGTTAATTCAGAGTGCTTTTTTGGTGCGTACAACTTTTTTTATAAGCGATTTTTTGAGCCAATCATAAGTAATTCAGATTAAAACTCGTTATAATGGAGATTACCCTTATTGAACGTCAATTTGAAAATAGACAGAAAGGAGCGGCGAAATTGAGTCAATATCGAGTGAAAAATTACGTCAACGGTGTGACCTTGAATGTCAGAGATAAAGAAGCGTTAAAATCTTTCTATGAAGACCTTTTAGGTTTTAATGTGATGAATGAGACGTATACTTCTATACAATATGAAGTAGGAGATTCTGGTCACCGTATTACATTGCGTCAATTAGATAATGGGAGAGAACCATTGGTGTCTGAAGCAGGACTATTCCATATCGGTATTCGTTTAGGTTCGCATTCTGAATTAGCGGATTTAATGGCGCATCTTACAGAAAATAATATTGTGCTGAACGGGGCAGAACATGATGTCAGTACTTCACTATACTTCAGCGATCCAGAAGGCAACGGCTTTGAATTTTATGCGGATGCGCCAGAAGAAACGTGGGAATTTGATAAAGAAAATCGTGTAATTATGGATACACGCCATTTATATGCATCTAAATTAATGAATCTGCGCAGTAAACAAGGTTGGCAAGGTATGCCGTCAGACAGTCAAATCGGGAATATTCATTTAAAGACGGTACGTTTATCTGAAGTCAAAGACTATTATTTAAAACATTTTGGTTTAGAAGAATCATCTTATGTTAATAAAACTTCATTGTTTATGTCTACAGACGGTTATCATCATAACTTAGCAGTCAATCATTGGATGTCGAGCATGCAGCGGATGGAAAGTGATGATACTTATGGCTTGGCACTGGTAGATTATCATTATCCGGCTACTACACATAAATGGTTGAAAGGACCAGACGGCATAGAATTTCGATTTAATTATCTAGGAGTTTGATAACGATTGAAGAAACTAATCTCAGCAGGTGCACTGCTGGTTGTACTTGGAGGTGCTGCTTATGTGGCAGTTGACCATCAAGACGACATTGAACACTATATCGAACAAATGAAACCTGACCCAATGGCCTTCAATCCTTATGATAAAGGGCAATGTACTGATTATGTCTTTGAGAAAGTGAAGAAAGACGGCAATATGATCGGCAATAGCTGGGGAGATGCGAAGTATTGGGCTGATAAAGCTGAAGCAGATGACTATCAAGTGAACCAGCAGCCGAAAGTAAAGTCATTAATGCAGTCTCCTAGAGGAGAACAAGGCCATGTAGCTTATATTGAAGCGATTCATGATAATGGTGCATTATATGTGACTGAAATGAATTACGAGGCACCGCACAAAATTACTTCACGTACGATTCAACCTGAACGTGTTCAAGATTATCATTATATTCATCCGAAAAAGAATCCGAAAGCGCAAGATACTAAAGATGTTTAATTGATAATTTTAGTATCTGTTCTACTGGCAATTTGTTATAATATACAATGTTGTTAAGAAGAAGTGTGAAGCAAAGATAAGCGCGTGTTTTTATTGGATGCTTCAAGGAGGAAGACATGAGAAAACCATATTTTATCAGTATCTCATTATTCGTAACACTCGCGATACTGATTTTAGACCAAATAACCAAAGCATTTATTTCTAAAACTATGTCAGTGGGAGATTCTTATTTGGTAATTCCCGGCTTTTTAAATATTACATCACATCGTAATACAGGTGCTGCTTGGGGAATCTTAAGCGGCAAAATGAGTTTCTTTTTTATTGTGACTATTATTGTCTTAGGTCTGTTAATCTTTTTCTACATTAAAGAAGCGAAAGGCAATTTCTGGATGCAAGTTGCGATCAGCTTGTTATTTGCGGGCGCATTAGGCAACTTTATTGATCGTATGAGAAATGGTGAAGTCGTGGACTTCATTGATACGTATATATTCGGTTATGATTTCCCAATCTTTAATGTCGCAGATGCTAGTTTGACAGTAGGTGTAATTTTAATATTAATCTTGATAATCTTTGATTCGAAAAAAGCAAAGTGAAGTAAAGGAGTGTTGAAATGACTCAATTTCATTATCAAATAACAGAAGATGAACATGTTGGTCAGCGTATAGATAAATTCTTACCTGAACAGAACTCAGATTGGTCACGCAGCCAAATCCAAGACTGGATTAAAGAAGATTTGGTGCGTGTGAATAATAAAGTGGTGAAAGCCAATTATAAATTAAGAAAAAATGATGCATTAGAAGTGACTGAGAAAGAAACAGTTGAAGCGGATATCAAACCGGAAAACTTAGAACTTGATATCTATTATGAAGATGAAGACGTTGCGATTGTGTATAAACCTAAAGGTATGGTGGTTCATCCATCACCTGGTCATTATACAGGGACATTAGTGAACGGCTTAATGTATCAAATTAAAGATTTAAGCGGTATTAACGGTGAAATCCGACCTGGTATTGTACACCGTATCGATAAAGACACATCTGGTTTATTGATGGTTGCGAAAAATGATGCGGCTCACCGCGGCCTTGTCGAACAATTAATGGATAAAACCGTAACACGTAAATATACAGCACTTGTTCACGGCAATATCCCGCATGATTACGGTACAATCGACGCACCGATCGGCCGAAACAAAATCGACCGCCAAGCGATGGCAGTCGTTGATGACGGCAAAGATGCGGTTACACATTTTAATGTATTAGAACACTTTAACAATTACACATTAGTAGAATGCGAACTTGAAACAGGACGTACACACCAAATTCGTGTACATATGAAATACATCGGTTATCCATTAGTCGGCGATCCTAAATACGGACCAAAGAAAACAATGGATATCGGCGGTCAAGCCTTACATGCAGGTGTCATTGGCTTCACACACCCAGTAACCGGTGAGTACATCGAACGAAAAGCACCTCTTCCAGATTACTTTGAGGAAATACTTGAAGATATTCGTAAGAGAGAAGCGTAAGTGTTGAGAAATTATTATTTTAGCGTTTTCAATAGTTGAATTACTATTGAAAATGCTATTTTTTTAATTTATTGCAGAAGTATATCAGTTATCCAATGAAAAATCAGAATATTCGAATATAAAACTATCCAATCTACTGATTTTAATATATATTATGTATAGATATAATTGTTTTACATAATCTAATTATAAGAAGTGGAGTGATAATAATGAGAAAATATGAAGTCGCTGTAATTGATTTTGAGACGATGAACACAAGCACAAACAGCCCTTGTGAAGTAGGGATTACATTAATAAATGACTTGCAAATAGTAGGTTCTTACTCTTCATATATTAATCCAAAAAACAATACTTACAATAGTGAAAATGCCAAAGTGCATAAAATTTCCAAAGAAACAATACTAAATGCAAGAGCGTTTGATGTTGTCTATAAAGAAATGGAACCCTATTTAAAAGAGTCGCAAATTATTATTGCTCATAATGCAAATTTTGATATATCTGTTTTAAAGACAACTATGGAAGACTATGATATAAGATTTCCCAATTTTCTCTATGTTGATAGTGTGAATATATTTAGACTTTATTTACATAATCGTTCAGTAAGTATATCTAATTTATGTGATTATTATAATGTTTCTAAGGAAAATTTGCACTCGGCTATAGTTGATACTGAAAAATTAGCAACGCTATTGATTAAATTAGCCTCAGAAAATGAATTTCCGAGTGTTCTCGAAATGCTAATTTCGTCAGGGAATCATTATTTTAAATTTAGCAAAACTGTTAATGCTGTTCGTTCATTTGGTAAACCTTTTTCTTTTCAGAAGGGTGCAAATACTAACAAAATCAAAAGAGTAAAAATAATTAATACTAACAATGAAAATCTATCTGGAAAAAACATAGTGTTTACAGGCTTGTTTGATAGCGGGAAAGAAAAATTGCAAATTAAAGCAAGAGAAAATAATGCCAATGTTTCTAGAAGTGTGAGCAAGAAAACAAATATTTTGGTAGAGGGAGAGCAGGAAGAAAGATACAAGGATGAAAATGGATTGGTTTCTAATCAAAGAAAGGCTAGAGAACTTATAGGAAACGGATTCGATATTAATATTCTCAATGAAATGGAATTTTTACAGTTATTAGGAGAGGACAATCATGGTTAAAAAAGTTATAACAAATACCCATACATTTTTGGTAGAAGAAAAAAATGAAAAAGTTCAAAGTGACGCTATATTTGGAAAATCAGTCTTATTATCGATATATGTTGGCTTTAATAAAAAAAAGAACACTAAAAGCGGCAGTTATTATTTTAGTGATCAAGATATTCGCATTGCTTTAAAAAGTAATGTAATCACTATACAAAATGCTTCGAGTAAAGAAGAAGAGTTGTTTTACTATATAAAGAAAAAGAAAGAAGTTCCCTTCTCAACAACATTTGCACGAAAGTACAACATTGAAAAGTATATAAAGTATTACTTTGTTAAAGAAAAAAACAAGGATCGAGAGGTTGAAGAGGAAAGCTATCCTCATTGTAAAATGTATTATAGTCATGATGTGATATCTAGTATTAAATAATAATCAACAAAATTTTAACATTTGAATGAATTGGTTGATACATCATTTGCTGAATTAATTTTACTTGGTGATTACCCAAAAATTCCTTTGACATTTTGTTAATCTGTGTTAAACTAATTACAGTTTAATAAAGAAATCGTTAGTCTTTAATTGAGGGTACAGAGATGCTCCGAAGACAGGATAATTTTTACCATGTAAACACGATAAGTAAGAATCACTTCAGCGCTTTATTAAGATGTAGTTTTGTATGATTAAGCAATTCACCAACCCTGATTGCCATACAGATTTAATAAAGCAACCGACAAAAGTGTGACTGCAAGTGTTTGAGATAGTTCAATCTCCATGGTCTTCAAGAATCCCGTGTCTCTCAATTGAGACATGGGATTTTTTTATGGAAAGGTGAGTGCGGGAATGACAGAACGTATTGTATTAGATGATGCGGGAATGCAGCGAACTTTAACTCGAATTGCACATGAGATTTTAGAGTATAACCGAGGTACGAAGGATCTTGTTTTGCTGGGTGTGAAAACGCGCGGTGAGTTTTTAGCGAAACGTATCCAAGATAAAATTCAGCAGATTGAAGATACTACAGTACCGACAGGAACTTTAGACATCACGCAATTTCGAGATGATTTAGAATTACCGACACCTAAGATGTCAGAGAAATCATTTGTGATTGATGTTGATATCACAGATAAGGTCGTTATCATTATTGATGATGTGCTGTACACAGGCAGAACTGTACGTGCGTCATTGGATGCAATCTTACTCCATTCTCGACCACAAAAAATCGGATTAGCCACGTTGGTAGATCGCGGACATCGCGAGTTGCCGATACGCGCTGATTTCGTAGGTAAAAATATTCCAACTGCGAAAGACGAAGAAGTTTCAGTCTATGTGGATGAAACGGACGGTCGCAACGCAGTCATAATTGAATAGCTTACCCTTTTAAATCAGTACGAGAGACTGACAAAGGGTTAGATAGGATGGCGTTGTCACTTACAACCAAGCGCACGAGAGGCGCACAACTGTAAGAAACAACTTCTACCGAGGTACATCTGTATCTCAAACCTGACAACAACTTCTTATCTTTCCCCCACAAACGTCTCTTTGCATGCTGATTGCTGTAAAGAGATTTTTTTCATGAAAGGAAGAAAAAGAGAAATGGAAAATGAACAAATGTTTGAGCGAACGGTGAAACCCGTACTAGATGTAAATGAAAAGCCTAAGGCTGGCCAATGGGCATTCTTGAGCTTGCAGCATCTATTCGCAATGTTCGGCGCAACAGTTTTAGTACCATTCTTAACAGGCTTGCCGATATCTGCGGCATTGCTTGCATCAGGAATCGGAACACTGCTTTACATCTTAATCACGAAAGCAATGATTCCAGCGTACTTAGGCTCAAGTTTCGCCTTCATTACACCGATTATCACAGGATTAAGCACACACAGCTTAGGAGACATGTTAGTCGCACTCTTCATGAGCGGCATCATGTACGTCATCATCGGAATCTTAATCAAGTTAAGCGGAATCGGTTGGCTCATGCATTTGCTGCCGCCGGTTGTAGTAGGACCTGTCATCATGGTTATCGGCTTAAGTCTTGCACCGACAGCTGCCAATATGGCAATGTTTGAAAACGCTGGAGATATGAAAGGCTACAACGTCACATATCTGATTGTCGCAATGATTACATTAATTACGACATTAGTGGTTCAAGGCTATATGAAAGGGTTCTTCGCACTGATTCCGGTACTGATCGGAATTATCGTAGGCTACATCGCAGGTATTTGTTTCGGCATTGTAGACTTCAAACCAGTATTGAAAGCATCATGGTTTGACTGGCCGCACATCTATGTACCATTTGTAGATTATCATCCAAGTTTCCACTTCGGTCTGGTGCTCTTAATGTTGCCGATTGTATTTGTCACAGTCAGTGAGCATATCGGACACCAAATGGTTATCAACAAAGTCGTCGGCCGCAACTTCTTCGAAAAACCTGGTCTGCACAGATCAATTATCGGAGACGGTGTATCAACAATGTTTTCAAGTATCATTGGCGGACCGCCAAGCACAACATACGGTGAAAACATCGGCGTTCTTGCCATAACAAAGATATACAGTATCTACGTTATCGGCGGCGCAGCGGTCATCGCAATCATTCTGGCATTTGTCGGAAAGTTCACAGCATTGATTTCATCAATTCCAACGCCTGTTATGGGTGGTGTCTCCATTCTCTTATTCGGAATTATCGCTTCAAGCGGCTTGAGAATGCTGGTTGAAAGCAAGGTAGATTTTTCAGAAAACCGTAACTTAGTAATCACGTCAGTAATTTTAGTAGTGGGCATCGGCAACTTAATGTTCGATATCCACGGCGTAAAAGTTGAAGGTATGGCACTGGCAGCATTGTCAGGCATCGTATTAAATCTAATTTTACCTAAAGCAAAACCGGAAACATCAAATAAATAAACTTTATCCAATTCTTAGGGGGAATTAACAATGAAACAATTAGTATCTATGGAAGACTTAACAAATGAAGAGATTTATTCACTTATCGAAACAGCGATCGAATACAAACAAGGTAAGCAAGTTCATAAACTAAATAATAAATATGTTGCTAACTTATTCTTCGAAAACTCAACGCGTACAAAATGCAGCTTTGAAATGGCAGAACGCCGCTTAGGTATGC
Organism: Staphylococcus simulans; assembly: GCF_002994445.1. Taxonomy (GTDB): domain Bacteria; phylum Bacillota; class Bacilli; order Staphylococcales; family Staphylococcaceae; genus Staphylococcus; species Staphylococcus simulans_B. The sequence goes on from NZ_MRZJ01000004.1 coordinate 250,003, forward strand.
AAGAAATTCCATTTGAAACTAGTACTTCATCTGTTAAAAAAGGTGAGTCATTATACGACACATGCAAAACATTAGAAAGTATCGGAGTAGACGCTTTAGTAATCCGTCACCCGCAAAGAGACTACTACAAAGAATTAGAAGGATTGCAAATCCCAGTTATCAACGGTGGAGACGGCAGCGGTCAACACCCGACACAAAGTTTGCTTGATATCATGACAATCTATGAAGAATACAAAAAATTCCAAGGCTTGAACGTGTTAATCTGCGGAGATATCAAAAACTCTCGTGTAGCACGCAGCAACTACCAAGCACTTACAGCATTAGGTGCTAATGTTAAATTCGCAGCACCTGATGAGTGGGTAGACGACTCACTAGATGCTCCTTATGTAAAAATCGATGATGTCATCGATAAAACGGATATTGTAATGTTATTAAGAGTACAACATGAAAGACATGACGGTGAATTAAACTTTGACCCGACTGAATATCATGAAAAATACGGTTTAACTAAAGAAAGATACAACCGCATGAAACCAAAATCAATTGTGATGCACCCAGCACCAGTAAACAGAGGCGTAGAAATCGATACAGAATTAGTAGAAGCGCCGAAATCACGTATTTTCAAACAAATGAAAAACGGCATGTTCTTACGTATGTCAGTCATCAGCCACATTATTGCGGCACAAGAGGAAGGGGTTTTTATAGATGTTGCTAATTAAAAATGCAAAAGTATTAAAAGACGGTGAATTAACAGAAGCTTCTATCTTAGTAGAAGGCGATAAAGTAAAAGAAATCGCACCAAAAATCGAAGTAGGTTCAGAGGTTGAAGTGATCGATGCTAAAGGTCGCTTCGCCGCACCTGGCTTAGTAGATGTGCATGTGCACTTAAGAGAACCAGGCGGTGAACATAAAGAAACAATCGAAACAGGTACAAAAGCAGCGGCACGCGGCGGCTTCACTACAGTTTGCCCAATGCCGAATACACGTCCGGTACCAGATACAGTTGAACATTTAGACAACTTGAATCAATTGATTAAAGATAATGCACGTGTACGTGTATTGCCATATGCTTCAATCACTATCCGACAAGCCGGCAGCGAGCTTGTAGATTTCAAAGGGTTGGCTGATCATGGCGCATTCGCATTCACAGATGACGGTGTAGGGGTACAAACAGCCGGCACAATGTATGAAGCAATGCAGCAAGCAGCAAAATTAAACAAAGCAGTGGTTGCACACTGTGAAGATAACAGCTTAATTTACGGCGGCGCTATGCACGAGGGGAAACGCAGCAAAGAATTAGGTATTCCGGGTATTCCGAATATCTGTGAAGCAGTACAAATTGCACGTGACGTATTATTAGCTGAAGCAGCAGATTGCCACTATCATGTCTGCCACGTGTCAACAAAAGAAAGTGTACGTGCCATTCGCGACGCTAAAGCAGCAGGTATCCATGTCACTGCAGAAGTAACACCGCACCACTTATTAATGACAGAAGACGATGTCCCAGGCGACAACGCAATGTATAAAATGAATCCTCCTTTAAGAAGTAAAGAAGACAGAGATGCACTGATTGAAGGATTGTTAGACGGAACAATTGATTGTATCGCAACAGACCATGCTCCGCATGCAGCAGAAGAAAAAGCACAACCAATGACAAAAGCACCATTCGGTATTGTTGGAAGCGAAACAGCTTTCCCATTACTTTACACACACTTTGTAAAAAATGGCGACTGGTCATTACAGCAATTAGTCGACTACTTAACAATCAAACCTTCACAAATCTTTGACTTGCCATACGGTATCCTAGAAGAAGGCAAAACAGCAGACTTAACATTAATCGATTTAGAAGAAGAAAGAGAAATCAAAGCAGAAGATTTCCATTCAAAAGCAAGCAATACACCATTCATCGGTTATAAAGTATACGGCAACCCAGTATTCACTATGGTAGCTGGAGAAGTGGCATTCAAGGAGGAGTAAACAACCATGTTAGAAAAACGATATCTTGTATTTGAAGACGGTTCAATCTACGAAGGGAGAAAGCTTGGATCAGACAATTTAACAAAAGGTGAAATTGTCTTTAACACAGCAATGACGGGTTATCAGGAAACAATTTCCGACCCGTCATATACTGGACAAATTATTACCTTTACGTATCCGCTGATTGGAAACTATGGCATCAACCGTGATGATTTTGAATCACTTGTACCGAGTTTGAGCGGAGTAGTAGTTAAAGAAGCCAGCACACATCCAAGCAACTTTCGTAAACAAAAGACTTTCAACGACGTATTAGTTCAATATGATATTCCAGGTATTTCAGGTGTAGATACACGCAGTATTACACGAAAAATTCGTGAACACGGTGTCTTAAAAGCTGGTTTTACAGACCATCCTGAAGCAATACCTGAACTCATAGATGAACTCCAACATTTTGAACTCTCTCGTGACGAAGTACCGATGGTATCTACGAAATCACCTTATGTTTCAACAGGATCTGATTTAAGCGTAGTACTTGTTGACTTCGGAAAAAAGCAAAATATCGTTAGAGAACTGAATGCACGCGGATGTAATGTAACAGTCGTACCTTACAATACATCGGCTGACACAATCATCAGCATGTCACCAGATGGTGTCATGCTTTCTAATGGCCCTGGCGACCCTGAAGATGTACCTGAAGCTGTCGAAATGATTAAAGGCATTTTAGGCAAAATCCCATTCTTCGGCATTTGTTTAGGTCATCAGCTTTTCGCCTTATCACAAGGGGCAACAGCCTTTAAAATGAAATTCGGACACCGCGGTGCGAACCACCCGGTCAAAGATTTAGCAACAGGCAAAATTGCTTTAACCAGCCAAAACCATGGTTATGCGATTGATGAAGCCTCAGTTGCACAAACAGATTTAGAAGTGACACATCTTGCTTTGAATGATGGCACAGTAGAAGGATTAAAACATAAAACGCTTCCTGCTTTTTCAGTACAATATCATCCAGAAGCATGCCCAGGACCTACTGATTCAAACTATTTATTTGATCAATTCATTACAATGATGAAGGAATATAAAGAGAAGGAGCGTATTGTTAATGCCTAGAAATAATGACATCCAAACTATTTTAGTAATCGGTTCAGGACCGATTATTATCGGACAAGCCGCAGAGTTCGACTATGCTGGAACACAAGCATGTTTAGCCTTAAAAGAAGAAGGCTACCGCGTTATCTTAGTCAACTCCAACCCAGCTACTATCATGACAGACAAAGAAATCGCAGATAAAGTTTACATTGAACCGTTAACTCATGATTTTATCGCACGTATTATCCGTAAAGAACAACCTGATGCTTTATTACCGACACTGGGCGGACAAACAGGTTTGAATATGGCAATTCAATTGCATGAAAGCGGTGTGCTTGAAGCTAACAATGTACGTTTATTAGGTACAAAATTAACTTCGATTCAACAAGCAGAAGACCGTGAATTATTCAGAAGTTTAATGAACGATTTAGATGTACCAGTACCAGAGAGTGATATCGTGCATACAGTAGAACAAGCCTTTGCCTTTAAAGAACAAGTCGGTTATCCGTTAATCGTACGTCCTGCCTTTACAATGGGCGGAACAGGCGGCGGTATTTGTCATAACGATGAAGAGCTTAAAGAAGTTGTGACGAATGGTTTGCATTATAGTCCGGCAACACAATGTTTGATTGAAAAATCGATTGCGGGCTTTAAAGAAATCGAATATGAAGTAATGCGTGATAAAAATGATAACGCGATTGTAGTCTGCAATATGGAAAATATCGATCCGGTCGGAATTCATACCGGCGACTCGATTGTAGTAGCACCGAGCCAAACTTTAACAGATGTTGAATATCAAATGTTGCGTGATTTATCACTCAAAGTCATTCGTGCATTAGGTATCGAAGGCGGCTGTAACGTACAACTCGCATTAGATCCTTACTCAATGAATTACTACATTATTGAAGTGAACCCGCGTGTGTCACGTTCATCAGCATTAGCGTCTAAAGCAACTGGTTATCCGATTGCGAAATTAGCTGCGAAAATTGCGGTGGGCTTAACTTTAGATGAAATGTTAAACCCAGTCACAGGTACTTCATATGCTGCATTTGAACCCGCATTAGACTATGTCATTTCTAAGATTCCGCGTTTCCCATTCGATAAATTCGAAAAAGGCGAACGTGTCTTAGGTACACAAATGAAAGCAACAGGTGAAGTTATGGCCATCGGCCGTACTTACGAAGAGTCATTATTAAAAGCAATACGCTCATTAGAATATGGTGTCCATCATTTAGGACTGCCGAATGGAGAAAGTTACGATTTAGACTACATAAAAGAACGTATCTTACAGCAAGATGATGAACGTCTCTTCTTTATTGGTGAAGCCATTCGACGCGGTACAACGCTCGAAGAGATTCATGAAATGACAAAAATCGATTACTTCTTCCTTAATAAATTCCAGCATATTATTGATATCGAACGTGAACTTAAAGCACATAAAGGCGATATCGAGTATTTGAAATATGCGAAGGATTACGGCTTCAGCGATAAAGTGATTTCGCACCGATTCGGAATGAAAGAAGAAGACGTTTATCAATTACGCCATGACAACGATATTAAACCAGTATACAAAATGGTAGATACATGTGCTGCGGAATTCGAATCTGCGACACCGTACTACTATGGCACATATGAAAGAGATAATGAGTCAGTTGTTTCAGATAAAGAAAAAGTCATTGTACTTGGATCTGGACCGATTCGTATCGGACAAGGGGTTGAATTCGATTATGCGACAGTGCATGCTGTATGGGCGATTCAAAATGCAGGCTACGAAGCTATTATCGTCAATAATAACCCTGAAACAGTTTCAACCGACTTCTCTATCTCTGACAAACTCTATTTCGAACCTTTAACGGAAGAAGATGTCATGAACATCATCGACCTTGAACAGCCTAAAGGTGTAGTTGTGCAATTCGGCGGTCAAACTGCCATTAACTTAGCAGACAAACTTGCAAGACACGGTGTACAAATCCTAGGAACATCATTAGAGAACTTAAACCGTGCAGAAGACAGAAAAGAATTCGAAGAACTATTGAATGCAATCGATGTACCGCAACCAAAAGGTAAAACAGCAACTTCACCGCAAGAAGCTTTAGACAATGCACGTGAAATCGGTTATCCGGTAGTTGTACGTCCATCTTATGTCTTAGGCGGACGTGCGATGGAAATCGTTTATAATGATACTGAGCTTGAAAATTACATGAGAGAAGCTGTTAAAGCAAGTCCTGAACATCCAGTACTTGTGGACAGATACCTCACAGGTAAAGAAATTGAAGTGGATGCCATTTCAGACGGCGAAACAGTCATTATCCCAGGTATCATGGAACACATTGAAAGAGCTGGTGTTCACTCAGGCGACTCAATTGCGGTTTATCCGCCTCAAACATTGTCTGATGAAGTGATTCAAACTTTAGAAGCTTATACAGTCAAACTTGCGAAAGGGTTAGACATTATCGGATTAATCAACATCCAATTTGTGCTTGCGCATGATGGTGTCTATGTCTTAGAAGTCAACCCAAGATCAAGTCGTACAGTACCATTCTTAAGCAAAATCACAGACATTCCTATGGCACAGCTTGCGATGTGTGCCATCTTAGGAGAAAAATTAAGCGACTTAGGTTATCAACCTGGTCTTCAACCTTACTCAGAAGGTGTGTATGTCAAAGTACCAGTCTTCAGTTTCAATAAATTGAAAAATGTGGATATCACACTCGGACCTGAAATGAAATCTACAGGTGAGGTAATGGGTAAAGACTTAACATTAGAAAAAGCTTTATTCAAAGGTTTGACAGCAAGCGGTGTAGAAGTGAAAGACCATGGCACAGTCTTGATTACTGTTAGTGATAAAGACAAAGATGAAATGGTTAAAATTGCGAAACGCCTCAATGAAGTCGGCTATAAAATTTTAGCGACATCAGGTACAGCACAAAAATTAGCTGACAATGACATCCCAGTTGAAACTGTCGGTAAAATCGGCGGTGAAGATGATTTATTGACACGTATCCAAAACGGAGAAGTGCAAATTGTCATTAACACAATGACAAAAGGGAAAACGATTGAAAGAGACGGCTTCCAAATCAGACGTGCTTCTGTTGAAAACGGTGTGCCATGTCTGACTTCGTTAGATACAGCCAATGCATTGACAAATGTTATTGAAAGCATGACATTTACAATGCGCAGCATGTAGAGCAAACTTGTTTATTTAAGTGAAAGAATCATATATATTTAACTCAATCAAAGATGAATCATACTAAAGAGAAGCCATTCAATATTTAAAGGAGGATTAAGCGGTGGAACAAAATATTATCGTATCAAACAAAGAAATTGCTGACCGCATTTTTGAAATTAAAGTAAAAGGACCTGTGACAAGCAAGATGACACAACCTGGGCAGTTCGTTCATATCAAAGTAGGTGAAGGATCATTGCACATGTTGAGAAGACCGATTTCAATTTGCCATATCGAACCTGAAATCGACACATTTACGATGTTGTACCGTGCAGAAGGTGCAGGAACACAGCGTCTTTCACAAATGCGTGAAAATGATGCGATTGATATTATCGCACCTTTAGGCAATGGTTTCCCTGTCGAAAAAGCAGAGCGCAAAGCTTTGCTTGTCGGCGGCGGTATTGGTGTTCCTCCTCTTTATGAGTTATCTAAACAATTAAATCGACAAGGCATTGAAACAGTGCATGTGCTTGGTTTCAGAAGCAAAAAAGATGTGTTTTACGCAGATGAATTTGCACAACTCGGCGAAACACATATTGTGACAGAAGACGGCACAATGGGTTCAAAAGGTTTCGTAACGAATGTGATTTCTGAACTTCCGGTTGATTACGATGTGTATTACACATGCGGTCCTAAACCTATGTTAAAAGCGATTAAAGAACATGAAAAGCTACAAGATGTTGAAGGTTTTATTTCACTTGAAGAACGTATGGGCTGCGGTATCGGTGCATGTTATGCATGTGTGTGCCATACGCCTGAATCTGAAACAAGTTATGTCAAAGTATGTACAGACGGACCTGTATTTGAGAAAGGAGCAGTCATCCTATGAGTCGATTAAATGTTGAAATCCCTGGTTTAGATTTAAAGAATCCGATTATGCCTGCAAGCGGTTGTTTTGCGTTCGGTGCTGAATTCAGCCAATTCTACGACTTGAGTGAATTAGGCGCGATTATGATTAAAGCCGCAACAAAAGAAGCACGTTACGGTAATGAAACACCTCGTGTCGCAGAAACAGACAGCGGTATGATTAATGCGATCGGTCTGCAAAACCCGGGCGTGCATCATATTTTAGAACATGAATTAAAAGCATTAGAACAATATGATGTACCGATTATCGCTAACGTAGCGGGTTCAAAAGAAGAAGACTATGTCTATGTAGCAGAGCATATTTCAAAAGCACCGAATGTAAAAGCGTTGGAATTAAACATCTCATGTCCGAACGTTAAAGAAGGCGGCATGCAGTTCGGAGTTGATCCTAAAGTTGCGGCTGAACTTACACGCAAAGTTAAAGCTGTATCAGAAGTACCGGTTTATGTGAAGCTCTCACCAAATGTTACAGATATTGTAGAAATGGCGAAAGCTATCGCAGAATATGCGGATGGATTAACAATGATCAATACTTTGGTCGGTCTTCGAATCGATGCGAAAACAGGACGCCCGATTATCGCAAATACTGTCGGCGGATTAAGCGGTCCAGCAATTAAACCAGTCGCTATGCGTATGGTTTATCAAGTAAGACAAGCAGTAGATATTCCGATTATTGCAATGGGCGGTGTTCAAAACGCGCAAGATGTTATAGACTATATTTCAGTGGGTGCGAATGCAGTGGCAGTCGGAACAGCAAACTTCCAAAATCCGATGGTTTGCAAGGAAATTATTGATGAACTGCTTGCATTGCTCGACGAACTTGGTGTAAACCATATCAATGAATTGTACAAAAGGACTTTTGAGGTGACAAAATAATGGCAAATCGTAATTTACCTTTACCGATTATCGCATTAGACTTTGCGACGGCTGAGGAAGTAGAACATTTCTTAGATTTATTTGATGAACCTTTATACATCAAAATCGGGATGGAGCTTTACTATCAAACAGGACCAGAACTCATTAACAAAATCAAGTCACGCGGTCATGACATTTTCTTAGACTTGAAATTGCATGATATTCCGAACACAGTGAAACAAGCAATGGCAGGTTTAGGCCGCTTGAACGTTGATTTAGTAAACGTACACGCAGCGGGCGGTACAGAAATGATGCGCCAAGCTGTTGAAGGTTTGCGCAGTGTCAATAAAGACACGAAGATTATTGCGGTAACGCAATTAACTTCTACTACAGAAGAAATGCTGCATAAAGAGCAGAATATCCAAACTTCTATTGAAGAAGCGGTATTAAATTATGCACGTTTAACAAAAGAAGCAGGACTTGACGGTGTCGTATGTTCACCATTAGAAGCAGAGTTGCTGACAAAAGAATTAGGTTCAGATTTCTTGAAAGTCACACCTGGTATCCGTCCTGCACATTATGCACAAGATGATCAAAAACGTATTACAACACCAGATAAAGCACGTGAAATGGGTTCAACACACATTGTCGTAGGACGTCCGATCACACAAAGTGATAATCCGGTAGAAAGTTATCATCATATTAAAGAAAGTTGGTTAGGTTAAGATGTCTAAAAAAATTGCACAATCATTATTAGATATTGGTGCTGTAGCATTGTCACCAAATGATTTATTTACATGGAGTTCAGGAATTAAATCTCCGATTTATTGCGATAACCGTGTTACATTAGCGTATCCTAAAGTACGTAATGAAATCCGCGATGGCTTAATCGCATTAATTCAAGAACACTTCAGTGATGCAGAAATCGTATCTGGAACTGCGACAGCGGGCATTCCACATGCAGCATTCATCTCTGAAAAATTAGATATGCCGATGAGCTATGTACGTTCTAAAAGTAAAAGCCATGGTAAACAAAACCAAATCGAAGGTGCACAAAGCAACGGTAAAAAAATCGTAGTCGTTGAAGATTTGATTTCAACAGGCGGCTCTTCTTTAGTCGCAGCTGAAGCATTAAGAGAAGCAGGCGCTGAAGTAGTTGGCGTTGTTGCGATTTTTACTTACGGTTTAGCTAAAGCAGATAAAATGTTCAAAGATGCTGATATTCCATTCTATACATTAAGTGATTACAATGAATTAATCGAAGTGGCTAAAGAACAAGGTAAAATTTCTGAATCAGATATTCAGTCTTTAGTTGAATGGAGAGATAATTTAGCATAAGATAGAATTGGATGGAGGGATGGACCATGTCCGATTCGAATACACAAACTTCACAACGACCGTTTGCGCATTTAAACAAATTCCTTAACGCAAACGAAGATTACCGCGAAAGCCATGACAGCCATGATGCAGATGAAAATCAATGGTTATCGAATGAACAAGAGAAAAATATATTTAAAAAATGCAAAACCGATATAAAAGAGAAAGGCTATATTTAATCTATAGCGCAAAAAAGTCCGTAAATCATAAGCACTGATGAGCAGTGAAGCGATTTACGGACTTTTTAAATTAACGTAAATAAATTCTAATGAAAATATAGCCGATAATCATAATTGCGAAAAACGCAAGAATAGGTAAGACAAAATGAGACATAAATAAGTACCTCCAATCAATTGATGCGCATGTTGCGTAAATTACTTATCAATTTTGAATATACGTATTATACTATGAATAGCGTCATACATATACTGAAAGGGCTTTTCAGTATGAGAACAAACAGGAGGGGATAGTGTGCATATACCAAAAGTCACAACGTTTTTAATGTTTAATAATGAAGCTGAAGAAGCAATTGAACTGTATACCTCATTGTTTGAGGACAGTGAAGTCTTATCGATGGTGAAGTATGATGAGTTTGGAAGCGGAGAAGCAGGTGCTGTTCAACACGCCATCTTTCGTTTAAAAGACCAAGTACTTATGGCTATTGATAATTCAAATGGGACTGAGATTCCTATGAATCCAGCCATTTCTTTATTCGTGACTGTAGATAATGCAATGGAAATGGAACGATTATACAGCGGTCTTAAAAAAGGCGGCGCAATCTTAATGGCTAAATCAGAACTTGGCCCATATCGTGAATTTGCATGGGTACAAGATCGTTTCGGTGTTAATTTCCAACTTGCTTTAATGGATTAATAGAATTATTTGAAATAGGGCAGCTCATCAATGTGATGGGTTGCTTTTTTACTGTCAAATGATTAAGTGCTACTTAATTTACTTTTATAGTAAGTTTTACCATAAAAAATTTTTATACAGACAATTACTTTTGATTAGTTCTATCTCTGAAATACCACTCGTGATATAATTGGCAATGATTATCTATCGGACAATTAAATTTAATACGATTTAAAACAACTCAGACCTAAAAGGAGTCAAATATGTTCAGAAAAAAGAAGAAGCACTATCCTACTAATTCATTAGTCACAAAAGATAACGACAAAAATTACATAAGCGAACAATTTAAAAGTATTCGCTCAAATCTTTTATTCTCTAGTATCGATCATGATATACAATCCATCGTTGTGACATCAGAAAAACCAGAAGCAGGCAAAAGTACAATAGCAGCGAATCTCGCAGTTGTCTATGCACAAGCAGGCTATCATACTTTATTGCTAGATGGGGACATGAGAAAGCCGACACAGCACTATCATTTTAAAACAGACAATCAATTAAGCAATCACAAAGACAGAAGTAGAAGGATTGGATTTAATGACCTCTGGTCCTACGCCGCCTAATCCATCAGAACTGATCGTTTCTCAACGCTTTAAAAATCTCCATCATACACTCAACGATTATTATGACTTCGTTATCATCGATACACCGCCTGTAAACAGTGTGACAGATGCACAAATATTTTCTGAAATTGCAGGTAATGCAGTATTAGTTGTAGATGTGGAAAATAACAATACCAAAGAAATCAAAAGAGGCAAAGCATTAATTGAAAAATCAGGTGCTAAGATATTGGGTGTGATATTAAATAAAGTCGTACCAGAAGACTTGTCTTATTCTAAATATTATTAAGGCAAGAGTCTTGGTTATTAATTGAGGGGTGCAAAGCAGTCATATTATAATAGAAGTAATAAGTGGCACGTAATAAAAAGAGGGTGCTATACAACATGGAGATGAACACCGATGATAGACATGCATAACCATATATTAATCAAAGCAGATGACGGACCTCAAAATAAAGCAGAAGCTATCCAATTATTAAGCCAAGCAAAAGATGAAGGTGTAACAGGAATTATTGCGACACCACATTATACGTCAGCTTATAACAATACTTTCGATAAAGTTAAGTTGAAAGTAAAAGAATTATGTAAATTAAAAGAAGTGAAAGCATTAGGAATAGAAATTTATCCGGGACAAGAAGTAAGAATATCAGATCATGTTTTAGATGATTTGAAATCTGGTAAAGTCAGAGGACTCAATGGTTCAAATTATTTGTTGATTGAGTTTCCTCCGAATGAAGTACCAGAATATACAAAACAACTTTTTAAAGTATTACTGAGAGAAGGTTATACACCAATCATTGCACATCCTGAACGTAATAGTGCAATAATGAAAGATATGAGCCTCTTGTATGAATTAGTAAGTGAAGGGGCATTAAGCCAAATCACTTCCGCATCATTAGGCGGCTATTTCGGCAAAGGATTACAACTCGCTTCCATTGAAATGATTCGTTCTAATCTTACACATTTCATTGCTTCAGATGCCCATCAATATGATTATCGACCATTCATCTTAAATGGATTGTTTGAAGAAACAGGTTTAGAACCTATTCATCCTACTATTAAAGCATTGATTGAAAATGCGGATGCGATAGTGAGTAACCATGCTATTAATCGTAACACTCCTAAATTACCAACATATTCTAAAGAATTGAAAGCTTATTTGTTTTAATGAAAAACCAGTCGATGTCAGTTTTAACATCGACTGGTTATTTTTATTTTATCTTCACTTTTTCTGCTTCACTCTTCATAGACTGAATGTGGTCATAGTCAGGTGTTGCATAGAGTGTTTTTTGATTGTCGTATGTCACAAATCCTGGTTTAGCACCAGAAGGTTTGTGGACGTTGCGGATTTCTGTATAATCTACTGGGATTTGACCAGAGCTGCCGGCTTTTGAGAAGTAGGCAGATAACATTGCGGCTTCTTCGATTGTTTTATCGCTAGGTTCATCTTCAAAGATAACGACATGTGATCCTGGGATATCTTTGGTATGGAACCATAGATGATGCTTACGTGCTTTTTTGTTAGTCAGATAGTCGTTTTGTTTATTATTTTTACCCACATAGATTGTTGCGCCATCAGT
>NZ_MRZJ01000005.1 GCF_002994445.1 Staphylococcus simulans
CGTCAGCATCGGCATCGGCATCGGCGTCAGCATCGGCATCCGCGTCCGCATCGGCATCAGCATCTGCGTCGGCATCTGCGTCAGCATCGGCATCGGCATCAGCGTCAGCATCTGCGTCGGCATCCGCATCTGCGTCGGCATCTGCATCGGCGTCAGCATCAGCATCTGCGTCAGCATCCGCATCGGCATCCGCGTCAGCATCGGCATCCGCGTCAGCATCCGCATCGGCGTCAGTATCGTCACCGATTAAGTCGCCTGAACCGCTATTGTATACGTTGTAGTTGTCCCATGTGTAGTAAGTGTGGCCTTGACCATCGTCTGTCGCATCAGAAACCATTTCTGCTCTTGTTTTGATTTCTTGATATGAACCTTCTTGTGCTTTACTGTTTAACACAATGACATAACGGCTGCCGTTTGATGGCAAGTCTTGGAAATCTAATGTTAACATTTGTCCGCCGTCAGCTGTTGTTGAGTATTGCGGATTGAAGTTATATGGTCCATCTGTTCTGTCTGTTACATCTACGAAGTTTGGATTTGTTTCGTCAAAGTAGAAACTTGGGTTAAGTGTTTCACCGTTTCTTACTTCATAGATTTTGTAGTTAGTTACGCTTGGATCTAATTGTGCAGAACTATCAGCTGGTGTACCGTCTGCAGTATTCGGCCAGTAGTTGTATAAGTTCACTTTAGCATTGTATGATTGTTTACCTTGAGGGTTCACATATACAACTTGTTGATAATCACCTGTTTGGTTATCCGCTGATACGATGAATGAGTCTACGTTAGATGGATATTGAGAATCAGAAACTCTGTAATTGATATCAACATTTGTGCTGTATGGCTCGCCAGCAACTGTTGTTGTGACTGGGTAAGTACCTGAAGTTGGTGCTTGTTGACGGTCAGCGTATAACGGAATATTGAATTTACCTGTTACGTTATCATGTGTATCTACATAATCTGTAAATGTATAACGTAATGAATTGTCAGCTTCGTTGAATTGACCTGAAGCGACTACTTCCTCGCCATTCATTAAGTCAGGAATAATTGCAGTGTTCGGTGTTGTATTACCGTAATAGTTTAAGTACTGCGGGAATTGTACATCGAAGTAGTCACCTGCTTTAACACTATCATCAACTTGTAAATTCGCAGACATTGCAGTTGATTCGCTGTCGTTAGCTTGGATAGTGTTCGGACTTAATTGAATGTTTGAAGCTTGTACTTGATCATTTACATTAGTACCTGTTGGTGTTGCGGCTGCTAATGCATATGTTTGTGCAGCTGTACCTTCTTGAGATGCTGGTGCTGCGAATCTTGCGAATGTATTAGGTGATGTCGCAAGTGCTTCAGAACTATCTTTTTGATTTGAATAGTCTTGAGCTGATTTAGATGCGTCGGCTAAATTTGTTTGACCAGAAGTATCACCTAAAGTCGCATTTTCTGCAGTGTTCGCATCTGAAACTTGTGCTGCATTCGGATCATAAGCAGGTTGTTGGTTTACACCATCTGTCGGTGCTGCTTGTGCAGTAAATTGTTCTGCTGTTTGTTGTTCTGCCGGTGCTTGTTCCGCATTAGTGTTTGTGTTGTTTGATTATCTGCAGTTGGCGCAACTGAAGGTTCTGTTGTTGGTGCTTCAGTCGGAGCTACAGGTGCTGCTGTTTCTTTTGCACTTGTAGTAGATGTATTTTGTGTTGGTTGTTCTGATGGTGTTGATGTATTTGTTTTTGAATCAGCTGCTGGTTGAGCACTATCAGTGTTTGATGCTGTGCTTGATTGCTGCTCTGTTGCTGGTTGTTCTGCTGACTTTTCTGTCGGTTGTTCTGTTGTTTGAGTTGTATCAGCTTTTGGCTGCTCTGTTGATGTTGCAGTATTTTCAGCTGGTGCTGGTTGTTCTGAAGCTGCTGTATCAGCTGTTGGTTTTTGCGCATCTGTTGATGCAGTTTGATCTGCAGTTGCGTCTGTCGACTGTTCAGTAGGTGCTGGCGCTGTACCTGTTTCAGCTGGCTTTTGAGCGGCAGTGTCTTGTTGTGCTGCTGTGTCAGCTGTTGGCGCTTGTGCATCTTGTGTTTGGTTTGTATCTGTCGTTGGTGCTGTGTCAGCTGATGTACTTGTTTGAGTTGTAGGATTTGTTGATTCGTTGGTGTTTGTCGTTGTTTCAGCTGCGTCCGCGTCATTCGCATTCGCAAATAAAGTTACCCCTACAATAACTGAGGCTGCCCCTGCTGTGATTTTACGAATGGAATAGCGATTACGTTTCTTGAAAAAGTCCTGATTATTCAAAAAATCCCTCCTAAAAAATTTAAAAAGTCTTACCTTATACAATTACACAAGGGTACAACTAATAAACACAATTTTATTAATTCAGTACAATTGTTTCAAAGTATTCACAATATATTTTTATAAGACTAGTCCTATGCAACTAATCGGATTTGATTAATGTTTTAGAAATTTAGATTTTTTATCATTTATATGTAATAGATTAAAATCAACTTCAACCCTTTGATTACTAGGCCACTTTCGAATTTTATATAAAACAAAAAGCCTGAATTTTACTTCAGACTTTTTGAAGAAGATGACGTGCTTCATCTTCATTTTCCAGACCCGTAAATACTATCGCTTTATTCCCTTCTTTCAAGATACCGTGTTTACCATATTCGCCTATCACTATACCGCCTTTTGAATTATCATATAACAGCGCGCCATATTGTTTCAGTAGAGCTGACAAATCACGAACAGTGAAATTTTGACGCTCTTTTATTCTGAAACGCCCTGTTAAATTAATCGCAACAGAATCTGTTAAATGTAATTGCTGAATGACAGATTGCACATAAGTTTTTCTTGCTTTATGGCTTGGATATAGTTCATCTGTTAATTGATAGACTAACGATGCATGCGGTGTATCTGTCACAGCGTCAACTAAAGCCTCCCATGTCATTTCAAGTCCTTCATAGAATTGACGGTTATTCGTCGGCCATTGTTTGAGGTTGAGATGATAATTATTGATACCGCGCTGTTTTGCATCTAAGTAATAAAGAATAGGCGCAAGTCCTTCGATTGTCGCAGATTGATTCATGTTATCTTGCGCTGTTATTTCGCCTGTTTCTAAATCATAAATGGCATAAGCACGCCCTTTTCGTGCTGCTTCTGTAAAATGGGCATCTTCTGCGCCGCTTCTCTCATAATGTAAAAACGCACCTTGCAGACGCGCAGCAACTTTAGGAAACTCTGTTTGTGTAACAGAAGATTTCATCAGCACCAATGCATCCTGATTTAACAAATAACATAAGTCTTTCAACATCAAATTTTGATTTTGGTACCATGTAATATGTTTGCCTTTGACCTTATTGACCACTTTACGCAAAGGGGCATCCATACATAAAATATAATCCGCTTCTGATTGTTCCAAAGCCGGTACCAATTCAGCGTGAACACGATCTGTTTGATCCCCTAAATCACTAATTTGACCCAATGCTATAATTTTATGTCCCTTAAAGAATGGGCTCTGCGAATTAAAGGCCTCAATCGCATTCAGCATCGCCGGTAAAGAAGCATTATGTGTGTCATCTAAGACTGTTGCATGTTCATGGTCGCTCTTCACGGTTCTGAATTCCAAGACTTTCTTAAAGAGTTGTGTTTGGGCTAAATGATTGAGCTTTTCTTTCACATACACATTCAAATGTTTGAGCGTCAATAGCACTGCCAAAGCATTCTCAACCATCCCTTTACTGACAGAAGGCACTTCAAATGTATAACCGTCATTAGTCGTCACTTTTACAGCCTTTTTAACAGGTGTTATCTCTTCAGCATAAGTATCCGCTGTCGCATCTTTTGTACTGTAGCGATAGACGTGCTTTGTATAAGTTGCGGCTGTCTCTCTTAATACATCATGATGCAGCGTGTCACCATTATAGATTGCAATACCTTCTGCGTTCAGCCCTTCAAAAATACGTGATTTGAATTTTACAATCTCTTGCGTCGAACCGATTGTCGATAAATGAGCAGAGCCGATGCCTGTCACAATTGCAATGTGCGGTTTTAGCACTTTTGCCATATTCCCGCGATTATTTAACGCATTTAAAGAGGTTTCAAATATCGCAACATCAGGGTTAGAAGCTAATTTGCACATATGTAAATAGATGGCACTTCTCGTATTACTGTTGCCTCTATTTTGTTGAACGTTTAAAGGACTTAACGCTGCCCCTAGCATTAAACGTGTCGAACTTTTCCCCATAGAACCTGTTAAGGCAATTAATGGATTACGGTAGCGGCTTCTAATGTGCAAAGCTAAAGTTTTCATCGCTTTAATACTGTTTTTCACTACAATTTGCGGGATTTTATGTGTTAAGCCTTCCACATACTGTTCAGTGATGATTAAACCGATATTTGAAACACCCTTAGGAATTTGCGCATTGCCTTCTCGCATGACTTTTGATTTCTTCAAGTACTTTTGCCACGACGCTTCGCTAATAGAAATAAATGCTGTAGAAGGCGACTTTACATGCAGCATTTGATATTCAAAATCATCTATCACTTGATGCGCTTTTCCTTGTGCATCCAGCAGTTCTGTCTCTAAGATTTGTGCAATCGTTTCTAATGTATACATGATGACCCCCGGTAAATGATAATTTTGCATTCTCAAAGCCCTATGGTTTAATGTATAGTTAATAACTTCAAAAAAACTGGAGGCTTTTGATAATGGCAACAGATAATGATAAAAGTCTAGATCAAATCAACCAAGAAATTGAAGAAGAGTTGAGAAACTATGACCCTAAAGAAGATGAAAAGAAGAAAAAAAGCATCATCTTCACCAAACCAAGATTAATCGTACTTATTGTCGTTCTCGGTTTAGGACTTTATAGATTACTCCATTTCTTTTTCTAAACAGTGAAACTAAATTAACGCTACTATATCACAACTTAAACAATTATGTATTTTGTTTCGGAGACTAGGAAAAGCATTCTGACTATGAATACTTTTCCTAGTCTTTGTGTTGTTGAAACAATGTTTTCGGAATATGGCAATAAGCCTCTGGATGACGTTCCAGATAGTCTTGATGCACATCAGCACTCGGGATATAGTTGGTTAAAGGTAAGACTTCCACTACTATGCGGGTAGTGTCATCTCTTTGATTGATATACGCTTTAGCTTGTGTTAAATGTTCAGGATTTTCACTGTAAACACCTGTACGGTATTTAGGTCCTGTATCTTCTCCTTGTGCATTTATACTATAAGGATCTATCGCTTTAAAAAGCTGTGCTGTTAACTGTTTAGCGCTGGTTTGTGTTGTATCAAAAGTGGTTTTGACACACTCTGCATAACCGTCATAGTCGCTTTCCAAATGATTTGAAGTTCCGTTAGCACGGCCCGCTTCCGTATCCAACACACCTGGTAAGGTTTTAACATAGGCTTGAACACCCCAAAGGCATCCGCCTGCAAGATATATAATTTCTTTCATTTTAAACAACTGCTTTCTACAATATTTTTCCAAAATTCACTAAAGTATGGTACGCTCAATGTCACCTGACACATACAAAAGGGTGTGACCTCTTATGAAAACACTGTATCATATTGTTGCGATACTCATCTTATCCGTATCTTTATATGCATTCTTTAGCCTTACTGACTTATTTTATACCCATTCACTCGCAGATTTACTGCTGAATGTTGATTTTATCCCTGTATTTGAATATGCGAATTTCTATTTTAAATTTATCTTTCATATTATTTTCACCACATTGATTTATGTTGTCTTTCAAGGTATACGCGATTCTTATGTCTATCCTGCTGGAATTTTAATTATTATTGTACTGTTTGCGGTTATTTATCTATCATTGATTAATTGGTCTGTAAATCCAGAGTATCAATTTTATTGGAGCGACTATTTTGTTTGGATGCTCGGTCATACTATCTTTATTTTCTTAGTCGCATTTATTTTACGTTTCGAGAAACACTTTTGGTATCAAAAGCGTTAATACTTAAGGTTATTGCCTGATAATTTGAGAAAATAGATAGGCAGCCATACAATTAATATATTGAACTTTTATTAAAAGGAGAGATAGATATGAAAGGCAGAACAGCAATTATTACAGGATCAAGCCGCGGTATCGGTGCTCAAACAGCACGTTTGCTCGCATCACGCGGTGCAAATGTCGTAGTTAATTACTTCAACAACGCGCAAGCAGCTGAAAATGTTGTTAAAGACATTGAAGATAACGGCGGTAAAGCCATCGCAGTCAAAGGTGATGCACGCAACTCAGAAGATGTCGCAAACATTGTCAAACAAGCATTAGCGACTTTCGGCAGTGTGGACATTCTAGTACATAACGCTGGAATGCAATTCCCTTTCAAATCATTTGAAGACATGGAGTGGGACGAATTTATTGCTAAAACTGATGATGAATTAAAAGCCGCATTCACTTCAACGAAAGCAGTTGTACCGATTATGAAAGAACAAGGCTACGGCAAACTTGTTTATATCTCAAGCGGCCTCAGCCATCAGCCGATGGACGACTTCTTAGCCCACGGGACGTCTAAAAGTGCATTAAACGCTTTTGCGAAATATATCGCTCAAGAGTTCGCAGATACAGGTATTACTTCAAATATTGTAGCACCTGGTATGGTCGATACAGACGCGACGGCACATACACCAGAAGAAGCTAAAACAGCTTATGCCAACAGTATTCCTATCCATCGATTGGCACAACCTGAAGACGTCGCTAAAGCAGTAGCTTTTTATGCAAGCGAAGACAGTGCTTATATTACCGGCAGCTATCTTCCAGTCAGCGGCGGCGGAGAAATGATTTAATCTCATAATGACAGAATAAAGGCAGAGCATATCTTGGTGGATGCTCTGCCTCTTTATATGTCACTAACTATAATAATGGTTTCTTAGAATACTTATTCATAATCCATCTGACAAACAATGAAATTGTAATGAATAAACCGATATATCCAAACAATGGGAAAACAAGATTAACTAAATCTGCAAACCCTACAAAACTCAATACAAATGCGAGTATGAGCGAAATTGTAAGCAATACTACATACTTCTTGGATTTCGGATCTGTAAAGCGTGTTAAAAATGGATACAGCATTCCAATACAACTATTGAAAATAACACCAAACATCACCGCTGACATTAAATATGCGACTAATGGGTGAATATCATTCGCAAGCACTAATGTCGGAATATCTACTGTGTTTGCTTTTTCTAAATTTGCCAGCAAACCGCCAACCATGATTAACAATAATACACTAAATGTAATACCGCCAAAATAAGCACCTCTGCGTGCCACCTTATGATTCATTGCATCATTACCGACAATTGTTAAGAAACTAAAACTGTTGCCGACAATCAATCCACCATACGTAATCGCATCCCACCACCAATATGTACTCGTTGTTTTAGACGGTACTGTATATTTGTGTACTTCAGAAAAATGTACTGACGGGTTAAATATGTTCGTCCCTGCAATAATCAAAACAGCAATAACCAAGAATGGTGTCACTGCACCTAATACAGTTAAAATTTTGCTGAAGTTAAGCTGCAATACAATAAATAATAAAACAACGATTGCGAGTGCGCCGATCCAGCTTGGAAGTCCGAATCCTTGTTTTAATGCAGAGCCTCCCCCAGCAATCATAATGACAGTCATTCCGAACAAGAAGAAAATAATGAGATAATCTATAATCGCTCCTAATACCTTTCCAAACAAGCTATGTAGTGAAATATCATAGCTGTCAGCGTCTAAACGATACCCCATCTTAGCAACTTGCCGTGTCCCAAATGCAACTATAATACCCGTTACAATAACTGCGATATATGCTACATTTCCATGATTAACAAAAAATTGCAAAAGTTCTTGTCCAGTAGTAAATCCAGCACCGACAATAAAGCTTAAATAAGCTAGGGCTATTGCATAGGATGCCTTGTTTACTCTATTAAACATAAAGTAATCCCCTTTCTTTAAATCAAGTTAATCAATCTATCAAATTTTAACATATTTATAATTTTTCTCAATTTAAAGGAGTGGAAACTAATATTTAAAATCAGTTTGATATCATTTTATTATTTTTAGCAAAAATTAAAAGCCGCCTCTTATGAGACGGCTCATGTGTATTAATATTTGTATGGATCTTCTTCTTTTGTTTGTTCGTTTGTACGTTCTTGTGCAATGGCATTGGCTTTATCGTAGTTATAATAACCATCTTCAGTCAATGAATTATTTTTCGGTTTTCTGCTGAATAACATAATTGCTGCGATAATCCATAAGATTGCTGAAATCCAGTTGCCTAATAATGAAATAATACCAGCAATCAATAATAAAATTGCGGCTGTTTTTGCTTTCTTACTGATAAAGATACCACCGATGACTGCTAAAACAAGGGCAATAAGGTTGATGATTAAAGCAAATGTTATAAAACCTTGAAGAACTGTTGCTGATTGCATCATTTCTTCATAAGTTATATCCCCTGTGCTGCCTTCTTGCATACCTGTGATAAAGTCCTCGCTATGCATTAACGGAAGCATTAAACCTGTCATTAAAACTGCTAAGGCTGTAAGCCCAACACCAATCCATGTTAAAACGTGTTCACCTGTACGTTTAATCATTGTGTTCCTCCTTAATTGTAATAGCAAATTGTAAAATTATAAAATCAATATAATTATTAACATCAGTATACTAATTCTCAAGTTATACGTCCATACTCCGCTTAAAATCCTTACTGCTTTTTTAATAATAATTAATATACTTTTTTAACTTTTCGTCTATCCAATTAAGAAGAAATTTCCTAGTCTACCAAGTTGTCTTTTCGTTCCATCAATCTTTGATATTCTTCTAAATAGACTTTTTCAGCTTCAGAACCTCTCGGTGCAGAATTCATTGCACGGTGCCATAAAGGATAAATCGGTTCTGGTGTCGTTAAGTCTGTAATCATTTGAATTTCTTCTTTTGTCAGCTGTAACTGATAAGATGCAATATTTTCTTGCAGCTGTTCTTTATTACGCGCAGCCAATACGAGCGAATCTACATTCGGACGTTCTCTTAACCAAGCAAGTACAACTTGCGGTACTGTTGCTTGATGATTATGCGCAATTTCTTGAACTAATTCAATCAAACGATAGAATAATTCATGATCTTTTATATACGGTTCAGCCCAGCCGTCGCCTTGACGTGTATTCGGCTCGCCTTTTTTATCACGTGTGATTTTACCTGTTAATAATCCTTCTCCTAAAGGAGACCAAATACTATTACCTACACCCAGTTCTTTGCCTGCAGGCAGTAATTCATATTCCGCTTCTCTCGCTTCAGGTGTGTAATAAATTTGCTGCGCAATCGGCGGTGCCATATTATTTTCTACTGCTGTCGTATATGTTTTGGCTAAGTTCCAGCCGCTGTAGTTCGATACACCCCAGTAGCGGATTTTACCTTTTCTGATTAAGTCATTCATTGTTTGAATCGTTTCTTCGACCGGTACTTGTCCATCCCATGTATGCACATAATATAAATCTACATAATCCGTACCTAAACGCTTCAAGGAATGATCGATAGAACGTTCAATATTCAAACGGCTAGCTCCGACATTATTCGGATTATCGTTGAATGGGAAGCCTGTTTTTGTACTGATGACCATTTCATCACGATGATTTCGGATTCCTTTGCCTAAGGCTAATTCAGCGTCCCCTTTGGCATAAAGGTTTGCGGTATCGAATTGATTAATCCCTTGATCTAATGCATAATCTACAAAATATTCGACTTCCTTCTCTGTCAGACCGCCCGCATTCTCAAATCCATTTGTGGCAGAAAACGGTACAGAGCCTAAAGCATATTTAGAGACATTCAGTCCCGAATAACCTAGTAAATTATAATCCATACTATCATCCTCCAACATAATCTATATATGGAATATTTTCCCTGTTCATCACAATTTTAAATATATGTGTACTCCAAAAAACATTTACCCAAATTTAACAATAAATTAATTGAACCGTTGATATAATTACAATTAAATACATATATTTTGGAGGCACACTATGCACAAGAAAAAATTAATAACCCTTCTATCTACATCTGCACTTGCAGCATTATTATTGATGCCAAATGATACAAGTGCAGAAACTACCTCGCATTCTGTCGCAATTCACGACATTCAAGGAGAACGTCACTACTCCCCTTATAACAATAAGAAAGTCCAAGACGTTAAAGGAATTGTTACTTATCAATATGAATTGCACGGACAACATTATTTTCATATGCAGACACCTGATAACGAAGCAGACAACAATGCCAACACATCAGAAGGTATTATCGTTTATACAGGCAAACATAAAGCTGATGTAAAAGTCGGCGATTTAATTAAAGTAACCGGAACAGTCAATGAATATGCCATTGATGGTTATAACGATAAAGCGAATACAGATTTGCCGGTCACTGAAATTGTGGCCCGTGATGATCGCGGCGGCAAAATCACTGTGGCACAAAGCAATCAGCCTTTGCCGAAGGCCTACACAATCAAACAAGTTCCTAAAGCCATCTCCGCAAATGATCAGCTGAAAACATACGACCGCAACCGTTATGCAATGGACTATTTTGAGTCATTAGAAGGTATGCGCGTGCAGACAGGTGATGTCCGTGCTGTCGGACCGCAAGAACATGGAGACATCTTCACAGTATTAGACAGCGAACCAAAGGAAACTCAAAACGGCGGAATTTTGCTGAAACACAATAGTGCCAACGGTCAGCGTATTCCATTCAAAATGTACGATAATTATCAAGCACGTGACTTTGACGTCAAGACAGGCGACCGCTTCAAAGGCCCTATCATCGGCTACATGAACTACGGCTACCAAAACTATAAAATCAATGTCGACTTAAGCACTATGCAGAATGCACATCAAAAAGGGACTACAGCACCGCAACCGACATCAATTCAACCTGATCATCAAAAGCTGACGATGGCCTCTTACAATTTAGAGAATTTCTCAAATAACGTAAAATCATCTTCTGATGATAAAGCCCAAAAACTTGCGAACGGTATTGTCAAAAATATGAAACAACCTGATATTATCGGTGTCACTGAAGTTCAAGATAATGACGGTCCTGGCAAAGGCGGCCCTCAAGGCGACCAATCTTATGAACGTCTTATCGCAGCCATTAAAGCTGCAGGCGGTCCAGAATACAAATACGCCAATATTGATCCAGAGATGAATCAAGACGGCGGTCAGCCAGGTGCGAACATCCGTGTCGGCTTCTTATATAATCCAAACCGAGTGAAATTCGATACAAAAGTACCTGCAGGCGATGCGCACACTGCTGTTTCATATCAAAAAGGCAACTTAACACATAACCCTGGCCGTATCGATCCTGCTAATCAAGCTTTTCAAGATTCACGCAAACCATTAGCAGCTCAGTTTAAATTCAGAGGCAAACAAGTCATTGCGATTGTGAACCATTGGAACTCTAAAAATGGTGATGATGCATTATTCGGCAAACGCCAGCCAGTCAATCTTGGCAGCGAAGCACAACGCACAGCTATTGCCAAAACAGTTTCCAACTTTATTACTCAAGTAAAACAAGACAATCCTAAAGCAAATGTAGTAGCGCTTGGCGACTTTAATGATTTCCAATGGTCAAAACCTTTAAAAACATTAGAAAGCAGCCAAATGACCAACCTTGTTAATTTTGTGCCGATGAACCAGCGTTATTCATACGTCTATCAAGGTAATTCACAAACATTAGATCATATTTTCGTGTCTAATCATCTCGCACCGCATGCAAAATTAGATATGGTTCATGTAAACTCTGATTTCACAGACATGTCTGGACGTGCAAGCGACCATGACCCTCTCTTAGTACAATTAGATTTACTGCACCTTAATAAGAAAAACAAGTAATCAATCGAAAACGACATGTTTCACAATCTTGAGGCGGGGTAACATATTACTGTACTTAAATTTTAAGGAGGAATTTGATTATGAATTTTGATGATATCAAGAAAAAAGGCGAAGACCACTTAAACGAACATAAAGACGAGTACATTGAAAAAGGTAAAGAGTTCGCTAAAGACCAATTAGGCGGAGACAAAAAAGACGAAAAAAAAGATGATAAAAAATAAGCGGTTGTTTTTCAGCCCTTTCACTTATAGAACGCGTTGTTTTCAAAAATTGAAAGCAGCGCGTTTTAAATTTCACCATCATCTTTCTATTGATAACTTTTGGTTATCATAGCTATCACGTTTCATAATTATTATTAATATTAAACTCGGCGTATAATGAGGGCAACTATCTAGAATGAGAGGTGACGATTATGTCTCAGCACGCACATCGTCAATTATTACTTGGGATGGCATCTTTATTTGTGGTGATGGCAATCGGCCGTTTTGCCTATACGCCTATCCTGCCTTTTATGCAGCAAGCGGTACATATGGATGGCAAAGGTGCCGGATTACTTGCGACAATTAACTACTTAGGTTATTTGATCGGTGCCATTATTCCAATGTGGTTTATCTTCAAAAGCAAAGTAGTTGATGTCAAAATCTACTTGATACTGAACGTGCTCTCTACTATCTTCATGGGCTTTACATCTGACTTCTTCCTATGGTCAGTACTTCGTTTAATCGCAGGAATTACCAGCGGTACAGTTTTTGTTTTAGCCTCTAATGTTGTCTTAGAAGCGTTAAGACAAGCACATAAAGAAGGGATTTCTGGACTATTGTATAGTGCTGTAGGGATTGGACTCTTTACCAGCAGTATCTACGTATTCTTCTACACAAACGTCGACACGTGGCAAATGACTTGGATTATCTTAGGGCTTGTATCTTTAGTGCTAAGTCTTTTAGTTATTCTTTTTATGAGAGAGAACCCAGAAATCAAAGTCAATGACACTGCCAAAACAAAAAAGAAGACTGCCGTCCGTCTTAATCCGACCTTCATGCGCTGGTATTCTATCGCCTATTTCTGTGAAGGTGCGGGCTATATTATTACAGGTACTTTCTTAGTTGCGATTGTTAAAACAATCCCTGCTTTCTCAGAATATGCGGCTTTAAGCTGGATGTTTGTCGGTTTAGGTGCCATACCTTCTACAGTAGTTTGGTCTATGATTGCGGAGAAAATCGATTACAGCAAAGCTACATATATGGCATTCGGCCTGCAGATTATCAGTGTGGCTTTACCGATATTCTCACATCACATTGTCAGCTTGATTATCAGTTCGCTGATTTTCGGAAGTACGTTCCTAGGCTTAACAACACTCTTCATGTCTAAGGGACAAATGTTGATGCTTGAGACTGGAGGCAAGTCTAACTTTATTGCCACATTGACTGTTATTTATAGTATCGGTCAAATGATTGCGCCGTTTGTTTCCGGCTTCTTAATCGGGGAATCAGAAAATTACAATGCGGCACTCTTGTTTGCGACAGTCATTTTAATCATCGGACTTATCAGCAGCGTCATCAGTTATCGTGCTTTGCGCAATGAAAAAACCGTTTAAAAAGTTTTGCTTTTTGTGATTAGGGAATGTTACTAGCAATAAAGGAGGAACTGATTATGCCTTTTGTTAAAAAGAGAATGAAAGAAGATTTAACAGACGATCCTCGTATCAGCGAAGAAACATTTACTACTGATCAAGAACTTCAAAACAATGCATTTGAACGTCTGGGTAAAGATGTTGTGATTATTGAGATTTTATCTATTATGAACATCGTCTTTGCGGTTACGACGTTCACAATTCTCGGTTTATTAATCAGAGAAAGAACGAAATAAAATTGAATTGAAAACAAAATTACACAACACCCGCATAACAAGATGCAGGTGTTGTTTTTGTTTCACGTATTGAGTTTTATCGTATCAAATCTTCTAAGTCATGCGGATAATCTGTCACAACTTCAGTACCTGAAGCTTTTAAAATGACAGTATCTGAATGCCTGAATCCGCCTACACCTGGAATATAAATACCAGGTTCTACGCAAAAGACCATGCCTTCTTCTAAAACAAGGTCATTATCAAATCTAAGCGATGGTTCTTCATGTTGTCCGATACCGATGCCATGTCCTGTACGGTGACTGATATAATCTCCATAACCTGCCTTCTCAATCACATCTCGTGCTGCTTGGTCGACTTCTTTTGCGGTTACACCCACTTTGATGAAATCTAATGCGGCTTTATGTGCTTTCACCATAGTCTCAAAAGCTTTCTTTTGATCAGGATTAGGCTGACCAGCAAAGAAGGTGCGCTCACATTCTGCACGATACCCATTCAGTTCTAACTGGCGGCTGTGTACAATGACATCTCCAGAGTGAATGGCTTTCGTATTAGAGAAAGTATGCGGCATTGTAGAACGTTTAATACCTGAAGGCGACATGACGAAGAATCCGAATTCAGCATCAGGATAATTTTGAGAAATGGTATCGAATAAATAACTGTTCCCAAAGTTATCGATATCCATTTCAGTCAAACCTTCTTTTGTATTTTCAATTGTTTTTGCTACCGCTTCACTGACAATCTTACCACTGTCGCGAATCGCTGCTTGTTCATCTTCGTACTTATACGTTCTTTGTTTAACCAACGCTTCACTGATATCTTTTACTTCGAAATCATGTGCTTTGACAGCAGTATAGAATTGCGTCGGCAAGAAAGCTGTTTCGATACCAATCGTTTTTGCCTCTTGATAGTCTTTCAACAAGTCATTAAAGACATCTTGATAACGTGTCGGTGTGTCATCATCTGTCGGAATTTCAGTATACGTATGAATTGATTGAATACCTGTCTTATCCTTAAAGTGATTTTCTTCTAACTTCGGCGCAATCACTTCAATCTTTTCCTGGGAAATAAATAAGATGATTGGTCTAGAATAAATAACTGCTTTAAATCCTGTGAAATACATCTGATTCTCAAAATTCATCACAATACTTAAATCAATATTGTCTTGTTTCATAGTCTTTCTAAACGCATCAATGCGTTGTTTCAAGTTCACTTTGACTGCCTCCTTTAGAAGTAAATAGTGTCACAACTACTAAGACGATAATCGCAAGCGGTACAGAAATCAATGCTGAGTTGATACCTGTACTTTGAACAAAGACAAACTCCCAAAACAGTGTTGCGACTAATCCTACAGCCATTGAAGCTAAACCAGCAGGTTTTGTGACTTTCGGATAAATGAACACTGCAAGCAATGCCGGAGTAATACCTGCACCGTAAACAGTATAAGCATACATTTGAACAGATAAAACTGACGGGAAGTACATTGTCAGCATGAATGCGATGACACCTAAAACCGGCACTAATATTCTCGTCATCATCAGCATTTTATTTTCGTGCTTATGTTTAAAGTTATCGCCGAACAAGTCATACAGCACACTTGTCGCAGCGGATAATAAATAAGAGTTCCCTGTAGTCGTAATGAACGCAGTAAGCGCCGCAATCAAGACGCCTCCAATCACAATCGGCAATTGACTTGTCAGTGCGATTAAAGCCATCCCTGGTTCGATTTTCGGGAAAATCGAACGTGCAATAAACGCAAGAAGCGAAATCAATGGTGTTACAATCAATAAGCCGACAACCCAGCCGATAGTACCGACGCGTGTTACTTTATTGTCCTTTGATGAAGCAAGACGCTGGTATATGTTCTGGTCGCCTAATAATAAGAATAGCATTGGAATATAGAAGCCGAGAATCTGTATAAAGCTTAACGTCCCCATCGGTTCTAAATGTGTATCTGGTACATGGCTGACAATGCTGTCCCAGCCGCCCGCAACTGCGATACTGACAGGTACAGCAATAATCAATGCGATAGTAATCAAGAATGCACTTAAGGCATCGGTCGGTGCGACTGACATTAAACCGCCCATTGTCGCAAGCAAGATAATAATCACGGCCGCAATAATTGTCCCAAGTTCAACAGAGATTCCTGTTGAGACATGCAAGACATACGCTAAACCTTGATATTGATAAGAAACAATCCCTACGAAAGCTAAAATAATAATCACTGCAGCAATATAACTTGCGACTTTACCATATTTCATCTCAAGAATTTCCGCTACTGTGTACTTCCCGTAGTTTCTAATCTTAGAGCTGATTATGTAAATCGTCCCAATACCGATAATACTCGGAATCATATAGCCGATTGCCGGCCATAAGCCGAAACTGTAGGCTAATGAGTTTTGACCGCCGGTTACAGAACCGCTGCCGACCCATGTCGCAAGCAATGTCCCCATTAATACCACAGGTCCTAATGATTTACCCGCAAGGATAAAGTCTTCGTTGCTTTCAACTTTCTTAGAATAAATAAAGCCTAATACGATCATTAATAAACCGTAGCCTAACACAAACCATATTAATATCGGTTCAGTAGAAAATCCCATCATAATTCCCCCCTTAACTATAAAAAACTAACCGTCAACCAACGATTAGTTTGATAATAAAAATTTATTTTAGCACATAATCAAAATAATAGTAACAACAATCTAATTATTCTGATATTTTTTGAGAAATTTTGATAATCCACCTATGATTTTATAATTTTACGACCTCTCTGACTTGTGCATGCGGCGCACATTCCAGCGAATTAGTATATTCTACTTTATCTACTTCGACGTTATCTCCAATGACCACATGGTCGCCTCTGATTACTTTCGCTTTGACCGCATTCACCTCTATTGTATCTCCTTCAATGATTTCTGCTGTCAGATAAGCGGGTGTCTTTTGGTTGGAAACAACAGTGATGAAAGACTTCTTACTGTTTTCTTTATTTTGTTCAAGAATTTTAATTTGGTCCCCGCCGATTTCTTGGACATACGAGTCTTCTTGTACTTTAAATTCTATTGAATCCGCATTTAACATACCTTCAATCTGCACTTTGCCGTTCACATTAAAAGTATCGACTTCGCAATCGCGCGTACTTTGAATCATACCAATAATATCGATATTATCTCCGCGCACACGCC
Source organism: Staphylococcus simulans (assembly GCF_002994445.1). GTDB lineage: Bacteria > Bacillota > Bacilli > Staphylococcales > Staphylococcaceae > Staphylococcus > Staphylococcus simulans_B. The sequence goes on from NZ_MRZJ01000005.1 coordinate 16,933, forward strand.
CTGAAACATTCACTTCGCCTTTCACTTTGAAATCAGTGAAGTCCAAATCCTCTGCGATCTGGACTTTACCGATAATAGATGCTTGCGTAATACGCACATTCTTATCGCATTTCATTTCTCCAAGCAGCTTCAAGTTGCGGATTTCCACATTATCCGCTGCGGTAATGTCCCCAGTAAGTTTGATGTCGTTGATGATGGCTTCGTTTAATATTTTTACTTCTCCAAGCAATAAAATAGTGTCATAGGTGTGTGCTTCCAGGATTCTTTTTCCCATACCTCTGATAGACTGACTCATGATGTTTAGCCTTCTTTCTTAAATAAGTTTTCTGCGCTGATTGTTTCTATTACTCTCACACTGTTATCTAATTGAATAGGAGTATTCTGTTCCACAAGCAAGTAAAATGTGACTGCGAACTTGCGGCAAATATACAACTCTGTTGTTTTATTGTTATGCGCAGATTCCAATAGGAATGCTTGCAGCGCTTGTGCTTCATCCATTGATAAAATACTGCGTGTAATGACCTCATTTAATATTGTACCGACATAAACCGCCGTATCTTCCGGATATTGCGCTAACAATTTTTCACCGATTTCTTGTTTAAAGAAACCAGCCCATGTTTGGATGAGTGCTTCATTATCCAAATATTCTGCTTTAGGCTCATTAGATGTTGCTTCGAATAACTTGGCCATTTCGTCTAAAGCATAGTCATTTTTATATTGTTGAATCGCTTTGATTCTTTGAAGTACTTTTGTTTTAGGCAAGAACGTTTCTTGGCCGGTAAATGTGGACTTTCGAATAAACCATTCATCTGGGATCAATTTTTTTCTTTTCCAGCGATACAGCTGGCCATACGTAATATCGCATTCAACGAGCAAGTCCTTTTTGCTGATTAATTGTTCTGTCATAATTATCCTCCTAGGAATAATGTAACATAACACTGTTGCGTATACGAGTACTTTCTTTCATTTTCGACAGAAAAATAACCTGATTGCTCGCAGTGACGGACTGTCAGCAATCAGGTTATGTATATGCTAGGATTTCTTCCTGCCTTTTAATATCTCCATGATGATAATAATGATACATATAATCATCACAATAGAAATAGCTATTGCGACTATATAACTTAAGCCAACTGTTGCGGCTGCTATCATCTCAATCAGTGCTAATAAACACATCAACGCGACTATGAGTGATATCTTCACAAAGTTCATACTTTCACCCCATCTATCTCTCTTTGGTCTTAATTCCATTATGACGGATACAGTGAGGTGCGACAAAGTATATCCCTTCAAGTATGTGTTTTGTCATACATCATTAACAATTCGGGTAGAAGAACATAAAGCTTTCTTTATTTGTAGAAACACTGTATTATATAGGTATAATAATTATACTAGATAAACAGGAGGGATAGTATGACACTGATTACAGGACATCACCATATCTCAATGTACACAAAAGATGCACGTGAAAATAAACAATTTTACACAGAAGTATTAGGTTTGCGCTTAATCGAAAAATCTGTAAACCAAGATAATCCATCGATGTATCATATCTTCTACGGGGATGAAACAGGTGCACCGGGCACATTATTAACTTTCTTTGAAATGAGTATGCTGGGCAAACATCATTCAGGTACAAACAGTATTGAACGTTTAGTTTTATTAGTACCAGATGAAGCTGCCATCACTTATTTTAAAGCGCGTTTAAGCCAGCATGATGTAGATGCTGAAACAACAACGTACTTAAACCAACCGTCTTTGTCTTTTGAAGATCCAGATGGTTTGAAGTTAGTATTAATGGTTAACGGCGACCATACGATTCCTAAAGTATGGCATTATAATCCGTATACAGATGTACCGAGCGAACATCAAATCTTAGGTATGGGGCCAGTAGAATTGCATTTGCGTAATTTAGCGCCTACCATCGATTTCTTAACAAATGTGTTAGGTTATCAAGCACACCCAAGTGATGAAAATGTATATACACTTGATCAAAGCGGACGTTACAGCGACTTTGTCTTAGTGGAAGAACAAGGCGAAAGTGTTAAACCAGGCCGCGGTTATGTCCATCATATCGCTGTCAGTATCCCGACTGATGAAGCTTTGCAGACGGTACTTGAAAAATTAGATCAATTGCCGGGCAACAACTCTGGTATTATCGACCGTTACTTCTTTAAATCCATCTACTACCGCAACAACAAAATTCTTTATGAATTTGCGACAGAAGCACCTGGCTTCACTGTAGATACTGATGTTAAAAACTTAGGAAGCAAACTGACATTACCTGACTTCCTTGAACATAAACGTGATGAAATCGAACGCCAATTAAAAGAAATTTAATAATTTTACTGCACAAAGCACAGAGGTTTTACTATGGTGCTTTGTGTTTTTTTATGCGCACAGAAAAAGCCTGAAGCAAAGCGCTTCAGACTTTAAAATGATTGTGATTTAATTGGCTGAGTTCTTTAATGATTTTATGACTTTGTGCATTTAACCCTACCACTGTTACGTGATTCTGTTTGTGCTTAAGTTTATTTACGAGATTGTCAATCGCATCTACTGCAGAATCGTCCCATAAGTGTGCTCGGCTTAAATCTATAGTGATTGTCTTATGATGCTGATTCAAATCAATTTGTCCCATCAGACTATCAATCGAAACAAAGAAGATTTGTCCATTAATTGCCAGCTGTACATGATCGCCTTGTTGATGTTGCTGCACGTCCACTTGGGATATCTTTGCAGCAAAGAATAAAGCACTGAAGACAACCCCGACAACTACACCAATTGCTAGATTGTGCGTGAATAAGACGATGATAACTGTCAGCAGCATTACAACAGCGTCTGTTTTCGGAGCATTCTTAATATATTTGAAAGATCCCCAATCAACTGTACCTACAGAAACCATCACCATAATACCTGCTAAAATGGGCATTGGAATTTTAACTACAATATCCCCTAAGACCATAATCATGAACATCAGCATGACTCCTGCAGTCAATGTCGAAAGACGACTGTTGGCACCAGAACGTACGTTGATACCAGATTGTCCAATCATTGCGCAACCGCCCATACCGCCAAATAATCCTGTGATGATGTTCGCAATCCCTTGGCCTCTGGACTCTTTATTCTTGTTCGAATACGTATCTGTATAGTCATCTACAATTTTAGCTGTTAATAAACTTTCTACTAACCCAACAATCGCCATTGAGAGCGCATAAGGGAAAATAATACGTAACGTTTCTAAGTTATAAGGCACATCAGGAATTAAGAAATGCGGTAATTTCTGTTGAATATTGCCTAAATCTCCTACCGTTCTTACATCAGAACCAAATACCATATAAATCGCAGTCAATACGACAATCGCAATCAGCGGTGCGGGTATGCGGATACGCTTAAACAACGGAATGATATATACCATGAGAAGTGTTACAATAACGTAGATATAAGTATGAATCGAAATACCAAAGATATGTTCAAGTTGAGACATGAAGATCATGATACCTAAAGCATTTACGAATCCTATCATGACAGAACGCGGAATAAACTTCATCAAGCGTCCGATTTTAAGTACACCTAAGATAAATTGAATCAGCCCCATTAAGATAGTGGCTGCTAACAAGTACTCTAAACCATGGTCGCGTACTAAAGGTGTAACAACTAAAGCAACAGCACCTGTAGCGCCGGAAATCATGGCTGGACGTCCGCCTGCAATTGCCGTAACAGTCGCAATAATAAACGCAGCGTACAAGCCGACCATAGGATCGACACCTGCGATAATTGAAAAGGCAATTGCTTCAGGGATCAATGCCAAAGCAACAACTAAGCCGGCCATAAAGTTCTTGCCAGGCTGCTGCAGCCATTCTGTTTTAAACGTCTCAAACATAATGAATCTCCTTTACGTGAAATACTACTAAGCAAGTATAACAGAAAAGTTTCATATTTCTATCCCTTTTTGAAACTAATTGACTATAAGTTAGGTGAATATAATGAAATACGGCTATCTCCGTCCTGTAGAAATCAATGATACATGTACCATACAACGCCAAAAAATCCAAAATTATACCGATAAATTCTTTGAAGAAAAGCATGCTGAAGCTAAAAAACGCATTGTATTAGATGAACTGCTGCATACTACACTCAAACCAAACGATACGTTGTATATCACTGACTTGTGTATCCTGGCAGATTCAACACGTCAGCTGTTAGACATATTAGACTTGCTTGAAAAGCAGCACATCTCTTTATATGTCATTAATCTCAATCAAGCACTTACAGGTAATGCTCATCAAAGTTTCCATACACATTTAAAATATTTAACCCAATTTCAAAGTGATGTTGTTAAGTTCAGAACACGTCTCGGTATCGAAAAATATGTTAGAGAAGGCAAGTCTCCTGGACGTCCAAAACGTAATGATCAAAACTTGAAAGATGCGATTGAAATGTACATGTCGAAAAAATATACACTTGATGAAATCAAAGCTAAAACCAATATCAGCCGAGCAACTTTATACAGACATTTAGACCGTTAAAAAGCAGCGTCCTAAGCTTCAAAAACTTGGACGCTGCTTTATTATAATTATAAACAAAAAGGTGGTTATGATAAGCTTTCAAGACACCCTGCAGTCTAGTGTTTAATCAATACATCATGATACTCAGGTGTTTCTTCTAAGACTTTCTTAGCGAATGGGCAAGTCGCCAAAATCTTCACGTTATTTTCACGTGCCCAATTAACACCTGCTTCTACTAATTGTTTACCTACACCTTGACCTTGCAAGCTTTCTCCTACACCTGTATGGTCAATAATAATTTTGTCTTTACCTGTCGGTACGTACGTCATTTCTGCATCGGGTTGTGCTTCAGAATCTCCTACATAGAACTTGTTATTGCCATGTTTTACTTCTGCCATTGTATCAACCTCACTTTATGATTTATTAGATATAAAAACTATACCACTTAGCACTATTTCCAAACATTATACCTTTTCATTCTTAGTTCATTTTACACGTAGATAATTTTTTCAAACCTTTTATATCTGACACCTCACTCTAAAGAACATATAAAAAGGTGGAAATACCTTGAACAATTCTATAAAATTAACATGTAGCTCTACACCATGCATCAAGAGTAAACTATAGATATAGGGAGACAATCAGTTATGTTACAAGCTTTCAAGAGAATCGCAGCAGTAGTAATAACAGCGCTATTAATCACCGCAATCATCATATGCGGTATGATCGCTTATGATAAATATAAACACAGCAGTAATATCGATGCGGCTAAATACTTTGAAAATAAAGATAAGAAAGAACATAAAAAGCAGCCGGAAAAAGAACATAAGAAAAAAGAAGAGCAAAACAACAATCAACAAGATTCAGCAGCACAAGAACAGGTGCACTATGAACAGTCTCAGCAACAACCTGTTTACCAAGCACCTGCACCTCAGCCTAAAGCACAACCTGACTCAAATTCAGAGCCGAAACAAGAAGAAAAAGCTGAAGAGAAACCACAGCCTAAACCAGAACCAAAACCTGAGCCGGCTAAACCTGAACAAGAAAAACCACAACAGGCACCGCCTGCACAAAGCTCAAATCAAAATCAAGATAACAACCATAAATAACAGTTAACGCACATCTTCAAGGTGTGCGTTTTCTATTGCCTGAAGCTTCCTCGACAGTACACACTCTACCTTAACGACACTTCATTTTAGACTGCCATGTTATTTCCCAGGTAATACTACGAGCACTTGTTATACAAGATTTCCTCAAATATTCTAGACAACCCCGGCACTCTTTAATTCCTTGATATAACCCATTAAAAATAGGCAAACACTTGTTGAAAATGTTTGCCTATCATACTAACTATCAAATTTATTCTTCGACTAATAAGTCTTTATCATTTGGATTATCTTCAATGAGTTTCTTCGCAAACCAGCATTTTGCGTCGATTTTCATATTGTTTTCTCTTGCGTATTTTACACCTGCTTGAACTAACTGGTTGCCTACGCCTTGACCTCTTAAACTTGGATCTACCCCTGTATGTGCAATAACCATTACATCACCATTTGGAGTATAATCCATTTCTGCAGTTGGTTTAGATTCATCACCTACATAGAATCTATTATTATTGTGTTTAATTTCAGCCATCTTATTCACCTCATTTAAAGTTGTTCATATATTTATTATACCCGGTTAAGTGTGAAACCAATCGGATTATGCTTAAAGGCTGAATTAGGTATACATATTTTAATTTTCGAAACGAACTTATTGCATATTTACAATTATTTGTTAAGCTATCATAGTGGAAAAATGAAACTCGTGAGAGAAAAATAGGTCTTATGCATCATTTATGTCTTGGCTTTTTCCTTTATAATGAGAAATAGATAGAAAGATTGAGGAGTATCATATTATGGATTATAGAGTATTATTATATTATAAATATGTCACTATTGATGACCCAAAAACTTATGCGGCAGAACATTTAGACTTCTGCAAAGCGCATAATTTAAAAGGCCGTATTTTAGTGTCTACTGAAGGTATCAACGGTACACTTTCAGGCACAAAAGAAGATACGGATGCTTATATTGCACATATGCGTGCAGATGAACGCTTCAAAGATATTACATTCAAGATTGATGAGGCAGAAGGCCATGCATTCAAGAAAATGCATGTACGCCCAAGAAAAGAAATTGTTGCACTGGACTTAGAAAATGATATTGACCCGCGCGAAACAACAGGTAAATATTTATCTCCGGTTGAATTCAGAGAAGCATTACAAGACGATGATACAATCGTTATTGATGCACGTAATGATTATGAATTCGACTTAGGCCATTTCCGCGGTGCAGTACGTCCGAACATTACACGTTTTCGTGACTTGCCAGATTGGATCAAAGAAAACAAAGACATGTTCATGGACAAAAAAATTGTCACTTATTGTACCGGCGGTATCCGCTGTGAAAAATTCTCAGGCTTCTTGCTTAAAGAAGGCTTTGAAGATGTAGCACAATTAGAAGGCGGTATCGCAACTTACGGTAAAGATCCAGAAACACAAGGCGAATTATGGGACGGTAAAATGTACGTCTTTGATGAACGTATCAGTGTAGATGTCAACCAAGTAGAAAAAACAGTCATCGGCAAAGAATGGTTCGACGGTACACCATGTGAACGCTATATCAATTGCAGCGACCCTGACTGCAATAAACAAATCTTAGTTTCAGAAGAAAACGAACACCGTTATTTAGGTGCTTGCTGTAAAGAATGTGCACAGCACGAACGTAATCGCTATGTCGCAAAACACAACATCAGCGATGAGGAAAAAGAAAGACGTCTTAAAAACTTTGATGCATTAGTCACACAATAAGAAATTAAAGATGAGGCAAGGACAAATTCAAAAGTCCTTGCCTCTTTTTTACCATAAACCTCTGATTTCACCTTTAACCTTCAAGGCAATTAAAATCGTCGTATAAGACACTAAAGCAAACATTTGAACCATAAATGAAGTTGAGAAAAATGTTTGTTTTAGACTGCCTTGCAGCGCATAGTCTAACAAACGCCCCATAATAATCAACATTATCAATAGAATTAAGACATACCCATTCATCGCACGTTCCTTTTTATAAGGTACTTGTGGCTTTTTCAACATCATCACCTTCCTCAGTTTCACCCTAGCATATTTTTGTAGTTATTCAGATGTGTGTGCCTACTTGACCCAAACGTATGCCTAACTGTTTGTGGCTTTTACGTGTTAAGTATTTCTGAATAAGTAATCAGTTTAGGTGTCTCTTCTATGAAATGAATGTAGTCTTGAATATCTATATTTTCATCTGCAAATATCACTCTTCCTCCTTCTCTGGTATTATCTTCTTTCAAATGACGCAAACGATGATAACCTGTTTGACTCGTCGCAAAATAACCAGTCGTATAATGTAAATCATCAGATACACAAAGTTCTCCCTTTACATTAGAATTATGCGACAATATCGTCGCAATCGCTAAGGCATCTTGAACTCTATCATTAAGTGCTGCCTCTTCACTATTTTGTTTGAACGCAAATCGCGTTGCACGTACCCCACGTTCATTTGTTTTATCAAGACGCTTACCTGTTTCAGCACATAAAATGACTGCACCTCTGTAACATGTGGTATTTTTGATATAAGACCACCCTTGGTTTAAGGCTTTCTCTGTAATACCGTTTTGACGACATAGTTGTGTTAAATCAGCGTTACTATCTTCAATAATTGAGAGTGCCGGCAGTCTTAAAACAGGTGATGTCACCTTCTCAATCTTTAAGTTCATAAAGTCAGGCTGCCCATTCTGATGAAAGAAACCTTTGCGATAAAAAGTTTGTAATACAACTGGAAGTTCTGAAGCTTCACATAGTGTTTCTGCTCCGCTGATATGGACATCGTGTTGGTTTGCACGCATTTTCACACTATACATGTGTCACCACCCCTTTAACTATATTAAATAATAGCTTGATATCTGCTTCATCAATGTATGTATTCAATGAAATACGTAAGGTCGGAAGCGAAACTGTAGGATAACGAAAATAACTAACCAGTATGCCTTGATCCAACAATGTTTGATAAATATTTTCTGCTTGTTCATGGGTTTTAAATTCAATTGCTTTGATAGGTGTATCTGTAAATATCGAGTCCGCCCATAACGGTTGGAAATAATCATTAAAACAGGCACTAAGACGCTTCAACTTTCCTCTGCTTTTATCAGCATCTAATAACGCCTGATATTTCTGTTTAAGTTGCACCAATACTGCTCCCGGCAAACCGCTAGAGTAAATCACTGCACGTCCTGTATTGATTACGAGTTCTCTAACAATCGAAGGACATAAAATAACACCGCCATACGCTCCCATTCCTTTAGACAAGCTTGCAGTTAAAATATCAACCTTACTATAATCTAAATCTAGCTCTAAGCCGAAGCCATGAGAATCATCTACAAGCAACAATGTATTGGAATGGCGCTCTTTGATTTGAAATAATTCCTTCAAATCTGCTTTGTCACCATCAGTTGAAAATACCGAGTCCGTCACGATCACTTTCGTCATATCATTAGGCAAGTCATCTATAAAATGATCTAAAGCCTTGTAATCCAAATGAGAGTAAATCATTTTATTTAAACCACTTAATTTAATACCATCAATCAAGCTCGCATGGTTCGCCGCATCAGATAAAACTATTACATTTTCTCCCTTAAATATATTAAACACTGCAAGGTTAGCATCATAGCCACTATTTGTTATTAAGCATGCTTCAAATGGTAATGTATCAGCTATGGCCTCTTCAGTTTGCTGATACAAATTATCGTTACCGCTTACTAATCTCGAACTAGATAAATTACAGCGTTCAAAATCTTCAGTATAAGCGAGTGGTAACTGACCCAGTCCCAAATAATCATTCGAAGTGAAATTAATAAAAGTGCGACCTTCCATGGTTATGTATTTTCCTTTTAACTGATCCACTGTTTTTAAAGATCTTAAATTTCCTTGTTGCTGAATACTTTTTAATTTTTGATGAAAGTCCATAAATACCCTCTTTTGTAAGTAATTTTATAGTCGCTACTAATAGAATAAGGGGAACAACCACAATTGTAAACTTTTATATTATATAAGTTTACATATAGTATAAAGAAGTCTCTATAGTCACCCCGCTAGACTTCCACGTCATATTTTCTCACCTATTGTGTTAGTTTTTCTTACCTATTTTTGCACTTTAAAGTGTGACACGCTATGATCTTTTTAAGGAGTGAAGACATCATGAATATCAACGATACTTTATTTATTTTCTTATGTACGCTTTTAGTGTGGTTAATGACACCTGGGTTGAGTTTGTTTTATGGAGGGTTAGTGCAGTCTAAAAATGTTTTAGATACGATTATGCAAAGTATGGCTGCCATTGTGGTTGTGACTGTTGCTTGGATTGTATTAGGTTTTACACTTAGTTTTGCGCCAGGAACATCATGGATCGGCGGACTTCAATATTTCTTTGCGCAGCATGTCGGCTTTTCAACACAAACAGAACTTTCACCGCATATTCCGTTTGCTTTATTTATGATTTTCCAACTTATGTTTTGTACGATTGCTGTTTCAATCTTATCTGGTTCGATTTCTGAGAAGATGAAGTTTTTCCCTTATCTCATTTTTGTCTTTGTTTGGGTCATCTTGGTATATAGTCCTGTCGCACATTGGGTATGGGGCGGCGGTTGGATTGATCGTCTTGGCGCAATTGATTATGCAGGCGGTACAGTTGTACATATTTCATCTGGTGTTTCCGGACTTGTATTAGCTATGATGATTGGCGCAGGACGCACCTTCGATAAAAGACCGCCGCACAATCTGGTTATTAGTTTAATCGGCGCCATCATGGTTTGGCTGGGCTGGTATGGATTTAATGCAGGCAGCGCATACACATTCAATGCAATTGCGATGACTGCGTTTGTCAACACAGTACTCGGCGCAAGTGCAGGTGCGCTTTCTTGGATGGCAATGGAATATCTTACTAAACGTACAACCAGCTTAGTGGGTATGTTATCTGGTGTGTTGGCAGGACTTGTCACCATTACTCCTGCTGCGGGATATGTGCATTTAATCAGTGCATTAATCTTATCTGGTATCGGTGGTATAGGTTGTTTCTTCACCATTAATTATATTAAGGTCAAACTCAACTACAACGACGCTTTAGATGCTTTTGGTTTACATGGTATCGGCGGAATTATCGGTGCTTTATTGACAGGTGTCTTTCAATCCCATCAAATCAATTCTAAAATTGCGGATGGTCTGCTATTAGGAGGCAATTGGTATGCAGTTGTTGTACAGTTCATCGCAGTCGCTGTGACACTGCTCTTCAGTGGTATCATGACCTTCCTTATTGCCAAGATTATTGGACGCTTTAGTGAATTAGGCACAACAGAAGATGAAGAAGAAGTAGGTCTGGATTATATACAACATGGGGAACGTGCTTATTTCTATGGTGAGCTTAACAAATTGAATCACAGATTATAAGGTTTAGTACTTCACCTCGCTATTTTGTCAGAGATAGAATTCAAAAACTTTAAAATTTTATAGATAAAAACATTTTTTACAAAAATTAAAACTACTTGGTCATATAGTGTCACCCCGCCTCTTTCTTTAAGAAGCGGGGTGATTATTTATACGACTTGTGTATGCTGATTTGAAATATGATGATCAAGTTCAAATTTTACTTCGGATGTCACTTTCTTATATTGATAAATAAAGTATGCGACCCATAATAGAGTCAGTACCGCTCCGAGATAATAACTTAATGTTAAATCTAAACCGAATCCGATTTTCTGACTTAAAATATATACAAAGATATTCCAAGTCATGAATGTAGCAGGTACTGCCGCAACCCAGAAGTTCTTCTTCGCAAGCAATAGATACATTGCTCCTACCCATAAAGCTACAACCGCAGTTGTTTGGTTAGCCCATGAGAAGTAGCGCCATAAGATAGTGAAATCAATACGTGTCAATGCGAAACTAACTACGAATAACGGCGCCGCAACCATAATACGTTTCCATAATGAACGCTGATTAACCTTCAAGTAGTCTGCGATAATCATACGTGCACTTCTAAATGATGTATCACCACTAGTAATAGGTAATACAATCACACCTAATACCGCAATTGTACCTAGTACTGATCCTAGTAATAAGTGAGAAGCTTTACTTACTACTAATGCTGCTTCACCTTGTGCTAATACACTTTGTAATCCTTCGTAACCATTGAACAAACTCATACCCGCAGCTGCCCAAATCATCGCAATGACACCTTCTGCGACCATCATGCCGTAGAAGATAAAACGACCGTTCTTTTCATTGTTTGTCGTACGTGAAATAATCGGTGTTTGTGTCGCGTGGAAGCCTGATAACGCACCGCACGTAATTGTGAAGAACAATAATGGGAATATCGGTGCACCATCCGGATGCATATTTTGCAAGCTTAATTCAGGAATATGCGCGCCTGTTTGGATTAAACGAAAGCCCATGCCGATGGCACTGATTAATAATAAGGCGCCGAAAATCGGATAAATACGACCAATAATTTTATCAATCGGCAAAATCGTAGATAGAATATAGTATACGAAGATCACGAAGATAATGATGCCTAACGCAATACGTCCATCCATTAAATTATGTAATAATAAGGCTGGACTTGTAACGAAAACTGTCCCTGTAAGTAGTAATAATAAAATTGAGAAGACATTGACGAAGTGTTTCATCACCTTGCCTAAGAATTTACTCGCAAGTTCCGGTAAATGTGCCCCTTTATTTCGAATAGAAATCATACCCGTTAAATAGTCATGTACCGCTCCTGCAAAGATACATCCTAAGACAATCCATAAGAATGCGACTGGTCCGTATAATGCCCCCATAATCGGACCGAAAATAGGTCCCACCCCTGCAATATTCAGTAATTGAATCAAGGAGTTGGATGATGTCTTCATCGGTAAATAGTCCACATTATCACGCTGATGATGTGCAGGTGTCGGTCTTGCCTCTTTAGGACCGAACATCTTATCAATATACTTCCCATAAGTGAAATAACCTACAATCAGTAAAATGATTGAAACAATAAAAGTAACCATTCCACAATCCCCCTTTTATTTCTCTTTCAGATGCGATTCTAGATGTGTCAACTTTGTGAAAGCGTTTTCTTAATTGAACCACATTTTTCAAATTGTCACAAGATTGTGAAATAGGTAACAGTTATAAGAGTGATACAGCTTATAAAGATCACTCTTAATTATTGCCTTTTTAATTAACAAAACACCCTTTATCTTACTTGTTATTTTTATCATCCTTAGATATTAATATTCGGACGACATTCATCACTACCAACAGTACAACGACTACCGTAGTAACTACGCCATTGATATTGCCTATGCTGATATATGCTATTTTAAAATCAGAATTTATAAATTGAACCACACTGCCTATAATCAAATATGTACTAAGAATCAAAAGGATAATTCTCAAAACTTTCATTATGATTCCCCTTCTCTCTATTCATAGTAGGTTTAATCTATTTTATATCTAATGCTTTTCCTTTCGTTTTTATGTTAACTTAAATAATGAAAGAAATCATTATATACTACTATTTATCATTTTTTAAGAAAGGCTGAAGACATCATGTATTTTTCCTTATTAACTATCTTCTTTATTGTTCTGATTCTCGCATATACAATCTATTGTATTGTTAAACAGAAACCCGTTTACTATGTAGTCATCGGAATCATTATATTTATCATAATTATGTTAATGGATCGCATATTCATTGAGCACGAAAGTCTTGGACAAGCAACCATACATCTATTACCTTCTACTTTTACATTGCTCTTGATTATCACTGGCTATATTGTATATTGCTATCGAAATGAATCTTAAAACACATGATAAAAATGCCTCGTACCGTTTGAGATACGAGGCATTCAGTCTATTTATATGATTTCACAATTTATTGTTCTTTATCATTAGTTTTTGTGTCGTTGGCTGCTTCTTCTTTCTCGATTTCTTTTTCACGTTTCTCTAATGGAATAGAGTAGTCTGTATCGTCATCGATATAAGACATTTGGAAGTGTTTGGTGTGTTCTCTGCGCAATGCACGCATGATAGACACAATCATGAGTATCAGAATAATCGAGAATGGCAAGCCTGTCACAAGTGATGCAGTCTGCAGACTTGTCAGTCCGCCCGCAATGGTCATTGTGACTGAGATAGCACCGATAAGCAGACCCCAAATAACTTTGTCTTTTATATTCGGATTATCTACACCGCCCGTAGCCATACTTGCGACAATATGTGTCGTAGAGTCGGCACTTGTGACGATAAAGATGAAGATAAGTGCGATTGCTAAAATACTTGTAATATCTGAGATTGGGAATTGTTTTAACAACTCGAACAATGCGACTGAGTAATCTTTGTCTACAATCTTTTCAATTCCAGTATTTTGCGTTAATGCAATCTTAAGTGCAGTACCGCCGAAACCTGCAATCCATGTAAATGAAATTAATGGCGGAATGATTAATACGCCGATAACGAATTCACGAATAGTACGTCCTCTTGATACACGTGCAACGAAACCACCGATAAACGGCGACCACGCAATTACCCATGCCCAATAGAAGACTGTCCATTTTTGAACCCATCCGTTCTCTCCTGAATATGGATTCACACGTAAACTGTATTCAATAAAGTGACGTAAGTAATCACCGATAGCTAATGTATAAGACTCTAATACGAATTTTAAGTCTCCGAAGATTAAGATAAAGATTAATAAAATAGCACCAAGGCCGATATTAATATTACTTAACCATTTCACACCGCGGTTTAGACCGGTTAAAGCTGAACCTAGGAAGATACATACCATTAATACTGTAATCGCAACTTTGGTTACGTTTGTATTCGGTACATTAAATACATGATGTAAACCACCGCTGATTTGCATAATACCTAAACCGATTGATGTCGCAATCCCCATTACTGTTGCGATAATCGCTAAAATATCAATCAGATTACGAACAGGTCTAGGATACGCTTCACCGAATACCGGTTCCATCGCTGTTGAAATTAATCCGTTACGCTTTTTACGGAATTGGAAATAAGCTACTACTAAACCTGCCATAGCGAAAATCGACCATTGAGAGATACCCCAGTGGAAGAATGTATAGCCCATGGCTAAACGTGCCGATTCTTCTGACTGATCTTTCACTGTTCCTGGGAATGGCGAATGCAAGAAGTGTGTTAAAGGCTCTGCGACACCCCAGAAGACAATACCGACACCTAGTCCTGCTGAGAATAACATCCCGATCCAAGACATAAATGAGAATTCCGGTTCAGAATCATCTGCGCCAAGTTTGAAACGTCCGAAACGTGATACGGCTAACGAAATTAAGAAGATATCCAGTACAACGATAATGACTAAGAAGAGCCAGCCGAATGTCCCTGCAATCACGTCATACGTACTTTGTGCATATTTACCGAAGAGTTTTGGGAAAATTCCCGCAACCAATGTTGCTAGCAGGATAATACCTACCGAAGTGAAATAAACTATATTTCTATGTTTTTCTTTCCTGGTTTTCATGTTGAATTATAAATCCCCTTCCCGCTTGCTCAAACAAGCGTTTGTTTAATTAAAACACAAACAGAAGATAATCACAATTCGTCATTAAAAATATTTTGACTATTATTTAATTGATTACATGAATGTTTAAAAGGAGTTATTAGCACATTGCTTATTAACACTAATCAGTATTGTAGCAACGCTTATTATTCCCCATCTCAGTTTATATCTATTTTTATAATTATCCTCTTTAAGATTTATATATTTAAAATATCTATGATTTATTGTTGATTTTTGAAAATTGTGATAAATTATTAGAAAATTGAATATTTTTAAACAAAGGGGGATTTTTATGCGAAGATTGGGGTGCTTCGTGTTAATTTTGACAGTACTTTTAGCAAGCTGCGGCAAGCAAGATGATGAAAAGCAGTCTGCTTCTAAAGACTTTCCGAATCAAACAGTAGAGATTGTTGCGCCAGCATCGCCTGGCGGCGGTTGGGATACAACAGCTCGTGCGATTCAAAAAGTCATGTTAGATGAAAATCTGACAAAGCAAAACATCACCGTGATTAATAAACCTGGCGGGGGCGGTGAAGTCGGTTGGCAATATTTAAAATCTCGCTCGCCGAATACTGTCGCAATCAACTCTAGTTTATTGCTTTCAAACAAAGAACTAGGACTCAGCGATTTAAGTGAAGATGATTTCACACCGATTGCTATATTGGCAACAGAATGGATCAGCTTAACAGCTTCTAATAAGTCCAATTTGAATTCTGGTAAAGAAGTCATGGACAAGCTGAAGAAGGATCCGAAATCCTTAACCATCGGTGTCGCACCAGGCCTTGGCAACAATGACCATCTTGCTTTTGTACAAGCCGCTAAACAATACGGTGTGGATGTCGATCAATTAGACTTCCTCGTCTATAAAAGCGGTGGCGATTTACAGACAGCATTGCTAGGAGGACATGTCGATGTAGCTTCTACTGCAGTTTCAGAAGTAAAGGAGCAGCATCAAGTACATAAACTCAAAATGTTGGCAGTTTCATCAAAGAAACGTATTAAAGGGATTAAAGACGTACCTACATGGCAAGAACAAGGCGTCGATATGGTCTTCCCGCACTGGCGCGGTGTCATGGGCACAAAAGATATGACCAAAGAAGAACGTGCTTATTGGGATAAGACTATGCGCAAAGTTGTCCGTTCTAAAGGATGGCAAGATTTACGCAAAAACAATGATTGGGACAATTTCTATAAAGACAGCTATGAATCTGAAAAGTTCTTAAAAGAACAACGCAAAAAATATGATCAGCTCATTAAAGATGCTGGATTTTAAGGAGGACATTGTATGGCACGGCTCTTACCACCGATTCTCCTTACATTGTTAGGGATTATTTATCTGGTACTGACACTTAATGTACAACGGTCTCGTATCGGCGACCCGAACAGTCCGATGTACTTTCCGTTACTCGTTGCGACGCTGCTCATTGTGATGAGTGTGATTTATTTCTTCCAAGAATATAAACGTCGCCATGAGCACTTTGAGATTCTCGATTTATTACTTCAAAAGAAAACACTGATTCGTTTAGGCGCAACGATTGTGATGATTATTATTTATGCTTTAATATTCGAACGCTTAGGTTTCTTAATTTCGACTATCCTCTTCTTAGGAGGCGTGTTGTTTTTAATTAATGGGGTGAAACACTGGCTTCAAAATATTATTGTTGCGCTCGTATTTTCAGGAATTACATGGTATACCTTCTCGCAATTATTAGATGTGAGTTTACCATAAGACAAGGGGGAGCAATATGGGAGATATCAACACTTTCTTAGAGGGTCTCACAACTGCCTTTCACCCCATGAATTTGCTTTGGGTATTGATTGGCGGTTTCTTAGGGACAATAGTAGGCATGCTGCCGGGGTTAGGACCTGCAACTGCAGTTGCGGTCTTGATTCCTGTCACGTTCGGCATGGAACCGGTAAGTGCCTTGATTTTAATGATTGCGATTTATTATGGGGCGATGTATGGGGGATCGCGCAGTTCCATCTTGTTAAATACACCAGGTGATGGTTCCGCAATCGCATCAACATTTGATGGGTATCCGATGACGAAGAATGGAGAAGCGGGTAAAGCATTAACGATTTCTGCAGTGGCATCATTAATTGGCGGGATTGTCGCAGTTATCGGCTTTATCTTTCTCGCCAAACCCTTATCCGACTTCTCGCTTCAATTCGGGCCAAGAGAATACTTCGTCTTATTCTTATTTACACTATCAACCATTGTGTCACTTTCAATTGGTAAGATGGTAAAAGGTTTTATTGCGACTGCCATCGGCTTAATGGTCAGTACGGTAGGTGTCGATTTACAGACAAGTGTTTACCGCTTCACTTTCGATATCCCTCACCTGAGCGAAGGTATCAACTTCTTAGTTGTTATCATCGGTGTCTATGCAGTCGCAGAAGTTCTATACAATTATATGCATCTAGAAGCTTTAAAGCCGCCTGATGCCAAACTAGGCGCTATGAAACTGACTAAAACAGATTGGAAGCGTACATGGTGGACTATGTTAAGACAAAGTCCTTTAGGCTTTGTGATCGGCGTCTTACCTGGTGCCGGAGGTTCTATAGCATCTATGCTAAGTTATTCTACAGAACGCCAAGTCAACAAGAACGGCAAAGACTTCGGTAAAGGTGCTATTGAGGGTGTTGCCGCACCAGAAGCATCCAACAACGCCGCTTCTGTCGGTGCTTTGATTCCCTTACTGACAATGGGCGTGCCGGGTTCAGGTACAACCGCTGTTATTTTAGGCGCAGTCATTATGTTAGGACTCCAGCCAGGACCGCTTCTCTTTGAGAACGAACCAGAAACCATTTGGACATTAATCAACAGTATGTTCATCGGCAACATCTTCTTAGTCATCATCAACATTGCTTTAATCGGTTTATTACTTAAAATCTTGCGTACACCGCCTAAAGTCTTGTATCCGATTATTTTAGTACTCGCATACTTAGGAACTTATACATTAGGCTACAGTGTCGTAGATTTCTATATCTTATTAGTTTTCGGTTTACTCGGCTTAGGCTTAAAACTGTTAGACTTCCCGATGGCACCATTAATACTCGCAGCCATTGTCGGATCAGATATGGAACAAAACTTCCGTAAAAGTTTAATCACCAGCAACAACAACATATTCGATATCTTCTTTGGTTCACCGATTAGTATCGTACTGACAATCATGACCATACTTTCACTCACTTATCCATTGATACTTAAGTTCATGAAACGCAAGAAGAAAGCGGCATAATAAAACATCGGCCTGTAAAAAGGTCGATGTTTTTGTATCTCTATACCATGCTCATCTATATCTATCCAATTTGATTTCCAATCGAAACTTACGAAAACTTCATTAAATCCATCTAATTTTAACTGTACAACCTATTTTTACTGTGAGATTATTATTTTGAGATAGAAACCTGACTTCAACATCTCAAATACAAAAATGTAGGTGAAGAATATGGATCTAATTAACAGTTCAACACAAAAAAATGCATTTCAACCTGTTCCTCAAGAACAAAGAACGATGGCTATGTTACTATGGCTTTTAAACATTTTCACTGGATTAATCGGCCCGCTCATCATCTGGCTTATCAAAAAGGATGAATCTCCTTTCATCAATCAACAAGGTAAAAACTATTGGAATTACGTTATCAGTTATTTTATTTACGGAATCGTAGCCACATTACTTTGTTTCATATTGATTGGATTCCTTATCCTTCCAATTCTTGTTATTGCTTCAACAGTTTATTCCATCATCGCTATTGTTAAAACGAATCAAGGCGAAGACTATGAAGTACCACTATCAATCAGATTTATTAAATAGAATTCGAAGAATTCAATTTACAAATTATTTCTTTAAATTATTTACCCACCACAAATGGTGGAGAACCTAAAATAAAGCACCCGACTCCTATGACTACTTAGGAATCAGGTGCTATTGCTTAATATATAATTACAGGGGGTTGGGATAATATGTTATATATCAGCTGAAGGAATGGATTTTCCCTCTTTTAATGGCAGTTAAGACATTGATGTCTTCGTCTACGATGATAATATCTGCATCTTTGCCTGCTTTAATACTGCCTTTTTGATCATCAATTTTAAGGGCTTTCGCTTGGTTCAAACTTGTTGTTCTCCATGCGTTTTCCAGGCTGTCTCCTGTGAACGCCAACAAGTTTTTAAGCCCTAGGTTCATTTTCAATATACTTCCGGCAAGGGAACCGGTTTTCAATCTAGCTTCTTTTCCTTTTACAACAACTGTTTGTCCGCCAAGATCGTATTCTCCTTCAGGCATACCTTTAGCACGCATTGCATCAGTGATGACATAAAAGCGTTCATTGCCTTTCATTTTGTAGGCAATTTTAATAGATGCCGGATGAGAGTGGACGCCATCTACAATAAGTTCAGTGTTCAAATCATCATTCGTCCATGCGGCACCAAAATCACCAGGGGCACGGTGCAAGAATGGTGTTCCCGCATTATAAAGATGTGTAATGTGTTTAGCGCCTTTTGATACAGCATCATTCACTTGATCGAAGTCCGCAGTAGTATGGCCGATTGAGAAAATAATGTCATCTTTAAATGCCTCTAACATGACATCAGCGCCTTCAACTTCTGGAGCAAAAGTGATGACTTTGATTTTACCATGTGCAGTATCTTGGAAATGTTTAAGTTTTTCAACACTAGGTCGTTGCACGTAGGCTGGATTTTGTGCACCGATTTTATGTTCTGAAATAAATGGTCCTTCTAAATGGATCCCTACAATTTCCGCTGCATCATGGCCGTTTTGCTGATCTGCATATTCTACGATAGATTCTAATGCTTTAGTGATATTTTCCTCTGACTGTGTCATAGTGGTCGCTAGGAACGATGTTGTGCCTTCAGATAATAAGTTCTGTGCTAAATGTTCTAATCCTTCGACTGATGCATCCATTGCATCATTGCCATATCCGCCGTGGATATGAATATCGATAAAGCCTGGGAGTAAGATTTTGCCTTCGGCATCATGTTGTGTCAATGGACCTGTATATGTGCCATCGCTGATTTCTGCGATTTTGCCGTCTTTAATATGCACATAACCTGATTCAATCACTCTATCTTCACTATAAATCTTAGCATTGCCAATTACATATTCTGACATTTGATTACCTTCTTATTCATTATCTAGTAATAAATCATTCACTTTTACAATATACTCTTTCGTTTTGCTGATGATGTCTGTGTCTTCGCCAAGCTGTTGGCCATTTACATAAGTAATTACCATTGGAAGGCTCATACCTGCATACAAATCAAACTGCTGACCTTGAAGCAATAATTTTGCTGCTGCGTTCGCAGGTGTGCCGCCAAGCAAATCCGCAAAGACTGTTACATCTTCTGATTCTGCAAGTTCTGCTGAAAGCTTGTTTTGAAAATCTTCAGCACTTTCATGCGGTAATAATGGAACTGGAACGATATCAGGCTGATCGCCTAAAATCATTTCTGTACTTTCTTTTAATCCTTCGCAAAATGCGCCGTGACTAATTAAAATTAACTTTTTCATCTATAGTTATCCACCTTTTAATTATGCTTTGCCGATAATACCTAAAGCTGACAAGATAATAGACACAACTAATACGATAAAGATAGCTTTAGTTGAGCTCATTTTATTGCGTCCAAGTAACCAATAAATTGCTAAAACGATACCAAGCGGTAATAATTTAGGCAAGATCATATTGAAGTTGTTTTGTACATCAATTGTTAATTTACCGATTTTAGGCATCCATGCGAACTGAACTTTAATCATTGTGGCGACAAGTGCTCCGACCATGAAGACCCCGAGCAATGTAGCTGCGTTAGTTAAAGTTTCAAGTTTGTGCTGCATTGTTGTAACAAGGGATACCCCTTCTTTATACGCAAATTCTAATTGTTTCCATCTGAATACCATTACTGCGATTTGAGCTACTAACCAGATAAATGCACCGATCGGGTTGCCGTTAATCGCCATGTTCGCTGCTAAGGCACCGAAGATTGTAGGGATTAAAGAGGCAAAGATAGAGTCACCGATTGCCGCAAACGGTCCCATTAAACCGACTTTCAAACCTTGTACTGAATCTTTTGCTTTTGTTTTTTCTTTTTCTTCCATTGCAATATCAATACCCATGATGATGGTATTGAAGAAGTTGCTTGTGTTAAAGAATTGTGTATGAGTTTTCATCATTTCTTTAAGTTCTGGTGTGCCGTCGCCATAAATTTTTCTCAATTGCGGAAGGATTGTATACAAATATCCAGAGGCTTGCATACGTTCATAGTTCCACCCTAATTGATATGCGAATAAACTACGGCGATTGATTTGATTAAAATCTTTTTTAGTTAATTTGTAAGATGTGCCGTTTTGATTATTAGAGTTCGTCATCCTCAATCTCTCCTTCGCTGTTATTATTCTTAGCTGAACCGCCATATTGAGGTGCTACACGATTTTCTGAAGTACGTTTGTATTCCATTGCCGCAAACGCAAATCCGATCAATGCGATAGCTAACATTGGCAAACCTGTAAATTTAATACCGAAGTGTTTGTCTAATCCAGCTACAGATGTACCAAGACCTGTCATACCATCAAAGACTGTTACGAATAATGCTGTTAATACAAAACCTAAGATAAAATATGGGAAATGTTTTTTAACAGGCAAGTAACGTAATAAGATTGCGAAACCAACTGCTGGCAATACTGCACCGGCTACAGTTAAGCCGTCGCCTAACCATTTCAAATCTGTGTTCAAATAATTTACTACTGCTTTAACTACACCGCCGCCAAAAGCTAAGGCTAAGAATACAGGAATCATTCTTGAGAATGACCAAGGAATCATACCGTATAAATAGTTTCTTTCAATTGCTTTGTAATCAAAAGTTTCGATTTTGCTGTCAATTCTGTGCGCAAAGAATGTGTTTGCGAAACGAGCTAAGATATCTGTTTGAATCATTAAGCTCGCAACGGGTACTGCTAATGTTGCTAAGGCTTGTTGCGGGTTCATTCCAAGTGCTACTGAGAACGCAACCGCTAATAATGTACCTGAGTTTGCATCAATTCTTGATGCACCCCCGAATGTACCTACACCTAAAATCGTTAATTGCATGCTGCCGCCGATAATCAACCCTGTTGTTACATCGCCCATAATCAAACCGGCGATTAATCCTGCAAATACAGGTTGGCTTAAAGATGAATAGATCTGTAATTCATCAAGAATCTGATACCCTGCATACAAGGTTAATAATAAGATCTGCCACCAAAGTATTTCCATGTTGTCTTCACTCCTGACTATCCTTTAATTAATGTCATAAAATCTTCTGCTTTGTCATTAGGAACCATTTGAGCAGTTATCTTAACGCCTTTTGCTTGTATCTCTTTAAAGTCGCTGATATCTTTGTCTGTTACATTGATTGAACGTGTAATAGATTTTGTTTCGTCTGATTGAGACATATTACCTACGTTCAGTACATCTAAGTCCACGCCGTGGTTGATTAATGCTAAGAAGCGGTCTGGCTTTTTAGCGATAACCATCAATCTTTGTGAATCATATTTACCTGCTTTGATATTCTCAGCTGCTTTAGCTACAGGTAATACACTTAAGCGAACACCTGCAGGTGTTGCGAGTTTCAAACCTTGCTTATCAATGGTGCTTTGTGCGACTTCGTCATCAATTACCATAAAGCGTGAGATGTTTAATTTCGTTGCCCATAAGTTTGCGACTTGTCCATGAATTAATCGACCGTCGATTCTGTTTGCTATAATTGTCATGATGTTCTCTCCTTACTCTTATGAGGATATATATTTAGGTGCTTGTAACAAGCTTATTTTATCTGCATACTTTCCTTCAGTTTCAAATACAACAATTGTATTCATGCCCTGTTTCAGCAATGCACCAGGAATGTAAAGCGAAAGTGTCGGTCCAATATCCCAATATCGTCCTATATTGAATCCGTTCACTAGAACAATGCCTTTACCAAAATCGCTAACATCTATATATGTACTTTGCGGGATATCGACAATAAATTCATAACGGTAAAAGCCCGGTTGTTCTGCTTGCCATTCTTGTTCAAAGTGTTCACTTGTCAATAAGTCAAAATCAATATCAAATTGTTCCCAGTTTTGGACAAAGTGCAAATCCTGCATCAAACCTTGTCCTATGCCTTTTCGTTGTGTTGGTGCTGTTAATTTATAACCATAGTTCACTCGTCCCATATTCTCTACAAGAATATCCGCTTGAACTGTTGGTTGTTTTAATGCGACTTCAAACTTTTCGCCGATGGCTTCTTGATATGCTGTATAAACTTTTTCGTTATCCAAGAAAAGCTGTACACGATCCCTTGCATCGACAATTCTTAAATATTCTTGTCTTGTCGCTGTTTTCAAGGTTGTACGATATACCATATAGCCATAACCGCTTCCTGCTTTTTCCATCGCCTCTGGATAGAATGACTGACTATAATGACTGATGTCATTTAAGATACTGAATAGACTCACTTTGCTTTTCAGTTTAATCTCATCAATCTTCATCAATGGTTTCACCCTAGGTTCAGATTGTTCTAGTTCTGGAAAACGAGATTTAATCAAACGTTGGATTTTAAAGTACTTTTCAGTAGGATTGCCCGCTTCATTCAGCGGTGCATCATAATCATACGAAGTCACTTGCGGTAAATCGATACGACCACGTGCAGAACATCCATTCCAAAATCCAAAGTTTGTACCGCCATGAAACATATACAAATTGATTGAACCTAGTTGGATTGCCTCTTTTATTTCGTTAATCAATTCATCGCTTTGGCGTGTGATCATGCGGTCTCCCCACCGATTAAACCAACCATCCCAAAACTCCATACTCATCAACGGCCATTGCTGATGAAACTGTTTATGGAATTGTTTCAGGTTATTTAAGCGTTTCACTGATTTAGAACCGAAATTACCTGTCGGCAATATGCCTTCTTCAGCAAGACTGCCTGCTTCTAAACATTGCTGCCAAGAGCCGTCAGAAGTGAAGAGCGGTACAGTAACACCTCTGTTGCGCATCAACTGTGCTAAAGCATGCAGGTATGCTTTATCTTCGCCATAAGATCCGTATTCATTTTCAACTTGCATCATGAGTATAGGGCCATGATGGTCAATTTGAAGAGGAACTAATATTTCAAATAAGCGGTCATAGTAACGTGCTACATAATCTAAGAAGTTCTGGTCTCTTGAGCGGACACGTACATTCTTGTTTAATAACCATGCAGGCAAACCTCCGAACTCCCACTCTGCACAAATATATGGAGAGGGGCGAACGATAACATATAGTCCTATATCTGCAGCAGTTTGAATAAAACGCTTCAAATCCTTCGTACCTGAAAAGTCGAATACACCTTCAACTGTTTCATGAAAATTCCATGGTATATAGGTTTCTACCGCATTAAAGCCTAAAGCTTTTAAGTTATATAAAGAATGTTCATAATCCTTTGGTAAAAGTCTGAAGTAATGAATTGCACCTGATAAAATTTTCAAAGGCTTACCATCTAACATAAATTCTTGCTCGACTGTGAATTGACCCAAATGATTTCGCCTCCTTAATATTGCCTTGCTTATCCTTCAAACGGATAAATCGTTACTCCTTTTACGACACGGTTGATAAAACCGTTCGGACTAGGGTTATCTGGATTTAATCCTAATTGCACGGATTTGTAAAAGGCTAATAACTGACCGAAAATCAAGTATTCAAGTGTTAATTCTAAATCACTGTA
The DNA here is from genome assembly GCF_002994445.1 of Staphylococcus simulans. Taxonomy (GTDB): domain Bacteria; phylum Bacillota; class Bacilli; order Staphylococcales; family Staphylococcaceae; genus Staphylococcus; species Staphylococcus simulans_B. The sequence continues at coordinate 41,829 of NZ_MRZJ01000005.1, forward strand.
TCCTTCTGAATCTGGGAATGTGATAGTAAACTCTGACCCTTCATCTTTGCCATCAAGAATTAAAATTTGATAGTTGCGATCTGGAATATTGATTTCATTAATGACATCTTGTTCATAACGACGTTGGTAGTCATTTGCTCCGCGCAGCATGATGAACAATGCATTGTCATTCAAACCTGCTTTAGGACCATGTCTGAATCCAAGTGTTGTTTCTTTCGCAATCTCAATAGCACCTGAAGTTAATTCATTCAATTTCAAACTTACTTCTTTTGTTAACTCACCTTGCATACCTGTTCCGGCATAAAAGATTTTTTTGAATTGTTGTTTAGCAACTTCGCTTGCTTTCGCATCAATCCAGTCAAAGTTTTGTTCTACATTTTTGAAATAAGATTCATCTGCTTTTTCTGAACCAAACAGCAATGCAGCAGACAACAGCATTGTTGAGAAGCTTGAAGTCATCGCAAGTGATTTATCATTCGTTTCATCTGGAAGGATAACTTTAAATGCATTATCTTCATCCGCATAGCGTCCTAAGAAGCCTTCTTTGTTATTCGTAATGAACAAGTGATACACATGTTGAGAGAGTTGATTGAACAATTCAACTGTACCTTGTGTCTCAGGACTGTTGCCTGAACGTGCAAATGAAACAACTAAGTATGTTGTATCCGCATCAACATAAGTGGCTGGATTTGTCACAAAATGCGTTGTCGGTACAGATTCAAAACTCCATTTAGGGAATTTCTTGTTATCCACTGCCATACGAGCAATGTCGCCTACATATGCACTAGATCCTGCACCTGTAAAGATGACTTTATACTTTTGAGTTGATTCATTTTGTTCAATATCAGCGACGAATTGCTTGAAGTCTTCTGATACAGCTTTCACAATATCGAACGTTTTCTTCCACACAGAAGGCTGTTGTTGTATTTCTCTGTAAGTATCTGTTGTTTTCAAAATGATTCTTCCTCCCAATATGTTGTTATGTTGTCATAACCAGTTGTATTAAACACACAGTACTTATAAAAGTTTTACTGTGTATTTGTAATTGTTCCCACCTGCGTAAGATTGTGTATATTCAATAATGTCGCCATCAACATAGCTGACACGTTCAATGAACATACAACTTGCATTTACACTTTCATTTAATAAATCCGCAATCTGCTTCTTTAGTTTGATAGCACTTAAACTTTCATAAGCACTATCAATTTGAATATCATAATAGTTATTCAATGTCTCATAAAGCGAATGCTGATTGAAATCAAATTTATCCAATCCCTCGCATAACCTTACAGGCAAATATGTGATTTCATAAATCATAGGTTGTTCATTCGCTAATCGCAAACGTATTAAGCGATAAACAGAATGAAACGGTTTTAAGTTCATCTTTTCTTGTAAAAAAGGTGTTGCTTCAATACTGTCCATACTGATTACTTTTGTACGTGCAATATTGCCGTTCTTCTCAATTTCATCTTTAAAACTATAAAGACTATTCAACACTTGTGTATAATGATTGCCTAATACAATTGATCCTTTGCCATGTTCACGCCGAATCATTTGTTCTTGTTCTAAACGATCCAATGATTCACGAATCGTAATTCGACTCACATCATACAAATCACATAGTTTTCTTTCAGATGGCAACTTCGTTCCTTCTCCATATTCACCGTTACTGATTTTATTTTTAATATCTTCATAAACTTGAAAATATAACGGCGCTTTAGAGTTATTCATCTACATCACCTCTGGTTATAACCACTTTTATTATAATTGACATGTAAGCGCTTGTCACTAGGTATTTTGTAAATATTATGTGAATTACTGGAATGAAAATATGAGAACATCCTCTGTTTGTAATTATTAATTAAAAATGCTCAATTATTTTCATAGCTAGCATCTATATATTGCTTTGCTTTTTCTAAATCTTTTTTAGTTTTAATATAGACTGCCATATTACCTGTTCCATAGTGCCCTGTACCTGTCATATTTCTATTAAATCCATCTTCCCATTCAACATCTGAAATATCTATTCTTACGTATATTAAAATCTGATTCTTCTTAGGAAGCATTTCTACACACACAAAATTTTTGATACGTTTAAAAGCACCATAAAACTTTTGCGCTTTATACTGAACATCGTCACCTAATGACATGATGTAATTATATAGTTCTTCATATAGTACTTTTAAATCATCTGAAGCAAGTTCTATGCTATTTAAAAAGAAGCTATTAGATTCTTCGTTCTGGTGTTGTCTGGAAATTAGTGCTGTTTGCTGCTTAACTTGCGGTGTATTTACATTAACAAGTTCTAACAATAAATAGCGATTATCATAATAGCTATAGCGATATAGCTCAATGTTTCGATCAATCAACTGTACCGCATGCTCATCATATTTAGTAAAGTTCCCGGCAATACAAACTAATCGTGGATTAGACCAATCGATTTCATCAGCAACATCTTTACCTAATTGCTTCAACACATTCATTTGAAATTCGCCTTTATGATCTAGCAGCCAATCTAAATAAAACAAACCTTGATTAATTACATTTTCATTGGTTGTACGCTTATATTCAATAATCACCGGCACATGATTTTCATCTATCCCTAAAGTGTCTATGCGTCCGCCATGCCTTCTTCCTGTCGTATACTCACTTGCGAGAAACTTAACACCTAAAAAAGTCTCCAAATGATTTTCAATCATAGTTTGAAGTTCTTTTTCAATCGTCACTGACTGTCCTGTTAGCTCTCTTACATTTTCACCATTCACATCAAATAATTTAATATCAGCCATCTTCACGCCACACCCTTATGTATCTCTTGATAGTTTTCTTTATTATTTTACTATAAAGGATGTAAAAAACAGTGAGTTATCCGATGATTTTATACATCATTAAAATCATCACTAAAACGAATTGTTATTGTTTGTTATGATTATTAAATAACAAGAGTTTTAGGAGGGTATTTCTATGTAGGATATTGTTCGCTTCGTTTTATTCTATATATTAAGCCTGATTATCTACAATTCAATTATGTTACTCTTCGGCAGAAATTTAAACTTAGTTGACGGCTTACTACTTCCTTTAATCGTTACTATAATTATATTCCTTGGATTTAAATCCAAAAAAGAACAGTAAATTCAGTATTTTTATCAATTAATTAAATATGATGCATCAAAAAAACCAGCTACTCTGGTTTGAATAGCTGGTTATCAAAATAATATTATTTACTTTCTGCTTTTTTATTCGCTTTGCCTTGTAGGATAAATGCTGCAGCACCAATGACTACAATCGCAATAATTGCACCGATTAATCCTAAGAATTTAACGATATTACCAAATACAATACCCACAACTAAGAAGTCTGTATCTGAGAAAGTTGTTGCAGCTACACCTAGGTCTCCTAAGAATGGTAAGAAGAGTAGCGGCAAGAATGTGATTAATAAACCATTGATTACTGCCCCTGCAACTGCGCCTTTAATACCGCCGCGTGCGTTACCGAATACGCCTGCTGTAGCACCTAAGAAGAAGTGAGGTACTACGCCTGGCAAGATCACTACACCACCGATTAAGAACATGATGAACATACCGATTACACCAGTGATAAAACTTACGAAGAATCCGATTAACACTGCATTTTGTGCATAAGGGAAGACAATCGGGCAGTCTAAAGCTGGTTTAGAGTTTGGTACCAATTTCTCTGAAATCCCTTTGAATGCTGGTACAATTTCAGCCAAGATTAAACGTACACCTGTTAAGATAATGAATACACCTGCTGCAAATGTCACACCTTGAATCAATGAGAATACGATAAAGCTTTGACCGTCACTGATTTTGTCTTGTACATAACCAGGTCCTGCAAACAGACAAGCGATTAAGTATAAGGCAATCATTGTTAATGAAATACTGATCGTACTCTCACGTAAGAAACTTAAACCTTTAGGGAATTTAATATCTTCTGTTGATTTTGATTTTCCGCTGAATAATTTACCAACAGCACCTGCTGCCCAGTAACTAATAGAACCAAAGTGTCCTAATGCGACTTGATCATTACCGGTAATCTTACGCATTGTCGGTTGTAGCAATGCTGGGAAGACTGCCATAATCAACCCTAAAATGATAGCTCCGATGATTACTGTTAATGAGCCTTTAATATGGCCTACTGTGAGTAAAATAGCTAAGAATGCTGCCATGTAGAAGGTATGGTGACCTGTTAAGAAAATGTATTTCAAGTTAGTGAAACGTGCAATTAAGATATTCACTAACATACCGCATACCATGATTAATGCGGCTGTTGTACCATAATCTTTTAATGCTAATGAGATGATTGCTTCGTTATTTGGTACAACCCCTTGCACGCCAAAGGCATGTTGGAAGATCTTACCAAATGGTTCTAGTGATTTTACAACTACGTCTGCACCAGCACTTAAGATTAAGAAACCTAAAATTGTTTTAATTGTACCTGTTGTGATTTGCGAAGCAGATTTCTTTTGTACAATTAAACCTACCAGTGCAATAAGCGCCACAAGAATTGCAGGTTGACTGAGTATATCAACAATAAAATCTAATATTGCTTGCATGGCTTATCCCTCCCCTTTAATTAGATAAGGTTATCTTCTTTTAATTTCGCTTCTAACTTTTCTTGAAGTTCATCTTTATCAAGGATGTTATCTAATACTAAAACATTGCCTAAACGCTCTGCGTTTTCTTCTAAATCACGACCGCAGATAAATAAATCTGCCATATCAGGACTTGCTGTCATAATGTCACTGTGTTCTACTTCAATATCTGAAGGTGCATTAATATTTTTCAATGCTTCTTGAGCGTTCATTTCTACCATAAAACTACTTCCTAAACCGTGTCCGCATACTACTAAAATTTTCATCTTAATCATTCTCCTTTATAATTTCGATAATTTCATCGCTATCTTTTGAATCTAATAATTGCTTAACAACTGCTTGATTGCCGAGTACACCTGCTAAACTTTGTAAAACACCTAAATGAGAAGTGCTGTCTGTTGCACTTAGTACAAAGATAAGTGATGCATAATGGCTGTCTTCCGCAAAATTAATTGCGTGATTTAACTTTAAAAGGCTTAAACCCACCTTATTTACATTATCGTCCGGTCTTGCATGCGCAATTGCAATGTCGGGCGCTATTACAATATACGGCCCAAGTTCTTTAACGCTATTAATCATTGCGTCAACGTAGCCTGTTTCAATATAATCTTGTTCTAATAGCGGCTGTGATGCTTCAGTAATTGCCTGAGACCAATCTTCAACATGATCTTGCACTTGAACTTTATCTTTCGTTAAAATTTCGAGTGACACTTCTTACTCCCCTTTCTTACTGACTTCCTTTATATATTGATTAATTAAATCCACTTCTCCTGATAAGAATGCGGCTTGTGTCGTTTTATTCATTAGCAATTCGCTCAGTTGCCCTAATGCTTTTAAATGAATTTTAGGTGACTTCGTAGCTAACGTAATCACAACATGAACCGGATCATTTTGTTCGTGACCAAATTCAATTCCTTGTTCAAAGTAAGCTGCTGAAAAACCTGCACCTTGTATAACATTTTCAGTACTGGCATGTACTAAAGCAATGTGAGGGCTGATTACCATATAAGAACCAAACTTCTCAAACTGCATTTTAATTTCATTTGCGTAACTTGATTGAACAACACCATCATCAATCAACGGTTTTACCGCAATATCTATCGCTGCATCTCTGCTTGCTGCACTGTGATACACCTTAATTCTGTGTGCTGGCAGTAATGTAAGTAAATCATCTCCCATTTCATTCATCATAGCGATTCTTTTTTCTCTATACTGATTAATCATTTGATTGAGTTTATCGCGAGATGTCTTGTTTAAGAATGGATCCACCTGAATAACAGGGATACTATTAATTTCAAATGGCACTGTTGAAATAATATAATCTACTTTTTCGTTGAGCAGCTGATTTTCATTGATTTGATATACAGAGTAAGCATCTGCAATATCTAACTCAGGGTATGTGTTGGCTAACTTGCTTTTGAGTAATTGAGAAGTCCCTATTCCAGAACCACACAATAAGACCACTTTGATTTTGTTATTCTCTTGTGTTGAAACACGTTCAATACTAGATGCAAAGTGAATCGCAATGAATGCAAGTTCATCACTTGAGAATTGAACATTATATGGTTGTTCTAACAATTCAATATGACTTTCAATCGCTTCAACCAAATTGTAATAGCGTTCATATATCTCATCTTTTAATGGGTTCTTTTGAGTCATTTCAAACTTGAGACGATGTAATGCCGGCTTAATATGGATCAATAGACTATTTAACAGCTTTCTATCATTCGTTAAATCAATACAAAGTACAATACTTACTTGTTCGATTAATTGATTAACCAGCCGCTCAAGTTCTGAGTTATTTCCCGGGTTATCTTCATCAGATACTTTAGAGCCTAATAAATGCAAGGTTATAAAGATAGCTTCTGATTGCGGGAATTCTATTTCAAATACCTTTTCCAAATTAACTTTCATTTTCAAAGCAATTTGATATTGTGACGTGTGTGAAAGTTTATTAATTTCAGTTTGAGGAATATCGAATGAAAAATCTTCCTTTAATCGTTGTAACGCAATTAACACATGGTAAATCAAACCATCTACAGCAGACTGCACTAGATGATACTGTGCTTCTGACAACGTTTGAATCACTGTTTGTCTAACACGTTTTAAATCATCTTCAGAAAACAAATTCGCTTCAGCGAATGGCACTGCATTTTTAAAATAGACTTTAATCCTATTAGCATAGGCTTTACGATAATTATCTTCGTCACCTTGGATATTAAAACCTTTGTTTTTAATATAGTTTAATTCCAAATCATACGAGTTTAACCACTCTTGAACAACTTTCAAATCATCAACAATTGTTCTTCTAGATACATTCATCAATTCTGCTAAAGTTTTAGAAGAAATGGGTAAATCTGATTCAAACAACTTCAACATGATACTTAGTACACGTTCATCTTTCGTATAATGAACAGTTGGTATAACTGTCGAAGCATTTCCTTCACTCAATTGAGCTCCAGAGTTTTCTACCTTCACACCCTCGGACTTATTTCGATACACCTTATAATCAAAGCGATCTGCTTCATCCTCAATACCTTCTAAATCATATTGAATCGTACGTTGCGACACATCAAACTGCTTAGCTAATTCAGCTATTGTCATAAAGCCTTGTTTCTCATCCAAAAGATTCAAGATCTGTATCTGTCTTTGACTCAACAAGTTTGTAGCCTCCCTATATGTATATTGTAAGCGATTTCTTAACTGTATAGATGTGCAATCTCTTGCATGAGAGAATCCGAAAAATTGCATAGCAAAAAAAGAGTGCTATTTAAGCACCCTTGAATTTATTTTATATTTTCAAACATATAAACAGCTTCATCAAAGTTATTTGTTTTATTAATGACCTTATAATGCATCGCTATATTCTTTTTAAAATCATTTTGCAACCCATCATCAAGTATTACAACATAGTAAGTATCATCATCCATCCACTTATATTTCAGTAACTTGACTTCTTTATTACATTTTTTTGAGTTTAACTCTATATACCTGTATAGGTGTTCTTTTTTTATATGTGTTACTGTTTTTTTAAATTCTAACAAAAATAGTGCATCTAGAATGTAGTACAGTAAAATTAATAAGTTAAAATAGAAACCTAAAAACATTATGAAATAAAATGTCTGATTGGATGAACTATCAGCTATTTGATACAAACTGGGCCATTTCAAATGAGCATCTTCAGTAATTAAATAATACAAAATATAAGACCATACCCACCAATAACTAATTAAATTCCATAATATCCTCAATATTCTATTGATAGCGGACCATGCTGACCAAGTACGTGTAAAACCATCTGTATATTCACTTTCTTTTAAAGCATTAAAAAATGGCATTTTCTCAGTAAAATATATCAACATTCCTATAACAATCAGAGATATACATGCTATAAAAATAGGATGGGAATATATTATTGTTATTACATAACAAATAAACTTCCCTAATCCATTGTTCACGTGAAGAATATTTTTTAATGATGATAAAAATGACGAACTATTACTAATATCTATCAGTATAATAACGAAAACAAAATAAGTAAGTGGTATTCTCACTACTTTTCTTAAAGTCTCTATAAGTTGTTTTATCGAAATGATTATATCTGACAATAGAATCACTTCCTCAAATTTATTTTTCAATACTTAACACTAAACATAACAAGATACATGCAAGCAACACAATAGAAAATTTAAAAATTCTTTTTTAACCTCTATCATCTTACTTACCTTTATATACACCTAATTCTTTATGATAACTATTAATAGTATCTTCCAGACGATTTTTTATCCATCTCTGTAACCTCTTTTTGAACTTGATCTAAATCCAATTATTTTAATTTTCTTTTATTATAACTATTTTTAAATCTAGGTGTATCAGAAATAGGTTTGGTATTCGGTGCATTTATTTTCAAAATGAGTGGCATCGGAAATTCTACTCCTGTAAGAATAGCTTCGCCCTCTCCTAAAATGGGTAGGTAAGATAAAATTGACATACTTGCTGATGAACAAGCTTGTTTTATAGCCTCTTTGTCACTATAGTTGATCAATCTATGCACAACAAATGTTCCTACTTGACTCAGTGTTCCTACTGGTATATCTCTAGGCATTTGTGTTGCTAAACAGAGGAAAAGGCCATTTTTTCTACTTTCTTTTGCAATCTGATCAAAAGCTGATAAATTCTGAGTTTCAAAATAATCATCTTTAACTTTATTATTAAGGAATTGGTGTGCTTCATCAACAAAAAGTACAATAGGATTATCTTCCAACGCTTTTTTTCTTGATTTATTAAGTAAGTACTTACCAATTGCATTAGCTAAAATTTCTCTCACTTCAAATTCATAACTTATGTTTTCAAATCCAATTCTTAATAACATTTGTTCAGATTCATTTTTTAAAAAATTATCTATTATGTTAGTTATTTCACTTTTATTACCGTTATCGTTATTTTTGAAGTTAAACACATTATTAATACTAGGGTCCATACCCAAGTTTGAGACCCTTGACTGTAATGTAGTACAAAATCCCAAAGCCCTTTCGTCAGGGTCCCCAAATTTAGTTTGATTAATCCAAATACATTCTTCTCTAATTTGTTTTGAAAGCAAGTTAAATTCAAAATCAAGGTTATTTTCAATATATTTCGCACTATACGTATGAAATAACTCGTAATTTTTAATACAGTTACCACTTTTTTTTACTGTTTTTAAACCTTCTCCTTCTTCCTGTTCAAAATATTGTTTTACATTATTTATTACACTTCCAGGATAGTTGTTTTGTTTTTCACCATCATTTTTAATTTCATTATAATATTTAAGCAATTTCAAAGATGTTACTGCTTCTTTTAGTTTAGGGGATTGTACTCCCTCTGAAGGTTTAACTAAATAATATAAATCCTCCATCGTTAAATTTTTATAAGAAAAATAAGCATTTTGTCCCATAGCAACAGAAATACACTCATCACTCTCAAAAGAAGTATATTCTCCAGTCGGATCAATAATTATTGCTTTTGTCTTATTCTTTTTCATTTCTTCTAACAACCTTGCAAGTGTCCAACTCTTACCTCCTCCTGTAGTACCTACAATTGCACAATGCCTACTAAATAAAGCCTGTTGACTTACATTTATCTCAGATAAATCATCCGAAATCAATGTTCCTATTTTTACCATTAAATCATCTTTATTAGCTCCACCAAACCTTTTAATAAATTTACCAAAAAACTCATTTCTACAAATGTATACTTTGGCACCAATATTAGGAAATGCAAAAGCAGAAACCAATATTTTATTAGTATCAAAATAGTCAAATGCCATAAGAATTTCAACACGTGCTGTTGGATGAAAGTCTGTATTTCTAAATTTACTATCGCTGAAAGTAAGTCTTTCTTTTTCAGGCAAAACTACCTCAATAATTCTACCTATAAACCCAACGTTTTCCCCTTCAATTGTCACATAGCTACCAACTAATCCTCCATTTAATTCTTCCTCACCTATTATTGTCTTATCTAATAGGGTAGATGTTGGAAAGTGTATTTTTATATATTCTGGATTCACTTGGTTCACATATCCTAAAAAAAGATTGTTATCAAATGCTCTCATTTGTAGTATTTTCTCCTTGATAATAGTAACTATAAATTTGTGAATCTGGATAATTATTTACAAAACTTTCAAATTTTTCACTGACTAAATAAATAGAATCAAGTACTTTAGACTTTTCTCTATATTTATGGTAGTTGTCATTGTTCTCATCTTTTTCATCGCTTTTTACACCTGGGCTTACTATCAATACGGTAAGACTCCCGTTTACATTCATAGCTTCTTCTATCATTGCTTCAATATGATTGTCCCCAAAACTAAATCCTATAACCATTAATAATGTATTCTTTTTTCTTAGTTCTCCTTGGAACCGAGAAACCATTTCAAAAAAGGGTTGTTTATATGAATTTTCATACTTATTAGTACTTGGATAAATCATCAATGGGTTACTTGTTCCATCATTTTTTATTATTCTTTCTTCTGTCTCTTCCCAGTCTATAGAGCCATGTGGTTTGTATATATGTACAACTTGAGAAACGTAATTTTCATCAGTCAAAATAGCATGGGTATTTCTAGAAATTATGTCATAATCAAAATAAATTCCGTTAAACTGTCTTGGAGATGAAAATGAAAAACCATCAATAACAATAAATCCTCCTAGGGAAGCAGCCTGCTCAAAAAGTGTATCATAGTTTAAAGTAAATATTTTGGGCCTATTATATTTTAATTTTCTTGCAGATAACTTTCTTAAAAAACTCAAATGTACTTCTCCACCAACATTTTCTATAGTACATTCACTTTTTATAATGTCTTTTATTTCGTTCATTGTATCAATAACTTCTTGCTTATCATTAAATATTGACGTATATCTCTCAGCATTTGACAATAAGTCTTCTAAGTTTTTACTATCTATACCTTTAAATTGAACATTACTGCAAAAATCTTTAAATTCTTTACAACCTACTTTGTCAACAACTTCATCCCATAGATTGTACATACTTTTTCCGCCAAATCCTATCGAACTTCCAGCTCCAGTCAACACTACAACATTCTCATACTGTTTTGATAAAATTGCCTTATACTTTTCTCTCATCACATTTTCAGCAAATTCTTTAAAGTCAATATCTTGGCATTCTTTTTTTCTTTCTTCTTTATCTATTAACGGAGCATTATTTAAATATACATTTTTGCTATCATAAGATATATTTTTATTTTTTCCGAACATTATATTTACTTTTGTCACTTACTATTCCTCCAAACACCATAATCACAATAACATTTGATTTAGAATTCCTTCTTTTCTCTCTTTTAATTTTTCAACCTTAAGTCTCATAGTAATTATATATCCATCAATTTTTTCCAACAAAATACTTATTGAATTTTGTTCATTGATTTCGGGTATTTTTAGACTAACATTTGCTATTTCTGATTTTTTTAAATTAGTTTGTCCAACACCACTATCATATTTCAAAAGTTGTTTATTTCTATTTAATATTAAGTATAAAAAATATGGGTTACCTAAAAAATTATATATTCTACCAATACGTTGATTTAAAGTAAAAGTATCCTTCTCATTCACAAAATAGCATTTAGCTAGAGCTTTCCCGTTTGGAACATCACTCATGACTATAGCTATATCATTTACGTACATTGGACTTAATCGTTTTTTAACCCTTTTTATTATTTTACCTTCAGATGAAATAAATTTAGAATTTATCAATTTATAAGAACCGTTGCTATCAACAATATCTTCATGTGCTTTTCCGTTTTGAAAAAGTGAAACTTCTCCCAGTTTTTTCTCTTCCCACTCTGGATAATCATTTCCATTCTCATCTTTAAACCGTAATTCTTGAGAAAAAATCTTTTGCATATACCCCTTCTTCTGTTCTTCTAGCAATACTAATTTCTTTTCCTCAAGTTCAATTTGTCGATCTAACTTGCTAAAGAAGTCGCCAATTTTTTGTTGTTCAATTTTTGAGGGTAAAAAAACCTTAAATTTTCCTAAATTCACCTTAGAAATACCTAATACTGATATTCCGTTTCCTTCTTTTTTGATATGTCTTTTATAATTTTCTGTTTTAGTAACATTAATTAAAAAACTAGATATTAGCTCCTCTTTGGGTCGAAAAAGGTGTGTATGCAAACCAGCAATTACATTATTATCATTGAAATTTACCATCGTTGCCTTTCCAAGATCAGCATAGTCTTCTGATGCATCAGCAAATAATACGTCTCCTTTTTCAACAATTACAAAATCTTTTTGTTCGGTAATGGTAGATAATTTATCCGTATCGTTTAAAATGCTCGGTAATTTTGTATGAATATCACCATAATGAATGTGCTTATATATCCCCAATCCTTCTTTAGCTCTAGAAAGTGGATACGATTTTAAATAATCCCCTAAATCCCCTAACTTCTTCTCTTCCCACTCTCCTGTAAACTCAGGAAAGCGAAGTTCAGGTACATTAGGTTTGTGTTGGTTATTAGTCATGCTTATACACACCCAATTCTTTGAGGTAGCCATTGATTTCTTGTTCGAGTTGTTCTATTTCTTTGTCGATGTCTGCGATGTCTTTTTGAACTTGATCAAGGTCTACAGGTTCTTCTTCTTCGAATGTGTCGACGTAACGTGGGATGTTAAGGTTGTAGTCGTTTTCTTCGATTTCTTTAAGGGATGCTTTATGGCTATATTTTTCAATTTCTTCTCTGTTTCGGTAAGTGTCGACAATCTTGTTTACGTCTTCGTCTGAAAGGTGGTTTTGATTTTTACCTTTTTCAAATGATTGAGAAGCATCGATGAATAAGACATCGTCATCGTCTTTTCTGCATTTTTTGAATACTAAGATGGATGTAGGAATACTTGTACCAAAGAATAAGTTCGCTGGTAATCCGATAATCGCATCTAAGTAGTTTTTCTCCTCAATCAAGTACCGACGAATTGTCCCCTCAGCTGCACCACGGAATAAGACACCATGCGGCAAGACTACTGCCATTGTTCCATTATCATCTAAGTGATAAATCATATGTTGAATGAAAGCAAAGTCAGCTTTTGATTTAGGTGCTAATTTACCATAATTGCTAAAACGTTCATCATCCATGAATCGTTTGTCTGCACTCCACTTCGCACTATATGGCGGGTTAGCAACAACCGCTTCAAACTTGTCTTCATTCACTGCCGGATCTTCTAATGTATCACCGTTTTCAATTTGGAAACGTGTATAATTCACATCATGTAATAACATATTCATTCGTGCTAAGTTGAATGTCGTACTATTATATTCTTGTCCATAATAATTCCGTACCTTCGCTTCATTACCAACTCTTAATAATAATGAACCTGATCCGCAAGTAGGGTCATATACACTGCGTAAATCTTTTTTTCCTGTAGTCACAATCTTAGCCAAGATTTTAGAAACTTGTTGCGGTGTATAGAATTCACCCGCTTTTTTACCTGCTGTAGCGGCGAACTGACCGATTAAATATTCATAGGCATCACCTAACATATCAATTTCGATATCATCTTGTACGAAAGGCAATGCGTTAATATTATTCATAACTTTTGAGATGAGGTCTGTTCGTGCTTTGTTAGAATTACCTAAACGTGATGAGTTTAAATCCATATCATCAAATAGATGAATAAAGTCATCTTCACTTTCCTCACCACGTGTTGAAGCTTCCACATTGTTAATCGCTTCATGTAAATCTTCAATTTCAAAAGTTTGATTTTTTATCTTCTCAATTAAGTGACTGAATAAGTACTTAGGTTCTACTACAAAACCAATGCGATCAATTAATGCTTTTTCAATGGCAGCTCTATAATCGGCGTCAGTCCATGCTTCTTGGTAAGATAAATCATCTTCACGTAACAATTCAGCAACTTTTTCTTCTGTCTTTTCGGATAAGAAACGATAGAAGATTAATCCTAAAATATAGTTTCTGAACTCACTCGCATCCATGTTGCCACGTAAATCATTCGCAATATCCCATAATTTCTTTTGTAATTCAGCCGTTTGTTGTCTTTGTTTTTCCGTTGTAGACATTAAATCGTCCCCCTGAGCAAAGTTTCTTTTAAATATATATCCATTAATACTTCACGTTCTTGTTTTAAATATTTCAACTTGCGTCTTTTTTCTGCAATGTCACCAATTATTTTCTGTTCTTCATATGGCGGCAAGGTTATTTTCATCTCTTGTAACTGCTTTGCAGTAATTTTCTTCACAAGACTTCCACCTTGTCTAAACAATTTCAGTTGTTTTAATGATTCAGGTGATTCATTGAACCAGTAAACAAAATAATTCGGGTCAATACGTTCGTTATCTAAATCAATTTGAGTATAGTTATATGGTAGAATCATACCGGAATGTTTACCTGTAATACGTACACACTCCCCATTCATCATGTTAACAACGATTTGTCCTTGATAAATATAAGTAGCGTTATTATCATCTTTCAAAATCAAAGTCGTCGGTTGGTGAGTTCCAGAGTTATACATGCCCATATCTTCATTCATCAAAGTTTGATCATAAACTTCATAACGCTGGCCTTCTTGCTTATCTACGGTTTCTAGTCTATTTAATAATGAACCACTCTTATAATTCTTGATAAAATTAATGTTCGCCACCTCACTTATATGTATTTTATTAATACTACAATAAACATACACCATTTCTTTTAAGTAGTAAAGAGAAACTACAACGTTAAATAGAGTGAATTATTATTCTTATAACGTATATAGTTGCTAAAGAATATATGCGCAACTATTTTTATTAAAAATATAGAGCTGGTCAATAATCTATCCAGCTCTATCACACATTCATCATTATATAATTTTAGCTAACCGACATTCGAAAACTTATTTACCGTACGAATAATAAAGTTTTTGACTTGTTCTACTTTCTTATCGCGTATTAATAATTTGCCTTTTACTTGCTTATCAATGGCATCTTTATTGATTTGACCACTGTATTCATATTCGTCTATAAATTTCTTCAAATTACTTTCTGGAAATTCTTTTTTAGAAGCGAACTCTTCAATTTCTTCTTCTTTTTTCTCTTCTTCAAAACGATAATATATTTCACGAATATCTGAGTCGCGTTCTAAATTAGGCACAACCTCATCCAAGAACTCTCGAATTAAATCAGATTTTAGACGTAGTTGCTCATCATCAGCTTTATCCAGCAACTTATGAATTTCTTCTCTATCATTTCGTTGTGCTTTTTCATCTTGAAGGTTAATCTCACTGATAAGATTCATGATATATTCAACATTGATAATATCATTGCGCATGATTTCAATCTTGAAATCAATGTCTTCTAATATAGATACTTTATCTCCAGCATTTGCTTCTCTTTCGGCACGTTTCTCTGCCATAACTTTCTCGTAGAGATACAAATATTTCCCTTTATAATCTTCATACATTTGTTCTCCTATTCCTGCTTCATCAGGTGTAAACTTGAATTCTTCAAATGACTTTAATCGTATTAAAATCATTGATAAGTCACGGAATGCAAGCACAAATGCTTCTTTATCAGATTCTTTTTCTAATAAATCTACTGCTTCAGGAACAGGTGCAATATCAAAGACTTTTGCTAAAGCATCTTTAAAGTTTTGAAGCAGTTTATCATATGATGGACTTAACACAACATCTGTATTGTCTGTTTGCGAGAAAATTTCAATTGCTCTATCTGTCTTACTTTTCAAATCACGATAGCATACGATATTACCATATGGTTTAGTTTCCATTTCAACACGATTTGTTCTAGAGAAAGCTTGAATTAAACCATGATGCTGTAAATTGCGATCTACATATAAAGTATTCAGCTTTTTACTATCAAAACCTGTTAAGAATAAATCTACAACAATTAAAATATCAATCTTCTCTCCAGGTAATACTTTCTTCATTCGTTTTGAAACATCAGAGAAGAAGCCTGGGTAGTTATTAGAATCATAATTAGTACCGAAACGCTGATTGTAATCTTCCATCACTAAATCTAACTCTTCACGTGCATATTTATGATTTTCTTTTTCTTTTGTATTTTCATTCGGCTGAGATGTGAAAATACTAGTGACCGTTAGATTATGATCACCCGCTGCTTTCATAGCTTTAAAAATACGATAATACTGCATCGCTATAGGTATACTGCTTACAGTAAAGATAGCTGTGTATTTACCATTTGCTGTTTTCTTGTGATAGTTTTCAACGATATGTTTAGCGATTTCTTGCAAACGTTCTGGTGCCTCAAAAAATTCTTTCGTATCAATACCACTGACTTCAAGCTCTTCTATATCTTCATGCGCACTTGCATTACTAGCGTAATCCACAGAAAAACCGAGTACATTGCCATCTCTGATTGCGTCCTTAATCAAATAACTGTGCAAGCAGCGTCCGAATATATCAGCTGTTGAACGTCCATCTTGAGATTTATTTTCCTCAAATCGAGGTGTTCCTGTGAATCCAAAATACTGTGCATTTTGGAAATGTGCTTTAATATCATTATGCATCCTGCCAAACTGAGTACGATGACATTCATCAATAATAAATGCAACTTTATCTGATTTATATTGATCCATAACTGAATGACCAGAGTTTACAGCTTTAGACATTTTTTGAATCGTTGTAACAATAAGCGTTTGTGTCGCATCTCCTAGTTGCTTTAATAAAGTTCTAGTGTTATCCGTATCATCAACCGATCCTGATTGGAATTTATTAAATTCAGAGAATGTCTGACTATCTAAGTCTTGTCGGTCTACTAGAAAAATTACTTTTTTGATATCCTTTTCTCTTGCTAATAGCTGACTGGCTTTAAATGATGTCAATGTTTTACCGCTTCCTGTAGTATGCCATACATATCCGTTATTATTAGTTTCAGTCGCTTGATTTAGGATACGCTCCACCGCATAGACTTGATAAGGTCTTAAGGCCATTAAAAGGCGATCTGTTTCATTTGTGACCATATAACGCGTTATCATCTTTGCGATATGACAAGGCTCTAAAAAACTTTCGATAAAATCATGCAAATGATTAATACGTTGGTTTTGCTCATCTGTCCAATAAAACATGAAGCTCTTCAACAATTTCTTATCACTGTTTGCAAGGTAGCGTGTTTCCATTTTATTACTGATTACGAACATCTGAATAAATTTAAATAAGCCAGTAAAATTGTGACGCTGGTAACGTTCAACTTGGTTAAACGCTTCAGTGATAGCCACACCGCTTCTCTTTAATTCTATCTGAACTAATGGCAGTCCATTAATCAAAATCGTAACATCATAACGCCCTTTATACTTATCTTCAACTGTTACCTGATTTGTAACTTGAAACGTATTCTTGCACCACTTCTCTTGGTTGATAAAATCTAAATAGGCTTTAGTATCATCATCCCTGGTCAATACATATTTATCTCTCAAAATCGTAGCACTATCAAATACTGATTTATCTGCTATATCTATCATTAAACGTTTGAATTCAGTGTCTGACAGCGGTTTGCCCTTTAACTTATCAGCGTTTCTTTCATTCA
Source organism: Staphylococcus simulans (assembly GCF_002994445.1). Classification (GTDB taxonomy): domain Bacteria; phylum Bacillota; class Bacilli; order Staphylococcales; family Staphylococcaceae; genus Staphylococcus; species Staphylococcus simulans_B. The sequence goes on from NZ_MRZJ01000005.1 coordinate 59,485, forward strand.
GAATTTGTCGGAAATTTTCCTTAAGATGTTCAGTATCATGTATTTTTACGCGCTCATACCCTAAATCCTCTAGTTGCTTTATCACATCATTCTCTAATGCATATTCACTTTGGTGTGCCATTAGCATCCCCTCTATATTAATATTCTCCATTGATACTATTTTACTATAAAATATATTGATATTTCAGTTTTCTAGCAATTTTTATAGTTATTCCAGTGAATATATCACTTTTAATGAGTCAAAAGCAAAAACCCCATGAACTTTTACATTCACGGGGTTTTTAAGTCATATTTAATTACTCGTTTTGTGGATTTGGCCATATTTTAAAAGGATAACGTTTACCACTATGAAGAAATATAAGTGCTAAAGACTTTGGGAGGCACATTGTTTAAGTAACTTGGGCATAAGTTAACGAAAGTACTTTTCATTATTGCGAGAATGTTTAAGGTATGGTTAGCTTCTGCAATTTTACAATTATTATAAAATAAACAATTCTATGAGGTTTTTTCTACATTAATGTTAATACGCACTCAAAACAGAGTTTCATTCTCATCAATAGTGTATGTCTTCTTTAACACTTAAATCACCAAAAAAGCATTAAAGCAGTCATACGAACTTTATTTAAACTGGCACTCCCAAAAACTGGTCGGTTAAATTGATTACACGAAAGTAGAACTTATCAACAACTGAAATGGTTTTTATTAATGGGACTCATTTACTCAACCAGCAATACTGTAATCATCTTATATTCAAGTCTTATCTCGTAGAATCAGCCTGCCTCCGATCCATACATCAAACACTATTAAAATCAATTCCCTACTAATGACTTTAGCAGCATTTGATCATCTTGCGATGTCTGATAACGTCTGAACATCAGATGATATGCACTATTTCTTTAGCACCTCATTATTTTATAACGTCAAACTACTTTTTGACCATGTCAGAATGTCTTTTTAAGTTATCCAAATGTGTTTTTCTATTAAAGTTATTTGGAATTAGATTACTAAAATTATCATAATTCCTTAAAAGTAAAGAAATGTTATATCGATTAAATTTGTACGATGTTTTCCACACATTTTGTATAAGGATCCGTAGTCTTACTTCTCTATTTCATTATCTTTCATCATCAAATTTCAGTTCCGCTCAACTTCACCGTAAACAATACTTTCAAATGATTCCAAATTCTCTAATGCTTTATTTAACAAACCTCTTTTAACAAGTGAAACATAAATAGAGCATGCTTCTGCCTGACAATTATAGGAACGTTTAGGGTTGAATTCTATATCAGTAAATGCATCATATTTTAGAATTTCATTAGCGATTTTTTCATTTTGAGTTAATGCATTAACGTATAACCAATTATAGAAAAGTGTTTTGGGCTCCAACTTGAAATCTCTTCCGAAGCAGTGGTAACTAATCATTACATCATTTGAGTCAACTTGTTTTAATTTCAATTTCATCTCTCGTGAAGTATAGCCGTCTCTCAACATATAGTTGTGTCGTCCTGCTTTTTTATAAACTTTACTAGATTGAAATAATTGTTCAACTGTAAATGTGTGTCCTTTTACCGTCTGAATACTGAGATTGAATGCACTTGCCTGAACCCCCACCGAATTTGTAGATTTACTCGATACTTCAAGTAACGTGGAGGTAGGAAAACATGACAAAAATGCTTCGTGTAAACTAACCACGCTCTTTTGTTTTTGCTTTTTTGCAAACCCAGGATACCATCGAAATGTAATGTTTTCTTTCATAAATTTCAAGCTTTGATTATCTATATAATATACATATCTATTAGCCATGATTACTTATATTCATCACCTTTTCATAAGGCAACTCACCTTTTTTAATAATTTCACCACTTCTTTCTTTTCAAATAAATCGCTGGACGAAACAATATCATAGTCTTTGATATTCACACCACAAAGTTCTAACCGTAAACATTCATTCTCAGCAATTTTATCAGTTGGAAAGACAAGTCCAATAATATCTTCTTTTGCTACTTTTTTGTATACCAATACTTCACCTTGTATATTAGTCGGGGTATTATCTGGATAACTATCTGGTCTATAAAAGTCGGTTTTTCCTACTACTACTTCATCAAACATTTTTTCTAATGCTTCAGGACCTTTTCCTATTAATGTTCCCCCTTTCGTAGCAGCATTAACCGAACAAAATTTAGTGGTTTGATCAATAACTTTTGGATCTATTAATAAAATAACCCATTCATTAAAAATTTGATTAATACTCCTCTTTAATACTGATGAAAAATAATAGCAGTTCGGATACTGCACAGAAGTGCATATATAATCTTCATGCTTATCATATCTATCTTTATCTGTTTTATCGAGAAAGGAAGTATCAGATATAAAATTGTTTGCTAGAATGCCATCGTCACTATCTATACCTTCACCTAAAATAAAAGGTAAGTTTTTAGATTTAGTGAAGTGACATAATCTCGTAATTTCACGCTCTTTTAAAATTGATTCAAACATTTTTTACCTCCTATTCTGCAACATATTCACCAAATAAACCTTCAGGCATAAGCGGAGTTCTATTTCCTGAATGAATAATCACTAACTTTTCCTTAGCACGCGTTACACCGACATAATATTGAGCAATATATGCCTCTAAAATTTCATCGTCTATATCTTCTAAGTTCCAATCATCTTTATCAATTTCCAGTTCTTTATTGTCATTCATAATACTTTCAATAAATATAGATTCGCTTAAAAATGGCATAATGACAATGTCAAACTCCAGACCTTTTATTTCTCGATATGTTCCATAGAATAATTTACTTATTTCAAATTTATTTTTATCTTTAACACTCACTACATTTAGCCCATGATGTTTCATATAGCCTGTAAATTCTTGTGCTTTGATTGTTGGTAAAATGACACAAACACTTCTATCCGTCTGCTGAATGGTATTGCTTGAAAGAAACTGATACATCATTGTTAGTTCGTCGCTTTCGTTGTCGTACTTCATAATTTTAGGTTTAGGTCCTTCTCCAACACCTAGTTTAGCCTCTGCATAGAACTCATTACTTTTGTCAAAATACTTAGATTGAGATAGTTTCAATGCAAACTCACTAATTGGCTTACTATTTCGATAATTTTGATTGAGCTGATACTTTTTATAACTCCTCATATCTATACCTAAAGACTTATAAGAGATCCTTTTTCCGAATACACCTTGATTAATATCTCCCAATAGAACCATTGCTCCTGTGCTATCACTTAATACATTAACTGTTTTCAACATATCTGAAGTAAAATCTTGAAACTCATCCACTAATATATACTTATAACTCGTAAGTGTTTCAATATTAGGTTCATCTTTGAGCTTTTCAATAATTTTACAAATTATCGATCCAATATCTTCAAAATCAAAATGACGATTTTCCTCTTTCCTTATCTCTAAATACGCTTCATATACTTCATAAAAATATTTGCGTTTAGATCGCTCTACACGTGTCCCTCTTCTGCCAATGCGTTCCATTTCTTCATACATATCATATGAATCCACTGACATTTGTTGTAGCCAAATTACTTCATCAATAAATGTTTGTAATGGGCGATTAAACGTACTTTCATCTTCATCACTATATTTTTCTTTAACTTTTTCTAATGCTGCTTTAATTTGTACATTCCTATTACTATTGTAAGGTATCAATTTTTTTGAACCTATGTATTTGTTCAATTCATAATATCTGTCAGAGTAATTTGCAACTAATTTCTGTAATACTTCTCTCATAAATTTATGATAGGTCATTATTGTCAAATTCTGAGGTAGCCCATCTCCCCATTGTTCTGCTAAGTATTTTAGTTTACGATTCATATCATCGTTAACTGCTCTATTAAAAGTTAACAATACTATGCTTTCTGTTGGATACTTTTTAGAGAGCCAATAAATACGATAAATAGCTAATAATGATTTACCACATCCAGCACTACCAGTAATTACCATGTTTTGATTATCTGGTACATATAGAATTTCAGTTTGATGTCCAATTAGCTTCGGTATTGACACTTTAACTCCTCCCCTTCATAATAGCTTTGAACTAAATCGGATGGTCAAATAATTGTATGCAACCCCTATTGTATCATTGTACTTTTGTAATTAAACACTATTGCAAAAAACTTTTTCTATAATACTATTAACTACGGAGGGAGTACATGTCTATGCACAACAATTCATTAGAATCACTCCAGCAGCAAAACACACAGCTAAATAAAAAAGTGAAAAAACTAGAGCACTTGTTACAGTCATCACTCAATATTGGAGAGCAAATAACAAGTAATCATCTGCAAAAGTTATTTCTTAATTTGAAAGAAGAAAAGCTTATAAAAAACTATGCAATATATAATAATATTATTGTTGAAAACAAAGAAGAAATTCATCAAGTAGATCACTTTGTCATCTGTGATCATGGTTTCTTTGCAATAGAAACCAAACATTGGAAAGGCGATATTTACTTTAACTTCCACAAAGATAATTTAAAAGACTATAATCTTGATGGTTTGAAAAAATACTTATTCACTGACAACGATGATAGTTATATGACCTTTATACTTTGTAATGAAAACAATCAATTTCAATTCAAAAAATATGGACATCCCTTCCAACAAGTAATGAAATCTACAACATTTTGCCAAAGTGTACTAAAAACTGACTTCATCGAAAACATAATTTATTTTAACCATAGAGGAGAAGGTGAACTATTCGTCGGCAATGCTTATAAGTACGTTGAAACACCTTCATCAGAACAAGAATTAAGCGCGATAATCCGAAAGAAAATCCAAAGAAACAAGTCACGTAAAAATATGGACAGTGCCACAATTATGTCCCATTGTGAGACCTTGAATAAATTTGCTAATAACGATGCAACAATTATTAATATCCACTAACCCAATGTTCTACCAATACTAATCACATAAATGCAACTACCCCTTCTTTTTAATACAAACAAAGTTTGAAGTATCAATACCTACATTTCGGTAGCGATACTTCCTTTTTAATTTAGAGTACTATTTCAAAGTCAAAGGTAAGACTTCCGTTTGTCTGAAGTAAGAGTGACGGGTGTGTAAGAAGCATTGATTTGACAAGGCTTATGCTGTTTTTAATTTCCTAAGATCTTTTCATTCTTTTTTTATTTTCGGCTAAAGCTTTGTACGAAGTTAACGAGAATTGTTTTGTATGCTTCTATAGATTGCAGTTCCACATACTCCCCTTCCCCATGCCAATCTGAACCAGAAGGTCCAAATTCTATTGCTGGTACATCATACTTTAAATAATAAGCCGCATCAGAAGTACCGTGCTGACCGAAAACTTTTGGTGAAGAATGGGTTGTTTCTTCGATACAACTTAACAATAGCTGCATAGGCTTGCTTTCAAGATCATTATCTACCGGCACAGCTTCATAGTGAATTTTTACGTTGGCATCTGTAATCTCTTTTATTTCTTCAAGTATCTCTGCACTGGATTGTTCTGGCAAATAGCGTATATCAACATTCATCTCACACTTTTGCGGTACTTTATTATAGGCATCACCGCCGAGTATTTTAGCAAGATTAATTGAAGGAGCATCATATAAGTCGCTCGAAACTTTTGCGAACGGCAGTTCTTTTATGGCTTCATATGTCTTAAAAGCTTTGATAATCGCATTGTCACCTTCCCAAGGCCTGCTGCCGTGTGCTGGTTTGCCTTCAAAGAACATATCCAATTGCAAAACACCTTTTGCTTTATAGCCTACACCTAATTGCGTAGGTTCACCGCAAATCGCAAAGTCGCCTAAATAAGCGTTATCAACTAAATAAGAAGTACAGAAATTACCTCCAGTTTCTTCATCAGACACAATATGCAGCTGAACTGAAGTATTGCCTAAGTCTAATGTACTCAACTCAGTGATGGCTGCCATCATGGCAGAAAGACCACCTTTCATATCTGCAGTTCCGCGTCCATACATTTTGCCATCCTTTACTTCAGGCTGAAATTGATATGGTTCACCGCTCACCACATCCACATGTCCATTGAAAATTACCTTCTGTTCACCTTTACCTACTGTACATACCAGCATCTTATACCCTTCATTGATTAATATTTCAACTTCTAATCCTTTGCCTTTCAGCCATTGTTCGCAAAAATCTATTGTCTTATTCGCCATAGCTTGGTTCGCACTATTAAACTCTGCTAAAGCTTCTAATAGTTCAGTCGTTTGTGTCATACTTGCCCCTCCTTACAGAAATGAATATTTACACTTTATTACTACCCCATATTTCTATGCGGTATATTCATTTCCGATAAAAAACCACCAACCCTGATAGGATCGGTGGTGAGAAGTATATAGAATGCTTATCTGTTTTTTCCTTTTGGTATCGTCACAAAAGATGCAATAAATGCACTTAACATGACTGCTGCACCTACCACAAAGGCTACGCCTGCCGCAAAAGCGGGTGTATGGTTAGGTTCCAGTGATGAGTACACTGTTGTGAGTATTGCGATACCAAATGCTGCGCCAAGCGTGGATGACATTTTGATAATACCAGATGCCACACCCACTTTTTCTGCAGGTACACTTGTTAAAGCTGTATCGAGTACCGGTGTTGCAAAGAAGCCAAGTCCTAAACCTATGAATAAGAAACCAATAACTGACACGATGATATATACAATATCTGGTAGGAATACAGTTGAAATTAATAAGATACCAATCGCAATCGAAATAGGTCCTGCCATCATAGGGAATCTTGGGCCTTTACGTTGTAAATAACGTTCTCCGATACGAATCATAGACAGACTTCCGATTAAGTAGGTAATTGTAACGAAACCTGCTTTTAAGCCTGAGAAGCCAAGCCCTGCTTGTGCATAGATATTAAAGAGCGCAAGTGATCCGATAACTGTGTTTAATAAGAAGTTCGCTGATACTGTCCCGATATACGTTTTATTTGAGAAGACACTAAAGTCGATAAACGGTTGATGCTTTTGTTTCTCAAAGAAGTAGAAGACAATCACTGAAATTACAAAGATTGCGTCTAGTGTTAATGTAATCGGGTTTAACCATCCCATTCTAGTCCCTTGTGTTGTTACGACGTTGATACTTAACATCATAATCAAGAAGATGGTAATGCCAACAACGTCGAACTTAATATTTTTAGCGCCGGGTTCTTTTGATTCAGGTACACCTCTAAACAAGTACAGTGCAACTAAAGATAGAATGATAGATAATACGAAGATCCATTTCCATCCGAAGAATGTCGCTACTAAACCAGCAAAGAACGATGCGATTCCAGTTCCGCCGTATGAACCGAATGACCAGAAACTCAATGCTTTTTGGCGTTCCTCATCATGATAGAACTGGTTAATAATCGCGATGGTTGCCGGCATTAAGCATGCCGCAGACAACCCTTGCAAAACACGACCAATAATTAAGAGTGCCGGGATACTTGAAATGATTACTGCGATGGATCCGACGATACTTAAGATAATCCCGATACGTGTCATTTTTACACGGCCCAGCTTATCTGCTAAGCCGCCAGCAACTACAATAAATATTCCTGTAAAGAGTGAAGTTAAGCTTACCGCAATATTCACTACGGTCATATCTATGTGATAATCTTTTTGCACATGAGGCGCAATGTTTAGAAATGATTGTGCGAACAACCAATAAGTGAGGATGGATAATATAATCGCAACGATCAGCTGAGTTCCAGGTTTAAATGCTTGTTGTTCCTTTTTTGATGCCATTGTTGTATCCTCCTCGCCTAGTGGTTTTTAATAATACTTTGTCCTGCAATGCGTCCATAAGTGAAGATATCCGCAAGTGCGTTGCCGCCTAAACGGTTACCGGCATGGATACCGCCTGCCACTTCACCAGCTGCGTATAAGCCTTTGATTGGTTGGTCATCGATATCAATGACTTGTGCTGTCGTATCGATTTTCAAGCCGCCCATTGTGTGGTGAACCGCAGGTTTACGCGGTGTTGCATAGAACGGTGCACGTTCGATTTTAAGGTCAAAGGCATTCTTGCTGAAGTCATCATCATGTCCTTTATCTACGAATGCATTGTAACGTTCAATCGTTTGTACAAAGTGTTCTGGGTCCATATTCAATTGTTTCGCTAAATCTTCCAGCGTATCTGCTTTATAAAGTACTTTCTCTTCAATTTCTTTATCAATTTTATCTTGAGATGTGTTCATCGCAAGTTCTTTAATATTTTCATCCGCAATGATATAGAACAGTCCGTCTTTTTGATCAAGTGCTGCTTTAGATAAAACATCACGGCTTTCAAACTCGTTGACGAAGCGATCGCCGTCTTTATTGATGAAGACGAAGTTTGAAGGTGTCACGATTAATCCTGTGAATAATGCGCCTGTTTTAGGGTCAGAAATCGGCATCATTTGAGAGAAGCCCATACCGACTAAGTCAGCGCCGACTTGTACACCTAACTTAATACCGTCACCTGTAATAGCTGGAGAGTTTGTAGTTTTAATATCGTCAGGAATATTATCCCAATACGTATTGTATTGTTGAATCATTTGCGTATTCGCTCCGAAACCGCCTGCGGCGATAACAACACCATAACGTGTATGGATTTTCACTTTTGCTCCATTATGTTTCGTTGCTTCTACACCCACAATTTTGCCGTCTTCTTTAATCAGACGATCTGCTGTTGTTTCAGTCATAATTTGACCATGATTCTTACGTACAAAATCGCTTAATGATTCAATGAATTCTAAACCTTGGGCTTTCATTGGTTTATGGCCGCGTCGCCATAAAGCACCTACAGGCATGTCTACAATTGTTCTATCGAAATGAACGCCTTTTTCTGTTAACCATTTCACTGATTCAAGAACATTGTCTGTTAATGTTTTAACTAAATCATATCGGCCTGTAATCACTTTACCGTTTCTATCTGCACGACGACCGCCTAAATAAGTTTGAATACGGTGTAGCTCGATAGAGTCGAACAAGTAATCTTGCCCTTCTTTTTGAGTTTCAAGATAATCCTTGATTTGTTGTTTCAACGTACGGAAATCTTCTAGATATTCTGCTTCAATATCATTTTCATCATGATTCATTAACGCTTCTAACGTTTCTTGTTCACCATGTAGTGATGGGAATTGATTTTGCCATGATGGTTCTGGCGCGTTGACTTGTCCGCCGGTACGAATCGTATTACCGCCGATAGCTGCGAATTTCTCAAGCATAATAACTTCTTTGCCTTGTTCTAATACTGAAGCCGCAGCACTTAATCCTGCACCGCCGGTACCGATGACTACAACATCTGTTGTTTCTTCAATTGTTTCGTCAGACCATTCTACAACTGGTTTTGGACGTGCACGTAAGACATCAGGGTTTTCACCTGCTTGTTTAATCGCTTCAGCAACACCTTCAATTACACCTTCGCATGTTACTGTCGCACCTGAAATCACATCTACGTTTAATGTTTGGCCGTTAATGATTTCATCTGGCAAACGTTCGAATGCCGGGTTTGCGATACCTTCAGACTCATTACTGTCATCCACATCGATCGATAAGATTTTATCTTCAGAGAAGACTACTTTCATCGGCAAGTTCGCATTGTGACCTTTTGCGAAGACTTCATACGTACCTGGTTTGTATTTAACCTTTTTATTTTGAAGTGCTTTTAAGCGTTCATATTTACGTTGTTCTTCCTCTTTATCGACAATCATGAAGTCCATCACTTTCCATAATGGAGATGGAATGTGTAATGTACGCTGATCATGAATATCCACAAAGTCTTCGATTTTTTCATTCTTCTCAACTTTTTCAGCCCAGTGCGGTTCTACTAAATAAGCTTTACCTACACTTAATAAATCATAGCCCAGTGCTAATGCATCTTCCGCGTCTTCACGTTTTCCGATACTGCCGACACCCATGATTGGAATTTCAGCTAATGTTTCACTGCGTAATTTTAAATATTTAGAAATAAGCGGTTCTTTATCTGCTGTATCAACAATAGATGTACGTTTATAACTATTCGCAGAAATATGGAAGTAATCCGGATGTGCTTCTGCCAATGTATTTAACAGATACATAGTATCGTCAAAGCGGATACCAGGTTCTTCTAATTCTTCAGGAGAGAAACGATAACCGATAATAAAGTTTTCTGCATTATTTTCTTTCACTGCTTTTTGAACTTCTCTTAATACCGCCATAGGGAAGTGTGTACGTTTCTTTCTGCTTCCTCCCCACTCATCTGTTCTGCGGTTACTATGAGGTGAGAAGAATTGCTGCAAGAGGTAAGTGTTTGCACCATGGATTTCAACACCATCATAACCCGCTTCAATCGCTCTTCTTGTCGCTTCTCCAAATTGATGAATCATATCTTCTACTTGCAACGGTGTCATTTCACGCGGTACAGCCGCATTCGGACGAAGTGCCGCCACAGGACTTGCAGAAATTGGAGTTGCTCCGCCGTTGATTTTAGGATCTGCCATACGTCCTGCATGATACAATTGCAAAATGGCTTTAGAACCTTTCTCATGAATTGCATCTGCTAAGCGTTTCAACCCAGGAATCTTTTCATCTGTATCAATACCGATTGCACCAGGGAAACCACGTCCGTTATCCATTACGAAACAACTCTCAACAATAATTGCACCTACTTTTCCGGAACGATGTTGATAATAATCAACCATCTCAGCCGTTACCGATCCATCAAAGTAAGCAGATTGTATCGTCATGGGCGCCATTAAAATTCTATTATCCAACTCAGCTCCCGATGATAATTTAACCTTCTCAAATAAAGCCTTTGCCATGCCAACTTCTCCTTTTGTGAATTATTTCACATGATACCCTAAAATTTTTTCTCATACATCGCATATGAGAAAGTTGTCCAATATCAAGTGATTCATTTTTTATTTTCGTAATTTTTCATTTCTTTTACTTTCACTGAGAGTATAACACAGAACACCTTTTGTGAAAACGCTAACAAACAAATAATCAAATAAATTTTACAATTCTATGAATTTATTCCATTCATCGTTTCACCTCAATTTATACATGTAACTTTTCACACTTTAAATTTACTTTTGACTTACTCCTTATGCATCCAAACATCTATTCTAACCTTGTATTGAAAGTTGCTAATTTAGCCTTACCTCTCATACCTACATTGCTTACAACCCATAAATAATAAAAGGATAAATAAGGAGGTGTTTTTAAGTAAAAGCAATCGTAGTAGGTAAAGATCATCAACCCCAAGTTACTGAGAGAACATTACACCCTTTGAAATATGGAGAAGCCTTATTAAATATGGAATGTTAATGAAAGCCAATTAGAATTTGCGAAAAAATATGATGCTGATATCACATTAAACCCTAAAGAAGTGAACGTAGAAAAATATATCCAAGAACATGTTGGCGGTGCACATGCTGCTGTAGTTACAGCCGTAGCAAAATAAACTTTCAATTCAGCTGTTGAATCTGTACGTGCAGGCGGTACTGTCGTTGCTGTAGGTTTACCAACAGAATCTATGGACTTATCTATTCCTCGTTTAGTCTTAGACGGTATCCATGTCGTAGATTCTTTGAAGACTTAAAAGAAGCCTTCCAATTCGGTGCTGAAGGCTTAGTTGTTCCTAAAACACAAACACGTCCAATGGAAGATGTTCAAGATATTTTCAAAGAAATGGAAGAAGGTAAAATCAACGGTCGTATGGTCATTGATTTACGTCATTAATCTATAACACAATAGTTAAAGTTAATAGCAGGCAAACACGTATCTTTTTCGTGTTTGCCTGCTATTTATAAGTATGAGACTTCTCAATACCAGCTGCTTAGTTATTTAAAGCAATGTTAAGTGCGTCATTCGTTGTGTCTTAAATACTTTATTCTCTTTACTGATGATTACCGCTTCAATCCCAGGAATCTCATTCAACACTGATATTGCTTGTTGAATCGACATCGCAAAGCAGACAGTCGTCCAGATTTCACCATCAATGGATTGATCAGATACAATCGTAATACTTGCGATATCCCCTTCTGCTGGATAGCCTGTTTTAGAATCTAATATATGATGATAGAGTCTACCGTCTTTATAGAAATAGCGTTCATAGATACCAGAGGTCACTACCGATTGCCCTTCTATTTCAATGACACCCATCATTTGTCCACGCTCTGATTCCGGTTGTTGTATGCCTACTGTCCACTTCTCTTTGTCTAAAGGGTGGCCGATTGTCAATACATTCCCGCCTAAATCTATAATGCCGGTTTGAACCCCTTGAGAGACAAAATATGCTTTTAATTGATCTGCAAAATAACCTTTCGCAATCGCACCTAAATCAATTTCCATACCTGGTATTTTTAAATACACTGTGTGTGCTTCATGATCAAGCTCAACATTTTCAGGCTGGATTTTCTGTAAACGTTCTTGAATCTCAGCGTCACTAGGTAATTGTGCATCTTTAAAGCCGATTTTCCACAACTTCACCAAAGGCCCAATTGTTAAATTAAATTTTGAATCAGATGATAAACTCACCGCAAGTGCATGCTCAATCAACTCAAATAAATCTTCATCTACTTGGACAGGTTGAATCCCTGCATTTTGATTCACACGCATTAAATCAGATGTATTATCATTTGCGCTGAAACGTCGTTCATAATCTTTAAGCATCTCTTCAGCATACGACAATAACACTTCAGCTTTGGGATGTTCTATTTGCAAGGTAATGCGTGTGCCCATTAATCGAATTACACTTTGTTTCATCACGTTCGCTCCTCGTATTTCATTCGCTTCACTTTCATACTAGCAAACTTCTTGCAGTTTAGAACATTAAAATTCTATTGTGTTTCACGTAGAACACGAATTAGATTGACAGACATGCATTAGTATTGCCTGAATAATCATCTATTTATGTAATTATATTAATCTAAATCACAACTCCACTTTAATTGCACCATTCAATTCTTTGTATTCTGATAAGAATTATTGTACTATGATGTCAATATCGAATTTGGAGGTTATGTTTATGTCTTTATACTTATTAGAAACTACTGATTTATCACCTATCAATTCTAAAGAAGAGTTAGAAAGCAAAGTGAAAGATTTATCTCAAACAGATGCGCCCACTTTAGTAGAAGTACAAGCAACTGAAGATTTAAGTCATGGTTATTTCATTGTAGAAGCTGATGATGAAAAGGCCGCAACACAACATTTAGAAAGTGCATCGATTTCCCCTCAAACGATTAAAGAAGTACGTTTGGTAGACAAAGATTTAGATGAAATCAAAAAAGGCGATGCAAAAGTAGATTATTTAGTTACTTGGAATATCCCTGAAGGTATTACAATGGATCAATACCTTGAGCGCAAAAGAAAAAACTCTGTACACTATGAAGAAGTACCAGAAGTTCAATTCCAACGTACGTATGTATGCGAAGACATGTCAAAATGTGTCTGCCTATATAACGCACCAGACGAAGATGCGGTACGCAGAGCACGTAAAGCAGTAGATACGCCAATTGATGATATCGAAAAATTGTAATATATCTTTTTAGCAGTAGTAGATTTCATCCTACTTCTGCAATTATGTATGAAAAGGGGCTGGGACATAAATACAGCCCCTTTGTTATGTGTCTCTAAATTTTTTTAGGTTTACCACTGCGATTGTTATAGGAACAATCAGCATTATTAAACTAATAATAAAATTTGTCTCAATAATAAAATTGAACAATAAAAAAGCAAGTATACCTACAATGATCAAAATAATATTAAAAGTAGGCGTGTAAACTATCTTAGGTTTGTTAAACATAATTCATCACCTCTTAAACTTAAAAACAAGATGCTGCTGCTCCACTCATTCCACCAGAAACAGCTCCAACAACCGCTCCCACTGGACCAGCAACTCCAAATCCAGCTAAACCTACAGTGCCTGCACCACCAGCTGTGCCTAAACCGCATTTTAAGCCTTTTTTCCAACCGTAAAATTGAACAGATTGACTATCATCTATGACCATCATCTTCAAGCCTTTATCAGATTTAATATAACTCAAAGTAACACTCTTTCCATTCATATCTTTAGCAGAACTTGGAAGATTTTTAGTTTCTCCAGTTGCTACTTTTGTTATAGATGCAGTTCCATTATCATTTACAGCATATGTAAAACCTTTGTTTAATTTTATAGTAGCTTCAGAACTATTAATTTTCTCCAACTGGCCAAATTCCTCTTTTTGTTGTTATTCAGCTTTTGCAAAGTGACTATTTTCTAAAACAGGAGCGATAACTGTACCAGTTAGAACAACAGTACTTAAGACTACTTTGCCCAAAAATTCTTTTCTCATTTCATCCTTTCTCCTTTACTAATAATTTAATTACTAATATATCCTATCAAAATAACAAAATATATTGGCAAAGATTCCCCAAGTGTTGACTTTTCGTTCATATATGTCGATTAATTAACAACGCACCTATGAACTCTTAACGAAATAAAAAAAATTGTTAAATGGGCGATTTAGCATCTCAAGCTCTACCAACATTCTTTTAGAAAATTAGTTCAATCATGTATAAAAACATGGTTAGCTCTAAGCTTCAAATACATACCTACACTTTTGCTTTGAATGTAAAAACACTCCATTATACTATTGCTAGCATAGTGAAGTGTTTTGTGTTTATTATTTAGCTATTGAATTTGATTAATGTTCGTTCGGATCATTTTCTGCATCTTCATGTGTTTTATGCACTGTGCCGAATTTATGATCTGGTCCGCCGTAGATAGAATATAATTTTAATGGTTCGTCGCCTTTGTTAGTAACGTTGTGCCATGTATCTGCAGGTACAAAAATTGCATCGTCTGGACCTACTTCTTTTTCAAAGTTTAAATCGTCTTCTTTTGGTCCCATTTGGCATAAGCCTTTACCTTGTTCAATACGTAAGAATTGTTCGATTCCGTGGTGGATTTCTAAACCGATGTCATCTCCGGGTTGAATAGTCATTAATGTCACTTGAATGTTAGAGCCTGTCCAAATTGTAGTACGATAATTTTCATTTTCTAGTGTCATACCTTCAATGTTATCTACAACTGGTTTTTTGCCTTGGTCTTCAAAGTTATAAGTCATTTTAAAACCCTCCTCGTATATTCTCTTCATTTATATTTTACCCCTTTTTATTAATTTTATATGTATTTTGTTGAGAATTCACAAACCTTTCATAATTAGTTGTTAAAATATTCAAAGTATTAAGCCGAATCAATTACTCAAGCTTATTTAACATGGTACAATCAGATTAGAATTATTATAAATAAGGAGTGTTGAACATGAGTAAAGACAAGTCGAAACTGACAGGCTTATTCGGCCATCCCGTAGGAGACCGTGAAAACTCAGCAACTGCCGGACGACGTGGTCCATTATTAATGCAAGACGTTTATTTCTTAGAACTATTATCTCATTTTGATCGTGAAGTAATTCCAGAACGCCGTATGCACGCTAAAGGTTCAGGTGCTTTCGGTACTTTCACAGTAACCCATGACATTACACAATATACAGATGCAAGTATCTTCGCAGAAGTCGGTAAACAAACACCGATGTTTGCGCGTTTCTCTACTGTAGCAGGTGAACGCGGTGCCGCTGATGCTGAACGTGATATCCGCGGTTTCGCATTAAAATTCTATACAGATGAAGGCAACTGGGACCTTGTAGGTAACAATACACCTGTCTTCTTCTTCAGAGACCCTAAATTATTCCCAAGTTTAAACCACGCTGTTAAACGTGATCCGCGTACAAACATGCGCAGTGCACAAAACAACTGGGATTTCTGGACTTCATTACCAGAAGCATTACATCAAGTAACTATCTTAATGTCTGACCGCGGTATTCCAAGAGGCTTCAGACATATGCATGGTTTCGGATCTCATACTTATTCTTTATTAAATAAAGATAACGAACGTGTTTGGGTGAAATTCCACTTCCGTACACAACAAGGCATTGAAAACTTCTCACCTGAAGAAGCAGAACAAGTGATTGCAAAAGACCGTGAATCTTCACAACGCGACTTATTCGAAGCGATTGAAGAAGGCAACTTCCCTAAATGGAAAATGTACATCCAAGTGATGACAGAAGAACAAGCACGCAATCATAAAGATAATCCATTCGACTTAACGAAAGTTTGGTTTAAAGATGAATATCCATTAATCGAAGTAGGTGAATTCGAATTAAACCGCAACCCTGACAACTACTTCATGGATGTAGAACAAGCTGCTTTCGCACCGACAAACATTGTACCTGGTATTGACTTCTCACCAGATAAAATGTTGCAAGGCCGTTTATTCTCTTATGGAGATGCACAACGTTACCGTTTAGGTGTGAACCACTGGCAAATCCCAGTCAACCAACCTAAAGGTGTCGGTGTTGAAAACTTATGTCCATTCGCACGTGATGGACAAGGCCGCTTCTTAGACGGCAACCAAGGCGGCAGCACACACTACTATCCTAACAGCACAGGCGCAATGGAAAGCCAACCTGGCTATAAACGTCCACCGATGGATGTTGTAGATGGCCCAGCATATGAATACGACTTCCGTGAAGATGACGATAACTACTTCGAACAACCTGGTAAATTATTCCGTTTACAAACACCAGAACAACAAGAACGTATCTTCCAAAATACTGCCAACGAAATGGACGGTGTCACTTTAGAAGTCAAAGAACGTCATATTCGTCATTGCTATAAAGCAGATCCTGACTATGGTAAAGGTGTCGCAAAAGCAATGGGTATCGATATCAACAGCATCGATTTAAACGCTGAAGACTAAACCTGTTATTTCCTAGGTAATATTAATTAAGCGAGGTAGCTTATGATTTTAGATAAAGTAAATCCTGATGACCTGTTCCCTACTGAATCGCAGCAAGCTTCAGTCTCAGGTAAAATGGGTTATCCGATGAATGGTGAAATCAAAATCTTTGAAGCAGCGTATGTCGCAACGAATGAACGTCTGATTTTAAATGTAGATATGGCAGGAGAATTCTATTACCGTAATATCGCTTATAATGAAATCAAAGCCATTGAACTTAAAGACGATACATTGAACTTAACGTTTGAAATCGGTACATTTAAATTAACCGACTTCAACAAAGCCGACGCTGAAAGCTTTAAAGACTATGTAATAGCACAAATTCAATAAGATAGATAGAGGCCAAGCTGTTAAATTGAGCAGCTTGGTTTTCTATTTCCTGCAAAAACAAATAATGTTTGCAAAAGTCATTGACTTCTATATAAGAAAATAATAATATTAGCATACACTTCACAATTTTCTGACTTTTCAGAAACGACAGTTGCTTTCATCTGCAGACTAATACACTAGAGGAGAGAATAAAAGGATGAACAATAATTTAATTTTACAATCAGACTTTGGGATTGGAGACGGGGCAGTCAGTGCAATGAAGGGCGTTGCACGTACAGTCAGCCAAGATATCTTTATCAGCGACTTAACACATGACATCCCGCCATACGATATATGGGTAGCTTCCTATCGTCTGTACCAAACCGTTAAATACTGGCCGAAAGGCACAGTCTTTGTGTCAGTTGTAGACCCGGGTGTCGGCAGTGACCGCAGAAGTATTGCCTGCCTTACACAATCTGGCCACTACATCATTACACCAGATAACGGATCGCTTACACATATTAAACATTACGAAGGTATTGAAGCTGTCATCGCTATTGATGAAGTGAAAAGCCGTTTACCACATTCGGAAGAAAGTCATACGTTCCACGGCCGCGATATCTATGCTTATAACGGTGCACGTTTAGCTGCAGGTCAAATTCAATTCGAAGATTTAGGACAACCGATTGAACTTGATTCTATCCAGCAACTAACAATCAACGATGCGAAACAAGAAGAAGACAAGCTTGTCGGATATATCGACGTGTTGGATATCCGCTTCGGCTCTCTATGGACCAACATCCCGCTTTCTTACTTGAAAGACAACAATATCCATCATGGCGATGCCCTCATCGTAACGATTTACAACAATGAAAATAAAGTCTATCAAAACATCATGAAATTCGTACGTTCTTTTGCGGACGTTAATATCGGAGAACCGTTAGTTTACGTCAACTCGCTCGTCAATTTAGGTGTCGCAATCAACCAAGACTCCTTCTCAGACCTCTACCACATCGGTACAGGGAATGATTGGCGTATCGAAGTCGCAAAAGCACCGGATTTAGCATAATACAGAGGTGAATAAGAACATGAAAAAAGAAGGTATCTCAGTCAAAACGATTGTCGCAATCGGTATCGGAGCGGCAGTCTTTGTCATTTTAGGACGCTTTGTGGTGATTCCTACAGGCTTCCCTAACACAAATATTGAAACTGCATACGCATTCCTAGCATTGATTTCCGCAATATTCGGTCCGTTAGCCGGACTCTTAATCGGTTTAATCGGACATGCGATTAAAGACTTTACAATGTACGGCAGTGCATGGTGGAGCTGGGTTATTTGTTCAGGCATTATCGGTTTGATTTATGGATGGATCGGTCGCAGATTAAATATTGAAGGCGGCAAATTCAACGTTAAAGACATAGTATTCTTCAACGCAACACAAATTGTCGCTAATATTTTATGCTGGGCGGTCATCGCACCGATTTTAGATATTGTCATCTACAGCGAACCTGCAAATAAAGTGTTTACACAAGGTATCATTTCCGCTTCGCTTAACATTATTTCAGTCGGCATCATCGGTACATTATTGCTGAAAGGTTATGCGGCTACAAAAGTGAAAAAAGGCAGTTTATATAAAGAATAAAACCAATAAGGGCACATTGCCCTTCATACATATTATTGAAAAGAGAAAGGAATACGTTATGACACACCCAATTATTCAATTTGAAAATGTGAGTTTTCAATATCACAGCCAAGCTTATCCGACGTTATCAGAAATCAACGTCGAGATTTATCAAGGCGAGAAAGTCCTCGTTGTAGGTGCTTCCGGCAGCGGCAAGTCGACATTCATTAGTTGTATCAACGGACTCATCCCTTATAAATTAGATGGAGAGTTAAGCGGCAGCCTGACGATTAATGGTATCTCTGTGTCAGATGATTCATTTCTTGAACGTTCTAACCGCGTAGGTACTGTGCTGCAAGATACTGATGATCAATTCATCGGGTTAACTGCTGCTGAAGATATGGCGTTTATTTTAGAAAACAACAACGTCTCTCAATCAGAGATGAAACAAGAAGTCGAACTGCGTGCTAAAGAGGTCAATATTTTTAATCACCTTAGCAAACGCCCGCAAGATTTGTCTGGCGGTCAAAAACAGCGTGTCGCATTAGGCGGTGTCTTAGTCCACCCTTCTTCTATCTTGTTATTTGATGAGCCTCTCGCAAACTTAGACCCGAAAGCTGGTCAAGAAACAATGGATATCATTGAATCTATTCATCAAAAGGGAGATAAAACGATATTGATTGTCGAACACCGTTTAGAAGAAGCATTGGATGATACCTTCGATCGTGTCATCTTATTTGAAGACGGTAAAATCATCGCAGATACAACACCAGATGCATTGCTTAAAAGCGATACTTTAGCACAAGCCGGTATTAGAGAACCGTTGTATATTTCAACATTAAAATATGCTCAAGCACCCTTATCCGACTTTCCTGTATTGTCTGATATCCATCAACTTCCAAAAGCAAGCATCTCTCAACCGCTTTACCAATGGTTAAATCAACCAGAAGCAGCATCTCATCAACAGAAAGCTTTAGAGCCTCTGCTTGTATTGTCTGATGTTTCAAGCAGTATCAGAGACCACCAAATCCTAAAATCGATTTCTGCGACATTCTACGAAAGTGAAATGATGAGCATTGTCGGTCATAATGGTGCCGGAAAATCCAGTTTGGCAAAAGCTATCTGCGGTTTCATGGATACAAGCGGTACGATGAGCTTTAAAGGTCAAAACTTAGATCAACTGTCAATCAGTGAACGTGCACAAAAAATCGGTTATGTGATGCAAAATCCGAATCACATGATTTCACAAAAAATGATATTTGATGAAGTCGCTTTAGGTTTACGTCTGCGTCACTTTGAAGAAGCTCAAATCAAAACCATCGTACATGATGTCTTGAAAGTGTGCGGACTCTATCCTTTCAGAAACTGGCCGATCTCTGCCTTGAGTTACGGTCAGAAAAAGCGTGTCACTATCGCTTCGATTTTAGCCTTAGACCCGTCCATTATTATCTTAGACGAACCGACAGCAGGCCAAGACCTCTATCACTATACTGAAATGATGGCATTCTTGCAAAAGCTGAATGAAGCAGGCAAAACGATTGTGATGATTACACATGATATGCATTTAATGACTGAATATACACAACGCACGTTAGTAGTATCACAAGGTACTATTCTCGCAGATGATACTCCGACAAATATTTTAGCGGATGAAGCAATACGCAATACCGCTGCTTTACGCAAGACATCGCTTTACCAGTTGGCAGACATCATAGATGCCCCTTCACCGCAAGCTTTAGTACAACACTTTATTAATTATGAAAAGAAGGTGCGCCATCATGAGTAACCATCAAATTTTAGGTTATCAGCCTGGTTCAAGTCCGATTCATCGTGTCAATGCGACAGTCAAATTAGTATTCTTATTACTAGTCAGTGTGGCAGCAATGACTACTTATGATACCCGCTTCTTAGTCGCAACGAGTATTCTATCGTTAGTCATCTTTAAAGTTTCAGGTATCAAATGGCGTCAAATCAGCTTTGTGGTGAAGTTCATAGCCTTCTTCACTATCATTAACATTGTTGCGGTCTATCTGTTCGATCCAAGTTACGGAGTAAGACTTTATAAAAGCAATACTGTGCTTTGGCAAGGTATCGGCAGGTTCAACCTGACAACACAAGAGTTATTTTACTTATTCAACTTATGTTTAAAATACATTTGTACTGTACCGCTCGCATTGGTGTTCTTGTTAACAACACATCCGAGCCACTTCGCATCAAGCTTAAATAAAATCGGTGTGAATTATAAAATCAGCTATGCAATTGCACTGGCACTGCGTTACATTCCAGACATCCAAGAGACTTACTTCAGTATTTCACAAGCCCAGCAAGCACGCGGCTTTGATATGAGCAAGAAGGCAGGTTTATTGAAACGTATTAAAGGTGTAGTTAATATTGCGACACCTTTGATTTTCACCAGCATTGAACGTATCGATACTATCAGTACCGCAATGGAAATCCGTCAATTCGGCACAAGAAGCAAACGGTCTTGGTATGTCAGTGAACCTTTCCGAGGCTATGACTATATCATCTTGCTATTTGCGATAATCATGCTTGTCATCACTATCTTGTTGTTCTTTGTGAACGGCAGCCGTTTCTATAATCCATGGATATAATAATAATGAGAGATTGTCTTATAAAGACGACCTCTCATTTTTTATAGCTTCTCCATCAAATGATTCTCAACTTATATTCAGAGTCTAAAAAACACCTTGAACCGCTACAATTCAAGGTGTTTTCAATCAGCTTATTTCTTTATTAACCGTATTGGCTTAAGGTAAGTACCAAGTTTCCAAATATATTCTAAAGGTCCAAGTGTGAAGTACTTCAACCAAACCACACTAAAGACAATTTGGATGCAGTAAATCATGAGGCATAAAATCAATGTGTGTATTAAGTGAATACCTTGGCTGAAGAACAAATGCCCTGCTGCATAAAGGAATAAAGTCTGTCCTATATAATTCGTTAATGCCATCCGTCCATAATACTTAAGGGGGCTTAAGAGTTTTCTACCTTTTCGGGTGTTCAGTACAGTCAGGAGGAATAGTACGTAGAATCCCGTCAATAAAGGAGAAGTCGCGACAATAGCATGGTGGAATGCATTCCATAATTCTGGATACTGTTGCAATTGTGTACCGCCGGCTGCTTTATATGAATCAAAGTTAGGCAGTACGTAATAATATTCCAATGTGATCAGCGCCCCTATCGCAAATGCGAAAAAGAGTGCAGTCAACAGAGCCCATTGTTTGCGCAAGGTTTGAAACTTATGAATGAGTTGAAATTGTGCCGTTGCTAAACCTAAGATGAAATACGCGAGCGCCATTATTAATTTATCTCCGATTACAACACAAGCTAAAAGCAGCAGCAATCCTGATACTAAATTGAAATAGCGATTGAAACGATAGAATGGGATTAATATAACGCCGAATACCGCATAGATCAGTAATGCTTCTCCTGGCTGCAATTGCATATGAAAATAACCGAAAATACCCAGCAATACTATACGTCGTATATAGACTATATAGGGATGTTTATTCTTTTGTGCTGCGCGATTCATGAAAATATAAAAGCCTATACCAAATAGGAACGTAAATATCGCAAAAAACTTATTCTCAATAAAAATATCTAGAAACTTTTGATAGGCAATATCTGCTTGTGAAAAATCTGGGATGACATGCATAATTGCGTATACATTCACTAAAATAATACCTAACAGCGCAAAACCTCGTAAGTAGTCCAACTCATCAATTCTTTTTGTTATTTGTTTCAAAATCTTTCTGCTCCTCACACTTTTCTCTTTAAAATTAAAGGGCTGGTGTTTCAACCCTGTGCCTTATACTACCAGTATCTTTTTTAAAAGTAGTGATTTGATATGACATGAAGTGACAAAGTTGTAAGTTCTCTTTTGGTTTAAGGTCAGTATGTGTAATGTCGACACGTTTGTTCGGATTTGACCTTTTACTCTATAATTAAATTGTTACTGCATAATGACTTGAATTTATGTAAGAATGAAGAGATTGTTGGAGGCGTATGATGAAAATGGTGTGCAGAGGTTGGCAGCGATGACTTTAATTCATGTAGTGTTAATGCTATTGATTGGTGTGTTCGGCGGATTTATATCAGGACTTGCAGGTATCGGCGGTGCGATCATTATCTATCCTGCTATATTATTGCTTCCGCCGTTGTTCGGTACACCGGAGTATAGTGCATATATCGCATCCGGTTTAACTTCAAGCCAAGTACTATTCAGTACATTGAGCGGTTCATTAAGTGCGATACGCAAGCCTGAGTTTCATCCGTCTCTTGTCTTTTATATGGGCGGCGGTATGGTCACAGGCAGTATTATCGGCGCAATCTTCACCAACCTTTTGACTACACCTGTCATCAATGGTGTGTATATCTGTATTGCTTTGCTAGCTTTAGTCTTAATGGTTATTAAAGTCCAGCCTCGTGCAGAAGCCAATATTCATTTCAATCCTTATTTACTGATGATTGTCGGATTATGTATCGGTGTTGTATCAGGTATTATCGGTGCCGGCGGTGCATTTATTATCATTCCTGTCTTACTGGCTTTATTTAAACTGCCTATGAATACGGTAGTCGCAAACAGCATAGTCATCGCATTCATTTCTTCTATCGGTGCCTTTTTAGTCAAACTGGTTCAAGGATATGTACCCTTAGGCAATGCGATGTTCTTAATTATCGGCAGTGTCTGTTTCGCACCGATTGGTTTAATGGTCGGCCGCAAATTGCCGAACTTTGTACAGAAATGGATTATCAGTCTGCTCATTATCCTCGCAGTTATCCAATTACTCTTTTAGGTTTAGCTTGTCTCTCTGACGAAGTAAGCTAAAATAAATAATAACGACATGTAAATGACCCATCAAAATAGAAAGCGGTGAAATTATGGCGAAGCATCAAAAACGAGATATGTTATTACGTGCAGCAGCCGATATAGTTAATGAACGAGGTGTGAGTGCCTTAACGTTAGATGCAGTGGCACAGCGTGCCGAAGTCAGCAAAGGCGGATTATTATATCATTTCAATAACAAACAAGCTTTGATTCAAGGTTTAGTCGATCATGCGAATGAACTCTATCGAGAGAATGTCAGAAGTTATGTAGATGGAGACCAGCAAGGCAAATGGCTTCAAGCATTTATCGAAGCGACACGCAAACATCGTCAAGAAAACAAAGCGGTGACTTCAGCTATCTTAGCAGCACAAGGCAACGATCGTAATTTGCTTGCGCCGCTGCAAGCAACCTATCAAGAATGGCAAGACCATATACAAGCAGATGGTTTAGATCCAGTAGACGCAACAATTTATCGTTTAGCTGTCGATGGTCTATGGCTTTCTGATATTTTCGGTCTAACATCTATCGATGACGAGATGCGCGAAGCTGTTTTAGATCGTCTGAAAGCATTAAGTTCAAAATAAAAAATCGGTTTAATCCTTATCATGAAGGGCTCTCAAAGAAGGAGTCCTTCTTTTTTTATTTTTCTTAAGCAATAGGGTTGAAATAAAACCGTCTAGTTGGTACACTAATCAACGTTGAAGAAATGACCACTCGAAAAAATAAAAAACTCGGAGGGAATCGTGTCAATGAAAAAAGTTATGATTACAGCAGCAATTACAGGTGCTGGCGATACTACAGAAAAAAACAAAAACGTACCCGTAACGCCTCAAGAAATTGCGGATTCTGCAATTAAATGTGCACGTGCAGGTGCAACAGTTGCACATATTCACGCAAGAGATCCAGAAACAGGCGGCGTAAGTCACGACGTAGAATTATATAGAGAAGCTGTTCGTTTAATCCGCGAAGCAGATGAAGACATTGTTATCAATATTACTGCAGGCGGAGGCGGCGACTTCATCCCGAATATGCAAAACCCTTATCAAGCAGGCGAAGGTTCAGATATCCAAACACCAGATGAACGTCATGAGCCGGTAGGCGAACTTCTTCCAGAAATTTGTACACTAGACTGCGGCAGTGTCAACTTCGGAGATATGGTTTATATCAGCCCGACAGATTGGTTGCGCCGTCAAGCTCAATTAATCAAAGATGCAGGTGTTAAACCAGAATTAGAATGTTTCGATAGCGGACATATCCGTTTTGCGAACCAATTAGTTTCAGAAGGTTTAATCGAAGGCGAACCTATGTATCAATTCTGCCTAGGTATTCCATGGGGTGCAGATAATGATGCGGAAACTATCGAATACTTCAAAACACGCTTACCAGAAAATGCGCATTGGTCAGCATTCGGTATCGGTAAAATGCAGTTGCCTACAGTTGAAGAAGCAGCTAAACGCGGCGGCAACGTACGTGTCGGCTTAGAAGATAACATCTACTTATCAAAAGGTGTTAAAGCGACAAACGAAGCATTAGTAGAAAAAGCGGTTGAAATCTTAAAAGGTATCGATATGGAACCTATGACACCGCAAGAAGCACGTGAAAAATATAACTTAAAACAACCTAAAGGAGACAAGTAAAATGAAATTTGCAGTAGTTGGAACAGGTGTCATCGGCAGCGGCTGGATTACACGTATGTTAGCACACGGTCACGAAGTGATCGCAACTGATCCAGGCGAAGGCGCACAAGAAGCAATGATGGCACAAATCAAACAAAATTGGCCTTACGCAGAAGAAATGGGCCTAGCAGAAAATGCGTCTATTGATAATCTTACTTTCACACCGCATTTAGATGAAGCTGTGAAAGATGCAGACTTAATCCAAGAAAACGTGCCGGAAGTAGAAGAAATCAAAGCAAGCGTACTGAAAGAAATCGACACGTACGCACGCCCTGACGCAATTATCGGTTCAAGTACTTCAGGGATTATGCCGACTGAACTGCAAGAAGGCTTAAAACATCCAGAACGCCTTGTTGTAGCTCACCCATTCCACCCTGTATATATCTTGCCTCTAGTTGAAATTGTACCAGGCAAAGAAACTTCTGAAGACATTGTAGTCAAAGCAGAAGAAATGTACGAAGACATCGGTATGGATGTGCTTCATGTCCGTAATGAAATCGAAGGACATATTGCTGACCGTCTGATGGAAGCATTATGGCGCGAATCATTACACATTGTTAACGAAGGTATTGCGACAACTGAAGAAGTTGATAAAGCCTTCACACACGCAGCTGGTTTACGCTATGCACAATATGGTCCATTCATGACATTCCATTTAGCAGGCGGCAACGGCGGTATGCGTCATATGTTAAAACAATTCGGTCCAGCATTGAAAAAACCATGGACAAAATTAGTAGCACCAGAACTTACTACTGATTTATACAATGCAGTTGTAGAAGGCTGCGAAACAAGTTCACAAGGCTACACAATGTCAGAACTTGACCAAAAACGTAATGAATTCTTAGTAAGAGTGAAAAAACTTGCAGAAGAATATTGGCCTACTGAAACACCAGGTATGAAAAAACGCCAACCTCAATCTACGGAGGTCTAAATCATGACGCGTTTATTCACTTATCAAACAACAGTCAAAGACGAGTGGCTAGATCATAACAATCACATGAACGATGCGGAATACAACCGCGTCTTCAGTAATGCGACAGATGCATACCTGGCACACGTTGGTTTAAGCGAATCAGAAATCGAACGCCGCCAATACACTGTATTCACTTTAGAAAATCATGAAACGTACCAAAAAGAAGTCAATAAAGGCGAAGATTTAGCAGTAGCCGTACAACTCATTGACCATGATGCGAAACGTCTTCATGTCTTCATGACTTTATATGATCAAGCAGAAGATATCTGTGCCACATATGAAGTAATGTTGATGGGCATTGATACCAACTCAGGACGTCCTGCCCCATTCCCTGAAGACATCGCACAAAATATTGAAAAAGAAGCTGAACTTGTAGATAAAGAAGGATTAGAACAACCTAAAGAACTCGGTCGTCAAATTGGTATCAGACGTAAATAATAAAACGATCGAATAGATTAATATCACAATTTGCTTAACACCCTTTGGTGATAATATATAGATTAAAAGGTTCCACTGGCTTAATGAAAAGCTGTGTGGAACCTTTTTGCTTGTTAATATTATTTATAATTACGCATGGAGTTGGGGTATTTTTTATCACTGCCATGCAATTTACCTGATTCTTTTCGTTCTTCGTTACGTTTTTCTCTAAGCTTAGCACGCTTCTTAGATAGTTTTCGCATTCTCTTAAGTCTTGAATGTGTATCTTGTTTTTCTTCTTTTGCTTTTCCTTTTCCGCTTGATAAAAAAGAAGTTAACAGGATAAGTGTTCCCGTAATAGCACCGAACCATGTACCATTTCTGATAAAGCCCCAAAACGCAGCAGATAACTTTTCTGCAGCTGTGGGCTCATTTCGATATTCAAACTTTGGAAGTGTATGACCTTTTTCTTCAGCTTTATCAATACCCACAGGGATTTCTTCTTCTACTTTATCGTAGAGTCTTACCAGACCTTGACCATATTGTTTATTTTCGAAAGCTTCTTCAGCGGTCTGCTTAACCAGCGCTTTGGTTTTACGCTTTGTAAAATAATGTTTAAGCTGCTGGTCAGCATAAATTGTGACCGAATCAGGTGATGCTTCGTTAAATAGAATAACCGCAGCATTAATAGGTTCGGTAAAATCACCAGAATGATAGAGGCCTAATTGATAAGCTTCATAAATACGTTTAGCATATTTTTCAGGCTTGCTGCCTTCTAAGTCTTTCTCAGTCACAACCATTAAATCATAGTTATACCTATTCTCACTTGAATGCTTTTGAAGATGATTAATTTGATCTCTAGTCAAAATATGTGCATTATCTTGTACATAAATATGGTCTTCATTGAGCATCGGTAATGGTTTATACTCTGTTTCACTGCTAGAGATATACGTTGTTCCCATTCCTAACACAAATGTGATCATGAGCACTCTCAATATATTTTTAGAAACCACGGCCAGCACCTCCTCCGCCGCCGGAACCGCCGCCAAAGCCGCCGCCTCCAGAGAATCCGCCAGATGAACCGGATGAATAACCAGCTGAAGTCCCTGTATCACCAATACTTCCAAAGCCTCCATAATAGTTCGTATCAGATGGGCGTCCGCCTCCGCTTTTGCCACCTTTGTGATCATCATCATCTTTTGTAGTTAAAATACCTACAAACAAAGCAAATAATGGATAAAGAATACCCAAAAGGAAAAACAGCAGCAACTCTTTAATACGTCCCCAATAAAAACTGGAACTGCGCTGTGTTAAAAAATGCCATTTAGCCGCTATACTATCAGAGAGCGGTGCATTTTTATCAGTATATTTATAGCCGGTTTGGCTCCTGTCATACATGGCACGATAAATATTCTTAAGACCTGTGTTATAGTTGCCTTTCTTTAAATCTTGAAGACCATAATCATCTATAATAGCCCCCACCCTGGCATCCGTGAAATAACCTTCCAAACCATAGCCGATTTGAATTTCTATCCCTCGGTCTAATGCACCATTTTTCTCATCTAAAGTTAAAAATATTACTATCCCGTTATTAATGTCTTTCTTACCTACACCATATCCGCGTAATAAACGCAGTGCATAATCACGTCTAGGTTCTTCTACTTGATCCATAGTAACCATCAACATTTCAATACCTGTTTCTCGTTCAAGCTTTTTACCCAAGTCATTCATTTCTTTAATTTCATCATCACTTAACAGATGGGCATGATCTTGAATAAACAAGTGGTCTCGATTCAATTCTGGCAAGGGTTGTGTGATTGCGAAGAGTGGTGATGCAAAAGTTAAAATACTTATCAGCACAAACCCTATGACTATGTATATTTTCTTTTTCATACACTTCCCACACTTTACTACAAATTTCTTAATGCAATTCATCTATACAATAAAATAGTTTACCAAAATACTTATCTAAATAGTATGATTTATTTTAAATTTACAATTAATTAATCATTTGTACGAAATAAAAAGTATTAATTCCTTGAGTAAATAGCATAGAAAGCGTTTGGTTAAGACACCCTACGCACTTCCTTCAGACAAACGGAAGTCTGACCCGCCATAATAAAAGCACCTCGAACTGTTCTGTGTTCAAGGCGCTGATATGATTGATTTATTCCCTCTATTGTTATCTTTGCGTGATGTTTTCGATGGCTTCTATGTGATGTTTAGATGTATAGGCTTTGATAGTAAAACCGTTGGACTTATCTAAATCGTAATACCAAATGCCGTTCGAAATTTCATCTGGAGCGTTGTGGAAATCTGTAAATGCGTCTTTAGTCATTTTATCCGGAACCACATACACATGATCGACTTTATTATCCTTATTGTAGCTGACACCAATATCACCGTATAATTCTGCTTTATTCCCATCAATTGTCTTCGTACCTTCAGAGATGCCGTATTCTTTCTCTATTCCATTTTTACTTTCACCTAGTTCAAATCCTTCATACCCCTCTGTATTAGGTGTATGCATATAACCTTGGCTGAATTGCGCTGAGTTCACATCTACATTAACCTTATGTGTTTTCGGCAAAGCAGATGCTTTCGGCTGTGCTTGTCCGATCTGGTTTGAACAAAATACGAAAAACCAATAGATTAAGCCTGCAATCAGAGCTAAGAATACCACAACGAGTACACTGCACCATACGAATGTCTTCAAGTTGCTGTTATCTTGTTTATAATGCAAGATATCCGAACGAGAAAATTGATTGTGCGATGCCGCTGTTCCGCAGTTTGTACAATATTTTTCATTTGAGTTCAATTTATTTTTACATGTTGTACAGATTTTCTTCATATTCTATCCCCCGACAAAACTTTTGCAACTCAATTATATTCAACTTTCAGAAAGTTTTCTACAATAACAGTTTTAAGAAACTGTAAATTTTCAAATGACAAATAAAAAAACACCTCAGTTTCCTGAAGTGTTTGAAGTTTCACGTAAAACATTTTGATTTATAGATAGGGTTAAAACGCCAGCACACCAATGATACACGCAACAATAATCATACATAAAGAAGAACCGACAGCCCATTTCAATACCATTTTCTGGTTTGTACCGTAATCAATACCAATCATACCGACAAGCAAATAACCTGCCGCATATAACGGACTTAATACATGTACCGGCTGACCTAAGATAGAGGCTCTGGCCATCATGGCTTTAGTTACTCCGAATTGTTGTGCAGATTCCGCAAGAATCGGCAAGATACCATAGTAGAACGGATCATTTGCCATAAAGTATGTGAAAGGCATGCTCAAAAGTGCAGTCAACAATGCAAAGTGATTTCCCATTGCATCCGGAACAATATGCACAAGTGCACTTGCCATATGGTCTACCATTTTCGTTCCGCTCATTACACCTGTGAATACACCAGACGCAAACACTAAACTGACTACAGCTAAAATATTGCCTGCATGGCGTTTCACTAAATCAGCTTGTACTTGCAGTTTTGGATAGTTGATAATTAACGCAATGGCAAAGCCAAGCATAAAGAGTACCGGAATCGGCAAGAAGTCGGTGATTAACGCGACTAACAATGCGAATGTCAGAAACGTATTCACGATTGTGAGTTTTGGTCGCAGCAATGCAATTTCATCTTCATCCTTTTCGTTAGAAACATGCATTTCTTCTAATGTCAGAGACAAATGATTTTTAATCCCTACACGTTTGCGTTCTCTCTTTCCTAAGACATAAGCAGCACAAAATGCGAAGATAATCCCTGCAATCATGACAGGAATCAAAGGTGTAAAGACCTCTTCTGTTGTTAATTGCAGCGCTGAAATCGCACGTGCAGTAGGTCCGCCCCAAGGTGTCATATTCATCACACCGATTGATAATAATGCTAAAGTTGATAATATGTATGGATTCATACCCATTTTCTTATACAGCGGCAGCATAGCTGTTACGGTAATAATAAACGTTGTTGTACCGTCTCCGTCTAAAGCAACAATGGATGCTAGCGCTACTGTACCGATCGTTATTTTAACAGGGGCGCCTTTAACCCCTTTCATAATAACGCTGATAACCGGATTGAATAATCCCGCATCAATCATTACGCCGAAGTATAAAATCGCAAACACCAGCATAATCCCTGTCGGCGCAACAGTCGTTAATCCTTTAATAATATCTTTTCCTAAAGTGTCATAAAATCCCCCAACTAATCCGAATACAACTGGCACAATAATTAATGCGACCAGCGCTGACATTTTCCTGCTCATGATCAATGCCATAAAAACAATAATCATAACAAATCCTAATAGTGCTAAATTCATGATGTGTCCCCTTTAATTATGATTTAATTGTCGGCAATCGCTTACAATCAGATATATTGTATCACACCTATTAAGTTTTCGGAATATTCAAATTAATAAAAGCGGATTTTGTGCTATAAAAATATAAAAAATACGTTATCTCCGGAACCTTGACCAGAGATAACGTATTAAATAATGATAATTAAAACTTGTCTTATGCTTGGCTGTTGATGTAGCTGTCTGGGTTTACACTGTATTGATTACCTACGCCACCTTGCATGCGTTGGAAGTGTAAGTGTGGTGCAGTTGAATTACCAGTGCTGCCAGATAAGCCGATTTGATCACCGGCACTCACATCTTGACCTTCTTGAACATTTAATTTATTCATGTGCATATACCATTGGTAATTGTCGCTGTTTTTCTCTTGGATTGTAACTTGGTTGCCGCCGCCGTAGTTACTCCAGCCAGCTTGTGTTACTGTACCGTCTGTTAATGAGTAAACCGGTGTGTTTTCAGGCATACCATAGTCTACACCATAGTGTGCACCGCCGCCGTGGTATTGACCATACGGTTGGATTTTAGGGTGTTTTGTTAACCAGCTTGCGTCATCTGCAGTTGCACCGTCAGCTGATGTGCTTGGTGCACTGTCGCCTGATGTTTGCTGCGCTTGGTCAGAACCTTGTGTAGAACCGCCAGTATTTGCTTGCGGTGCTGAAGTTTGTGCGACATTCGCTTGACCAGAATTGTTTTGAGATGCTGGTGCTTGTGCTGCTTGAACATTTTGTCCGTTATTTGCTGTCGCATTTTGTTCAGGTGCGTTTGTTTGTCCTTGATTTTGGTTATATGTGTTTTCATATTGTGCATTTGAAGCATTTTGGTTTTCAGATGCTTTGTTTGGATTATTTGCGATATCTTCTGATGAAGGTGCTTGGTTCACATCATAACCATTCTTTTGTACGTCTTCGTTTGAAACATTTGCTGAATAGTTATTATCGTCTTGCTGATAGTTAGGGTTTAATAAACTTTGAGGGAAATAGAAATAGTGTGTTGCACCCTCTGAATCAGTTAATGTAAATTGGTATTCTTTATTGTCGAACATTGATTGGTCCCAATTGCCATCCAATGTGTGGTGGTAGTTGCCTTGTGCATCTTTCGTGAAGTATGAGCCATATGAATAACTTTTAGTTTGATCTGCTGTTTGCGTTTGTGCTTGTGATTGTGATTGCGCTTGTGCTGGTGCTGCTTGATTATTTTCAGCCGCATCTGCGTGATGGGTGATGAATCCTACTGATGAAACTCCCAAACCTACAATAGTAGCTGTGACTAATTTATTCATAATGTAAACTAACTCCCGTCCTTAGAATTTTTTTCGATAAATCAAAATTACAAGAGTAAAGGTAACACGGGTCGTTCACTAAATAAAGACGTACAACTATTTTGTAAACAAATGTATTTTGCATGTAATATAATTACCGGACTATTACTAAGTTGTAAGCATTGTGAAGATAGGATAAACGGCACCTTTTTGAGGCAAGTATGTTAAAACTTTATCATCAAATTGAAATGTTTAACACAAAAAATGACGTGTTTCTATGTATGTTTGAAAGACATGGTTTTGATTTTCCCACCCTGAAATTGATTAAACTTACAACTTTATTTCAGTAAAATGTACAACAAAAAGGCACAAAAAGCTAAGACTGCTTTCGCTTCTTGTACCTTTTAAAAATAAAGTAGAGACCGATTAGGAAAAATATAAACAACAAGGCATTACCTAAAAATTGTGCTGCTAAATAAAACGGTAAAATAAATGAGATGAATGCTAAACCAATCGAAATGACTAAAATTGAATAGTACAAACTTCCTTGATTATCATACTTTTCAAAGATACGGCTGAAGCGTGCTTGATACATTTTTGTTAACTTCACGATACAAACACCCATCCCGCCGACCGCAATGAGAAAATATGGCACAAAGAAAGCAATAATTAATATATTCCAAGCAAAGCTTAAGAAATCCTCCATTGTTCTGCTCCTCTATATTTCTATAATTTTCAAAGCATGACGCATTTCTTTATCTATATCTTTTGAACGCCATTCTCTAAAGTAACCTAAAGATACACATTTGTATTGTACCCCGTTTTTCAATATTTCACCTCGAAAATGAACATGCCCCATCAAACTACAGTGAATCGGATAACGTTGATAGAAGGGTTCAAAGTCAGAAGTGCCGATATACGCATTGAAATAATCAAAAATACGATGCGGCATAGGGACTTTGAAACTCGGGTCTGTCACTACATGCGTGACTAAAATGATATTGCGGCGACCTACTTGGCGCAGATCTTTTTCAGCTAATTCTGCCGCTTTGCGCGATACTTCAATATCAGACATTCCCCAATTCACATGAACTTTATCTTGCCACGTGGCACCTTTAAAACGGCGGCGTTCCAAATGTTCTAATGAATATTTAGGGTTCGCATAACTATAATCATACCAGCCGCTGTTGCCTACAATTGCCCATTCATCATTAATGATATAAGGACGTCCCATCAACTGTTCAGGCTGATTTAAGAAGAATGCATGAATATCCTTAGTAGACTGTCCTTCAGGCGACCAATAATCATGATTACCCGGAATAAAGCGAATATCAATCCCTGTCAAAGCCTTCATCTGTTTCACAAACGCATAAGACTTTTGATAGTGATTAGAGATATCACCCGCAATTATCAACATATCCAACTGTGCTTGCTGCACCAGCAATGCTAAATGTTTTGCATATTCATCTTCAGTATAATCTGATGGCCGATCTATATGTAAATCTGATATGGTTCCGATTCTCATGTCTGTCACCCGCTTCCAAATAAGATTGAAGTATATTATCTCATATTTTGTCCGAATAAATAAAAAAACTGAGTAATGGGAACCCATTAAACTCAGCTTTGAAATTATGCGCCTCTCATTACTCTAACTTCATGCTCTACATCTTGTCGCACTTTATTTCTATCTCTTTCTATCCAACCTGGAATTAAGAACGCATCCACAATCATCCAAATCAACGTAGGAATACCAGCTGTAAACCACACAGTCGTCAAAGTTAAAATAAGCAGACCAACACCTGAACCTACCTTTCCAAAATAAAAGCGATGTGCACCTATACCGCCAAAAATCACTAGCAGTACATAAGCAATTACACCTTTTTTAGACTTAGCTTCAACTTGCGATTCAATATAGCTTTTCTCTTGCAAATCCATTAATATCAACCCATCCTCTCATCAAAGTCACTAATTCAATTAGTTAAGACTACTATAGACTACGAGGTGGACCACATACGTCCATATAATCAGTTTGCAATAAAATTCTAGCGAAAAAAATAACAACCTTATCATTTAGTTATACTTGAACAACTTTTGGTATTTAAATATTTATAATTCTAATTATTTTAATATTATACGGGTATCGTATTATGGAGAGTTAGTGCCCTGTAGGTCTCTTCCAGCTGACGCCCTCTATCCATAAACACTATGAGAAGAAAGGGTGATATGTTGGAACAATCTTTGACTTCAGAAAGTACGGTAGATCTTAGAGATATTGATTTTGCTTGGGATCAGCTGATTACTGATGAAGACGAATTGGTGGAGGCTGGCTTTCCTTTAACCCTTTTAGAAAAGTGGATAGAGGAGGGCTCAATAGTGCCTTTCTTTCCAAGAGGCGATAAACGACATTTTTATTCTAAAGATGTGTTCATTGCCACTGTTCATCATGTCTTACATTCATAACATGATGTGGAAGCAGTGGATCGACTTCGGTTGATCCGCTTCCATTCTTATATAGATACCTCAAAAAAAAGAAGTAATTCGCATTACGCCAATCACCTCTTTCTTAATACTTATATTACTTATCGAGATTTAAAAAGTCATTCATAAGACTCACTTTCTTATCTGTCTTTTCTTTTTTGAAATAGCGTTCAAACAGTTTATAATCTATATTTGCGATTTCTTTTAAAAATTCCGGCTCAACTTTTAAGTCTTCTAATAAGTCTTGCGGTGTTATCACCTTTTTTCTAAATAATAAATCTAGCAAACTGTTAATTTTTACTGGATGAGAAATTTTAATTTGTTCATCTAAAGGTTCTAACTTTCTATAATCCTTTTTATTAATAGATGACCAAAAATAACGATACTGAGAACTGGAAATCAACTTAAGATAATATGCTCTCATTCCCATTGCTTGAATAGATACATACCATTTCTCTTTTAATAATTTAAAGTGATCTGGGTTAGATTTTTTTGTGATTTTACTGAAATCTTCTCTAAATTCTAATTCTGGCAATAGAAACTCTGAAGCAAATACATTTGCTTCATTCTCAATAATTTTGTGTTCTTCATTAGTAAGCAAATCGAATTGTACATGTCTGTGTAATAATAAATGACCTAATTCATGTGCGATATCAAAGTTTCTTCTCACAGCAACACCTTTATTGTTACCTAAAATGATATAGGGCATATCATCTTCAGACCAAAAGCTGAACGCATCTGCATCATTATCAATTTTCTTTTCATAAATAATAATTCCTGATTTTTCCAATGTAAAAAGTAAATCATTATTTGCTTTGTTACCAAGTATATGTTCGCGTGCCTTTTTCGCAACTTTTCGGATAATTTCTTTCTGTTTTTTTGCACTATTACTATCTTTTAATATTGCATTAACTTCATCTACTAAATCTAAAATATACATATGCGGAGTTTTAACAAAAGAATATAAATAATCTGTTAAATTTTTAAGGTAAATTGCTTGATAAAATTGCTTATTTAAGTGCTTAGTAGAAACATTTTGATTATCAGCTCTAAATGCAATGGCATGTTTATCTACGCTTACATTGTTAAAGCCATTGATTCGTTTTGTTAAAAAGTAAGATGTTTTTACATTAAACTCTTTAGATAAATCATATATTTTATTAATTTCCGGCATCATATTTTTTACTTCGTATTGCCATATGGCTTGCTCACTTACGTTTATATTATCCGCTAAATTTTTTCTACTAAGTCCTTTAATCAATCTAATGTCCTCTAAATTTTTACCTATAAACATATTGTTCACCTTTTCTTAATCTGATGCCTCTTCCTCTTCACTACCAATTTCAAAACCAAATATATCCTGTGCATCCACCAATTCTTCATCACTATCTCCAGCATTTTGCAGAATTACTAAATCACTATTAGGAATTGAATAATCTTCTTCATCCCTTAATAACTTTTCTAAAACTGGTGTTAAATCCTCAAACAAAATCGCTTGATTGTTGTGTGGATTCGGCACCCAAATTTTAATAGCACTTAATTGCTTTGACTCAGCATCAATTGCATACGTAATAATATTAAAAACTGGTCTTGAACTCATTTTATCAGTTTTTTCAGGATTAAATAACTCCAATTGATATTCTCTTTGTAAATTATTTTGTAATTTCTCAAAGTCTACATTCAAATTTTTATCAACTAGTTCTCTTAAATATTGTTTTTCTTTTTTACCAGACTTATTCAAGGCATTTTTTCCCAATGTTACTTGTTCTGCATTAAAATATTGTTCATTTCTAATAATAAAGTACATACCACTTTTGTCATTCGAGTCCCCGCAGAATTTTACATATTCCCACGTTGGACCTGCATTTTCTTTGGAATAACTATCAATTAAATCTCGTGTTTTTACTACAACTTGATTATCAATATGATTACCTTTCACATACGCATAACCCTTACTGACAACTAATTCTTTTAATGCGTTCTTTCTAACCTTTATGTAGTCTTTATATCCAGAAATAATACCTTTTACAATTTCTTCTTTTAAAGCGATATTAAAGTCTTTCATTTAATCCCCACTTTTGATTTTTACACAATTTTACCTATATTTTTCTGTAAAACCAACTATTTTTTTAAAGTAAATTCGTCAATATGTGTAAAACTTATAAATCACTTAAACATTCCTCATTTATATCATCACTTTTTTTCTATATTGGTACCTCTAGTTTTGAAAACCTTTTCAGTGGTAGTAGGTTAAATATCATTACTTTTTATTTTGAGCTTAACGTAGAATATTATTTGAGGAGCGGATAAGTATGGCAGAACAAGTTGAAGTATTGAATCCTGCAGATAACAGCGTAATTGAAACATTAGATTATACCAGTGAAGATCAAATTAACAGTATGATTGACGCAGCATCCAAAGCTTTTGATCAGTGGCGGAAGGTCGATGCACATGAACGTTCCGCAAAGCTTCAAAAGTGGGCTGACTTAATGATGGAACATAAAGAAGAACTTGCACGTCTGATTACACTAGAAGGTGGAAAAACATATCAAGAAGCTTTAGGCGAAGTGGATTATGCCCATGGTTATGTAGATTGGTATGCAGGAGAAGCTAAACGGATTTACGGCAGAACTATTCCGGCTAATACACCGGACAAAGATGTGATTGTCAGACAATACCCTGTAGGTGTTGTAGGTGCTATTACCCCATGGAACTTCCCTGCCGCAATGATTACACGTAAAATGGCTCCGGCACTTGCGGCGGGATGTACGATTGTATGCAAGCCTGCTGTGCAGACACCTTTAACTACCATTCGCTTAGTTGAACTTGCTCATGAAGCCGGTATTCCTAAAGAAGCTGTACAATATATTGTTGCTTCAGGCAAAGATGCAGGTCGTATCTTTACAACTAATCAAACAATCAGAAAGATTACTTTCACAGGTTCTACACCTGTCGGTAAGACATTAATTGAAGAAAGCGGAAAAATGGTCAAAAATATCACAATGGAGTTAGGCGGCTTAGCACCATTAATTGTTCATAAGGACGCAGATCTTGATTTCGCAGTCGATGAAACGATTAAAAATAAATTCCGTAATGCCGGCCAAACTTGTATTTGTGCCAACCGTTTATACGTTCATGAAGACATTCATGATGAATACGTTAAGAAATTAACAGAAAAAGTCCATGCCTTAAAAGTGGGCAACGGCATGGATGAAGGTGTAGATATCGGTCCGTTAATCAACCAAAAAGGTGTCGATAAAGTCTTAGACCATATTAAAGATGCACAACAAAAAGGCGGCGAATTATCGCGCTCATTAGAAGAAATCCAATCACTTGGCGGCAACTTCTTAAAACCTGTCGTCATTACAAATATGACGCAAGATATGAAACCGATGCGTGAAGAAACATTCGGCCCTGTTATTCCTATTATGAAATACAGCAAAATCGAAGAAGCAGTCGCACTCGCAAATGATACGCAGTTTGGCTTAGCTGCTTATTACTTCACGAATGACTATCGCACAGGCATCTATTTAAACGATGAATTAAATTATGGTGTTGTCGGTTGGAACGATGGTGCACCTTCTGCACCGCACGCACCTTTCGGCGGTGTGAAAGAAAGCGGCTATGGCCGTGAAGGCGGTATTGAAGGTATTGAACCTTATTTAGAAAAACGCTACTTGTCTATCGGCAACTTGAATACACCTGAATAGTTCAATGCATCATAAATTAGGAAAGTGAGTCCGCTCGCTTTCCTTTTTTATGTTTGCTATATCGTTATCCTATATCAACTTTCAATTGAAATTAAGCACGTTGACATGTCTTTTTCTGCTCATGAGACATAACTGTTTTTGATAGTATCTAAACGGTCGATAAAACGGTCAATATAAATTTGCGGTCCTAACATACGTGCTAACGGTGCAAGTTGATATGATGCATAAAATGCGTCGCGTTCTGTACAAGAGACATAAGCGATAACGGTATCATTGTTCGTACGTTTGATGATTTCTCTTATCGCAAACTGCTGTCTGAACATATCCCAGATTGAATTATCTACTTCGAAAATGACTATTCCTTGCTGCTGTGTTGCGCCTATCGTATTTTCTGTGATTTTTAAATTCGAAATATTGCGCATTTTTTCGGTATAAATTTCTTTGTTGTATTCATATGTAAACCAATAATCAAAATGCATGTACATCGTCGATAAAGGTTTCACTTCAATGTTGCGATCATTTAATTTCATCCACATTGTCTTTTTAGTTAATAGGGCTTTATGAATGTTCATCATATTGATGCCCGGCAATGCTTCTTTGCGAATTTGAAAACGATTCAGTACATCCATTAATATACGTCTGTCTTCAATACGGTTATTGTCGATTTCTCTAGAAAATAATTTGTAAATATCCATATGCAAAATCGGTGTCAGACTGATCATTTTAATCATCAGACCCATTAATGCCAAACTGCTTTGGCTGTAAGAACTATTAATCAACCGATAGCCGTCTATACTGCGTTTGTATACGACTTTCGTGTTTTTGTTGTTCCAATACTCACTTTCATAAAAGAAGTGATTAATCGTATTAATATCTCTTTGAATCGATTTTGCGCCGACATGACCAAAATCAGATAAATCTGTTTTACGTACTGTTTCTCCATTGACTAAACGTATGAATAAATTTAATACTCTCGTCGCTTTGTCCACTCTTCTATCAGCTCCTTGGACCATAATATACATGAGCATATGGACGCATATTGTCCGTTACCCTATTATCTGCCGCTTTATATCAAAAACGCTTAAAAAAGTGGACAATATTTTTCGAAAAGCTATCTTTTTAAGGAAAATGAGCAGAATATTTCCTGTTATGCACTTTATGTGTTTAAATGTAATTATAAAAGTTACATTAAGAAGGTGAACCACGTGAACTTAGAATTTAATATTGCTGTGCATCTTCTTGCTTTCTTAACGAAACATGCAGACGAGCGCTTTAACAGTAAAACTTTATCTGAATTGATTTGTATTAATCCAGTCCAATTACGCAGAGTAACCGGAAAACTCATCGAACATGGGTATGTAGAAACTGTACGCGGAAAATACGGCGGCTATCAAGCCAATGAAACAACCCGCTCAGCGAATTTAGCTGACTTATTCAATCTCTTCACAGCTGATCGTTCACAAGGCCGCCTTTTCACCGGCAATACACACAGTGATTGCGAGATTTCCCGAGAAATCGCGAATACGATGGAGAAACACCGCAAACAAGAACATGCATTGTTGATGAACTATTACAAAACATTGACAGTAGAAGATGTTTTACATGAAACATTAGCTTCTGTTTAACACAATCTTGAGGAGGATTATGATGAAACAATATGATTTATTAGTCATTGGTTTTGGTAAAGCAGGTAAAACTTTAGCAAAATTTTCAGCAGGACAAGGTAAAAAAGTAGCAGTCATTGAAAAAGACCAAAAAATGTACGGAGGCACATGCATCAACGTGGGCTGTATCCCTTCTAAAACATTAATTCATGACAGTTTAAACGGCAGTTCATTCGCAGAAGCCTTTGACAGAAAACGCGAAGTTGTCAGTGCATTAAACAATAAAAACTACCACATGCTTGCAGATGAACCTACTGTAGATGTTATTGATGCACGTGCACAATTCAAATCCAATAATGAAGTTGCTATTTTAGATGAATCTGGTCAAGAAACAGAAACAATCACTGCGACAGATATCTTAATCAATACAGGTGCAACTCCTAACATTCCGAACATCGAAGGTATTAAAGATTCAAAACACCTTTATGATTCTGCAGGTATCATGGACTTGCCTTTCCAACCTGAAAACTTAGTCATTATCGGCGGCGGCTATATCGCACTTGAATTTGCGTCTATGTTTGCGAACTTAGGTGTTAAAGTTACAGTACTTGAACATCATTCAGATATTATGCCGAAAGAA
This sequence comes from Staphylococcus simulans, assembly GCF_002994445.1. Classification (GTDB taxonomy): domain Bacteria; phylum Bacillota; class Bacilli; order Staphylococcales; family Staphylococcaceae; genus Staphylococcus; species Staphylococcus simulans_B. Next base: position 100,194 of record NZ_MRZJ01000005.1, read on the forward strand.
GATTCAGAAGTGGTAGAACTTGTGAAAGAAGACTTAACTAACCTTGGCGTAGAGTTAGTATTTGACGCTGAAACAGAACGTTTCGAAGATGGTGAAAAAGGCACAACAGTATACACTTCAAAAGGTAATTTTGATGCGGATGCAGTCTTACTTGCGACTGGACGCAAACCTAACACAGAAGATTTAGGTTTAGAAAATACTGATATCAAAGTCGGAGAACGCGGTGAAGTTGTCGTAAATACGCACCTTCAAACAGACGTACCGCATGTTTATGCTGCTGGCGACGTTGTAGGCGGTATGCAATTCACTTATATTTCATTAGATGACTTCAGAATCGTGAAAGACCAAATCTTCGGCAACGGCGAACGCTCAACAGAAAACCGCGGAGCAGTACCTTACTCTGTATTCATTGATCCGCCGTTATCAAGAGTCGGCTTAACAACTCAACAAGCTGAAGAACAAGGCTACAATGTATACGAAACTAAAGTACCTGTTAAAACAATTCCGCGTCATAAAATCAATAACGACCCGCGCGGTCTCTTCAAAGCAGTTATCGACAAAGACACAGACCAAATTCTTGGTGTGAGCTTGTACGGCAAAGAATCAGAAGAAATTATCAATATCGTTAAACTTGCGATGGACCAAAAAGTACCTTACACAGTACTTGGCAGTAATATCTATACACACCCTACTATGGCTGAATCTTTTAACGACCTATTCAAATAAGCAGTTAATCTAACCTAATCATTTGAGAACACAAAAACACGTGATGGATTTCTATTTTGCAAATCCATCACGTGTTTTATTATGTTTTATTATTCAATTATGAAGGTTCAACAGTCGCTTTTGATTCTGCTTTAGATTTCGCCACCTTAGAAATGTACGTAGATGGTTTATCTTTATCATAGATTGTTAAACCAGTAATATCTTTAGTATATTTCTCTGGTACAAAGAGACTTACAATGTATCCGAATAAGAATGCGATGAAGAATGAAATTGTAGATATATAGAATGGTGAGCTTGCACCGCCGAAACCTCTTAGTAAGTAAGCAACAATAACACCTGTGAATAATCCGACAAGTACGCCGAATGTATTAGCACGTTTTGTGAAAATACCTACCGCAAAGATACCTGCGAGCGGTACACCGAATAGTCCTGTCACAAGTAAGAATAAATCCCACAAGTTGTTAGATTTAGAGGCGATTAAATACATCGCAATGCCATAACTTAACAAACCAGCAATCAGTATTGTTAAACGTGCGAAACGTACTTCGCCTTTGTCTGAACCTCTGCTGAAGAAACGTCTTTTGATATCTTCAGAAATACACGCTGAAATAGAGTTCAAACTTGATGAAATTGTGGATTGTGCAGCCGCAAAGATTGCCGCGATCAATAAGCCTGCCACAAATGGCGGCATTTGCGTAATGATGAAATACGGTACAACAGAAGATGTATTAAAGTCTTTCGGCAACGCTGCTTCATGACTATAGAATGAATACATCATTGTTCCCATCCCGTAGAAAATCGGCGCTGAAATCAATGCCAATAAACCATTAACCCATAATGATTTCTTCGTCTCAGACATTGTGTCAGAAGCCTGATAACGTTGTACCACATCTTGACTGGCTGTATATTGATGCAAGTTATTAAAAATGTTCCCTAAGAAGATAATCGGCAAGGCCGCTGCAGCCGAATTAAACTTCCAGTTATCCGCACTTAATAACTTCTTATCTGCTAAAGCATCTGTCATAATTGTGCCGAAGCCGTCTTTTAGGTTTAATGCACCAATGACAATAATCATCAATGCACCGCCTAATAAGATAACACCTTGAATAAAGTCACTCCATACCACACCTTCAAAACCGCCAAGGAAGGTATAAAGGATACATAAAATCCCTACTAAGCTTGCGACTAAATACGGATTAATATCCGTTACTGCCGTAATTGCCAATGTCGGTAAATAAATCACAATTGCAATACGTCCCAAATGGAAAATCACAAATAACAATGATCCGATAACACGTACACTTGGTCCAAAACGTGCCTCTAAGTACTCATACGCAGATGTAACACGCAGTTTCTTAAAGAATGGTACGTAAAAGATAATCAATAATGGAATAATTGCGACAATCGCAATGTTCCCTGCGATATAAGACCAATCTGTTAAGAATGCTTTCTCTGGTGTCGACATAAACGTAATCGCACTTAACGTCGTCGCGTAGATAGAAAAACCAATTGCCCATGAAGGCAAGCGTCCGCTGGCTGTAAAGAAGCTGTCCTTACTTTGACCAGCACGTTTTGTAAAGTATGCACCAATCAGCAACATGACAACCAGATAGCCAATAAGTGCTACCCAGTTCCATGTCCCAAATCCCACTTGTTGCATAAACAACACCCCTTAATGTTTTCTAATCTGTTTTATAAGTTGTATTTATCAATAAGTTGATTTAATGCTTCGCGGTTTTCTTCGTTGAATGGCGCAAATGGACGTTTTGGTACACCACCGTCAATACCGCGTGATTTTAAGATTTCTTTTAATGTTGGATAGATACCCATGCCTAACACTGTTTCGATAATGTCGTTTGTATCATGTTGAATTTGGTAAGCTTCTTCAATTTTGCCTTCTTTCGCTAAGTCGAAGATTTGGCGTGCACGACGGCCGTTCACATTGTAAGTTGAACCGATTGCACCATCGACACCTGAAATGGCAGCTTGTACCAGCATTTCATCAAATCCAGATAAAATCAGTTTGTCTGGGAATGCTTTTCTGACACGTTCTAATAAGAAGAAGTCCGGTGCAGTGTATTTCACACCTACTACTTTTTCATGATTGAACAGTTCACCGAATTGCTCGATGCTGATATCTACACCTGTTAAGCCAGGAATCGCATAAATAATTAAGTTGTTTTGTGTCGCTTCAATTAAATCGAAGTAATATTGTTTAATCTCTTCGAAAGAGAATGGATAATAGAAAGGCGTAACCGCTGAAATGGCATCATAACCAAGTTCAGTTGCGTATTTGCCTAACTCAATTGCTTCGTTTAAATCTAACGAACCTACTTGCGCAATTAATTTCACATCATTACCTACAGCTTCTTGTGCAAGTTTGAAAATTTGTTTTTTCTGTTCTGTGTTAATTAGGAAGTTTTCGCCAGAACTGCCGTTGACATATAAACCATCTAAGTTCTCTGTTTCAATTGCGTTTTTCGCAATTTTTTTCAGACCTTCTTCTTTGACTTGTCCTTGCTCGTCAAACGGTACGAGTAACGCTGCATATAATCCTTTTAAATGATCTTCCATGTTTAACTCCTCCAAATTAAGTATTTATAGCAATCAGCTATTTATTTAAACTCCAACAAATTCCCCTTTGTTTATAATACATTTACAAAACCAATTGTAAACGCTATCATTTTGCTATACAACTCATTTTGAAATGTTTTAACAAAATATCCTTAAACTAATGAAAATAATTTTCAAAATAGAGCCTACACTTTCACCCCTGAGAGGTCTCTCTATATAATGAAAGTGAATCAGAGGAGGAATGATCCATGTATAAGATTGCTGTAGATATCGGCGGCACTAATATAAAAACAGCTGTGATTAATAAGCAACTAGAAATAACAGATTATAAAAAGATTGATACACCGGATAATCAAAGTGTATTCATTATTGATGAAGTCTATCGCCTCATTGCACAGTTGAAAGAAAAGCATCAACTCAGTGATCCGCCTATCGGCATATCAAGTGCTGGTGTGGTAGATAGTGATTTAGGAGAGATTGTCTATACTGGTCCGACTATCCAAAATTTTGATGGTACAAACTTTAAAAAAGCTTTAGCAGACTTATCATCTGACATTACCGTACATAACGATGTAGATGCGGCGTTATTAGGTGAATTATCTTTCCATGATTACCAAGAAGATACGATTTTCTGCCTGACTCTAGGAACAGGCATCGGAGGTGCATTTTATCATGCACAATTAGGAGTGTATGGCGGTGAACGTCATCGTGCCAATGAAATCGGATATCTGCTTTATAGAGCATCTGATAATAAAACTTTTGAACAACGTGCTTCAACGTCCGCTTTAAAACAGTTGATGGCTGCACATGGATTTGAACATGGTACAGATGTACCAAAATTATTTGATGCGGCTAAAGCTGGTGATTCAAAAGCAGAAGCCATTATAGAAGAATGGTCTGAATATGTCGCAGAAGGTATTGCACAACTTCAAATCATTTATGATCCGGGCTTAATTTTAATCGGCGGCGGCATCTCTTCTCAAGGTGAAAATTTAATCCGCTATATCGAACCTAAACTCAATCAATTCTTACCACCGAATTATGGCCATGCACGCCTTCAAACAACTCAAACTAAGAATAACGCAGCGCTATTCGGGGCGATATCTAAAGGATAAAATATAACCGCATGTTGTGACACCGATTGTCTGTAATCGTTGTGAACATGCGGTTTATTAGTGGTACGGTTGTCTGAATTCAGACAACCCTCAGTCTTACCTGTCATCTTTTCCAAGTACTGTATTACGTGTACGCTGATAAAGCTTATTCATATAATCGTCGTTTAATAATAAGTAGCAAATGATATCCATTAAGAAGGTTGTCGCAGTTTGTGTGTTAATGAAACGGGCATCATTAATATTGGATTTAGCGGAAGTAATCAATACTAAATCCGCATGCTTTGTAATTACGCTGCCTTTATAGTTAGTAATCACTGCGACAAAGGCACCTTGTTTATGGGCTATTTCAGCCGCATCCGCAAGCTCTTGTGTTTCTCCGCTGTTTGAGATAGCCACAAACATATCTTGGGAAGATAACAATGACGCTGAAATTTTCATTTGATGTGCATCTGTTGAAACGTTGCCTCTGATGCCCATACGCATCGTTCTATAATAGAATTCGCTGGCAGTTAATCCTGAACTGCCTAACCCTGCATAGCTCACTTGTCTGCTTGTTTTCAGATAATGTGCAAAGCGCTTAATCTTTTCTTCAGAAATGAACTCTCCAGTTTGCTGGATGATACTTTGATGGTAACGATGGATGAGTTGGACAATCGGTGCGTTTTCGACTACTTTTTCAGATTTCTCATGCTGCAAGCTGAATTTCATATCTTGAAAGTTGCTATACTCTAACTTGTTGCTGAAACGCGTGATGGTCGCTGGAGAAGTGCCGATGGCATGTGCTAGCGAGTTGATGGTAGAGAAGCGATCGTCTAATTCATTCGTACGTATAAATTCTATGATTTTCTTATCCATTTTAGTTAATAGATGGCGGCTGCGTTGAACACGATTTTCAAACTTCATACGGTTTCACTCCCATTTCATACAGTAGTTGCCTATAGTATACATGAAAAACTTTTTCAATTGGTAGTAAAGAATTGAATAAAATTTTCTTAGTGTTATGATATGAGTAAATCAAACGACCCTTAGTTAATACTTTTACAAATACAAATTTTTGGAGTGTGTTGTCATGTTACCTCATGGATTAATCGTTTCATGCCAAGCTTTGCCTGATGAGCCCTTACATTCATCATTTATTATGTCTAAAATGGCATTAGCTGCTTATCAAGGCGGAGCTGTCGGCATTCGCGCAAATACAAAAGAAGATATCATTGCGATTAAAGAAGAAGTCCCATTACCTGTTATCGGAATCGTTAAAAGGGATTATCCAGATTCTAAAGTATTTATTACTGCGACTTCTAAAGAAGTCGATGAACTGATTGAAAGTAAATGCGAAGTCATCGCATTAGATGCGACAAAACAAGAACGTCCTAAAGAATCATTAGAAGCACTTGTCTCATACATTCGAGATAACGCACCTGGTGTTGAAATTATGGCTGATATCTCTACAGTCGAAGAAGCTGTGCACGCTGATCAACTCGGATTTGATTACGTGGGTACAACATTACGCGGCTATACAGACTATACAAAAGGTCATATTTTATATGAGAATAACTTCGCATTTTTAAAAGAAGTGTTAGATAATGTTAAAGCAAAGGTTATCGCTGAAGGCAATGTCATTACACCAGAAATGTATCAAGCTGTCAGCAGCTTAGGTGTACATTGCACAGTGGTCGGCGGTGCGATTACACGTCCTAAACAGATTACAGAACGCTTTGTGAATGCCGCAAAAGAATAATCAACTACTCGGAGGATTGGAAATGCAACTTTACAACTTAAGAAACAAACAACTTGCCAGTCAATACGTCGCAACTGAATTCTTGAAACAAATCAAACATCATCCAGATGCTGTGTTAGGTTTAGCTACAGGTTCAACAATGACCGAATTGTATACACAGCTTTCTGATTTACTAGATGCTAATACCATTGATGTGAGCGGTGTCAGAACCTTTAACTTAGATGAATATGTCGGTGCTAAACCTACAGATTTGCACAGCTACCATGCTTATATGCATCAACGCTTTTTCGGCCAAAACGAACAGTGGAATCCTGAAAATATTTATATTCCTAACGGCAGCGCAGCTGACTTAGCACAAGAGGCTGAAGATTATGAAGCAGCACTTAAAGCTGTCGGTCAACCTGATATTCAAATATTAGGTATCGGCGAAAATGGACATATCGGTTTTAATGAACCCGGCACACCATTTGATAGTGTAACAAGGGTCGTAGACTTAACACCTTCTACATTACATGCGAACAGTGTGCATTTCGCACATTTAGATGATGTGCCTAAACAAGCACTCTCTATGGGTCTTGCATCTATTATGCGTGCCAAACGCATAATCTTATTAGCTTTCGGAGATAAGAAAATTGATGCAATCCAAAAACTAATACATGGTGAAACTACAGAGGCCCTGCCTGCTTCTATCTTGCATAATCATCCGAATGTTGAAATCATTGTAGATGATGTGATTTATCAAGCGATTAAATAACAAAAATTCATCCTGTCTCATTGAACGAGTCAGGATGAATTTTTTTAATGTTGTTTTTGATATTTTTTGTTCGCTATGAAGAGTAGTAGTGGCAATAATACATAGCCGATAAGCATTGCGATAATCGCAAAGTAGTTCGGTGTTGCTTGTCCATGTTCTATTATTGAAAATTGACCTTTCCAATCAAACTTTGTCAGTAATATTAAAGTAAGTACCACTGCGATACTCGGTAAAATGACATCTGTAAATTTACTTTTATATACATTCGGCAATACTTGCCCTTTTGCTTTTCCGTAATAAAATAGTATGACACCGATCGGTACAACTAAAAATTGGATAAAGCGTGAAATCGAACTGATGACAATGATACTGACCATATTGTATTGGAATGCCATAGGGATAATCAATGCGACTAAGAAAGTTGTGATGAATGCATTGAATGGGCAATCATAACGTGTTCTTTGTTTGAACCAAGACGGAACTTGGTTTTCATTTGCAATTGCTTCTAGGATTCTTGGTGTAGAAAAAGAACCTGCAATACTGATTCCGAACATAGAAACCAAAGCACCGTATAAAATAATGTTAGAGATTACCGGTGACTGGAAGACCGTCACTAGAGATACCACATGCTTGCTGTGAAGCACAGCAGTCGGGTTAATCATCATTACCACTGAAATGATACTGATGTAAATCGCTGCGATGATTAAAATCGCAAGCGGAATAGCTCTCGGCAAGTTTTTCTCAGGCTGCTTCATATCTTCTGCACCGCTCGCAACACTTTCAAAGCCGACAAAAGCATAAAAGGCCGCAATGACTGCCATAACAAAAGCAGAAGTGTTTAATTGAGACGTATCGACAAGTCGATTAATATCATTGAAGTGTGATGTACCTGTTGTAATAACGATAATAAATCCGACAATGATTGTTGTGACTAATGCGGCTAATTTTCCGATAGTCGATAAATTGTTAAAGAACTCAAATACTTTGTTTCCAGTGATGTTGATTAATAATAAAATCACCATCAGTATCAGCAACCCTATTGTTACAGATAAAAAATTTTTATTGTCGCCGCCGAAAATAGCAATAGCTGTTTTGACCACTGCTGTTGCGATAACACCCCACGCAATACTTGCTGCGATGAAACGTGTGATCCCTACATAGAAACCAACGTTTTCTCCAAAGGCAGAAGTAGCGTAGGCATAAGCCGCACCGCTTTTATTTACATACTTCGCTGCTGCCGCAAACGTAATCGCTAAAACTGCCGCAAAGACTGCTGCTGCACAATAAACAAGAATCGTATACTTTCCTGCCTTTTGTATGACAGCCCCTGGAGATAAGAAAATACCAGAACCTATAATAGAGTTGATAGCCAATAAGACAATAGACCAAAATCCTAATTTCTTCATGATGTCATCTTCCTTCTACTTGGTTTATAAAGTCTTTGAATAAATCGTCCATACTGCTTTCATGCCATAACATTTCGGGATGCCATTGAATACCGACCATATAAGGATACGTTGTAGATTCGAATGCTTCAATGACGCCGTCATTAGATTGCCCCATTACCACAAAACCTTCTGCAAGTTTATTAATTACTTGGTGATGGAAAGAATTGACACAAAATCTGCCGGATGGGAACAGTTCTGCCAGTCTGGTTTTAGGAAAGACTCTGATTTCATGTGTCTTTTCGGTTGGGTTCTTCGGCTGCCAGTGTCTGCTAGTTTGGATTGGGCGATAACTTGTATCTTGGTAGAGCGATCCGCCATGAAACACATTTAATACTTGTGCACCACGACAAATACCTAAAATCGGAATATAACGTTCTTTAGCCTTCTCAATAAGCTTAAAGTCGAACTCATCCCTCATCAGCAGTGTTTCACCTAACTTATCTTGCGGGTCTTCGTCATACAGCTGCGGTGATACATCTTGTCCCCCGCTGAGTAATAAACCGTCAATCAGCTTAATTTGTGCTTCTATCACAGCTTCGTCATTAGTGACAGGTAAGACGACCGGCACTGCGCCGTGTTTAACGATAGTGCGAATGTAATCTTGATTGACATAACAGCGCTTATAGCCTGGGAACATGCCGTCTTGGTCTACGAGAATATTTGCGGAAATACCTATTGTTTTAATCATGATGTCTTCCTCCGGTTGTTGAATAACCTTAATTATAGTAACTTACTCGGAATTGTCAATATAATAATTTAACTATTCTGAAATTAATTGTGACAAATGAAAAGAGGCAACCTCTGAAAGATCACCTCTTCGCTTTAAATAATTTTTTGCAGTTTGGTCAATGCGTCTCGTATTTCAATCAATTCTTCATAACTGAATTGTTCCGCGCATTTTCTTGTAAACGCTTGAACATATTCGTCAATACTTTGCTGATATGCCAAACCATTTTTCCCTAGTCCAATCAGTGAGACACGTTTATCCTTTTCATCTTTGTAAAGATAAATATAATCTTTGATTTTTAACTTTTGAAGTTGTTGACTGATAGCACTTTTAGAAACGCCTAAACGTTGTGCTAACTCACTAGGCTTCATATCAGGACGTTCAGATAAAATAGTCATAATCACATGTTGCTGATTGTTTAGATTAAATTTTGCAGCATCTCTTTCTTGTTGTACATATTCTATAGCAATGGCTTCATTTATTTTAGTTATTTCTTGGGCTATACTTTCGATATGCGAGATGTTTTTTTGTGTCATATAAACGACTTCCTTTAGCTTCTGTATTCAAATCAACGACTTTATCTTCATTATATTTGTCTTCTTCTGTTTTCTCAATGTTCACTTGTGTTCCTGTACTCTCTACTGCTTTTTTCTTTTTAAACCAATTTTTCGGATTCAATTTACTTTTATATCTTTTAACGACTTCTTTGCCTAACAATACAATTGCAACAACATTAACAACCTCTGCAATGATAAGAATTGCGGCAATCAATATACCTTTCAATTTTAGATCAATAGGTAAGAATCCTGTTATTGCAGCAATACCGTACATAGCGAGACCAGCGACTAAGAGAATAAGACCGAATTTGAATTTTCCTGATTTACTTTTATTATTTGCTTGATTTGTTTTCATCTATTTTCGACTTCCTTTTTTCAATTTAGTTTAGTTAACTTAACTAAACTATAATAGGCGATAGTCTCTTTGTAAAGTCTAAAGTTGATTTTTTTATCTTTTCATTAAAAAATGCGTATCACTCCTTTAAAAAGGCGATACGCATGCACTTTATGAAAATAACACTTTCATGATTCTTACAAATGATTCCCATAATTCTTGAGGTGTGCCTGTCATGTTTGGTCCTCCTTATGTGTTTTTTTATGCTGTTTATCTCGTTACAGCTTCGTTTTGAACGAGTTCATCTGCGATATCCAACCAATAAGCACGCAGCGTTTCTGGTGTAATTTGCGATTCCAGTGCATCTGAGCCTACGAAGTCACCGTGGTCCCAATCATGTTGCAGCGCGTTGACTTGCCACACGCCTTTTTGAGGCTGATCTGTCATAGGTGTCGCATTTTGGTTAAATGGATGCTGCGCTGAAATAACTGAAACCAGTCCATCATTTTCACGCCATTCTTTGTCATCAACTTTACCGATGACATTCCCAGTCAATACTTTAGAAGTTGCCATATGAATATCAGAACGTTGTCTGTCTAAGATACCTGGGCGTGTCGATTCTCCTGAGTAAGATTTATAAACAATATTTGGGTTAAGTGTCGTATTTTCATTCAGCTTTTGTGCCCCTTCACGTGTGAGGTCATATAAAGCATTATCTGTTGTTGTCCAAATTTTACTTTTCGCTCTGACACGGTCTACATAGTCTGTATACGATTCATTCTCTCCTTGTTTCATCCCCCATTGAGACAACCCGTAGTCTACTTGCGAATATTTATTGCCTTGCAATTTCGCATTATCATATAGAATTTGGCGAATCAGTGCTTCGTTGCCTAAAAGGTTTGCCGCATGTGTACCGTTATGCGGTGAAGCTACTGTATAAATTGAGCTCACCATGTTACCTTTTCCGCCTTCGAATAACGGTGAAATCGTACCGCCATGCTGCTGGTGATAATCGATTTCTTCTTGGTTGCCGTTTCGTAAGAACTCTTCCATTTGGCGAATTGTTTGACCGCCCATACTATGACCGACTAAATGTACTTTTTGACCAGGCTGCCATTGCGGATAAACCCCTTCATAAGTCTTTCCGTAACGTTCATGTCCGTATTTCTGAGAATGTGCAGCACCATAGTCGACTCTGCCGCCTTTAATATAGTAATAAAGTTCAACTGCACGATCATAGTTGCTGCTGTAGGCACCAACATTAGCTTCATGTACGTTGTAGCCATTATCGCGCAAATCCTGTTGAATATCTGTACGGTTGCCGCCCCAGTAGTTGCCGCTGGAAGGTGCCGCATTATCACCCACTAAACCATTAAAGCCATGTACTAAAATAATCGGATCTTGATTCTTGTATTGTACTTGTCCTGAATTTTGGGCTGTTGCTGCTTGGTCGGGTGCCTTAACTTGCTGCTGAGGCTGGGCATTTGTTGTTGATTTAGGTTTTGGCTGTTGTTGTGCAACAGGTGCTGTTTCTGGCGCAACAACTGTTTTTTCTTGTGTAGGTTGTGTTGTTGTATTATTTTTTGGAACTTTTGCTGTTTGTTGTGATTCAGTCGGTGCTTGCGTTTGAACCGCTTCTTCAGTATCCGCTTCTGTTTCTTTAGTATTTTGTACTGGAGGTTCAGTTTCTGTTTGCGGTGCAACTTGTGCTTGTTCCTCGTTTTGAGTTGGTGATTGTGCAGGCGAAAGCTCAGTTTCTTTTGATGGTGTTGTTTCTGATTGAGGTGTATCAGTTGTTGGCGCTTGTGTTGTTTGCGGTTGTTCTTTATCTGTTTGTCCACTATTGATTGAGGATGCATTCTGTGGTTGATTGTTATTTTCTGTTTGAGTATGTACTGCACTTTGTGAAGGTTGTACAGCTTCTGAACGACTTGTTTGCTCAGTTCTTTCCCCTGATGAATCTGGTTGTGCTATAGATTGTGTCGTAGCTCGTGCTGCAGATGAATCAGATGGTACAGGTGCATTTCCAGATGCATGCGCCGCATGATGATCCGCAAAAAATAAGGATGCAGCGATAATAGATGATGTACCGATGGTTAAATTACTTATACGATATGGATGTTGTTTCATCTTCAATTCAGCCTCTCTGTCTATAGTTAGGTCTGCTTTTCAGCATGATACTTTGATTGTAGATATTTGATATTAATAGAATATTAAATTGGATTAAGATAATTGTTAATAAAATTAATCAGATGATGCTGACACGGGGTAATGATCCGAATAATCATTATACACGTATGTTTTCCCCCAAGACTTAACCGTCCATTTCGGAGATTTTTCTTGATGTACTTTTTGATTCCAAGTGTCAGGTTGAGCATGATTTTTTTCAGGCAAGATATAATCCAAATGTTGCGGCGTTAGTTTCGGATAATTATAATTTGCAATACCATTCGTACTTGTATCCCAAGAATACTGTGCACCTTGATAACTTGTAGGTTGCGCTGCATTTAAGTTTTGGAACATTGCTTGATATTCTTCTGTCCCTTTAATCACATTTAAATCTCCGCCAATAAAGACCGCTTCATTTTCAGGAATTTGTTTTTCTTTAATAAACTGCTGAATCTCTTTCATTTGATTCGCTCTGACTTCTTTATCTTTTCCTTTAGAACATGTACTATCTTCTGCTTGAAGATGTGTTCCTATAATATGATATGGATGTCCGTTTTTATTAATTTTAATATAGGCAAAACCTTTATTAGCTAATGCATCGGCACCGCATCCTTTTGTAGTATAGATATGTTGTTCTTGTCGTTCAATCGGCCATTTGCTGACAAGCCCCACACCTCCGCTCGTAAATCGTGCTGATACATAATTCCCTGAAGTCTGATGCCATGCTTCGCTTTGGTCTTTACCTACTGTTGGTGTTTGGTACGGGTACTGTCCTTTTAATTGATTTCTAAGTTCTTGTGATGCGGTTTCGTCAAAGAGTTCATTCAAGATAACAACATCTTGATTTTGCATATAATCTGCTTTGGGTATTAACTGTGCTCTTTGAACTTGTCCCCAATTAGGATAAAGTGCACGCGGCATAAAATAAACGTTGTGTGTCGTCAACTTTAAGTCATTAGGATATGTATGATTTTGTGCTTGCATGTAATTGCCATAACCCAACATCACACCGATTGTAAGTATTACTATTGAGATAATCTTTTTCTTCATTTCTATTTCTCCTCTTTCATAGACTATAAAATCTACCAAAGTGTACTATATGCATATGCAGCGTGTGTCAAAACTCAAATAATATTAATACATATTTATAAAACTTATAATTGTTTTTACATTGTTAATATACGTTTTTCATTTTGACAGTGCTATAATCAAATACAAATCACACCAAGAGGAGACAGCTATGAAGAAAATAAATAAAGTTCGAACGAAACGTAATTATAACGCCTTGTATTATCGGTCTAGCGGTATGGGAAATGGATGCTGGTTTGTTATTTCTATCTTTTTATTAATATTTTTAATTCCAATGCTGATCGGCGGAGATACCTTTGTTAATATCCTTGATCATATTTTTAAAAATGTGTGGACAGGTATTTTGTTTTTCATACTTCCTGTTTTGATTCCCCTCATTCTGATACTTGCTTACTACCTCTTTAAATCAATCGTTACAAGCCAGATCAGTCCTTGGCTTAAATGTTGTGCTTGTTTTGCGATATTTGCGGTACTCACACTGCTTACAGTTGCTATTTGCCTCATATATGGATAAGCAGAAATAAATAACGTCCTTAAACAGATGTACTGTATCTGTCTAAGGACGTTCAATTTTATTATTTCCTTTTTTTACTTAATATCTTTTGCGAATGGAATTGAAATCTGTGCACCTGATTTTTGAACTGTGTAAGAAGCTGCTTTATTCGCAAAATCAATAGCTTTTTCTAGGTTCATTTGTTTCATATCAAATGCACTGACAAAGGCACCGATGAATGTATCGCCTGCAGCAGTTGTATCTACTACATCTACTTTATAAGCTTTCACAAGACCAGAGTTGCCTTTTACTGCATAATACGTACCTTGTGCACCTATTGTAATCAAAACGACTTTAATGCCTAAGTTTAAGAAGTAGTCTGCGTTTTGTGCCATTGAGTTCTCATCTTTCACTGGAATACCTGATAGAATTTCAGCTTCAAATTCATTCGGAATAATCACATCGATGAGTTTTAACAGTGATTCTGGCAATTCGCTTGCAGGTGCAGGGTTTAAAATCGTTGTAACGTTGTGTTCACGTGCAATTTCAAAGGCGCGGATGATTGCTGGGACAGGGACTTCTAATTGTGCTACTACATAATCCGCTTCTTTAATTACCGCTTCAGCTTGTTTTACATCTTCAGGTGTAATATCCATGTTCGCACCGCCATAGACGTAAATTGTATTATTGCCGTCTTTATCAACTGTAATAAACGCTTGGCCTGTATCTGCTGTTTCTGATTCTGTAATATATTCAGTATTCATGCCTGCTTCTTTGAAACCATCAAACATAAAGTCTGCTAAGCCATCTTTGCCGACTTTTGAAATAAATGTGGTATCTGCATTCATACGTGCTGTCGCAATCGCTTGGTTAGCACCCTTGCCACCGCCGTATTTCTTTTGTCCTTCTTTGACATGAAGCGTTTCGCCTGGTTTGGCATAACGATCTACTGTTAAGAATTGATCCACATTCGTTGACCCTAAAATTACTACTTTATTCGTCATCGTGTTCACTCCTTATCTAAAAAGTCACATTAGATTCTAAAATAATATTTGAAAATGGTGTGATTTCACCTGTGCGGATATTGCCTTTATTTAAAGGATGACTCAGAGATGCTTTCATTTCTGAATGAGGAATAAATTCAATTTCCACATCTTCTTCAAGCAATCCTTTAATCGCTTTTAATTGTTTTGGATTATTAGTTTTGATTTCTTCAGCTAAATAGATTTTTTGAACTTTTAATTCGCTCAACACCGTTTCTAATACATCAATGAAACGCGGCAGTGCTTTCGTTACTGCTAAGTCGATTCTGCGTTCATCATTTGGTATCGGCATGCCGGCATCATTAATTGTAAGTAAATCATAATGTCCGATTGTTGCGATAGCTTGAGATACATGACTATTTAATACAGGGGTTTTCTTCATTTCTATTCCCTCCATGTTTATTTAATAAAGACTGTGACTGTAGCCGCAGCTAAAATCAGAACCAAACCAATGACTGTGATTGCCATTTCTTTTTTGGTTTTGCGTTGATTCAAGAAATAAATACCTGTCAATGTCGCAAGTACTACAGATGTTTGAGATAAAATAAAGCCTGTTGCTAAACCGTTCATATCCGGTTGGGCTGAAATTAAATAAGTTAAAGCCGCAAATGCGAAGAAGAAACCTGAAATAATTTGAAGCCAAGTAATTTTGTTTTTAAATGGATTGTCCTTTTTGATAAAGACTAAGCCATAAATGACTGCGACTAAAACCATACCCATGGCTTGCGGTAAAAAGGCTGCTTTACCACCGATGTCTGTCGCTTGCGGTGCAGCTGAATACAGCCAATAACCGATTTCACCAATCAGTAAAATGACAACTGCTTTTCTTAACTGCCCGCTGTTTTGTGCTTCTGGGTGTTCACTCCAAACTGTCATACGTGCACCGATTAAAATAACGATTAATGCGACAAACCCGATAATTTTATTTGTCACACCCGGCCAGTTGCCTAGGGCAAATACACCCCATAAAGATGCGCCTAAAAGCTGGAAAGCTGTTGTGACCGGCATAGCTCTGGATGATCCGATTAATTCAAATGCTTTAAACGTTAAAATCTGTCCAAAACACCAACCTGCCCCTGAAAGCAGTGCAAAAATTAAATTCATGCCGGTAGGGAAATGCTGGGCTGTAATACCCGCAAAGACTAATGCGAAAATCAACGTCCCTACTGTTGTACCGATGATTTGGTGAACCGGCTTACCTCCGAATTTAGAAGCTACTGTCGGGAATAAACCCCAACCAAGCAACGGTCCTAAACCAATAAGCAAAGCGACTATATTCATGATTAACACCTCTATTTTTTCTGAATGTCGTTTTAGTAAAACGTTTTACTTTAATCACATACTAGCACTTTTCTACTCATTTGTATACGTTTTCATATAGATTTAAGATTTTTGCCACAATAAAAAACGAGTGCACTTATAGTAAATAAGCGCCTCGTCTTTGATAAGAATTATTCATTTAAATAATTGGTTGTTTCTCTGATTACCAATTTATTCGGCAGTTCAACACGTTCTACGCCTTGTACTTTGTCCGTAACTTTCTTCACGATCAGTCTTAATGCAGTTTCGCCTATTAACGCAATCGGTTGTGCTACAGTCGTCAATGCAGGTGTCATGTATTGTGAAAAGCTGATATTGTCATAGCCTACTACTGAGATATCTTCAGGAACAGATTTACCGTGTTCTCTTAGACCACGCAAAATACCGATAGCCATTTCATCATTAATCGCAAAAACAGCTGTCACATTGCTTTTGATAATTTGTTCTGCAATTTGTTTACCGCCGGATGGAGATAATTTTGTTTCTATTTTAACCGGTATAGGAATATTGTGTGTTTTACAGTAATCTTCGAAACCTTTTACACGTGCTTGCATATTCGACATCATTTCATAAGGGTGAACGATAGCTATATGTTGATGGTTGAGTTGGATTAAATGCTCTGCGGCTAAAGCACCGCCAGTTTGTTCATCAGTTCGAATTATATCGGTATAGCCATTATCCTCGCTTTGATCCAGTACCACATAAGGTACATTATGCCGTTCTAAATAATTATTCATACTTTCAGGCTGGTCGATTAAACGTGCAATAACTAAACCATCCATTCCTCTTTCGACTAAATGCTTGATGTTATGTTCTAAATGATCGCCTGAAGTACTTAAGAAGAATAAATCTACATAATCCGGTTTATGTTGTTCCATACTTTGCATAATAGCCGAAAAGAAAGGATTCGTTAAACTAGGTACTAAGACACCAATCAATTTAATCGTATGACCTCTTAATTGTTGGGCATTTTTATTTGGTATGTAATTTAATTTATCTTTAGCCGTTAAGACTTTATCAATTGTCGCTTGAGAAAAGCGTTCTTGTTTATGATTTAAAATGTGCGAAACCGTTGTTAAGGATACACCTGCTTCTTTTGCGACATCTTTAATTGATACTTTCTTCATGAGTGCTTATTCCCCTTATGCTGACAGACTCGCTTACGCAAATGTGCCGCCTTTTTATCTCTTTCATCATATCATCTCTAATTAAGTTTGTAGAGTTGATGAAATAAAAACTGAGACCAGCAAATACAAACTGCTGTGTCTCAGTTTTCTTCGTTATGTTAAAACATCAACTAATATATGGATACCTTGATCAATTTCCTCTTTGCTTAAAGTTAAAGGCGGCAGCAAGCGAATAACGTTAGTGCCTGCAGTAAGTACAATCAATCCTTTTGATCTTGCGTTTTCTACTGCTTCGTTTAGAGGTTGTGTTATCTCTATACCTATCATATGTCCCAGTCCGCGTACTTCAATGACAGAGGCTTTATCTTTCAGTTTTTCTTGTAATTGTGTTTTCAGGTATTCGCCTTTTTTAAAGCTGTTTTCAAGAAAGTCAGGAGATTTCATCACATTTAATGTCGCAGAACTTGCGGCCATTGCTAATTTATTACCGCCGAAAGTCGAACCATGACTGCCGTAATCAAAAGCTGGTCCTAATTCAGCTTTGCCTAACATCGCCCCTACTGGTACACCATTGCCTAAACCTTTTGCGAGGGTATAGATATCAGGTTCGATATGATAATGCTCGAATGCGAACAGTTTACCTGTACGTCCTATTCCTGTTTGTACTTCATCAACAATTAGTAAGATATTCTTATCTTTGCAGAGCTGTACCAGGCCTTGAACAAAAGCTTGATCTGCAATAATAATCCCAGACTCGCCTTGAATCAGCTCCAGCATAATAGCAGCCGTATCTGTTGTAATCAGCTGTTTCACACTTTCTAAATCATTAAATACCGCATATTTAAAGTGCGGCACGCCATCTCCAAAGCCATGTTTGATTTTATCTTGCCCTGTCGCAGACATAGAACCAAACGTTCTGCCATGAAAAGATTGTTTAAAGGTTATGATTTCTTGTTTTCCTGTCGCTTTACGTGCAAGTTTGATAGCTGCTTCATTCGCTTCTGCCCCGCTATTACAAAAGAAAGCTAAATAATCTTTGTCATCCATCAGCTTCTCTGCCACTTCTTCTTGAAGTTGGTTCAAGTAGATGTTCGGTGTGTGCCATATCTGATCTGCTTGTTGTTGGAGTGCTGCTTCTACATAGGGGTGAAATCCTAAGTTCGTTACACCGATACCAGAAGAAAAATCTAAATAACGCTTACCTTCGGTATCGATTAATACATTGCCTTCTGCTTTCACGAATTCAATTTGTGCACGTTTATAATTTTGAAATAGTTTGCTCATGGTGTCACCTTCTGACTTAAATTCATCTTTATGTATTTAAATGTATAATTATTAATATCATACCTTTGTCTCTTTACTGCGTCAACTGATAAAAATCTATTACCTTATTAACTATTTAGTCATAAAAAAGCAGCACCCATCTTGAATGAGTACTGCCTTGTATATCATTTCTCCGTGTGTCGATACATTGGTTTTACTTTTTTAATACATCCGCATATTCAGGTGTTTTATCGAATACGCTTTTCGCAAACGGGCATAAAGGAACGATTTTCATATCATTCTCTCTTGCATAATTTACCGCTGCTTCTACAAGCGCGTAACCTACACGTTGCCCGCGCAGTGCTTCTGATACCTCAGTATGATCAATAATAAACATATCCGGACTAGTCGGTACGTATGTCATCAATGCTTGAAAGTCATTTTCGCTGTTGCCTACATAAAATCTATTCTTGCCATGTTTAACTTCTGTCATTTAGGTTGCCCCCTACTTTTTTAATTACTTTGATATTACGTGCAATTCACCCTAAAAGCAAGTAATTAAACCGTTTTATACAATTTATTATCATTCTCATTTATTATTGAGTGTAAATTAATTTTGTTTTTTGTATACCTGTGCTATATTGAAATTACGAATTTTCTTTCAATTTAGGAGTGATAACATGAGAAAAAATTATACGAGCGAAGCCATTGATGTCTCTTTTGAACCTGCACGTTGTATTCACGCAGCTGAATGTGTTAAGAACTTATCACAAGTATTCGATACGAAGAAACGCCCATGGATTGACCCTAGCAAAGCGAGCGCAGATGAAATTGCGCGTGTTGTAGAACTTTGCCCAAGCGGCGCATTAGAATATAACCGTAAAGACGGCAAACCTAACGAACACCATGATCATACTGAAATTTCTATCGGTGATGATAACCAAATCATTGTCAAAGGTGAATTCACACTGAATCATAATGGTGAAACATTACATTTAAATCGTGCGCTGTTAAAAGGCGGCACAAATGTGAGCGACAACCCGTTCTACACTTTAGACGGCAAATAAGCTGAACAAGTGCAGCACTTCTATTCTAGAATGATGGAAGTGCTTTTTATTTTGTAAATTTTTATTATATTTTATCTAAAGACAGTTGAGCCCTTTAGACTATTATAGTAAGGTTTTAGATATACACTAAAATGAAGGGAAGAACAACTTTGAAAAAAGGTATCGGGATTGTACTTTCGATTTTGATACTTTGGGCAATGACGATCTCACAAAGTGCACAAGCAATAGAAACGCCTGTTGAAATTGCCAAACACTATCATGAATCTATAGACAAAAAATACAACCCAAAGAGCGCTTATGTGACTACGCAGCAAGGACAAATTCTTTATGATTACAATGGACAACGTCAACTTGATCCTGCATCAACCGCAAAGTTAATGACGGTTTATTTAATTTTAGAAGATGTTCAAAATCAGAAGATTCACCTCGCAGATAAAGTCAAAATTACATCCGAGTATGAAGAAATGGCTCAATTACCGAATTTAACCACTTTCCCTGTTAAAAAGAACCAAGTTTATACGATTGATCAGCTGCTTAAACAAGTAATGTTAGAATCCAGCAACGCAGCATCGTTAATCTTGGCTGACCATATCGATGGCGATATTGAACACTTCACAAATCGGATGAATGAAAAAGCAAAAGCAATGGGAATGCATCAAACACATTATACGAACCCTAGCGGCG
This sequence comes from Staphylococcus simulans, assembly GCF_002994445.1. Classification (GTDB taxonomy): domain Bacteria; phylum Bacillota; class Bacilli; order Staphylococcales; family Staphylococcaceae; genus Staphylococcus; species Staphylococcus simulans_B. Next base: position 120,422 of record NZ_MRZJ01000005.1, read on the forward strand.
CAAATAATAAGCTGATGAAGCAATTTGCGCCGAAAAAATATAAACATGAAACAGCTTCTAAAAGCTCCGCACAAGACATTGCGGTATTAGCTCAACAACTCATTAAAGAACATCCGAAAGTTTTAGATTACTCTAAATTAGAAACGGATGAACAATACCATAAGAAGTTAACGAACACTAACTTATCTTTACCGCATGCCGCAGACGGCTTAAGCAGTGCAGAAGGTTTGAAAACCGGCACAAGCGAAAACGGCTATAATTTAGTATTGACCGCAAAACAAAACAATCTGCGTATCAACACTGTTATCCTCAATGTACTGCCTTATCCAAGCGAACATGCGAAACATGCGCGTCAAAAACTGGCGAATGACTTAACAAAAGATGCGATGAAGCATTATGAATATCGCAAAGTCCTCAGTAAAGGAACGCATGAAATCGATGGCAAGCAATATGACGTGAAACAAGACTTATATGATGTCGTACCTAAAGATAAAGACAGCTATCATTTAAGTGTGAAGGATGACAAAGTACAAGCAGATTATCCGCGTCAATTTCTAAAAGGTGCACATCCGCCAAATGTAACAGTTGAGCCTGTATCTCATACAGGTCTCATTCTGACTTGGATCTTTACGATTATCGGGGGTATTGTGCTGGGTTGTCTGATTTTATACATCTTATTCAAAAGACTGAAATGAACATAAAAAATGAGTGGCCCAGCAAATCAATGCTGTGCCACTCATTTTTATATTCGCGATGTTTATTTTGTTTTACGTGTAACATCTAATTCAGTTTCATATTCAGGTAAAGCTCTCTTGAAGAGATATTCGCCATTACGTACTGAAGCAAGGCAGTCTGAACGGCGTCTTTGTGCTTCAAATACTGTCGGCGCATCAACAACGATGAAGTTTGCTGGTTTGCCTTCATCTAGACCGTATTCATCTTCAATACGCATTAATTGCGCACCGTTGTAAGTGATAAGGTCAAAGTTGCGCGGGAAGTCTTGTTCGCGCATTAATTGTGTCGCATGCAGACCATTGTCTAAGATATTCATAAGGTTGCCTGAACCTGCCGGATACCATAAGTCCACAATTGAATCTTGTCCAAAAGCAACGTTGATATCATTATCTACAAATTCTTTCACGCGTGTTAAACCGCGGCGTTTAGGATACGTATCTTGACGTCCTTGCAAGAATAAGTTTTCTGTCGGGCATGATACAAAGTTTAAACCAGATTGACGGAATAAGCCCATCATTCTGAATGCATATGCATCATCTGCTGAACCGAATGAGCATGTATGTGAAGCAGTAGTGTATGGACCATAACCTTGTTTCATTGCTTCTGCGTTCAATTGTTCAAGGTAGCGTGCTTCTGCATCATCTGTTTCATCACAGTGAACGTCAATGAGTTTGTCATACTTAACCGCTAAACGGACAATTTCTTTTACTGATTCTGCTCCGTCTTCAGGACTCCACTCATTATGCGGAATACCTCCGACACAGTCTGCGCCAAGTTGCAGCGCTTCTTCTACTAAGTCGCGGCCTGTTTTGCCGTCTTCTTCGAATGAATACATACCGTTTTGCGGGAATGCGACTACTTGAATTGTAATATTGTCTTTTAATTCATCTCTGATTTCAATCGCAGCTTTAATGCCTGTTAAGTTCGGGTCTGTACAGTCCGTTTGTGCACGGATATACTGTGTACCGTAACTTGCGACATCATTGATAGCTTTACGCATACGTTCTTTCATTTCTTCTTTAGTTGTACCTTTTTTATAATCATTCCATAAATCAATCGCTTCAAATAACGTACCTGATTCATTTTTGATTTTAGGATCTTGTCCAGTAAAGTAGTAATCTAAATGCAAGTGTGAATCAACATAAGGCGGTAATACTAAACGTCCTTTCAAGTCAATCACTTCATCCGCTTCTCCTAAATCTTTACCGATTGCGGCGAACTTGCCATTCTCTACTAAAATTTCAGAAGCATCATCATGCTTGTAAATAGATGCGTTAATAAATTTTTTGCTCATATAATCCCTCCATCTCTCTCTTACCAACATAAACAAAAAATTATTCAATGTTCTTAATAACACACTTCAATTCTATCAACATATAAAGGATTAAAGAAACTTAACGCATTGAACAAACGCACATATTATGCACTCTAAAGCCTATAGACAAATAAAGAAGCAAGATAAGAAGCAAAAAGCCTGCTTCTTACCTCGCTTAACATTTGAGAGGCGCTTAATCTATGTGCGAACGTCCGATAAATTATTCAATTAAATAATATTGCGGGTTAAGATAAACATTTGTCAGCTGACCTTCATGTACATCAAATGCAATATAGCGTCCGGCTAAATTATAGAACATAGTGCCTGAGTCTTTTTGAGTTACAGTATCACCCGTCTTGAAGTGAGTAGGCGGACCGTATACCTCTTCAATTTGCGCTTTTGTGATGCTATGGCCTGGGAATTCTGCAGATACTACTTTACCTGAATCTTTCTTAATAAATAACATTTGGTCATAAACCATTGTAGAAGTTAAATTACCAGCAGGGGCTTGGCTGAAATCAATTTTGTGTCCATTGAACGTTACATTATCGTGTTCAATAGCTCTCTTAAAATTCGGATCCAAAATGAAGCTTGAGTCATTACTTGCATAACCCGTGTAGTTATAATAAGGTTGTTCACTTTCGGCATATGCTGCTTGAGAACCAACGTCAATCGGGGATGCTAGGCTTGCGCCAAGTACGGTTGTCAAAGTTACACCTGTCGCTATAATCACCTTTTTCATGATTAACACTCCTCGTATTTTGATAACCTCTCATCCTCAGATTACAGCAATATTACAAATGTTACAAATAATTTCATTAACCACTTATAAAGCAGTCTTTAGTGCATAAGCAACTATAACAACAGAACACATACTTTCAAAATTCAAATGAATTTTTGTAGTACAAAACCTCCTCGATGTCTCCATTAAAGGATCGAGGAGGTTTTGTTTTCCTTACTTCAATTCAACGACTATTATTAGCCTTATGATGATATATACTCCAATCATGGATGACTTACTATTAAACTCATGTCACCTTTAAAAGTAATATCTAAATCTTCTGAGGTAATGATAAAGTGTGTGCCTTTTTCTATATTGTTTGTTTCTCCGTCTATAATAACCTCTCCGCTTCCCTCAATCACAGAGACCAAGCAGTACTCGTAAGGTTTTTCAAATGTTAAATCACCTTCAATATCCCATTTCTCAACGGTGAAGAATGTGTTTGAAACAAATTGTGTATAGGCTTGTCCATTACGTGTTTCATGTTTAGGCGTTGTATTAGGATTAGTTTGTGTAACATCAATAACAGCTTTACTTTGTTCTAAGTGTAATTCTCGTGTATTGCCGTTTTTATCTTTACGATCATAATCATAGATACGATATGTGGTATCTGATGATTGTTGCGTTTCAAGTATCATAATACCTGCTCCTATAGCATGAACGGTACCTGCAGGGACATAGAAGAAATCTCCGGGTTTGACTTTGACCTTATGGAATAATTCATCAAATGCTTTATTATCAATCATGCGTTCCAGCTCTTCTTGGTTATCTGTATTCACACCGTATATGATTTCTGCATCTTCTTTGGCGTCTAAAATATACCAACATTCAGTCTTACCGTAACCTTCTCCATGTGCTTGTGCATAAGCATCATCAGGATGTACTTGTACAGATAATTTATCATTTGCATCTAATATTTTTGTCAGTAACGGGAATTTGTCTCTTTTGTCATTACCGAACAATGCTTTATCTTCTTCCCATACTTGTTCTAACGTTTTACCTTGGTGCGGACCATTTTCAATTTCATTTGATCCATGCGGCAATGCTGAAATTGCCCAACATTCACCTGTTAAATCATTTGGAATATCGTAATTAAATTGTGTTAAAGCCGAACCGCCCCAAATGCGTTCTTGAAATACTGGTTTTAAAAATAGTGCCATACGTTATCATCCTTTATATTGCTTTTAAAATGTCGTAGATTTCATCTTTCGTATCTGCATTAATCAATCTGTCTCGTGTTGCGTCGTCCATAAGTGTTTTAGAAAGTCTTTGTAATAACTTAAGATGTGTATCGTTACTGTTATTCGGTACGACGATTAAGAACACAATCTTAGGCAATGTGCCGTCTAGACTTTCCCAATCCACACCGTGTTTGTTTTGCAATACTGCGACTACAGGTTGTTTGACTGCATCTGATTTCGCGTGCGGAATTGCGACATTCATACCAATAGCTGTTGTAGATTCAGATTCACGTTTTAATACTGATGTTTTAACTGAATCAAAGTCTTCAACATAGTTTTGATTTTTCAGTTCTGTGATCAATCGATCAATCACATCATCTCGTTTCATTTCACTGTTTGTTAATTCGATTAAGCTTTTATGGAAAACACTGTTTTCCTTTGTTTCTTGTGTAGTTGTGTCTCCGTGTACCGGCTCTGTTTGTGTGTGAGCCTCTTGATTATCAGAAAGTTCTGTTGTTGCACCTGCTCCATCAAGTACAGCCGTCGGTGCATTTTTTTTGAACAATAATACAGTTGCTGTGGTGATTAAACTACCGATAATGACAGCAATGAAGAACCATAATACGTGCTCAATGCCTCCTAACACTGCAACAATAGGACCACCGTGTGCAACTCTGTCTCCTACGCCGCCTAAAGCTGCGATAGCTGCAGCGACCATAGCGCCGATCATGTTGGCAGGGATGATACGAAGCGGGTCTTGTGCTGCGAATGGAATAGCACCTTCTGTGATACCGAACAGACCCATCGTGAATGAGGCTTTACCCATTTCTTGTTCTGAGTTATTGAATTTACGTTTTTGAATAAATGTTGCTAAACCTAAACCGATTGGCGGTGTACATACTGCAACCGCAACCATACCCATCACTGCATAGTTGCCTTCAGCAATTAATGCTGAACCGAATAAGAAAGCAACTTTGTTGACGGGACCGCCCATATCAAAGGCAATCATTGCACCAATAATCAATGCCAGAAGGACAATATTGGCTCCTTGCATACCTTTCAACCAGCCTGTTAACGCTGTGAATACACCTGAAATCGGTGCACCTATAATAAATACAAAGATTAAACCGACCACTAATGAAGCTAAAATCGGGATAATGATAATCGGCATAATCGGTGCCATAGCTTTCGGCACTTTGACATTTTTAATCCATTTCGCTACATAACCTGCGATAAATCCGGCTACGATACCGCCTAAGAATCCTGCACCTGCTTCACTGCCGTAGAAACTTCCGTCAGCTGCAATAGCACCGCCGATCATACCTGGAACTAGCCCTGGTTTATCCGCAATACTATAGGCGATGTAACCTGCTAAGATAGGAACCATAAAGCTGAATGATAAGCCCCCGATTTTTTCTATAGATTTCCAGAATGAATCATCTGGAATAACTAAACCTTTTGCGGAAGGTTCTCCTCCAAGTGTTAAAGCAATTGCAATCAGCAAACCGCCGACAACGATAAATGGAACCATGAAAGATACACCGTTCATTAAGTGTTGATAGACCATTTGCACGCCGCTTTTCTTCTCTTCTTCTTCATAACTATCATCGTCTGAAGCACCTTCGTGATGATAAATACGTGCATCTTGATCAATAATACGTTGAATTAATTGTTTAGGATGATGTATCCCTTCTCTTACGTTTTCGTTAATCAAACGTTTTCCATTAAAACGCGATAAGTCTACTTGTCTGTCAGCTGCGATAATAATACCGTCTGCTTCTTTTATTTCTTTAGCTGTTAATACGTTTTCAGCGCCTACGCCGCCTTGTGTTTCAACTTTAATCTCTACACCCATTTCTTTGGCTGCTTGTTCTAATTTTTCTTGCGCCATATATGTGTGTGCAATACCGTTTGGACAAGACGTAATTGCTAATATTTTCATCCGAATCACACTCCTTACTTTGATTGTAAGCGGTAACAAAGAGGCATAAAAAAAGATAATTACCGTTACTACCGGCAATTATCCTTGAATCATTTGTATTAATTTGTTTTTGAATGGCTGGTCATCTAAATAAAGTAATTCATCCATTGTATTTTCTTCAAACTGTGCAATCGTTTGAATGATGCGTTTCGTCAGTTGAATATCATTTTTTGTAGTCGCTAAGAAGAAGACCATTTTGACTTGATGTTCTTTCCAGTAGAATCCTTTTTGGCTTTTGAATATCACTACATGCGACTTCAACACCTTTTCAGGATTCCCGTGCGGAATAGAAATTTGATTACCGATATATGTGGAAGACATTCTTTCACGTTCTAAAGCACTCTCGATATAGCCTTCTAACACTGCATGATTCTCACCTAGAATCATTTGCGCCCGTTCAAAAATTTCAGCCATATTGAACGGCGTATCGCCCTCAGCTTCAACTATGAAGTTCACACCCGCTATTTCATCTGCTTTCATTGCAGGTTTCAACTTCTTAGCAGTCAGTCTTTCCAACTGATGTTTATCATCTTCGCTGAGCAGCGGTGATACTTGAAGCAGTTCTGCATCCTTCGGCAAGTGTTTGATTTTGATATCATGCGTTGTGATTAACAAATCAATATCGGAGAAATCATATTGTTCAATTTCTTCTAATCTAATCGTATCTTTAACAACAATATGCTCGTTTAACTTTGATACTTTTGTCGCAAGCAGTTGAGATATACCAATACCGTAATAACAAGCAATGACGACATTTAAATGGTTTTGTTCATTACGGTCTATAGAAGATTGAAAATGAATCGTTAAAAATGCAATTTCGTCTTCTGAAAGCTCTATCCCGGCATCTTCTGACATCTGTTGGCCAATGTCGTAAAGTACGTTGAAAATAAAAGGATACAAAGTTTTGATTTCTTTCGTTAACGGATTATTTAAATAGACTTGTTTCATAATTCTTAAATACGTACGTCCAAAATGAGAATATAAGTTTTCTCTTAGTATTTTGTCTTGAGTAAAACAAACACCTATACGTTCTTCCATACGCTCTATCATTCGATTGATGTAGCTTTCAATAAACAGCTTTTGAACTCCTAAATCAAACTTATTGAAGTGATAACTGATGAAGAAAGAAAACAATTGAGTGGTTTGCTTATTAAGTGTGTAGCTGAGTTTATGGTTGATCTCTTCAATAATTTGCTGGGCAATGGTTAAAGCTTCTTGATTTAAACCGCCTAAATATTCATCATTTCCCCTTCGCTTTATAATCAAAATCAAATGAATCAGCAATTGTTCAATTTGGATATCTGATGTATTAATCTTAAACAGCTTCAAATTGTCTTTAATAATTTGTGCGATGGTTTGTACATGTGCATTAGGCAGTTCATTTAAAATCAAAGCTTCTACACGATGATTGTGTGTAGACAGCTGATTCAAATGCAAAATTGCATTGTTGAGGTCAGTCTGACTTCCGACTACTTCAATGCCTTTGCGCGGCTTTAATTTGATAGCTACATCAAACTTTTCGCACCACGCTTGAATGCGGCTGATATAATCTAGAACTTCCTTCTTTGAAAGGTGGTAGTCGCTTTCTAATTGATGTGTTGTTAATTGCGTTTCATTCATTAATAGCTGATAACCTAATGTCACAAGAATTTTATGATCTCTATCTGTATACGCTTTGAGTTTTGTTTCAACTGTTTCAACGCTGTAAAGTTCAGTATTTAATTGGTAACCTCTCGATTTCACACTCACAATCAAGTCTTTCAGAAACACCGCATTCACATACTTTATATCATTACGTATCGTTCTGTTAGACGCATTTAAGAAGGCAGCAACATCATCAGATGTTAAAAAATGATTGGCATTATTCACAAACAGCTGAATTAAATTAATTTGTCTTTCAATCATTCTAACCGCCTCCTCATGTTATTACTTTTAGTGTAAGCCATTTCATAAGAAATACCTAATACTTAGATAAAGTACAATATTTCACATAAAATTCATAATTCTCCAAAATAATTATAGGTTATTATATTTCTAACAACCTAATCATGTTATTATACTCTTATTCAAAAGGAGGAGATTACATGCACCAAGCACGTAACAAAAGCACTTTGCAATTTATTTATACAGCAGTCATTGCTGGATTATTATCAGGGATTGTTAAATTAGGATGGGAAGTCATGTTTCCGCCGCGTACACCAGAGCGTAATGCGACCAACCCGCCTCAACAACTGCTTCAACAATTAGGTTTCTCACCTGATTTCACACATCAAACTTACCAATTTTCAGAACAGATGCTGCCTTGGGTCAGCTTTATCGTACATTATAGCTTTTCTATCGTTATTGCTTTAATCTATATCTACTTAGCGAAAAAATACAGTTGGATTTATGCAGGGTATGGTGCTGTCTTCGGTATCATCGTTTGGATTGGTTTCCACCTTGTACTTATGCCTTTAATTCAAACCGTTCCTGCACCTTGGGATCAACCGTTCCATGAACATCTATCAGAATTATTCGGTCATATCGTTTGGATGATGACAATCGAATTAGTCAGACGCTATGCCATTTATAAAGATAAAGCGTTAAAAGCTTAATATGTATCAAAACAGACTGCGTATCTTATTATCCCTTGAGATACGCAGTCTGTTTTACTTTATATTTACTTCACACGTTGCCACACGAGTTTTTGATTACGGTTGTTACCATTCACGATAGTTAGGATGTCATCCTCAAGTGAGAATTCACGCGGTTGTGTATCACCTAACCATGTAGGATTCATACTTACTAACATAGTATGATAAATGGTTGAATGTGCTTCGTCTATTTCAAAGTTGCCCGCATAAGCAAGATAGCCTTCAGCTGCTGTTGCCATTTCTTCTGTTGTACCTTTATGAAGGTCGCCTGAAGCATACGCAGGTCTGCCTTGTTTCATTAATTGCGCTGACATATAGCCATCAGGGTTATACATAATAAATCCTGTCGCATCTTCGCCAAATGGGTAATAGATACTTCCATCTTCAGCAACATCTTGGTATTTCACTAATTTCCATGTTCCTATGAGTTGTTCCATAAGTTGTGACATCAATACATTTCTCCTTTTATAAACTCAATTATGCGTTCATACCGCCTGATACACTGATTGTTTCTCCAGTGATGGCAGAAGCTTTATCAGAAGCTAAAAAGACAACTGTGTCCGCAATTTCTTCTGGTTCTAATAAACGGTTCATAGGCATTTTGCCTGTAATGTGTTTTTCCATAGCTTCTTGTTCAGTAGATTGGTCTTGTTCAGCTAGTTTTGCTAATTGATTTTCGATAAGTGCAGTGCGGACAGGTCCCGGTAAGACTGCATTGACTGTAATACCGTCATCAACTGTTTCCAATGCGACAGATTTTGTAAAGCCGATTTGAGCAAATTTTGAAGCGACATAAGCTGATTTGTATGGATCTGCATTTTCACCATGTGCAGATGAAATAACAATGATACGCCCTTGTTTTTGTTGTTTCATAAACGGCAATACATGTTTTGTCATTAAGAATGTGCCTGTTTGAATGACACCCAGTACTTTATTCCATTGTTCTAACGGGAAGTCCTCTGTTGCGGAAATATATTGAATACCTGCATTATTAACAAGCACATCAATAGAGCCGTAATTAGCATTAATATCTTTAACTGCATTTTCGACATGTGTTTCATTCGTTACATCTACTGTATAAGCGTGACCTTCTTTTAAGCTGTCTGCCGCTTCTTTTGCTTTTTCCTGACTCATATCTAAAATAAAGACACGGTAACCTTCACTATCAAAAGCTTTAGCAATAGCGTAACCGATACCTTGTGCTGCCCCTGTAATAATTACATTTTTCTTCATAAATCCATGCTCCTTATTTTTATATTTATCTGAAAGTTAATACGTTATTTGGTCTTCGTTACATCTCTATTCTCTCTTGTGTATGCTGAATTGTACAATACGCTTTTAACTATCAAATCTATAACAATTTAGTTATAGTAGACATCAATCATTGGTTAGGAAGTGGTCGTATGTATAAAGAAAATGCAAAACAATATTTAGAAGCGATTGCTGCTTATGGCAGTATTTCTCATGCCGCAAAACAACTCTTCATTTCACAGCCCTATTTAAGCAAGTTTGTTAAAGATATTGAAGAAGAAGCAGGCGTGCAGCTGATCGACCGCACAAATACACCTATTACTTTAACTTATGCTGGTGAACGCTATCTCTCTTATCTTGAACAAATGGAACAGCTTTTCCATCAAATGGAGAGTGAACTCCAAGAGATTTCAAACCTGAAGAGAGGACGCCTTAAAATCGGTGTCAATCCGATACTTGCATCCCATAATTTATATACTATCTTGCCGAAATTCATCAAAATGAATCCGGGTATCGACGTTAAGCTGATTGAAGACAATGCAAAACAAATCGAAAAACTATTAGAACAGCATGAAATTGATTTGAGCCTTACAATTCTTCCCATTGATAACGAAAATATCGACTATGAAGTACTGTATAAGGAACCTATTTACCTATTGATTCCAAACGATTATATGTTCACCAAAAATATTAAAACACCAGATTATCAATTTTCATTTTCTTACAGCGATTTAAATCGTCAAAAGTTTATCGTGTTGAAATCTGATATGACATTAAGAAAAGTCATGAATCATTTCTTTAATACTTACAACATTGAGCCGCATATCGTTATGGAAACTATGAGTATCGACAACGCATTAAAACTTGCAAGTGAAGGTTTAGGTATTACTCTTGTACCTGAAAGTGTTAAAAACAATAATATTCATAAAAGTGCCTATTACTTCAAGCTCGATATTCAAGAATACAATAATACAGTTGCTATTGCTTATCCTAAAAACAGAAAGCTCACTAAAGCTTCAAGACGTTTTATTGACACAGCAATTCAATCCTTTAAGACAAATTTCGACTCCGAATCAACCTGATTATGTAAACCTTTTCATTAGAACTCGCTAAGTTAGAAGTTTACACTTATAGTGAGAACATAATACAGAAAGGAAGTTCTATATGGGAAGACTTACAGACAAAGTTGTGATTATTACAGGCGGCGCTCAAGGTATGGGAGAAGTACATGCTAAGAAAGCAGTAGCAGAAGGTGCTAAAGTTGTGATTACTGATATTAATGAGGAAAAAGGACAGAAAACATCAGAAGCTTTAGGGGCACAAGCCCTGTTTATCAAACATGATGTCACAAAACAAGAAGACTGGGAACGTGTTGTTGATCAAGTATTAAAACAGTGGGATAAAATCGATGTTTTAGTGAATAACGCAGGTATTACTTATAATAAATCTATTGAAGAACTCTCATTAGAAGACTATATGAAAATTGTGAACATCAACCAAGTTTCAGTATTTTTGGGTATTAAAGCCGTGTCACGCATTATGAAGCAGCAAGAAAATGGTTCTATTATTAATATTTCTTCTATGAACGGACTGGTCGGCGGTGCAATCGGCTATACGGACACTAAATTTGCGGTCAGAGGTATGACAAAAGCTGCCGCAAGTGCTTTGTCACCATTTAATATTCGAGTTAATTCCGTTCACCCTGGTGTCATTCAAACACCAATGTTAGAACAAGAAGATGTAAAAGAAGCTGTACAGCGTTTTGAGAAATCTATTCCTATGCGCCGTATTGCACAACCTGAAGAAGTTTCTAACCTTGTTTGTTTCTTAGCTTCTGACGAAGCCTCTTACTCTACAGGTTCAGAGTTTGTGATTGATGGCGGTATCACAGCGTTGTAAATGCATAACATAGCACAAGTACTTATATTCATGAAAAAACCAGGCAGCCTACCTGCTCTTTGAGCTTGGTAAGCTGCCTTTTATTAATATAATAGAATTTCATCTGATTAAATTTGAACTTCATGCTGTGTAGATTCTTCTGGCAATGTTTGGTTACTGCCGCCGCTGCCATAGTTATTCGGTGCTTGATCTCCAGGCAGTACCAATAAGTAGATAATATAGATGGAAATCGCAATTGCCGCAATAAAGCCTAGCACACCTAAAATGAATAATATGCTTAATGCTGCGCCGCTGCTGTCGTTGGCTGCTAAAATCGCGCCGAAGAAGAATATAAACATTGCAACCATCACAATAATACCGCTGACATATGAAATAATCGCAAACAACATAGAACGGTTGGTATCATGCAAGCGTCTTACCATTACTGTAAATGATGGAATCATAATCGCAAGACCGAAGATAGAACTTAATATTCCGCCTGAAAGTGCCCCTAAGATCGTTGAAATGACCATATTGATCCAAAACGGATGCCAATAGTCTGGACGATGAGAACGTCCTTTTACATCGACAAAACGTGTCCAAAATTCTTTATAACTTTTAATAATTTGATTTTCAGATTGGTTCATAACGCGCTCCTCTCCCATTACTTTAGTAACATTATACACAGATAGCGTTAAGCAACTCAAATTAAATTTTAGTAAATTATTTGTTAATTCTCATGTATTTTACATCTTAATTTAGGTATTTTAAGCAATCAAAAAGAGCCTGGTTTGACCCAGACTCCTTTGATATCGACCTTATTCCATAACATCACTTTTCTCAGCTTTTTCTGCTACTTTTTTCATCACAGGGTCAATCATCGGTTTAAAGATAATACCGATTAACAAGAAGCCGATACCGAATAAGGATAAGAATATAACTTTCTTCGTTAAGATTTCAGGTACATAACCTCCGACCGCTTCTCTCATCGCATCAATCGCATACGAGAACGGCATAAACGGATGGATCATTTGGAAGAACTCCGGTGTGACTTCAATCGGGAATGTACCTCCGCCGCCTGCAATCTGCAAGACTAACATAATAATCGCAATGGCTTTCCCTGGGTTGCCGAGTAATGACACCAAGGTATACACAATTGATACGAACACGAGTGAGGAAAGGACTGAAAGTCCGATAAACCATCCAACGTGTTCCACTTGTGCTTTCAAGATAATCAAGTCCCCGATAGAGACAATCAAGGATTGGATAATACCGATTAGGTAGAACAGTCCCATCTTGCCGACATAAATTTCTCTCGTTGTGAGCTGCTGCGTCATGGCAGTGTGCTTGTTATCAGTCGTAAGCAAGCTCACCATCAGCAATGCTCCTACCCAAATCGCAAGTGCTGTATAGAATGGTGTACTTGCAGAACCATAGTCTTTAACAGGGAAAATATCTTTCTCTTTGATATTAATCGGGTTGGCGATGACATCTGCTTGTTTCTTCAAGTCGTTTTTCAGTAAATCCACCATTTTATCTACTGCGTCATCATCTTCAATTTCATTAAAGAGCTTATTCGCTTTTGCGATATCCTTCTCGATATCCGGCAAATCATGACGAATAAATTCTGCTAAGTTATGCAAGTCTTCTTTAGCTTGCGGCTGATTCTCATTCAGCAAGTCCACTAAACGATCATAACGGCTAAACAATGTCGGTACATTTTGGTTTACCGTTGCGGTTGTATCTGCCAGCTGTTGTTCCAACTCAGGCAAGTCGTTTCGGATAAATGATGCTGCTCGTTCTACACCTTGCTTGAACTCTGGATAGTAGTGCTGTGCAACTGCCATCGCATCCATATAACGTTGTTCGAGTCCCGGCAATGCACTCTGAATCGTGTCGATTCTATCACCAGCAATATTTAAGATAGATTGTCCTTCATCGATAACTTGATGAATCGTATTCAGTTTAGACTGCACTGCAGACAGTTTTGCTTCGCCTTCATTCAACACTGACATAATTTCATTAGAGACATTGATGAGACGTTGATTCAAGTCGGAGCGGATATAATTTCTCAAGTCGCTTAATGCACTATCCACACGCGGCAATTCTTTTAATAAATCCACCGCTTCGCTTTTACCTGAACTGCCGTTTGCTAAGGCATCTCTTAATTGGTTTTGTTTCTTAATCAAGTGATTGACTCTGTTGTTTGCGGCTTCTAACGCTTGTATCTCTTGAGATAAATCCACATGTTCTCTTTCTTCTAATTCTGAAAGAATATCAATCAGCTGTTGGTTGGTCTTGCTTGTCACTTCAAGACGTTCTGTCATATTGTCTAAAGTTCCTTTAAAGTCTTTAGGTTGACCAGAAGCTAATATACCGTAAGTGATATTTTCCATCGCTTTGATATCTTTTTGACTGCTTTTTACTTGCTGCTCTGCCTGTTTGGATAATGATAACAATGCAGTTGAGAGCGACGATTCCATTGCACTGACATCATTTTGATTGAATGTATCGTTGTTGGAATTATCGTTCGTACTCATTTGAGCAGTTTGATAATTTCTTGATGCAGACGTGCTTTGCGGTGCTGTATCAGCACGTTCTTGCAAGTTTTGATTTACATTTTGGTTCACGTCTTGTGCATTATCCAGCACTTCTTGATAACTGCCGACACGTTGCTCTACAGCTGATAAGTAACCTTGCGCTTCATTGAGACCTTGTTTGCCTGTCTCAACCCCTTCGCTCGCAATATCGACACCGCGGTTAATGCGCGGGAAGGCTTGCGGTACATCATTCGATGCAATATTTAAAGCACGTTCAATATTCGGCAAGTATTCATTCAGTGCGAGAATCAGTTTTGCTTTCTCATTCAATGCCGGTACTGCCGCATTCACTCTGTTTAATTTATCAACCGCATCTAAGACATCGCCTTTATAGTTGTCTAAACCTCTGAACTTATCAGCGTAGGCATCCAGCTGATCTTGGTTTTGATCCAAGTATAAGATTTTCTTTGCGAACTCATTGATTTTCGGTATAGAATCATTAGCTGTTCCGACTGCTTTTTTAATCTTGTTAATCGTCGGTATTTCTTTTTCCAGTTTGATACCTAAGCGGTTGGCTTCGTCTAGCAAGGCTTTTGTGACGGTCTCATTAAACTTCTCATTCGCCTTTTGGACAATTGCACTGGTACCTGCATCTGTCATTTTAGGCGCAATTGCGTTCAGTTTTTGGTTCACTTTATATTCTACATCTGCTTGTTGAGGGTCTTTTCTCAATGTTCCTGTAATTTGGTGGGTGAACTTATCAGGTATGTACATCGCAGCGTAATATTTACCCATCCTCAAGTCATGGTCAGCTTTCTTCCGGCTGACAAATTCCCAGTCAAAGTGATCATCTTTCTTTAAGGTATCGACAATGGTGTCGCCTACGTTAATCTGTTTGCCTTTGACTTTATCTCCTTTATCCTCATTAACCACAGCAATTTTTATATTTTTTGTGTTTCCGTACGGATCCCAAGTCGCATCCAAGTTAAACCATGCATAAAAAGACGGCAGTATGGCGATACCGCCTAAAATCACCAGCACACCTGGGTTTTTAATGATTTTCTTTAAATCCATCAGAAACAGCTGGATTGCATTCTTCATTTATACACCTCTAAAATTGTATCTATTTTAAACCTAACATTAATTCAAATTCACTATTTGTTTATTTTGTATAAATTGATATAATGGCTTCATTAGAAAGGGTATATCTCAAATAGTTAATCGGTGTCAACTTACCATAAGACTGTAACCAGTGTACCAAGTCAAACGATAGTTTGTACATAGTAAAGTATAATATTTAAGCGAGGTATTTTCATGAAGAAACAAAAATTATTCGTCTGTATGCTTTCGACTTCATTACTCCTTCCATCTTTCCCATTGAATAATATCAGCACAGCGGCTTCAGATGAGATCACTGCACCTGATGTCTCACAAGAGGATTCGAAAAGCAGCACACCAAAAGCATCAGACACTTCACATACAGAAGATAAAGCAGATGACTCAAAAGCTGCTTCTTCTGAAAATGATGATGACATAGAAAAAGGATCATCTAAAACAACAGAACCAAAATCTAAAGCGTCCACACATGATGAAACAGAGTCAGCACAAAAAACTGCGGACAATGCACAAGAACAAAAAACGACAAAACCATCAACTGACACTGATACACCTAGAAGCGATTATGATAAATATACGTTAGACTTCTTTAAACCAGCAGAACAACGTACAAACAATCATCGTTTCCATAGTTGGTTCAGCCGCTTCTTCCAAAGCAGTCAAAACGAAACAGACCAAACGTCTTCAACAAAACAAGAAACAACGTCTAACACGTCACCCAGTGGTTCTAATGAAACTTTCTTCATGAATGAAGATACCAACAATCAAACAGCACAGCCATCTGAAGATGAAACAGCGTCCCAACCAGATAACGATTCTGATACACCAGCACCTGAAACTGATACAGACAACAACGATGTATCTGAATCCTCTGATGAGACACAAGACTCTAATACACAAAATAACAACACTAACTCTGAAGCTTCACCGGATGTCTCACAAGATGACAATGACATTCTTCAGCAACTAGACGAAGCCAGTTCCAACGCTGCTGATGATTCAGCAACTATAGATAAAGATACACAAGAACCTTCAGAATCCAATCCAACCGAAACACCGGATAATGATGGTACTGAAACAGACACTTCATCAGAAAGTGATACAACACAAGATACTCAAGAAGACACAAAAGCACCTAAGACAGAATCACAAGCAGATGACCGTGTCTTAGAATCGATTCTAGATCAATACAGTGAAGATGCGAAACAAAGCAAGGCAGACTATGATGCGCAAAAAGAAAAACAAGCACAGCCTAAGATACACAAGCAATCCAAATCGCCACAAGCGTCTTCAAAACAGTCGAAAGAAAATCATGAAAATCCGCAATTGCCTTCTCAATCAGAGATGAAACACAAACAAAAGCCTGCACAATCGTTTGAAGGTGATTTAAGACGTTCGAACCTCAGAACAACTGCGACATTCCAATTGTTGCCGAATGTATCAAACCGCTCAGAGCAGTCTGGTGATTTCGCAGTCAGTGAAAATAAAGCTACACGCGACTTTATTAAAGCCATTGCGAAAGATGCACACCAAATCGGACAAGATGAAGATATTTATGCTTCTGTCATGATTGCACAAGCGATTTTAGAATCTGACTCAGGCAACAGCAGTCTAGCACGTGCACCGCATTATAACTTATTCGGTATTAAAGGTGCGTACCAAGGACAGTCCGCGACTTTTAATACGCTTGAAGACAGCGGAAGCAGTATGTATCAAATCTCTGCTCAATTTCGCAGTTACCCAAGTGAAAAAGAATCACTTGAAGACTATGCGGCGTTAATTAAAAACGGCATTGACGACAATCCGACGATTTATCAGCCGACTTGGAAAAGCGAAGCTTCAAGCTATCGTGCCGCAACGAGACACTTAGCTACAACTTATGCGACAGATACACGTTATGCGGATAAATTGAACAGTCTGATCCGTTATTATGATTTAACACAATTCGACAAACAAAAGATGCCTAACCTATCTGACTACCAGCCAAGTACGACAAAAAGCCATGGAGACTTTAAACCGTTTGAAGAAACAACCGGCAACACACCTTATCCGCACGGACAATGTACATGGTATGTCTATAATCGTATGGCACAGTTTAATCAATCTATCAGCGGCGACTTAGGTGATGCACGTAATTGGAATAATCGCGCAGAACGTAAAGGTTATCATGTCTCTGATGCTCCAAAAGCACATAGTGCAGTGGTCTTTGAAGCAGGCCAGCAAGGTGCTGATGGTATCTATGGTCATGTAGCTTTTGTAGAAAAGGTTAATCCAGATGGTTCTATTGTTATTTCTGAATCTAATGTTCAAGGTTTAGGCGTTATTTCTTATCGAACTATCGACGCACAAGATGCATCTGAATTAAGTTATATTGAAGGCCAAAAATAAAATTATTCCAAAGATAAAACGCTCCATTCAAAACCAAGCAATTGGTCCTTTGAATGGAGCGTTATTTATAATGATTTACTTCAATGAATTGAATGATTAAGATGATTTCGTTTTACGGCGTTTCACAAACCATGTAATACCGCTTCCGATAATAACGAATGCAATACCTAGCGGCAATGCTGAGCGTTTAGCGACTTCACCCGCTGCCGGCAAATCAAAGTTGCCGTCATCATCAAATAAACCGCTTAAGAAGTCATCAGACGGATTGCCTAAAGATAAAGCACGTCCTTGCGAAGGATTAGGAATATCCGGAATTTTATCCAACACACTGTCTCCGCTTAACAGTTTATCTAGGAGACTCGGTCCGCTGAATAAGCCTGTATGACTGCCAAGCAATGGTTTATCCAATCCACTTTCTTTAGACAGCTGCAGTAAGCTTGGTGTGTCTTTTAACGGATCAAAGATACCGCGTACATTTGATTTCAATCGACTGATATCATTATCTACTTTGAGTAAATGATTCAAATGGCGATCAATATCAGAAGTCATTAATTTTAACAGTTCAGCCTTCTTATCTTCTTTCTTTGCGATGATATTCGCTAATGCACGTGCTTTAGCATCGTTGAATTTAGAAGCTAATATCGTTTCAATCGCTTGGCGCTGATTATGTGCTTGGTCAATCACATTGCCAAGAATATCGTCGCCTGAAATATCAGAACCATAATGTTGTTTGAGCAGTTGTACAATTTGTGCACTGTTTGGATGATTGCGCATGATTTCTGCAGCTTTATCCACTGCTTCTTGTTGTTCAAATTTCGTAGATAATAAAGTCTGAATCAAAGCTTCTTTATCTTCTGCTTTATCAAACATAGATTCTAATAAGCTGTCGCTTGAGAAGGAAGAGAGTCCATCTAATTGACTTAAGACTTGGCTCGCAATTTGTGAGTCTGTTTTGCCTTTAGTTTCAATACGATCAAGTATAGACTGTGCTTGTTGTTCATCTACAGTACTTCCGATAATGGATTTTACTGCTTCTCGTTTATCTGAAGCAGATTGCAGGCGGTCTAAGACAATACTATCTTGTTGTTTTAAGTTTTCTTTAGTCGTTTCAATTTCATTTCTGAGACGGTCGGCTTTTGATTTTGAAAGTTCATGGCGTTCAGCTAATCTATTTTCCAGTTCCTGCAAGTTAGCCTCTTTATTTTGAACATATTGATCTAAATCTTGTTTCGTTGTTTCTCGTGCAGTCGTCACACGATTAATATCATGTCTAATATTACTTAATACTTGTGAAGCTTGTTTGTTCACTTCATCCGCTTTAGCGTCCTCGTTGTCAGAAAGGTCTCTTTCACCATCATTTAGTTTCCCGTTATCAACTTTATAAGAGAGTGCTTCTAAATCTGAGATAAATTCATCAATACTTTGATTGGCCTTTTCCTGCTTTAATTGAGCATCTGCCACTTGAGATGAAGTACTTGAATCACTTGTTTGTGCTTGTTGTGAAGCTTGATTCAAATCTTCACGCACTTTTTCTAATCGGTCTGACACATCCGCTGCTTCATTATCTTGAATTGTTTGATCTTCATTGTGAGTAGAAGTATTTGATTGTGTTTCATTATTTTTTGTTAAATCAGAAGCTGCTTTATCTTCTTTAAGTTGTGTTTCTTTTTCTTTCGCATCTTTTAAGATTGCGTCTATTTGCGATACACGCTCTGCTTTATTGATATCTGTTTTGAATTTAGTTTTATCACTATCATTCATTGTTTTAATACGATTAATTTCTTTTTTCGCTTCTTCTATACGCGACTTAAGTGTTGTTGCATTAGTATCTTGTGTGGTTTTAATATCTATTTGATTTTCCGCTGCCACAGTAGGTGTGGACGTTAAGTTATAACTAAATAACGTTGTACTTAACAATACAACAACACTTGAAAATTTAAATGAATGGCTGAACTTATTTTTATGATTTGAATCAGGGTATCTCTCTTTTTTCATTCACTTCACCTTTCCTCATCACTATACAGCTATCATTATATTAGTTTACACCTATCATTCAAAGAGGAAACTATTAATTGCTTTAATTCATCGATTTCTAAAGGTCTGTCTTTCTTTCTATGAATCATTCTATGGCAATTCGGACAAAGTGGAACTAAATCAGTTTGCGGATCTACACTAACTTCTTTTCTAGTAATGTACATTGGCTTAGTATGATGCACTTCAATGAATCCTTTACCTAATTCTCCATAATATTCTTCAAAGTTAAACCCACATACTTTGCATGTCATACCATGAATTTCTATAGCTTTTCTTCTAAGAGATTGGTCCCTCTCAAATCTAGTGCCATAACTTTTTATGAGTTTCCCTTCTTTATACAAGAAATTTTCTAATTCACTTTCTTCAGAAGCAGTGTTTTGTTCATTATCAAAACTATCTAAAATAAATTTAAGCAATTCATCCTTTAAGGATCTCGGCCCTTGAATATTTCCTTTTAATCCATACTTTTTAAGTTCTTTTAATGTTATAGGAGTTTGTGTTTTACTTTTTAATAATTTTAATTCCATGTAATTTCCATAATTTCCATAGTTTTCAGTATTAGTCATAAACTCTTTATCTTCCATAGACGCAGTTGATTTGTTTACATTTTGAATTATACACATATACATAATCCCCGAATAAGGCTTACTAGCATATATAAATACTTTATCTCCTGGTCGCGCTGACTTCATATTGTTACTTTGTTTCCAATCTATAACCTCTAACTTATTAAATGCACCAATTACATCATATGATTTTACATTACACGGTATAACCCAATATTTATTACTCATATCGCACCTCCATATTTTATTTTTTCATAATCCACCTATTTATACACCACACTAATTATATATATTTTAACTTTACCCTTTTCTATCTAAACTTGCTTAAACATTTCCTTAATCTTAAAATTAATGTGAGTAAATCAATACACGAGATGTATTGAATAATTAATGGAGTGATAAGCGTGGATACTAAAATAACACAGTTGAAAGACATCATTGATAATTCTAATAAGATTACGTTCTTTACAGGTGCAGGTATTTCAGTCGCAAGTGGTATTCCTGATTTTCGTTCTATCGGCGGTTTAAATGATGAAATTGCAAAGCAAGGTTTATCGCCTGAATATATCTTGAGTCATGATTACTTGCAAAGTAACCCAGACGGCTTCATGGACTTTTGTCATAAGTATTTATTGTTTGCGGATAAAAAACCTAATGTTGTACATGAATGGATCGCAAAACTTGAAGCGGAACATAAATCTTTAGGTGTTGTTACTCAAAATATTGATGGTCTGCATACAGATGCAGGCAGTAAAAATGTAGATGAGTTGCATGGTACATTAAATATTTTCTACAGTATCAATGATGAGAATGATCAATACTCAAAATTCGATATCATCGACCATAACTTGCGTCATAGTAAGAAAGACGGCAGTCCGCTCAGACCGGCCATTGTCTTATACGGTGAAATGTTAAATCAAATGACAATGTTCAGCGCATTAAGCAAAATCAAACAAGCGGATACTTTAGTGGTCTTAGGTTCTTCACTCGTTGTACAGCCTGCGGCTGGATTAATTTCCAACTTTGAAGGTGAAAACTTAGTCATCATCAATAAAGATGCGACATCTTATGATCATGATGCAGATTTAGTCATTCATGATGATATGGTCAACGTCATCAATGCACTTAATAACATTGACTAATCCTATTGAACCAGCAGCCTTCCATCTATATTTTGATGAGGCTGTTTTTTTTATGCTTTATTTTAAGATAATGTCACTATTTTATTTATTCACGTATGGTTGAACACGACCTAGGGTAATGAATAAGTAAGAGGTGATTGTACATGTTTAGTTTAAATAATCAAATCGCATTCGTGACAGGCGGCGCAAACGGAATCGGCAAAGGTATTTCTGAAACATTGGCAAAAGCAGGCGCAAAAGTGATTATCGGAGACATTGATGAAACCAACGGCAAACAAACAGCTGAAGCACTTAATGGCGTATTCTTCAAACTCGATGTGACAGACTCAACTCAAGTAAATAAAGTTGTCGGGGATATCGTTCATCAATTTGGAAAGATTGATATTCTAGCTTCAAATACAGGTGTTTATCCTCAAATCAACATCGAAGATTTAACAGAAGAAGATTGGGATTATGTACAAAATATCAACTTAAAAGGCACGTTCTTTGTGACACAAGCTGTCTTAAAAGTAATGAAAAAACAAAAATACGGACGTGTTATCGTGACTTCTTCAGTTACAGGTCCGAATACCGGCTATCCTGGTTGGGCACATTACGGTGCATCAAAAGCTGGACAACTCGGCTTTGTACGCAGTGCCGCATTAGAATATGCAAAATACGGCATTACTGTAAATGCTGTACAGCCTGGTAATGTATTAACTGAAGGATTAAAAGCTCAAGGCGAGGACTACTTAGAAGGTACACGCCAGATTATACCGACACATGAGTTAGGCGAACCTGAAGATATAGGTTATGCAGTAGCTTTCTTCGCTTCTAAAGAAGCTAAGTTCATTACTGGGCAAGCATTGATTATAGATGGCGGCCAAGTATTGCCTGAAGAACCTAGCGGTATCCTATAAACAGTAAAATCGCAGTTTTAGAGCTGATATACGCATAAAAATAAGACTACCCTGCACCGGGGTAGTCTTATTTCACATACACTGAAATTTATTGACCTAATGCTTTCAACGTATCTAACGCTACTTGTTGTGCAGATTGAGGGTTTTGACCTGTGATCAGTCTGCCGTCTGCGACAACGAATGATGACCAGTCTTCACCTTTTTCATATTCTCCGCCTTTTTCTTTTAGGGCATCTTCTAGTAGGAATGGCATGTTTTCTGTCACGCCCATTTGAGATTCCTCACTGTTAGAAAACCCTGCGATTTTTTTACCTTTGATTAAATTTTGGCCATTGTCTTTAATATTCAATAACCCTGCGGGACCATGGCAGACAGCTGTAACGTAGCCGTTATTTGAATAGATTTTTTCAGCTAGTTCAATTAAGCCTTTATCTTTTTCAAAGTCCCAAACTACACCATGACCGCCAGCGTAATAAATCACTTCATAGTCCTCTGGATTAACTTCTTCTGGTTTTAATGATTGATGAAGCTTTGTCATGAATTGATGATCTGTATAATATTTCCAATCCACATCTGTCATGAAGTCTTCAGATAAGCTTGCCGGATCAATCGGCACAAATCCGCCTTTTGGACTCACATAATCTACTTCATAACCTGCTTTATAGAACTCATCTGCGAAATGTACAACTTCTCCAAGCCATGCACCTGTGGGATGTTCTAAATCTTTATATTTCGAAACATTTGTGACTGCGACTAAAATCTTTTTCATTTGAGTCTCACCTCTTGTTTATTGATATGTTTCACTTTAACACTGCCTTCCCCTGCAAAAGGAAATGATTTGCTCAAAATGAAGAAGAAGTTATTGTAAATTTCATGTGTTCATCTTCTCTAAAAAACTCAAAATAACACTTTGTTCATTTTTTTAATTTTAGCCAAAAGTGCATCAAATCAATGTTTTTGACTATTTTTGACTAAATCTCTAAACCGCGTGAGCACAAGGTTTGATTAAGTTACGTAAACATTATAGAATAATTGTAGACAATTTGATTAGTGCAATCATTATTTGTCAAATTACTCAAGTTAGGAGGGATAGACGTGACAACTATTCAACAACACAACGGCTTTAAACGCACCTTTCAAAAAGGACATCTTACTTTAGGTTTAAGTATTCCTTTTGATGATAATGATTCAGTTGCGTTAGCGTTTGAGCAACAAGCACAGTTGGCACAGCTTGCGGAAAACTTAGGATTTACCAGCCTATTTGTACGAGACAATCCATTATACAGTCCGCATTTAGGCAAAGTCACCACAAACTACGATCCGTTTGTATTCTTAACGTATCTCAGTGCCAAAACCAATAAGATTGCGCTCGGAACAGCAAGTATTGTTGCGACATTGCGTCATCCGATTCATGTAGCCAAAGCTGCAGCAACTCTTGACTTGGTATCTGGCGAGCGCTTATTAATGGGACTTGCGACTGGAGACCGTTCTTTTGAGTTTCCAGCTTTCAAAGTCGAAACGAAAGACTTGCATATCCGCTTCAAAGACGCAGTCGCGTCTTTAAACGCATTATGGCAAGCACATTCTCCAGAGATTTCAAACTCTATCTTTGAGTTATACGAAGACTCAGGACTGCAAGTATTGCCGAAGCATCATCACATACCGATATTTGCGACAGGCAACGCAAAGCAAGACTTGAACTGGATTAAAGAAAATATGGATGGCTGGATGTTCTATCCCCAAGAATTCCAACTTCAAAAAGCCTTATTAGAGGCATGGCATGACAACGATGAATTCAAACCATTCATGCATCCATTAGTCATAGATTTATCCAAAGATCCAAACGAAAAAATCAAACCTGTTAAAGGCGGCTATAGACTAGGCAGAAACACATTGATTAACGTGTTGAAAGCTTATGAACGAATCGGTACTAATCACATCATGCTGAAACTCGATACACATGAGAGAACGTACCAAGATATTATGAACGAATTGGGCGATTATGTGATTCCGCATTTCCCACCAAATGATTTCAAGGAGGAACCTACAATATGGAACTATTAGATAGAATTAATACACTTGCAAATAAAGAAAAAGAAGTAACACTAAGTACTGAAGAAAAACAAGAACAACATGAATTGAGACAAGAATACCTTAAAATGATTCGCGGCCAAGTGGTCAGCACATTCTCAACATTAAAAGTTGTAGACCCGCTTGGTGAAGACGTTACACCAGATAAAATCTATAACTTACGCGAAGAAATGGGTACTTTAGACTTAAAACCTGAATAAGCAAAATAAAATAGATGAATAATAAATCTGGATAGTAACGGGTTGGACACTTCTGATAGAGGCATCCAACCCGTTTTCTTTTGCTTAAGCAGGATGAATAGCTTCCACAAACGTAAAAGTTTCATCCTCATATTCAAATTTTAAAATACAGCAGTTTGTAATTTTGATTTGTTTGACCGCTTCTACCGGCAAACAATGATGTGCAAATAGGAATAAAATATCTCCATGACTTGCTGCTACGACATTTTGATGCGGTGTCTCTTTTACAACTTGATGCAAAGTCTTTACTGTACGTGTTTGAACCTCTTCCACAGTTTCCCCGCCATAAGCCGCAAAGAAATCCCCCAAATCTACTACCCCATTTGGATGCGGAGGATTCAACAGCTCCGACTCCCCTTCAAACAAACCATAATTCCATTCTTTAATTCCTTTTAATCTCGTATAAGGTTCATCAGGGAATAAAATTTCTAACGTGTCAGATGCGCGTTCTTGTGTAGATGAAAACAATGCATAGTCTGTCAGATTTAATTGATCAAAATACAGCTTAGCCTTTGCGGCTTGCTGCTTTCCTAATTCAGTTAAAGGCGAATCTGATGCACCTTGAATTTGGTGTTTCTTGTTAAACAAAGTTTGTCCGTGTCTGATTAAATATAATGTCTTTTTCATGATTGTCTGCTCCTCATTTTAGTCCTTTCATCATTTGTATCGCTGTAGCTGTACTAAAAATGATGGGTGTTCCCTTTCATCATAACGAATCTCTTCTATATACGGTAATGGATTTTATTACGATTTTGATACATCTTTCATCAAGTATTCTCCAACCGTTTATACATTTTGTTCATTTCGTACAAATTAAAGCAATGAATTTATCATTTTATGCACTTCTATTATTTCAATTCCATGATAAGCTAAAAATAAATATTGTGAATGTTTTCACAAATTAAATATAAGGAGCGATTGAGTATGACAAAAGTATTAGTAGCAGGTGCAATTCCAGAGGCGGGATTAAATCAACTGAAAGCACAATTTGAAGTAGATATGTATACTGGAGACAAATTAATTACTGAAGACGAATTAATCGAACGTATTAAAGATGCAGACGGCTTAATCAGTTTATTATCCACAAATGTAAGCGAAAAAGTCATTGAAGCTGCACCGAACTTAAAAATTATCGCAAACTATGGTGCGGGATTCAACAATATTGACATTCAAGCAGCAAGAGCACGCGGCATCGATGTTACTAATACACCGATTGCTTCCACTAATGCCACAGCTGACCTGACAATAGGTATCTTATTAGCTGTAGCACGCCGTATCCCTGAAGGCGATCAATTATGCCGCACAAAAGGCTTCAACGGCTGGTCCCCGCTCTTCTTCCGCGGACGTGAAGTATCAGGCAAAACAATCGGTATCATCGGTCTGGGTGAAATCGGTTCTGCAGTTGCACGACGTGCAAAAGGTTTCGATATGGATATTCTATACTCTGGTCCATCACGTCATGAAGATAAGGAACAAGAACTCGGTGCACGCTATGTTTCGCAAGATGAACTGTTGAAACAAGCAGACTTCGTCACAATCAACTGTTCTTACAATGAAAGCATGCGCCACATGATTGATTATAACGAAATTAAAAAGATGCAGCCTACTGCGTACTTAATCAACGCATCGAGAGGTCCGATTGTTTATGAAGCTGAATTAGTCAAAGCCTTGCAAGACGGATTAATCGAAGGTGCCGCATTAGACGTCTTCGAATTCGAACCAGAAATTACTGAAGAACTGAAATCTATGGATAACGTTGTGATTACACCGCATATCGGCAATGCGACATTCGAAGCACGTGATATGATGGCTGAAATTGCGGCAGGTAACGTTGTCAAAGCACTCACAGGCGAAACACCGGATTATATTGTAAATAAATAGGAGTGATAACCAATGGTCGACACACAACAACGCTTTTTTAACATGGAAGATTTACCACGCTTCTCAGAGGAGGAAGCACAAAAAACTGTCTTTTATCAATCTGAACATTCTGCAGGTGCCGTTTGGTGCATGAAACCCGGCCAATACTTGCAATGTCATACCCACCAAAACGCAGATGATGTATGGATCGTGACACAAGGCGAAGGCACATTTTATACAAATGACGGACGAGAAAGAACCATCAAAGCGGGCGATATCATTGTATCATTACCTGGCGAAGCACACGGTATGACTAATACTGGTGATGAAGACTTTATCATGCTTGGTTTCGCTACACCGATGCCTTTAGACTTCATCCCTTATGTAAACTAAGCGAATTTTATAATTACCATTTTATAATCAACCTCCAAAACTTGAGATGAATGATGTTGCTGAAAGGACGTCATTCATCTTTTTTATGTGTAATTGACACTGACTTCGAATTTCTTGTCTCATAGAATGAACAGACATGCTAAGATAGAGGCATTACTATTTTCAAGGGAGTGCTCGATTATGGATCCGCTTATCAGTTTTATACTTATTTCACTACTCATCATTATTATTCCTGGTCCTGACTTCTTCATCGTTGCGACCAATACGATGAAAGGCAGTACTAAAAATGGAATTATGTCAGCCCTAGGCATATCGAGTGCACATGTGGTCTATTCATCCATCGCCGCTCTTGGCTTGATCTTTATACTCACGAGTTCGTATTATGCATTTACAGCCATCAAATTCCTGGGTGCCGTCTATATTGCGTATCTAGGTGTTAAAACTATATTGAATGCACGTAAAACCAGTAAGATTACGACTTCAAGCTATCCCATCAGGCATATCAGTTTGTTTAAATCATTCAGACAAGGCTTCATGAGTACCATACTTAATCCGAAAGCTATCCTCTTCTACATCTCAGTCTTGCCTCAATTTGTGACTAAGGATGAAGGTTCTTTGAAAATCATTTTCTTATCTGCACTCTTTATCGCTATTGTCTTTATTTGGTTCTTTTTATGCAGCTTCTTATTCACACACATTAAGAAATTATTTAATCAGCCGCTCTTTAAATCTATCTTTGATTATGTAGTAGGTGTTATTTTAATCGGGCTTGCGGTCAGTATATTAAAGTTCGAGCAGTAACATATGAAGCATAGAAATCTGTTAAACGGCTAATATATAAGCAAGGTATTTTCAGAAAGAAGTGAGTCAGATGGATATAACAAGAGGGATTAATCATATTGGATTAACAGTACCAGACATAGAAGCTGCGACACAATTCTTTAAAGCAGGTTTAGACGGTAAGGTGGCTTACGACAGTCAAACAGAAATGGATCCGCTCAGAGGCGGTAAAGCAGTAGAACGCTTTTTAGACCTTGAACAAGGCGCTAAAATCATCAAAAAACGCATGATGGTCTTCGGGAACGGTCCTAATATAGAAATGTTTGAATTTGTGAATGCTCATCAGCAAAAGCCAAGTGCTTTGCAAGACATTGGTTTTACACATATTTCCTTTTATGTAGACGATTTTGATAAAGCACTGCATCAAATCATACAAGCCGGCGGAGAACCTGTCTCAGAACCTCATGAGAACACACGCTATGAAGATACACTAGGTAATCAAACAATCTATATCAAAGCACCTTGGGGCAGCTTAATTGAATTACAGACATTGCCTCATGGCTATTATTATCCAAAAGAGAGTGAAGCTGAAGTCTTCATACCGAAAGAATAAACACATTTAAACATCTTATATATTACCTTTGAAGTACCTATGCTTAAATCAAAGCATGGGTGCTTCTTTGTTTATTCACATGAAATAAAACAAGTCATAAATCTCGGTTTCAGTATACTTTCAAACAGTGTTTAATACTTTAACTCCTAAATTTTACTATTCAATGAACATGCAATTCATTTCTAAGACGGCAAAGCAAAACCTATATACCCTCTCACTATCTTATTGTCTTAGAAACATCTGTTATTTCAAATAATAGTAGGGTATTTATATATAATGACAATATTATTATTAGGATAATTTTATTATTTTAGGGGTGAAGCGTTATGTATAAAGTAGGAATCGCTGGCGCAGGTGCGATGGGAGGACGCATCGGGGTCTCTATCAAAGAAGCAGGTTATGACGTGACATTAATTGATAACTGGGAAGAA
The DNA here is from genome assembly GCF_002994445.1 of Staphylococcus simulans. GTDB lineage: Bacteria > Bacillota > Bacilli > Staphylococcales > Staphylococcaceae > Staphylococcus > Staphylococcus simulans_B. Next base: position 149,269 of record NZ_MRZJ01000005.1, read on the forward strand.
CATGTGAATCGTATCAATGCACAAGGCATGGAAGTACAAACTGAAACAGATACGTATACTGTTGAAATTCCAGCAGTGCTTTCTAAAGATGTGAATGAGCAGTTTGATTTGATTGTTATTTTGACGAAATCCATGCAGTCAGAAGCTATGCTTGAACACTTGCAGTCGATCGGCTGTATCCATGATGAAACAGCTATCTTAAGTATGATGAATGGTTTAGGCCATGAAGAGCGTCTATCGAAATTCGTGCCGATGTCTCAAATTTATCTTGCGGTCACAATGTGGACTGCTGGACTGCGCGGTCCTGGACAATTGTTACTAGAAGGAAACGGTACGATTGATTTGCAGCGTGCTGATGGAGAGAAAGATGCACGTACAGATTTCATTTTAAATGTACTCAATGAAGCTGGACTTCATGCTCAAATTAGCGAAGATGTCTTTAAATCCATTTGGTCTAAAGCCACGTTAAATAGTGTATTGAACCCGCTCTGTACGATCTTAGATAAGACCATTTACGAATTCGGCAGTTATCCAGAGTCTCAACAAATGATTGTGCCGCTAATTGAAGAAATCGTAACTGTCGCAAAAGCAAAAGGTGTTGAATTAGACAGTACAGAACTCTTAAATAAAATCGAGGCGGCCTATCCTAAAGAGACACAAGGTCTGCATTATCCATCTATGCATCAAGACTATAACAATGGCCGTCTGACTGAAATCGACTACCTCAACGGACAAGTCGCAGCTTATGGTCAAGCACTCAATGTCCCTACACCATTGAATACAATGATTACACATCTGATACATCAATTAGAAATGAAAATACAATAATAAGCCATAAGAATAGAAGCGTGCCGTGCACTGCTTCTATTTTTATGGCTAGTATCACTTATAAAGAAATTCATACATCACGCATGACGTGAATAATGTGCTAATAACTCTTCTTCTACCGTTTTCATATCACTTTGGATAAACTTATCAAAAGCCTGAAGCACCTTTTCTAAAATTTCTTCATGACTCATTTCACTTCTATCATTACGTCTATAGAAATTTTTGGAATAAATTCTCGTATATTCTTTAGATAACTTTCTTGTTTTTAGATGTTCGCATCGTTTTGCGGCTTCAAAAACCAATGTTCTTTCTTCTGTTTCTGCAGGCCCTATCAATAAATATATTCCAGTGAGCTTTTGAGTGTTTACAATCTCGTATAAAACTACTCTATTACTAGGTGTCCATTTGTTCTCAGTCTTATTAAGCGGCATTACTCTGTCTAGACTTTTAGTCGTAAAGCGAACATATGATTTACTGCATTGATCCAAAACCAACTCATCATTCTGAGCAATATGTTCTTGCAGCATCTTAGAAATGTCATTTAAGATATCTGGTTTATATTCAAAGATTAAATCCAATGCTCTCTTGTGTTTTGCGTAAATCTGACTGCATATTTCTTCTAATGTTTCATCTCCCACGATGTGCCTCCTCAAAATACCGATGTATTGATTAATAAAATCTACTACTTTAGGGTTGATAATATTAGCTTTGCTTTCTAAGATTGCACGGATACAATCTAAAATCTGACTGTAAGCAACGCTAGACCATGTCGCACTATCGCTAGCATCATCACCTTCAGGTGTTAAAAATAAAAATAATTGCTCATAGCCAGGATACTCTCTATCAACGATTGACTGATACTTTTTGAGTTGATGCTTGGATTCTTTACTCCAGATCTTATTCTCAATCACAATCACTGTTTGATTTTGTTCTGATACAACAAGTATATCTATATTTCTCCACTCTCTTAAAACAACCGCATCCTCAAAATCATTTAACAATAGCTTGAAAAGCGTTTGATTCGAACTGAATCTTTCTGTTCCATCGATATAGAGCTTAATCACTTCTTTTAGGAACGTATCATTAAGCCCATGAATTTCATTCGGATCCAACAACCAAGCGAGCATATTGCTGTGACGAATTTCAGTATCCACAACACCTAGTACTTCAAATAAGTTGAACTGATTAGAATGCTTTTCTACTTCTTTCAAACAATCAATATCTTTTAGAAATGCTAATAATGCTGTCTCATCTCTGTTCATTTTCTTTCTCCTTATTAGTCTCTCTATACTCCCCAAACCATTTTACTATGTTCATTCAAAAATAGGATTAATAGTATTAATGTTAATTTCACGCACAAAACTACTTTTATCAAAATATCAACATTTTTAAAATTTAAAATCACTATTTTCTATCTCTATTATGCCAATCCAAAAAGCATACTATTTATTAAAAACTTCTATCAAATTGTTGGTAAATAGATTATTCTAATACTAATAAGAAAAATAGATGGGAGATAGTATATTGAAAAAGATTTTTGTGAGTTTAGGAATTGTAGCGCTTGTAGCCGCATTAGGAATTGCGATCGTCTTTGCTTATGGCAGTTACAAAGATTTAGAGCTGAAAAAAGAAGAAACTAAAATAGCTAAAGAAAAAGAGAAAAAAGCAAAAGAGAAACAAAAGAAAAAAGAACAGGAAGAAAATGAAAATAATACAGACTCAGTTTATAGTGAAGAAAGCAATACACAAGAAGTATATAATCAATCACAAAATGATACTGCATCTTCACAGCCACCTGTACAAGAATCACAACCTGCTCCATCTCAAAATAACCAAGCACCTTCTCAAAGTACGTCTAAATCATCAGATAGCGCTTTTGATGCAGATGCTGAATATGCTAAACAAAAAGAAATGTACGAAAAAGCTGCCAGAGGAGAAATACCTGAGCCGGGTGCCGATCTTTCTGGAGACAATGCAGAATTGATGGAACGTGATCCAAGTACACTAACTAATGATGAAGCTGAACAAAGAGAGAGAAGAACGAATGCTATGGAAGCGGATAATCAATAATCTAACGATATTACGAACATAACAAGGAGAACTATAATATGAACAAGCTTTTAATAACTGTATCCTTAGTATTAATACTCGGAATCATAGGTGCTGCCGGCTTCTTTGGATATAATAAGTATCAAGAAGTTGAACTAGAGAAAAAGAATCTGGAAGCTCAGTTAAAAGATGATAAAGAAAATGATGCCAACACACATGTTGAGTCAGAACATGAGTCTGATAATACTAAGAATATAAATCAATCAACTGAAACAACAACTAATAAACAGGATACACAAGCTACTGACGGAAGTGAGATTGTTAAAGTACACGAAGGTTCTTCACAACGAATGACTAATAAAGATGAATTTGCACATTTAAGAGTCAACAGAGACAATGTTTTCGATTATCTAATAGCTGCCATTAATCAAAGTGAAGATGGAGACGCTTCAAAAATTAAATTTCAGCAACCAGAGTTCTCAGCACAAGGAGAAGGTGTATGGAAAATCCCTGCAAACAATAAATCAGGACATGGTTCTTATACTTTCTTAGTTGAACAGGATGGTAGAGTTTCTTTTTGGGATGGGATGATGAATGAAAAATTCCATGAAGAACATGTATCTTTACCTTAAGGAAATAAAAGTAACTAAGAGTTTGTAGCGAACCTAAAATGTTGTACTTTTTGGTTAAGCTAATTTTCCAAAGGCAAGATTTCTGTATTCTACAGGAGCCTTGCCTTTTTAACTCCCAATTCTACTTTCGTTATCAAAGTAATTGGTACTTGTATGTATAAATAATTCCAGCTCCCTATTAAACCTAATCTCTTCTTCATAACGCCTCTTCTTGTTTTATTTTACCTATAATATCTTTCAAACTTTTTCCATACTACACGATAATCGTGCAATTCCTGGCCAGAAGTATTATATTAATTTAGATATATTTACATATGAAAACTCCCTATAAAGCTTTCATATTTTAAATGCCTGCTCTATAGGGAGCTAATCAAAAAAGATTACCATCCTTTTTTCTGAAGTTCATGATATTGATTAATATTTTGTTTAAAAGATGCTTTTGTATGATCACGATACTTCCAAAGATGCAGATGCCCTTCGATTTCAGTTAATAATATGATTAAATCAGACTCAATAATAATTGTTAAATCTTTCCCTCCTATGAAGAATTCCGCAAAACTTGGAAACCTTCAGTATAAGCTTATTCTCTTAAGCACCCATTGTATCTGCCTCACTAATATAGAGGTTGAGTCTATTGATAGTTTCTTTAATGTCATCTTCTGTTGTTAATGGGTTTGTTGTACATAATCGAATCACACGTTGATTGTTTAGTACTGTTGTATATGCTACCGCATAGCCGGAATCTGCTATCTTTTGTGCAGCCATACTATTGAGCTGGTTGTTTTGTGCTTCAGTTAAATCTTCATTTTCATATCTGAAGTTAACAATAGAGAGATTGGCATGAGAAACGATACGCCAATGATCAAGTTGTGATACATAGCTTTCAGCGTACTCAGCTAAATCTTCACCGTATTTAATGCGTTCAATAATTTCATCTTCACCAATAACTTGCAGTGTAATCCATAATTTCAATGCTCTTGCAGGTCGTGTAAGTTCTATACCTAACATTTCAGGATCAATCACATCATCGTCAGATGCAATGTCATCTAAGTATTCCGCATCTTCACCAAAGCTTTGAAGCAGATGTTGTTTTTCTTTTACAACAACCATTGCACAACTGTATGTTTGGAATAATAGTTTATGCGCATCCCAGCTTACACTGTCGGAACGTTCTACGCCTTTAAATAGATGTTCTGCTTTATCTGAGAGGATATGAGATAAACCATAAGCACCATCCACATGAAGCCATAGGTTGTATGCATCACAGATATCTCCAAGTGTTGTAAAGTCATCAACTGACCCTGTATTAGTTGTACCTGCAGTTGAAATCACAATCGCAGGCTTATAACCTGTTTCTATATCCTTTTCTATTTCAGCTTTTAGACTATCCGTATTCATTGTGAAATCTTCATTATAATCAATTCTTCGGATATTTTTCTTTAAGAAGCCTGCGACATGTAATGCTTTACCGACAGAATGATGCGTTTGAGATGTTAAGTAGACAGTCGCTTTCTTAATGTCCTCCATATTGATTTGTGCATCTCTAGCCGCAACTAATGCGGTTAAATTAGCCATTGAGCCTCCAGATACAAACACACCGCCTGCCGGCTTGATTTCATATCCGATTTTACCTGCCAAATAATTGATTAAATTACGTTCAATATTAATCGGCAATGTCGCATTTTTAAAGTTCGAGGCATGTATATTGTTAGCTGTACTCAAAATATCCCCAAGCCAAGATAAGCGTGATGCAGGACCTGGTATAAATGAGAAAGAACGAGGATGATTCGGACGATATAAGTAATTCAATACTTCGTTATTCAGATCTTTCAGCACATCGTAGATATTACGTCCTTCACTTGGCACTTCCATAAACTCATATTTCTTTCTAAGTTCAAGCGGTGCTTGTTGCGTTGCAGGAAGTTCTCCAATATCTCTAGATAAATACTTGTTGACTTCGTCTCTGATAATGGTTTCTAAATCTATATTGTTCTCATTAAAATCCATATCTCTTCTATGCTCCTCTATTTAGATATTTATTCAATACAATTATCACACAAGGGGCTTTTGTCATACAATGAAATGATATGTCCATATTTGTTTATTCAAAAGTTAGGACTGTAGGTTAAAACAAATGAAATAGACAAAATATGTCTAAACTTTCAATGATAGTCATTATTTGACCATTTACTAAAATTCCTCAATTATTTCTTTACAATAATTAAAATTATCTTAATCAAACCTATATATTGTTTTAACTGTGTGCTAGTATTAAGAGAAAAAGGCATATAATTGAGGGAAATATATACTTTGGTTTTCCCTAGCCTTACTACTTTTTCTACTATCATTTACAACCGTAATTGATAAATTCTTCGTTTTTGTTCTCACTTCATTTGAAACAAAAGCTTACATTGAGTAGTCATATCATATTTAAGATTATTTCATAAAAACTTTAAAACGTGTTGAAAACAACAATATAAAATACACCACTCAACGTGGTTCAAGTTCAAAAAAGTGGTGATAGATATACCTCAAAAGGCTGTCTATCGCTATTTATGTTTCGTTAAGATATAAGTTTTAGGTGATCATTTAGAAAGGAGTACAGTATGAAAGTCAATATATTAGGTTTTAATTTGTTCGCTAAAGGCGGTACAACCAGAAGCAATATCAACCTCATTAAAGCGTTCCAACAAGCAGGGCATGATGTTACATATTTCAATTACTTACATTATGAAGATGAGGCGATTATGAAATTAGTAATCCATGAAAATATTAACCCTAAGCGCCTTGAAATCAAATCACATAAAGAAACGAAAGCCTTATCAGATGCGGATATTTTAATTCTGACAAGAGAGTCGTTATTCAAAATTGCAAGAGATGTTAAGAAACACAATAAAAACATAAAAATTATCGGAGAGGTTCATGGACCATTATGGTATCTTGAGGACGACGCAGACTTAGCTTTAGATGCGATTGATGCGGTACGTGTAAGCACTAAAGAAATACAAGAAGCATTTAGCAATAGATTCCATTACTCATCGGTTTTCCATTACTATGTCAATGCTGCGCACATTCAAATCAATGAACACCCTATCAATACCAAACGCAACTTGTTCATCAAATCTCGCTTTGAAGATGGCATCAAAGACATTTCTTATGTCATTAAACTGATGGACTACATCGTTAACATAAAACAAGACAAGACTATTCAACTCTATATTCAAGGTTATGGTCCCTCTGAAGTTTTATATCAAAACTTAATTCATTACTATAACTTAGAGGATAATGTGCACTTAAATCAAAAAGTGCCGCAAACCTATATCTATGTTTCCTCATCGCCTTATGAAACTTTGGGCTACTCCATATTAGAAGCTATGGCAACGGGTAATCAAGCACTTATTTATCCAGGTGATGACAATGTGTTACAAGCGATATATGAGAAATACCATAGCGTTCACTTTATGAAAAAAGAAGTTGAACATGACTATTCAATATTAAAAAGCATGTTAGAACATAAATATACGAATGCTGAACGTCTTGAAGATGTTAACGCAATGAAAACAGATTTCCAACCAAAAACATACGCAGAAGATTATCTAACCTTATTTAATAAGGCTATGTCGAACCGCTCGCTTTTACCGATTAAATTAGAACGCAAAATCAAAGGGTTTAATACGAACGGTCTTAAATTTTTAAACAAGCGGAAAAATGTATACAAGAAAATGATGAACCTTCCAGGTGTCAGAAAAGTATCCTCAAAATCCATCGTCAGAAAAGGAATGAAGAAAATCTACAACGTTCAATAGAACGGTATGATAGAGCGCAACTTAGATAAAATCAAACCTAAGTCAGACAGAGTTTTCATTGAGTCATTCCACGGCAGTAATTTTAGCGGTGATCCAAAATATATTGCTCTTGCAATTCAAAACCAATTTAATGATAAGAAGATATTTGTCAGCTCTAGAAATGCCTTAGTAGATATTGAAATCAGAAATCACGGCTTTATACCTGTGCGTTTCGGTTCGTTGAACTACATGAAAACATTCAGATCCTGCAAATATGTCTTTATGAACGGCAATTCTTGGGATAGAGTCGACAAGGATAAAAGACAGGTCTTTGTTCAAACATGGCACGGCTTCCCATTGAAGAAAATGGTGAATAACCTCAATGATGAACAAGAAAGAAAAGCGCAGCTTCGTGCTTTCAAACCAAGAATGAAGAAATGGGATTATTTATTAACTTCTTCTAAAACGAATAAGATGCTGCTGGAGTCGGCGTTTGATTTAGAGAAGAATAAAAAGTTAAAAGTCCTTCAGTTAGGGGCACCGCGGAATGAATACTTAAAAAAAAATAATAATGAAGCGGAACGTACAAGAATCAGAAAGAAATACCTGCAAGTCGATGCGAAGGATAAGAAATTCGTACTTTATTGTCCAACTTGGAGAAAAGATAAGCGCAGCAGTATAACAGGTGTAGACCTGAAAGCTTTATTAGATCATTTACCTAGTGATTATGAAATCATCGTTAAACTCCATCCTAATGATTCTAACTTGCGTACTAAATACAATCAGCTAGATCCTCGTATTCATTGCTTTTTCAATGAGTTCGTAGATATTCAAGAATTGTATTTAATCAGCGATGTCATGATAACTGATTACTCATCAACTATCTTTGATTATGCACATTTAAACTTGCCTATTTTACTATTACAAGAAGATAGTCAAAAATATCAAGATGAAATCGGCTTTTACTTTGATATCCATGAAGTTGGTGATTTCTTAACTGCCTCTCAAAACGAAGCATTACTCGCTAAACAAATCACACATATCAGTCGAATAGACTATTCAAGTTTAATCAATCGTTTAATGAATGAAGACGATTGGAACACTTCATTCAACATACTGCAAACAATTTTCAAAGATGACTCTAAACGAAAATACAATATCAACCACGAATCTTAAGTAGATATAGCTGTATAAATAAGATTAAGCGACTTTCAAAATACGAAAGTCGCTTCTATAGTTAACAATACTTTTTTGGAGAATATGAGTGTACTTATTCAAAATTTGATGCATTAACTTTGTACCAATATCTTGATTTTGATAGTCATTTAAAACAAGAATATCCCAAATGTAATATTCTCAGCTTTTATTTTATATGCTACTATACTCATAATTACTTATCCTCGCTTGGATTAAAGTACATGCTATCAGAAAAATAAATAATGTCATGCTTATTTTCAACAAAGGTAAATTTTATATTTTTAGTACCAACTGAAGATCCTTTTAAGTCACCTGTTCCTTTTAACAATAACTTTGGCGCTTTTTTTGTTGGAATATCATATTGCTTTCTTAATTGTTTTACATTATAATCACTATTTTCTAAATCATATTCTGCAGAATAACTAGGCACATTAGGATTGTAGTCTATATCTCCGCCTTTATACTTATCTAATTCTTTAAAGTCTGCATATTGCGCGAAAAATTTAAAGTCCGCTATTTCTTTTTTTATCTTGCTATTTTCGATTTTCTCAATAGGTATGATTTTATTACTTTCCATCTTTATCGGATATTTTTTCTTGATATTATGTGTTTTTCCTTTGCTGTCTTCTGTAATTCTCTTGGTTATGTAATCACCTTTAGCTGTCCGTGTATTTCTATTTATTTCTAACACCATACCTTTACTGATTAAATCTCCTCCATTACTTTGTATAGACATTTCCGAATGTAGTAGCCAGGTCCCTTTATCACCTTTTTCAAATTCTTCATCTCGATATCCTTCTTTATCGTATAAATCATCAAGATTCTTGATTGGATACATGCCTAGTGTTTTTTGAAAACTCTTTTTGATTTCTGCTTCTTTATTAATTTCTTTGAAAATGACTACACCTACGCCAATAAGCAGTATTAAAATCAAGAAACTTGCACATAAAACTATAGCTTTTGAACGTTTCATAACTTCACATCTCTCTGTTTGTCATAAATTTTGAAGTTCCTCTATACAAAAGCGAACGCTAAAGCGTTTTTACTAACAACTGTTTTTATATTATCAAACAATATATCTAATCCATTTAATATTTTGGTTTAATTCATATTTACATATTATTATTAGTCTTAACAAAAACTTCATCATTTATGATAAGCTTCACCACGCATAATCTTAAACGATCTATACACCTGTTCTAGCAGAATGACACGCATCATTTGGTGCGGAAATGTCATTTTGCTGAAGGAGAGGGCATAGTTGCTTCTGTCTAAGACGTCTTGATGTAAGCCGTTAGATCCTCCAATGATGTAAGTAAAGTCGCTTTGACCTTGTATCATGCGCTGCTGGATGTTTTTAGCTAATCCTTCAGATGTTAACATGTTGCCTTTGATTTCTAAGGTAATAACTGTGGATTGCGGTTTAATTTTAGCTAGCAGCCGTTGCCCTTCTTTTTGTTTTACTTGTTCTATCTCTTTGTCGCTCATATTTTCCGGTGCTTTTTCATCAGGTACTTCCACAATCTCAATTTTTGTGTAAGCTCCTAAGCGTTTTTGATATTCTGCAATGGCTTGTTTCCAGTATTTTTCTTTTAATTTGCCTACGGCAAGTATTGTAATCTTCATCACATTCTCCTTTTTATTTTGAACTTATTCTAGTTATCCACAGGATATCCACCTATTCACAGGCTACTGTCTTAATTAGTACGTTATGTATATAAATTCATAGCTATTATTGTGGATTTTACTCACATTTCTGTACATAACTTGTAGATATGTGGATAACTCTGTTAATAATGTGGGTATTTCTATGTGGATTGTGCACAAATGGGGATAACTCAACCTTATTTTGTGCATAACTTGCAGGTAAGTCTTACATAGTTATTCACAGTTACGCGCTTTCTTTACACGAAATTGTGAATAACTACCCTACGTGCACACTACCCTAAAAATTATAGCATGTTCTTTTTTACTAAATGAACACTAAATCATAAAAAAAGACCCTAGTTTTTTCACTAGAGTCCATTTAAAACATATTATTAATGTTTCAACTATATTGTGTAAATCGGTGTGGGTTCTGCCTTATCCGTATCACATAATAAAACTTCTTTATTTGTATCAATATCATGATGGTTTAAGACTTGTCCTACACTCATACGTGCTAAGTCTTTCATATTATTATCTTGTGATAGATGTGATAAGTAAATACGTTTTGTATTGCCTGTAATGACATCACACATTGCCATAGCCGCATCTTCGTTAGAAACGTGTCCCATATCACCTAAGATACGTTGTTTTGTTTTCCATGGATAACGGCACATACGCAGCATGTCTACATCATGGTTGCTTTCGAACATGAAAGCATCACTGCCTCTGATCATGCCTTTCATTCGATCTGAAACATATCCTGTATCCGTAATCATTGTAAATTTCTTATAATCATTATGGAAAATGTAGAATTGCGGATCTATCGCATCATGCGAAACATTGAATGATTCAATATCAAACCCAGCTAAAGAATGTGTTTCATAGGGGTTGAAGATGAATTTTTGGTCCATTGGAATCTTGCTGTCTTTCTTTTCAATGGCTTGCCATGTCTTTTCATTCGCATAGATAGGCAATTGATATTTACGTGCAAGCACGCCTAATCCTTTAATATGATCAACATGTTCATGTGTCACTAAAATACCATTTAAATCTGCTATATTTTTATCGATTTTACTGAAGAGTTCTTCCATTTTTTTGCCGGTTAATCCAGCATCAACGAGCAGGCTACCTTTATCACTTTCTACATAAGTGGCATTGCCTGTACTGCCACTCGCTAGTACGCTCATACGTATCAAGCGATTCACCCTTTCTAAGTTACTCACTATTTCTCTATTATGTTTTTGTCCGAGTACATTTCTATTATTATCTCAAATTATTGAGGCTTTGTTAAAGATACGGCTTGGTCATACTGCCGTTTGAGTGGCCGAACAGTGCCGGACCTCATAAATTAAAAATTTCACCTATCTATTGTACACCTAAATGACCTTTCTGCCCACTGTACTAAGGAAAATAATCTTATTTGTTCTTTAGGATATTCACCTATCCGCTTCTCCGCAAAGAAAGAAGCATCAATAGCTTCAATGAGCCACTGACACTTCTTTCGTTAACTGCTGCTTATGTTTGGTTTCTCTACGTTTTTAACGTTATTACTATCTTACGATAATTTTAGGGTTTTTAGACGTTGCTTCGACATAATAAGTTTTAGTTTCATTGCTGTCTGCGTGATTCACTTTGATTTCCCAGTTTGCCTGGAAGACTTGAACGTTAGTTTCACGTACGACAGAGTAGTAACCGAGTCGAATATTAGTCACAGCATCATTACGCTTTAAATAACGATTGAAGTACAACGCTTCAATGGCATTGCGTGCACTGATTACTTTTTCTTCATCATTATTTTCACCTTTAGATGCACTGAGTTCATTCATAGCCGTTTGACGATAACTGCTTACCTTGTCCTCATCATCTACTTTGAATTTCACCATAGCTTTATCATTATTCATGATCGGCAAGCCTTTAAAGGTTTGTTCAAAGACTTCTTCATCATTATCTGTACTGAATAATTGATAATCTTCACCTTTATAAATGTTCTTTTTCATGAACATTTTCAGACTTGTGACTTGATCATTACTCACGCTGATGGCTGGGTCGATTGTACCTTCTGCCACTTTCCCATCATCAGTTGCTTTAATATCTTCTTTAGACTTAGCATAGTTCGTAAAATCTTTTGAGCGCCCAGTCACCAACTGCACTTGCAGCCCTCTGACATCCGGCAGCTCTTTAGGAATACTGATTTCTTCTTGTCTGAAATCCACTTCATTATTATCATCCGCTTCATTGATATGTGATTTATTGATTTTATTCACATACATAATAGCAAGCATGATGTTGATGATGATAAACACGAATATAAAGAGTGTCTTTGCGTATTTCCAGTTCATTCTTCAAGACCTCCATTCGAGTAAGCATGCCATTCACCATCGTATTGGATATACCATTGCGGTTCATATTCACTGTTGCGCTGTACCTCAATATCGTCTTTCTCTTTATCTTTCATCGTATAACCAATCGTCATGTTAGTTACTTTCTTAAAGTCGATATTCGGGTTATTCGCAAGATTGGAACGTACCGTTTCAGCACCTGGCAAGTCTTTCTTATCTTCATCGCTGTCGATAGTGATATTCGTTTTAAGCAAGGCACGTGCATAACTGAAAATGCCTTTCTCTCCCCAAGCGACTTGAATCGTACTTAAATTATTTTTATTAAAGACAGGCACACCGTTTAAGAAACTTTGATACGTGAGTTCACCAGAGGTTTCATCTGTATCAAATAATCGGAAATCATCTGTGAATCCGCCATGTGCATTAATATAATCAAATGTACTTGGTATAGTTTCCAACATATTTTTAGATTTCGATTCATCTTCAGACAGGTTCGTGTAACGATACGATTCATTTTTAGAATCATAGCTCGCAACACCTGTATTGTTATTATAAGTCGTGCTGCCGCTCTTAGTACTGCGTACCACGACAGAATCATTAAAGAGAATAGAGTTCATCGCTTCTACACTGATATGGTTAAAGATAGTACGATATGTCTTTAAGTGTTTAGGCTTCTCTGGTGCGAAAATATGCGTAGAGGCATCTATCGTATTTTTATTCGTAATAATATCTGCGAAAGGTGATAAATCCGGTTGAATCTTAGCTTCTAAATCTTTCACATTCTTGCTTGAAATTGATGTATTCATACGCATTACATGATGATGATCACTGCCGATTGCATAAATCACTGCAGTATTCTTTTGATCAGCATCGATAATCAAACGGTTGAAATTGAATTTATTCGAGACCTTCGCATCCATATTCAAGACTTGTCCTAAATACATAGATAAAGGCATATCATAAGAGAAATCAAGAACTAAGAAGCGATCGCTCAACTCTGGAATAAACAAGTTATGCGCATGATATACCTCATTAGCATTCTTAATTTCTTGGTTCTTTAATACTTTGACAATTTTCCGATTCATATGGCGTGTTTCTAATGCACCTTCAGATTGATCACTATCAGAGATAACCACTTGATAAGGTGTTATCACACTCTCCATAGATTCAGAGTTCGCCTTGCCGATAGTATTTTGTGTATCTTTCTTATTATCCTGACTTTCAAGATTCGCCAAGTCTGGTGAGAAATTCCACATCAAATACGTTAAGACAATACTCATCAGCACCAAAAGTGTAAGTATGACTGATTTTGCGGCTTCTTTATGCCTCATCCCAATCACCATCTTCTATAACTTCACACGGTAACGTGATGAAGATTGATGTTCCTTGACCCTCGACGCTGTTTGCCCAAATACGGCCGTTATGTGCTTCCACAATCTCTTTTGAAATCGCCAGCCCTAAACCAGTACCGCCCATCTTGCGTGTACGTGCTTTATCTACACGGAAGAAGCGATCAAAGATTTTATCTACTTTATTAATCGGAATACCGATACCATTATCTTTAATACGAATTGTCATACGGTTATATAATGGGTTCGGTTTCACGTGAAACTCAACTCGTTTATTGCCGCGCGAATATTTCATCGCATTGGTAATCACATTATCAAATACTTGTGTCATCTTATCCGGGTCAATTTCTGTAAAGATGGTTTCTTCAGGAATATCTCGTACAAATGTCACATCTTTCGCCGCCATTTCATGACGGTTGATAATTTTATTAATAAACATGTTGAAGTCAACAATCTCTTTGGTAATTTGTTCTGAATCATTGTCCATACGCGATAAGTTAAGCAAGTCATTTACCAAACGAATCATACGTACTGTTTCTTCTCTTGTGACAGATAAGAATTGCGGCGCAATCTCAGGATCTTGCCAAGCACCTTCTTCTAAGGCTTCAAGATAGCTGTTCATAGAAGTCAGCGGTGTACGCAGTTCGTGTGAAACGTTCGCAACGAATTCGCGGCGTTCTTGTTCAACTTGCTGCTGCTCAGTTACATCATGCAGCACAGCAATATAACCTGACACGAAACCTGTATCTTGAACGATTGTACTGAAACTTACACGCGCAATAATACCTTCAGCTTCATTAATATCTAATAAGAAACTATTATTGTTTTCTTGCATTTCATCAAGTGCGAACTCATCTTCTAGGTTAAGCACACTTAACATGTTATAACCCATTACATCTTCTTTAGCCATGCCCAGCATTTTCAAGGCCATATCATTCACAATACGTACACGGCCGCGTCTGTCCGTCGCAATAACCCCATCACTCATGTGCGTGATAACAGAGTCTAAACGACGTTTCTCGCTTTCTGTATTCGCTTGTGCTTCTTGTACCCGCTTCGACAAGTTATTGAAGGCCAATGCAAGTTCGCCGATTTCATCGTTCCCATAAATCTTCACGCGCTGTGTATAATTCCCTTTTGACATCTCTACAGTTTGGTTACGCATATCCGTAATCGGTTTTGTAATCGTACGGGCAATAAAGAACCCAAGCAAACCAGTGATGAAGAGGGAAATTGCAGTACCTACGATAAAGATTTGGTTAAAGTTGTTCAGCTGATCATAGACATTATCGATATCAGCTTCGATATAAATATCGCCGATAACCCCTTTAGACGACTTTACAGGCAAGTTGTAAATCCATACACGCTGTTTACCCTTGCCGTAGTCTTTTAGTATAGTGTGGTCATTGGCTTGTCCTAATGAAAGCGCCTTTTGAACAGAAGTATCATTTGCCTTTTGATTCACAATACTATTAGAAGATTGTTTCGTCGTTGCGACAATGATTTGATTCTTATCAATATAGTTGATCTGTTCGATTTCTTGGCGGTTCGCATATTCATTAAGCAGATTTTGAATCTCTTTTTGCGCGTTGACTGAACGGTCTTCTTCATTTACCTTTTCCACGTTGATCTCGATTTGTTTTGCATACTGCGCAATATTGTTTTTAAATGTCTGCGTTAATTCTCGTTCTAAGTTATTAGTGAAATATAAACCAATAATCTGCATACCGATGATAATTAATAAGACATAAACAATCACGAGTTTCGTGTGAAGGGATTGAAATTGTTTAAGCCATTTCATACAACGCCGCCTCAGTCATGCTGCTGCAGGAAGTATCCAACACCGCGGCGTGTCACAATATATTCTGGGTGTGACGGATCATCCTCGATTTTTTCTCTTAAACGACGGATTGTCACATCGACAGTACGCACATCGCCGAAGTAATCATAGCCCCATACAGTTTGAAGTAAATGTTCACGTGTCATTACTTGTCCCATATGGTTAGCCAGATAATGGAAAAGTTCGAATTCACGATGTGTTAATTCAATATCTTTTCCGCGTTTCTTAATAGAATATGCATCCGGATAAATCACAATATCTTTGATTGTAATTTCATTCGGCGCATTATTTGCTTCTTGTGCCGGTTGTGTATAACGACGGCGCAAGTTCGCTTTCACACGTGCAATCAATTCACGTGTACTGAATGGTTTCGTGACATAGTCGTCTGCGCCAAGTTCTAAACCAAGCACTTTATCAATTTCAGAGTCTTTCGCCGTTAACATAATAATCGGCATTTCATATTTTTTACGCACTTCTCGGCAGACTTCCATACCATCTCTGCCAGGAAGCATAATATCTAGAAGTACGATATCTGGTTCTTCATCATAAATTAAGTCGATTGCATCATTACCATCATACGCACAAAAGACTTCATAACCTTCTTTTTTCAAATTAAATTCTAGAATATCAGCAATAGGTTTTTCATCGTCTACTACAACTACTTTTCTCGCCATAATCCTAAACCTCATTTCTAATCATAATCGTACATGAATAATTTTATTTAGACATAAGTATCTACTATATAATTTACCATTTCTTACACGCCAATTCTATTTTTTATATCAAATTTATAGCGTAATCCACGACCTGATTTTCATATAAAACAATATTTTAAGAAGTCATTTATAATTTGAAGCGTTTCAAAAATGGGGGAATGTCTAAAAAAAGAGAGGATTCATGTGTGTTCATGCTATTGTAGCACTTCTTTACATTTTATACTAAAATCGTGTTTTGAACACTTTGTATCAGAAGTGTAAATAAAATAAAAGTTTCGCAGTCTGTATTTACATTGCCTTTACCTAAAAAAGGTAAAATAAAAATGCCCACCCTATTGGGTGAGCATTATACGGTCTCGACGGGAATCGAACCCGCGATCTCCTGCGTGACAGGCAGGCGTGTTAACCGCTACACTACGAGACCTTAAATGGTGACTCCTACGGGACTCGAACCCGTGTTACCGCCGTGAAAGGGCGGTGTCTTAACCGCTTGACCAAGGAGCCGTTTTTTAAGCACAAGATAGATTATAGCACAGCTATTTTAAAAAAGACAAGCTTTTTTTAAAGATTTTTTGTATAATTTTTACATAACCCATTTTAGGAGGTAAATTATGAATCAATCTACTACTTCTGGGGGTCATGCTAAGAAAGAAAAAAGATTGTCTCTCACACAAATCATCATTCGTATTCTTTTCTTAACTATCGGTTCAATGCTTACAGCCGTAGGACTTGAGCTCTTCTTAGTTCCAAATAAATTGTTAGATGGCGGGATTGTCGGTATCTCGATTATCTTATCCCATTTAACAGGATGGTCTCTTGGTATATTTATTTTCTTACTTAACTTGCCATTCTTCTTTTTAGGCTACAAGCAAATCGGTAAAACTTTTGCAGTGTCCACACTTTATGCAATTACAGTCTTATCTGTAGGAACAATGTTATTAAGCGGTATTCCTGCAGTTGTAAAAGAACCGCTGCTTATTACTATCTTCGGGGGTGCCATTGTAGGTATCGGTGTCGGATTAGTAATACGTGCCGGGGGAAGTATGGATGGTACAGAAATCATGTCTATTCTTGTACATAACCGTCTGCCGTTTTCAGTCGGTGAAATCGTTATGATTTTCAACTTCTTTATTTTCGCAGTCGCAGGTTTTGTCTTTACATGGGAAAGTGCAATGTACAGTGTTGTTGCTTATTTCATTGCCTTTAAAATGATTGACTTGATCTTAGTCGGTTTAGATGAATCGAAAGCTGTATGGATTATCAGTGATGACTATAAAGAAATCGGAGAAGCCATTAACGACCGTTTAGGGCGTGGTGTAACGTATTTGCATGCAGAAGGTGCTTATACCGGCGATCCGCGCAAAGTCGTCTTCACGGTCATTACACGTGTCGAAGAAGCCAAACTCAAAGAGGTTGTGCTTCAAATCGATCCTAAAGCCTTCTTATCCTTCGGTAATGTTTCCGAAGTACGCGGCGGTCATCACCGTAAGAAGAAAATCCATTAAAATATATATGATTTCAAATCAAAAAAGATGCGATGCAGGAAGAAAATTCCTGTCTCGCATCTTTTTTAGTTCATACATTTATCATGTTTTGTTTTATCGTCTTACCATAAAGGTTTCAACATGTTTGTTTGTGTACGGTCTGGACCTACAGAGAAGATTGAAATACCGACACCGCATAGTTCAGAAATACGTTCTAAGTAACGGCGTGCATTATCAGGAAGTTCTTCTAATGATTGAACACCTGTAATGTCTTCAGTCCAACCTGGTAATTCTTCATAGATTGGTTTGCAACGGTTTAATGCGTTCAAGTTTGCTGGGTATTCTGTGATTTCTTCGCCATCCAACTCATAAGCAACACAGATTTTAACTGTATCTAAACCAGTTAAAACGTCGATAGAGTTGATAGATAAATCTGTAATACCGCTCACACGACGAGAGTGGCGCAATACTACTGAGTCGAACCAGCCTACACGACGCGGACGTCCTGTAGTTGTACCGTATTCACGGCCGACTTCACGGATATGATGACCATCTTCATCGAATAATTCAGTTGGGAATGGACCATCGCCGACACGTGATGTATAAGCTTTGCATACACCGATAACTTTAGATACGAATGTAGGTCCGATACCGCCGCCGACTGTTACATTACCAGCAATCGGGTTGCTTGATGTAACGAATGGATATGTACCATGATCGATATCCAGCATTACACCTTGTGCTCCTTCAAATAGAACACGTTCGTTTGCGACAATAGCATCGTCTAATAATTTAGGTGTGTCTGTCACATATTCTTTTAATCTTTGACCAGCCGCATAGTACTCTTCAAAGATGTCTTCGAAAGCAGGTACTTCTTCATTGAACATACCTTTGAAGTAAGCAGCTTTGTATTCAAGATTCGCTTTTAATAATCTTTCAAATGTTTCTTTGTCTAATAAATCCGCCATACGGATTCCGATTCTTTGTGCTTTATCAACGTATGCTGGGCCGATACCTTTCTTAGTCGTACCGATTTTATTATCACCACGAAGACGTTCTTCATACTCATCTTGTAATAAGTGGTAAGGCAAAATGACCTGTGCACGATTTGAAATACGCAAATTATTTGTTGGAATACCGCGTTCGTTTAATGCGTCCAACTCTTTTAATAATGCAACGGGATCTACTACAACACCGTTACCGATAACAGAAAGTTTATCTTGATAGAAAATTCCTGACGGTACTAAGTGCAATTTATAAGTTTCCCCGCCGAATTTGATAGTATGTCCTGCGTTATTTCCGCCTGAAAAGCGTGTGATAACGTCCGCTTGTTCCGCTAAAAAGTCTGTGATTTTACCTTTACCTTCGTCTCCCCATTGTGTCCCAACAACTACGATTGATGACATAAGAGCACCTCCAAGTTATTCTCAATTAACCATTCAATATTCTATCAATTGTAAGCGCGTAATGCAAATAGAAAACGAACATTAAATATTACAGTTTTTTGGCAATCACATAAAAAGCATTTTTCATCTAAAATACCTTTAATGCTTGTAACACCAATATTTCAACGAAGTTTTACTCTTTATTATTACACATACTTATTGACAAAACATACCTTTTAAAACGACTTAAAACCGTACATTAAACAAAAACATCATTTTATTGTACGTGAAAATATTTTTTCGCACAAACTTCAATATACCAATTACCCATTAAAAAAAAGACCAAAACACAAGTTTGGTCTTTCCTTTAATTACGGTGATGTAAAAACAATTTACATCATATCTGCATGTGCATAATCTATATCCGTAAACTTATTATATTGTTTCATGAAGTGCAGTTTGACAGTACCGGTCGGGCCGTTACGCTGCTTCGCAATAATGACTTCGATCTCACCGTTATCATCATTGGTTACAGGTTCCATTCCACCGTCGTCATCTTCTTCTCCATCTTCGCGATTATAGTAATCATCACGATATAAGAAAGCTACGATATCCGCATCTTGCTCAATCGAACCGGATTCACGAATATCACTCATCATCGGACGTTTATCTTGTCGCTGTTCTACACCACGAGATAACTGACTCAGTGCGATAACAGGACATTCTAGTTCACGTGCAATAGCTTTAAGTGTTCTTGAAATCTCAGATACTTCTTGCTGACGGTTGTCTGACATACGAGAACCGCTTCCCATAATCAACTGCAAGTAGTCGATTACAATCATATCTAAACCGTGCTCTTGTTTCAGTCTGCGGCATTTTGAACGCAAGTCTGTAATTCTGATACCCGGCGTATCATCAATAAAGATTTTCGTACGTGAAAGCTTACCGACCGCAACTGTGAAGCGATTCCAGTCTTCTTCAGTCATCGTACCTGTACGCAAACGGTTAGAGTCAACGTTGCCTGAGCTGCAAATCATACGTGTTGCAAGCTGGTCTGCACCCATCTCAAGCGAGAAGATACCTACCGTATAATTACTTTCATGTGTTGCGACTTTTTGTGCAATATTTAATGAGAAGGCAGTCTTACCTACAGAGGGACGTGCAGCCAAAATGATTAAATCGTTACGGTTAAAGCCCGCAGTCATTTGGTCTAAATCACGATAACCTGTAGGGATACCTGGTGTCTGACCACTATTTTGGTCAAGTTCTTCAGCATTTTCATAAACTTGGCCTAAGACATCTCGGATGTCTTTAAAGCCTTCTGATTCTCTCGTTGAGGCAAGTTCTAAAATCTTGCGCTCAGCATCGCTTAAGATGTCATCAAGTTCAAGTTCTGAATCATAGCCGTCTTTTGCGATTTGATCAGCGACACGAATCAAATTACGTTTCGCGGCTAATTTATAGACGATTTCTCTATAGTATTCAATATTGCGTGTAGTCGGTACATTGCTTGCCAGTTCAGCAAGATATTGCGGTCCGCCCGCTTCGCTCAATGTCCCTTCTGATGTCAGCTGGTCCATCAAGGTTACGACATCAATTTCGCTGTTTTCCTCAGAGAGGTGCATCATCGCACGGAATATGTGTTGGTGAGCGCCTCTATAAAAGGACTCAGGAAGCAAGACTCCCTGAGTTTCCCCGATGAGCTGCGGATCAATAATAATGGCACCTAAGACAGATTGTTCAGCCTCATTGTTATGGGGCATCTGGTTTTGTTCATACATTCCATCCATTTTTGATTACACCTCTGATTATTTCCAAATCTTTCTTATTGTTCCACTGTGTGAACACGGATTGTACCTTCGACAGTTTTGTCTAATTTTACTGGTACATTTGTATAACCTAATGCATGGATACCATTAGGCAATTCCATTTTACGTTTATCAATTTTAATATCATGTTGTTTTTGAAGTGCTTGTGCAATTTGTTTAGTACTTACAGAACCGAATAATTTTCCGCCTTCGCCTGATTTCGCAGTAACTTCTACTTCGATTTCTTCAAGGCGTTTTGCTAATGCTTTTGCATCTTCGATTTCTTGTTCTCTTTCTTGTTCAGCACGTTTGTTTTGCTGTTCTAATTGTTTTAAGTTGCCTGGTGTTGCTTCCACAGCAACATTTTTCTTGAATAAGAAGTTGTTTGCGTAACCTACTGGTACGTCTTTTACTTCGCCTTTCTTGCCTTTACCTTTAACGTCTTGTGTAAAAATTACTTTCATTATCCTTCACTCCTACTGATTTGTTCATCTATGGCTTGTTGTAATTGTTCTACTGCTTCGTCTACTGTTACACCTTTAATTTGAGTTGCCGCGTTTGTTAAATGTCCGCCGCCGCCCAATGCTTCCATTGTCAGCTGAACATTGATAGAACCGAGTGAACGTGCAGAAATACCGACTAAGTCGTCTTCTCTGCGGGCAATCACATAAGATGCCTCTACACCGTCTAAACTTAACAACTCATCTGCAGCTTGTGCAACTGTAACAGGATGATAAATTTTATCATTAGAACCATGTGCAATCGCAATACCATTATCTTGCAATTTCACAGTTCGGATTAATTCTGAACGATTGATATACGTATCAATATCGTCTTTTAAGAAATGCTGTGTCAAGATCGTATCTGCACCATGTGCACGTAAATAACTTGCCGCATCAAATGTTCTTGAACCTGTACGCAATGTAAAGTTGCGTGTATCCACAATAATACCTGCATACATAATTGTAGATTCAAGTCTTGTCAGACGCTGTTCTGTCGGTTGGTATTCAAGCAGCTCTGTCACAAGTTCTGCTGTAGAGCTGGCATAAGGTTCCATGTATACCAATAACGGATGAGAGATAAAGCTTTCGCCGCGGCGATGGTGGTCGATGACCACTTTGCGGTTGGCTTTATTTAAGATGTTCTCATCTAAGACCATTTCAGGTTTGTGCGTATCGACGACTACTAATGTTGTTTTCGATGTCATAGTATCCCATGCTTCATCAGATGTGATAAAGCGGTCTTTCAATTCTGGTTTCTTATCGATTTCATCCATGACACGACGCAATGTCGGGTCAATATCTTCATCGTTTAAGACAACATAAGCATCTAAGTTGTTCATCATCGCAAAACGCGATACCCCGATTGCTGCACCGATAGCATCTAAATCAGGACGTTTGTGCCCCATGATGATGACTTTGTCGCCTTCCATTAAAATATCTTTCAATGCATGAGAGATAACGCGTGCACGTACACGTGTACGTTTCTCCATCGGGTCAGTCTTACCGCCATAGAAACGAACGTTGCCGTTAATATGTTTGATGGCTACTTGGTCGCCGCCGCGGCCTAATGCAAGGTCTAAACCTGATTGTGATAAATCCCCTAAATCAATCAAGTTCTCTGAGCCTTCGCCGACACCGATACTTAAAGTTAATTGGGCACGATAGCCCACACTTTTCTCACGCAGATTACGCAAGATATCAAAGTTCGACTCTTCTAATTGTGCTAAGATACGTCTGTTTAAATACGCAACGAATTGGTCTGAACTGTAACGTTTGAAATAAATGTCATATTCAGATGCCCAACGGCTGATAACACGTGTCACCATTGAGTTGATTTCAGAACGTTGTGTATCATTCATATTTTGTGTGATTTCATCGTAGTTATCTAAGAACAGCGTCGCAATAATTGGTTTCGATTCTTCATATAATTCATAAGTCTGTACTTCTTCTGTAATGTCGAAGAAATACAATACATGTTCATCTTCAGAATAACGAACGCGGTAATGATAACTGCCGTCTGTAATTTCGATTTCTTGTGTCTTTTCTAATTGCTTCAGAATGTTAGGATACACTTCATTTATCGGATCTGAGATAACATTGCGATCTAACCGATCAGACATGAAATGGTTCATCCATTCTACATCTTCGTTCTCATCAAGGACAATAATTCCGATTGGCAAGCTTTTAATCGCGATACTGTTGCCTGCTGAAATTTGTCCGCTCAAATCATCTACATAATTATCCAACCGTAAGAATGCATTGCGCAACGCAAATGCACTGATAATAATCATGACAACCAATACTGCCGAAGCAATGCCTGCAATCAATTGATTAAAGATAAACCATACAACTACTAATGCGATTGCAGTCAGTACCATCAGCAAAAAAGGTATTATCAGTGCTTTCTTCGTGGATTGACGATTCATTCTGTCACCTCAAATCATTTTTTGATAAATCTTTTCAGATTGAAACATAAGTCTACAACACCTAAAAGGCCTACGATAGGTATGATAGGTGTAATTAAAAATCCGACAATCATTAATAATATACCCACTGCTGCCGGTAATCGTTTTACTTTCGCAAAGAATGCGATAAAACTTAATCCTTGAATAAACATAATAAACGATAAGATGACTTGCATATTTAAAACAATACTTTGGAATGTACCAGGTTGTGTTGCGAACATGACACACAACAGTACTACAAAGTAGATATATGCAATCACACGTTTAAAATGCCAAGCATACAGCGGTTTAAATACTGGGGTTGCTATTTTGAACTTACGTAATATCGGGAACGTAACAATTAAGTTAATCAAAATCATGATAAAAATGATAATGATAGCATAACTTGGTAATTGGACTGCTAATTGTCTAAAGCCTTCTTCAAATACACCGCGTGAAGAAGCGTCCAACCCGCTCATTGCCATTGCGTGATATAACTGATCTTTTAATGGCTTCACAAGTACTTGTGAAAGCGGCAGCTTTTCAAAGACTTGAAGCAGCATAAACGCTGCTAATGAAATAATACTCATATATGTAGTCGCGATATAGAGTATACGTTCTTTGGAAGTACGTTCTTTCAATAGTTGGCCTACAACTAAGCTTAAAATCAAGATAAAGATGATATAGCTTAGTACCAATTGACTTCCGAAAAGAACAGCCAATACAACTGTAATCAACGCGGCAACACCGAATGACATAATAGACTTATGCCATAGAATTATCCCAGGCACCGTTGCAACGAAGAATAATATGATTCCGGCAACCGGTAAAAAATAGGTGACTGCAGCAACTATCAGCAAAGCTAATGTCGCTAGAAGCGTCGCCTTCAGGTCTATTTTTGCAAACAAATTCGCCACTCCTATACTTTAGTAACTATAAGAATTATTTTAACATAGTTGGCAAGAATCACCTACTTGATATCACTGGTATCCTATATGTTTTTAAGCCTGTCGGTCTTCTTTGATTCTCACTATTTATTTTCATAACTGAGACATAGAATTTCCTAATGTTTCTTTTGCTTTTAAATGAGGTATAAATTAATAAAATACATATTTATTATATTTTTAAAGGAGGCGTTATATGTCAGCCGGTGCAATCATTACATATGTCATTGTACTAATTTTGTTAGTCGTTTCAGTTATCCTTTCAGTTCGAGAATTGAAGAAAGAAAAAAGATACAGAAGCCAGAAAATAACAGTACTTTCTCTGAGTTTAACCGCAATTGCCGCACTTATTATTTTGATTTTCGGTATCATTCAATTGATGACAGGCGCTTAATATACTCTGTGCAAGGACAAAAATTTGTTAAATTTATATTAATTCACGAAAACGCTATCGAAATATGTTGCAAACCACGATATAATGAGTATGTCCAAGAAGATTTTATATTAAGAAGGAGCAGCGGAATATGCAGAAAGTTTTCTTAGCAGGAAGCAGCCTTGCGCTGTTTTTCACAAGCATATTATGTTTCGTATTGCATGCCTTGATTAGAATGAGTATCACTGGGTTTGTCTTTTTAAACGCTGGAAATTTTCTGATTCCATTAGGTTTTGCATTCGTTACACTGAGCATTATGGCATTGATCGCATTTCTATATGTCGATACTTCACAGCGTTCAGAAGCTCAAAAACAAAAGGTAAAAGGGTAGACTTCCGTTTGTCTGAAGTTAGACACCTAGATGTCTAACAAACCCTTTCATTACAGTATTTTTAAACTATTCTATTTCAATCGATTATCCTTAGAGGGTAGTCGGTTTTTTGTTTTTTATCAGGAAATAATTGTTCGGGAAATAAAAAAACGGACGCTATGTTGGTAAGGCATAGCGTCCATGTGGTAGGTAAATATATATATTGGAACGAGGTTGGATCATCTTAATTCATTTTCCAACTACTCGATGATCCCATTTATTTTGTTGCTGGGCCGATTTTTTCTTTTCCGCCCATAAATGGTACTAATGCTTTTGGAATCGTGATTGAACCATCCGCATTTTGATAATTTTCAACAATCGCTGCAAATGTACGACCTACTGCTAATCCGCTTCCGTTCAATGTATGAACTAATTCAGGTTTAGCATCTTTGTCGCGTTTGAAACGAATGTTAGCACGACGTGCTTGGAAATCTGTCATGTTAGAGCATGAGCTGATTTCTTTGTAGTCATCATAACTTGGAAGCCAAACTTCTAAGTCATATGTTTTACTTGAACTGAATCCTAAGTCGCCTGTACATAAGATGACACGACGATATGGTAATTCAAGTTCTTCTAAGATTGCTTCTGCGTTGCTTGTTAACTGTTCTAATGCATCCCAAGAATCTTCAGGTTTTTCAAAGCGTACCAACTCAACTTTATCGAATTGGTGCAAACGGATTAAACCACGTGTATCACGTCCGGCAGAACCCGCTTCGCTTCTGAAGCATGCTGACTGTGCAGTGAATTTACCTGGTAATTTATCTGCAGGTAAAACTTCTTCGCGGTAGAAGTTAGTTAAAGGTACTTCTGCTGTTGGAATCATGTAGAAGCCTTCTTTTTCAATTTTGAATAAGTCTTCTTCGAATTTTGGAAGTTGACCTGTACCATACATTGCATTTGCATTTACAAGTTGAGGTACCATCATTTCAGTATAGCCGTGCTGAGTTGTATGTTTTGTTAACATGTAGTTCATTAACGCACGTTCTAATTGCGCACCTTCATTTGTTAAGAAGACGAAACGTGCACCAGATACGCGTGCAGCACGTTCGAAATCAGCCATACCTAATTCTTCGACTAAATCCCAGTGTGCTTTTGCTTCGAAGTCGAATTCGCGTGGTGTACCCCATTTTTTAACTTCAATATTATCTTCATCAGTTTCGCCTTCAGGTACATCATCATGCATGATATTAGGGATTGTAGATAATCTATAATTCAACGCATCATCCACTTCATGTAATTCAGTATCAATATCTTTGATTTTATCGCCAAGTTCTCTCATTTCTTTAATAGCGTCATCCGCATTTTCTTTGTTGCGTTTTTTCTCAGCGATTTCACCGCTTACTCGGTTACGTTCAGCTTTCATTTCTTCTGCTTTACCGATTAATTCACGACGTTTGCCATCAAGTTCTAATACTTCATCCACGATTTTAGGATCCATATTACGTAATCTTACTTTCTCTTTTAAGCGATCAGTTTCATTTCTAAACAATTTAATATCTAACATGTTTAAGTCATCCTTTCGAAATATGTGTAGGGGTATAATAATAAAAATTAATAATATTTTAGAGTAGCTTTAAAAAAAGATAAAAAAATACCACGTCCCTACAAGGGACGTGGTATACGTGTTGCCACCCTATTTAACAGTATGTATCAAAAATTGATGCACACTGCACTCTCACTAAAATAACGGTTAAAACCGGTTGTTCACTCATATGCAGGTAGATTCACCGCTAAGCCTTAATTGCTTATTCACACCAACCATAAGCTCTCTGAAATTATTACTTAGGACTACTTATCCTGCGAACAATGTTTTATTAACTTAACTTCACTATAGCAAATACTATTTTAAATTGCAACTCAAATATAAAATTTTTCTGAATTCAAGAAAAATTCATGTTATTTGCATTCTGCATCAGTATACGCAGCTTGCTGTAAATAACGCGAAACTTGTGTGATATCTTGATGGAATTGACGGTCTTCTGTAATAGAAGGCGTAATGTTTCTTAATGTCTCATATTTTTCACGTGAACGCGGCGATAATTGATCGATGCCTTTCAGTTCCACTGCTTGCAGCGCAATAATCAATTCGATTGAAAGCACTCTGCGCGTATTATCCACAATTTGATAACCATGTCTTGATCCGATTGTACCCATTGAAACATGATCTTCTTGGTTAGCTGATGAAGGAATGGAATCAACACTTGCCGGATGTGCTAATGTTTTATTTTCTGAAACTAAACTTGCAGCCGCATATTGCATAATCATCGCACCGCTTTGCAATCCAGGTTCAGGACTTAAGAAAGCAGGCAAACCACCGTTTAATTGCGGATTAACTAAGCGTTCTAAGCGGCGTTCTGCGATATTGCCTAATTCGCTGACTGCTACTTTTAAGAAATCTAATGCATAAGCAACAGGCTGACCATGGAAGTTGCCGCCTGAAATCACTAATGTTTCATCATCTTCATGGAAGATTAACGGATTATCATTAGCCGCATTCATTTCACGTTCCAATTGTTGTTTCACAAACTTCAATGTTTCAAAGCTGGCACCATGGACTTGCGGAATACAGCGTAATGTATAAGCATCTTGAACTCGGATTTCACCTTGATGTGTAGTTAACTGAGAATCTTCTAACCAATACAGCATACGATCCGCTACTGCACTTTGTTCTGGGAAGTTGCGCACATCGTGTACTTCTGGACGATAAGCATCTGTAATGCCGTTTAATGCTTGATGTGTCAGTGCCGCAATCCATTCAGATTGATATGCCAGACTTTCCGCTTCAATACAGCTGATGACACCTTGTGCTGTCATTGCTTGCGTCCCATTTATCAAAGCTAATCCTTCTTTTGCGGAAAGCTCTAATGGTTGTCGTCCTAGCATTTCAAGTACATCTTTGCTGTCTCTTTCTTCTTGCTGATAAAAGACTTTGCCTTCTCCGATTAATGCTAATGCAAGGTGAGATAACGGTGCTAAATCACCTGATGCACCTAACGAACCTTGTTGCGGAATAATCGGAATAATACGTTCATTGATGAAATAAATCAATTGATCCACTAAGTCAGTTGTTACACCTGAATGCCCTTTTAACATAGTGTTCAGACGTAATACCATCATCACTAATGCTACATCATGCGAAAATGGATCCCCTGTTCCGCAAGCATGGGAACGAATCAAGTTCACTTGTAATTGATTGTATTGCTCAGGGTCGATTAAGACATCGCTGAATAAGCCGAACCCTGTTGTAATACCATAAATCGTTTCTTTATTTTTAATGATTTCCTCCACAATAGCACGGCTCTGCTTTACACGTTCCATTGCTTCAGCTGAGATTGCTACCTTATCTTGCTGGTGTAAAAATGTCTTGATATCTTCAATTGTGAGCGATGCTCCGTTTAATTCTAATGTCAATTGAATTACCCCCTCAGTAAAATAAATGTATACAATTATCACAAGTATACGCTTACATTTTGGGTAGGACAATAGCTTTAGCGAAAGCCGTAGCGTGTTAATACGTCACTATTTTAACAAGCTAAAATACAGCACCTGACTTCTTCATAACGTTTCATGAGTTGAACATAATCGTAAAGCCGATACTATGAGCAGAAATGCAGATGATAGAAAGCTGCTTATCCTTGTCATGACGCATGCTTACCGAATGTTAATAAATACTTAAATTATATGTATTGACTTACCCATTCGATAGGTATAGTATATTCTAATGCATTAAGAAATTAGTAAAAAATATGGACTAACAGGCTCATCTCATTGGATTGAGATGTGCTTAAATTTTATAAGCAACCATCAACACATCGAGAAACCTAAAGCTCCATTTATGAAGCTTAAGATTCAAAATTGATAGGGAATATGGAGGGATTATGGTGGAAATTTTAACAGATGTTACTATTCCAAAAAGACAAGATGAAACCCATAAAGGGGACTACGGCAAGATTCTTTTAATCGGCGGTAATGCGAATTTAGGCGGCGCAATTATTATGGCTGCTCGTGCATGTGTATACAGCGGAAGCGGACTGATTACAGTCGCAACGCATCCCACTAACCATGCGGCACTGCATTCACGCTGTCCAGAAGCAATGGTTATTGATATCAACGATACAAAAATGTTAACGAAAATGATAGAAATCTCAGATAGTATTTTAATCGGACCTGGACTAGGCAGAGATTTCAAAGGTAATAACGCAATGACATTCTTACTCCAAAATATTCAACCGCATCAAAACTTGATTATTGACGGAGATGCAATTTCTATTATGAGTAAATTGAAAGTAGAGATTCCGGACTGCCGTAATATCGTCTTCACACCTCATCAAATGGAATGGGAAAGATTGAGCGGTATTCCGATTGAAGAACAAACTTATGAACGTAATCGCGAAGCAGTTGATCAAATCGGCACAGCGGTAGTCTTAAAGCAGCATGGCACTGAAATCTATTTAAAAGATAAAACTTATAAATTAGATATCGGCACACCTGCGATGGCGACAGGCGGCATGGGTGATACACTTTCTGGTATCATTACTAGCTTCATCGGCCAATTCGATGATTTCGACTATGCGGTTAAAGCAGGTACTTATGTACACAGTTATGTTGGCGAGTATCTATCTAAAGAAATGTATGTAGTACCGCCATCAAACTTAATTGCGGAAATTCCATATGCGATGAAACGTTTAGAAGAAAAAGAAGATTAAACTTAATTCATTTATAATAATAAAAAAGCTTTCTGCTTAACCGATGGGTTTTGCAGAAAGCTTTTACTTTATCTATTCATTTAAATTATTCTTCTTCGTTATCTTCATCTTCTGAATCCGCATTTTCAATATCTTCATTCACGCGATCCATAAAGTCTTGTCTTACTTCTTTTCTTTCGCCGTCTTCATCTTCAGTTTCATCGACAACTTCTGTATGAATTGTACGGTCGTCATCGTCTGATTCAATCACTTGTTCTTCGACTGTCGGTGTCGGTTCGTCTTCTCCAGGAAGTGCACCGCTGTCTGAAGTACCTTCTAATTCATCTTCTGGTTCTTCTTGAACTTTTGCGACAGTAGATACAAATTGATCTTCGCCTAGACGAATCAATCTGACACCTTGTGCTGAACGTCCGTTTTGAGAAATATCGCTGACATCGATTCTGATAATGACACCATGATCTGTCACAATCATCAAGTCTTCTTCGCCAGTTACAGTAGTGATACAAACGATATCACCGTTTTTCTCTGTGATTGTCGCTGTTTTAATACCTTTACCGCCGCGATTAGAAAGACGGTATTCACCAAGCGGTGTACGTTTACCGTAACCATTTTCAGTGACTACGAGCACTTCATCTTCACTATCACCATTCGCAACTGCAAGTCCCACAACAAAGTCGCCTTCACGTAATGAAATACCTTTTACGCCTGCTGCTGTACGGCCGAGTGGTCTTAAGAGTGATTCTCTGAAGCGGATGAGCGATGCACGAGAAGTACCTAATAATACATCTTTTGTGCCGTCTGTTAGACGTACCGCAACAAGTTCGTCTTCATCTCTGAAGTTGATTGCGATTTTACCGTTTCTGTTAATGTGCGAGAAGTTGCTTAATGATGAACGTTTCACAATACCGTTTTTCGTTGCAAAAACAAGGTAAGCATCTTCTTTTTCTAGGTCTTTCACCGCAATCATCGTACTGATGGATTCATCATTTTCTAACTCAATTGCGTTGATTACAGGGATACCTTTAGACTGACGTGAGAGTTCCGGCACCTCATAACCTTTAAGTTTGTAGACACGGCCTTGGTTTGTAAAGAACAATACATGGTCGTGCGTACTCATCGTAACAATCTGACTCACAAAGTCTTCATCCAACATGTTCATACCTTGTATACCGCGTCCGCCGCGATTTTGCGAACGGTACGTTGAAACTGGTAAACGTTTGATGTAGTTGTTATGACTCAATGTAATAACGATTTGTTCTTCTGGAATCAAGTCTTCATCTTCGATTTGATCAAGACCGCCAAGTTGAATTTCAGTACGACGTTCATCACCGAAGCGTTCTTTGACATCGATTAATTCATCACGTACTAATTGAAGTAATTTTTCTTCGTCCGCAAGGATTTCTCTCAACTCTTCGATATAAGCAATCAAATCGTTATATTCAGATTCGATTTTGTCTCTTTCTAAACCTGTTAAACGTCTTAAACGCATGTCCAAGATCGCTTGTGCTTGGCGTTCAGAAAGTTCGAAGCGTTCTTGCAAACGTTCCATTGCGACTTTATCTGTTTCTGATTCACGGATTGTCGTAATAATCTCATCGATATGGTCTAAGGCAATTCTTAAACCTTCTAAGATATGTGCACGATCTTCAGCTTTTTTCAAATTGTATTCTGTACGTCTGCGTACAACTATTTTTTGGTGTTCTAAGTATTCAACTAGCGCTTCTTTAAGATTGATTAATTTCGGTCTGCCGTTGATTAATGCAATCATATTCACACCAAATGAAGTTTGCAGCGGTGTTTGTTTATATAAGTTATTCAAGATAACACTTGCGTTGGCATCTTTACGAATATCAATAACTACTCTGACACCTGTACGCAAACTTGTTTCGTCACGCAAGTCTGTAATGCCGTCTATTCGTTTGTCACGCGCTAATTCTGCTATCTTTTCAATCATACGTGCTTTATTGACTTGGAACGGGATTTCAGTCACAACGATACGTTGGCGACCGCCGCCGCGTTCTTCGATTTCAGCACGTGCACGCATTTGAATCGAACCGCGTCCTGTTTCATATGCACGGCGAATACCGCTCTTGCCTAGGATTAAACCTGCAGTCGGGAAGTCAGGACCTGTAATATCTTCCATCAATTCCGCAATTGTAATATCAGGATTGTGGCTTAGGCTTAAAATACCATTGATGACCTCTGTCATATTGTGCGGCGGAATGTTTGTCGCCATACCTACTGCAATCCCTGAAGCACCATTCACTAAGAGGTTCGGGAAACGTGCCGGTAAGACTTCCGGCTCTCTTTCTGTCCCGTCATAGTTATCAATGAAGTTGATTGTATCTTTATTGATATCTCTTAATAGTTCTGTAGAAAGTTTCGTCATACGTGCTTCGGTATAACGCATTGCAGCTGCACCATCGCCATCCATTGAACCAAAGTTGCCTTGACCGTCAACAAGAGGATAACGATAGCTGAAATCCTGAGCCATACGCACCATAGCCTCATAGATAGATGAGTCCCCGTGAGGGTGGTATTTACCCATTACGTCACCTACGATACGTGCGGATTTCTTATACGGTTTATCAGGCGTCATTCCTTGTTCGTTCAAACCGTATAATATACGACGATGTACCGGTTTCAAACCATCTCTGACGTCTGGCAAAGCACGAGATACGATAACACTCATCGCATAGTCTAAGAACGATTCACGCATCTCGTTACTAATATTTCGTTCAATTATTCTTGATTCAGGATATTCAGCCATCAAGATTGCCTCCTTAAGTTATTAATTCCGTAGCTGTTGCAGTGATACATACTTTTAAGATTAGAAATCCAAGTTTGCATAGACTGCATTGTCTTCGATAAATTGACGGCGGTTTTCAACGACATCGCCCATCAGCATTTCGAATGTCATATCCGCTTCAATCGCATCATCCAATGTTACTTGAAGCATTGAGCGGTGTTCAGGGTTCATTGTAGTTTCCCATAATTGATCGGCATCCATTTCCCCTAAACCTTTGTAACGAGAAATTGACCATTTCGGTGTCGGTTTCAATTCTGATTTTAATTTTTCTAATTCACGTTCGTTAAAGACATAATACTTTTGTTTGCCTTGCGTTAATTTGAATAACGGCGGTTGTGCAATATATACATAACCCGCTTCAATCAACGGACGCATGAAACGGTAGAAGAATGTTAATAACAACGTTCTGATATGCGCACCGTCCACATCGGCATCTGTCATAATAACGATTTTATGATAACGTGCTTTCGTAATATCGAATTCTCCGCCGATACCTGTACCGAATGCTGTAATCATGGCACGGATTTCGTTATTGTTTAAGATTCTGTCTAAGCGTGATTTTTCAACGTTCAAAATCTTGCCTCGTAATGGCAGAATCGCTTGTGTTCTAGAGTCACGGCCTAATTTTGTAGACCCTCCGGCAGAGTCACCTTCGACTAAGAAGATTTCACTTTCGTCCGGGTTCTTGCTTGAACAGTCTGCTAATTTACCAGGTAAGCTGGACACTTCAAGTGCTGATTTTCTGCGTGTCACTTCACGGGCTTTTTTAGCTGCGATACGGGCACGAGAAGCCATAATACCTTTCTCCACGATAATACGAGCCACTTGAGGGTTTTCCATCAAGAAACGCTCCATATCTTCTGTGAAGAGTCTGTCTACAATCTGGCGTACTTCCGTGTTGCCCAATTTTGTTTTCGTTTGTCCTTCGAATTGAGGATTACTGTGTTTGATAGATACAATTGCTGTTAAACCTTCACGTGTATCTTCACCAGATAAACGCTCTTTATCCTCTTTGATAATGCCTTGTTTTGTACCATAGCTGTTCAATACGCGTGTCAACGCACGTTTGAATCCATCTTCGTGCGTACCGCCTTCATACGTATGAATGTTGTTGGCATAAGATAATAAATTTGTCGCAAAGCCTTTGTTGTACTGCAATGCGATTTCGACTTCTACGTCATCTTTGCGGTCATGAAGATAAACAGGCTCATCAAATAACGGTTCTTTGTTTTCGTTGATTAATTCAACGTAAGATTTAATACCGCCTTCATAGTGATAAGAATCTTCTCTTACCTCTTCTTCGCGTTCATCGCGTAATGTGATTTGAATGCCTTTGTTTAAGAAAGCTAATTCACGAATACGTTTTTGAAGGATTTCATACTGATACTCAGTTGTTTCAGTGAAAATCTCAGGGTCCGCTTTAAAACGGATCACTGTACCTGTACCTTCCGCTTCTCCAACAACTTTCAAATCGTATTGCGGAATACCACGTTTATAAGCTTGGTTGTACACTTTATCATTACGGTGTACGTAAACTTCTAAAGTTTCTGAAAGTGCGTTAACTACAGAAGAGCCTACACCATGCAAACCGCCTGATACTTTATATCCGCCGCCGCCGAATTTACCTCCGGCATGCAAGACAGTTAAAATAACTTCAACTGCAGGACGGCCCATTTTTTCTTGAATATCTACTGGAATACCGCGACCGTTATCTTCTACGCGAATCCAGTTGTCTTTTTCGATAACGACATCGATTCTATCAGCATAGCCAGCTAATGCTTCGTCAATACTATTATCTACAATTTCCCATACGAGATGGTGCAGACCTCTTTCTGAAGTAGATCCGATATACATACCCGGACGTTTACGAACGGCTTCAAGCCCTTCTAATACCTGTATTTGTCCAGCACCATAATCTTCCGTGTTGTTCACATCTGACAATGCTTCCACCTTCACTTTCTATCACTTGATAATTTCACCTTGGTTTATTCGGTAAAGTTTTGCATGTTTCATAATTTCATGATCAATACCTTCTACAGACGTTGTTGTCACAAAGGTCTGTACCTTATCTTGAATTGTACTCAGCAGGTGAGTCT
Source organism: Staphylococcus simulans (assembly GCF_002994445.1). GTDB lineage: Bacteria > Bacillota > Bacilli > Staphylococcales > Staphylococcaceae > Staphylococcus > Staphylococcus simulans_B. Next base: position 184,132 of record NZ_MRZJ01000005.1, read on the forward strand.
GACGGGAGTCATCTAATTCACTCAGCACATCATCAAGCAATAAGATAGGGTATTCGCCGACTTCTTTGTTGATCAATTCAATCTCAGCCAGCTTGATTGATAATGCAGATGTACGCTGCTGTCCTTGCGAACCATACGTTTGTGCGTCCATCCCATTTACGTTGAAACCTAAATCATCACGATGCGGGCCGTAGAGTGCCACACCGCGTTCTATCTCTCTGTCCATATTATCTGCCAGCAGTTGAAGTACCTCTTCGAACAACGCTGCTTCATCCTCAGTATCAGACAGTTTCAAGCTTGGACGGTAATTGACCTCTAAAGCTTCTTTGTCGTCAGTAATACTGGCATGAATCGGTTGTGCGAGTGTTTCCAGTTCTGCAATGAAATGGGCACGTTTAAGTGTCACTTTCAAAGCATATTGCGCAAATTGCTGGTTCAAGACTTCAATCATGGTACGATCCGTCTTTTGTTTCGTTTGCAATTGCTTTAAATAATTATTTTTTTGTTTCAAAATACGCTGGTACTGTGATAAGTCGTTGAGGTACACCGCAGACATCTGACCCAGCTCCATATCGATAAAGCGGCGTCTGACTTGCGGAGATCCTTTGACGATATTCAGGTCCTCTGGGGCAAAAAGAACAACATTCAAGTGTCCGATATACTGTGTCAGACGATGTTGTTCCAAGTGGTTGACTTTAACCTTTTTGCCTTTTTTAGTTATAAACATCGTAAGCGGCATCTTGCCATGTCTATAACTCAGCTCACCCTCTATTTTAGCATACTCAGCACCAAAACGAATAAGCTCTTTATCATTAGCTGTTCGATGACTTTTAGCTAATGCAAGTGTGTAAATAGATTCTAATAAATTGGTTTTGCCTTGCGCATTTTCACCAATCAAAATGTTTACATCAGGATGGCAATCTAATGCGACTGCTTCGTAATTGCGGTAATTTTCAAGCTGGAGTGCATTTAATTTCATTGGTCACCTTGATGTGCTATTACAAAAGAACCCACTTCAGGTATTTCAATTTGATCGCCATCTTCAAGTTTCTTTCCTCGACGCGTTTCTCTTTCGCCGTTCAAGAAAACTTCGAAATCTTTTAAAAACCATTTTGCCTGTCCGCCTGATTCGATAATGCCTTCGGTTTTCAGGAATTGTCCTAAAGTAATGTCACCTTCAACCATGATTTTTTCAGTCAACACACTCACTCCATTTCTTTGTAAGGTCATTAATATATTATACCTTTTTTTGTAATAAATTTCATGTGTTACAGGTTGATTTCTAGGCTTATCTCAATAAAATTTCAGCTGTTTTTCAAAAAGGTGATTTTTTTACCTCTCTATTGCTCATTTTTTGCATTTTAAAAGGTGACATTGAAAAAATTTGTTATCTCGATATTTTTATCCAAATCATTTTTAAAGTTCACTGTGTGACATCTGAGAGCCTTTAAAATTGATTTAAACTCCATCTTTCATTTTCAACACGAAAAAACGGAAACCCTGCAAAAAGGATTTCCGTTTTTTACGTGAATGTCACTGTTTATTTTCGGATTAGTAAGTTCTGATTGGAAGAATTAATTGAACTACTGAATCGTCATCTTTAGGTTTTAAAGTGAAAGGTTTCATAGTACCGAAGAATTCTACTTCAACTTCGTCGTTATCGATTGCTTTTAATGCGTCCATCATGTATTTAGAGTTGAATGAAATCTTCAAGCTGCTGCCTTCAACATTATTTGCGTCTACATCTTCTTTAACCGTACCGATTTCAGGTGATGTAGAAGAAAGTTCAACTTCTTGATTGCCTGTGCTTAGTTTGATGACATTATTGCCGCCTTCTCGTGCAAGCAATGAAGCACGATCAATTGCGTGATAGAAGTCGCTGTTGCTCATTTCGATTTTTGTTTCATAGTTTTCAGGGAACAAGCGAGAAGTATCAGGATAATGTCCTTCAAGCAATCTTGAAATGAAATTAATGTGTCCGACTTTAAATAACACTTGGTTTGAAGCAAAGAAGATATTGATGTCATCTTCTGAGTCCGTTACGATTTTGTTTAATTCAGCTAAAGCTTTACCAGGAATGATGACATTTTTATTTTCGATGTCCTCATCTTCTAATTTTAATTTTCTTACAGCTAAACGGTGCGAGTCTGTCGCAGTGCATATTAATTCATTATCTTGAATCAACCAGTTCACACCAGTTAAAACTGGCCGTGTTTCTGAGGTGGACACTGCGAAGTTTGTTTGCGCGATAACATTTTTTAAGACTTTGATTGGTAATTGAATTGCATCATCTTGAGAAACTTGCGGCAGCAATGGATATTGATCTGGGTCTAAGCCACTTAAGTTAAACTCTGAATGACCTGATGTAATTAAAGTTTGGAACTGTTCGTTTGTTGATAACTTAACATCTTTGCCTGGTAATTTTTTAATAATATCTACAAAGAAACGACCAGGAAGTACGACTGATCCTGTTTCTGAAATTGTGACAATCTCTTCTCCGTCGACTTCTTTAGGGATTGAAATTTCAATTGAAATCTCTGAATCTGAACCAGTCAAAATGATACCTTCTTCTTTCGCATCGATTTTGATACCAGTTAAGATAGGCAATGTTGTTCTTGGTGAAATTGCTTTTAGCGTGTCATTTAATTGATTTATGAAATAGTCTCTTTTAATCGTGAATTCCATCATAAATTTTAAACTCCTTCCAGTCGTTTATAAATTAATTATATAGGTTTTAAAACCGTAGTAATAGTAGTAGGGGCTGTGGATAAGTGGATAACCCTGTAAAAACCTTGCTATGAAAAGTTATACACATGTGGATAATCTGTGTATGATGTGTACAACTTCTGCACATTGTCCACAATCACCTTTTTATCTCTGTAGTATAACAGCTCGGTTGTCTCACTTAATTTTACCCTGATCTGCTAGTAAATTTCTAAAATGTTTACTGATTTCGAATTTCTTTTTCCAGATTTTCGACTTCTTGCTTGAATAACGTATCTTTTTCCATATCTTCACGAATAGTTCTGTGCGCATGAATCACTGTTGTATGATCGCGGCCGCCGAATTCTTCTCCGATTTTCGGAAGTGAAAAATCAGTCAGTTCACGAGATAGGTACATTGCGATTTGACGCGGATAGGCGATGGATTTTGTACGTTTTTTCGCAATAAAATCTTCAAGTCGCACGTTGTAATATTGTCCAACCACTTTTTGAATATCCTGGATTGTTATTTTCTTAGATTTCGGTGTTTGAATAATATCTTTAAGTGCTTCTGCAGTGAGTTCAGTTGTAATCGGTTCGCCTTGTAATCTGGAATAGGCGATAACACGAGTTAAGGCACCTTCTAATTCACGGATGTTGGATTGGATTTGATTTGCGATATAAGTTAAAGATTCTAACGGAATATCGACATCTTCTTCTTCTAACTTTTTCTGCAGAATTGCCATACGTGTTTCATAATCAGGCGGCGTGATATCAACGATCAAGCCCCATTCGAAACGAGAGCGCAAACGATCTTCTAATTTTGAAATTTCTTTAGGAGGTCGGTCGCTTGAGATGACAATTTGTTTTTCAGCTTGATGTAATTCATTGAAAGTATGGAAGAATTCTTCTTGTGTCTGCTCTTTGTTTTGGATGAATTGAATATCGTCAATCAGCAGCACATCGATATTTCTGTATTTTTCTCTGAATCTTTCTGTTTCATTATCTCGGATTGATTTAATGAATTCATTTGTAAACTTCTCGCTGGATGTATAGATGACTTTCGCATCTTTATTATTTTGCAAGACGTAATGCCCGATTGCGTGCATTAAATGTGTCTTTCCTAAACCAACGCCTCCATAGATGAACAGCGGGTTATAAGCTTTTGCGGGGGCTTCCGCTACTGCCAAACTTGCTGCGTGCGGGAAGCGGTTCCCAGGTCCGATAACGAAAGTTTCAAATGTATTATGTGCATTGAATTGGTCTTCGCTGCTGTTTTGGAAGCTTGGTATTTCGGCTTCTTTTTCATTATTTTGTTCTTTCACATCAGTTTTAAGTTGTGCATCAGCTGTCAGATCATTTTGAATGACAAATCTTGGTTTAAGCGGTGTCCCAATCGCATTTTCGAATAATTTTTCAACAATACCGGTATATTGTTTTTTCAAAAATTCTTTGATAAATCCATCATTCACTAAAATAATGGCCTCAGAATCTTCAATACCTACCAATTCTGTTTTTGGCGGCTCAAACCAAGTGTTATAACTTACTTCTGTCAATTCGTCTTTAGCTAATTCAAGAACTTTTCCCCAAATTTCTTTTTTTGACATATAAACTCCATCTTTCTTAAATTTTTTAGACTTATTCACAAAATCACATCCCGTGGATAACTTAATACACAGGATGTTGGTAATTATCCACAAGTTAATCACAATCGGTGGATAACTTTATTGAATTTTGAGTTGTGCACAGATAAAATGTTGATAAATGAAAGCTGTAAACCTTAGGTCTATCAAACTTTATAAGACTTATCCACATCATTATACTTATTAACAAATCTACCTGTCAAACCTATGTGGATATGTTACTTTTATGTGCAGGAGTCTGTGTATGGTAACATATTTATCCACAGAATGTCACTGTTCCTCTGTGAATAAGTGGATAACTTTTCAGATAACATACATATAAAATGTACTTGCTTTATAAGGTTGAATTTGTTATAATTTAGTAGTTGCTTGAATTATGACTAAGATATTGATTAATTGAACTAAGTAAGGTGAGCATTTGATAGGAGCTCATCCTTTCGCAGACACCGTAGAAAAGACTACGGAGTAACTTGGTATAAGACTGTAATATCTCGGTTATAGCAGATAAGGCTGTAGATGCAGATCTTTTCCAAGAATCTCATGATGTTGAATATGAGAAAGCGACTATAAATGAATGAAATGATTCGATATGGAGGTGTTTTTACATGGTAAAACGTACTTATCAACCAAATAAACGTAAACACAGTAAAGTTCATGGTTTCAGAAAACGCATGAGCACTAAAAATGGCCGTAAAGTATTAGCGCGTCGTCGTCGTAAAGGCCGTAAAGTTTTATCAGCATAAGATCACTGACCTATCAGTGGTCTTTTTTTTGCTTTAAAGCAGGTAAAAGATCCGCAGGTTGGAAATTGATACCCCGATTCTCTACACTAGATGCGTAAGATATAAAGTAGGGTAGGGGAGCAGCAAGAAAAGAAAAATAAGTGAGTGATGGAAGTGGAAAAAGCATACCGCATTAAAAGGAACAGCGATTTTCAAGCGATTTACAGAAAAGGGAAGTCAGTCGCAAATCGCCAATTTGTCATTTATGTCATGCCTGACGAAAACTTGACTCATTTTAAATTAGGGATTAGTGTTTCTAAGAAACTCGGCAATGCAGTGACACGCAATCGTATCAAACGTTCAATCAGAGAAAATTTTAAAGTACATAAGAATGATATTATTGCGAAAAAGATTATTGTAATTGCAAGACAACCTGCAAAAGATATGACTGTACTAGAAATTCAAAAAAGCTTAGAACACGTGCTGAAAATTGCAAAACTATTCAATAAGAGAATAAAATAGACTATCCGAAGTCTTAGGTCAGACAAACGTAAGACTAACTTCATAGAATTTGAACACATATGTGGCAATTTACAATAAAAGTCATTACAATTATAGAGTTAGAAATTTAAGTAGAGGAGGCGAAGCAGCATGTTGGATTTAGATACAATTACTAGTATTTCTACTCCGATGGGAGAAGGTGCAATCGGTATTGTCCGTTTGTCGGGAAGCCAAGCTGTTGAAATTACAGATCGGCTGTATAAAGGAAAGAAACCATTAGCTGAAGTAGATTCGCATACAATTAATTATGGGCATATTATCGATCCTGAAACGAATGAAGTCGTTGAAGAAGTGATGGTATCCGTGCTGCGTGCACCAAAAACATTTACAAGAGAAGATATCGTAGAGATTAACTGTCATGGCGGGATACTTACTATCAACCGTGTCTTAGAACTGACAATGACGTATGGGGCAAGAATGGCTGAACCAGGGGAATACACAAAGCGTGCATTCTTAAACGGCCGTATTGATTTGTCTCAAGCTGAAGCAGTGATGGATTTCATCCGTTCTAAGACTGACCGGGCGTCTAAAGTTGCGATGAATCAAATCGAAGGACGCTTAAGCGATATGATTAAACGCCAACGTCAATCGATTTTGGAAATTTTAGCGCAAGTTGAAGTGAATATCGATTATCCTGAATATGATGATGTCGAAGATGCGACAACAGAATTCTTATTAAAGCAGTCTGAAGCAATCAAAGCTGAAATCGATCGTCTTTTAGCGACAGGCACACAGGGTAAAATCATGAGAGAAGGTCTTTCTACTGTAATTGTAGGTAAACCGAACGTCGGCAAGTCTTCTATGCTTAATAACTTAATTCAAGATAATAAAGCGATTGTCACTGAAGTTGCGGGTACGACGCGAGACGTCTTAGAAGAGTATGTGAACGTCCGCGGTGTACCGTTGCGCTTAGTAGACACTGCAGGTATCCGCGAGACTGAAGACATCGTAGAAAAAATCGGTGTTGAGCGTTCACGCAAAGCACTCAGCGAGGCTGATTTGATTTTGTTCGTCTTAAACTATAACGAAGCGTTGACTGAAGAAGACCGCAAGTTATATGAAGTTATCAAGAATGAAGATGCAATTGTCATTGTGAATAAGACGGACCTCGAGCAGCACCTTGATTTAGATGAAGTGCATGAAATGGTCGGCGATATGCCAGTCATTGAAACATCAATGCTGAAACAAGAGGGCATTGATCAGCTCGAAGAACAAATCCGCGACCTATTCTTCGGCGGAGAGGTTCAAAACCAAGATATGACATATGTTTCTAACTCAAGACATATCTCATTATTAAAACAAGCAAGAAATTCAATACAAGATGCAATAGATGCGGCAGAAGCCGGAATACCAATGGATATGGTACAAATAGACTTAACAAGAACTTGGGAAATTTTAGGTGAAATTATCGGAGAATCCGCAAGTGATGAATTGATCGATCAGTTATTCAGTCAATTCTGTCTCGGAAAATAATTAAGGAGGATAAACTATGGCTTTGGATTATGATGTAATTGTCATCGGTGCTGGACATGCGGGTATCGAAGCAGGTCTCGCTTCAGCGCGCCGCGGTGCGAATACACTGATGCTGACAATTAACTTAGATAATGTTGGATTTATGCCATGCAACCCGTCAGTAGGGGGTCCCGCTAAAGGGATTGTCGTTCGTGAAATCGACGCATTAGGCGGTCAAATGGCTAAGACAATAGATAGAACGCATATTCAAATGCGTATGTTGAATACAGGTAAAGGTCCTGCAGTACGTGCATTAAGAGCACAAGCAGACAAAGCATTGTATCAACGTGAAATGAAACGTGTATTAGAAGATGAAGAGAACTTGCACATTATGCAAGGAATGGTAGATGAATTAATCATTGAAGGTGACGAAATTAAAGGTGTTCGTACAAATATTGGTACAGAATACCGCTCTCAAGCAGTCATCGTCACAACAGGTACATTCTTACGCGGTGAAATTATTTTAGGCAACTTGAAGTATTCAAGCGGTCCTAACCACCAATTACCATCTATTACACTTGCTGATAACTTGCGTGAGCTAGGTTTTGAAGTTGTACGTTTCAAAACAGGCACACCGCCGCGTGTGAACTCTAAAACAATTGATTATGACAAAACAGAAATCCAACCAGGTGATGATGTAGGACGTGCATTCAGCTTTGAAACAACTGAGTTTATTTTAGACCAGCTGCCATGCTGGCTGACTTATACAAATGATAAAACACACCAAGTGATTGATGACAACTTGCATTTATCTGCGATGTACTCAGGTATGATCAAAGGTACAGGCCCGCGTTATTGCCCATCTATCGAAGATAAATATGTGCGTTTCAATGATAAACCGCGCCATCAATTATTCTTAGAACCAGAAGGCCGCGACACAAACGAAGTTTATGTTCAAGGATTGTCTACAAGCTTGCCGGAACATGTTCAGCGTGAAATGCTTCAAACGATTCCTGGTTTAGAAAAAGCAGACATGATGCGTGCAGGTTACGCTATCGAATACGATGCGTTAGTACCGACACAATTATGGCCGACACTTGAAACTAAGAAAATCAAAAACTTATACACAGCAGGCCAAATCAATGGTACGTCTGGGTATGAAGAAGCGGCTGGCCAAGGCTTAATGGCCGGAATCAATGCTGCGGGCAGAGTGCTCGGCACAGGTGAAAAAGTATTAAGCCGTTCAGATGCTTATATCGGTGTATTAATCGATGACTTGATTACCAAAGGAACAAACGAACCTTACCGTTTATTAACATCTCGTGCAGAATACCGCTTATTATTACGTCATGATAATGCTGACTTGCGTTTAACGGACTTAGGTCATGAATTAGGATTGATTTCTGATGAACGTTATGCGCGTTTCAACGAAAAACGTGATCAAATCCAAGCAGAAATCGACCGTTTATCTAACATTCGTATTAAACCTAATGAACATACGCAAGAAGTAATTAAAGCTCATGGCGGTTCACCATTAAAAGACGGTATCTTAGCAATTGAATTACTGCGTCGTCCGGAAATGGATTATCAAGCGATTCTTGATATTTTAGAGGAAGAACATCAAATTCCAGCAGCGGTAGAAGAACAAGTAGAAATTCAAACGAAATATGAAGGTTATATCAATAAATCATTACAACAAGTCGAAAAAGTAAAACGTATGGAACAAAAGAAAATTCCACACGACTTGGACTATAGTAAAGTTGACAGCTTAGCGAGCGAAGCACGTGAAAAATTAGCAGAAGTTAAACCATTAAACATTGCACAAGCGTCACGTATTTCAGGCGTTAACCCTGCTGATATTTCAATTTTACTGATTTATCTTGAACAAGGTAAGCTTGAAAGGGTGAAATAAATGAGTGTTGAATGGTTGGCTGATAAGCTAGAATCACATGGTATTACTTTGAACGACCAACAAAAACAACAGTTTCAAACTTATTACAAAATGCTGGTTGAATGGAACGAAAAGATGAACTTAACAAGTATCACGGATGAAGAAGAAGTGTACTTGAAGCACTTTTATGATTCCATCACAGCCGCATTTTATATGGATATGACAAAAGAACTCAGCATCTGTGATGTAGGCGCAGGTGCAGGGTTCCCAAGTATCCCGCTAAAAATTGTCTTTCCGCAGTTGAAAGTAACAATTGTGGATTCGCTTAACAAACGTATTCAATTCTTAAATCATCTTGCGGATGCTTTAGAATTAACAGGTGTGAGCTTTGTCCATGAGCGTGCTGAAAACTTCGGCAATACACGCGGAGACAACCGGGAGTCTTATGATATTGTGACAGCCCGTGCCGTTGCACGTTTAACAGTACTCAGCGAGTTATGCTTGCCGCTGGTTAAGACAGGCGGACACTTTGTGGCAATGAAATCTTCAAAAGGCGAAGAGGAACTTGAAGAAGCACGATTTGCGATTGGTGTGTTTGGAGGAAGAGTCGAAGCGGTAGAAACCTTTGAACTGCCGGATGATGCAGGAGAACGCCAAATGATTATCATCGAAAAGCGCAGTAAAACACCTAAAAAGTATCCTAGAAAAGCGGGTACGCCTAATAAATCTCCTTTACTAAAATAAAAATAAATATTAGTATATAATTATATTTAGAGGGAGAGATTGCGGAATGAAAAAGCCTTTTTCTAAACTATTCGGTTTAACAAACAAAGATGAAGATATGACAGGCTATACTGAAGAAGATCGCAATAATCATGTTGAATCTATTCAAATTGAGAAGATTGTGCCTAACCGCTATCAACCAAGACAAGTTTTTGATCAGACGAAGATTGATGAACTTGCGGAATCCATTCAAGAACATGGATTGCTTCAACCGATTGTGGTACGACCGATTGAAGAGGGCATGTATGAAATCATTGCAGGTGAACGTCGTTTTCGTGCTATGAGCAGTATTCATATGGCATACGCGGATGTTATTATTCGCGAGATGACAGATGAAGAAACGGCAGTCGTTGCGTTGATTGAAAATATTCAACGTGAAAATCTATCGGCAGTTGAAGAAGCGGAAGCGTATCAAAAGTTATTAGAACTTGGAGATACAACACAAAGCGAACTCGCACAAAGTGTGGGTAAAAGCCAAAGTTTTATCGCAAACAAACTACGTTTATTAAAACTTGCTCCAAAAGTGCTTTCTAAACTTGCAGAAGGTAAAATAACAGAACGTCACGCACGTGCATTGCTGAGCTTATCACATGAAGAACAAGAAGAAATGGTTCAAATCATTATCGACCAAAAACTCAATGTGAAACAAACAGAGGCCAGAGTGAAAGCCAAAGTCGGACCTGAAAAAGTCAAAGCACAAAACTTCCAATTCACAAAAGACCTCACACCAGCAAAAGAAGCACTTCAAAGCAGTTTTGAAAAAATAGAGAAAAGCGGACTTCGCGTAGAACAAAAAGAACGCGACCACGAAGACTATTTAGAAATTAAAATAAGAGTCTATAAACGTTAAAATAGATAATTTAATTTACAAACTTAAAAGCAGGAGACACAACCTATAAGGAAGTGTCTCCTGCTTTTTATTTAGTTACATATGAAATTATTTTTTTAAAGGATCATAGATATCATTTTTAGACACCTGTCAGTCTTGATTGTTAATCTACTGAATTCAGAGCACCTAACATATCTATACTGCTGATTTTACGCATCATAATCAACATTACAATGAATGAGAAGATGAGTGTCAAACCAGTTGAAATCGCAAAGTTTGACCATAGTAATGTTAAGTCAGCCATCGCATTATTTGGTGGTAATGTACTCATAATATAGTGATGTAAACCATAGCCTCCAATAAATCCGAATAAGATGCCGACAATCGTTAAGATAATCGTTTCGCGATATATATACATGATTGTTTCTCGTTTATAGAAACCAAGGACTCGTAATGTTGCGAGTTCACGTGTACGTTCTGAAACATTGATGTTGGTTAGTGTAAAGAGTACGACAAACGACAATGCTGATGAAGCAACGACAATGATTAATACGATTTTATCTAGTCCATCTAAGATGGTATTGATTGATGTTTTAGATTGGTTAGATTGAACAGCTGTCATCGCAGCATCTTGACTATTTAAGTCTCTCGATACTTTATTAATGTTTTGATTAGAACGATCTTTCAAGTTAATGATTTTTGCGTTGTAAGTTACTTTTTTATCAAATGTTTTGTTGTAATAACTGCTATCCATAATGATGTCATGTCCAGCATACATTTGAATGATTTGGCCAATTCTTACTTTGTGTTTCTTACCCGCTTTATCTTTAATATCAATATGATCTCCGACTTTATAATGACCTAATTTCGCGAGTTTTTGTGTGATAGCCACACCATCTTTTTTAAGATGCATTGCTTTACCATTGTCTGGATTGCGTAACGTCACAAAGTCATTGAATGATTGACTGTCTTTAGGTACCATCATTGTCACTTGTTGGTTATCCACAAGTCCTTTTGGTTTTGTTGTGACTGTTTCGAAATAAACAGTTCCTTGTTTTTTAACGCCTTTAAGATGATCAACTGCTTGTTGATAATCCTCTTTTTCTTTTTGACTGGCATTTGGGTTATACACACCAATTACATCATAGTGAATGATTTTCTTATATTGGTTATCAATAATACCGTTAAGTGAATCTTTCATCCCAAATCCAGTAATCAATAAAGCGGTACATCCTAAAATACCAATGATTGTCATGAACATTCTGCTTTTATATCTCAGTAAGTTACGAATGGTTACTTTATGATTGAATGATAAACGTTTCCAAATAAATGGAATGCGTTCTAATAATACTTTAGAACCTGCTTTTGGTGGTTTTGGTATTAAAAGATATTTAGGATTTTCTTTTAGCGATTGCCATGCGATATACATAGATGGTGCAACCGTACATAGTAATGCGAATATCAGACTAATGATTATCCATAACCATGAAGGCGGTGTCTGAATAGGTGGTACGGATAAGTTTGCGGCATATGCTTGATAGATTCTTCTTGGTAAGAAACCAGTACCAAAGATACTACCAATGATTGTGCCTAATAATGCGGCACTTGTACCATAGATTAAAAACAGTTTCATTGAGTCGAATTTCGTATAACCAAGTGCACGTAAGACACCCATAGATGTACGTTTTTCTTCAGCCATACGAGACATTGTTGTAAATGTCACTAAAATAGCAACTGCGAAGAAAATGATTGGGAATGTATTTGAAAGAATATCGATACGTTTAGCAGATTCTCCGTATTGGTTATAACCTTGGTTATAGTCACTACGTGATTGTATTTGATATTCTAAATCACCCATCTCATTGATTTTTTGACTTTGTGTGTCTAATGTTTCTTTTTTAGATGCAGCTTTTTCTTGTGCATCTTTTAAATCATTAGAATTCTTTTGCCATTCTTCTTTTTTAGCATTCAATGCTTTTTCTTGAGCTTGTTGTTGTTGTACCATTTGATTTTTTTGTGGACCTGCTGGCATTTGGTCGAGTTGTTGTTTCGCTTGTTTTAATTGAGCTTCGTTGTCATCTAATTGTTGCTTAGATTGACTAAGCGTTGCTTTCTTTTCATCAATTTTTGCTTCTTGTTGTTTTAATTTTTCTCTGCCGTCTTTGATTTGCGCTTTTTTATCATCTTTAATTTCTGTTTGACGTTTTTCTGCCCACTTCGTTAAGCCAGGTTCATTTTGATCGACATCTTTTTGTAATTGTTGTTCAAATTGATGAGAATAACTTGCGCCTTTTAAATTGTCATAAGCAATTTTAGCGACATTTGGTGTCGTATCACTGAATCCACTTTTATCTAATACCGCAAAGGTATCAATTTGTCCTTTACCAACATTTGTCACACCTAAGTCACGTTTTTGCATGTAATCACTAGAAGTCACAAAGCCCACAACTTTATATTTGTGATGTTTTAAACCAGCTACTTCTTGATCACCTTTACTATCTTCTAAGTGAATGTATTGGCCTAATTTATACTTGCCTTTATCTTCATTACTAAGCGCAATTTCATCTGAGTTTTTAGGCAAATGCCCCTCTATCGTTTTATAGATAGAAAGTTTGGATGTTTTTTCATTTAAACGGATGGTTTTCTTAGAATTTGATACGACTGCGTCTTTATAAACACTATATTCCGTTTTATCTACGTGCTTCATGTGATCAATGTAATCTTTATCCTCTTTATTAAAACCAACCGGAGATGTGATTTGTGCATCGGCCATTTTGTGTTCTTTAAAGTAGTCATTACCAGAAAGACGCATATCACTGCCAGTTACTTTCAAACCAATTAATACAAACGCACCTAATGCAAGTAAAATGGCGATTGAAATAAAACGAGGAAAAGAAGATTTAAATTCTTGTAAAATGGTTTTTCTTAACATTTTCATCCAACTTACCTCCTAGTACTCTATCTCTGAAATCGGTTGAGGATGTTCGTTAATATAATCTTCTTTGATTTTACCGTCGAAAATTTCAATTACATGATCCGCCATGTCTTTTAAAGCTGCATTATGTGTCACAATAATCACGGTTTTACCGTCTTTATGACTCAAATCTTGTAATACTTGTAAAATAGTTTTACCAGTTTTATAGTCTAATGCGCCTGTTGGTTCATCACATAGTAATAAATCAGGGTTTTTAGCTACTGCACGTGCAATAGAAGCACGTTGTTGTTCTCCACCAGATAGTTGAGAAGGGAAGTTATTTTGTCGCTTTTCTAAACCGACACGTTTAAGTGTGTCTTTAGCATCTAATGCTTTTTTAGAAAGTTCTGAAGCAAGTTCTACATTTTCTAATGTTGTTAAGTTAGGTATTAAGTTATAGAACTGGAAGACAAAACCAATCGCATTACGTCGATAAGTGGTTAATTGTTTTTCTGTGAATTTCGCAATGTCTGTGCCATTAATAATGACTTTACCTTCTGTTGCGGTATCCATGCCGCCTAATGTATTAAGTAATGTGGATTTACCAGCACCTGATGCACCTACTATTACCATTAATTGTCCTTTTTCTAATGTGAATGAAATATCGTCATTTGCGCGTACTTCTTGGTCGCCGCTTCCAAATATTTTTGAGTAATGTTCTAATTCAATATATGCCATCGTAACGCTCCTTTTAATTCAGTTTAATTTAGTTAATTTGAGTCGTTCTTATCTAATAGACTCTCTGTCTATTAAATAAGATAGCACATCATAATGAGAATTTCTCACTCATTTTTTGGCGGAAACAACGTTAATAAACGAAACTAAAACAAGTGTAGATTAGTTTTGAGATAATAGATGAAAGGCGAGATAAATATCAAATAAAAAAACTATGAACCTTGCTAAGAGGTCACAGTTTTTGGTCTGCGTTGTGATTAAATTGTATTTTTATCTTCTAGTTCAGATTCAATGCCTAAGAGTTCGCTAGAGGGATGGCTCGCAATATCAAAGAGCACATCTGCAATATAATGGGAGCTATAATGCATTGGACTATTAAACCAACTTTCAATGACACCTATATGTCCATAAATTGTATGATTTAAAATAATGTCCTTTTTAAAATCGATGGTCACGTTATTTTTTTCTAATAACGGATAATATATCTCCTCTCGCACCTTCTCGACCAGGAGTGATCTGAAGTACGTATTATTCATATTTGTGATCAACACTTTAACAAATTCAAAGTTCTGTTCAATATATTCTAAGATGCGTGTAAAGGATACTTTAAAATCTGTATTGAAGATGGCACGCTCGCTTTGAGGAGGTTGTTTGACATAATCAATCATTTCGCCAATGGTTTCTTCTATCACAGAGTTTAAAAAATCATCTTTGCTTTTATAATGTAAATAAAAGGTACTGCGATTGATATTTGAGGCATCTGCTAATTGTTGAATGGTAATTTTAGCGTATGCAGTTTGGTTCAGTAATTGTGTGAGACCTTGTTTTAAATATTGATTCGTCCGTATTTGACGTTTATCCATTATTTCACATCCTTTTAATAGACAATGTATCTATTAAAATATACGATACATCAAATATAATTGCAATGAATGTTACTAATAAATCTTTTTAAAGAAGAATCAACAAAGTTAAGATTATCTCGTATATTAATATGGATTAATTATGTAACAGACAACATATGTCCTTCTCACTTCATATAATAGGGTTAATTCTACACATAATATCGGAGGGAATGACAGATGAAACTAAGAATCTTCGTAACAACACTCACAGCAACGACGTTATTACTAGCAGGCTGCGGCAATCAAAGTAATAATCAAGCAAAACAAGACAATACGAAACAAACACAAACAAGTAACGAACAAACAAAACAAGATAACAATCAAACGCAATCAGAACAAAATTCAAACAAAGGCAGTCACAACCATCAACAAGAAAAAGATGTCTCTCAATTATCAAATAATGAAAAAGTTGCATTAGCACTCTGTGAACCTACAGATAAACCAATCGCAATTACAGCCAATGAATTATTAAATCATTCTTATCGATTTTTAGGACCAGGCTCAGATGAACAGCGCCCGATTGATAGCTATCAATTGCATAAAGCGGATTCATCACAAGTTTCTGATGTACCTAATGATACAACTGTTTATGTAGCAAGCCCTTCTAATTCAAATGGCGTAACGATTTTTGCGGTAAGTACTGATCAAGTCATTATTTCAGGTGCACAGTCGGAAAGTTCCTATCAAAAATTAGTGAATGAACCTTATGCGGTAACTTATAATCTTAAAGATCTCTATCAAAAATATGGACATAATCATGAGTTTGAAAAAGTCGCAAACCTGATCAAAATAAGTGAAGCACCAAGAACCGCAAATAATCCGCAACCTTCATCAGAAGATTCAAATTCAGATTCAGGAGAAACAGTCACACGTGACAATGTGATTGATAAAGTTGAGGAATATGAAGGACATACTTTAGATACAAGCACGTATACGTATAAAGAACCTGAACAAATGGGAGACGGCCGCTGGGGCTTCTCTATTTTGGATAAATCCGGTGATTTAGCAGGATCTTATATCGTGAATTCAGATGGTTCAGTAGAAAAGTATGACGCTGACGGAGAGCGAGAATAAGGAGAACATTAATATGAAATTAAAATCAATTTTTGCGGCTTCGGCTGTGCTGACATTGTTACTTGCAGGTTGCGGACAAGAGGAAGAAAAAGCATCAAAATCCACTGAATCGACACAACAAGATTCAAATCAATCATCATCTGAGCACTCTGAGTCGAATCAATCGGATGCTGATAATAATCAAACAACACAGCAGCACCATGAACAAAGCGAAGAAACGTCTCATTCAAAATCAGATGATTTTAAAAGCTATGACAGTTTAACGAATGAGGATAAAATCGCTTTAGCTTTATTTGAACCAGGAACGTCTGAAACCACAGTTTCAGCGGATGAATTATTAAATCAGTCTTATACACAAAAAGGCGTATCAGAATCTAATCAGATTAATATTCAAACTTTGAATCTGCGCCGAGTAGCAGAGGGTCAAGTACAAGGACAGCCTTCGGGTACAGATATTTACGAGACTGAAACAGGAAAAGGGCCTTTCCATGTTAAGTTTGTACTGGATGGTTCAAAAGTCGCGATTGTGGCAGAGAAAGGTACAAGTCTGAATTATCAAGAATTATTTGATTACGGTAAAGTATACAACCTAAAAAGTTTGTATGAAAAACACAAAAACAATCCGAAGTTAACGGAAGTATCGCATATGATTCAAATTGAGGATTCATCAAGTGGCTCTGGTCCAGTGCTTTCGCCGTCTGTTACTGATAACACTTCAGAAAGTACATCATCTGATTCAAGTTCATCAGATGAACCAGTCACACGTGCGAATGTGATTGATAAAGTTGAAGAGTATGAAGGCCATACTTTAGATACAAGCACGTATACGTTTAAAGAGCCTGAAAAACGCGGAGATGGCAGCTGGGGCTTCTCTATATTAGATAAATCCGGTGATTTAGCAGGATCTTATATCGTAAATTCAGATGGTTCAGTAGAAAAGTATGACGCTGACGGAGAAAGAGAATAAAACCTATCAGACTTCTTGTGTATAAGCATGAGAAGTCTTTTATTAGAGATTTGACAAATGTCAGAATTTTTACAATAATAGAGGTGATAAACAATTACCAATACTGTGAGAAATACATAGTTATGCTATATGTTCCTTTAGGGGTAACGTATAGCTTTTTCATTATTTAAGGAGGGACGTAATTTGGTCATTTCAAGAAGATTATCAAAAATTCCGGACAGTTACTTTGGAAAAACAATGGGGAGAAAAATAGAACATGGACCGCTTCCCCTCATCAACATGGCTGTAGGCATTCCTGACGGGGAAACACCTGAAGGTATCGTGGATGAATTTGCGAAAGCACTGCGTGTACCAGAAAACCAAAAGTATGTCGCATTCCAAGGGAAAGACACATTCAAACAAGCGATTGTGGATTTCTATCATCGCCAATACGGTGTTGAATTAGACAAAGATGATGAAGTTTGTATCTTATATGGTACTAAAAACGGGTTAGTCGGTCTGCCTAACTGTATTGTGAATCCTGAAGATTATGTCTTACTGCCAGATCCTGGTTATACTGACTACTTAGCAGGGGTCTTATTTGCGGATGCGAAACCTTATGCCTTAGAACTTGAACCGCCATACTATCAACCTGATTTTGATAAAGTACCAGAGGATGTCTTAGGTCAGACTAAGTTAGTGTATTTAACTTACCCTAATAACCCTACAGGCTCTACAGTGACACAAGATGTGTTTGAAGATGTGGTTCAAAAGTTCAGAGGTACGCAAACGAAGATTGTACATGACTTTGCCTATGCGGCATTCGGCTTTGATCATAAAAATCCGAGTATCTTGCAGACAGAAGGCGGTAAAGACGTCGCAATTGAAGTGTATTCGTTGTCTAAAGGCTATAACATGTCAGGCTATCGTGTAGGCTTTGCGGTCGGTAATAAAGACGTGATTGCGGCACTTAAGAAATATCATACACATCATCATGCAGGTATGTTTGGTGCTTTACAAGATGCGGCAACGTTTGCGCTTAATAACTATGATTATTTCTTAGATAAACAAAGTGAAGTCTTTAGAGCACGTCGCGACCGTTTCACTGAAATCTTAGATGAAGGCAATATTCCTTATGAACCGATGACTGGCGGTATCTTCTTATGGCTAGCGACACCAGAAGGTTATGATGGAGAACAATTTGTGGAATTCTTGCTTCAAGATCAATCTATTTTAGTTGCTCCAGGTATTCCGTTTGGGGAAAATGGCCGTAATTACGTACGTGTCTCTCTTGCATTAGATGATGCACAGTTGGATGAAGCTGCGAAGCGGTTAAAATCTTTAAGTGATATGTATAAAGCTTAAATAAGTATTTGCTTTCAATTAAATAATACCAATCATTCAATCACCGCTTGCAGGCTATTATCTGCGAGCGGTGATTTTTTGCATCAAAATAAGGTACTGAATATAAAGACTGTGCACTCACGGGGTGGTGGGAAATGCGGCTTTATATTCAGTACCTCTTGTTTTTTAGTAGTAAAAAAGGAGTATAATTTGCCTAATATCGGGAAATAGGCGGTTTTTAATTTTACTATTTCATATCGGGTTAGAAATAGTATGGATTATGAAAAGAAATGTTCTTATCGGGTTTAAGAACAGTGGCGATTCATTGCCCCAATTCCTGAGGACCCAGGGCAACGTAGCCAACTTTTTATTGTATTTACTCATAACTTTTAAGGAGTCGTTTTTAAAATTTAATAATGGCAGCACGTAATGGATGATCGCGGTCCATTACTGCTTGTTTGGTGTAATCGCAAATGCACGGACCGGGAATCCTGGTGCATCTGCCGGTTTTGGACTGATGGTATAAATGACTGCGCCTCTTTGTGGGAGTCGGTCTAAATTGGTTAATAACTCAATTTGGAACGTATCTTGTCCCAATACATAACGTTCGCCGATTAAATCGCCGTGTTTTGCGACATCGACTGAAGCGTCTGTATCGAATGTTTCATGGCCTACTGAACGTACGCCGCGTTCTTCTAATAAGAATTGCAATGCATCAAGTGACCATCCGGGTGCGTGGGGATTGCCTTCTGCATCTTTATTCTCAAATTGTTCCACATTCGGCCAACGGTGTGACCAATCACTGCGGAATGCGACGAATGTATCTGGTTCAATACGGCCGTTTGCTTGCTCCCATTCTAATAAATGCTGCTTAGTTAAACGGAAATCGGGATTTTCCGCAACTTCTTTAGAATAGTCGAGAACAATTAATGGCAATACTAATTCTTTTAAATCTAATTCATGCAAATATCTTCTGTTTTCTACAAAGTGGATGGGGGCATCAATGTGTGTACCATATTGTGTGGCAACACTCCATCTTTGTACAAAATAACCATTTTCTTTAACTGTACTGATCGTATCAATGTATGCTGCTTCTAATGCGCTGAAATGTGGACTGTCTGAATCGAATGTATGTGTTAAATCCACCCATTCATTTTCTTTCAAACTTTTCAGCTGATCCCATAAAGGATAACTCATCTTGAACACCTCTTACTGACTGATTTGTTTTTGGTGCTTTTTGAAATGTATGGCGGTTATTTTATAGGATGGCTGACTAGTGGTACTTGAGACTGCTCTCCCACTAGCAAGCCTTTGCCTATAAAGTTGAAACTTGTATTACGCTGTTTCTTGTCCTTCTTTATTTCTTAATTTTTTAACTGCTGAAACTAAAACTGTTAATGCTTCTTTTACTTGATCTTCATTACGTGTTTTCAAGCCGCAGTCTGGGTTAACCCAGAATAATGAACGGTCGATTTCTTGTAAACCACGGTTAATCGCAACTGTGATTTCTTCTTCAGTCGGGATACGCGGACTGTGAATATCATATACACCTAATCCGATACCTAAATCATACGTTACATCCTCGAAGTCTTTGATTAAAGCACCATGGCTGCGTGATGTTTCGATTGAGATAACATCTGCATCCAAGTCGTGGATTGTATGGATGATTTCGCCGAATTGAGAATAGCACATATGCGTATGAATTTGTGTCGCATCCGCCACTGAAGATGTAGCTAAGCGGAATGAATGCAATGCTTGGCTTAAGTACTCTTCATGGAACTCAGAGCGTAATGGTAAACCTTCACGTAATGCTGGTTCGTCTACTTGGATAATTTTAATACCAGCATCTTCAAGTGCCAATACTTCTTCGTTGATTGCTAAAGCGATTTGATCTTGAACTTCATGACGCGGAATGTCTACACGTTCGAATGACCAGTTTAAGATTGTAACTGGACCAGTCAACATACCTTTTACAGGGTGGTCAGTTAAGCTTTGAGCATAAGCTGTTTCTTCCACTGTGATTGGTTTAGTCCATTTAACGTCTCCATAGATAACTGGTGGTTTAACCGCACGAGAACCATATGATTGAACCCAACCGTATTTAGTAACTAAGAAGCCTTGTAATCTTTCGCCGAAGAACTCAACCATGTCGTTACGTTCGAATTCACCATGAACGAATACGTCTAAGCCGATATCTTCTTGGATTTTAATCCAGCGTGCGATTTCATCGCGTAAGAATTGGTTATATTCTTCATCGCTGATGCGGTGGTTTTTCCAGTCTGCACGTTTTTTACGAACTTCTTTAGTTTGCGGGAATGATCCGATTGTTGTTGTTGGTAATTCTGGTAATTTTAAGCGTGCATCTTGAACTTTTTTACGTTCAGGGAATGCTGATTCACGATGTGTACGTACGCTGTCAAAGTCATATTCAAGGTTTTTGAATGCTTGGTTTTGGAAGCGTTCGTAAGCTGCTTTTAATTGATCGTATTTTTCACTGTCGTTATCGTTGATAACACGTTTTAAAGCGTCTAATTCGTCTAATTTTTCAGTCGCAAAGCTTAAGCCTTCTTCGATAGATTCATCTAATTCTTCATCATCTAATGAAACAGGTACGTGTAATAATGAAGAAGAAGGTTGGATGACTAACTCATCTGTATAGTTTTCTAATGTTTCGATTAATTCTTTTTTCGCTTCGATATCTGCAGCCCATACGTTGCGGCCGTCGATAATACCTGCATATAAAGCTTTATCTTTAGATAATTTGCCTTCTTTGATTTGTTTTAAGTTTTCGCCGCGGTCATGAACAAAGTCTAAACCGAAACCTTTAACAGGTAAAGTGTTAACGAAGTCTAAATCAACATGTTCGAAGTAAGTTTGTATGACTAATTTGTCAGCTAATCCAGCTTTTTCGAAGTAGTCATAGACATGACGTGTAACGTCTTGTAATTCTTTTGCGTTATCTGTAACTAATACAGGTTCATCGATTTGGATGTACTCAGCACCTGCATCTACAAGTGATTGCAATACTTCTTTGTATAATGGAAGCAATGCTTCGATTTTTTCTTCAAATGATTGTTCTCCGCCGCGTGATAATTGAACGAATGTCACAGGACCTAAGATCACTGGGTGTGCATTCACATTTAATTGTTTTGCAAATTCGAAACGTTCTAATAAGACATTGCGGTTTAATTTAGGTTCTACGTTGTCCCATTCAGGTACGATGTAGTGGTAGTTAGTGTTGAACCATTTGATTAAAGCACTTGCTACGTTTTCTTTAGTACCGCGTGCGATATCGAATAATAAATCATCATTAACTTCTTGGCCTTGGAAACGTTCTGGAATGATGTTGAATAATAATGATACGTCTAAAACGTGGTCATATAATGAGAAATCTCCAACTGGTACACTGTCGATGTTATAGTGTTTTTGTAATAATAAGTTTTCTTTGTGCAAGTCGTTTAAAGTTGTTGTTAATTCATCATAGTTTGTTTTACCTGCCCAGTAACTTTCGATTGCTTTTTTCCATTCTCTTTTGCGTCCTAAACGTGGGAATCCGATATTAGCTGTTTTAATTGTCATATTATTGCCTCCTGGTTTTTTTCAGTTTGAGTTTTAAAATAAGTTGAGAGTTCGAGTGAATAATCTACTTGTTCGAATGGTGTAATCAGATAAAGACCGTTAAAGTGTTGTATCACTTCATCAATAAGTTTGCGGCAGATGCGCAAGCTTAATTCTTTGGTTTTTTGTTTATCGTCTTTGACCGCTTCAAACTGTTCTAATACTTCATCTGGCAATGAAATGCCAGGTACTTCATTGTGTAAGAATTGTGCGTTTCGATAACTTGTGATCGGCATGATACCGATAAAGAACGGTGTATCGAGATGTGCAGTCTTTTCAGCGATTTCTTTAATACGCTCGACCGTGTAAACAGGCTGTGTAATAAAGTAATTCATACCGCTGTCGACTTTCTTATCTAACCGTTTGATTGCTGCTTCCATCTTGCGGACATTCGGATTGAATGCACCGGCAATATTGAAGTTGGTTTTTGTTTTCAATGCGCCGCCGTCAATGTTAAGGCCGTCGTTGAAACGTACAGCAAGTTCAGCTAAGCCTTTAGAATTTACATCATAAACATTCGATGCACCTGGCAGATGCCCCACTTTAGATGGGTCACCTGTAATCGCGAGTATCTCATTGATGCCGAGCAGTGATAGGCCGAGCAAGTGAGATTGTAAACCGATTAAATTTCTGTCTCTGCAGGTAATGTGCACGAGCGGTTCAATATTGTAATTCTGCTTAATGATACTGGCAGCTGCGATGTTGCTGACACGTACGGTTGCTAGCGAGTTGTCTGCTAAAGTAATCGCATCGATTTTCGCTTTGTCTAACTTTTTGACATTGGCAAAGAATTTGGTTGTGTCTAAGTGTTTCGGTGTATCAAGTTCTACAATAACTGTCGGGCCTGCTTTGACTTTAGTTGTCAGATTGTCTTTTTGCACCGGGATAGAAGGATAATTGCTTTTTCTTCTGATCGGGATGACTTTCTTTTCTAAAGCCGGCTTCAAACCTTCCACCGCTTGTTTGATGAAGCGGATATGTTCAGGTGTGGTACCGCAGCACCCGCCGATTAAGTGGACGCCTTCTTTCACTAAGGTTTCCGCAATTTTTCCAAAGTATGCGGCGTTATCGCTGTAATGAATGGCTGAGTCTTCAAAATCAAGAAGGCTGGCATTCGGATAACATGAGAGAATCGCGTGCTGCGGAATCTCGATATGTGTGAAAGATTGCTGCATGTGGTGCGGGCCATGGTGGCAGTTTAAGCCGATGACATCTGCACCTTCAGCTTCCACTTGTTTTAATGCTTCGTTAATTTCAGTTCCGTCTTGCAAGTAGTTGGTGCTAGAAGCGGTTAATTGTGCGATAACAGGAATGTTATACTTTTTCTTCGTCGCTCTGATCACTTGCAAGAGTTCGTTTAAATCATAGTAAGTTTCAAAGAGGAGTGCGTCGACACCCTCGTCTATCAATGTTTCAATTTGAATATCAGTGTGATAAAGGATTGTCGAAAGCGACAATTCATTTTGTTTCACACCTTTAAAACCTCCAACAGTTCCTAATATAAAAGTGTCTTCATTGGCTGCTTGCTTTGCTATTCTTACGCCGGCACGAATGATATCTTTCACTTGGTGTTCCAATCCGAAAACTTGAAGTTTTTCGAAGTTAGCACCATAAGTATTGGTTTGAATCACATCTGCACCAGCTTCAATGTAAGATCGATGAATTTGTTCTATTTTCTTAGGGTGTGTCAGGTTATATGCTTCAGGACAAGTATCGATCCCTTCTGAGTAGAGAATCGTTCCTATTGCACCGTCAGCTACTAATACGTTGTTGCTCAAAGTTTGTAGAAATCGGCTCATAGTATGCTTCCTCCAATGCTGCTTCAAAATCTGCTATCAACTCGTCTGGGTCTTCTAAGCCCACACTCAGTCTCAATAGATCGAACGTTATTCCGCGTTCGTTGCGCACATCTTCTGGAACAGAAGCATGCGACATTGTGGCTGGATGAGATACGATGGTTTGAATGCCGCCTAAGCTGACTGCGATTTGTGGAATTTTCAAGGCTTTAGCGAATGTCGGCACTTTATCAGGGTCGCTTAATCTAAAGCCGAGTACTGCACCGCCGTTTTCAGCTTGGCGTTGGTTAATGTCATCATTTCCTGGGTAATACACGTCAGTAATTTCAGGGCGTGTTCTTAAGAATTCAACGATTTTTTCAGTGTTTTTCACTGATTGATTCCAGCGGACATAAAGCGTTTTAAGATGTTTCGTTAATGTCCAACTATCTTGAGCTGATAATCCGCTTCCTAAAGTGTTTTGCAAGAATCTCAATGATTCCGCAACTTCCGCATTATTTGTAACTACTGCACCGGCGATTAAATCACTGTGGCCGCTTAAGAATTTCGTTGCACTGTGGATGACGATGTCTGCACCTAAATGCAGCGGCTTTTGCGATAACGGTGTTAAGAAAGTGTTATCCACTGAAACGAGTACGTCATGTGCTTTCGCTATTTCTGTAATCGCTTGGATATCTGTCACTTTAAACAATGGGTTAGAAGGTGTTTCAAGGTGAATCAATTTCGTATTGTCTTGAATCGCTTGCTCCACTTCTAATGGATTAGTTGTATCAACAGCTGTGACCTCGATATTAAATCCTGGCAATACATGTTCGCATAGGCGATATGTTCCGCCGTATACATCGTTAGGAATAATTAAGTGGTCTCCGGCTTTCAGTAAGAAGAAAACTGCTGAAATTGCGCCGATTCCTGAGTTGTATGCGATTCCGTACTCGGCATCTTCTAAGGCTGCAAGCTTTTCTTCTAACAATGCTCTGTTCGGATGACCTGATCTTGCGTAATCGTAAGGGACCTCTGAACCAATCAATGCTGTCGGGAAAGTCGATGAGTCGTAAAGTGGCGGGTTGGCTGCTGCAATATTCGGGAATTGATGGTACTTAATTAAATTTGTTTCTGGTGATAGTGACATTGAAATACACTCCTTTAGTTATTGAGATTGCTTTTGGCTGCGGAAGGTCTGGAACTAAGGAGGGAAGCTGACCACGAAAAAAAGCTTCCGTCCTTTAAACCCGAAAAAAGATTCGGATGTAAAGGACGAAAGCTTGAGCTTCGCGGTACCACCTTAATTCGCTGCTTTATTGCTAAAGCAACCTCTTCCAGTACGCTAAATCTGTTCATGGCCGATACTGAAGTCCGTGGTACGTTATCTATATGTCAGCAGTCGCTGCAAGATTTTTTTAAATAACGTTATGCGTCATTCCAGTACGCCATTATGCAAAAATGTTAATACTGTAGCGCTGTAACGGGCGCCCCCGTTGATGCCTCATATCGACACCACCACTCCAAGGCCATTTTCAAACTTTCTTTCTGTGCCTCCTTTCAGCGGACGGAAGCTCTCTGTGCCAGCAGTGTAAGTTCTACTTTCCTTATTATCGTGTTTAGAAACGATATTCAATTGTCATTCTTGGTGAAAAATGTTTTGTTTTTTGTTGATGACCACATTGTATATTGGTTCTGAATCGTTTGTCAACAGAATTTTCAGAATAGTAGGTTTATACTGAAAATAAAAACCGAGTTAACCCCTAGAGTATCAAGGGATAAAGGAATTTAAAATTTTTTGAAAATTTTTATTTTTAACCCTCATACTTTGGGCTAGTTTTTGGAATTCGCAAGAAAAATTGCTTTATTGCGTGCGCTATTTTTCATACAATAAGAGAGGAACAAAAATAAGGATTTGGACTAATAATGTTCAATTTAAAACAAAGCGAGGTGACTGAAACGTGCATGACTCGAGTAATGAGCAAGAACACAAGGTTGAAAATGTAGCTTTAGATAAAATACGGCCGAATCCGTATCAGCCTAGAAAACATTTTGATGATTTGAAACTAGATGATCTTGCGGCTTCAATTCGTGAACACGGTGTTTTGCAGCCCATCATCTTGCGCAAAACCGTACAAGGCTATCATATTGTTGTAGGAGAGCGGCGTTTCAGAGCCTCTAAAAAAGCTGGGAAGACTGAAATTCCAGCCATCGTTAAAACAATGACAGATGCTGAGATGATGGAACTGGCGATTATAGAGAACTTGCAGCGTGAAGATTTGAATGCAATAGAAGAAGCGAAAAGCTACCGTAAACTGATGGATGATCTGCATTTGACACAAAAAGACGTCGCACAGCGTCTAGGCAAATCACGCCCCTATATTGCCAATATGCTGCGATTGCTGAACTTGCCTGATTCTATCGCAAAATGGGTAGAAGACGGTCGGTTATCAGGTGCACACGGCAGAACTTTATTGATTTTAAAAGACGAGGCATTGATGAAACAAGTTGCTGAACAAGCAATGAAATCATCTTGGAGTGTCCGTTATCTAGAACAATATTTGTCTGAAATGACATCTGATACAAAGCAGACAACACAAGCAGCCAGTCAAAAGAAACCGCGCATGATTCAAAGACAAGAACGACTGCTTCAAGAACACTATGGCACAAAAGTCGCGATTACTACGAAAAAGAATAAAGGACAAATTACCTTTGAGTTTAAGTCAGAGGAGGAATTCATGCGTTTAATACAACAATTAAATAGTGAATCATAAGAAATTATGTTGTATTCATGGTAAAATATATATTTGTTGTTAAAGGACAGGAGGACGACCATTTGAATACCTTTTGGAATACATTACGAGGTGTGTTCAATTCACTTATTGAACCCCTGACAAAACCAGACACCTATGCTGACATCTTGAACAAGCTGATTATGATTGTAATCTACGTTGTAGTTGCGATTATCATCATCAACCTTGTTAATAAATCAATTGATCAGTTCTTTAAACTGCAAAACCGCAATCCGCATGGCAGAAAACGTTCTGTCACACTGACAGCCTTATTAAAAAACGTAGTACGTTATGTTGTATGGTTTATTGTGCTGACAACGATACTAGGAAAATTCGGTATCAGTGTCACAGGTCTCTTAGCCGGAGCTGGTGTAGTCGGTTTAGCTATCGGCTTTGGTGCACAGACAATTGTAAAAGATATCATTACTGGCTTCTTTATTATTTTCGAGAACCAATTTGATGTGGGTGATTATGTTAAAATTAACTTGAACGGGACTCCTATTACTGAAGGGACAGTTCAGTCCATTGGTCTGCGTTCAACACGCATTCATGCTTATACAGGTGAATTAGTAGTTTTACCAAACAGCGTGATGTCAGAGATTACCAACTTCTCAATCAGTAACGGCAAGGCATTAATAGAAGTGCCGATTGCAATGGATGAAGATGTCGATAAGGTAGAAAGCAAACTTAAGGAGTTCTTGGATACATTACATTCAAGCTACTATGTCTTCGTCTCAAAACCTGAAATTCTCGGTATTGAGGATTTAACAGGCAATGCATACATCTTGAAAATTGCGGCTGAAACAACGCCGAATAATGCAGTACCAGGATCACGTATCTTGCGTAAAGAGGTTGCTAATTTCTTGAATCAAGAGGGAATTAAATCACCTGTTCCGATTATGATGCAGTTTGATGGACAGAAACCTCAATGATAAGAATTCATAATGATGGAGGATTGTAAATGGTGGCTCAGTATGGTCTGAATGATATTGTAGAGATGAAAAAGGCGCATGCTTGCGGCGCTAATCGATTTAAAATTATTCGTATGGGTGCAGATATTAGAATTAAATGCGAACATTGCAATCGAAGTATTATGATGCCTCGTACAGAGTTTAATAAGAAATTAAAGAAAATACTTGTATCAAATGATACGAAAAAGAAGGAGAATGACTAATGGCTTTAACAGCTGGTATCGTAGGCTTACCAAACGTCGGGAAGTCTACACTATTTAATGCAATAACAAAAGCGGGTGCACTTGCGGCGAACTACCCATTCGCTACGATTGATCCTAACGTTGGGATTGTAGAAGTACCGGATTCACGTTTAGATGCACTATCAGACATCGTTAATCCGAAAAAAGTAATTCCTACAACTTTCGAATTCACAGACATCGCAGGGATTGTTAAAGGTGCCTCTAAAGGTGAAGGATTAGGAAATAAATTCTTATCTCACATTCGTGAAGTAGATGCAATCTGCCAAGTCGTGCGTGCATTCGATGATGATAACGTGACACACGTATCTGGACGTGTAGATCCATTAGATGATATCGAAGTTATCAATATGGAATTAGTACTTGCGGATTTAGAATCAGTCGACAAACGTTTGCCGAGACTTGAAAAAATGGCACGTCAAAAAGACAAAGACGCAGTTAACGAAGTACGTATTTTAGAACGTATTAAAGAAGCATTAGAAGCAGGAGATCCGATCCGAAGTTTAGAATTCAATGAAGAAGATGCAAAATACGTTAAACAAGCACAGCTCTTAACTTCAAAACCAATGATTTATATTGCGAATGTTGGCGAAGATGAAGTGAATGAAGCGGATAACGAAAAAGTTAAAACAATTAAAGAATATGCTGATAACGAAGGCTCAGAAGTTATCGTAATCAGTGCGAAAATCGAAGAAGAAATCGCGACATTAGACGATGAAGATAAAGAAATGTTCTTAGAAGACTTAGGTATTGAAGAACCAGGTTTAGATCGTTTAATCCGCAGCACATACGACTTATTAGGACTTGCGACATACTTTACTGCAGGTGTGCAAGAAGTACGTGCTTGGACATTCAAAACAGGCATGACTGCACCACAATGTGCGGGTATCATCCATACTGACTTTGAACGCGGGTTCATCCGTGCCGAAGTTACTAGCTACCAAGACTTTGTAGATAACAAAGGTGAACAAGGTGCTAAAGAAGCAGGTAAAATGCGCTTAGAAGGTAAAGACTACATCATGCAAGATGGTGACGTTGTACACTTCAGATTCAACGTTTAATTAAGTAAACAACTAACTAAAAACACGCATTTAACAAGGCATATTATTATGCTGAGTTGAGGGCGTGTTTTTTTGTGCACACTTTTATCACTGTAAAGCGATAGTATTTTTATACGTATACAATTCATACAGTACTAATGAATGGATATTGATAGAAAATATTATTTTAATTTATTTTCTTTGAAATAAGTACTTTGATTAAAGGAATATGGTATATATGAAGTAGATATAATGTGTAACATCTAATGAACTGACATATAGAGAGGACGTTTTAATTATGGTGTTGTTTCCAAGCAGTATTTTTCTTTTAATATTAGGAAAGCTATTTCAACAAATACCGCCGGATGATATAAATCCTTTTTGGGGATTTCGAACAAAAAAGTCTAAGAAAAATAAAGAAAATTGGATGCTGGCTCAAAAAGAATTCAGTTTGCAGTCTATAAATATGTTTAAGTACGCTGCGTTGGTCTCATTCTTTTGGTTGTTAGCTGATATTGCCTTCTTATTTTTAAATAATGATAAGGTTATGATGATCTCAGTGCTGCTTCAGTCTTTTATATTATTAGGATTGTTAGTGGTATTGTATATCAATGTTAACAACAAGTTGGATTGAATAAAGAAGGTATGAAGCGGTAAACTTTTGTATGTAATTTAAGACCACCCTCGGCAGAAGGGGGTCTTAAAATAGACAGGTTTGCTATACGGTTAGAATTCTCAGATGCTGAGAATGATACTTTGGCTATATCTGCATGTTTTGACAAATTTCAAATTTAATAGCTGATAAATATTCTTTAAAGCGAGTTAAACTCTAACACTTAGGGATACCTAAGTGTTTTTGTATATACACATTTCTGACATATGAGAATTAATAGTTACTATTTAAGGAATATATAAAACATTAATTTCAAGAGTGATATTATAAAAGTGGTGAGTGGTGTTTGCTTATAAAAGCAAGAGGTACATAACAATTTTTTGAAAGGTCTAGATTAAATGATTCAACCATTGAGATTTAAATAGAACCGGAGGATTTGAATGAATAGAATTAAATCACAACTACTAGATTTGCTTGCATTGCTTCCTTATGTCATATCAGCGATATTAGTGTTTTATGTCATTTCTGCAAATGATCACATCATTACACAAAAATTAGGCAGTATTCAAGACAGTGTGGATATGTCAGATGTACAAATCAACTTATTGATTGTTATTTTAATAGTTATATCTAGCCTAGTTACTTTCTTTGTCACGTATTTTTTGTTAAAACTGTTAGCTTTTGTTTTTAAACTCGGTAATACATATCAAAATAAAAGTTTATATATGTCGTTGCTGCTTGGATTTACCATTGCGAATGTTTTTGCACTGATTTTCAGCGATTTGATAGGACTACCGTTAGATGTTATTAAGTATATTACCCCGTTAATAGATATAGGAGTTTTTGCGGCTGCATTCTACTTTTTAGGTGAAAATAAAAGGAAAACAACCATCATACTGGTTGTTGGAAAACTTATTATTAATCTTATCAGTTGGTTTTTATAATTAAATAATGGAATTTAATAGAACGATGTAACAGTATTGCGACAAGGTTACATCGTTCTTTTTTAGGTTTAAGAACTCATTATGAATGCAGGATTAACTGTGTGTAAAGGCGTTGATCCACGGATAGGCTATTTAAATTATTGAGTAATGCACTGAAATAACGATAGATTGTGTCTTCAAAAATGTCGAACAAGTCATAAAAGTTTTTTATGAAAGTTGTGTAAATTAATAAGTTTTTCACAATTTCCAAAAAGATAATGATAGAATTGTGTTATAGAATTACAAAGGAAAGAAGTGAAATGTTAGATGCCTAAAAAGCACCGAAATGATTTGTTTTTTGACAAAAAATTAAGAAATAAGTACCACATTAGAAAATTCAGCGCAGGGATTGCTTCTGTTTTATTCGGGACGTTAGTTTATGTCTCTTTAGATCAGCAAGCACAAGCTGCAGAAGCACCTGCCTCTGACACATCCACAGTTAATGATACCAACCAGCCGCAAGCTCCCAACAGCACTGCAAGTGCTGAACAACCACTTAATACACAAGCAAGTACTGCATCCACTGCACCAACAGAATCTGTAAGCGATTCCACGAAAACAGCAGATTCAACGATTCAACAACCTTCAACTGATAATCAAACAAGCCAAGTCGATACGAAACCTGAACCTGTTTCAGCACCTCAGCCTCAAGCTTCAACTGATACTGTTAAGACAGAAACAGCGGCACCAACAGCAAATGAAACAACGACAGCGCCAGAAGTTTCAACAAATACAGATGCAGCACCAAAAACTGAGGAAACTAACAATACAGCACCTCAAACAGAAACAGCACCAGCTCCTGAAACAGCAACACGTGCTATGACTGCTTCAAATCCTGCCCACCTATAACAAATACAAGTGCACCGGCACCAGCTGCTAATGCACATCCTGTAGACAATGTAGAAGGTGTAACGGAACAAGTTTATTCGAAATCGATTCCAGTATATCCAAAATCAGATGTTGCGAAAACAGCTAAAATGCAGCGCGGTATTTATCAAGCGCGAGAAAGCTTAGGATTGATTGTACCAGCTGGAAAAGAATTTTATATCCGCCAAGCACAAGGCAGCAATGAAGCTGATTTGCGTGTAGATTTAATGACGAATGATAGATTACAAGTTCGAAATAAAACTGTTTCGCGTGACGGCAGCTGGACTAATATCTCTACAGGTATTGATAGTGCCGCATTTGTACGTATTCCTACTGGATTGAATCAACAACCTGTAGTTGAATATTATGTTCAAGACAATGCAGGTGTGACGTTGCCTACTTATCGCAAAAACGGCGACAAAGCAGCGTTCGATAGTGATTGGGCTGCGCGTGATACAAGTTACGGATATGTAGATGGAGATAAAATTGCATTCTTAGTTCCTAGAGAAGACCGTGAAAGAATCGCAAATCTGGGTCAAAATCCTGGAAGATGGGGCTTTACGGACTTAGATGACATGATCGGCTATTACGAAGATGTGATTAATCACTATGACAAATGGGTCGGATTAAATGATGATATTAATTCTGTACATTACAACGTAGGACAAAAGTACTTTACGATTGCGGATGCGCATGGCCCAGGATTAGCTTATTATTCTACAAATAACATGGGCTCTAACAACACTTCAATGTCTGGCTACCTTGAAAAAGGCTGGTTAGGTCTTCACGAAGTGGGTCACGGTTATGATGGCGCAATGACTTATGATCCTAAAATGGATTTAATTGAAGTAGAAAATAATATCCTAGCAAACCAATACCAAACAGAAGTTATGGGTGTTAATGATGGTTGGCTGTATGAAGGTAACCAAGAAGGTGTTCAAAAAGGCTTTAATGATAGATTAGTCACTGGTGATTTAAGCTATGCGAACGGAGGCTTTAGAGGACGACTTGATTTCATGACGAAAATGGTACGTTTAACAGGAATTGAAGGCTTTACTGATTTGTGGAAAGGGATTCGACAAGAAGAAGCGGATATGGCAAATGCGAGCAAACCTTTTGCGCAAGATGTACCAAGATGGATCAACACTTATTGGTTAGCTGATAACGGTATTAACGGTACAGCATATTTTGACTTATATAAAATCAATCTGCCGCAAACACAAAAAGACCAATTAGATACGTACAATAACACGTACACTTATCCTTTATCACTGTTAATAAACAATCCAGAAGAGCAACAGCGTTTAACTCAAAAACTAGGATTATCTACACCATACGAACTCGTAAAATCTTCAGATTTAGCTGATACTAGTGTGCGTGCAGATGCAGAAGTAAGTCTGAACCTTAACGGTCAAACCTTACCAGACAATGTCAAAGTAAGCTTGATGGAAGGTACTCAAGAGGTTGCGAGTGCAGAAGTTGTAGACGGCAAGGCAGTCTTCCCTCAAGTACGTGCTGGTGTATATAAAATCGTAGCGCCATTATCTACAACATATGCTTTACCTGAAAGTGAATATATTGTAGTAAAAGAAAGCGGAGAAAACCAAGCAGTTTTAAACTATCCTAAAAATGATGATGTGCAAGACAGTGTAACGCAAACTATTTCGTTAAGAGGTTTATCTAATTTTGAATTTGCGTCAGCGAACTACAACCCTGACACAAAACAAATTGAATTCAAACAAAATGCAGGACAACCGCATGTTTACTTTACAGATGAGTATGCACACATGACTATTCAAAAAGCAGACGGTACAAACGTATTAGATAAATCCTATATTGGTAATCAAAGACTATCATCTGAAACACAAACATTTGATTTAGACTATGGAGATAAAGTAATTGTGCATCACCGTGAACCAGCTGCACGTCGTGTCTTAGTTAGAAATGAAACGAAAGAAAATGTTACAGTGCCGCTTGCTGATCAAGAAACAGTGACATACACACTTACAGATAAAGGTTTCATTGTCGAGGGTGAAACACAAACTGATGCCAACCGCCGCTATGACGAAGCAATCCAATCTGATGTGGCACAAGTTGCTGCTGCTATTCAAGCACACCCAGAAAGAGATTACCGCAGTCAATTATTCAAAGTATTCCAGGGCGTAGAATATGCAGATCCGAATATTAAAGCAGAATTGATGAATATATTAAATCCGCTTGTTGAAGCATATAGAGTAGATACACCTGTAGTTAATCCGATTGAAGCTGGAAGCACAAGTATCAGCGGTACCGGAGAAGCGGGAAGTACGATAACTGTTACATTTAAAAATGGTCAAAAAGCAGAAGTAGAGGTACCTGAAAATGGGCAGTGGACAACACAATTGCCACAAGGAACATCAGTAGAACATAACGATGTTACACAAGTGTTTGCTACTGGAAAACACGGTACAGTATCAGAAACAGTATCTGTGAAGGCGTTAGATACAACAACCCCAACAGTGCCGACTATTAATAAAGTAGAAGCAGGCACTAGCACAGTATCAGGAACAGCAGAACCATCAAGTACCGTGAAGTTAACATTAGCAGATGGAACTACAAAAGAAGTTGTGACAGATGCACAAGGTAACTGGACAGCAGAATTCAGTACGCCATTTGTATATCAAGCACCGATTAAAGCAGTATCAACTGATAAGGCTGGAAATGCATCACAAGAAGCGACACAAGTAGTTGAAGATACAACAGCGCCGCAAACACCTGTCATCAATAAAGTAGAAGCAGGCACAAATACTGTAACAGGAACAGCAGAACCATCAAGTACAGTGAAATTAACATTGGCAGATGGAACTACAAAAGAAGTTGTGACAGATGCACAAGGAAACTGGACAGCAGAATTCAGTACGCCATTTGTATATCAAGCACCGATTAAAGCAGTATCAACTGATAAGGCTGGAAATGCATCACAAGAAGCGACACAAGTAGTTGAAGATACAACAGCGCCACAAACACCTGTCATCAATAAAGTAGAAGCAGGCACAAATACTGTAACAGGAACAGCAGAACCATCAAGTACTGTGAAGTTAACACTAGCAGATGGAACAACTAAAGAAGTTGTGACAGATGCACAAGGTAGTTGGACAGCTGAATTCAGTGAGCCATTCGCATATCAAGCTCCAATTAAAGCCATTTCAACAGATAAAGCAGGAAATCATTCAACAGAGGCAACCCAAACAGTAGTGGATACAACGGCGCCACAGACACCTGTAATTAACAAAGTAGAGGCAGGCACAAAAGCAGTTTCGGGAACAGCG
>NZ_MRZJ01000006.1 GCF_002994445.1 Staphylococcus simulans
ACAACACCACCAGTAGACCGCATTACAGAATATGGTCCAGTCGAAGGCGGTACAGTTTACAAACCGGATCCAAACTTACCAGTTGGTGAAACAAGCACAACACCAGGTAAGCCAGGTAATCCGAATGACCCTAATAACCCGCCGACAGACACAGTGATTCACGTTGGTAATAAAGTAGTGGAAGAAAATGATGTACCATATGAAACAATCTATCAAGATAATCCAAACTTACCAGTTGGAACTGAAAGAGAAGTCCAACCAGGTATTACTGGCAAAACTCAAACAGTGACAACTTATGAAGTGGATCCTAAGACAGGTGAATTGATTAACCCGCGTACTGAAACAGTAACTGTGACAGACAAACAAGATCGCATTATTGAAAGAGGTACAGGTCAACCAGCACCAGAACAACCTGGTGAAACACCTAACCAACCAGAAGGTCCAGGTGAAACACCAGAAAAACCAGAAGCACCAGCTGAGACACCAGAACAACCGGAAGCACCAGCTGAGACACCAGAACAACCAGAAGCACCAGCTGAAACACCGGCACAACCGGAAGCACCAGCTGAGACACCAGAACAACCGGAAGCACCAGCTGAGACACCAGAACAACCGGAAGCGCCAGCTGAAACACCGGCACAACCAGAAGCACCAGCTGAAACACCGGCACAACCAAAAGCACCAGCTGAAACACCAGAACAACCAGAAGCACCAGCTGAAACACCGGCACAACCACAAGCACCAGCAACACAAGCACCTGGCAATGACGTAGCTCAAGATGAGTCTGTCCCAACTCAATCTCAAGAACGTCAAGCTGCTAAATCAGATAAAGAAGCTTTACCTGATAAAGGTCAAAATGAAAACAAAGGTGCATTATTCGGCTCACTATTCGCTGGATTAGGCGCATTGTTCTTACTTGGTAAGAATCGTCGCCGCAAAGACAATAAATAAGTCTCAAACAGCTTACTGTCAAAAAAATTATAAAAGAAATTTCAAAACTCCTATAGAAATATGAAATTGTTACTGGCGTCCCTCTTAAATGAGGGGCGCTTTTTTTATGAATAATAAGGAAGTTTATGAAAATATTTGTCATTAATTTGTATGTTTAGTTTTATTAGTGTGTGTTAGAAGAAGGTATAAGGATAAGTACAACCTGTTTATCAATTATTAAGATTTTGTTCAATATTGCTAAATGCAATATATAGTTATAGACATTTATTGAGTAACGGGTATAATTATTACAATTAACCAAATTTCGAGGACAACATAGTTTATTTAAAACAAAGGGATAAAGTTAAGGTTTTTTAATCATGAGGAGGAATTTTTTCTATGAAAAAATTAGATTTTCTTCCTAATAGACGTAATAAATACTCCATTCGTAAATTCACAGTGGGTACGGCTTCGATTCTATTAGGCACAATGTTGATTTTAGGCACGAATGATGAAGCAAAAGCTGCGGAAACAAGCAGTTCTAGTTCATCAGGCAGTGATTCAAGTAATGGCAGCGGCAGTGAAGGTTCAACTGATCCGACCACAACACCAACAACAGACAGTGCATCAACACCTGCACCAACAGATACAACAGCACCGACAGAAAGCCAACCAGCTGCAGAGAGCCAGCCAACAACAGAGGTACCTGCACCTGAGGCACCAGCAACAGAAACACAGACAACAGAAACTGCGCCATCGACTGGTACAGAGACAACACCGGCTGAACAAACACCGACAACAGAAGCACCAGCTGTTGATAGTTCTGCAGGCACATCCGAACCTGCACCGGATACGGCGGCGCCTACACAAGAATCAAATTCAACAACAACTGAAACACCTGCACCAGCAACAGATTCAAATACGACAGCACCATCCACATCCAACGACACTTCACAATCTTCATCTGTACCTGCAGAGTCAGGTACATCAAGTCCAACCAACACGACTTCATCTTTAGATACATCATCACTTTCAAATGTTACAGAAGCACCAACAAGCAGTGAGGGCACAACATCGCAAAGCCAAACCAGTGAGGCAACGATTACACCAACAGCAACACCAGCACCGACACTTTCTCAAGATTTATCGCAAACATTAGAGAGCAGTACGGATAAAGAAGCTGCTTTAACGGATTATTTGGCAACACAAGATAATTTATCACCTGATACAGCCCAGCAAGTCGTTGACGGCATGGCTGTAGATGTTAATGATGCGACGAATGAAGAAATTGCTGGGGCGTTATTAACGTCTTACTTGATTAATACATCGAATGCGCCTGGCAGCGACCCTATCGGCGAAACACCAATGACTACTACATCTACTGCACCGACGACGGTAAGTTCAACAACCGTATCGCCTACATTCCGTATGATGTCATTTGCGGCTTTCGCAGCACCAGCACCCGCAACGCAAGTCAGCACTTGGGATCAATTAGTTGCGGCATTAAATGACAAAACAGTTTCGAATATCCAGCTTACAAGTAATATTACCGGCACAAATTCGCCTACACTTCAAACGTCTACAGGGCGCAGTGTGACTATTGATGGCGGCGGTTATACTTTAAATTCAGGCAACTATATTATTAATGCTCCTGCAACTTCAGGCAGCTGGGATTTAACGGTCAAAAACGCGACGATTAATACGAACAATACCAATGGTTTGATTACATTCGGAGCAAGTACGACAACTGCCAATACGATTACGTTTGAAAATGTGACGCATACCGGCAGCAACTTGATTAATAATACAGCCGCAAACCAAAATGTTACGGTGAATATTAACGGTAATTTCAGTTCTATCAGCAGCGATAGTGCAACTACACGTGCCAATATCGGTGCTAAAAATATTAATATCGCACCGAATGCGACTGTGACGATGACACGTACAGGTCTAGGCAGTGCGCTGCAAGTGTCTGACGGCGGCAAGATTCAAACAGGTACGAATTCTAAAGTGACGATGAATGTCTCTCCATCTAATCCTTGGGGAACAACTAACGGCACAACAGCATTCCAAGTCGGCAATGGCGGTTCGTTAATTGTTGGAGATGGCTCGACATTTAATATTACAGGTCAAAATATTTTCAATTTCGGCAATGATGGTACTTTCTATACCGGTGCAAATTCTACAATTAATGTATCGCAAAAAGGTAACGAAAATATTGTCAATATGGGTACCGGCAGTACATTTGAAGTAGGGCAATATTCTAAGTTTATTGCTTATTCAGATGGTCACCGCGCCGGAGACTATTCGACGAACAACTTAATCGGATTAGACGGCAACTCGCAAATCTTAATCGATGAATATGCGACGTTATTCTTAGATGCGAAGAACCACCAATGGAATCCAGATACTAAAACGCAAGTCGGTGCTTATAATGACTTGGTAAACATCAATGCGACAGGTACGCAAAGTGCATTGTTATGGGTAAAAGACAACGCCACTTTAGACTTAAGAACAGACAACAGAGACTATTATGCGGAAGTTCTGTCTATTCCATTAGGCGGTACAAGTCAGAATCGTCAATTTATCTTTGACAATGCCAACTATATCAACTTCCAAAAGAACAGCATTGTGACTAGCGGTCAAAGTGTCAACGGAAGTAAACCGAACTTGATTTACATGGACCCGAACTCACCAGGTTATATGCAGTGGAATGGTTCATATATTGTGAAAACATGGAATGCGACACACTTTAGTGATCCGAACCAAAGTGCAGACGCAGATACGGTTTGGTCAGATGTTGTAGACTTGCAGGCAGCACAAAAAGGATTCTCAACAGGGGCTCCGACTTATAATACAGCAGAATCGACAAGTGCAAGTTCTACACCTTCAGGTACCAGCAGTAAAGATTTAAGTACATTAAACCTTAATACGATTCAGCGTATTGTTTTAATCAGTAATAACTCAGTCAACCCTGAAGCGGTTCCGGCACAAACAACAGTAGAAACAATTCAACCGACAACGAGTTATCAAGCTAATCCTGACGCGACACAACCTTTAGGTACAGAAACAATTGTCGTACAAGGTGTGCCAGGTTCTCAAACAGTTACGACAGAACCAGGTAAAGATACAATTATCAATGTGACACAACCTGCGACGAATGAGGTTGTAGGTGTCAATAACGTTCAAGCAACCACAACGACGATTCCATATACTACACAATATGTAGGTGTCAATGAGCCGACAGACTATACTAATGTGCAAACACAAGGTCAAGCAGGCTCTACAACAACGACGACAACTTATACAGTTGATCCGACAACAGGACAATTATCTAATCCTGTGACGACAACACAAACGACACAGCCTGTAACACAAATCATTGAAAAAGGTACGGTTCAAGTCACAACGGATGATGTACCGTATAACACGATTTATGTGGAAAATCCTGATTTGCCTGCGGGTACACAAAACATTGTGCAGCAAGGTGTCTTAGGCGAAACACAAACAACAACGACTTATACAGTGAACGCGACAACAGGCGCTTTAGAGAACCCGACTTCAACAACGACAACATTAACGCAAAAACAAGATCAGATTATTGAAGTAGGCTCAGGTGTAACAACATCTACAACATCACCGATCCCGCCGACAACAAGTTATGTAGCTGACCCGAATCCTGATGCAGGTGTGGGTGACCAAACTATCACAACACCAGGTGTTCCAGGAGAATCAACGACTGTGAAAGAACCAGGTAAAGATGCGGTCACGACTGTGACAACACCGCCGGTCAACGAAGTAATTGCGGTCGACAATGTGGACACAAACGTGACATCAGTGCCATACAATACGGTCTATCGCTATAATCCTGATTTGGCAGTCGGTACGCCAAGTACGCTAGTACAAGAAGGTCAAAATGGTTCAACAACGGTGACAACGACTTATGATGTTGATAGTACAACAGGCGCATTATCGAATCCGCAAAGTGTGACAAGCACCATCAACCCAGTGGACCAAGTATATGAATATGGTCCGGTCGCAGGCGATACAGTGTATCAAGCAGACCCTAATCTGCCTGCTGGTCAAACAACAACTGTACCAGGTACTCCAGGAGATCCGAATGACCCTAATAATCAGCCGACAGATACCATTATTTATGTAGGTAATGTCAGTACAACAGAAACACCGATTATTCATAACACAGAATATATCGGTGTGAGTGAACCGACAACGTATCGCAATGTTGTATCTGAAGGCAGCGACGGTTTAATCACAACAACGACAACATATGATGTAGATCCAGCAACAGGCGAATTGATTAATCCAAAAACAAATACAACTACTGTGCCGGCTGAGACACGTGTCATTGAAAAAGGTACAGTTCAAGTCACAACGAGTGATGTACCTTATAACACGATTTATCAAGAAAATCCTGATTTACCGCAAGGCACAGAAAATGTCATTCAACAAGGTATTGTGGGAGAAACGCAAACGACAACAACATACACAATCAACAGCAGTACTGGAGAATTAGAAAACCCAACTTCAAATACGATTACGTTAGTACAAGAACAAGACCGTATTATTGAAGTCGGTACAGGTACAACTTCTGTCACAACCACACCGATTACGCCGACAACAACGTATCAGCCGAATCCGGATAAAGATTCTGGTACGGGTGATCAAATTGTTATTGTACAAGGACAAGACGGTGTTGCGACAACGACGAAAGAACCAGGACAAGATGCGGTTACTGTAACGACAACACCGCCAGTGAATGAAGTCATCGGCGTAGATAATGTGGATTCCGCAACTGCACCGATTCCTTTCGAAACGATTAACAGATATAATCCGACATTGCCTGTAGGCTCTGAAAATGTAGTGGTTCAAGAAGGGCAAAACGGTACAGCAACAACAATCAAAACGTATGAAGTAGATCCGAATACAGGTGCTCTATCTAATCCTGTGACGACAGAAGAAGTTTCACCAGCCACACCGCGTATTGTGGAATATGGGCCAGTCGCAGGCGATACAGTGTATCAAGCAGATCCGAATTTGCCTTATAATCAAACAACGACAGTACCAGGTACACCGGGAGATTCGAATGACCCGAATAATCTACCGACAGATACTATTGTTTATGTCGGCAATGTCAGTACTTCTGATCAAACACTGCCATATGACACACAATATGTAGGCGTAAATCAGCCTGTTGATTATACAAATGTTCAAACAGCGGGCCAAAACGGCACAACAACAACGACAACAACATATGAAGTAGACCCGAATACAGGAACGTTAATCAATCCAAGAGTTGCGACACAAACAACACCGCCGGTAACTGAAGTCATTGAAAAAGGTACAGTTCAAGTCACGACAGCACCTGTTGCGTATGACACGATTTATCAAGAAAATCCTGACTTGCCAGTAGGCGTTCAAAATGAATTGCAAGCAGGTATTACAGGGGAAACGACGACAACGACTACGTATACAGTTAATCCTGAGACAGGTGCGTTAGAAAATCCGACATCTGCAGAGACGACTACTATCGCAAAACAAGATCGTATTGTTGAAGTCGGTACAGGTACAACAGTAGTTACAACAGCACCGATTGCGCCGACAACAAGTTATGTAGCTGACCCGAATCCAGATGCTGGTGCAGGTGATCAAACAGTAGTCACACCGGGTACACCAGGTGAAGCTACAACGACGAAAGAACCAGGACAAGACCCAGTCACAGAAGTGACAACACCGCCGGTAAACGAAGTAATCAGTGTAGATAATGTAGATACGACAACAAGTACACAAAGCTTTGACACTATCACACGTTATAATCCTAATTTACCAGTCGGCAGTACCAATGTGATTGCACAACAAGGTCAAGATGGCGTAATAACGACGACAACAACATATGATGTGGATCCGAATACAGGCCAATTATCGAATCCGCAGATTTCAACACAAACAACACCGCTAGTAACACAAATTGTGGAATACGGCCCAGTCGCAGGCAATACAGTTTATCAAGCAGACCCAAGCTTGCCTTATAATCAAACGACTACGATTGAAGGCACACCAGGGGATCCGAACGACCCGAACAACTTGCCTACTGATACAATCATTAAAGTCGGCAACACAACTTATGATGTTGCGCCGATTCCATATGATGTTCAATATGTAGGTGTCAGCCAGCCGACAGATTATACGAATGTCAGAACAGAAGGACAAGCAG
The DNA here is from genome assembly GCF_002994445.1 of Staphylococcus simulans. Classification (GTDB taxonomy): domain Bacteria; phylum Bacillota; class Bacilli; order Staphylococcales; family Staphylococcaceae; genus Staphylococcus; species Staphylococcus simulans_B. The sequence continues at coordinate 7,163 of NZ_MRZJ01000006.1, forward strand.
GTTCAACTGCGACAACGACAACTTATGATGTCGATCCGAATACAGGTGCCTTGTCAAATCCAGTCACAACAAACCAAACAGTACCGCCGATTACACAAGTTGTTGAAAAAGGAACAGTTCAAGTTACGACTGATACGGTAGCTTATGACACGATTTATCAAGAAAACCCTGATTTGCCTGAAGGTACACAAAACGTTGTACAACAAGGTGTGACAGGACAAACACAAACAACAACAACATATACAGTCAATCCTGAAACAGGCGCGTTGGAAAATCCGACATCTGATACAGTGACAACACAATACAAACAAGATCAAATCATTGAAGTCGGTACAGGTGTCACAACAAGTACGACATCACCAATATTGCCTGAAACTATTTATCAAGCTAACCCGGATGCAGATGCGGGTACAGGGGACTTAACAGTCTTGGTACCAGGACAAGAAGGGGTTGCGACAACAGTAAAAGAACCGGGCAAAGATGCGGTAACGACAACAACGACTGAACCGGTGAATGAAGTAATCGGTGTCGATAATGTGGACACAACAACAAGTACACAAAGCTTTGATACTATCACTCGTTACAACCCGAACTTACCAGTCGGCAGTACCAATGTGATTGTGCAGCAAGGTCAAGACGGTGTGACAACGACGACAACAGTTTATGATGTGGATCCGAATACAGGACAATTATCGAATCCTCAAGTTTCGACAACGACGACACCGCCAATCAGCCAAATTGTAGAATACGGTCCAGTCGCAGGCGGCATAGTTTATCAGCCGGATGCTAATGTTCCTTATAATCAAACACAAACGATTGAAGGTACACCAGGCGACCCGAATGATCCGAATAACTTGCCTACAGATACGATTATTAAAGTGGGCAATGTACAAACTGATGTGACAACACAGCCTTATGACACAACGTACGTTGGGGTAAACGAACCGACAACATATACGAATGTACAAACGCAAGGTCAAGACGGTACGACAATCACAACTACAACATATCAAGTAGATTCTGAAACAGGCGCATTATCTAATCCAGTTGAAGCAGTGACGACAATTCCGCCAGTGACACAAGTCGTTGAAAAAGGAACAGTTCAAGTTGCGACAACTGATGTCCCTTATGAAACGATTTATCAAGAAAACCCAGACTTGCCTGCCGGTACGCAAAATGAAATTCAAGCAGGTATCGTCGGCCAAACACAAACGACAACGACTTATACAGTGAACGCTGAAACAGGCGCACTTGAAAATCCAGTCGACACAACAGCAACGCTTGTGGAAAAACAAGATCAGATTATTGAAGTCGGTACAGGTGTTACAACAACTACAACAACACCGATACCTCCATCTACAACATATCAAGCCAACCCTGATACAGATGCTGGTGTAGGCGATCAAACAATTGTGACACAAGGACAGCCGGGCGTTTCTACAACTGTGAAAGAACCAGGTCAAACAGCGGTTACTACAACAACGACAGAACCAGTGACAGAAGTGATTGGCGTCGATAACGTGGATGTAGCTGAACAGCCGATTCCTTTCAATACGATTGAACGTTATAATCCGAACTTGCCGGTCGGTACAACCGACGCAGTCGCACAAGAAGGACAAAATGGTGTCACAACAACCACGACAACATATGAAGTTGATCCAAATACAGGCGCATTGTTGAATCCTGTAGTTGAAACGACACAAACAGCGCCGACTGACCGAATTATCGAATACGGTCCTGTCGCAGGGGAAATTATTTATCAACCAGATCCAAGCCTTCCAATCGGACAAACAACGACAACAGAAGGTACACCAGGCGACCCGAATGACCCGAACAACTTGCCTACAGATACGATTGTTAACGTCGGAAATGTGGATACAGCAACTACAGTATTGCCGCATGACACGCAATATGTCGGTGTGACTCAACCAACCGGCTATACTAATGTACAAACAGCAGGTATAGATGGTGCGACGACGACAACTACAACGTATACAGTAGATCCAGCAACAGGAACATTAAGCAATCCAGTTGCGGCATCAACAACGACTGAACCTGTTACAGAAGTGGTTGAAATCGGTACACAACAAGTGACAACATCAGATGTCCCTTATACGACAATCTATAGAGAGAATCCTGATTTAGCACAAGGTACACAAAATGAAATTCAAGCGGGTATCATCGGTCAAACACAAACGACAACGACTTATTCTGTAAATCCTGAAACAGGTGCATTGTATAATCCAATCGCAAACACAGTGACGGTAACAGAGAAACAAGACAGAATTGTTGAAGTCGGAACAGGTGTGACGGTGACAGAAACAACAGTGATTCCGCCGCAAACAGTGTATGAAGCAGCACCGAACCCTGACCCGGGTGCAGGAGATACGACAGTCATCACACCAGGTGCCGCAGGAGAGTCTACGACAGTCAAAGAACCTGGACAAGATGCAGTCACAACTGTAACAACACCGCCGGTTAATGAAGTAATTGGTGTCGATAATGTCGATACACAAACAACAACATTGCCGTTCGACACACAATATGTAGCAGTAGATCAGCCGATTGGATATGAAAACGTTGCGACAACAGGTCAAAATGGTACAACAACTACGACAACGACGTATCAAGTGGATCCAAATACAGGTGCGTTGATTTATCCAACGACAACCACAGCAACAACTGAACCTGTGACGCAAGTAATCGAAATCGGTACAAAACAAGTCACAGTGAATGATATTCAGTACGATACGATTTATAGAGATAATCCTAACTTGCCTGTAGGAACTGAGAATGAAGTCCAAGCAGGTGTGGTTGGACATGAAGAAGTGACAACAACGTACAGCGTGAATCCGACAACTGGATTATTAGAAAACGGTGTATCAGTAACGACAACATTAGTTGAAAAACAAGACCGTATTATTGAACGCGGTACAGGTGTGACAACAACAGAAACAACAGAAATTCCGCCGAAAACAGTATACGTTGCTGATCCTGACAGTGATGCAGGTATTGGGGGTACAACTGTACTGACACCTGGTCAAGCAGGTTCTCAAACTGTAACGACAGAACCAGGTCAAGCACCTGTGACACAAACAACACCTGCAGTCGATCAAGTGGTGGGTGTCGATAATGTGGATACGACTACAACGACAGTGCCGTACGATACACGTTATGTAGGTGTCAATGAAGCGGTCGGTTATGAAAATGTATTAACACCAGGACAAGATGGTACCACTACAACGACAACCACTTATGAGGTTAACCCAGATACCGGTGAATTGGTGAATCCGCAAACTGCGACATCCAACACACCAGGCACAACACAAGTCATTGAAGTCGGTACGACGCAAGTGACGACAGATGAAGTGAATTTCGAAACGATTTATGTGGAGAATCCAGACTTGCCGCAAGGTACACAAAATGAAGTACAAGCAGGCATTGTCGGACAAACACAAACAACAACGACTTATACAGTCAATCCTGAAACAGGCGCGTTATCTGATCCGACAACGAATACTGTCACAACAAAAGAAGGTCAAAATCGTATTATCGAAGTCGGTACAGGTGTGACAACATCTACAACAACACCGATTGCGCCCTCAACAAGCTATCAACCGCAGCCGGATGTGACACAGCCGATTGGCGAACAAACAGTGGTTACTCAAGGTGTGCCAGGTGAATCGACAACAACTAAAGCACCAGGACAACCTGCAGAAACTGTGGTAACAACTCAACCGGTTAATGAAGTCATCGGTGTCAATAACGTGACGCAAACAGAAACAGAAATTGCGTACGAAACGATTACACGTTATAACCCGAACTTGCCGACAGGAACAACAAATTATATTGCACAAACAGGTCAAAACGGTTCAACAGTTGAGACAACAACATATGAAGTCGATCAGAATACAGGTGCGTTGTCTAATCCGACAACACAAACGCATACGATTGACCCAGTGACACAAATCGTGGAATACGGACCAGTCGCAGGCGGTACGATTTATCAACCTGATTCAACATTGCCGGCAGGACAAACATCAACAGTACCAGGAACACCAGGCGACCCGAATGATCCGAATAACTTGCCGACAGATACAGTAGTTAAAGTAGGTAATGTGACAACAGAAACAAGTCCAGTACCATACAACACACAATATGTGGCAGTGGATCAGCCGACGACTTACACGAATGTACAAACACCAGGAGTTAATGGTTCGACAACAACAACGACAACGTATGAAGTAGATACAAAAACAGGCGTACTGCAAAATCCAGTCACAACAACGACAACATCACCAGCAACAACACAAGTGATTGAAAAAGGTACAGTTCAAATTGCGACAACGGATATCGCATATGACACAATTTATAGAGAAAATCCAGATTTACCAGTCGGTACGCAAAATGAAATTCAACCAGGTATTGTTGGAACAACACAAACAACAACGACATATCAAGTGAATGCAGGTACCGGCGCATTAGAGAATCCGACATCTGAAACAACAGTCTTGCAGAGTGCGCAAACAAGAATTATCGAAGTAGGTGTCGGTACGACAACGACAACAACGAACGAAATTCCGCCTATCACGAATTATGTCGCAAATCCAAATACTGACCCAGGCGCTGGCGACCACACAGTATTAACACCAGGTGTGGCAGGCGAATCAACAACAACGAAAGCACCAGGTCAAGATCCGGTTACTGAAGTCACTACACCTGCAGTAGATGAAGTGATTGGTGTCGATAATGTGGATACACAAACAACGACACAGCCTTATGACACAATTGTGCGTTATAATCCGGATTTACCAGTCGGTACAGTGAATCAAGTGGTTCAAGAAGGCCAAAACGGTACAACGACTATCACGACAACGTATGAAGTTGATGCAACAACAGGTACACTGTACAATCCGCAGACAACTGAAAGTACAACAGCGCCAGTGAACCGTATTATTGAATACGGTCCGGTTGAAGGTACGGTAGTTTACCAACCGGATACTAGCTTGCCGTATGGCGAAACTGAAACAATTCCAGGTACACCAGGCGACCCGAACGACCCGAATAATCCGCCGACTGAAACAGTAGTGAAAGTCGGTAATCAGGTGACTGAAAGCAGCGTATTGCCGTTTGATACACAATATGTTCCGGTTACTGAAGCGGTCGGGTATGAAAATGTGAAAGTCGCAGGTCAAGAGGGTACGACAACAACGACAACAGTCTATGATGTCGATCCGCAAACAGGTGCATTATTAAATCCGACTGTCACAACAAATACGACACCTGCAGTGACAGAAGTCGTTGAAAAAGGTACAACACAAGTCACTACATCTGATTTGCCGTATGAAACAGTTTATGTAGAAAATCCGAACTTGCCTGAAGGTACGCAAAACGAACTTCAAGCAGGCAGTGTCGGAACAACACAAACAACAACGGTTTATACGTTGAATCAAGATACAGGTGCGCTTGAAAATCCAACTTCAACAACTGTGACAACACAAGAAGCAAAACAACGTATCATCGAAGTCGGAACAGGTGTTACAACATCTACAACGACTCCGATTGCGCCGACAACTTCATATGAAGCGAATCCAGATGTTACGCAGCCTATTGGGGAACAAACGGTTACAGTACCTGGACAAGCAGGAGAAACAACAACAACGAAAGCACCAGGTCAAGAAGCAGTAACAGAAGTGACGCTTCCAGTGGTAAATGAAATCATTGGTGTTAATAACGTCGAACGTTCAGAAACTGAAGTACCATATGACACGATTATCCGCTACAATCCGAGCCTGCCTGTCGGCACAACAGATTATGTGGCACAAGAAGGTCAAAACGGTACAGTCACAACGACAACGACGTATGAAGTCGATCCGGCAACAGGTGCATTATTGAATCCGACAACACAAACAACAACGATTGATGCGGTGAATCGAATTGTGGAATACGGACCAGTCGCAGGCGGTATTGTTTATCAGCCTGATGCGACATTACCAGCAGGTCAAACTACGACAGTTCCTGGACAACCAGGCGATCCGAACGACCCGGATAACTTGCCGACAGATACGATTGTGAAAGTTGGAAATGTCACAACAGAAACTGAACAAGTGCCTTACGGTACAACTTATACAGGTGTTGCACAGCCGACAACGTATACGAATGTACAAACACCTGGTCAAACAGGTACAACTACTACGACAACAACGTATACAGTAAATCCGACAACAGGTGCATTAAGCAATCCTCAAATCACAACGACAACAACACTGGCTGTCAATGAAGTGGTTGAAAAAGGTACGATTCAAGTCGCAACAACAGACAACCCTTACAATGTGATTTACCGTGAAAATCCTGATTTGCCTGTCGGTACACAAAATGAAATTCAACCTGGTATTGCAGGACTGACAGAAACAACAACGACTTACACAGTGAATCCGCAAACAGGAGAATTAGAACACCCGATTTCAACAGATAAAATCTTAACAGAAACACAAGACCAAATCATTGAAATCGGTGTCGGCACAACAGCGACAACAACAACTGAAATTCCGCCTGAGACAACATATGTCGCAAACCCAGATCCGAATGCCGGAACAGGAGAGACTAATGTGGTGACACCAGGTGTACCAGGCGTCTCAACTACAACGAAAGAACCTGGCAAAACTGCAGTCACAGAAATCACAACGCCGGCAGTGAATGAAGTTATCGGAGTCGACAATGTGGATACGACAACACAAACAGTTCCGTATGACACAATTGTCAGATACAATCCTAATCTGCCGGTCGGCACAACAGATCATGTGGCGCAAGAAGGTCAAAACGGCACAATTACTACGACAACAACGTATGAAGTCGACCCAGAAACAGGCGCATTAAGCAATCCGCAATCTGAGACAACAACTGTGAATCCGACACAACGTATTGTGGAATACGGACCGGTCGCAGGCGGTACAGTGTATCAACCAGATACAAGCCTGCCATATGGCGAAACTGAAACAATCCCAGGTACACCAGGCGATCCGAATGATCCGAATAATCCTCCGACAGAAACAATAGTGAAAGTGGGCAATATGGCAACTGAATCTGAACCGATTGCTTATGACACACAATATGTACCTTCTGATCAAGCTGTCGGTTATGAAAATGTAGTAACACCAGGACAAGACGGTACATTGACGACAACAACAACCTATGAAGTCGACCCGACTACAGGTGCTTTAATCAATCCAGATGTCACATCATCTAAAGTACCGCCAGTCACACAAGTGGTCGAAAAAGGTACAACACAAACAACAACGAATGATGTGCCTTTCGAAACGATTTACAGAGAAAATCCAAACTTGCCGCAAGGTACGCAAAATGAAATTCAAGCAGGTGTCTCAGGACAAACTACAACAACAGTGACATACGTCATTAACAGCCAAACTGGCGCATTGGAAAATCCGACAGAAGTCACTACGACAGATATCGCAAAACAAGATCGTATTATTGAAATCGGTGTCGGTACAACAACTTCAACAACATCACCGATTGCGCCGGATACAACGTATGAAGCACATCCAGATCCATCACAACCACTAGGTACACAAACAGTCACAACACCAGGACAACCAGGTATTGAAACAACAACGAAAGCACCAGGACAAGATGCTGTGACTGAAGTGACAACACCTGCAGTAGACGAAGTCATTGGTGTGAATAATGTCGAGCAAACAACGACAGCAGTACCATTTGACACGATTGAACGCTATAATCCAAACTTGCCTGTCGGTACGACAAATCATGTCGCACAAGATGGACAAGATGGAACGACGACAACGACAACAACGTACGAAGTCGACCCAGAAACAGGCGCACTTATTAATCCGACAACACAAACAACAACGAAAGACCCAGTACAGCGTATTGTAGAATACGGACCAGTTGCCGGCGATGTGGTATATCAACCAGATCCAAGCTTGCCTGTCGGACAAACAACGACAACAGAAGGTACACCAGGTGATCCGAATGATCCAAATAATCCGCCGACGGATACGATTGTTCATGTCGGAAATGTTGCGACAGATACTACAGCCGTACCTTATGACACAAAATATATCGGTACAGATGCACAAATCGGTTATGAAAATGTGGTAACTCCAGGACAAGATGGAGCGACGACAACGACAACAACGTATGAAGTCGACCCAGTAACCGGTGCACTCATTAATCCGACAACACAAACATCAACAAATGTACCGACGACACAAGTTATCGCTAAAGGTACAACACAAACAACAACAAATGATGTACCATTTGAAACGATTTATGTTGAAAATCCAGACTTGCCGCAAGGTGCACAAAATGAAATACAAGCAGGTGTGACTGGACAAACAGAAACAACAACAACGTACGAAGTCGACCCAGAGACAGGCGTATTAGAAAATCCTGTTTCAAATACAACAACACGCACACCAGCACAAAACAGAATTATCGAAATCGGTGTAGGAACAACATCTACAGTCACAATAGAAATCCCGCCAGAAACAACTTATGAACCAAACCCGGACCTATCACAGCCGATTGGTACACAAACAGTGACAACACCAGGACAGCCAGGCATTGAAACAACAACAAAAGCACCTGGCAAAGAAGCGGTTACCGAAATCACTACACCGCCGGTTAATGAAGTTATCGGTATAAATAATGTTGAACAGGCAACAACAACGATTCCGTATGAAACTGAAGTTCGATACAATCCAAACTTGCCTGTCGGCACAGTGAACCATGTTGCACAAGAAGGACAAACAGGTACAAGCCAAACAACGACAACGTATGAAGTCGATCCGGCCACAGGTGCATTAATTAATCCGACAACGAAAGAAACAATTACACAAGCACCGGTGAACCGCATTGTAGAATACGGGCCTGTCGCACCTTCTGTAACTTATAAACCGAACCCTGATTTACCAGTAGGCGAAACACAAGTTATAGAAGAAGGCACACCAGGCGACCCGAATGATCCGAACAACTTGCCTAAAGACAGAGTTATCAGTGTCGGAACAAAAGTGGTAGTCGTAGAAGATATACCATTTGAAACAATCTACAGAGATAATCCAAACTTACCGGTCGGCACAGAATACGAAGTTCAAATCGGTAAGACAGGTCAAAAACAAACAACAGCAGTTTACGGTGTAGATCCTAAGACAGGAGAACTGATCAACCCAGATACAACATCTATTATCGTGATTGATAAAACAGACAGAATTATTGAACGCGGTACAGGTACAGTACCAGAGCAACCAGAAGAACCAGGTACACCACAACAACCAGAAGAACCAAGTACACCAGAGCAACCAGAAGAACCGGAAACACCAGAACAACCAGAAGAACCGGAGACACCGGAGCAACCAGAAGAGCCAGGTACGCCACAACAACCAGAAGAACCAGGTACACCAGAACAACCAGAAGAACCAGGTACACCAGAGCAACCAGAAGAACCAGGTACACCAGAGCAACCAGAAGAACCAGGTACACCAGAGCAACCAGAAGAACCAGATACACCACAGCAACCAGAAGAGCCGGAAACACCACAACAACCGGAAGTACCTACAACACCAACGCAGCCATCTGCGCCAAGTGAAAGCGAAGGCAATAACGATACACCGAAAGTACCAACTGAACCTCAAACAACTGAGCAACAGACAGAGGTTCAAGAAGGCCATGTTGAAAAAGAAGGCACACCTTCAAAAGATGACCGTAAAGCACAATCTAAAGGTGCAGGCAGTGTAATCGAGAAAGCGAAAGATAAGGTATTGCCTGATACTGGTCAAGATGATGTGAAGAAAACATTATTCGGAACATTATTTGCAGGACTAGGTGCTTGGTTGTTATTCGGCAAACGCCGCAAGAAAGACAATAAAGATCAGTAAGACAATAGTAGTTAAATCGAATAAGTAAGCTGAGGCGTCCTTTGTATTCAAAGGGCGTCTTCTTTTTGTTTTGTGATACTGGAAAATGGTGTGTGCTTTTGTTAATTACATGTAAAGTTTGTTAAGTAAATGTTGATTTTATAATTAGTTTATTAATGTCATGTAATTCTAAATTTAGTATTGTTAAATAATAATTTTGATTACGAATATTGATTGAATACTTTTTAGTTGGTGGATTATACTGTTACTAAATTGGAACATAATATCTAATCAGAATATTTGCGGAGTTATTACGAAAATGAGTACAAATCTTAATAAAAGAGAGAGATTTGAAAGCAGTCGCTGATATATGTACATAGATATGAAGCACCTCATTTGGCAAATGTTCGGAGTATTATTTCTTCTTATTGTTTGCAAGAGATAATAGTTAGAGGATAAAGGAGAAGATAGATATGCAAATACCATTTAGCCCGCCACAAATTTCTGAAGAGGCAATTGAAAGTGTCGTTGAAACATTAAGAAGCGGATGGATCACAACGGGTCCTAAGACACAAGCATTTGAAGAGGCTTTGACTGACTACATGGGAACATCAGGTACAGTCGCAATGAATTCTGCGACGGCAGCTTTAGAAGTCACGTTACGTCTGTTAGGCATCGGAGCGGGTGATGAGGTGATTACATCAGCGTATACGTATACAGCTTCAGCATCTATCATTGCACATGTAGGTGCAAAGATTGTATTAGTTGATACGCAAGAAGACTCATTAGAAATGGACTATGAGCAGTTAGCATCTAAAATCACTTCGCGTACAAAAGCCATTATTCCTGTAGATATTGCAGGACAATTGTGCGATTATGATAAAATCTTTGAAATTGTACAACGCAAACAAGACTTGTTCAGTACTGAAAATCCTGTGCATGCTTTATTAAACCGCATTGCGATTATTGATGACGGTGCACATTCTTTCGGTGCGAGAAAAGGCACAAGATGCAGCGGCAGTTTTGCGGACTTCACTACGTTTTCATTCCATGCGGTAAAGAATCTGACAACAGCTGAAGGCGGTGCTGTGACTTGGACGAGAGATTATGAAGCAGATGGCTACAATCTGCCTAAATTGTTCAAAACATCTATTTTGCACGGCCAAAGCAAAGATGCGTTATCTAAAATGCAAAAGGGCAACTGGGAATATGACATTACTGAACTTGGCTATAAATTTAATATGACAGATATTAATGCGGCAATTGGATTGGATCAGTTGAGTAAATACGAGGATAATTTATCCCGCCGCAAAGAAATCGTGCGTTTATATGAAGCGCATTTGAATCCTGAATTTATTCAGACATTAAAGCATTTTGATAATGATAAAGAGTCCAGCTGCCACCTTTATATCACTTGGATTAAAGGCGCAACTGAAGCACAACGCAATGATATTATTCAGCGTTTGGCAGAGCAAGGTATCGCAACGAATGTGCACTACAAACCTTTACCAATGTTTTCAGCGTACCAAGCCTACGGCTTCAATATTGAAGACTATCCGAATGCTTATGCGCACTATGTTAATGAATTGACGCTGCCATTATATCCGCAGCTGACAGATGAACAAGTAGAATTTATCGTTCAGCAAGTCAATGAAGCAGTCGGCGGGGTATTAGTATGAAGAAGGTCTTAATTTTAGGTGTGGCACCTGTACAAGCAGAAGCGATTGAAAAGCTGAATGACTTAGGTTATGAAACACATGCGATTGCGATGAAAAAAGATGGCCCAGGTGCAGATCAAGCAGATTACTTCAGCGAAATTAATATCATTGATCAGCCTGCAGTCAAAGCGTATATCACTGAACATGGTATCGATGCGGTATATTCTGTCGGTTCTGATTTAGCAATGCCTGTCGCTAATCAATTATCTGAAGCATTGGATTTACCGCATTTTGTGAGCTATGAAACAGCTTATGCTTGTAACCATAAAGATGAAATGCGTGCGCAGACAAAGGGAATCAAAGGGTCTGTACCTTTTGAAATTACAACAGATCCAAAGCATCAAACACAAATAGACTATCCCGTGTTCGTCAAACCGACAGATGGGCAAGGCCAACGCGGTATCACGCTTGTTGAAAATGCATCAGATTTACCGGATGCGATTCAATTTGCGGTGGAACATTCAAGAGAAGGTGCGGCAATTATCGAACGTTATATTGATGGGTATGAAATTTCCGTTAATGGTTATGTCGTTAATGGTAAGCTGGAATTTACATTAGTATCCATGCGCGAAACTTGGCCGCAGCATCCAGGATTGATTCATAAACACATTATTGATCCGGATTATGATTATCCGCTTGATTCCATTCAACAAGCTATCCAAGCGCATCTTGAAACTTTGAAAATAGATAACGGGCCTGTCTATGCGCAAGTAAAAGTCATGGATGATGAAGCATTCATTATTGAAATCACACCGCGCTTTGATGGTTGCCATATGCATAAATTAATACAATACTATAATCAAGACGAGTTGCTGGAAAAGACATTCAAACATTTGCTGGATGGAGAGACACCAGAATTCACAACGCCGGATACGGTACAGCCGATTGTGCTGGAATTTATGTGCGAAACGCCGAATCAAGCGATTGATTACGACCAATTCACAACACCGGATGGGACATTGGAAAGTTATCGTTATTATCATCAAGGCGACCACATCCGACCGGTCAATGGTGTTTATGACAAGGTAGGTTTTTATATCTATCCTCTTAAAAAGGAGGACAAATAAATGGCATTCAGAATTACAGGCGGGACAGGTTTATTAGGCAGATACTTCACAACATTGCTTGAAGAAAAAGGCGAAGACTATACAATATTATCTCGCCAAGGCAATGATGAGGCGCAGCGTATTCAAACAGATTATTCAAAAGGTTCGCTTGAAATGGTCTTTCAAGAAGGTGATGTCATTGTACATTTAGCCGGAAACAGAGGACCGACCGCTGAAATCAGTACGTATACATCCGAACTTCAAATGGCACAAAATATTTTTGAAGCCGCAATAGCTAAAAAGTGTCGGCACGTTATTGTCGCATCTTCGATTTCAGTATACGCAGATGAAACAACGCTGCCGTGGAAAGAATCAGATGCGAAACAAGATGTGCCTAAATCATTGTACGGTTTAAACAAGGGGTATGTTGAGGCACTTGCGGCGTATTATCAAGAACGTAAGCAGCTCAATACGACTTGCCTGCGTTTCTCGCATTTATTCGGTGCGAATGAAAAGAATAATTATATGATTAATTATTTTATGCGCTTGGCTTGTTTAGGCAAACCATTGACAGTGATGGGAGAAAGTACAGTACCGCGTGAATTCTTATATGCAAAAGATGCTGCACAAGCCATTTGGCAAACTGCAGTACAATTGCCGTCATCCTTAGTCATTAATGTCAAAGGCAGTGAAGCTTTAACCAACTTAGAAGCAGCTCAACAGATTAATGAAGCCTTTCATAATCAAGCCGGCATTGAACGTAAAGATGAAGATGTGCCTGATTTCTTTACACCGTCTTATATGGATGGGACAAAAGCACAAGCTGAAATCAGCTTTGTGCCGCAATATAGTTTCTTACAGGCGCAGCAAGAAATTTATCAAGAAATGGAGCGACTAAGCGATGAGTTACCAGAAAAATATTAAAAGAATCCTGGATGTAGCTTTGTTTATTGCGTTATTGCCGATTCTGATTGTTGTCGCATTGCCTGTCAGCCTTGCGATTAAGAAAGAAGATAAAGGCAGTATTTTATATAACGGACAACGTCTAGGTGTAGGGATGCTGCCGTTTAAGATGCATAAATTCAGAACGATGAAAGAAAACGCAGAAGATATCAGAAACGCTGACGGCAGTACGTTCAACAGCGACCAAGATCCGCGTGTCACAAAGATTGGACAATTCTTACGCAAATCAAGTATTGATGAATTGCCGCAATTATTGAATGTGCTAAAAGGCGACATGAGCTTTGTCGGTCCGCGTCCAAGTCCGTTAGGCAATGAACATCGCTACCCAGATTACTATAAGACAAAGTTTCATGTGAAACCCGGTATTACTGGATTAACACAAGCGTTACTGCGCAATAGTGCATCAATGGAAGAACGCATGCGTTTAGATGCTTTTTATGCAGCAAATGTCAGCTTTACAATGGATGCGTTTGTGATTTACAAGACGATTTCAACTGTGCTGCTTCAAAAGAATATTAATCAGAAGTAAGAAAGGAATAGAACCCATGCGAAAAGAATTGATTCTGTTAACCAATTACTTCCCGTATTATAAAGGCGAGGAGTATTTAGAAGAAGAAATAGATTATCTTGCTGAAGCATTTGATCATATCATTATTATTCCCACAATGGTCAGCCCTAAGATGAAGTTAACACGCGAGGTGCCGGATGTGGCAACGGTATTAGACTTGCCTTTCCCGCAAGGTTTAAAAGATAAAGCGGTCAATTTTTTCAAAACAGCACCGAATATTCTGCTGAAACATCATCGTGTGTTAGGTATCGGTGAAAATGCTGGGTCTTTAAATCCCTATAAGTGGACGTACAATCTTTATTTTGAAGCGAGAACAGATGCTATCTATCAAGATTTAGTACGTTCGCATCTGCTGCCTGAAAATAACGGCACTACGCAGTTGTATATTTATAGTTATTGGTTTTACATTACAGCCAATTTAGGTGCGAAGCTGAAACATGATTATTACGGCGATGCATCGATTCCGTTGATTTCGAGAGGCCACGGTTATGATGTCAACGATTATATTAAGCCTTTCAGCTTCTTGCCGATGCGCCAAAGCATGTTGGCGCGTGTCGATGCACTCTTTCCTGTTTCAGATACGAGCACACGCTACTTGAGAGAAAAGTTTCCGAAGTATGCGGATAAAATAGAAACAAGACGGTTAGGAGTCGGAGAAGGGGACTTTCAAGTCTCAGAACGCAATCCTAACTTGTTCGTCAGCTGTTCCACAATCCGCAAATTGAAACGCTTAGATGTCATTATCGATGCACTCGCGCAATTAAGCGAAAAAGGTTACGACTTTAAGTGGGTACATATCGGAGACGGTCCTGATGCTGAAAAGATTGCGGAACTGGCAAAGGAAAAATTAAAGCCCGAACAATATGAATTAATCGGACGTTTGCCTAACACTGCAGTCAGAAAATGGTATCATGACCATAACCCGACACTGTTCTTGAACACGTCTGAATCTGAAGGTGTACCGGTGTCTGTAATGGAAGCGATGGCGAATGCGATTCCTGTCGTTGCGTCAGATGTAGGCGGTACGTCAGAAATAGTAAAACCTGAACAAAATGGTTTGCTGATCAGCGATGCTTTAAATCCAGATGATGCGGCTGAAGCAATTGAATACTTCATCAATCTTTCAGATGAAGCTTATTACAATTATGCACAAGGTGCGTATCAATCATGGCAGACACTCAGTGATTCTGAAACACTATATACAGCGTTTGCGCATGCATTGGCACAAAGATAACGCGAAAGTACGGCGCTACAGTACTTGGAGAGGCAGGTTGGGATAATTGGTGGAAAGAAGTCTATGCATTTTGTGAGATGTATCAGAGCTACACCTATGACACAACGAGAGGCAAGACTTTAATGAGGTAATCAATCACAAATAAGTAATGAATGAGTGAGTAGGTGGAAGTTTGGCCAGATTATTAAGATGGAGCATACTGGGCATTGCGGTAATTATGCTCGCCTTGGGCATTATTTTCTCGAATATTACGCTGTTATTCAGTGCGCTCTTATTATTTTTTCTGAACAATATCATATATGGATTGGAATCCTTTAACCAGCGGGTCATCTTCTTTATGTTTAATGTGACCTTCTTTGTCTTCTTAATGGGAAGAATGGTCGTAAGCAAACTTTTCCATTATCATGAGAAAGACTTTAAATTGCTGGGAACATATTTTACAGACCAATCCATTATTTTCAATATTTTAATCATGTTGAGTTTAAGTCTGTTTTGTCTCTTCTTAGGTTATGCGCTGTTAGATCGCGAAGTACATCGCGGATTCAATCAGTTCCAACCAATAGAGACAAAGTACAAACAAAATATCAGAACCATCAGCTTGTTTGTGTTTGCGGTAGCAATTGTCTTCAAATTGGTTTATTTAGCTGAAGCTATTCAAGCATCGCAAGCACAAGGGTACTATGCATTCTTTTCTAACTTTAAGTCTAACTTGCCAGGCGCATTTGTATTAATCAGCAGAATGTTCCCGGTCGCATTTTTTATCTACCTTGCGACTTTGCCGGCAAAGAAGAAAGCATGGCTTGCGATTGCGGCCTTTTTGCTTGTGGATGGTTTATCCGTTATGACAGGTTCAAGATCTGACTTTATGCTGGATGTGCTGATACTCTTTATCTATTTCTGTTACCGTAACCGTTTAGCTAAAGATACACAGACAGACAAATGGTTCGGCAAGAAGACGATTATTACAGGTGTCGTATTAGCACCGATTTTGCTTGCGGTTATGAATTTTGTCGGAAACAATCGCGGCGGTACTAAAACAGAAGGCGGTTTCTTTGATGCATTGCTGTCATTCTTCTTCTCGCAAGGTATCAGTGTGAATGTTATCGGTTATACGATTGAAAAAGCTAAAGAAATTCCAGATAAGATTTATTCCATCGGTCCTTTGACAGAATATGCGGTATTTAATATTTGGGGCAATTTGACGGGCGGCCAAGGCGGATGGTCAGGCCAATCTGTTGAACGTGCTTTAGACGGCTACCAATATTCTCATACTATTTCCTATGTCATTATGAAGGATTTGTATTTAAAGGGTGTAGGCTATGGTTCAAGTTTCGTTGCGGAAACGTATCATGATTTCGGCTATGTCGGCATGATGTTTGCGAGTTTGGTGATTGGGATTCTCATCGCTTTATTTACACGCATGCTTACTGCTAAACACATTATGTTTATCGCAGCAGCACTGATCATGGCGCGTATGATGTTATTCATTCCGCGTGCGAGTACTATCGCATTTATTATTGATACTTTTTCACCCGCGAACATTTTCACAGTGATTGTCATCTTTGGTTTAGAACGTGTCTTGCGTCCGTATCTCAATCGACGCCGCAATCACCGTAAACAGGAGTTATGAGTATGAATCAAAGAAGAGCTGGAGCGGTTTTATCCTACATATCTATATTCGGAAATATTTTAGTCGCAGTACTGTATACACCTTTCTTTATCAGAACACTCGGCACTTCGGAATATGGATTGTATAACTTAGTATTATCTTTCTTAGTCTATTTGAATATTATGGACTTGGCTTTTGGTAATACCATTGCGAAATTCTTATCGCAAAATCGAGTGAAAGGCTCGAAAGCACAAGAAGCTCGTATTCTTGGTAATATCTTGAATATCTACTTCTTGTGTTCATTATTAGTCGGATTAATGGGGATCGTGTTGTACTTTAATGCAGAGGCAGTCTTCGGCAATGCTTTAGCACCTAAGCAGCTCTCTGAATTAAAGCTGATGTTAATCTTTATTATCATCAACATTATGATTTCATTTTATCCGGGTATCTTTAACGGTATCTTGCAAGCATACGAATACTTTGTAATCGCAAAGAGTATGCTGCTGATTCGTGTCGTGACACCATCGATTTTAGCGACACCTTTCTTATTGATGGGCTATGGTGCTGTTACGATTATTTTAATCACGTTAATCGTTAACTTTGCATGTATTTTCTTAGGTATGATTTTATGCAAACGCAAAGTCGCTATCCGCTTTGATTGGAAAGGCGCACTCTCTATCTCGCACTTAAGCCAGCAGAAACAATTGAATCTGTATTTAGGTTTAGTATTGTTTTCAATTGCTATTGAACAATTAACACTGAATTCAGGACAGATGATTTTAGGTGCGATTAACGGTACTGTCGCAGTCGCGATTTATGTAATTGCTGTACAGTTTGTTAAAATCTTCCAACAGTTCGCAACTTCTATCAATAACGTCACGTTTCCAGGGTTTTCAATGCTGGTCGTAGAAGGTGCAGATAATGATCGGCTGTTGAAACAAATGGTCAGAATCAGTCGGATTCAGTTAATCGTTCTATCCTTTATTCTATCTGGATTTGTAATTTTCGGTGAGAATTTCATTGTTATTTGGGCAGGACCTGATTTT
Source organism: Staphylococcus simulans (assembly GCF_002994445.1). Classification (GTDB taxonomy): domain Bacteria; phylum Bacillota; class Bacilli; order Staphylococcales; family Staphylococcaceae; genus Staphylococcus; species Staphylococcus simulans_B. Next base: position 25,237 of record NZ_MRZJ01000006.1, read on the forward strand.
CGTCCGGCTTATATCATGACAGTATTATTAATGTTTACGATTACGTTTCAACTTTCTCAACTGCCGGCTGTCAGTATTATTCAAGCACATAACCGCCAAACATTTCGATTCATTGCACTTGCGGTCACACTTGTTTTGGCAATGGGTGCCGCCGCATTATTAGCCCCGAAATACAGCGGTTACGGTGTATCGATTTCGATTGCTGGTTTCAGCTTTATCGGCTATACGCTGATTATGAACTGGTATTACCACTATAAAATCGGTTTGAATATGTATCGTTTCTGGTTTGAAATGGGTAAAATATGGTTGCCGATGTTAATTGTGACAGCGGTATATTACTTCATTTATCAATGGATAGCGGAAGCTTTAGGCAAAGGCTTAGTGATTTTAGGTATCAATATTATTATATATTCTATGCTGTATTCAGCAGTCTTATGGCTGGTGATTATGAATCAAAGCGAGCAGCAGATCGCAAAGAATATCTTGAAGCGTTTTAAACGCAAACAAGCATAATTTATTAATTTCATAGCTGTTATGACAAATAAAAAAGGTCGTTGTAAGTAAAGTACTGCAACGACCTTTTGCGACCTGGAAAACCAATGCATCAGAACATGCTTTTCAGAACTTGTATAAAGTGGAGTGCATAACAGATATACCAGATTCCTGAGATGCATAGGGCAAATGCGATAGCGGCTAAACCGCTTTGAATCCATTTGCTTGGAATTAAAGTGAAACAGCGGGTACGGCCGTTCCAATTAATGTTGAAGCGGTTGAAGTACACAATGAACAAGAAAGGCATTGTGACATACAACGCTCTAAACATAGGACTCAGCAACAAGCCTTTCATAGCATCTTTTTGCTGGCCTGTTATCAAGTTATGCAGCTGATGCAAGAAAGCGTCAGGTCTTGTTTGACCGAAACTTTCCAGCCACCAATCCGCAAAGAAAATCGCAAAGCATCCGATAAAAGCAGAAAGTACAATCACCAGACGGATGGCAAAATCAGCCCATGGGCGTTTTACAGCGGATGCTTTCAAAACGAGACGCTGTGTCAAAAGGAGCTGAATCAAACAAAGCAGGCATCCGATGGCACAGGCTGCTGCGCTATATTCCAGCGCAAAGAAACTATGATAGAGTTTCGGCAATAAGGCATTCGGTTTATGTAATAACAGTATCAGCGTGCCTAATAACACTGTGTTGATCAGCACAGTATAAAATAAAAAGGCAGTTATCCATTTCATAGTACGTGTTTCGCGACGTATGAAGTATAAATCCAAAATGGTAAAGATAAGGCCGATGAAGAGATATAAACTGATTTGTATAATCATGATGTGTTGGCTCCTTATAGGTTGAAAATGATGTTTTTTAGTTGACTCTATTGATAATAAATAATTTTACTATTAAAAACAAAAATTGTCAGTAAGGAAGTGTTCCCAGTATGAATTTCACTTCAGTATTTGATTATATTAAAACAACAAGGAGCATGGCATCATGAATTTTTTAAAACAGCAAAAGCAATATGTCATCTTTATTTTAATTGCAGCTTTTTATTTTGTATTTGCGTCAGTGATTCCATTAGCACAAGACGATTGGGAATGGTATGTGACGGGATTGGATCAATGGTTTAATCGTCATTTTGAAGATTTGAACGGCCGCTACATCGGCAACATATTAGAAATTTTAGTCGTCAGAAATTTACTACTGAGAATGGTTGTGTATACAGTCGTCTCAATGCTGGTATTATGGATGATTTTGCGGCTGATACATAAAGAGAACAGCCATGCTTTTTTAGTCATGGCCTTTACAGCGTTATTGTTGATGCCAAATCCCATCTTTAAGCAAACCTATGCGTGGTTTGCCGGATTCAATAATTATGTGACCAGTGCATTATGTGCTTTAGTGATTTTAGGCATGGTGATTCAAATTGTGACCTATCGCGACCAGCAGCCTAAGTATTACCAACAGACTGAACTTATCTTGTTTTATCTCGCTTGTCTTGCAGGGCAGTTATTAATGGAATCTGTGACGCTTTATAATATAGCGATTATCGGTGTGGGATTAATTGTATATTGGATGATGTATCGTAAAATCAATACCAAGTTATTAATAGGATTAGGCTTTGCTTGTATTGGATCAGTTATCATGTTCAGTAATCCGAATTATTTAAACATGTTAAGCGGCAATACGTCATATCAAAAAGTAGGGGCTGCGACGTCGCTTTCTGATAAAGTGATAGAAACGATGATAAGAACGATTCCATATCATGGCTATTTCACGAGTGCAGTCTTTTTAACGGTGTTAGCGATGGTATTGCTTTATGTACTTTACCATAGTCCGAAGTTTATGAATTTGGCAGCGCGCTATAAAATCATACTGACACTTGGAATTGTATGTTTTACGGTTTATAAATACATTATTTATGACGGCTTTAAACTAGCAGACATGGTACATGTGCCATGGATTGCTTTGTTGAACAGCAGTGTATGTTTGATTTACTTTTGTGCAATAGCAATCGGTGTTTACTTTGTCGGTTTGCCGAGACCGGCGTTATTGACGGTATATTTTTGTTTCGCATCGATTGTTATAGTGGAAATGCCTTTATTTGTAGTTTCTCCGGTCGGACCTAGAAGCTTTTATTTTGTCTATTTATTATGGTTGATTGTTTTACTGACCTTGTTGAAACAAATACATCTGCCGATGCGAAGAACCACTGTGATTTTCGGCAGTATTGCATTGGTTTCGAGTCTCTTATTCCTAAGCGTCTTTTCATTTATGACTTATACGAATCATCAACGTATTGAAAAGCTGAAAGATGAAGCGGAACATGCACAAAAAGGACAAGTTATTACTGTTGAAAACTTGCCCTTTGAAGCATATACGCAACATACTTCGCCATGGTCTGAAGAAACACAGCGTGTCTTTAAACAATATTGGCATATTTCAAATAAGGTTCAGTTGAAGTTTGTACCTTACGGTGAAACGTACAAACAAGAGAAAGAAGAAAAGATAAAGAAAGCAAAAGAACAAAAGAAAGCTGAAAAGAAGACAGAATAAGAAAATGAAATAAAGATAAAAATCAGAACGCATGATGAACAGTGTCATAATGTGCGTTCTGATTTTTTTATTGTTTTAACTTGATATTGACGAGTTGGTTAAAGATTTTATCAAGCTTTTCTGGATACTCCATAGAAAGTAAGCTGCAGTTTTCATCGAAATCGCTTTGATAATTCCATTCTCCGATAGCTGTAATCACTGAATCGAAGACACGTGCGACAAGTTCAATCGGGACTTCATTCGGAATCTCGATTTTATCTTCGTTATCGATAATGTCTTGGCGCAATTTTTGAATGAATAAAGACGTGACCGTTTCAAAGAACTCTTTGTCATGTCGCTGTTTAATATCGATTTTATCTACAGGGTGGCTCATGAAGACGTTGAGTGATTGGAAAGGCTGTCTGATACGTTCTCGGATGTCTGTTTCAAAGTAGTCTTGTGTAATATCATTCATTAAATAGGTTAATAGATCATATTTATCATAAAAGTGCTTATAGAAAGTAGTGCGGTGAACCAGTGCTGTTTGGCAGATCATATTTACAGTGATATTTGAAAACATCTTCTCTTCAAGCAATTGAAAGAGTGATTGGGATAATGCACGTTTGGTTTTTATAACACGCAAATCATTTTGATTCATAAATAATCTACATCTCCTTTTTTATGTCGTCTAAATATATAGAAAGGCTGAATTATAGCTGGAAATTTAAGACTCAGCCTGTACAATATGGAATATAAATAAACTACTGTGTAGATTAAACTATACTGTATATATGAGAGGGAGGCAATGAATTGGCAAATTTTCTATATAAACTCGGGTCATTTATCGCGAAGCATAAATGGTGGGCTATAGTCACATGGATTGTAGTATTATTGGCTGTTATCGTACCGATGACATTTAATGCGCCGAAATTTGATAATGATATCAAAATGACTGGGTTGAAATCGATAGATACGAATAAGAAAATTGAAAAGCATTTCGATATAGATAGTGAAAAAGCAACCATACGTGTTGTTATGAAATCTCATACTAAAGACGGCATCGTTAAAGAAGGTGTCATGAAAGATGTGAAACAAACGCTTGATGACATTAAGGAAGATGACAAGCATGTTGAAAAGGTCTCAGATCCTTATAAGAATAAACAAATCAGCAAAGATAAAACGACCTTGTTTACAGATATTCAATATGATTTAAGTATGACATCGATTGAAGATAAAAACATAGATAAAGTCAAAGATCACTTAGATGATTTAAAAGGTAAGCATAATATACAAACGGAATTAACAGGCAACGGTATGAGCGGTAATGTTGAAGTCGGCGGTATGTCAGAAGTAATCGGTATTGTTGTGGCATTTATCGTACTTCTTATTACATTTGGTTCCTTTGTCGCAGCAGGTCTGCCGATTATTTCTGCGGTCCTTGGTTTAGTCACAAGTGTCGGTATTATCGGATTTATGACGCATTTTACAGATATACCGAATGTCACATTGACATTGGCGGTAATGATAGGACTAGCAGTCGGAATCGACTATGCACTCTTCATTCTCTTCCGTTACAGACAAATTATTAAAAATGAATCCAATGTTCCTAAAGCAGTAGGCTTAGCGCTAGGGACAGCCGGCGGAGCTGTTATTTTCGCAGGACTGACTGTCATTATCGCAGTTTGCGGTCTTGGTTTAGTCGGTATTAAGTTCTTAGGTATTATGGGTTATATGTCAGCAATCAGTGTACTCTTTGCGGTCTTAAGTGCATTGACACTGGTACCTGCATTGATTAGCTTATTCCATAAATATATTCGTCCTAAAATCGAAGGACAAGGCCGTAAATCAGCAGATACAGGATGGTCTAAATTTATAGTCAAAAGTCCATTAGCTGCGGTGCTGATCGGTTTGATTATTTTAGTTACAGTTTCTGTACCTGTAGCGCATATGCGCTTAGGGATTCCTGATGACGGTGTTAAACCTGAAAGTACGACACAAAAGAAAGCTTATGACATTATGAGTGATAAATTCGGAGAAGGCTTTAATGGTCAAATTCCGATGATTATCAATGTGAAAGATAAAAAAGATAATCCGCAAGCTATGCAGAAGGATTTAAAACAACTTATGGGCGACATCAATGATATGGACAATGTGGAATTAGTTTCACCGCCGCAAATGAGTAAACATAATGACTATGCTTTAATTACGGTTATTCCAAAAAATGGTCCGCAAGCAAAAAGTACAGATGACTTAGTAAAAGATTTAAGAGATTATTATGATGATGCAAAAGATAAATATGGTTTCTTAACTGAAATCTCAGGTACCAATGTGATCAACATTGATATGTCTAAGAAACTCAATGACGCAATTCCAGTCTTTGCGGGCATTATTGTCTTATTAGCTTTTGTGTTATTAATGCTCGTCTTTCGTTCGATTATCATTCCGCTTAAAGCGGTACTCGGTTTCATCTTATCCTTAACAGCAACACTCGGCTTTACGACATTAGTGATGCAAGACGGCTTTATGAAAGAGGTGCTCGGCATTCATGAAACAGCACCGGTATTAGCATTCTTGCCAGTCATTGTCATTGGTATATTATTCGGTCTTGCGATGGACTATGAAGTGTTCTTAATGTCTCGGGTACATGAAGAATACAGCAGAACCCGCGATAATGTGCATGCGATCAAAGTCGGATTGAAAGAAAGCGGTCCGGTTATCATTGCAGCAGCTTTGATTATGTTCAGTGTCTTCTTAGCCTTTGTGACACAAGAAGATGTAATGATTAAAACTATGGGTATTGCTTTAGCTTTCGGGGTACTGTTTGATGCCTTTGTGGTAAGATTGATGATTATTCCGGCATTGACATTGCTCTTTGGCAAGGCTTCATGGTATCTGCCGGCATGGTTGAACCGTATCTTGCCTAAATTCGATATTGAAGGACATGCTTTATCATCTATGATGACGCATGAAACATATATACCGGAACAATCATCGCAAGTGCAGCAAAATTCTGCAGTAGTGTCTCAAGTATCCTCTCAAACACACGAACTTTACCATGCATTGCGTCAGCAATCCAACTCGGATGATGTGTTATATGCGGCGTTGTTAATGTATGCGAAAACGCATCATAAAGACATTTATCATAGATTTGCGGGTGGGTCTGATACAGCACATCCAAAACCGACAACAGCACCAAGCATGGACAAGGATTCAAAAGAACAACAAGCACTATATGACTTGCTTCAAAGTCAAAACCGAAATATCAGCGAGATGAACGCAATCATTAAACAATTCATGGAAAAGGACAATCGTAATCATTAGCACAAAATAAATCACCTGTATAGAATCCAATCATTTTATTGAAAGCTGGCCGTTTCAGGCCGGCTTTTTTGTGTTCATTTCAAAACTTAATAGCATCATGATATAATTTTCTTTAAAATATCATTGGGTAATCAAGAAAGAGAGAAGGATACTATGCTATATACAATCACTTCAACATTGCCGCCGGATCATGGCGGCAGGACGAAAGCATTGTTAAAGAGAATTAAGTTTCTTTATGGAGAGTTAGGGATTCAACAAACCATCCTAACGACAAATTACAACATAGAATATCCGCAAGTATTATCAGAATTCAGAGCACAGGGGATTTTGAATTCAGCAACCGAAGTTATTAATATTTATGACTGGCTGTCTGGCTTTAATTTGTTCAATATTCCAAAAACACGTTTTAAACATCAATTTAAATATGCTGAACAGCCTGTTCGTTTATCTGGCTATACCTCTAAGACGAATAAAAAAGGAGACGTTGTGCGTTATTATGATGCAAAGACAGAAACATATTTAATGTATCGCAAGTATTATCAAGACTCAGACGTAGTAAAGTTTGAAGATATGATGTCTCCAGATACAAAACATAAGCTGATCCGCTATGAATATAATCCGTACGGTTATTTGCATAAAGAAAGCCGCTATGCAGCCGCAAACAATATAAAAGTTTCAGAAATACTGTATGATTTGGACGGCAATGCTTATTGTCAAAAATTCTTTGAAACCAGCAAGCCGCATCAAGCACATACGATTTTACTGCTGCATCAAGGGCGAATTACACATAGTTTCAAATCAGATAAAGCACTCTTTGCTTATTTCTATAATGAATTATTCAAGGACGGAGATATTGTCTTTAATGATGCGCGTTTGCTTGATCGTCCGCTGCTTGATACACAACATGATATTAAACGTTTAATGGTCTTTCACAGTACGCATTTAACAGAAGAAGGGAACATAAAAGGTTCATTCAAAACAGCACTTCTAAATCCTCAGCACGTCGCCTATTATTTAGTGCTGACAGAGCAGCAGAAAGCAGATATTCTTGCTGAAACAGATGTGCCGAAAAATCAGATTGCAGTTATGCCGCACTTCATAGAAGCGAGTGAACTGAAGGAAGTTGAAAGGAAGAATCAGTTTGTTTATTTAGGGCGTTTCTCTAAAGAAAAACAAATCGACCATATTGTTAAAGCATTTAAAACTTTTAAAGATAACGGTTATTCAACAAAATTAAAGCTTTATGGTGCAGTGCCAGGGGCAGAACGTGATAAAATTGAACAATGCATTAAAGACAATCAGCTAGAAACAGAGGTTGAAATCAAAAGTTTCACGTCTCATCCGAATCAAATCTTTCGAGAATCGCTGGCATCCTTCTTAACAAGTACGTATGAAGGTTTCGGTCTAGCGATGATGGAAAGCATTAATGAAGGATGTCCAGTGATTGCTTATGATGTCCGTTATGGTCCGAATGAAGTGATTATCGACGGCGAGAACGGGTATTTAATAGAGCCCAATAATATAAAACAATTAGCACAAGCAATGATGCGGGCAGCAGATCAGCCGCTCAAAGCTGTGCACACACGAGAAAAGTTGACGCCAGAAGCCGCAAAAAATAATTTTGAAGCATTGTTCCAAGCTCTGGTAGAATAGAAAGCATGTGAAAAAAATATGCATCACAAAACGTTATGCGTAGAAATGTGACAGAACACATAGATAAAAAGTAAGGAGTTCCTAATACCATGAATGAGTTAACGGTAATTATCACATACTACAACAAAGAAGAGTATATTCAAGCTTGTATTGACAGCTTGAAACACCAACGCAATCAAGATTTTGATATGATTATTGTCAATGATGGTTCCAAAGATGGTTCTAAAGCTATTTTAGACGAAGCATTGAAAGACTATGACAAGAACGTTCAAGTTATTGATTTTGACAACAACCAAGGACATGCCCATGCACGTAATGTTGCAATGGAACATGTGCAAACACCCTATTTTATGTTCTTAGATGCGGATGATGAATTAGCATCTTATGCGATTCAATATTATCTTAAGCATGTGAACGGCTTAGATGCACTGATTGCGCCGATTAATAACTTTACATTGAATCAGCCGCAATATATTGATCAGAATAAAATCAGATTAGAATATATGAACACGAAAACGAACCCGAATTCATTCTTAAGAAAGAACACAGCATGTAATATTTTATTCAAAACATCGATTGTACGTGCACATCACATTGAATTCGATGAAAATTTGAAGACATATATTGATAATTCATTTGTTGTGAATTACATCAATTATGCAGAGCGCTTTGTACGTATTTTAGGTTTCCCATTCTACTTCAGAGGGGAAGTTTATGATCCGTTTGAAACAGAACAGCTGACGCAGCAAAGTTTCGATCAGTTATTCGAAGATTATGCGGATGCTTATCTTCAAACAATAAGCAAAACCAAAAATAAAAAAGTACGCCAATTTATGACTAAGAAATTGTCTTCTCAAATCCGCAAAGGTTTCGACCCTGCGAACAGAGAGAATATAAAGCATTACAAAGCACATCAAGATACGTTGATTCGTCTTGCGAAAAAATCAAAATGGTCATTGCTAAATGAAGGCGGCACATTATTTAAAATAGAAATGCTTGCTTTGATGTTTAATCAGCCTGACTTTGCCTATTCATTGAACAAATACCGCGGTATGCTGCGCCATGTGAAAAATATTGTACTGAGAAATAAAAGCAAAAACCGCTCGATGTATCAGTTAACAGACCAGCAAGAAAATGTGTCTGATCAAACCATTGTATTTGAAACATTCGGCGGTAAGAACTACAGTGATAGTCCAAAGTATATTTATGAATATATGCAGAAGTATTATCCGTACTATAACTATGTATGGGTATTGAAAAACCCAGATAAAACTTATGTGCCTGGTAATGCACAAAAAGTTAAAAAAGGTTCAAAAGCATACTATGAAGCGTATTCTAAAGCACGTTACTGGGTCGCAAATGCCAGAACACCATTGTATTTGAATAAAAAAGCGAACCAAACTTATATTCAAACATGGCATGGAACACCTTTAAAACGTTTGGCAAATGATATGAAAGTCGTACGTATGCCGGGTACAACAACACCTGCTTATAAACGTAATTTCAGAGAAGAAACAGAACGTTGGGATTATTTAGTTTCACCGAACCGTTATTCTACTGAAATCTTTGAATCAGCGTTCTGGATGGATAGAGAACGTATTCTTGAAATCGGCTATCCGCGTAACGATGTCCTCGTAAATCGTTACAATGATACAGCGTATATCGAAGAGATTCGCGAGAAACTTAATATTCCTGCAGGTAAAAAAGTTATTACGTACGCACCGACATGGCGCGATGATGAATTTATTAAAAAAGGCAAGTATACGTTCCAGCTTAAAATCGATTTAGAGAACCTTTATGAACAGCTTGGCGACGACTATGTCATCTTATTACGTATGCATTATCTGATTGCGAATGCCTTAGACTTAACAGGTTATGAAGACTTTGCGATAGATGTTTCTAACTATGATGATGTTTCAGAAATCTTCTTGATTTCAGATGCCTTGATTACGGATTATTCATCAGTGATGTTCGATTACGGCATTTTGAAACGTCCGCAATTCTTCTTTGCTTATGATATTGAAAAATATGATAAAGGCTTGCGCGGTTTCTACATGGATTATAAAAACGACTTGCCGGGTCCTATCTTTACAGATCCGCATGCCCTGGCAGAAAGCTTAAAAGACTTGCCGAAAGTTCAAGCACAATATCAAGATAAAATCGATGCATTCTATAATCGTTTCTGCAGTATTGAAAACGGTCAAGCTTCAAAATATATCGGTGAAATGATTCATGAAGGAATTGAAAAAGAATAGTCATCAGCATAAAACTGTCCATTCGGGCAGTTTTTTTGCGTTGATAGACCTATTTGAGGCTATAGTAAGTATGAGGTGAAAGCTATGAGCCGCACAAAAACAAAAGTTATCTATACAATCGGGCATTCTAATCATGATGAGACTACCTTTTTAGAGATGCTGCAAGCGTATGATATTAAAGTCTTAGCGGATATACGTGCATTTACAAAGAGCCGCAAACATCCGCAATTTAAAGATGACAATATGAAAGCATGGCTGAGTAAGGCAGGCATCACTTATCAGCAATTTCCGTTATTAGGCGGACGCAGACAGCCGAGTGAAACAATTGGCCGCAGTTTGAACAGCGGATGGCAGAATGAATCCTTTCATAATTATGCCGATTATACGTTAACAGATGATTTTAAATCTGGTATCCAAGCATTAGAAGAAACTGCACAAAGTAAACCTGTTGCATATATGTGTTCAGAACATCATCCTGCACGCTGTCATCGTCTTATCGTCAGCAACTATTTAGCTGCACATGGATGGGATGTGTATCATATTATGCAGAATAACAAGGGAGAAATCATTGCAACACCACACAAGCTAGGACAATGGGGCGCAATGCCGATTATTGAAGATGACGGTGAAGTAGTCTATCCGAAGGAAACAGATTAAAGCACTCGTGTTTAGACAGGTCATGCCTGTCTATTTTTTATGAAAAAATTAAAAAATTGCTGCAATTGTGTGGCAATCTTTTATAAAAAATGAGATCCTGCATATAAGTAGTGAAATAATTACGTGAGCGGAGGATACATATGAAAAAGTTAATCAGAGTTGTAGGTGCAGTGATAGAGCACCAAGGTAAAATTTTATGTGCACAACGCAGTGAACAAATGAGCTTGCCGTTATTATGGGAATTTCCAGGCGGTAAAATTGAACAAGGCGAAACAGATATTGAAGCGTTAAAACGTGAAATTCAAGAAGAAATGAAATGTGATTTAGAAGTAGGGGAAAAGGTAACTACTACCCCGCATGAATATGATTTTGCGATTATCGAATTGACAACGTATCGTTGTACGTTACAGAAAACAATGCCGACATTAACTGAACATAGCCAAATTCAATGGTTAGCACCTGAGGATTTACATCAATTAGAATGGGCGCCGGCAGATATTCCTGCAGTCGACTTACTTGTTGAACAAGGGTAATGCGTATGGAACATTTAATTGATGATTTAACCCAATCGCTGCATAAAGGGTTTATTGATCGCTCTCTTATACATCAAGGACATCATGTACCGAAACTGGTACTTAATAATCGAGAAGAGAACGTTCTAGCAACACTGATTGATGAACTTGAAAAATGTCAGTCGTTTATGATTTCTGTGGCTTTTATTACGCCAAGCGGTCTGCAAAGTCTGAAGTCGCATTTGTTTGATATGGCACAACGCGGAGTTAAAGGCAAGATATTAACGTCTAACTATTTGGGTTTCAACAGTCCAGAAGTGTATGAAGAGTTGATGAAACTCGATAATGTTGAAGTACGTGTGACAGATGTTTCAGGTTTTCATGCGAAAGGTTATATTTTTGATCATGAGGCTTATTCTACATTAGTCGTAGGAAGTTCGAATTTAACTTCTAATGCTTTAAAGGTCAATTATGAACATAATATTTTATTATCTTCTCATCAAAATGGTGACTTAGTTCATAAAGTGAAAGACCAATTCAATGGCTTGTGGGAAGAGAGTACGCCTTTAACAGAAACTTGGATTGAAGCATATCGTGACGTCTATCAGCCGCAAATGACTCAACGTTTGTTTGAAGAAAGTCAGAAACAAACGTTGCTAGAAAATAGAATACACGAAGCGGTTAAAATCGAACCGAATCTGATGCAGGTAGAAGCATTGAAAGGTTTAGATGCAATGCGTGCACAAGGAGAAGATAAGGCACTGATTATTTCTGCGACTGGAACAGGTAAGACGATTATGTCTGCGTTAGATGTCCGTGCATTTAAGCCTAAGCGGTTTTTATTCGTTGTGCATAGTGAAACCATCTTAAACGATGCATTGGCAGCGTATCGCAAAGTATTGGCAGATGAAAATGAAACAGACTTTGCGAAATTGACAGGGACTGAGAAGCATTTGGATGCGAAGTATTTATTCGCGACAGTTCAAACAATGTCTAAACCTGACATCTATCAACAGTTTGACCCCACAACCTTTGATTACATTGTCTTTGATGAAGCACACCGTTCAGCAGCTGCTACGTATCAACGAATTTTCCATTATTTCACACCGAAGTTTATGTTAGGTATGACAGCGACACCTGAACGAAGCGATGATTTAAGTGTCTTTGCGCAATTTAATCATAATGTTGCGTATGAAATTAGGCTTCAAAAAGCACTAGAAAGTGAAATTTTATGTCCATTCCATTATTTTGGTGTTTCAGATTATATTCAAGAAGGCCAAGTTGTGAGTGATAATACGAAAGATTTAAAGCTGTTAGCGTCTGAAGACCGTGTGAAATATATTTTAGAGAAGACGCATTACTACGGGTATTCTGGTGATACTTTGAAAGGCTTAATCTTTGTCAGCCGCAAAAAAGAAGCAAAAGCTTTAGCACAAAAATTAAATGATAAAGGCATACCGACAGAAGCTTTAACCGGTTCAGATTCTCAAAAACATCGTAATGCAGTGATTCAGCAATTAAGAGATGGAAGCTTGAATTACATTATTACCGTAGATTTGTTTAACGAAGGGATCGATATTCCTGAAATCAACCAAGTCGTGATGTTGCGGAGTACGCAATCGAGTATTATCTTTGTACAACAATTAGGACGCGGTCTGCGCAAGAGTGCGAATAAAGATTTTGTGACAGTCATTGATTTCATTGGAAACTATAAGAATAACTATATGATTCCGATAGCACTGTCAGGTGACCATTCCCATAATAAAGATAGTTATCGAAAATTCATTTCAGACTATGCACCGTTAAAAGGTGTTTCAACAATTAATTTTGAAGAAGTTGCTCAAAAGAGAATTTTTGATTCTATTCAAAGTGCGACTTTGAATGATAAACGTATTATTTTTAAAGCATTTAAAGAAGTGAAAGCACGTATCGGTCGAACACCTGAATTAATGGATTTCATTCATCAACACTCGATTGATCCGCAAGTGATTTTATCTAAGTATAAAAATTATGAAGAATTTCTAATAGAGAAAACAGATATTACTGAACATATCTCTGAAAATGCCTTTAAGAATCTAACTTTCATCTCTCGAGAGATCGCAAAAGGTTTAAAGCATACAGATTATGTGACGCTAGAACTGTTAATGAAACAAGATGAAACCTTTGAGCAATTAGTAGATAAGCTGCGTCAAAGCGATAGCGAGGTTGAACCAGCGGATGTACGTACCAGCCTAAAAATACTTGACGAAACGTATTTCAGTGAAAATATTGATGAGAGATATGGTACTCCCTTGGTAGAATGGGATAAAGAAAGCAACCGAATTAAACTCACGGAACAGTTTAAAACAAACTTAGGCAATGAAGCCTTCCATCGTCATGTGGAAGATTTAATTGCCTTAGCAAAATATAATCATGAACATGTTTATCGCAATCAAAATAAGCTGCTTCTATATGAACGTTATTCCAGACAAGATTTTGTAAAAATTATGAATTGGGATATAGATGAATCATCGGTCATTAACGGCTATAGATTAAAGCATCAAACATTACCAATCTTCATTACTTATCACAAACGTGAAGGTATCAGCGACAATATAGCGTATGGAGATAAATTCGTTAATCAAAATGAATTGAAATGGTTCACGAGTACACAAAGAAAAATAGACAATAATGAAGTTCAAAATGTGATGGCGCATCAAGCATTAAACGCACCGATGTATTTGTTTGTAAAGAAAGAAGATGGTGAACAAAAGTACTTTTATTATTTAGGCAAAGCACGCTTTATGCCAGGTACTGAAGCACAAACAAAAATGCCGAATGGAAATAGTGTGGTCACCATGCATTTAGCTTTAGACACACCTGTTAGAGATGATATTTACCGTTATTTAGTTGAAAAATAAATGAACAAAGCCCGAGAGTACGAAATAATTTTTTATTTTGTATCTCGGGCTTTTTGGCATGAAAAAAGCGAACCTCATAGAGAGATTCGCTAAAACAGTCTAACTGTTATTATGCTTTGTTTACAGATGCATCAAAGATTGAATCGATTGCATCTTGTAATTTACTGTTGAATTCTTCGTCTGATTGTTTAACGTTCAAGTCAGTAACTAACGCACGAGAGAAGCTTGCGATTAATCCGTCATTTTGTTTCAAGATTTTGTTTGCTTCTTCACGGCTGTATCCGCCAGATAATGCAACAACGCGTACCACTTGAGGGTGGTCGATAAGTGCTTTGTAAGTGTTGGCTTTAGTAGGAATTGTTAATTTCAACATTACGAATTCGTCTTTGCTTAAGTTATCTAATTCTGCTTTGATAGCTTCTGCTAAGTTCGCTTCGATAGCTTCTTTGTCTTTTGAATGAATGTTGACTTCTGGTTCAATGATAGGTACTAAACCAGCCGCAATGATTTCTTTTGCAACTTCGAATTGTTGTTTAACAACTTTTTCGATACCTTCTTTGTTGTTTTCTAAAATGTTAGAACGCATTTTAGTACCGAAGATATGACGTTCGTTCGCACGTTTCAATAATTTGTCTAAGTCAGGAATAGGTTTCATGACTTGAACGCCTTCGCTTTCTTCAGCTAAACCTTTGTCGACTTTCAAGAATGGAACAATGCCTTTGCTTGCTAAGAAATCGCCTGTGTATTGTCCTTCGATTTCACGATCCATTGTTTGTTCGAATAAGATAGCTCCTAAGATTTTGTCTCCGTTGAAAGCAGGTGAAGTGATGATGCGTGTACGCATTTCATGTACAAGGTCAAACATTTCGTCGTCGTTTGAGTATTCATTTTCTTCAACGCCATAAGCTTTAAGCGCTTTAGGAGTACTTCCACCGCTTTGGTCTAATGCTGCGATAAATCCTTTACCATTTTTAATTTTGTCAAATTGTTCTTGGTTCATTTATTGACACTCCTCTTTTTCGCATTATGCTATATCTCTTTCATCTATAGTATGGTAAAAATCAGCTGATTTCGCAAATGCTTCAACTCACATTTGAAAAATAAATCACAAAGATACAAATTATCCTAAAATTTATAACAAAGAAGGACATAATGCGTCTTAGTTATATTCAATCAGAGTGAAATTAAGTTACAATGAGGACAAGGGAAAGTAGAAAGGGTGAAGCAGATGCGTACAATTGAAACTTTGTTTGCAGGCGGTGTTGAAACAGTAGGCCATGCGTATGCTGTGAACAAATTAGAACAACAATGGATGACTGCTGCATTTAAAAAGCCGATGAAAAATCCAGTGTTTTTGACTCATACTGGATTAGAAGGCGATGATGTCGGAGATAAGAAACATCATGGCGGTCCTGAAAAAGCCTTGTTTGCCTATAGTGTAATACATTATGAGAAATGGACAGAAGAATATCCTGATACAACATTCAGCGTCGGAACGAATGGAGAAAATGTATCGGTGTCTGATATGGACGAAACTACAGTTTGTATCGGGGACATTTATCGTGTCGGAGAAGCACTCGTACAAGTGTCGCAGCCGCGCAGACCTTGCTGGAAGCCGGGACGACGTGTCGGCTGGATAGAGTTCGGCAGACGGATTCAAGAGACAGGACGTACAGGCTGGTATTTTCGTGTATTAGAAGAAGGACGTATTCAACAAGGTGATACATTTGAATTAGTGGAACGGCCTTGCCCAAAATGGTCGATTGCTGAAATGAATGATGTCTTATATCATCACACTGACAATGTGCCTTTAATGCGTCGTTTAATGGAATGCGAATACACACCAGAATTATGGCAGCACGAATTAAAGCAGCTGATTGAAGGTCAAACTGTGGACCATACACCGAGATTATATGGACCTAACATTTAATTGATAGACAATAAAAGACACATGCGCCAAAAAATGGTCGCATGTGTCTTTCTTTTGCATGTTAAAACCTGTCCGTATCACCGAAAACGAAGGGGAGACAATAGACGGTGATACGTGTATGACAGGTTAATGTTGTGATTGGCAGTGATTGGATAGGTTAAAATTATCCAGTGTGGTTTCACGCTAACATCTTCAATCAATCATTGGGGTTTAATCTGTGCAACTTTCTTATGCCATTTTTTATGGAACATCGAATGCCATTTCATTGAGGAGGGTTATTGCTCAACGATAGGACGAATGTACCTGTTTTGTATCAAATATGAGCTTTCTTTTTTGCATAAAATCGGGCTGTGGTATTTTATGCAATGTAATTCGTATCATTGATTTATATGGGTTTTTCTAAATCATCCAAGGACGGTTATTCGGAACACGCCGTTTCTGCTGGGTTGGGAGTTTATCTTTAGAAACAATTCGCGGTTCCTGACCGGCTTCGATTCTCTTTTTTAATTTTGAATCAATCTTTGAAGTATGAAATGGGACAAAGACGCGTTTTGCATCTTGATGGCAGTCAGGGCAAACTGCAAAATCATGGTTATCATTCATAGATTGATTTAAGGTAAATTCTCCGTGATCAGGACATGCATAAGTGTAATTTGGCATTACTCATCAGGCTCCAAACTCGGGACGATATCATCTTTAAAGATTTCACGCGGGATTGCGATAGTACAACATGCGTTCGGAACGTCAACGATACCAGCAACAGTACCTTGAACGGGAGCAGTTCCTAACAACATGTATGCTTGTTCGCCTGTAAAGCCGCGTGTCTTCAAGAATTCAATAGCATTTAAGCACGCGTTGCGATATGCAGTATTCGCATCGAGATATTGCTGCTTGCCGCTGAATTCATCTACCGAAATACCTTCAAATACAATGTAATCTGTGTAATTCGGCATGACTGGTCCAGGTTTGAAAGCTGGGTTTTGTTTGATTTGATATTTTTCCATGCCGTTTTTAATCACGTTGACACGTAAATCAATCCATCCCGGCATTTCAATTCCGCCGCAGAATGTGATTTCGCCGTCGCCTTGAGAGAAGTGCAGGTCGCCTACAGATAATTTCGCGCCTTCAACGAAGACAGGGAAATATACACGCGAACCTTTAGATAAGTTTTTAATATCGCAGTTACCGCCATTTTCTCTTGGTGGGACGGTTCTTGCGCCTTCTTTAGCAACACGGTCGAAATCTTTACCTTCTAACGTACCAAGCACTACAGCATCTTCTTCCGGTAAGTTGGCTAATACCGGCTCTCTGTTCGGATCTGTATCTACCAATGCTTGTTCACGTCGGTTCCATTCATCCAACATTTCTTGTGATGGCGCGAACGCCGATTAATCCTGGGTGGATTAATCCAACAAATTCTACGCCGGGTACGTGACGACTTGTCGCATAAATACCGTTGAAATCCCAAATGGACTTTTGAGCATTCGGATAATGGTCGACTAAGAAACTGCCGCCATTCGTTTTATCGAAAATACCGTTAAAGCCCCATTCATGTTCTGGGAATGCGCCGATATCTAAAATATCAACGACTAACAAATCGCCGGGTTCTACGCCGTTTACATATACGGGACCGCTTAATACATGTACACGGTTTAAATTGACGTATTTGATGTCGCTCGGGTCGTCATTGTTTGAAACTTGACCATCGGTCCAGTCCAAACACTCCATACGAAATGACTCTCCTGGCTCAACTGAAAATGCAGCCGGAATATCCGGATGCCATCGGTTGTGTCCGGGATGCGCTTGCTGATCCATTTTCTTATTCAAATCCACACTAAATAATTTCTTAGGCATATGCCTACCCCCTTGCCGAAATAATTTGTGACTGAATGATTCTGACTAAAATTACTATTCCCAAAAAGTTACATTTTAAACCAAATATTCTGAATTTTTGTAAAAGTTTTTAATGTTTTGTTAAGAACAGGGAGAATATGAAATAATAAAACCGAAAATAAAAAGAAGAAGGTGGCCTCATTGAAAAAGGTAATGCGTTATGGTTTAGCATGCTTATTTGGGTTAGCAGGAATCATGCACTTCATACGTTTAGAAGGTTTTACACGTATTGTGCCGAAGTATTTGCACTTACGCAAAACAGCAGTAGTTGTGACAGGCGTCATCGAGTTATGGATCAGTGCAGTACTTTTTATCAAACGTCCAAGTCAGAAATTCAAACAAGGCATAAATGCCTTTTTGCTTGCGGTCTTTCCGGCTAACATCTATATGGCACGCAAACAATTACCGCTAGGGAATATACAGCCGCCCAAATGGGCACTTTATAGTCGTTTGCCGTTACAATTTATTTTAATGGCAATGATTCGCAAACTATAAATCAGGCTTCATCTTGCTTAAGTGCAGGATGAAGTTTTTTTATATTGTAATTTTTCAGAATACGCTTACATATACATGGTTACTAATCTCAAGGGTTTTTCATAAAATGACATGTTCACAAAAGTGTTGGAAATTGAAAGAAAATAAATAGAATTTCATTTACTATTTGCAGAAAGTAAGCTATTATGTTTGTGAAATAATTCACAAATTAAAAGCAAGCGGATTTGAACTTTGAGGAGGAATCGAAATGACTGCATCAACACAAGCTCAGAATGAAAAACCAGAAACAGAAGTGAACGTTACACAACAGATGATTGATACACTGGCAGATAACGGTCTGCGTGCGTTGCATCAATTAGCAAAGTTGAATCAAGAACAAATTGATAAGATTGTACATGCGATGGCAATGGCAGCCGTGGATAAGCACATGGAAATAGCCAAAGCAGCATATGAAGAAACAGGACGCGGTATCTATGAAGATAAAGCAATCAAGAATCTCTATGCTTCAGAGTACATTTGGGAATCTATCAAATACAACAAGACTATCGGTGTCATCAAAGAAGACGAACAACGCGGTTTAACGTATGTCGCATCGCCGGTAGGTGTAGTTTGCGGTGTAACACCGACGACCAATCCGACTTCTACTACTATTTTCAAAGCGATGATTGCGATTAAAACAGGAAATCCGATAGTATTTGCGTTCCATCCAAGTGCGCAGCAATCATCATCACTTGCGGCAGAAGTAATTTACGAAGCAGCACTCAAAGCAGGTGCGCCTGAACATGTTATCCAATGGATCACACAACCTTCATTGGAAGCCACTAAATTATTAATGAATCACGAAAAAATTGCGTTAGTGCTTGCGACAGGCGGCGCTGCGATGGTGAAATCAGCTTATTCTACAGGTAAACCGGCATTAGGCGTAGGACCTGGTAATGTACCTGCCTACATTGAAAAGTCAGCGAAAATCAAACGTGCTGTCAATGATGTGATTGTATCTAAGACATTTGATAACGGTATGATTTGTGCATCTGAACAAGGGGTTATCGTAGATAAAGCAATTTATAACGAAGTGAAAAAAGAATTTGAAGCTCATCAATGTTATGTTGTGAAGAAAAATGAATTACCTAAACTCGAAAGCATTGTCATGCGTGAAGATCGCTGTGCAGTCAATGCGAATATCGTAGGAAAACCTGCCGCAGAAATTGCAGCGTCTGTCGGTATTAAAGTACCAGAAGGGACAAAAATGCTGATTGCGGAACTTGAAGGTGTAGGTCCTGATTATCCGCTGTCACGCGAAAAATTATCTCCTGTACTTGCGATGGTAAAAGCAGAGAATCGCGAAGAAGCATTGGAGTTATGCGAAGGTATGTTGAATTTAGGCGGTTTAGGACATACTGCAGTAGTGCATACAGAAGACGAAGCGCTTCAAAAAGATTTCGGTATTCGTATGAATGCATGCCGTGTATTGATTAATTCACCATCAGCTGAAGGCGGTATCGGCGGAATTTATAATGAAATGATTCCATCTTTAACATTAGGTTGCGGTTCTTATGGACACAACTCTGTTTCTCATAATGTTTCTGCAGTCGATTTGATAAATGTCAAAACAATCGCTAAAAGGAGAAATAATATGCAATGGTTCAAACTGCCATCAAAAATTTACTTTGAGAAAAATTCGCTTTTGTATTTAACACAAATGAAAGACATTGAACGTGTCATGATTGTAACGGATGCAGGCATGGTGAATTTAGGTTATGCCAAACGTGTACAAGAAGTGCTTGCGAGCAGAACAGACGTGCCTGATGTACGTATATTCAGCGATGTAGAACCGAACCCTTCTACGAATACGGTATACAAAGGTTTAGAACTGATGATTGAATTCCAACCAGATGTCATTATCGCAATCGGCGGCGGTTCTGTAATGGATGCCGCTAAAGGCATGTGGGCATTCTTTGAACATCCGGATTTATCATTCTTCGGCGCTAAACAAAAATTCTTAGATATCCGCAAACGTACGTATAAAATTTTACCGGCACAACGTGCACAAATGGTTTGTATTCCGACAACTTCTGGTACAGGTTCAGAAGTGACACCGTTTGCGGTCATCACTGACAGTGATACACATGTGAAATATCCATTAGCAGATTATTCATTAACACCAGATATCGCAATTGTAGATTCGCAATTTGTGTTAAGTGTACCGCGTTCAGTGACTGCCGATACAGGTATGGACGTATTAACACATGCGATTGAATCTTATGTTTCTGTGTTAGCCAACGACTATACAAGAGGCTTAAGTCTTCAAGCGATACAAATCGTCTTTAATTATTTGAAAGCTTCCGCAAATGACGGTGATCCTGAAGCACGAGAAAGAATGCATAATGCGTCTACTTTAGCAGGTATGGCCTTTGCGAATGCGTTCTTAGGTGTCAGTCACTCTATTGCACATAAAATCGGCGGAGAATATAATATTCCGCATGGTCGTACCAATGCGATTTTATTACCGCATGTTATCAGATATAATGCGAAAGATCCGCAAAAACACGCGTTATTCCCTAAATATGATTACTTCAGAGCTGACGAAGATTATGCGGATATCGCACGCTTCTTAGGATTAAAAGGCAAAACAACAGAAGCTTTAGTCGAAGCACTCGCAGATGCGGTTTATGAATTAGGCCAAAGTGTCGGTATTGAAATGAACCTTAAAGCCCAAGGTGTGACACAAGAAGTGTTAGATGCAACAGTAGATCGTATGGCAGAACTTGCATATGAAGATCAATGTACAACAGCGAACCCTAAAGAACCATTAATCAGTGAATTAAAAGATATTATTATCAAAGCTTATGATTATCAAAAATAATTAAGACAACATGACTAAAATTCAATGATGTATTTCTAAGCACGTTCCTTTTTAAGAGGAGCGTGCTTTTTATATAATCAGTATTTTTGGAACTTTGTTACAAAATAAAGTTTTTCGCATGTGTATATTGTAATGTTATTTCATATGTGTGATAATGTAAGCGATTACATAAATGCTTATCTCTATTTTTGGGGTACATGGATAATGAATGAATCTAAAAAGAGGTGAAGTAAATGGAATTAGGTTTTTCTGTATATTTAGGAGAACCCTTTGATGAAGATTATCTTGAAACAATGCTAGATCAAGGCTGCCGTTATATTTTTACGTCACTCCAAATCCCTGAAGAAGATGAAAAAGTGTATTTAACACGCTTAGCACAATTGGCACAAATCAATGCACATCGTGCACGTATTATTGCGGATGTGAATACAGATACATTAGCACGTCTGGATCTTTCTTTAGAAGAGCCGCAAAGTATTGAAGATGCAGGTATTGATATTGTGCGTTTGGATGAGGGGGCAGAGATTGATGTCTTGGCAGATTATGTGGAACAAAAACATGCGGTGATGTTGAATGCGAGCACGGATGCTTTTCGTATTTTAAGAGCACTGAGCGATCGTGCCATTTCACAAGAGAACATTCTTGTAGCGCATAATTATTATCCGAGACCTGAGACAGGTTTAGACCGTTCTTTTTTCCAGCACATCAATGAACGCTTAAAAGGTGCGTTCCCAGAAATTCAAATTATGGCATTTGTGCAAGGGACAAAACTGCGTGGTCCGATTTATCGTGGCTTACCGACACTTGAAGCACATCGCAATATGCATCCCTTAGCTGCTGCAGCGGAACTTGAAAATGATTTATGCGACATCGCATGTATCGGTGACAGTCAAATCGATAACTTTTTAATTCAGCAATTCAATCATTACGTCAAACAGCGAAAAGTGTTATTACGTACTGACTTAAATCAAGATAGTCCCTATTTAGGTACGTATCATAACCGTTTAGATGTTGCGCGTGATGTGGTCAGAGCAGAAGAAGCACGACGTCAATTTAAAGATGAAGTCATAACGCAAAATGCTGTAGAGCGTCCGACAGGTACTATTACTTTAGATAATCATCTCTATGGCCGTTATATGAATGAGCTTCAAATTACACGTACAGATTTGCCGGCAGATGCGGCAGTAAATGTCTTAGGGCATATTGAGCCGAAAGATATTGATTGTCTCAACTTAATCGCATCCGGTACGGCATTTCAATTAATAGGAAGAGAGGAGGAAGACCATGGACTTTAAGAAAATGACAACAGAACAGCGCAATGAGAAAACAAAAAACTTAGATCAATTAAGCACATCAGAGTTTGTGACGTTGATGAATCAAGAAGATCAGATTGTGGCACAAGCAATTGCACAAGAACAGGATTATATTACGCAGGTGATTGATAACGTCATTGCTTCGTTTAAAAGAGGCGGACGTTTGATTTATATGGGTGCAGGTACCAGCGGTCGTTTAGGTGTCTTGGATGCGGCTGAGTGTGTACCGACGTTCGGTGTTACAAGAGATGATGTTATCGGCTTGATTGCAGGAGGCTCTAAAGCCATGACTGAAGCGATTGAAGGTGCTGAAGATAATTTAGGACTGGGTGCGCAAGATTTGCAAGAAATCGAATTAACAAAAGATGACATGGTGATTGGTTTAGCCGCAAGCGGCAGAACGCCTTATGTTATCGGAGGTTTAGAATACGCACAGTCAGTCGGTGCCAACACAGCAGCCATCGCATGCAATAAAGGTACGAAAATCGGAGCGATAGCTGATGTCGCAATCGAAGTGGAAGTAGGACCTGAGATTTTGACAGGTTCGACACGCTTAAAATCAGGTACAGCACAAAAGCTGGTCCTGAATATGATATCGACAGGTGCCATGATTGGTATCGGCAAAGTGTATGAAAATTTAATGGTAGATGTTAAACCGACGAATGAAAAATTGAAACAGCGTGCTTTCAATATCATTTCAGAAGTAACAGGTACTAGTGAAGAACAAGCCAAGCAGCTCTTCTACAGCAGCAGAGGCAATGTTAAAGCTGCGATAGTCATGGGGCTGCATGATATTAAATATGCGGAAGCATTAGATCGATTGAAAAAGGCGGATGGTTTTATCAGAAGGACTTAAGGAGCGTGAAACGCAATGACAAAAGAGAGAAAGATTGCCCAGGAAATATTAAAGCATGTAGGAGGTAAAGAGAACTTAGAACGTGTGATTCACTGTATGACACGTGTCCGTATGAATATTATCGATTATTCAAAGGTCGATATCGAAGGTTTAAAATCTATTGATGGTGTCATGGGTGTAGTTGAAGATGATACCCTTCAAGTCATTGTCGGACCAGGTACAGTGAATAAAGTGGCCAATGAAATGAGCGAGATAATTGGAACACCATTAGGGGAAGATATTTCGCATCATGCACATCAATCTGACAAAGCACGCGTAGAAGAAGAAGCCATGCTGTTTAAAACGCAGATGAAAAAGAATCAAAAGCAGTCTAAATGGAAGAAAGTACTGCGTACGATTGCGAATATCTTTGTACCGTTGATTCCAGCGTTTGTCGGTGCAGGACTTATCGGCGGGATTGCGGCTGTATTGACGAACATGTTATCAGCGGGTGTGATAGAAGGTGCAGTATGGAAACAGCTCACTTTAGTATTTGATATTATCAAGAGCGGTTTGCTTGCGTACTTAGTCATTTATGTCGGAATTAATGCAGCACGAGAATTCGGTGCGACACCAGGACTCGGCGGTGTTATCGGCGGTACGACAATGCTGACAGGGATGACGCCTGAACAGCCGCTGCATAATATCTTTAACGGCGAAGCATTAGCACCAGGACAAGGCGGTGTGATTGGTGTTATCTTTGCGGTTTGGCTGCTAGCGATGGTTGAAAAGCGTCTGCATAAAATCATTCCGAATGCGGTGGACATTATTGTGACACCTACTATTACATTGTTGATTATGGGTCTGGTCACAATCTTCTTGATTATGCCGATAGCAGGTGTAGTATCTGAAGGGCTATTAGGAATTATCAAATGGGTATTAGATATCGGCGGTGCCTTCAGCGGCTTTATTTTAGGTGCGACATTCTTGCCGCTCGTAATGTTCGGTTTGCACCAAGTACTTACACCGATTCATATTGAAATGATCAACCAAGATCATGCGACTTTCTTATTGCCGGTACTTGCGATGGCAGGTGCAGGACAAGTCGGCGCAGCTTTAGCGTTATGGGTGAAATGCCGTAAGAACAAGAAAATTACCCGTTTATTAAAAGGTGCATTGCCTGCAGGTATTTTAGGCATCGGTGAACCATTGATTTATGGTGTGACTTTACCATTAGGCCGTCCGTTTATTACAGCTTGTATCGGCGGGGGTATTGGAGGTGCAGTTATCGGAGGCATCGGACATATCGGTGCGGTCGCAATCGGACCTAGCGGTCTATCATTGATTCCGCTGATTTATGATAATATGTATCTCGGTTATATTGCAGGGATTCTTGCGGCGTATGCAGGCGGTTTTGCAGCGACTTATTTCTTCGGGACAACGAAGGAAATGACGGCACCACAAGAAATTGATGATTAGGACGTGAAACAGATGGCCAGTGAACAAATATTAATTTATATTCAAGAACATATGGCGCAGCTGACAAAACAAGAACAGCTGGTCGCTAAGTATATGGTTGAAGCACCAAAAGCGGTGCTTGCTATGAGTGCACAAGCCATCGGACGACAAACAAAAACCAGTTCTGCTACAGTGATCCGCTGTGTGCATAAATTAGGATTTAAAGGCTTAGTAGAATTAAAACTTGCGCTGTCGCGTGATTTGCCGAAGCATCAAGAAAATGTTTATCAGGAGATTGCACAAGATGCCTCGCCGTCTGAAATTAAACGAACGCTCTTTTCCAGAGCGGAATACACATTAAAAACCACAGAAGATTTATTGGAAGACCAAGTGTTGAATCAAGCAGTACAGCACTTGAGACAATGCAAGAAACTGGTGGTCTTTGGTGTAGGCGCCAGCCATATTGTCGCAGAAGACATCTTTCAAAAGTTTACCCGTGCAGGCATGCATGTTATACAAAGTTCTGATGCACATATTATTGCGACAGTTTTGGCAGGCGGAGATGATGAGACGCTTATGATAGGCATATCGAATTCAGGACGTAATCAAGAAACATTGCGCTTAGCTGAGGTTGCACAACACTATGGTGTGCCGGTTATAGGTATGACGAGCGGATTAGATTCAAAACTAGCACAGGTTTCTGATATTTGTTTAGTACATGGTGCGAGTTCTGAACGGAGTTTGCGTTTAGCCGCAACGAGTTCGTTGATTGCGCAGTTAATGACAGTCGATACATTATTTTATTCTTACTTGTCAAAAGACTATGCATCGCATTTAGAACATCTGAGTCAGACGCGTGAAGCGGTTGATTTATATAAAGATGACGAATGAGATATGATGGCAGTAATAACTAGAGCGAAAGGAACGAGAGAGATGTATGCTTTAGAAACAGAACAAGCTGTACTGCGTTATGACATGATTGGTCAAGGGCCTATCTTGTTGTTTATTCCAGGTGCCAGCGGTATCAATGACAGTTATATAGAAACAGCACAAGCATTGAAACAAGAATACACAGTCATCCTGCCGGATAGAAGAGGCTATGGTGCAAGCGAACTCACTGCACCGCTGCCGGCTTCTATTGCGAATTCGAAAGATACGTATCGATTGAAACAAGATGTGCTGGATATGAAGGCCATCTTGGAGTCGATTACAGACAAGTCTGTAACAATTTTTGCGACAGATACGGGTGCTGCAGCGGCACTGCAGTTTGCATTGGATTATCCAGAATGGGTAGAAACTTTATTGCTTCATGAACCTTTAAATGTATCAGTTTTGCCGGATGCTGAAGCTTATGCAGCACAGGCAGAACAAATCGTACGGACTGCTATGATAGAAGGTGTACCTGCTGCGATGCGTCAATATGAAAGTATGGTACAGCCCACTCAAACGGATATGAACGTATTGGTAGAAAATACAATTGCACCTTGTGCAGTTTGTTCACCAGATACTGCACAAATGAGAAGCAGGGCTTCTACTGAAATTTGGCTTCAATATGAATTACGTCAATATATGAACTACTCATTTGTTTATGCACAAGATACAGCACTTGCGATAAACATTATCGTGGCTCAAGGAGAAGATTCAAAAGGATCGCTAGGTTATGAAGCGGCACGTTATTTCAGTCACGTGTTAAAAGCACCGATGGCACAAGTTCCAGGCGGACATTACGGTTATGCACAACAGCCCGAAGCATTTGCACAAGCTGTCAAGGCATTATTAACGAAATAAAAGATTTAAAAGACTTTTGCGGATGCGAAAGTCTTTTTTCGTTCAAAAATGAATTTGAATGTAAAACTTGGAAGTGCTATTCTATACTCAAAAAAGACTTGAATGAGGTGGAGAGATGTTTCAAACCGCATTGACTGCGGTGGTACTCTATACTGCCACAGCCTTAGATTTATTAGTCATATTGTTAATTTATTTTGCACGTGCGCATACGAAAAAAGAATACAGAGATATTTATATCGGACAGTTTCTCGGTTCAGGCGCATTGATTGTTATTAGCTTGTTCTTTGCTTTTGTCTTGCATTATGTACCTGAAAAGTGGATGTTAGGTCTATTAGGTCTGATTCCTTTATATTTAGGGATTAAAGTTGCTTTGTTTGATGATTGCGAAGGGGAAGAACGTGCGAAAAAAGAATTGGATGAAAAAGGGATGTCGAAACTTATAGGCATTGTCGCACTGGTAACACTTGCCAGCTGCGGCGCTGATAACATTGGATTATTCGTCCCTTATTTTGTGAGTTTAACGCTGCCTAAGTTGATTGTGACACTGATTGTATTTGTGATCATGATTTTCTTGCTGGTCCTTTCAGCACAAAAATTATCAAAAGTACCTGGAATAGGAGAAACGGTTGAAAAGTATAACCGCTGGATTATGGCTGTCATCTATATTGGTTTAGGCCTATATATCATTATTGAAAACAGAACCATTCAAACAATATTAAGTTTCATTTTCTAGAAAGCGAGTGAAATAACTTGGCAGAAGATCAATGCGAGATGAATTATGTACATGAAGATAAAGTCAAAGACGCGAAATCGTTTCTGAATACACCGCATACTTTAGAGGTGCTGGATTTATTCAGTGCTATTGGAGACAGTAAGAAGCTGACCATCTTATTGGCGTTGTTCAAAGAAGAAAGACTATGTGTATGTGATCTTGCGACGTTATTGAATATGAGTATTGCGTCTACTTCTCATCATTTACGTACTTTGTATAAAAAAGACATTGTTGCTTTTGAGAAAGAAGGAAAGATGGCTTATTACAACATACAAAGTCAAGCAGTTAAACAGTTATTACAATATGCCTTAGCTTTAGAAAGTGATTAGCAGAACTACATATTGGAGGTTGTGCAGTGTTGTAACGTCTAGTGTGTTTGTTATAGGATGAGCTATGCATACAAAATTAAGCATATAGTGGAATGTCGATAACATGAAACAGCACGCCTTAACAATGTGATTTGTTAGGGCGTGCTGACTTTAGTTAAAAGTTAAATGAAGTATTTAAGATTGTTCGCGGTCCTTCATTTCACTTTCCCACCATAATGCATCTTTAGGATTTTCTACTACATCTTGGTATTCGGATTGTGATGCGACGTTCGGATAAGAACCTCTTAACGACTTGTTGGATGTAGATTTGAACATTAAACCGAAGATAATCAATCCTAATACGTTGATGAGTGTCAGATAGTATGACGGCGCAATGCGCTGTCCTGTCGTTTCAACGAGCAGTGACAGTATAAACGGTGTCAAACCGCCGAAGATTGCGGCTCCGATATTATAAACAAGAGATAATGAACGCAATCTGATTTTAGTGTGGAACATGCTTGGCAAGACTGAAGGCATAACGCCTTCAAACGTTGACATGAATAAAGCAATCAGCATCAATCCTGCGATTATCATTGGAATCGATGGGTTGGTCATCAGCCAAAATGCGACAACAGAGAATAAACTGTAGCCGATTAAGCCGAACATAACAGTACGTTTGTTTCCGATTTTGTCACTGTACCAGCCGAAGAAGAAGACAAACGGAATCATCACGGCCATTGTCAATGTACTGAGGATACTGCCGACAGTACCGCCAAGGTTGATGGTTGAGTTTAGGAATGACGGCATATAGGACAGTACCATGTAGTTTGCGACATTTAAAAATGCGACGCCTGTAAAGGCAACGATGATGTCTTTCCAATAATATTTAAAGATGTCCTTATAAGTATAAGTTTGGTCTTGTTCATCTTCGAGCGATGTTTCATAAGCTGGGCTTTCATCCAAGTGTGTACGTAATAATACTCCGACAATACCAAGCGGTGCGGCGATGATAAATGGTATTCTCCATCCCCATGAAGCCATTTGGTCATCTGTCAGTAACGAATACATAATCCCTGCAAGTGCAGCAGCGAGAATATTACCAGCAAGTGTACCGATTTCAAGGCCGCTCCCGAGTTTGCCTCTTGCGCGGTCAGGTGAAGTTTCTGCGATATAAGTCATCGCACCTGCATATTCGCCGCCAGTTGAAAATGATTGAACTAAGCGCACAATGAGCAATAAGATAGGTGCCCATATCCCAATGCTGTGCTGGGTAGGCAGTAGTCCTAAGACCAATGTTGATCCGGCCATCAAGATAATGGTCCAGGACAATACAGCTTTTCTGCCGTGTTTATCTCCGACATGGCTGAAAAAGATACCGCCGATCGGCCGGACGATAAACGCAAAGGCAAAGACTGCGAACGTTGAAACGAGTTGAATTTCTTTAGGCATATTTCCAAAAAAGTTAGCGCTGATGATCACGGCCATCTGTGCGTATAAACCGAAATCAAACCATTCAATCGCATTGCCGATACCGGTTGCGACAACACTTTTTTTAGCTTGACTTGAGTCAACGCGGTTAATATGTTGTTTGTTAAATTTCATCTCTTTTCCCCCTCTTTAAGTCCCTTAGTTATAGCATAGCCTATACCGTTAAGTGTAAACGGTAACATTTATTATCTTCTAAGTCAGTCCCTCAAATAGAGATAGCGCATAACTTCTAAAACGTTGATGTAATGGGGTTTTAAGAGGGTAGAGGGGTCTGACTTCAGACAACCCGAAGGCTTACCTTGTAATAAAAAGTATAAAGAAAAAGAATCAAGACACAGTTGGTCCTGATTCTTTAAAATGACTATTGCATATGATGGCGTTCTTTAAAGAGTGCTTTTCTCATTTGTTGTCTTGCACCATAAGTACTTTCACGTACTAATTTTTCGTTACGCATACCTGCACCGATTGCGCCTGCGATGGTTGAAAGTGAAGCTGCGAACCATGCGATAGAACAATACAATGTGAAAGGTGCAGGATGCGAAAGCTCTAATGCATTGCCTAAAAAGCTAGGCGGCAATAGTATCAGTGATGCGATTAAATAGATAATAAGCAAGGTAATATAATAAATCAATACTGATGTCGTAAGTGTTGTCAAAGTAGTTAAATTATACAGTCTGGTTATTAATTTATTTTCACTGCAGCGTTCGCTTTCCCATAAGTTATGAGCCAATATAATCCAAAGAATCATACCGAATATCGCAAGCAGGGACATAATCGTCAGTCTTAATGTGGTAAAGGAATTACTTAGCTGCCACATTGTAGAGAAAATCAGTCCTGAAGCACCTGTTGTAAAGGCGATAGCGATGACACTGTTCATACTTTTCATTAATCGCAACGGGTTGTTCGCAAACGTCATACCGCTTAATAAACGGAAATACCCTGAAGCTTTTGAAGCGACAATATAACGAATATGCATCGTATGTGTATCATCGGTATACGTTCTCAGCTTTCTCAAGTTGGAGAAAGGGAAGATGTTGCGGTAAGCATCTTGATGATTTTCATGATTATTATTTTGATTCGGATGGTCGCGAAACAGAACATTGATTTCATGTATCACGGTGATGACGGTTTTTTCTAACCGTTTCGTCAATGGACGCCATCCGTATGCAGGGATAGAAATAATACTTGCGCCGTTTTCTTCGTTGATATCGACGGCTATGACGGATTCATTATCATGAAACAAAGGTAAATCCGTTAAGCTGATAATATAATGCCAGTTATATTTATCTAAGAAGTCTTCTGTTTTTTGGTAAGCTAAATCAGCTTCTTCAGCTGAACCGGTCAACTCATCGACAACAACTTCGATTTTCCATTTGAATTGCGAAGAGATATTATCTTGCAGAAGTTGAGGTAAAGTATCCACAAGTTTGCGCGAAAGCTGATTTGCGATACCAGGTGCTGCGACGATACCTACTACAAGTTCTTGCATAACATGCATCCTCCTTTCTTAATTATGAGATTATGATTGATTGTTTGTATCATCTGATGAATAGTAATTCGAAGCTTCCCATCGTTGAGCTTCTTCGTAACGTGCACGTTGACGATAAGAATAAGTCATTGCTCGAATCTTTTGCTCGTTCTCTACAGAAGCACCAAGTGCACCTGCTAAGAATCCAAGAGACGTCACAAACCATGTCAGATATAGGAACTGTGCGATCGTACGTGTACCTTCGTTGGATGTACTCATGTTATATAAATCATTAGGCACGAACAATGCGACACTGATCATTAAGAGTACAAATAAGATTAAATAACTTAATACAATAATAATGAGCAGTGTAAACACCGTTGTGATGTTATAAACAGTACGATAGGTTCTTGTCGTCATTGTAGTAGGATGCTCCCATAATGAATGGGCATACATAATCCATAAGACCATACCGCCGATGGCCAGTGTGGTCATGAAAATAAAACGTAAATTAGAATATTCAATACTCAATTGCCAAGGTGTTGAGAAAATCGTTAAATAGGTTGCGGTCGCAAAAGAGAGTGAAATAATCTTTTTGAAATTAGGGATTTCTTTCCAAGGCTGATTCGCTCTAATCATTCCTGCTAAGAGTAAAATCCAGCTGATTATCAGAGGTCTTAAGATAAATTTAGTCGTAGTTTTAGAATGAGAAGTTTGATTGTCTTTTTCTTGCGCATTCTCTGTTAACATATCGTTTTCTTGTTTATCATCCAGTATCGTATGTTCGGGTTTGATGCGGGTGAATAAAGACAAGTTCAAATTGCGTTTGGTTTTATCTTGTTCGTTATGGTAAAGATAAACTGTTCCCGCAAAGTAAAGCAGGCATTGTTTAAGCTTTTGTTTTACCCTGATAAAACCTAAGGCAGGTATCGAAACCAAGCCTGTTCCCATCGGTTCATCTAAGTTGCCGACAACTACCTTTTTCTCCTCTACAATAGGTAGGTCTGTCACGACAATCGCATAGTCCCATTGATTTTCATCTTTAATGGATTTCGCAAAGTCTAAACTCTGATTAACATCTTCCGCTGAACCGATGAGCGGATTTTCGACACATTGGAAATTCCAAGTGATGTCTTGTTCTAGTGCTCGGTTCAAAGTAGAGGGAAGATCAGCTGACAGCTTTTCGGATAATTGCATAGGAAAACCAGGTGCCGCAATGATACCGACTTTTATTTCAGTCATGTGCTGACTCCTTTCTATTTGAAAAGTGTAGAAAGTGAAATTTAAATTAATTTCATTTCAAATTTCATTATTATTAACTTCCCATATAAATGCATTATAAAACCTAGAATAAAGGGGATTAAGCTAAGAAATAAGCGTTGAGTGCATTATATAAATTGTGTAATATATAATTAGCAAATGTATTGGAGGGTAACATCATGAAATTACATCATTTGATGACAGGTTTGCTTGCTTCTGCAGCTTTATTAGCCGGTTGCGGCCATAAAGAAGATACACACAAGCAAGCAGATAATCAAAAAGAACAACCAACCGAATCCAAGTCACAAGACGCAACATCTAATGACGAAAACCAAACTAACAAAGACAACAATACGAAACAAGAGAAAAAAGTTGTGGTTAAAGAAGAAAAAACAGAAACACACACAAAAGAAACAACAAAAGAAAAATCAAACACAGACCATCAAAAAAGCGAATCTGACAAACAAACATCTGAAAAAACCGACACATCTTCACAAAACAATAATGAACCATCTTTAGAAGTCAAAGGCAAAGCCAAAGACCCTGCACAAATTTTTCCTGGTGCTGAATCGGCATTAGATCGTAAACACGTTGCGATGATGTTAATGGATGGCAAATTAAACAAAAAATTTGTGACAGCTGGAGATTTAGAACGTAAATCTTACACAACAGTGGATGGAGAAGCGAAACACTTTTCTAATTTTGTACTCTTCAGTTCTGGATGGGTTCCTCAGTTAAAGAACAGTCCTCATGGTATGTATTACTACTATTTGATACCGCAGAAAGAAAACGAAAAGCGTATACTAGTGGGTATTAGTAATGACGAAATTGTAATCGGAACATCAAACATCAGTGATCAAGACGGCATGGCGCAAAACTTTGACCTTGATTATAATGGTTTCACTCAACAAGCAGACACACAAATCTTTAAAGTGAAAGATTTAGAGAATCTTAATTTAAACCAAGCTAAAGTAGATGCACTGGCAAAACATGTCTACCAAGTAACACCGCATACGTTACAATACGTACCTGAAAATTAAGGAGATAAGCCATGAAACAACTTAGAATCATCACTATTGCAAGTTTATTAGTATTATTAATTTCAGCGTGCGGACATAAAGACGAAGAGAGTAAACAAACAGAAAAGCCGAAACAAGAAACTAAAACAACTGAAAAAGATAAAGCGAAAGCTGAAGACAGTAAAAAAGAAGAGAAAAAGGAAAATGTTAAACAAGAAACAAAGACAGAAGCTAAAACAGTTGATGTACAAAAGACAGGACCTTTAACACAAGAAGAAATAAAGCATAATGTGGCTTTGATGCTGTTAAATCCTAATTTAAATAAACGCTTTATTAGCGGACAAGAAGTATTAGAAGGTAAGTATACTGGAATCATGCAAGGTCAAACACATACATTCAAGGTAAATGAAATCAGATTGATTAAAGGAAAACAAGCACTCAATATAGCAGGTGCACCTAATGGAATGGATTTTTATGAAGTGAGTCCAGTTTGCGGTCCTTACGTTACGTATGTTGGTATTTCACGTGAATACGTAATTATTGGTGGTACTCAAGCTGCAGTTCTTAATTATAACGATGAAATTAATCAAGGGTACGCAAGTCAATTCAAAGTTTCTGATTTGGAGAAACAAGGGATTTCTAAAGAACAAGTAGATGCAGTGGCGAGTAAAATTGTATTAGGTAATAATGAAAGACAACCAATTATTAGATTAGATTAATGGAAGCGGGCTTCGGCTCGCTTTTTGTTTTTTGAAAATAAGTAAATGTGAAAAGATTTTAAAAATTAGGCTTTCTGTCTTTAATGTTACTTAAATATGAATTATAATATTTATGTATCATTAGGATATTTAAATTAATTGAGGGAGTGGCTGCTTTTGGAATGTGTGTTGCCTATTAAAGATAAAGCACAAATTGAAGCGATGTGCCGAACGTTGTCAGAGCATAATCAGCGTGATTATTTATTATTTCGTTTAGCGATACATACGGGTATCAAGATCAGTGCGTTGATTGGTCTGAAGGGGTTAGATGTTATGGAGAGTGACTCCAACCCAGCGATTATCAAAGTTTGGCCGCATGAAAAGGAATCTGAAATTGTAGTGCCGCTTTCAAAACATTTGTGTGAAGCATTGGCACGTTATATAGAATCTGAATGTATCGGTCCTGAAGATTATTTGTTTAAGTCTGCGAAGACGAAGCGCGCTTTATCTCGCCAACAAGCTTATCGTATTATTCATGATGCCGCTGTCCGCAATGGTCTTTCTCATATCGGTTTGCAGTCGCTGCGCAAAACGTTTGCTTATCATGCGTATCAATCAGGTACGCCGCTTACTGTGATACAAAAATACCTCGGTCATCAGACGTTGTCTGAGACACTTAAATTTATAGATATTCCTAAACAAGATCGTACGATTATGATCCAATTAGATATTTAGAACGATAAGAAAATCAAACTCACAAATAGAAAGGAGTCTTATTTCTTATGAGCCTCATTTGGCTGTTTGCCTTTATTATCCTCATTATGCTTTTAGTGCTCATTACGAATTTACCCAGCCGCTCGGCTGGATTAACCACAGCCTCAGAGCAGGCGCAAACAGAAATTACACATAATACAAGCAGGTATCGGACGTTATTAAGCAGACAAGCAGGGTGGATTGCTTTGTTTGCGCCGTTAGTCAGTGCAATTTATTTTATAGCACAGCTTCCTCGTGTTGCATCGGGCAAGGTATTAGAAGTGGTTATACCTTGGATGCCTTCCATTGACGTCAATTTCACTTTTAGATTAGACGGACTATCACTGATATTTGCTTTGCTGATAACGATCATCGGTACAGGTATCGTATTATATGCCAACGCATATCTTTCTAAAGCACATGATGATTTGCCTAGGTTTTATGTTTATTTGCTGATGTTCATGTTTGCGATGTTAGGGGTAGTGTTAGCAGATAATACTATATTGCTGTATGTGTTTTGGGAGTTGACCAGCATTGCTTCTTTCTTGCTGATTGCTTATTGGTATAACCGAAAATCAAGTCAAGCAGGTGCAATGAAGTCCTTCTTAATTACCGTTTTTGGCGGTATGTTCATGCTGGTCGGTTTTATTTTAATGTTCAATATTACAGGGACAAATACGATTTCGGAACTTGTTCAAATTCCGATGCGTCAAATGTTATATCAGTCTCCTTGGTTCCCCTTAGCAGTCATTTGTATCTTAATCGGTGCATTTACTAAATCTGCTCAATTTCCATTCCATATTTGGCTGCCGGATGCGATGGAAGCACCGACACCTGTCAGTGCCTATCTGCATTCCGCAACGATGGTAAAAGCAGGCTTATACCTACTCTTTCGTTTCACACCTATTTTAGGATATGAATCATGGGTTGCTTATATTGTGATTACCATCGGTATTACGACTTTGCTGGTCGGTTCTTTTGTGGCCGTCGGCCAAAGAGACCAAAAAGGTCTGTTAGCGTATTCTACTATCAGTCAACTCGGCATGATTATGTCGATGGTCGGATTCGGAATGCTGGCTTACAGTTATCATGCACAAGCCTTCCAAGCTTTCTATGTAGTGAGTTTATTTGCGGGACTTTTCCATTTAATCAACCACGCAATGTTCAAGAGTGTGTTGTTCATGGGTGTCGGTATTGTCGACCATGAGACAGGGACACGTGATTTAATACGTTTAGGCGGATTGCGCAAAGTACTGCCGGTAACAGCAGTCATGATGACAATCAGTGCCATGGCAATGGCGGGCTTGCCGTTATTCAATGGTTTCTTATCAAAAGAAATGTTCTTTGCGACATTAGTGAGTGCCAAACAACTTTCTGTCTTTGACCAAGTCTTTGCGACAGTAACACTGATTATCGGGGTCATCGCAAGTATCTTGACGTTTATTTACAGCTTGCGTTTGGTTAAAGACACATTTTTCGGAAAGTTGAAGAAAGATCAGCTGCCGCAACTGCCGGATCATGAGCCGTTAGGTCTTTACATTGCGCCTGTGGTCATTACATTAGGTATGCCACTGTTCTTTATCATTCCTAACGTGTTAGGTACGTACTTGATTGAACCCGCTTTACGCGACATAGGACAAACAGACTACGTATCGAAATACATTCCGCATATTACGGCTTGGCATGGGTTAAGTCCTGAGTTATGGATTACACTTACGATTTATGTGCTGGGTGTCTTATTATTATGGCGTACACGCTGGATGAAGGTTTATAACAAAATTCCAACCGGCTTATCCATCAATAGTTTGTATCAAGGCATGTTAAATGTCAGTGAACGTATAAGTAAGTTTGGTATGCAAGGCATGATGAATAACAAACTGAACCAATACTTGCATATTATTTATTTCTTGTTCTTCTGTATGATGGCTTACGGATTGATTCGAGTGGGATGGATTAATGTGGAAGGTTTTGAAATCAAACCTGTTACATGGTTTGAAATCTTAGTTGCAGCAAATATTGCCTTTTTATCGATTGCGCTGGTTTTCCTGCGCGAACGGATGGCTATGATTATTATCAATGGTGTCATCGGTTATACGATTGCGATTGTCTTTGTGCTGATGAAAGCACCTGATTTAGCAATGACACAGTTAGTCATTGAAACCATCTCAACGATTTTATTCTTACTGGTCTTTTATCATTTGCCGAACGTCAGACGAGATAAAGCACATAAAGGCAAAGAAGCGATTAAGTTAGTCATTGCCTTTTTAATGTCAGCGTTTGTAGTGACGTTTGTGATTATTGCGCAGCAAGAACAAGCTTTCCAAAAGATTTCCAGCTTCTATGAAAATAGTTATAAGCTTGCAGGATCTAAAAATATCGTCAATGCGATATTAGGAGATTTCAGAGCTTTAGATACTATGCTTGAAGGTATAGTGATTATGATTGTCGGTTTAGGAATATATTCCTTAATCAAATTCAATATTAGAAAGGGTGATTCAAATGAAAGAAAATGACATTGTATTAGAGACCGTCTCGAAAGTCGCAGTTTTTATTATTTTAACGTTCGGTTCTTATATCTTTTTAGCTGGACATGACAATCCAGGCGGCGGGTTCATTGGCGGCTTAGTATTCAGTTCGGCCTTTATCTTAATGTTTTTAGCTTTCGATGTGAAAAAGGTTGTACGTTCACTCCCAATCGACTTTCGTGCTGTAACAATTTCTGGTTGTTTATTATCTATTGCTACAGCGATTGCACCTATTTTCTTTGGTCACCCTATGCTTTCGCATGAAGATATTTATGTGACATTGCCTTATTTAGAGAAGATACACCTTTCGAGTGTGACGTTGTTTGAATTTGGTATTTTGTTAACAGTGGTCGGTTCAATCACAACGATTATGCTTGCGATAAGTGGTGATAAAAGTTGAATATTATACTGATTACCATTATCGGCATTTTAACTTTTGCAGGCACGTATATGATTCTATCGAAAAACTTAATCCGCATTGTTTTAGGCACTGCGATTTATACACATGTCGCAAACTTAGTCATATTGGCTATGAGCGGTTTTGATGGAACGAATGTCCCGATTATTAACGGAGAAGGCAAGAACTATGTAGATCCTTTACCGCAAGCATTGATTTTAACAGCGATTGTGATTGGTTTTGCGGTAACTGCTTTCTTATTAGTGTTGGTGTACAGAACTTATAAAGTGACGAGAGTCAACCGAATTGAGGCTTTGCGCGGTGAGGATGATGATGTTGATGAATAATTTATTACTTATACCGTTGCTGCTGCCTTTAGTTACCGGACTCGTATTGTTCTTCTTCAAAGAACGTTTAATGGTCACAAGACGTATTGCCATCACTGTGCAAGTGATTAATACACTGATTTCTGTTTATTTATTAGTGTATGTTTACCAACATAACCCGCTGGTCATCAACTTTGGTGATTGGCAGCCGCCATTCGGTATCCAGTTTGTCGGAGATACATTAGGCCTGTTTTTCGTGATGATTGCGAACTTAGTAGTCACAGTAGTGATTTTCTTCGGCTTTGGTAAACGTGAACATTTAGCCAACCGCTACTTCCTGCCATCATTCATTTTGTTTATGTTAACAGGTGTGGCAGGCAGCTTTTTAACAGCAGATATTTTCAACTTGTATGTCATGTTTGAAATCATGCTGATCTCATCATTTGTGCTATTAACACTTGGACGTACACTTGAACAATTGCGTGCCAGTGTCATTTATGTAGTGATGAACGTAGTAAGTTCATGGTTCTTCTTAATCGGTATTGCTTATTTATACGGCACATTAGGTACTTTGAACTTTGGACATTTATCAATGCGTATTACAGAGAGCAACCAGCCTCCGGCGATGACTATGGTCGCTATTATTATGATATTTGTCTTCGGAGGCAAGGCAGCACTAGTAATGTTTATGTGGTTGCCGAAAGCTTATGCGGCACTCAATACGGAATTAGCAGCACTGTTTGCGGGATTAATGACCAAAGTCGGTGTTTATGCGTTAATACGTGTAATGGTCTTGCTCTTTGATCAGCAGCCGGATGTGACACACCAATTAATGTATTATATGGCGATTATTACAATGATTATCGGCGCAATCGGTGTGTTAGGGTACGAAGATGTGAAGAAAATTGCGGCATACCAAGTTATTTTATCTATCGGCTTTTCAGTATTAGGTATCAGTGCACTTAATGAAGCTGGTATTACAGGTGCCATTTTCTATGCCGGCCATGACATGATAATTAAAACACTGTTATTCCTTGTTATGGGTGTCTTCGTGGTGATTTGCCAAACAAGAAGTTATAAAGAAATGGGCGGTTTGATCCACACCCATCCGTCGTTAGGTATTGTATTGTTTATCCTTACGCTATCGATTGGCGGCGTACCGCCATTCAGCGGATTTCCTGGGAAATTATTGATTATCCAAGGTGCACTTGCACAAGGTTATGTTGCAGGTGTAGTAGTGATGATTATTACTAGTTTGATTGCCATGTATAGTTTGCTCAGAGTATTCTTCTATATGTATTTTGGTCGAGAAGGGATGCCTGTAGTGCAGAAACAAACTATTCTACCGCATAAAATCGCAGCAATGCTGCTATTGACCATTGCGACGATAGTGATGGGCTTTGGTGCAGAATGGTTCTTAGATATTGCCCATCAAGCAGCAGAAATGAATTTAAATCCAGGTGATTATCAAGAAGCGGTAGTCCCTCATTTGGAGGTGGACTGATGTTAGCCCAATTAACGTTGAATATATTAATCGCGATTTTATGGACACTTTTCCAAGATGAAGATAAGTTTCATTTATCTACATTTATTTCTGGATACCTCATCGGTATTATGATTGTGTATTTGATTCACCGATTCTTCTTTAAACGCGTATTCTATTTAAAGAAAGTTTGGGTCATCTTCAAATTCATAGTGGTGTATAACGTACAGTTATTGATTTCCAGTATTTCAACGATTGTATACATTTTATTCAAGTCGCATGATATGAACCCAGGGTTATTGATTTATGAAACATCTTTAAAACGAGACTGGGCGATTACTTTATTAACATTACTGATTATGCTGACGCCGGGATCATTAGTGTTGAGGGTGTCGCCTGATGGCAGTCGTTTCTTTATTCACGCGATTGATGTTTCAGAAAGAGACAAAGCTATTTTGACGAAACAGATTAAGAAATATGAACGTTTGATATGGGAGGTGCTCAAATGATTGAAATCATAATAGATTGGATGATTCGCTCGGCCTTGATTATCTTTGGGATTGCAGTGATTATCTCATTGATTCGTGTCATCAAAGGACCGACAACACCCAGCCGAGTTGTTGCATTTGATAGTATCGGTGCGATGATTATTTCGATTGTAGGTTTATTAAGTATCGTATTAGACAGTTTGAGTTTCTTAGATGCGAGTTTAATCATTGCGATTTTGGCCTTCTTGAGTACCATCGGTATATCACGCTTTGTAGAAGGGGGACGAATCTTTGATAATGAGCGAAATCGCTAGTTTATTTGCTGCTGTCCTTATTCTGCTAGGCTCTATTGTTGCTTTGATCAGTGCGATAGGTATTTTGAAATTCAAAGACATCTTTTTAAGAGCACAC
Source organism: Staphylococcus simulans (assembly GCF_002994445.1). GTDB lineage: Bacteria > Bacillota > Bacilli > Staphylococcales > Staphylococcaceae > Staphylococcus > Staphylococcus simulans_B. The sequence continues at coordinate 65,538 of NZ_MRZJ01000006.1, forward strand.
GCCGCAACTAAGAGTTCGACTTTATCTGTGCTGTTATCATTGATTGGTGTCTTTATCTACTTTTTATTTACAAGAGATTATTTCAGTGTCAGAACGCTGTTAACGATTCTCTTCTTATATATGACATCACCTGTAGCAGGTCAAATGATTGTACGCACAGCGTACAATGTCGGTTCCTATATGTATATGAAAGACAATACACAAAAAGGCGCATCATTAAATATTGCTTATAACAAAAAAGAAGCCGCAAAGAATCGCAAACTACGCGCAGAACGCAGACGTAAAGCAACCGAAGCATTCAAAAAGGGCGATCGCCAACCGACTATACGCTATAAGAAAATGGACGACTGAAAAAGTCGTTCATTTTTATTTTTTATTGTTCTCTGTTTGTGTTTATCTTTGCGATAGAAATAGCTGTCAATCAAAAGATAACCGCCGAACACAAGTGCTAAAAAAATCACAGTACGGATACTAAAGTGATAAGATTTTGTAATCATAAACAAGATAAACTATAATAGAAACCAAATTACTTTGAGATAAAATTTCTTCCTCTTCATCATTCAACCTCCATTTCATGTTGAGTGTATCATATATATTTATTGTATAAAGACTGATGTCTAGGACTAGGAAAATATGAAGTGTTGCTGTAATGAAGTGAAGGCAACACTATATGTTAGAAGCTTAATTATTAAAATATCTAATAGAGGTATAATTTGATGCGCAAATACGCACAAAAAGCGTATAATAATAATTGTTAACAGATTATTCAGAATTATAATAAACCTCTTGACTTTGTGAAATAATTCACATAGAATATTAAGTGAGATAAGAATTAATCAAATTTATCAATTTTTTTAGAATCGAGGAAGTAATTATGACAAAAATTAAATTTTTCGGTACACGCGATTATGAGAAAGATGTAGCTTTGAATTGGGCTAAAGAGAATAATGTAGAAGTTTCATTCTCAGATGACTTTTTAAGCTATGATACTTTAGATCAACTTGAAGGTTTTGACGGTGTAACAACAATGCAATTCGGAAAACTAGAAAAAGAAGCCTATCCTAAACTAGAAGAAATGGGTATCAAACAAATCGCTCAACGTACTGCAGGTTTTGACATGTACGACTTAGATTTAGCTAAAAAACACGGCATCATCGTGTCAAACGTTCCTAGCTACTCTCCTGAAACTATTGCTGAATATGCGGTAGCAGCAGCACTTAATTTAGTGCGTAAATTCCCGCAAATTGAAAAACGTGTTCAAGATTACAACTTCACTTGGGAATCTTCAATTATGGCGAAACCTGTTAAAAATATGACAGTAGCAATTCTTGGTACAGGTCGTATCGGAGCATTCGCTGGTAAAATCTTTGCTGGATTCGGCGCTAAAGTCGTAGGCTATGATTTATATCCAAATGATTCATTAGATTTCTTAGAGTACAAAGATACAATTGAAGAAGCAATCAAAGATGCAGATATCGTTTCATTACACATGCCTGCTACTAAAGAAAACCACCACATCTTCAATAAAGAAATGTTCGCTAAATTCAAAGACGGCGCAGTATTAGTCAACGCAGCACGTGGTGCAGTTATCGATACTGAAGCTTTAATCGATGCTGTTAACAGCGGTAAATTATCAGGTGCAGCTGTAGACACTTATGAATTCGAAATGCCTTACTTCACATTTGATTGGACAGGTAAAGCATTAGAAGATGAAACGTTCAAAAAATTAATCGAAAATGAAAAAATCCAATTAACTCCGCATATCGCATTCTTCTCTGATGAAGCGGTAAGAAACTTAGTTGAAGGCGGATTAAACGCAGCTTTAAACGTGATTACAAAAGGCGACACACCTACACGTTTAAACTAATCAATCGTGAGTCGAAGTTATTTTAATATATAGAGGGTGGATCAGCGTATGCTGGTTCGCCTTTTTGTTATACATAAAATAAATCCCCCTCTGCAATTTGAGCAGAGAGGGTGAAGTTAATCAATTTAATTGTTGGAATGATAGTTTTTAATACCGCGATTTTTAAAGTTGCCTGCTTTATAAGCAATCCATAACAGGATGAGCCAGAATGGTGAGAAGTATAAAGCAACTCTCGTATCTTCAGCAAGGAATAATACCGCAATGACAATCACGAAGAAAGCAAGGGTACAATATGATCCAGTAACACCGAAGAAGTTTTTGAATTTTGATTGGGCATGCAATTCTGGATGCTGTTTACGATATTTGATATAACACACTAAAATGATAGTCCAAATAAAGATAAAGAAGATAGTCGCAACTGTTGTTACAACTGTGAATACAGTATCTGGAATCACATAGTTTAATAAAGCAGCTAAGAATAATACCACACCAGAGAAAATCAATGCATTGTAAGGCACACCATGACGGTTGGCTTTACCGAGTGATTTCGGTGCGCTGTCTGATACAGCTAAACCATAAACCATACGGCTGTTGCTGAAGAGACCGCTGTTTGCGGCACTTGAAGCTGAAGTCAAGACCACAAAGTTGACGATACCTGCCGCTGCTGGGATACCTGCTAATACAAACAAGTTAACGAAAGGACTTTCTTTAGGATCTAATTTATCCCAAGGTGTGATACTCATAATTACCATTAAACTTAGAACGTAGAAGATGATAATACGAATACCGACACTGTTGATAGCTTTCGGCAAGTTATGTTCAGGATCTTTAGTTTCACGTGCTGTGACACCGACAAGCTCAATACCCACAAAACTGAATACTGCCATTTGGAAGGCAAGTAAGAAGCCCATGACCCCGTTAGGGAAGAAGCCGCCGTGTGAATAAAGGTTAGAAAAACCGCTTTGGATATGGTTCGGAGATTGGAAACCTGTAAAGATAAGATACAATCCGATTACGATTAAGAATAAAATCGCAATGACTTTAATAATCGCAAACCAGAATTCGACTTCGCCATACGCTTTAACTGTCATTAAGTTCAAAGCCAGCAATAAAATAACAGTGACAATGGCAGTTAAGTACGGCGGAACATTCGGCCACCAGAAATTAATATATTTGGTTACGGCTGTGATATCTGCGATACCTGTTGCGACCCAGCAGAACCAATAAGTCCAACCGGTGAAGAAGCCGGCCATGTGACCTAAGTAATCTTCAGCAATGTCAATGAAGGAATTGTATTCGCTGTTAGACAGCAGCAATTCACCTAATGCACGCATCATAATAAATAAGAAGAACCCGATAATGATGTAGGCTAATAAGATAGATGGTCCAGCTAACGCAATACTTTTCCCGGCCCCCAAGAAGAGTCCTGTACCGATAGCGCCCCCCGATGGCGATCAGTTGAATGTGCCGGTTTGTCATACTGCGTTTTAAATCATTGTTTTCCATGATGTTACACCTCTTTGTAGTTTATGCAGAGAATGGATGGCGTGCAGGAAAACTGCTCAGCTGCATTTCATCTATTTTCTTTTTATGTTGCACGGAATAGAATCTGTGTATGGAAGTATTATACACTAACTTTAATGAGATGCGTGTCTATTTTTAATTTTTTCTAAATATTATGTAAATGAAAGCGGTTTATATTTTAAATTTTTTCTTAATGAAGACCTTTCACAGCACTGAAATAGGGTAATAGTGTTATGAATCGTACTTTGGGAGAGAAGTTGTATTCGAGTGAATCAGACTAAAAGGAGAATGTCACAGTGAAGAAAATCGTATCCTCACTTATCGCAGCACTTTTAGTGTTTTCATCTGCAGGATGCGCTCAACAAACAGCGCCGACAAAGAAACAGACAGAATCATCGCCTGAAAGACAAGAACAAAAAGAAGATGCAGTCTCATCAGAACCTCAAGACAGTAAACTCGATTTAAATCCGAAAATCTTTAAAAAAGACGTGAAGAACAAAACAATATCTAAAGCAGAAATGAAAAAAGATATTCAAACGTACTTGAACGCAGATCATGACATTACACGTATCTACGAACATTACCAACAAAAACTGCATTCGGATAAGGGACTGTCTAAAGAAGATGCTAAACAGCTGAAGAAAGCAAGCCAACTCGCAGGCGATAACGATAACAACTTTGCCAACTATATTAATGAAAATCGAATGCCTAAAGGCTATGACGGCAAACTGCATAAAATCAATCGTTATATCATGTCATCTAATCAGTATTTAAGAGATATCGATGAAAAGATTGATAATGCACTAGCAGCTTCAAAAGGCAAACGTCTGACTAAACAAGAAATCGGCGATATCGCAAAAGGCAGTGATACGATGAGTGAAAGAGAACAAAAAAAGATTAAAGGATTTGTGGAAGACGAACAAATTGATACACGTGCATTTAAATAATGCATATAAAAGAGCTGGGAGATAATCTCAGCTCTTTTTGCATTTCTGCTCTATTTCAGTGAGTCATTTATGCTTGAGCAGGTTGTTGAAACGATGGAAATAATGTTTAATCTGACATGTTTTAATCCGTGTATCTCTGTTTTAATATCCTTCTGCAAACTTTGAATGCGAGGTGTATAATGAAGACAAGTTAATTATTGAAATCGCTTTAAAAAAGAAAATCGGCAGGTGATTCTGATGTCATATGTAGTAGAGATAGAAGATTTAACAAAACGTTTTGGGAAGTTTGAAGCATTATCGCATTTGAATATGACGCTACATGAAGGAGAAATCTTTGGCTTTATCGGACCGAACGGTGCAGGTAAATCAACAACGATTAAAACAATGTTAGGTATGCTGAAACCAAGTCAAGGCAGTGTGCAGCTCTTTGGTCAAGATGCATTTAAAAAGCCGGTCGCAATTCATGAACGTATTGCATATGTACCCGGTGATGTGAATTTATGGCCGAACTTGACTGGCGGAGAAGTAATCGACTTTCTATTGAGTCTTCAAAAGCAAGTTGATCATGAACGCAAACAAGCATTGATAAAAGATTTCGAATTAGATGTACGCAAAAAATGCGGTGCCTATTCAAAAGGAAATCGACAAAAAGTAGCACTAGTTGCGGCGTTGAGTATGGAAGCGGACTTGTATATTTTCGATGAGCCGACATCTGGACTGGATCCATTGATGGAAAGAATTTTCCAATCACATGTAAAAGCGTGTAAAGCACGCGGCAAGACAGTCTTATTATCCAGTCATATCTTGTCAGAGGTTGAACAGCTGTGCGACAGAGTCGGTATTATACGAAAAGGCGAATTAGTAGAAGTCGGTACTCTGGATGAAATGCGCCATTTAACACGTATGCGTTATACCGTTGAAACAGATGACACACTTACACAGCTAGAGGCACAAGAGGGCATTCATGATGTAAGTGCACAACAAGGTGTCTATCGCTTCCAAGTAGATGCTGATAAAACAGCGGATGTGCTTCAATATTTAAGCCGCTTTAATATTAAGAAATTAGAAAGCCAGCCGCCGACATTAGAAGACTTGTTTATGCGTCATTACGGAGAAAGCCTTAAAGAAGGTGAGTAACATGAAACAAGCGACATATCACACATTCAAACTTATGAAGTTTTATTTGAAGCGCAATCGATGGAAAACGGCTTTTTGGCTGCTGGGTTTGATTGTTTTAACTTTGATTATTCCGCAATCATTTGCGAATTTATATCCGAATGAGAAGGAATTGATTCCTGTATTTGAAATGTTTAAAAGCCCTGCGATGGAAGCGATGTTAGGCCAAGCGCATTTGAGCCAAGTCAATCTTGCGACCATGTTCGGTTATGAAATGCAGCTGTTTACATTAATTTTAGTCGGCATAATGAATATCTTATTTGTGTCGAAAGATACGAGAGGCGACGAAGAGGACGGGCGTTTAGAACTATTAAGTGCTTTGCCGATTGGACGCCATGCAGTGATTTTAAGTACAGTATTCCAACAAGTCTTGATTAATGCTGTATTAGGCTGTGTCATCGCAATAGGACTGATGTTTACTGGTATTGATCATTTTACAGCTGAAGGTGCTTGGCTTTACGGCTTATCTTTAACTGCATCCGGTTTTATGCTGGGCATGATGACATTAGTTATCGCTCAGCTGGCTTCAACGTATAGCCAAACGATGGGGATCAGTATGGGCTTATTATTAATCATGTATTTGCTTCGTGCTGTTGGAGATGTATCTCTGTCTTGGTTATCTGATGTTGTGCCGCTTGGATGGATTTTGCAAACTGCTGTCTACAGCGAGAACAATTGGTGGCCGGTTTATGCATTGTTGGGATTGGCCGCAGCGTTATGTGTATTAGCATTTGTCTTGAATAGTCAGCGTGATGCCCAAGCAGGCTTGCTGCCTGAACGTAAAGGACATGCACATGCATCATCATTATTGAAGTCACCTTTAGGGCTTCAACTGCGCTTGCAGCGTACAGGGTTGATTGTCTGGAGTATCGGTATGCTGGTCTTAGGATTGTCTTATGGCTCAGTCTTTGGCGACTTGGAAAGTTTCTTTAAGACAAATCCGATGCTGCAGCGTATGCTGACAGGTAAAGGAGATAACTATGCCGAACAATTTGTGCCGATTTTAATGGCAATTATGGGGATGGTATCTACGATACCAGTCTTAATGGCCGTATTTAAAATCCGAAAAGCAATGCGCTTAAGCCATACAGAAATTGTATTGTCGCATGCAGTTTCACGCGTACACTATGTGATGAGTTTTATTTGGATTGGGCTGTTCAATAGTATTGCGATGATCAGCTTTGCTGCGTTAGGTATGTACGTTGGTGCAGCATCCAGTATGAAGACACCGATTGCTTTCGATAAGATTATGTATGCAGGCTGGGTCTTTATACCTGCTATCTTAATATTCTTAGGGTTAGCTGTGTTGGTTATCGGTTGGATTGAAAAGACAAGTTTATTAGTGTATTTGTATTTAGGTTATACCTTCTTCGTCATTTATCTTGGACAACTGCTCAATGTGAAACAGTGGATGAAAGATTTAACACCTTTTGGCCATGTGCCGCGTTTGCCGATTGCGGATATGGATTGGGCGGCAACGTTGATGATGCTGGTTATCGGATTGCTGCTGATTGTATTCGGAGTCATTGGATTCAAACGCAAAGATATTGGCTGATTATCTAAGTTATAGTCAATCCAAATCTATCTGATTCTATTAAAGGATATATCTTTTTAGTGAGAAATATGTTAGATTAAGAGGGCTATTACTGATCATGGAGGAGAAAATGGAACAAACATTACCTAATTGCCCGAGCTGCGGTTCGGAATATACGTATTTAGATGGTGCGTTATTTGTATGTCCGATGTGCGGACATGAATGGACACAAGATTCAGTGGAAGAAGCAGAGGAAGCTTTGAAAGTCCGAGATGCCAACGGACAAGAATTGCAAGATGGAGACACGGTCACAGTCATTAAAGACTTGAAAGTAAAAGGCGCTTCAAATGTAATCAAACAAGGAACTAAAGTAAAAGGTATCCGCTTAGTGGATCCTGATGATGGGCTTGATATCGATTGTAAAATTCCAGGATTCGGCCAAATCGGTTTGAAATCCATTTACGTGAAGAAAATTAAATAACAGTATTAAAAAAAGGCAACCTTTTATTCATTTTATATGAACAAGAGGTTGTCCTTTTTGTTTACATTGTTTCAAGTTTTTGACGTTTTAAAATCGTGCTGACAATATCGCTGGCTATACTGATTATTAATAATGCAATGAGCCATGATATTTGAGCCGTACTATTCAAGTGGAAACCAGCACTAAAACCGTCGGCATGCGAATGGAAATAAAAATTGAATGCAATCAGTGCAATCATAGCGATAAAACTGACAATCGTTATGATATCCGCAATACGTTTGGCAACAGGGTGTCGAATCGCATAATGTTGCATTGTGATGCACCTCCGATTGATACAAAATTTAAATTTTGTCTTATTTGTAATATAACATGAATACTAAAAGATGAAAACGAGACATTAACTTCTTATTACATGAATAATAATACTTCAAACTATATAATAGAAGTGTATACATGAAATTAAAGAAAGTATCTTTACATTAAAGGGGTTGTGTAAGATGAAGAAATTAATTCAAGATAAAACGACAATACTTTCAGATATGCTGGAAGGTTTCGCATTATCAAACGCAGACAATGAAGTGATTTCAGAAACAGTAGTAGTACGTAAAGATAAAAAACAAAAAGGTGTGGCTTTGGTATCAGGCGGCGGCAGCGGTCATGAACCGGCACATGCAGGCTATGTCGCAGAGGGTATGCTTGATGCGGCAGTATGCGGAGAAATCTTTACTTCTCCGACACCAGATAAAATCTTAGATGCGATTAAAGCAGTAGATAACGGCGATGGTGTCTTGCTGATTATTAAAAACTATGCTGGAGATGTCATGAACTTTGAAATGGCACAAGAAATGGCTGAAATGGAAGACATTAAAGTCAATAAAGTGATTGTACGCGATGATATCGCTGTAGAAGATCATGATATGCGCCGCGGTGTCGCAGGTACTGTCTTTGTGCACAAATATGCAGGCTATTTAGCTGAGCAAGGGGAAGATTTAGATACCATTGTTAAGAAAACAGAACAGCTGCTTTCAGACATGCGCACAATCGGTATGGCTTTAACACCGCCGATGGTACCTTCTACAGGCAAATACGGCTTTGATTTAGAAGAAGGGGATATGGAAATCGGTATCGGTATTCATGGCGAACGCGGATTAAAAAGAGAAGCGGTACAACCGATTACAACAATTGTGACGGAATTAGTGCAAGCTCTCCAACAAGAAATCCAATCATCTGAAGTGATTGTGATGGTAAATGGTATGGGCGGTACACCGTTATCTGAATTAAATGTTACTGCGAAATATGTGAATGAAGTGCTTGCGGATCATGATATTGCGGTCAAAGATTGGTTTGTCGGAGACTATATGACTTCATTAGATATGCAAGGCTTCTCATTAACGCTGCTTGAAAGTAATGATGAGCGCTTAGCCGCATTACAAGCACCGACAAAAAGCCGCTATTTCGGATAAACACAAGGAGGATTTTTTATGAATGCAGAAACGCTGAAACAGCGCTTAATACAATTAAAAGAAACATTCCAAGAAAGAGAAGATTCACTGACTGAGCTAGACCGAGCTATCGGCGACGGCGACCATGGTGTCAATATGGTCAGAGGATTTAATGCGCTGCCTGATGCTTTGGAAGACAAAACAACGGTTCAAGATATACTTAAAACAACAGGTATGACATTAATGTCTAAGATCGGAGGGGCATCTGGTCCTTTATACGGCTTTAGTTTCGTTAAAATGGCTCAAGTTGCACAAGATGAAATTACTGAAGACAATTTACCGGAATTATTAAAAGCATTTTCTGAAGCAGTACATCAAAGAGGTAAAGTCGAGTTAGATGAGAAGACCATGTACGATGTCATCGAAAGAGCGAGACAAGCTGTTGAAGCAGGCGAAAAAGTCGATATTGCTTACTTGCAGACATTAGCAGACAACACATTAGATTTGGTCGCAAAAAAAGGACGCGCAGCCTACTTCAAAGAAGCATCAAGAGGCTATACGGATCCAGGTGCACAAAGCAGTGTATATATTTTAAATGCATTGATAGGAGATGAATAAGTAAATGACAACGCTTATTGTAGTCAGTCATAGCGAAGAAATCGCAAACGGCATCAAAAAGTTAATCGGTCAAATGGCTGATGGTGTACAAGTTATTCCAGTAGGCGGAAGCGATGGGACTATCGGAACATCCTTCGAACCCATACAACAAGCAATAGAAGGTTTAAAAGACGACGCAATTTGTTTCTTTGATTTAGGCTCAGCCGAAATGAATTTAGATATGGCCATCGAAATGTATGAAGGCGCATATCGTGTAGAAAAAGTAGAAGCACCTATCGTTGAAGGCAGTTTCCTAGCCAGTGTCAACATCTCAACAGGCCTAGCATTTGAAGAAGTCATCGAAGCAGTAGAAAATGAATATTGTTAAACGCAAGCGGCGCATTTGTGGAGAACAGGTGCGTCGTTATTTTTTGTTGTTTGAGGTAGAGTTTCATACTTCAATATTGTAAAGAGAAACCCTCCAATTTCCTCGATTAAAAACTTTAAAGTGTCTCTGAAATTAGGTATAATTTTTAAGTAGTATATCAATTTTAAAGAGCGGTGTATAATCTTTTAAAAAATATACATATAACTTTGATTTTTTATACATAGGTAAACTTTGAAAATTGAAAGCTGAATAAAAAATTGGAGTGGTATTAAATGATTTATGCAGGAATATTAGCTGGTGGAATCGGTTCAAGAATGGGGAATGTTCCTTTGCCGAAACAGTTTTTAGATTTAGATGGAAAGCCAATTATTATTCATACGGTAGAAAAGTTTTTACTTGTAAATGATTTTGATGAAATTATTATCGCTACACCAACAAAGTGGGTCTCTCATATCAAGGATATTTTGAACAAATACGGCTTGAATCATGAAAAAATCCAAGTCGTCAGCGGTGGTTCAGATCGTAATGAAACTATCATGAATATTATCAATTATATTGAAGAAACAAAAGGAGTAGACCAAGAGGATGTTATTGTCACTCATGATGCTGTCAGACCATTTTTAACTTATAGAATTATTAAAGAAAATATCGACTATGCTCTAAAATATGGAGCAGTTGATACAGTAATTCCTGCTACAGATACGATAGTAACTTCAAAAGATAATAATTCGATAGAGTCAATACCGGTAAGAAGCGAAATGTATCAAGGACAAACACCTCAATCATTTAATATTGAACTATTGCGTTCAAGCTATAATGCTTTGTCGCCTGAGCGTAAACAAGTACTTACTGATGCTTGCAAAATATTAGTTGAATCGGATAAGCAAGTAAAACTTGTCAAAGGAGAATTATACAATATTAAAATCACTACCCCATATGATCTTAAAGTTGCAAACTCAATAATCAAAGGGGGAATCAACGGTGATTAATCAAGTTTATCAGTTAGTATCTCCCAGACAAATTGAAGTATCTTATAATAATGAAAGTATTATAAGCGACAAAGTCGTAATTAGACCATTATATCTGAGTATTTGTGCAGCTGACCAACGTTATTATACCGGTACACGAGATGAAAAAGTAATGTCTAAAAAATTACCAATGGCACTTACTCATGAGGGTGTCGGAGAAGTAGTGTTTGATCATAGCGGCAAGTTTGAAAAAGGCTCGTATGTAGTTATGGTACCTAATACACCTTCGGAAAAAGATGATGTTATTTCGGAAAATTATTTACCTAGCAGCAAGTTTCGATCTAGCGGATTTGATGGTTTTATGCAAGATTATATTTTTATGGATCATGACAGAGTCGTAGCTTTAGATAGAAATATGGACCTAAGTGTATTATCTTATACTGAACTGGTAACTGTAAGCTTACATTCAATCCATCGATTCCAAAAGAAATCTATTAGTAATAGAGATAGTTTTGGAATTTGGGGTGATGGTAATCTTGGATATATCACTGCAGCTTTATTACGAAAATTGTATCCTGAATCAAAAATATATGTGTTCGGTAAAACTTCGTTTAAACTAAGTCATTTTTCATTTGCGGATGAAACATTTTATATAAATGAAATACCAGAAGGTCTTACTTTTGATCATGCTTTTGAATGTGTTGGAGGAAGAGGCAGTGAAAAAGCAATCAATCAGATTATTGATTTAATTTCTCCAGAAGGTAGTATAGCCTTATTAGGAGTAAGTGAATATGGTGTAGAAGTGAATACAAGAAAAGTATTAGAGAAGGGCATTACTCTAATTGGGAGCAGCCGAAGCGGTGCAAAAGATTTTGAGGATGTTGTGAATTTATATAGAAAATATCCCGATTTAATAGATAAACTCTCACTGTTGAAAGGTAATGAAATAGAAGTCAAAACAATTAATGATGCGATTAAAGCATTTGAATTAGATCTGTCAACTTCATGGGGAAAAACAGTAATGAAATGGATTATGTAAAATGCAGTTATAAAATATTAAACGCATATTAAAAAGGTCTGTCTTTTATTTTCGGAATATTTCGATAAATATCGAAGTGATTATTAGAAATAAGCAAAGATTTTTAATTGAATGAAATAACCTTAAAAATTTTAGGTATAAAGGCGAGTCATTAAAAGATTTGTTACAAACATTGAATCTGAAAGGGGTCGTACAGTTAATAAAACTAAAGTAAATACTACTTGGAGGAGAAAATAAAATTGAATAATACATCTATTGTGATAGAACAACTCAGCTGGGAAAGAGTTCAATTTTTTGTAGAAGGTCGTATAGAAAACGGAAAATTTAATCATCCTAAATTCGTTTTGAGAAATTTAACTGAAACTAAAGTATTAGAAGCAAATGAAGTTACTTTGCATGGGAATCAATTTAAATGCCGATTCAATATTGCAATCCTAGACGATGGTAATTATCTGCCGGAAGACCAATATTTACTGGTGATGTATCAAGAACATGAGGTTGTAGCTAAAATATCCCCAAAATATTTAGAGATTAATAACTATCAACTTTCAAAGGAAGAATGGAAAGAATATGAGGCGTTAAGCACTAAAAATGATAAGTACAATTACATGCTTTCATTTTATAAAAAAATATTTCATAAAGGCGGCAGCTCTAACAATATTTATTACGAAATTAAACCAGCCATTTCTAGAGAAGTGAATGAATTTGTATTTAATGTTGAATTCAAGCACTCTAATACTAAACTCACAGGGATTAAGAAATTAGTAAATAATATAAGACTGGCCTATCGTAAAATATCATTTAACGTTCGTAACACCTCATTCAAAGCAATTTTCAAGTTAGGTAAATGTTTGCATATACGAAAAGGCAACCAAGTGCTTTTTACATCTGATTCAAGATCGAATATGTCAGGTAACTTTAAATTTATTTATGATGAAATGCTTCGACAAAACCTAGACAAGAAATATAAAATCCATCAGATTTTCAAACGACATATTACTGATAGAAGAAATATAATCGATAAATTCAAATTCCCATTTTTGCTAGGAAAAGCAGACTATATCTTGATTGATGACTACCATCCATTAATTTACACTGTAGATTTTAAAAAGACACAAGAACTCATACAGGTTTGGCATGCGGTAGGTGCTTTTAAAACTGTAGGATTCAGCAGAACTGGTAAACAAGGTGGCCCATTTTTCGATTCAGTAGCACATCGAAATTATACAAAGGCGATTGTATCGTCAGATCATGATATCCCATTTTATGGTGAAGCCTTTGGTATTAAAGAGGAATATATATTACCAACTGGTATTCCTCGAACAGATATATTTTTCGATGATGATTATAAAAATAAAGTGATTAACAAAATGCAAAATGAATTACCTATAAAGAATAAAACAGTAATCCTTTTTGCGCCAACATTCAGAGGAAATGGACACCATACGGCACACTATCCTTTCTTTAAAATTGATTTTGAAAGATTAGCTAACTATTGTGAAGAAAACAATTCAGTTGTGCTATTTAAAATGCATCCATTCGTTAAAAACAAACTAAATATTCCTAAAGCATATCAAAAGTATCTCATTGATATTTCATACATCAGGGAAGTCAATGATGTGCTGTTTATTACTGATATTTTAATCAGTGACTATTCTTCCTTAATTTACGAGTATGCGACATTTAAAAAGCCAATGCTTTTTTATGCATTTGATTTAGAAGATTATATTGCAACACGTGACTTTTATGAACCATATGAATCTTTTGTGCCAGGTAAAATTGTTAAAACATTTGATGACTTATTAAGTGCTTTAGAAAACAATGACTTTGAACAAGAAAAAGTAGAACCATTTTTGAATAAGCATTTTAAATATACTGATGGACAATCAAGTAAGAGGGTTGTTGAAAGAATATTTAAGTAAAACATAAGGGAGGTAGTGAGAAAATATGAAGTTTACAATTGCAGTACCAAGCTATAATTCAGAAAAGTATATTGGAGAGCTATTAGAATCGTTGGTTAAACAAACTTATAATCATAAAGATTTTGAAGTGATTTTAGTAGATGACTGTTCAACTGATAATACACTTAAAATTGCAAGCTCTTATAAATCTAAACTCAATATGAATATTCAAAAGTTAGATGAAAATTCAGGAGGACCGGGTAAGCCGAGAAATGAAGCTATTAAATTAGCAACAGGAGAATATATATTTTTCCTGGACTCAGATGATTATATTTCACCAAACACTTTAGAAAATGTAGAAGCATTTATAAATGAATATCCAGCAGATACAATACTGGTTAAAATGAAAGGGGTCAATGGGCGCGGTGTTCCGCAATCGATGTTCAAGGAAACAAGCGGCAAACAAGACCTTGTCGGTACACGCATTATTTATACGTTAAGTCCAACAAAATTTTTCAAAACAGATATGCTTAAAAATAATGATATTTATTTCCCAGAAAATATAAAAAGTGCTGAAGATCAATTATTTACCATGAAAGCGTATTTAAAATCTGAAAATATTTCAGTGTTAGCTGACCAACCTTATTATTACGCTACAAAAAGAGAAGGAGAACATATGAGTTCTGCTTATGTACATCCTGAAGACTTTTACTATGTAATGTCTATGATTGTCAAAGAAATTTTAGATTCTAATAGAGAAGATAAACTTGATATTTTAAAAATATTTATTGAAAGACATTTTGAATTTTCAAGAACCAAAAACTTCTCTCTTAAAATTAATGATGATCAAATTAAAGATTGGATGAATGCATTTGGGAAGTTTGCAGATTTAATACCTGAAGAAATTTACGATAAAGTTGCACCTTCATTAGTACCATTAATTACGTATGCTAAGAAAAGAAATTTTAAAATATACAAAACTATTGAAAAGTCATATGTAGATTGTAAATTTAAAGATCTAAAAATAGAAGAAGGTAAAATCTTTGTTCAATTTATTAATGATGGCGAATATTATGAAGTAACTGACTTGCATAAACCAATTATTAAAATGATAGGGTTTGTAATAGAAAAGAATAGGGCTATTATCGATATTGATCTTGAAAAAGTACTCTTTAATCCTAATAATGCAGTGTCAAAAGTTTGCATGAAATTAGTATCTAGGAATAAGAAAGGATTAATGTATTTTCCAGCAAAACTAAACAATGGTAAAGTATTTAGATTTGAAATTAACATAGATGATTTTGTCTTTTTTGGAAAGAAAGAGAAAATATGGGATTTCTTCTTTGAAATAAGTAGTCAGGGTTTTAGTATCGAAAAAAGAATCGGTAATAAAAGAAATAAGTATATTTATGAAAAGGAAACAAGTACTATAGGGCTATGTAGTAATAAGTATTACAGAGTAACACCATATTTTACTAAGGATTTCGATAATATTTCCTTCTATATAACAGAGTTAGATATGAAAAAAGAGTTTAATATGAAATATAAAAACTCTAAGAAAATTGAAATATCATCAAACAATTTTAATTATATATTAGATGAAGGACCTGTAGTATTAAGTGTGAAAGATGAAAAAGTTTGCGGTATTTTACAAGCAAATTATGAGGGAAGTACACCGAAAAGCTATGATTTATTATTGTTAGGAAAAATCAAGCGAAGATGGTTGCGTCAAGGAATAAATTTAAAGGGAAGTTATAAGAATTTAATAATGTAAGTGATTACTATATTTAAAAGAAGCTGAACTCAGCTTCTTTTTTATAATTGAATGTAAATGCTTTCAATAAGTGTTATAATTTTATGAAAGAAACTATGATTTAAGTGAAATTTAAGATGTATTATTAAATTTAATGTATTTTCAAAAAAACATGAGGGTTTAATATTTTACATATGTTTTTAGATATCAAGTCAAATGTTTTCGATGATATGAACATAAAGAGAGATAGAGGTGTTTTCATTGAATAAAATCAGTGGGTTTATACTTAATCAAGCGAAAAGGAAATATAAGTTTATTGAGCAGCCGGTAAGGTCAAAATTGAAAAGCAAATATGTGGCAAAAACAACAAGATATGCCAATTTCTATAAGAAGAATGAAGTGAAGGATTATCAAGTGTTGTATCAAGCTAGAGATGGCAAGAGTATGACAGATAGTCCTTATGCAGTATTCAAGTATTTACTTCAAGATAAGCAATATAAAAAGCTTGAGCATATTTGGGTCGTAGATTCACAGAAGAAACAAAAAGAGTATGCGAAAAAATTTAAATCATTAAAGCATGTCCGTTTTATTGTTAAGGAAAGTGATGATTATTTAGAGGCACTGACAACTGCTAAATATATTATTAACAATTCAACGTTTCCTGCTTACTTTACGAAAAAGCCGAATCAAGTATATGTAAATACATGGCATGGGACACCGATTAAAGCAATGGGGCTTGATGTAGAAGATAATTTAGTCGGTTCTCAAAATATCATTAAGAACTTCTTGAGTTCGGATATATTAATCAGTCCTAATCCGCATACGACGGAAGTATTCAAAAGAGCGTTCAGTCTAAAAGGGTTATATAACGGAGATTTGGCTGAGATCGGTTATCCGCGTATTGACTTAACATTGAATAGTGATAAAAAAGCGGTACATAAACGATTGAAACAAAGCGGTTTGAAGCTTAAGAAGAAAAAGACGTTATTATTCGCACCTACTTGGCGTGGTACTAATGTGAATCAACCAGAAGACAGTGTCGCAGATGTTTATGAAATGGTACAGCAGCTTGAAAAACAAACAGATTATCAAGTGATTGTGAAAGTACATCCGTTTGTATATAAAACAGCCTTGAAATATAAAGAATTGAAGCCGTATTTAGTACCGGATGCTTTTGATACGAATGAATTACTGGGTGCAGTAGATTTACTAGTTACCGATTACTCTAGTATTTTCTTTGATTATTTAGTTACAGATCAGCCGATTGTCTTTTATGCGCCAGACTATGAAGACTATCACAGTGATCGTGGTTTATATATTGAGACTGATTTATTACCAGGCCCTTCTGTTTATAATGTGGAAGATTTAGTATCTGCGGTGAATGCGGCAGAAGATAACGAAGCGGTATATCGCGACAAGTATGCGCGCTTTAAATCTCTTTATGTTCCATATGAAGATGGAAAGGTCACACAACGTTTAGTTGAAAAGATGTTCCAGCCGATTACTAGCAATCAAATCAATAACAAAAAGAAAATATTAATGTATCCAGGCGGAATGAAGAATAATGGTATTACGACTTCAGCGATAAATCTGCTTGAGAACATTGATTACAATGTCTACGACGTGACGATCTTTTTAAATAATACGAAAAATCCTGAAATCATCAGCAACTTAAAAGAAGTGAATGAGAATGTTCGTATTATTTTACGAAAAGGGCCTTTATTAGCAACTACGCTAGAGAAGTACAGAGATACCTTTGTGAAGAACAGAGGGGTTAAGTCCGTGCTGGAAGAAGCGGTTTATCCTGATGAGGCATTTGAACGCGAGTTCAGAAAAATCTTCGGTATTTCAGAGTTTGATGATGTGATTGATTTCAGCGGATACTCTATGTTCTGGTCTAAGATTTTATTAGCCACAAACTCAAAGAGAAAGCTGATTTATTTGCACAGTGATATTAAGAGCGATATGAATCGTACAGTAAATGGTGTTCGTCCGCATTATCAAAATTTAAAAGGTGTCATCAGTCTTTACAATCGCTTTGATTATTTAGTGAGTGTATCTGAAGAGACAAGTCGTATTAATAAAGCAAACTTAGCTACATCTAAAACTAAAGATAAATTTACTTCAGCGATGAATACCATTAATTTGACACGCATTAATCAATTAAAAGATGAAGCAACAGACTTCTTTATGCATAAAGGACAAAAGGTCTTAGCTTATTTAAATAAGGGCGAAATTGCGAGTGTGCCGTTTAATGAGGAAGACTTTAAAGTGATGGCAATGGGACGCTTATCTCCTGAGAAAGGCTTCGATATTTTAATTGAAGGTTTTGCGGATGTGGTAAAAGAAAATCCAAATGCGAAGCTTTATATTTTAGGTGACGGACCTTTGCGCGGCCAATTGGAAAAGCTGATTGCCAAATTAGATTTAGAAGCGCATGTGTTCTTAGTCGGGCAAAAACGCAATCCATTCAATATTATGAACCAATGTGACTTATTTGCGTTAACATCGCATTATGAAGGGCAATCTATGGTCTTGCTTGAAGCGTTGACAATCGGTGTGCATACATTAGCTTCTAACATTCCGGCTAACCGATATGTATTGAGATACGGTGATTTTGGAATGCTGACGGAGAATACACCGACAGCTGTAGGTGAAAGTATAAAGAGCTTTATGAATGGTCAAATCCCGCCATATGAAACGTTTAAAGGTCAAAAACACAATGAAATTGCACTGCAAGAATTATATGATTTACTATAAAATTTTCTAAAAGGTTTGTACGTGAGTGCAAGCCTTTTTTTATGTGCTTTTAAAATAGAGGAGAACTTAATAATATTGCGATTTATATTGCGGAAACTTTGATTTTTACATACAATAAAGAGGATTATGTACATTTGTATAGAAGTAAGCACCTTTTAAATATTTCATTAGAGATATTTAAGGGCTTTTTTATGTGCTGAAATAAGAAAATGTCTAAAAAATTTGTGTGAAGGAGTCGTCAAAGTGAAGAAAAAAATAGAACTGACTTATGCACGGACCATTTTCTGTGTGATTATTGTAATTGTGCATGTGATGACAGGCTTTATCAATGATCCGCATATTTCTGAATTTCAAAAGAAAGCCGTCAGTTATTCACAAGTGATTTTGTTAAGTGCAACACCATGTTTCATCATGCTATCTGAGATGCTGCTGGGCATGCGCTACTCTAATTACATACCCAAGAACTTTTTGACCAAACGTATCAAGTTTATTTTAGTGCCTTATCTTTGTTTTGCATTATTTGTCATCTTTGAAATTTATTTTGACCCGAGCAAGCATTTCACACTGAAATATTTGTTGATTAACATATTGCTGGAAGGAAAATTCTTCGGATGGTTTGTGTTGGTTATTTTCCAATTCTTTGTTTTGCACATGTTGTTTTACAAAGTTCTAAACAAGAT
This sequence comes from Staphylococcus simulans, assembly GCF_002994445.1. Taxonomy (GTDB): domain Bacteria; phylum Bacillota; class Bacilli; order Staphylococcales; family Staphylococcaceae; genus Staphylococcus; species Staphylococcus simulans_B. Next base: position 84,595 of record NZ_MRZJ01000006.1, read on the forward strand.
GAAGCCCTTACTGCCGATAGTGATATCGCTGATTATCAGTTTTACGCATGCAGTACTAATGTATTACAGTACAGCGTATTTGCATTTTTGGGATCAGTTTTATCCGCCGTATAATCGTACGATTATTTTAAACTGGCTCTTTTATTTTGTTGTCGGCTTTTATTTAGGAAAGTACTACGATACAGTGATGGCCTATGTTAAAGCTAAAATTTGGTATGTTGTTTTAATACTAGTACTCAGCGCGTTAGTGATTGCGTTTGACTTCTTCTATTTAGAAATTAAATTAAACGAGTCGAATCGTGCAGACTTATTTATCTTTACAGTCGCATTTTTCTTGCTTGTGGTTGCCTTATCTAAAATGTTAGGACGCTTCCACTTAACAGCGTTTTATATGATCAGCGAGATATCGTTTTTCATTTACTTGTCGCATCAAATTATTGTAGAACATATTTCAAGAGGTTTAGCATCATTTGTTAAATATCCAGTGCTTTTCTTCCCTCTGACTACTATTTTTACGTTAGGCTTTTGTGTGGGACTTGCGATTGTCATGTCTTTCTTCCCTTATATCCGAATCATTGTCGGAAGAAATACCTTATATCCAATGGTATTGAATAACTATGCGGTGAAAGAAGAAAAAGCTGCGACATTAGAAAATAAAATATAACTGAAAATGAAGGTATCCAATGGCTTGTGCAGCAGAGGGTGCCTTCATTTTATATGTGTGAAATAAAAATTTTTGTGATTAATATGTCGTGATAAGTGGAAATACAACCTGTGTAAGAAATTTGAAAAGCCGTCAATTTTAAAAGGAGATGCAAAAATAACAAATAAAATGGATGGCGATATAGTATTAAGATGTTAATGATATGTGATTGAAATAGGTTTAAACATATTGTTATTGCCGATTATACAGGCGTACGTTAAACTGTAAAAGAATGCGTTGTTCACACATTATAGAAGGGGAAAAAGTAACCAGAGACAAATAGGAGTTATTTTTCAGTATAACAGCGAATTCAACGGGGTTAGTAAAATGAGCGGCTGTGTAACACAACAGATGGTATCGATCTTATTTCATCGGATAGAAGTTGTGCGAGCGGTCTTTTGTTTTTGCTGCGACATACTGTCTTAATAATGTAAGGCGTCTCTCTAGTTGCTTATCATGTATGAGTAAATGGAGGATAGATAGAAATGAGTAATCAGAATGAGCTAAAACGAAATTTAGGTTTCTTCTCAGCGATTTCTATAGTAATGGGAACTGTCATAGGCGCAGGCGTCTTCTTCAAAGTTTCCAGTGTAGCCGAAGCGACAGGCTCAACAAGTATGGCAATGTTTGTATGGCTGCTGGGTGGTTTGGTGACCATTTGTGCAGGCTTAACGGCAGCTGAATTAGCAGCCGCAATCCCAGAAACAGGCGGACTTATCAAATACATCGAGTATACTTACGGCAACTTCTGGGGTTATTTATCAGGCTGGGCGCAAGCATTTATTTATTTCCCGGCCAATATTGCAGCGTTAGCAATCGTCTTTGCGACACAATTTGTAAACTTGTTTGATATGAAAGACAGTTTAATTGTTCCTGTCGCAATGTTGACGGCGTTATCGATTTATTTCATTAACTGCTTAGGTTCAAAGGCTGGCGGAATGCTTCAGTCTATTACGCTCGTGATCAAATTGATTCCGATTATCTTGATTGTAGCCGTAGGCTTCTTCCAAGATACGACAGTTGAATTCTCACTCTTCCCGATTGATTCAGGTCAGCATCAAGGCTTCTTTACAGCGTTAGGTGCAGGCTTGCTTGCAACAATGTTCGCATATGACGGCTGGATGCACGTCGGAACTATTGCAGGAGAGTTGAAGAATCCTAAACGCGACTTGCCGGGTGCGATTACAATCGGACTAGGGGCAGTAATGGTTGTTTATCTATTAATCAACGCTGTCTTCTTAATGACATTGCCGGTATCAGAAATCAGCGGCAACTTAAACGCCGCAAGTGAAGCATCAAGAATGATCTTCGGTGATGGCGGAGGCAAGATTGTCACAATCGGTATTATGGTATCAGTTTATGGTGCACTTAACGGTTATTTAATGACAGGTATGCGTGTACCGTATGCAATGGCTGAACGTAATGGATTGCCGTTCAAAAACTTCTTCTTAAAATTAACACCAGGCCAAGCACCCTGGGCCAGTGGTTTAGTACAATTAATTATTGCTTATATTATGATGTCATTAGGTGCGTTCGATACAATTACGAATATGTTGATTTTCGTAATCTGGACATTCTACACAATGGCATTCGTGGCAGTCATTCTGTTGAGAAGAAGAGAACCTGAAATGGAACGTCCATACAAAGTACCGCTTTATCCGATTGTGCCTTTAATCGCAATTGTTTCCGGTATCTTTGTTTTAATCAATACATTGTTCACACAAACATTACTTGCGATAATCGGTATTGTGATTACATTATTAGGTATTCCAATCTATTATTATACGAAGAAGAAAGAACAAAATAACTAATAATTAGTAAAGTTAAGCCGGCATTTAGCCGGCTTATTTTTAACTTGTAGTTGTCATAAAATTCTAACAAAACAAAATGATTGTGCTAGAATGTAAATGAACACCATTAGATTCGATAGCACTACTTCTATCGAAATAACAAAATAAGGAGCAGATTCAAATGAAAATTGCAGTTGCCGGAGCAGGCGCTATGGGTGGCCGTGTAGGGACACAAATTCAACAAGCAGGTTATGATGTTACATTTATCGATGATTGGAAACCACATGTAGAAGCTGTTCAAAAAAATGGCTTTGAAATTCAAACAGAAACAGATACGTATACTGTAGATGCCAATATGATTACACCTGATGATGTTGAACATTCATATGATTTAGTGATTATTTTAACGAAAGCGATGCATTCTATTGAAATGTTAACGCAATTAAAAGAAAAAGGTGCCATTACAAAAGATACAGCAGTCTTAACAATGATGAACGGTTTAGGACATGATGAACGCTTTTCAAAAGTAGTACCGCCAGAACAAATCTACCTTGCAGTAACAATGTGGACTGCCGGATTAAGAGGACCGGGTCAATTGTTATTAGAAGGTACAGGTACAATTGATTTCCAACGTATCGACGGCAAAGAAAGCGAACGTACACATGAAATCAATAAAGTCTTTGAAGATGCAGGTTTGAATCCTAAAATCAGTCAGCAAGTCATGCAGTCAGTATGGTATAAAGCAGCGTTGAACTGTGTGTTGAATCCGCTTTGTACAATCTTAGATAAAAATCTGATCGAGTTTGCGCAATACAAAGCATCAAGAGAAATGGTGCAACTTGTTGTAAGTGAAATTGTTGCGGTCGCAAAAGCCAAAGGTATTGAACTTGATAACGATACAATTATCCATAAAATCGAAGGGGCTTATCCAGCTGATAAACAAGGTTTGCATCATCCGTCTATGCATCAAGATTTATACAGCGGCCGTCTTACAGAGGTAGATTACCTTAATGGCCAAATCGAAGCTTATGGCGAACAAGTCGGTATTCCGACACCAACAAATGCGATGTTGAAACATCTTGTGCATCAATTAGAATTAACACATGTTAAATAATCTGATTGACACTTTTAAACTCTGCTGTTTTGGCAGAGTTTTTCGCTGTATTTCAGTTTGTAAGCACATTATATGACGAACATATTTAGTTATGTGATAATTAAAATACAACGAAAAACGAATTACCTACGGTTTTAACAAGGTGAATGTCTTATTTCTATCGCCTTGAGCTATAAATCAATCAACTTTATGAGGAGGATTTCAATCATGAGTGTAAATGTTAGAGATTATATCCAAGACAGTTATGATTTATTTATTAATGGTGATTTTGTACCAAGTGATTCAGGAAGTACAATTGAAGTATCCAATCCAGCAACAGGGGAAGTATTAACAAAAGTTGCGAAAGCATCTGAAAAAGATGTAGATAAAGCAGTAAAAGCTGCACAAACAGCTTTTGACAGCTGGAGTAAAACACCAAAAGAAGAACGTGTGAAATTATTGCGTCAAATCGCAGATAAATTACGCGAACAAAAAGATCGTTTCGCAATGATTGAAACATTAAACAACGGTAAACCAATCCGTGAAACATCAACAATTGATATTCCATTAGCAGCACGCCACTTCGAATACTTCGCAAGTGTCATCGATACAGATGAAGGAACAGTCAATGATATGAGCGAGGATGTCATGAGTATTGTACGTCATGAACCTATCGGTGTTGTAGGCGCAGTAGTTGCATGGAACTTCCCAATGTTATTAGCAGCATGGAAGTTAGCACCAGCACTTGCGGCAGGTAATACAGTGGTCATTCAACCATCATCTTCTACACCGCTCAGCTTAATTGAATTAGCTAAAATCTTCCAAGAAGTATTACCAAACGGCGTTGTCAACGTCTTAACAGGTAAAGGTTCTGAATCTGGTAATGCGATCTTTAACCATGAAGGTGTCGACAAATTATCATTCACTGGTTCAACAGATGTCGGTTATCAAGTTGCGGATGCAGCAGCAAAACGTCTTGTTCCTGCAACATTAGAACTTGGCGGTAAATCAGCCAACATTATTTTAGATGATGCAAACTTAGATGTTGCTGTTGAAGGTATCCAATTAGGTATCTTATTCAACCAAGGCGAAGTCTGCAGTGCAGGTTCAAGATTACTTGTACAAGAAGGCATTTATGATAAATTAATGGATCGTCTTAAAGATGCGTTCGCACGTATTAAAGTCGGCGACCCATTAGATGAAAATATCCAAATGGGTTCTCAAACAGGTAAAGCTCAAATGGATAAAATCCAAAGCTATGTAGATTATGCAAAAGAATCAGGTGCTGAAATCTTAGTCGGCGGCAACCGTAAAACAGAAGGCGAATTAGCGAACGGCTACTTCTTTGAACCGACTATTATTGCTGTAGACAATAACGATAACAAATTAGCACAAGAAGAAATCTTCGGACCTGTTTTAACTGTAATTAAAGTAAAAGACGAAGAAGAAGCAATTCAAATTGCGAACGACTCAGAATATGGTCTTGCAGGCGGTGTATTCACAGAAAACATCAACCGTGCATTAAAAGTTGCGCGTGCAGTAAGAACAGGTCGTATGTGGGTTAACACTTACAACCAAGTACCTGAAGGCGCACCATTCGGCGGCTATAAAAAATCAGGTATCGGCCGTGAAACTTACAAAGCAGCCATCCAAAACTATCAACAAGTTAAAAATATCTATATCGATACAAGCAACCAAACAAAAGGCTTATATTAAGAGCCGATCATTCTTTAAAAAGGTAGCTTTTCAGCCCAAAGGTAAACGGTACAGCCCTTGCCTTCGGGCTTTTTTTTATGCTTTTCTTGCTTTGTTCTAAGTCTATTATTTCAATGAGATTAATAATGTTTAGTTTCTGTAAAAATGTAAGGTTTTATTAGAAAAAACCTAGAGCTATCACGTATAATGTGAATCAAAATCATAGATATGCAAGAGATGTTTAAATTTAATGTTCGAAAGCGGGTATAGTATGAAATAACCCAAAATGATGTATATTAAGTGGCGACATTTTAAAATAGAACGGAGCTATAGAATGGTTAAAGTAAGAATGTTAATCCCATGTTTTAATGAGGAAGATGTTATCAATTACACATACAAAGAACTAAGAAAAGTATTAGACCAAGATTCTAAAGCGAAACATTACGATTACGATTTGCTCTTTGTGGATGACGGCAGTAAAGATCGTACGATTGAAATGGTGAAAGATTATAGTAAGTATGATTCACATGTAAAATATATCGAATTCAGCCGAAACTTCGGCAAAGAAGCAGCAATGTATGCTGGTTTGGAACAAAGCCAAGATGTAGATGCGGTCATTATTTTAGACGGTGATTTACAGCACCCGCCTGAATTGATTCCGCAAATGATTGAAAAGTATTTAGAAAATGGTACAGACCAGGTTATCGCAAAACGTAATAGAGAAGGCGAGAAAGCGATGCGCAAATTGATGACGCATTGCTATTATAAATTGATTAACCGCTTTGTCGATGTACCGATTGAAGACGGTGTCGGCGATTTCCGCTTGCTTAGCCAGCGTGTTGTCAAAACATTGGCTGAGTTAGATGAAACACAGCGCTTTTCTAAAGGATTATTCTCTTGGGTCGGTTATAAAACCGAAACAATTGAATATGAAAACCAAGAGCGTATTGCAGGGGATTCTAAGTGGTCATTCTTTAAACTATTGGATTACGGCGTAGACGGTATTATTTCATTTAACAATAAGCCGCTGCGTACGATTATGTATTTCGGTATTGGTATCTTTGGTATCAGTATCATTTATCTGTTAATCAACTTCTTGTTAATCCTATTTAACGGCATTAAAGCGCCAGGTTACTTCACAACTATTTTTGCGATTCTATTCTTAGGCAGTATTCAATTAATTTCACTCGGTGTTATGGGAGAATATATCGGACGTATTTATTATGAAGTGAAGAACCGTCCGAAATATCTTCAGCAAGATTCTAATCTAAATGAAGCATCAGAAGAAAAGAAACGCAGAGAACATTTCTATGCGGTCAACAGCAGAGATAAACGTCATCGCAATATTGAACCGCTGCATCACGCAATGGCTAAACCAGAAGAGCCGGTATCCTATAAAACGAATTTGCAAGAGCGTGAACAAAGAGAAGCAGATGAAAAGACAGAACAAGCACATAGAATAAAACAAATGAATTTTTAAAGATTTGATAAACAAAGGAGAAGCCATACAGTGTATGTGTCGCTTCTCCTTTGTTTTTTAGGCTGTTTCATCATGTGAACGGTCGGATTTATAACCTTGGTACACGATAAAGAATTCGCCTAATACGATTAAAATGATTGTTGAAGAAAGTGATGAGAGATGGGCAAAGTAAAAGCCGATCATCACAATTAAATAAATGACAGGAACGATGAATTTCCAATTGCCTCCAAGTTTGGATGCGACCAGCTTTTGTAAAATGACCGCAATGATCAGTGTCAGAATCGGAATAACCCAGTGCATAACATTTTCTGTCATATTTAAGATGCTCCTTTATTTAAAATTTGATTTCTCGCTATGTTCTTTCTTCTTAGCCAAAGCTTTGGTTTGTTTATTACGCTTGAGTTGCTGTTCTAAACCAAAAAGCTGCAAGGCACCTATTACTGAAAAAATGATAAATGTAGAAAATGTAATGATTTTTGTTAAAAGCAAGACCAGCATAATTATCAAGAAGAGAATAGGGATCAAAAACTTATACTTTTTGTTGGTATGCTGGATAATATAATTCTGTGAAAAGAATGCCGCTAGGTACAATACAACAACACCTACAAGACTAAACGCAAGACGCATGATGCTACCCTCCCTTACCACTTTTACTATGATTATCGTATCATAATTCAAAAGACAGCCAGAAATGCATAAAAAAACATACCCAATTTGATTGGATATGTTGAAGAGATTTAGCGTTGAAAGCCTTTAAACCCTTTGACTGTACCGTCTGATAAGTTATATACAAAGAAACCACTGACAATAATAAAGAGTATAAAGAATGGAATATTCAATACATTTGTGATAAACAGGCCTGTCATTAATAAGACTGCAATGACTGGAACGATTAAGTTAAAGTCGCCTTTAATGCGTTTCATTAACGTTGCTTCAGCACCGATAACAATCGCAAAAATGATAAGTGAAACAATCCAACTTAAAACTGGAGACATGGATACATCCTCCTTTCATAATGTGCTTTAACACTTACATTCATTGTAAAGCCAGATTATAGGTTAAGCAAATCAATCAGATTTTAATACAAAGCACATAAGCATTTCGTTTATGCACAAATCTATTATAATGAAGGTAAGAGATGCAAAGTGAAGAAATGAGGGGATGCAATTGGATAAGGTTGTTGCACAGTTAGCGCATGCACATAAAGCTTTTGGTAAACAAACAGTACTTGAAGATATATCGATTGCTTTAAAGAAAGGTCAAATTATGGGACTAATCGGTCCAAGCGGATCAGGTAAAACGACCGCAATTAAATGCTGGATGGGGATGGAAGCTTTAGATAAAGGGAAAGCTGAAATCTATGACCAGCCTATGCCGAATCGAAAGGTATTAAGCCATGTCGGTTATATGGGACAGACTCTTGCTCTTTATGAAAATTTAAGCGCAAAAGAGAATTTAGTATTCTTTGGGAATCTGAAAGGTTTGTCAGGACAAAAGCTCAATGATGAAATCAAGCGCTATATGCAACTGGTGGATTTAGAAGATAAATTGACGCAAATTGTCCATCAATTTTCAGGCGGTATGAAACGCAGACTGTCATTAGCAGTCACATTATTAGGGCATCCGGATTTGTTGATTTTAGACGAGCCGACTGTAGGGATTGATCCGAGTCTGCGTCAAAAAATCTGGCATGAGTTGCGCCAACTCGCAAAACAAGGTCAAACCATACTAATGACTACACATGTTATGGATGAAGCGGAACGATGCGACCAAGTCGGATTGATAGTGGATGGAGAAATCTTTGCCTTAGGTTCTCCAAATGACTTGAAACAAAAGTTTAATGCACAAAGTATCGAAGAAGTGTTCTTAAAAGCAGAGGAGGCGAAAGGACATGAGATTTAAAGCGATATTAAAACGTGTTATTACTGACTTAGTACGTGATAAAAGAACATTGGCACTGATGTTTCTTGTCCCTTTAGTCATCCTTACGATAATGTTCTTCTTGTTTAACAGCGATAACGAAGAACAATTAGAAATTGGTTTTGCGAAAGACGTACCGCATGAGCTTGTTAATGCTTTGCCTGATGATAAAGCACATACACATACGTACCAAAAGACCAACAAGGTACAAGATATAATCGAACAACATCAATTAGATGCGTATGTTGAGAAGAAAGATGATGAGCTAGTAGTTACTTACACCAATGAAAACCCAAGTAAAACGTCAGCTGTAAAACAACTACTCGCAAGTGCGCTTCAAAAAGAGAAGATGCAGACAGTCGAACATCAAATGAAATCTATCCAAACAAAAATGGCTCAAATGCCTGGAGACAAGCCTAAACAATCAACATCACAATCAGAGACACCGTCATTAAAAGCACATTATTTATACGGTGATCAAGACAGCAGTTATTTTGATAAAATGTTCCCAATCTTAATGGGATTCTTTGTATTCTTATTTGTCTTCTTGATTTCAGGTATTGCTTTATTAAGAGAGCGTACTTCAGGAACATTAGAACGTATCCTTGCGACATCTGTTAAGCGCAGCGAGATTGTCTTTGGATATCTCGCAGGCTATGGTATCTTTGCGGTCGTGCAAACATTGATTATTGTCTTATTCTCGATTTACTTATTGAAAGTCGAGATGGCAGGCAATTTATTATGGGTACTGCTGATTAATATACTTATCGCCTTCGCCGCATTATCTATGGGATTATTTATATCTACATTTGCGAATTCAGAATTTCAAATGCTGCAATTCATTCCGATAATTGTAGTTCCGCAAGTATTATTCTCGGGTATTATTCCGCTTGATAATGTAAATCGCTTTATCGCAAGCATCGGATATTTATTCCCATTACGTTATGCAGGAGATGCGTTAACTAAAATCATGATTAAAGCACAAGGTATCGGAGACTTCTGGTTTGATGTGGTAATGTTGCTGTTGTTTATTCTCGTCTTTACGACACTGAACATTGTAGGATTAAAACGCTATAGAAAAGTATAAGATAAATCAGGTCTGCCTCTTTGATAGGGGGCAGGCCTTTTTTATGATTCTCATTAATTTGTGGTCACTCTAAATAAAAAAACAAAATAAGTGATTATAACTTAAATATGCATACAAAATATAAAGTAACTAGAAAGTTATTGTGTAAATATATACATTGGAGTGTGATTATATTGACAACGCTTACTTGTTACTCTAATATTTATGCAAACGCTAACATATACATAGAGTTTGCCTTAAATTGATAATTAAGAGTAGGTGGATACAGTGAATACTATCAAACAACAAATTGAAGCAGGCAATATCAGTGTAGGTATTGAATTAGGTTCGACACGTATTAAAACAGTCGCGGTGAATGAAGCATGCGAAACAATAGCGACGGGATCGTTTGAATGGGAGAACGTGTTTAAAGACGGATTTTGGACCTATTCATTAAATGATGTATGGAATGGCCTGCAAATCAGTTACAGTGCCATGACAGATGCGATTAAAGCAGAATATGGTACAACGGTTAAACAAATTCAATCGTTAGGTATCAGTGGGATGATGCATGGCTATCTTGCATTTGATGAAAAGGATGATTTACTCGTTCCGTTTCGTACTTGGAGAAATAATAATGCGCATGATGCCGCAAGACAATTAACAGAAGCTTTCGGAGTGAATATACCTGAACGATGGAGTATAGCGCAGCTTTATGATGCAGCACTTCAAGATGCACCGCATACTAGCAAAGTCCGTTACATGACTACTTTATCAGGTTATGTACATTGGTATCTCACTGGAGAACGTGTATTAGGTGTGGGCGATGCTTCAGGTATGTTCCCGATTGATCCGAAGACACATGCCTTTCGTGAAGATTTATTAGACCATTTTAATGAGCTGTATCATGCACAAGGCTATACACAAGAAGTGCGTGATGTGCTGCCTAAGGTTTTAACATCAGGTGAGGATGCAGGGTATCTCACAGAAATCGGCGCAAAACTCATTGATCCGAATCATGAGTTAGAATCGGGCTGTCCTATGTGTGCACCTGAAGGGGATGCGGCCACTGGAATGGTCGCAACGAACAGTGTAGCACCAAGAACGGGTAATGTTTCTGCCGGAACAAGCATCTTCTCAATGATTGTATTAGATCATCAGCTTAAACGTTTATATCCTGAAGTAGATTTAGTCACAACACCAGCTGGCGATGAGGTCGCAATGATTCATGCCAATAACTGTACTTCTGATATCAATGCATGGATGAACATCTTTGCGGAAGTATTAGATACCATGGATGCAAAATATACAAAAGAAGACTTGTTTACACGTATGTTTGAGAAAGCATTAGAAGGTGATGAGGCTTTAGGTCACTTGCTTTCTTATGGCTATGTATCTGGTGAATTCATTACTGATGTTAAACAAGGTTATCCTATGTTCATCCGCAGTGTAGACAGTCAATTCAATTTAGCGAATGTGATGAAAACACATATCTTCAGTGCGTTTAGTACGTTGAAAATCGGTATTGATTTATTAAAACAAAATGAAGCACTTGAAATAGACAGTATGATTGGACATGGCGGTATCTTCAAGACAGAACGCGTTGCACAGAGCTTCTTAGCTGCAGCGTTAGAAAGTCCGGTCAGTGTCATGCAGACGGCAAGTGAAGGCGGTGCTTGGGGTATCGCTGTGCTTGCACGCTACTTAGTAGACGGAAACGATAAAAAGTTATCGGACTATCTTAATCAACAAGCATTCAAAGGCACAGATGACCTAGTCATCAATCCTAAACAAGAAGATATCGAAAGCTTTAAAAACTATGTTCAACGATTTGAAGCAGGTTTACAGCTTGAAAGAAATGCGGAGCAATATTTTGAAGATTTTAAGTCAGAAAAATAGATGAAGGTGAATAAATTGAAAACTATAGAGAGAAATCAATCGAAACAGTTTTTAGGACTGCCCATGACTTTAATATGGGGTTATGTGGCAGTCGCTATATTCATGACCGGTGATGGTATTGAACAAGCATTCTTATCTAAGTACATACAACATATAGGCTTCAGTGCTAGCCAAGCTTCTACAGTACTCACAACGTACGGGCTAGTTGTAGCGATTGCATCATGGTTATCTGGTGTATTAGCAGAAGTATTCAGTCCAAGACGATTGATGACTTTTGCATTTATAACATGGATAGTGTTCCATGTAGGATTTTTAGTGTTGGGCTTAGAGACACATAATTATATGATGATGGTAATCATGTATAGTATCAGAGGATTAGCTTATCCGATGTTTATCTATAGCTTTGTTGTGTGGATTACATACTCGGCTCCACCTCAACGTCTTGCATCTGCAATGGGATGGTTTTGGGCTATGTATTCAGTAGGTATTGGAGTATTAGGTTCTTACTTACCAAGCTTTACAATACCATTTATTGGATTCATGGGAACACTGTGGAGTTCAATAATCTTTATTGCAATAGGCGGATTAATGGCATTTTTCTTAGTTAAAGATCAAAAAGGTAAAGTTAAAGAAAGTGATAAACTCAATGCTAAAGAGATGTTTGGTGAAATACTTCGAGGTGTGACAATATTACGCAACCCTCAAATTGCAATTACATGTTTAGTTCGAATTATTAATCAGCTTTCTTTATTTGGTTTAGTTGCTTTCATGCCATCGGTATTTACTGATGACTTTGGATTCAGTACATCTCAATGGCTTCAAATTTGGGGCTTCATGTATATTGTGACAATCTTTACTAACCTATTTTGGGGAATTGTTGGTGATAAGATTGGTTGGGTTAAGCAAATAAGGTGGTTTGGTTGTATAGGTATGGCAGTTTCTACACTAGCATTTTATTATGTACCGTTATGGTTCGGACCTAATTTTTGGATAACATGTATCGTTGCAGTTGCATTTGGATTTGCCGTAGCAGCATTTGTACCGATGTCCGCAATTTTCCCTACACTTGAGCCGACACATAAAGGTGCAGCTGTTTCAATTCACAATTTATCAGCAGGGTTAAGTAACTTCTTAGGACCTGCAATAGCAACAATAGTACTTATGTTTAGTAATGCTTTAACAACAATTTGGGTCTATGCGGCTATCTATTGTATAGGATTTGTTTTGACCTTCTTTATGAAAGTTAAGCAACCATCACTACAAAAATAAATAGAAAGGTGATTTATATGAATATTTTAGAACAGTTCAGATTAGATGATAAAGTAGCAATTGTAACTGGAGGAGCAATGGGATTAGGACAAGCGATGGCAACAGCACTTGCACAAGCAGGTGCAAATATTGTGATTGCAGATATCCAAGAAGATGTTGCTGCAGCTACTGCAACAACTATTCGAGAAACTGAGGGTGTTAAGGCAACATCATTAAAAGTAGACGTTACAAATCCTGATGATGTTCAAAAAATGGTGGATGATGTTGTAGATGAGTTTGGTAAAATTGATATTTTGATTAATAATGCTGGAATGACTATAAATGCTAAAGCGGAAGAAATGACTTATGAACAATGGAATAAAGTGATTAATTTAAATTTAAATGGAGTATTTTTAGTTGCTCAAGCAGTTGGTCGTCAAATGATTGAACAGGGCTATGGCAATATTATTAATACTTCAAGCATGTCAGGTATTATTGCTAATAAACCGCAAGAACAATGTTCATACAATGCTTCAAAAGCAGGCGTAATTATGTTGACTAAAAGTTTGGCAATGGAATGGTCAAAATATAATATTAAAGTAAATACGATTGCACCAGGATATATGAAAACAGAATTGACTAAACCATTTTTTGAACAAGGAGGAGCAATGATTGATGATTGGATAGGCTTCACTCCTATGGGACGACCTGGTTTACCTGAAGAACTAGGCGGCATAGTTGTTTACTTAGCCTCAGATGCATCATCATTTGCACAAGGTAGTGTTTTTACAATTGATGGAGGCTACACAGCACTTTAAATTAAAAGAAATAAACGAAAACCCGACGAGAAACGGTGTTAAACCATTTCCCAGTCGGGTTTTGTTATAGGTGGGTTAAATTATGGAAAGAATAATGAATTGATTATTCGTTTTCTTTACGACGACGTGCATTTAATAAGAATAATGTACCAGCACTTGCGATTACTGAACCAGAAAGTAAACCGAATAATACTTGATCTTGTTCACCAGTTGCAGGTAATTGTTTTTTAGCGTCTTTAGCTTTTTGAGCAGCAGCAGCTTTAGGTGCAGCTTTTTGGTCTGCAGCTTTTTGAGGAGCTTTTACGCCTTGAGCAGGTGCTTTTTTACCGTCTTTAGTTACTTGGTCTTTACCAGTAGTGTTACCAGTAGTTTTTCCTGAATTATCTGCTTTGTTTGCATCTTTAGCAGGAGTTTTAGCAGGTGCTTTTTTATCATCTTTTTTAACAACTTTAGCTTTTAAAGCATCTGCATCTTTAGCAGCTTTAACAATTGCTTGTAAATCTTTACCTTGGTGTGCAGCTTCAGCAATTTCAGTTTGGAAAGCAGCTTTTTCTGCAGGTGTTAAGTTTTTCAAAGCGGCTACAGCTTTGTGTGCAGCGTTTGCTTTATCTAAAACAGCTTTAGAAAGAGCTTGTGAAGAACCTGCTTCTTTAACGTTTTTGTCTTTAGCATTTTTAGCGTTTAAGACTCTAGCGTTGTTTAAGATGTTTTCAAGGTTAGCAGAGTTGTTGTTAGCGATGTCGCTGTTGATTTGTTTGTTGAATGCGCCTTTTTGTTGATCAGTTAAGTTAGTTAAACCGCTGATAGTATCGAAAGCGTATTGAGCTAAATCTTGAGTAGTTTTAGGTGCATCTTGTGAATGATCTTCTTTAACGTTTTTGTCTTTAGCGTTTTTAGCATTTAAGACTCTAGCGTTGTTTAAGATGTTTTCAAGGTTAGCAGAGTTGTTGTTAGCGATGTCGCTGTTGATTTGTTTGTTGAATGCGCCTTTTTGTTGATCAGTTAAGTCGTTTAAACCGCTGATAGTATCGAAAGCGTATTGAGCTAAATCTTTAGTAGTTTTAGGTGCGTCTTGTGAATGGTTTTCTTTAACATTTTTTTCTTCGCCGTTGATTTTATCAAGTTGTGTAGCGTCTTTAACTACAGATTCAACAGCAGCGCCAACTTGTGCATTACGTTTCACTTGATCGTAGAAACCATTTTTTTGTTGGTCAGTTAAGTTGTGTAAAGCAGCAATTTTAGCTGTAGCACCATTGATTGCATCTAATTGTTTAGCGTCTTTAAGAACTGGTTCAGTTGATTGTCCAACTTCAACGTTTCTAAGAACTTGTTTGTGGAAACCAGCTTTTTCTTTAGCAGAAAGGTTTTTCAATGCGTCGATTGCGCGTTGAGTTTGACCTGCAGCTTTTTGTTTTTGTTCTTGTTCTTTAGCAACATTTTTAGCAAGTTGAACTTGAGCATCTACTGCTTTAGCATCTTTAACGATACCAGGGATTTCAGCTACGCCAGCTTTAGCAATTTTAGCATTGTAGATAGCTTTGTTTTCTTTAGAGATGTTAGCTAATTTGTTAACTTCAGCTTGTGCTTTTTCAACTTGTTCTTTAGCTACATTTTGAGCAGTTTGAACTTGTTTTTTAACAGCAGCTTGGTTAGCATTTGCTTGGTCTGCTTGAACTGCATCGTTAAGTACTGCTTCAACAGGTGGTTGTTGAGTTTGAGCACTTTGTTCGATACGTTTTTTGAAGTTTGCTTTTTCTTGAGGTGTTAAGTGTTGTAAAGCGTCTACTTTTTGATAAGCAGCTTGAGCAGGGCTGCTTTGAGTTTCAGCTTGTGCACTGCTTCCTCCGAATACTAATGCTGTACCTAATGATACAGATGCGATACCGACTGATAATTTACGTAAAGAAAATAGTTGTTTTTTCTTCATGGTGTTATTCCTCCTATAGTAACTATGCATAGTAACAGTGATAAATATATGGATAATATATAGATATGTAACTATTTTACACAACATACATAGACGGATATGTGCACTATACAAAATATTATGAAAATTCTATGTAAATTTAACGCTTGTTTTCATTCATAGAGTGACATATTATGACACTTATAGTTGAGTTATAAGAGAAATAGTCAAAAATGCTCTCAAAGAGAGAAGCCTGACAAATCATTTGCCAGACTTCAAAGGGATATTGGGGAGTTATTTTTTAAGACTTATTACAAATAGAGAGATTATACTTAATTATTTTTCGTTACGACGACGTGCATTCAATAAGAATAAAGTTCCTGCACTTGCAAATAGTGAACCTGAAAGCAATCCGAATAATACTTGATCATTTTCACCAGTCGCAGGTAATTCTTTCGCTTTGTTTTCTTCTTTTTTGCTGTCAGCTTTTGTTGCTTCAGCAGCTGTTTGTTCTTTAGCATCACCTTGTGGTGCTTTTGCATCTTTCACAGCATCAGCTTGTGTGCTGTTAGGTGCAGCTTGATCATTTAATTGTTTAGCATCAGCTAAGATAGCTTCGATTTTAGAACCTTTATCTTCTTTTTGGGATTTGGCAACTTGTGTATGGAAAGTATCTTTTTGTTTTTGAGATAAGTTTTCTAATTTGTCGATTGCTTCATGTGCTTTTTCAGCTTTTTCATCTAATGATTGCGCCTCGTCAGCTTTTGGTGCTTCTGCTTTATCATCAGCTTTTGCATTCTCTTCAGCTGCTTTATCTTCTTTTGTTGTAGTTTCATCTGTTGTTTTGTCTTCTGCTTTATTCTCTTCAGCAGGTGCTTGCTCTTCAGCAGGTGCTTGTTCTTCTGTAGGTGCTTGCTCTTCAGCAGGTGCTTGCTCTTCAGTTGGTGTTTGTTCTTCGGCTGGAGCTTGTTCTTCAGATGGTGCTTGTTGTGCATCTAAGTTTTGAGCATCAGCTAAGATAGCATCGAATCTTTGTGTACTGTTTTGTCCGCTTTCGACTAAGATTTGCTGGTTGAATGCATCTTTTTGTGCATCAGACAAGTTTGGCAAGTTGTTGATGACTGCGTATGCATCTGCAGTTTTTTGATTTAACTCTTCAACTGCAGCTTGTTGTGCTTGTGCGTTTTGATCGTTCAAGTTTTGAGCATCAGCTAAGATAGCATCAAATTTTTGCGTGCTGTTTTGTCCGCTTTCAACTAAGATTTGCTGGTTGAATGCATCTTTTTGTGCATCAGACAGACTAGGCAAGTTGTTGATGACTGCGTAAGCATCAGCTGTTTTTTGATTTAATTCTTCAGCTGCAGCTTGTTGTGCTTGTGCATTTTGTGAATTCATGTTTTGCGCGTCAGCTAAGATAGCATCAAATTTTTGTGTACTGTTTTGTCCGCTTTCAACTAAAATTTGCTGATTGTACGCATCTTTTTGTGCGTCAGACAGACTAGGCAAGTTATTGATCGTGTTGTAAGCTTCTTGAGTTGCTTGGTTCAAGTCTTGTGTTTCCGCATTTACAGCTTGGCTTCCCCCTAAAAATACAAGTGTCCCTAATGAAACTGATGCAATGCCCGCAGAAAATTTGCGTAAAGAAAATATTTGTTTCTTTTTCATTTTCCAATCCTCCTAAATAAAGTGAGTATACATTGATAGACTTACAAAGATGAAATAAATATAAATTGCTTATGTATTAATTCTACACAACGCCTATAGACACGTATTTTCATTTATTAGAAAAATGAATGCGTTTTTTTATTGAATTGTTTTGCTCTTATCCACATAGCATGACACATAATGTCATCAGATGACCTGATGATTAATAATGGTGTATTAACAGTGTCTCTGACGTTTATGTGGCAGATAAATATAAAAATATTACATATATATAGGAAAGAACTGAAAATGAAAAAAGCTGCAGATACTCATTGGTTTGAGTACTTGCAGCTAGCAGATTAATATTCGCTGTTGCTTAAACGCGTAAACAGATAAGACTCTTGGAGTTTTAATAATTCCTTCATCACAATTTGATACGTACTTTCTGGTCCTATGAGCCGTGCTTGATTTCTTGCAGTGAAACAAAAGTTAATCGCGTCTTCTACACACATTTTGATACGGATGACATAATACTTTTTATCTACTAATTTAATAATTTCATGCGGATATTTATGACGGATTAATTGGTAAAGCTCAGGCACAAGTTCAAACGTAACCCAGTGAATCGTGTTATAAATAGATTGAGCATGGAAATGGTTAGGACTCAGAGTGATATTTTTTTTGGTTTAAATCTGTGGATTGAATTTGATCGTCTATCTTATACATTAATTTGAAAGTGAAGTTATTATACTGGATTCCGATAGGAGTGATTTCTTTATCTGAATCCACATAGAGCTTGCGAGAGGTGTGAATCGCTCTAGAAGCAAGTACAATATTACTTAACTGTTCATACCGCTTAACAACCTTTAGTTTGGATAAATGTGTACGTAATTCTGTTTCATGTTGGGTATGGAAGGTTTTAATCAGTAATTCTAAATAATTGTAGAGATGCTGATCGATTTCAGGTGAAACGGTTTCTAATAGCGCCAGCAAGAAATATAGTGAAACTTCGTGGTTGGAAATCGAACTGTCCATTTCATAGGTTCCCATTCTATGATTATAGGTGATTTCTTTTCGGTAACCATGCCATTCATCGGTGTCATATAGAAAATTCCGAATATTGTCGATATCACGCTGTATTGTTCTCGAAGAGACACCCCATTCATTTGAAAGTTCGTGCTTATTAACCACTTTTTGCTGAATCAGACGTGTATAGATGCTCAATATTCTATGTGCTTGTTCCATAAACGACCTCCATTTCTTAAGATGATACTTCTAGTTTGAGAGGATAAAACATTGTATGTGAATGAAATAGGATGTGGGTCATCTTATTTTATTTGTAAAAACACTTTTGCTAAATTCTTATTCAAGGTTAGTATACAATAGTTTTAGTGACGTGGATATAAGGAATCAAAAGTATTTTATATTAAATTTTGTACTAATTAAGATTGATTTAAAGGGAATATGCTAAAATAAAAATGATTATTTTATAACAAAGAGAAAGGTGGAACGACCATGTCTTTGAATGTGGTTCAAACTGAAGCAAGCCGATTAACACAGTCAGAGCTGATTCATTACTTGAAATCAGATGTACCGTTTATACAGCAATGGGCAATACATGAACGTATCGGTATTTTAATACAAGATCCTGCTCAATTTATGCGTGTTTATCAAGCAATTCAAGGAGCAGGCCATTTGCCTGTGGTATTAGATTCAAAATGGACATCAGAACAGCTGCATGAAATTTTAGCGCATTACGAAGTGACGCAAGTGATTGCGGATAAACAGATTGAAGATGTACATACAGTCAGACTGGAACAATTAAATGAAGCAGAGGGTTCAGAGGAACTGCATGAATTGCATATGCCGCCAGATGGTTTATTGCACATTGGTTTTACTTCAGGCACAACTGGCATGCCTAAAGCCTATTATCGCAACCGTCATTCATGGGATGTCAGTTATGATGCCAACGATGCAATTTTAGAGACGAAGCCTTCTTGTATTATCGCACCGGGACCATTGGCCCATTCTTTAACGCTTTATGCGATGATGTATGCATATCATTCAGAATTGACATGCTATATGCAGATGGATTATCACCCTGTGCAGCTGCTGCATCAATTACAAGCACAAAATGGTGCGGCTGTTTTTATTGTACCTTCGGTACTAGAACAGCTATTACAGTTTGATGCGAAACAATTAACCGAAGTGTCAGTAACGTTTTTATCTTCAGGCGCAAAGTTAGAACCGCATACGATTCAAAAATTCAAACAGAAACTGCCGAATGCGCAAGTAATAGAATTCTTCGGGACAAGTGAAGCGAGTTTTATTTCATATCATCATGTAACAGATTACGCACCGAAAAATGTCGGCAAGTTATTTAAAGGCGTGAAAGTCATTTTAACAGATGATAGCGGAAAACAATTGCCTGATTCAAAACAAGTTGGCCAGCTGCACGTACAAAGCGAAATGGTCTTTTCAGGTTATGTAGGTGCTGAATCTATTTCAAGCAGAGATACCATTGCGACAGGAGACTATGCCAGAATGACAGATGACCAAGAACTGATTTTAGAAGGTCGTGTAAATAATAAGGTGATTGTCGGCGGTATGAACGTCTATCCAGAAGAAGTAGAACGTGTGATTACTGACACGACACCGATTCAACATGTTATGGTGATTGGTGTGCCGCATTATGAACTTGGAGAAGTACTGATTGCTTACTATCAATCAGAAACAGATTTAGAGATTCGTGAAGTGAAACAAATATTACGCAGTCATTTAGAACGTTACAAAGTACCGATGCGATTTATTAAAGTTCCAGAAATGCTTTGGACTTCCAGCGGTAAAGTTGCACGTCAGCAAATGATTGAAAAATACGGGAGGCAATCATAATGAGAGAAGCAGTGATTATTGAGGCTAAACGTACGCCTATAGGGCAATACGGAGGCCTATTCAAACACTTAGAACCAGAAGACTTGCTTCAACCTCTGATAAAGCATATGACACAGCTGCATCCTGCTATTGCAGAAAATATTAATGATGTCATTATCGGTAATACAGTCGGCAACGGCGGTAATATCGCACGCAAATCACTGCTGCATGCAGGGCTTTCATATCATATCCCTGGTATGACAGTAGATCGCCAATGCGGTTCAGGTTTAGAAGCTGTTAATATCGCATGCCGAATGGTACAAGCTGGCGCAGGCGACATCTATTTAGCTGGCGGTGTCGAGTCTGTCAGTCGTGCACCTTGGAAAATTCAAAAACCGCAATCACTGTATGAGAAACATCCTCCAGAGATTTATGAACGTGCACCGTTCACACCAGAAACTATGGGAGATCCGAGTATGTTAGAAGCAGCTGAAAATGTCGCACAAGTTTATCAAGTTTCGCGAGAACGCCAAGATGCATGGGCTGCACGCAGTCATCATCAATACTTTGCCTATCAATCACAAATCCAGCAAGAAATCATACCGTTAACGGTTCATGGAAAAGAAGTAACGCAAGATGAATCACCAAAACAAAAGATGACAGTACAACGTTTATCACGTTTAAAACCATTATTTAAAGACGGAACTATTACAGTAGGGAATGCATGTCCGAAAAGCGATGGTGCCGCGCTAGTGCTGGTTATGTCGCAAGAAAAAGCAGAGGCTTTAGGGTTAAAGCCTTTACTTAAATTTACAGATGCACAAACGGCAGGGGTGAATCCAAAATTACTCGGAATTGGTCCTGTTCCAGCAACAGAACAATTATTGATGCGTCGCAATTTGTCAGTTGCGGATATAGATTGGACTGCATTTAATGAAGCATTCAGTTCGCAAGTATTAGCTTCTATAGATTTATTAGGATTAGATAAACAAAAAGTCAATCCATTCGGCGGTGCTTTAGCAGAAGGGCATCCTTACGGTGCCAGCGGTGCAAATTTAGTAGCACGTCTGCTTTCTATTCAAGCTTATTCCCCAGGCAATCAATTGTTGGCCGCAATCGGTATCGGCGGCGGTTTAGGTATCGCAACCTTATTTAAAAAGGCGGAAGATTAAATGAAACAAACATTGATATGGCAATCGCCGAAATCAGTGCATCGTTCATTAAATCTAGATGCCTTTTATCTGACCAAGATTTGGCATGCTTTTGATGCATTTCAACAAAAGCACCAAGCACCTTTGATTTTAAGAAACAAAGTCATCTGCCAATATGCACCTTTAATTGAAGGGGAAAGCTACAAAGCAGAATTAATATGCAGATCACAAAAGAAACTTCGACAGTTTATACACTACTGCTATGTACTTACAATGATATCATTGCGTGACAATAAAACATGTATGGAAATAACAACAACATTCATTGAACAGACTGATTCATCATCTAAAATAGAACAAAAGGCCAAACAACCAAGCAACCCTTCAACAATATCATCACAATATATTCCTTTAGTTATAGACTGGGAAGATGTATTAGATTATTTGAAACAAGTGAATGATTATAACCCGATTCATCTTCATAACCACATTCTTCCGGGCGACTATGTTGTGATGGCCGCATTAGAGACATTGTCTAAGCGTCAAGAAAGTTTAAACACTGTTCAAGAAATAGAAGTGAAATTCAAGCAGATGATGCATCGAACAGATCAATTATGGATGAACGTGAAAGAAGAGCGTTCATTGATTAAGATTCAAATCGTTAATCAAGCAGCGGAGACTTGTGTTGAAGTGTGGATTAAAGTGTGACATACAATTCAATAGGAAAGATTCAACAAGAAAATTACACATGTGGTTTTCTTGTTTTTTTAAGCTATATAATGTGCAATTTTAAAATAATGTAAATTATCTGTATTTCTGCGTTAGCAGGGTATAGCCACATTAGGAGGGGTTGTTTATAAAGTAATGCTCAATTTTATTCTTGTGCCCTCACTAGGATTGTGGGTTTATGGTGTTGATTCAGCCACATAAGTGAAATCGAATAAGGATAATGCATATATTCTCTAAAAAATGAATAAAATATTTTATTTGAGAATTATGACTCTGTAAATCAAGGGATTATTCGGTTTTATGCATGTAAAACCCATGAAAATGTATTAAATATGCAAAAACATGCAATGAATAAAAGAATAAGTGTGAAATATATAACACTTATAATGTGATTTAATTCACATGAGCATTAGTTGAAAGGGCTTACAATATAGATAAATAAAACAAGGAGGTTTCACAAATGAATGAACATCCAATTAAAGTAAACAGTGAGATCGGTAAATTGAAAACGGTATTGCTTAAACGCCCTGGGAAAGAATTAGAAAATTTAGTACCTGAGTATCTAGAAGGATTGTTATTTGATGATATCCCGTACTTGAAAGTAGCACAAGAAGAGCATGATAAATTTGCACAAGTGCTACGCGATGAAGGTGTAGAAGTTGTATACCTAGAAGACTTAGCAGCAGAAGCGATTGAAGATCCTGAAGTGCGTAAACAATTCATTGAAGACGTTTTAGCTGAATCTGAAGACACATTATTAGGACATGAAGATGCAGTTAGAAAATTATTCGATGGTTTAAATAACAAAGACTTAGTTGAAAAAGTAATGGCAGGTGTACGTAAAGAAGAAGTTGAAACTGGTAAATCACACTTAGTGGAATACCTAGATGACTCTTATCCATTCTATATGAACCCAATGCCTAACCTTTATTTCACACGTGACCCGCAAGCATCAATCGGAAATGGTATGACAATCAACCGTATGTTCTGGCCGGCACGTCGCAGAGAATCTATCTTCTTCACTTATATCTTAAAACATCACCCAAGATTCAAAGATGCAGATGTACCTGTATGGTTAGACAGAAACTCTGATTACAACATTGAAGGCGGAGACGAATTAGTACTTTCTGAAGAAGTTGTAGCAGTAGGTATCTCTGAAAGAACATCAGCACAAGCAATTGAAAAATTAGCACGCCAAATCTTTGCGAACCCTGAATCTAAAATCAAAAAAGTTGTAGCTATCGAAATTGCGAATACACGTGCATTCATGCACTTAGACACAGTATTCACAATGATTGACTACGATAAATTCACAATTCACTCAGCTATCGAGAAAAAAGGCGACGATATGAATATCTTCACTCTTGAACCAACAGAAGATGGAAAAGATATTACTATCACACGTACTACAGACTTGAAAGAAACATTAAAAGACGCATTGCACTTAGATCACATCGAATTTATTCCTACTGGTAACGGCGACCCAATCGTTGGTCCTCGTGAACAATGGAATGATGGTTCTAACACATTAACTATCCGTCCAGGTGTTGTTGTCACTTATGACCGTAACTATGTATCAAACCAATTATTACGCGACAAAGGTATTAAAGTTATCGAAATCACTGGTAGTGAATTGGTTCGCGGACGCGGGGGCCCACGTTGCATGAGTCAACCGCTATACCGTGAAGATATCTAAATCTGAATACAGCAACGCTTTAAGTGGTAAGGATTGCATCAATAGAAGTGGTTCGACGTCATCACTTAAAGCTTTGCCTTTAGATTGAAATACTGCTTTGAAATAAAAATGATACCTATTCACGGCAACGTGTTTAAAACATGGCCTATGATTTTGAAAATAAGCAAGAGGCACATGCCCTTAACATCAATTAAAGCAGTATAGCGTCAAAAAATTTAATAAATTGACAAGACATGCTTTGAGGCAATCTCGAGCATTAAAGGAGTTTTGAAAATGAGCGGAGAACAAAATAAACTCAATAAAACGGCTTTAATCGGTTTGGTCATTGGTTCAATGATCGGCGGCGGTGCCTTCAATATTATTTCAGACATGGGCAGCAATGCCGGCGGATTGGCGATTATTATCGGTTGGATTATTACCGCAGTCGGTATGATATCACTCGCATTCGTCTTCCAGAATTTAACAAATAAACGACCGGATTTAGACGGTGGTATTTACAGTTACGCACGAGCAGGTTTCGGTGACTTCGTCGGTTTCTCTAGTGCATGGGGATACTGGTTCGCAGCATTCTTAGGAAACGTCGCTTATGCTACGTTGCTGATGTCAGCAGTCGGCAACTTCTTCCCGGTATTCAAAGGCGGCAACACACTACCTAGTATTATCGTAGCCTCCATCTTACTATGGGGTGTACACTTCCTAATCTTGCGCGGAGTCGAAACTGCCGCATTAATCAACAGTATCGTAACAGTGGCTAAATTGATTCCTATCTTCCTTGCGATTGTATGTATGATTGTCGCATTCAACTTTGACACTTTTATGGCTGGATTTGCAGGAATGAAAGACAACATTGCATTACCGATTAACTTCTCTAATATCATGGAACAAGTTAAGAGTACAATGTTGATCACTGTTTGGGTATTTACAGGTATTGAAGGTGCGGTCGTATTCTCTGGCCGTGCGAAAACTAAAAAAGACGTAGGGACAGCAACAGTACTTGGTCTATTGATTGTATTAGTCATCTACTTCTTATTAACAGTACTTGCACAAGGTGTTATCGAACAAAACCAAATCTCTGAATTAAGCAGCCCATCAATGGCAGCATTATTAGCACACATCGTCGGCCCTTGGGGTTCAGTTGTGACAAACATTGGTTTAATCATCTCAGTACTTGGTGCTTGGTTAGGTTGGACATTGCTTGCAGGTGAATTACCATTCATCGTTGCAAAAGATAAAATGTTCCCTAAATGGTTTGCGAAACAAAACGCAAACGGCGCACCTGTCAACTCATTATTAATCACGAATATCTTAGTACAATTATTCTTAGTAAGTATGTTATTCACTGATAGTGCGTACCAATTCGCATTCTCACTCGCATCTAGTGCCATCTTGGTACCTTACGCATTCAGTGCATTCTATCAATTCAAATATACATTACAACAAGATCACAACAGCACAGTGCAAATGGCCGTAGGTATTATCGCATCTATATATGCTATCTGGCTCATTTACGCAGCGGGTGTGGACTACTTGCTGTTGACAATGCTGTTATATGTACCAGGACTTTTCGTTTACATGTTTGTTCAAAAGAACAACGGTATCAAACTTATCACAAGAGACTATGTGTTAATGGGATTCATTGTAATCTTTGCCATCTTAGGTTTAATAAGATTATTCAGCGGTGCGGTAAGTGTCTTTTAAAGCTCCCTTGCGCATGATCCTGATATAACATCAGAAATGGCAGCTTACAGGTTACTCCACCTCCTGTAGGCTGCTGTTTTTATACATAAGAATGTGTGGACTGCTTTGAATATGATACAATAATAACAATGCTTGCAAGGCTTTTTGAGCCTTTGCGAAAAAACGAACGCACATTCATTATTAAACGATAAAGAGATGAGGTGAACGTGTATGAGCAATAGTACTGAAGCTTACCAAACATCGATACAAGCACTATCTAAAATACTAGAAGTACCCTCAGGACTGATTGTTCCTCATCTTTCTGAGATTTATGTGAGAAATTATGAAAAGGGACAAGTGATATACTATCAAGGATCAGAAGCAGACAGCATTTATTTACTATTAGAGGGATATGTTTCTAGAGAGCTGCTCAATGAAAACGGAGATGACTACCTATTATTAAATAAGCCGGTCACTATGTTTCCATTGAATCATTTATTCCATTCAGACCATTACCATGAATCTTGTACCGCTTTAACGAGCAGTTTAATCGTCAGAGTACCAAAGAACGTCATCGAATACCTGTGCAAGAATAATGAAGATACGTTTATTAAAATCTATGACTTAATGCGTATGGAAGCACAGCAAAGTATCGAGCGCAATATGGCACTGCTTGGACGCAATGCTGAACAAAAGGTCGTCAATACATTGCGTGTTATGTGCGAAACAGTAGGTACCGATCATGGCGCTTATTATGAAATGGATAAAATTATGACTGTCACATTGTTGAGTGAATTAGCAGGCGTATCACGAGAAAAAGCGAGTCATATCATCAGAGATTTAAGCAAGAGAAATCTGGTACTGAAGAATCATCAAACGTGGACAGTTAGTAAATCACTATAAACAACACAATATAATGATGAAATAAGAAAACAGTAAAACAATGAGACAATAAAACGGAGGATCAGGTGCATAAGTGTGCATCTGATCCTCCTTTGCTTTTATGGTTTTAACAATAAATAGCGGATATATTCTGCTTCTTCATGTGATTTCATCAACATCATAATGACGTCATTGCCGCTGACTGTGCCAAGTACATGCGGCAGCTGCATTTGGTCGATGCAGTAATTAATCGTACGCGCAAAACCAGGTTCTGTCTTAATTAAAATATAGCTGTCTTTCACAATAATGGAATTGATACTGTCATCACGATATTTCTTGAAAGCTTCTCGAAACGTATTCGCAGCGCTCTTTTCAGGCAACACATAATAAGATGGTTCAGAGCCGTTAGGAACCTTAGTCACATTTAATTGCTGCAGGTCCTTTGCGACTGTCGTCATGCTGAAAATCAAGTTATATTGTTCTTCCATGATTTCTGCAAGCTCACGCACTGTCGAAATACGATTGTTCTTTAGCAATAATTTAATTAATTCAAGACGTTTCTCTCTTTCCATAGCTTCATCCCTCAATTAATAATTATACAGTTTAATTGTATTCTATAAGGTGAATGAACTCAAATCATTTTCACATATAACATCAATATTTTTACTAAGTATTTCATTGTTTATGCAGCTGACTTATAGAAAATCACTTTGCTTGAACAAATGGTTATAAATTTCGACTATGTATTATAGGATACTCCATACTTGGTAACATTATGATGGCTTGTTATATTATAAGTCTTTATTGGAATAAACAAAACGGTCACTTAAGTCACCTGTATAGGATTGTATTTATAAAATTTAAAGAGGTATAATTAAATCGAAGATATGAGGTGATAGTAATGAATAATGAACTTGATTACGAAAAACTTGATAGGTTGTCAAAAATAATTGAGGAAGCGGCTAATTCTACAAAAGATAGATTTATAGAAGATGCACCGTTTGAATACCCAAAATTACCTGAAGAAGCATATCATTTAACCGATGAAGAAATACAATACATTTTTTTCGGAGTAAAGCCCAAATAAGCATCTAACAAATGGTTAAGGTGCTTTTTTTATACATATTTTTAAGTTGAGGTATTAATTATAGTGGTTTAATAAAAGGAAAGAAGTGCACACCTTGGTTTTTAATGTACACTTCTTTAAAAAATTATTTCATTGTTTTTAGTAAGTTTTGATATAACGATTCTGCGGTGTTGTCATCTTCTAAATGATGTACATTCATACGCCCGTCTTTGAATAATGTTGCGTGATAGCCATTGACCTCTAATTGTTTAACGTAAGGATTGGCTTTATTGATTTTCCCGGGAAATAATTCCGCATGGTCAAAGTGTTCTGGTTTGAAACGAAAGACATACGTGTCTCCACAGCTGCCTTCAATGTTTTTAGGCTGATGTTGGCCTAGATAGTCATATTGCCCTTTACCGCATACTGGACAATCTGGGTTTTTCATACGGCTGACATCCATACTTTGCTGCTTCAAATCAAAAGGTGACACGGTAATTAGTTTGCCTGAGAAGCCTTTGCCTGAAACAAAGCGCATCAGTTCTGCGATCTGATAGCTGACGACTTGCATAATCACAGGCGGAATAACGCCGTTGATTGCACAGCTTTCTGCGGTTTCTGGTGCTTCTTCCATTAAACAACGCAAGCAAGGCCCTGTATAGTCAATCGCATAAACAGAACCTTTACCTCCGACAGCTGCGCCGTAAATCCAAGGCAAGTTCAGTTTGTGACAGACTTCATTGAATAAGAAGCGAATCGCAAAGTGATCCATACCATCCATTAAAATATCAGGCTGTGCTTCTGAAATCATACGTTCGATATTGGTCGTCGTAATTTCTTGGTAGATGGGATGAATCTTTACATTTGAATTAATCGCTTTTAATTTATTTTCGAGTGCGAAGACTTTAGGGCGCATTTCCTTCACATCTGCTTCATCAAAGAGTGTTTGACGATGCAGGTTGGACATTTCAACAATATCCATATCGACGATAGTTAATGTGCCGACACCCATGCGTACGAGATATTCTGCGAGATGACTTCCGAGTGCACCGGCACCCATCACCATGACATGTGTCTGTTCAAGTGCCTTTTGACCTTGTGCGCCAAAGGGCGCAAAGCGGGATTGGCGGCTATATCGTTCATCGATGTCAGGCGTATTGTCTGACTGATGCATCATAGGAATCCTAAACCTTCGCTAGGGCTTGAAGCTTGTGCTGTATATTTAACTGGAATACGGCCTGCTTCATAGCTTAAACGCCCGGCTTCAACACCAAGTTTCATCGCTTCTGCCATTTTCACAGGATCTTTTGCACGTGAAACAGCTGAGTTTAATAAGATGCCGTCTGCGCCAAGTTCCATTGCTTGAGCTGCATCTTTAGCAGAACCGATACCAGCATCTACGATAATCGGTACATTCGCATTTTTAATGATATAGCTTAAGTTAAGCGGGTTATTGATACCGCGGCCTGTACCAATAGGTGAAGCTAACGGCATTACAGCGTGTACACCTAATTCTTCTAAACGTTTTGCGAGTACAGGATCTTCTGAGATATAAGGACATACAATATAGCCGCGTTCTAATAAGATTTTACATGCTTCGTATGTCGCAATCGGGTCAGGCAATAATGTTTCGTCATCTCCGATGATTTCAACTTTAATCATGTCGCACACACCCGCATGTTTGGCAATTTCTGCGATACGTACTGCTTCTTCAACTGTTTTAGCACCAGCAGTATTCGGGAAAGTCACAAAATCTTTCAAGTTGACATTCGCAAGCGGGTTAGGCAGGTTTTTGTCATATAAGTTCATGCGACGTACCGCAAATGTCAGTACGTTTGTGCCTGAAGCTTCGATTGCTTTTGTTTGTACTTCTTCATTATCAAATTTTCCAGTTCCGAGTAATAATCTTGATTCCATGTCATAAGGTCCGATTTTTAACATTTTATCCGCCTCCAACAAATTCTAATAATTCTAAACGATCATCTTCGCGTACCATTTGATGCGCAAAGTCATCACGTTGTATTAAGTTTTGGTTATGCTCCGCAATCACACGTTTCGGATCAAGTTCAAGCTGTTCTAAAATACTTTGAATGCTTAAAGCTTCATCGAATGTGAAAGGGTCGCCGTTAATGATGCACTTCATAATGTTCCCTCCTGTTTTTATGAAATGGTTCTAAAGCTTTTGGACAAGTATCTGTGATAATCCACTCTGCCATCAATTCTCCGATAATCGGTGATAATAAAATACCGTTGCGGTAATGGCCGGTGATAATCCATAAGTTGTCTTGGACTTCATCCATAATCGGCTGTTCGCCTTCTGTCCATGGTCTGACACCTGACCAATGTTTGAGTGCTTTGCTGTGTTTAAGTTTTGGAACACGTTCTATGGCTTGATTCAACAGCCATGTTTTGCCCTGATCAGATACACCGACAGAATAATCATCGAAATAGCTTGTGGCACCGATTAGGAAACGGTGGGGCGGTTTCGGTACGATATAACAGCCGTTGGTCATAAACAAAGTTTGTTTCAAATCTAAACTTTCATTTTCGACTAATAAGACTTCGCCTTTAACACCGCTGACAGTTGCTTGAATGTCAGGCTGTTCAGTAACATTGCCTGCCCATGCACCTGCTGTTTCGATAATTTTATAGGCGCGTGTAATTGTGCGGCGGCCATTACGTTCTGCTTCGATTTCATAACCGTCGCCGACACGGTGGATGGCAGTGACATTGGTGTTGGTGAAACGGTCGATGTTCGGCTCATCTTTCAATGAGGCATGCAGTGCTTTCGTATAATGATTCGCATTAATTTGATGGTCATGCGGCACAAACATCATTGCTTCTGCACCTTTGACTAAACCATGCGTTAATTGATTTAAGTCTGATTCTGATAGTGTACAGACATCCGGATCATTGTCGTGCAAGAATGCATATTGTTGTTGAAGTGATGGGATGTCTGCTTTAGTCGCGGCTAATTTGATTAAACCGTTTTTCTGGTACTGGATATCAATACCGGTCTCAGCCAATAAAGCTTTGCTTAAGGCACCGAATTTTGAACGTGATGCGAGTGCTAGACGAAACAGGGGACTGTCTTCGGTAAATTCATTTTGTGCCCCTAACATGCCTCCGGCTTTATAAGATGCATGTTTGCCTTCAATATCTCTATCTATTAATGCAATACTCA
Source organism: Staphylococcus simulans (assembly GCF_002994445.1). Taxonomy (GTDB): domain Bacteria; phylum Bacillota; class Bacilli; order Staphylococcales; family Staphylococcaceae; genus Staphylococcus; species Staphylococcus simulans_B. The sequence continues at coordinate 115,113 of NZ_MRZJ01000006.1, forward strand.
GACCGCTGTCTTTTAAATGACGTGCAATGGACATACCCATTACACCAGCACCGATAATTGCTGCATCATACATAGTTATTCACCTTCCTTTAATGAACTTAGTGTGTGTAAATCGTGATGTGCGAAGAGTGAAATTGCTGCGATACCTGAGAAGCCTTGAGGCACTTCAGATAAAGTATCGAAGTTGATACCGCCTAACGCAATCACTGGAATATCTACGGTTAAAACTGAATCGATTTCTTCTTGTGTGCGCGGCGGCAGACCAGGTTTAGATGCTGTTTCGAATAAATGTCCGAATAAGACATAATCTAAATGGTGGCGTTTTGCTGCTTGTGCACTTGCTTGACTATGTGTCGACATGCTGACACATAAATCTGGATGTGTTTGTTTCAAGTGAAAAGCACGTTCATCCATTTCTTTAAAATGAATATGCGTTAAGTTGAATCGATTTAAAACTTCAATGTCTGAATGTACTGTTATTTTATCTTTCGGAAAATCATTTTTGAGTAATGCTTCTATTGCTTTCACTTGTTCTTTTGGACGCGTACGTAAAATTAATTGATCTATTACAGGTTCAATCGCTGCGTACTGTTTTATTAATTCAGGGGTTATTGTTTGTTTAGAAATCGCAACCCACATTGCTTTCACCCTTTGAAAAGTCTCTACTGGAAATAAAACAAATAAAAAAAGCGCTATTTCCGTACAGGAAAACAGCGCATTAAAAAGTGCAATACGCCACTTTCCTACGCCAGTATGAACTGGATCAGGTTCCAAGAATTTCCTCATCAAACACGAGGATCTCAGCCTGTAGGAACAGGCACTTCCAGTGGACTTATTGTATTATTCAATTCTTAGTAGAATAAGAAAGCAGTAAACATCAATACTATAACAATTCGTGTAGCGAGACGTTAACGTATTGGACTGTAATTTTCATTCTTGAAATTACCACTTTCTTTTCATTACAAAATCATCATAAATCACTTTGATAGAAAAAGCAATAGCAGACCTTGTCTATACCAGGAATTCAGGGAATGACAGGAACTAGCTTTATAGAATCAGCGAAAAAAAGATGACAAATAAAACCAATTTATTGTGATTATAATACGATAGAATTTTCTTTTTCATGAATCATTTCAACAATTTCATTGTGCGCATTCATTACAGCAACTTTAGGAGTGTGGTGTTTGAGCTCTTCCTCATTCAGTTGTGCATATGTCATAATAATGACGATGTCATCGACTTCAACTAAACGTGAAGCAGCACCATTTAAGCAGATTTTTCCGCTGCCTCTTTCACCTTTAATCACATAGGTTTCAAAGCGTGCACCATTATTATTGTTTACAATCGCAACTTTCTCATTCGGTAAAATATCTACCGCTTCTAATATTGCCTCATCAATCGTAATACTCCCTACGTAATTCAAATTTGATTCTGTCACGCGTGCACGGTGGATTTTAGCATTCATCATAGTTCTTATCATTTTATTGGTCATCTCCAAGAATAATATTATCGATCAAGCGTGCTTTAGAAAATTTAACTGCGAGTGAAATGAAAAATCGGCCTTCAATGTGCGATTGCTCGACTAACTCTGGATAACTGTATACAGCCACTTCATCAATATGGCCGCTTGTATGTTGTTGTAAATAATCTGTGATGCGGTCGATAATGACTTTACTGTCTCTTTCGCCGTCTTGATAGTATTGTTTTGCCAGCTGCAGGCTCTCTTGCAGCGCAGGAGCTTCTTCGCGTTCTTTTTTTGTTAAATATACATTGCGAGAGCTCTTAGCAAGACCGTCTGCTTCACGTACAATCGCTTGTGCGACAATTTCAATCGGGTGATTAAAGTCTTTCACCATTTTTTCTACAATAGCTAATTGCTGCGCATCTTTTTGTCCGAAATAAGCACAATCAGGCTGAACGATATTAAAGAGTTTATTGACGACAGTGACTACACCGTTAAAGTGAATCGGACGCTGTGCACCTTCTAACACTTCAGCAAGCCGCCCGACTTTAAGGGCAATACCGATTTCATCTGGATACATAGCTTCTGCACTTGGGTGAAAGATATAATCCACACCAGCAGATTGTGCCGATTCAGTATCTTGTTCAATTTGTCTAGGATAGGCATCATAATCTTCATCAGGTGCGAATTGAAGCGGATTAACAAACACACTCGCGACCGTAACATCATTTTCTTTAGTTGAACGTGTCATCATAGTCAAGTGGCCGTCATGCAAAGCACCCATTGTCGGAATAAAGCCGATTGTTTTGCCTTGGCGCTTGAATGATTGAGCCAGCTGCTGCATCTCTGAGATAGAGGTAATAACTTGTACCATTACTCTAATTCCCCCAGTATTTGTTTCTTATACGTATGGGCATCAGAAGGGAATTGTCCAGCACGTACTTCTTCATGATAGTGTTTTAAAGCTGAAACACCTTGTGAGAAATCACCATATTGTTTAACGAATTTAGCATGATGATCTTGACCGTAATTCAACATGTCATGATAGACCAGTACTTGTCCGTCAGTGGCTTTGCCTGCGCCGATACCTATGACTGGAATCGTTAAACGTTCTGAAATAAGGGCTGCTAAATCGCTTGGAACGGCTTCTAGTACTAACATTACTGCACCCGCTTCTTCTACAGCCTGTGCATCATTTAATAACTGTAATGCATCTTCTTTGGTCGCACCTTGCATTTTATAACCCATTACACCGACACTTTGCGGCGTCAGTCCTAAATGCGAAACTACAGGGATGCCCATTGCACGTGCTTTTGTAATAAAGCTGATTAAATGTGCACCTTCTGCTTTTAAAGCATTCGCATCAGTTGCTTGATACAATTTCAACGCATTTTTCAAGTCGCTCTCATCATTAATACCGACTGTGCCGATAGGCAGATCTACTACGATAAATGTATCTGGTGCACCGCGGCGTACAGCTTGTGCATGATGAATCATATCAGAAAGTGTCACTTGTACTGTGCTCTCATATCCAAGAACAGTCATACCAAGCGAGTCACCGACTAAAATCGTATCAATACCAGCTGCTTCAACTTGTTTGGCACTTGGATAATCATACGCAGTAACCATTGAAATTTTTTCTTTGTTGCTTTTCATTTCAAATAAATTGTTTAAATGTTTCATAACACCAATTCCTTTATTTAATGTAATATTAGAATAACACATTAATTGAAAATTAGAGGTGGTTTGAGTGGATTTACATTTCGGTATTATCGGACCTGGTGCTGTCGGTACTACGATTGCTTATGAGCTGATGCAGTCATTCAATCTTGCACACGTACACTTATTCGGAAGACAAGAAGGCGATGTCTCTTACCAACAAAGGGATACTCATGATACTGCTGTGCTGCATTACACACCCATCACACACTTTGAAGGACATTTGGATGTTTTGTTTATTGCAGTCAAAACACCTCAGTTAGATCAAGTTATTTTGCAGATGGAACATGTGATTGATGATGAAACAATTATTATTTTAGCGCAGAACGGACATGGTCAAATTGATAAAATAGAACATCCGCATGTTTATCAAGCAGTCGTTTATATCAGCGGTCAAAAACAAGATTCAACAGTGATACATTATCGTGATCGTATCCTCCAGCTTCAACAAGATGATACAACAGAATGGTTAAAAGAAGAATTACAAGCAACAAACTTAGAACTGCAGCTCAAAGGAGACATAGAGGAATATATTTGGTATAAACTCCTTGTTAATTTAGGGATTAATTCTATCACAGCAGTAAGCAGACATCCTGTAGCCATATTGAAATCACCAGAAGCACGCAATTTATGCCGTAATCTGCTTGAAGAAGGACAGCGTATCGCAGCGGCTCATGAGGTAAACCTGCCTGAAACAATAGTAGAAGATATTATGAAAATATATACAGGCTATCCTGAAGATATGGGAACGAGTATGTATTACGATATTCTTGCCGGCAGACCTTTAGAAGTCGATGCAATACAAGGTTATATCTATCAAACCGGACAGTCTCATGGTTTGTATACACCATACCTAGAAACCATCTTCAGCATCCTTAAATTTACTTAAAAGTAAACTAAAAGTGATAGCTCTCTTTGTCTGTCCATAGTATAATAATTTTAATAAATACCCAAATATATTATAAATGGAAAATGGCGAAAGGCGGTTAATAGCTTATGAATAAGATACAGCGTAATTTCATCCGAAAATTGAATGTTGAATGCGTGAAACCTTCATAGCGATTAACTCAAACCCTAAATTTGCAGGTACTTCACAAAATTATAGAATAAAGAAGAAAACAACATGAGTGCATCACACCAAATCAATCGACAAAAGCCGCAAATCTCTGAACTTGCCATTAGAATAGAGCGTCTGGAAGAGAACCAAAAGTACAACAAAATTCAGGTTGTGACAGAAAGAATGGACTGGTTAATTGAAAAACAAAACAATGACCATGACACATTTAATAAAAAGTTCGAAAAAATAGATGAGAACCTCAAAGAAGTAAGCGGGGAAATCAAGCGTCTCGATGAAAAGGTAGATAAAAGATTCGAGAAGATAGATAAAAGTATGACAAATTAGTTGAAAGGATTGATAGTAAAATAGATGGTTTGAAAAGTGATTTGAAATTAATGGTAGGTGTCATCATTGGTTTTATGTCAATTCTAACTGCCTTTCAACATTTCTTTTATAATCAAGACAGTTTAGCACTAGTAAAGCACAGGGGTCTTTTTAGGACTTCTGTTTTTTGTTGCGTTTTGAAATTAATTTTCAAATTGCAGGGTGAGGTTTGTGATAAAATATTGATGATATCTATTATGATAAAAGAGGGATAAAACATGGTTGAATATGTAGTAGCAAACGGTAAGGTTTATACAGAAGAAGGTGTCTTAGATCCTGGTTATGTCAAGATTTCTGAAGGAAAGATTTCAGAAGTCGGTCAAGGTGAATATAAGGGCGATTTAGAAGTTGTGGATGCGGCAGGCAGACATGTTTTGCCGGGATTCATTGATATTCATATTCATGGCGGTTACGGCGAAGATGCTATGGATGCATCTTATGATGGATTGAAACATTTATCTGAGTCTTTATTATCTGAAGGCACAACTTCTTACTTAGCAACTACAATGACACAATCTAAAGAAAATATTGATCGTGCTTTAACTAATATTGTGAAGTATAAAAGCAGCCAGAATAAAGAAGAAGCGGCTGAAATTGCAGGTGTGCATTTAGAAGGGCCGTTTATCTCAGAATATAAAGTAGGCGCTCAAAATCCTAAGTATGTACAACGTCCTTCAGCAGAAGCGATTGAACATTTCCAACATACTGCAGAAGGCAATATTAAGATTATTACTTTCGCACCAGAAGTGGAAGGTGCAAAAGCAGTGTTAGAAAAGTTATCAGATGAAATTATCTTTTCTATGGGACATACTGTAGCAACATTCGATGAAGTGAATGAAGCGGTGGAACATGGCGCAAAACATGCGACACATCTTTATAATGCAGGTACACCGTTTGAGCATCGCCATCCAGGTTTATTCGGTGCAGCATGGACTAATGACGGTATTCATACAGAACTTATCGCAGATGGTATTCATTCGCATCCAGCTGCTGTCAAAATTGCCTATACGATGAAAGGCAATCAGCGCTTCTATTTAATTACTGATGCAATGCGCGCAAAAGGTATGAGTGACGGAGAATATGATTTAGGCGGACAAAATGTCATTGTGAAAGGTTCTGAGGCTCGTTTAGCTTCAGGTGCTTTAGCCGGAAGTATTTTAAAAATGAATGATGGTTTACGCAATATGCTCAACTTTACAGGTGCATCTTTAGAAGAGATGTGGCGTGTTTCAAGTTTAAACCAAGCCATCGCCTTAGGTATTGATCAGCAAAAAGGCAGTATTCAAAAAGGAAAAGATGCGGATATCGTAGTATTAGATAATGAAATGAATGTAAGTACGACCATTAAAAATGGTAAGCTACATGATTTTAAAACACAATAGAACGTAAATCAGTACTCGCTTTAGAAAGCGAGTGCTTTTTTTATAGTTTTGATATATTGATAGCGATATTACTACATAAAATTGTATGTAAACGGTTGCAAATATGTCATAGAAACATGATTATTTTCTATACAGTATCAGCGAGCATAGTTCAACTTCTTATTTATTATCATTTTGCTTAAATAAAATTTACAATCCAAACACCATCTTAATAATAGCTTAACGATGAGTTGCTACAATTTGAATTGAGAGGAAGTGAGAGCCAGTTGATGGCTGATGTCAGGGTGTCTATTAATTTTATGAAAAAATTTTAGAACTTCCTTTAAATAACAACCTATTTTGGAGGTAGCGCATTGAAAAATATCAAGATGACTAAAATTGTAGCAGGAAGTATGGCAAGTTTAATGCTTTTATTAGCAACTGGGACAGCTAATAGTGCAGATGCGAGCGGTAAAGCAGCACCACAAGCGCAACAGCAGCAACAACCTCAAGCTCAACAACAAAACGGTATTAAATTATTAAAAGAAAAACCAAAAGTTGCACCAGTTCCAAAGAAAAACAGCCCCAACCGTATTATTACTAACTTTAATGGGGACACTAAAACACAAATGGGCTTCAACTGGTTCACTACTGATAAAGCAGAAGATGCACAAGTGTGGGTATCAACTTCTAAAAATATGAAAGATGCTAAAACTTTCACAGCAAAAGCTGAACAAGTGGATTCTCAATACATAGAAAGAGACCAATCTGGCCACTTCATTTTCGCAGATGTTGAAAAAGATGATAACGGCAAAACAGTTAAAGATGAAAACGGCAAACCAAAAGTCAAAGGCTACTACACTGATAAAGGTGCCGGCGGTCCAGAATGGACAAGCGGCGACCAACACGGTAAAGCTTCTTTAACAAACGTCAAAGAATACAACTACAAAGCACAAGCAACAGGTTTAAAACCTAATACAACATACTACTACAAAGTAGGAAGCAAAAAAGGCAAACAAAGCCAAGTGGGTACTTTCAGAACATCTGGTAATGCAGGCGATCCGTTCAAATTCGTACAATATACGGATACACAAAATGCTTACTGGAACGAACATGTACGTAACGAAGCAAAATTCGGTGCGAACACAATCGCAGAAGCAATCAAAACTGCCGGCAACCCTAACTTTGCATTGCATACAGGCGACTTCGTAGAAAACTCACAAGTCGAAGATGAGTGGAATGATATCTACGATCAATCTCGTCCATCATTCATGTCATTACCATTAGCAGCAGCTGCCGGTAACCATGATGAATATGCATTCGATGAAAAAGATAAAAAGTTATTAGATCGTTTCAACCGTCACGTTAACGTACCAAAAGAAAACAATGCGGTGAATGGTGGTTCATACTATTCATTCGATTACAATGGTGCACACATGGTTGTCGCAAATACTAATGACAATAAAAAAGGCGCAGACAACCCTGAAGGTAAAGCTATCGGAAAAAAACAAATGGAATGGATTAAACAAGATATCAAAAAAGCCCGCGAAAATGGATCTAAATGGGTTATCTTGAACTTGCATAAACCAATGTACTCTAAGTCTTACCACGCTTTAGAAGATGAAGACATTAAGAAATTACGTGCTGAATTAACAAAAGAAATCGATGATTTAGATGTGGACTTAGTATTGCAAGGTCATGACCACGTATTAGCAAGAACTAAGATGCTTCAACATACTTCTACAAATAACAGTTTCGTCAACGCTAAAATCGAAGACGCTAAACAAGTTAAAGGTGAAGACGGTGTAACATACTACGATAATCCAAAAGGTTCTGTGTATGTATTACCTAATACAGGTGGTACAAAAGCATATGATGATATCTACAGCAAATCATTAGACCACATCAAAAAAATCCGTCCGAAATTAAGCTGGTTAACAGAAGCACAACGTCAAGAGTACAACAACTTATTCGCAGTAGGTGAACAACCTCAAAAAACAGATGCGTTCAACACAAGCCATGAGAACAACCGTGACTCATCAGCACAAAACTTCTCAGTTTATGAAGTGAAAGGCGACAAATTGATTGTGAAAATCTATCAATTACGCGGCGACATCAGCAAAGGCGAACCAAGAACAGTTAAATTAATTGACCAATTCGGTATTTCAAAAACTGCCAAAAAATAAGCGGAACTAAATAGGCACACATAGGCAATTGAACTAAGGTATGGACTCGTGTATATATACGAGTCCTCTACCTTTATACATAGGAGGCAACAAAATGAAGAAATTTTTAACATATACAGCAGCAGTCGCAAGTTTAAGTTTGGTTTTAACCGGGTGCAGCGGCCAACAAGAGAAAAAGACAAGTGATGCTAAAGCACAGACCGAGCAAACTCAAGCTGCCTCAACTTCTAAAGCTATCAAAATCAATAAAGAAAAATTATCTGAAAAAGATATGAAAAATATGAAAGCAGAAGTCATGAAATGGGCAGATCAGCGTGCCAAACAAGAAGGGTTAGCTGCTTCTAACCGCTACTTCGGTGCGGGAGAAATTACAACAGGAGACTGGTATGCGATGACACCTAAAGGCGAGGTGCAAGTCAGCAATCAAAACGACCCGGGACCTAAAGCTTTCGAACGTCATAATTTAGTCGGTGTGGTAATGTATCATTCGAATAAAGGTGTCACAGGTTTTGATGAAAATGCGAAAGATTTATCTAATGTTGAAGGGTATCGTAATGTTGCTGATTTAACCCAACCCGTCACAAAATACTTATTTACAGACGATGGGAAAGTCTATGAATGTCAATTTGATTCAGGCCAACAAGTGACATTATCTTCAGGCTTTGCGCCGAAGGATCATAATGACAAAGATCCTAACTTAAGACCAGATGAATTATTTAAAGTCAGTGAAGATGAGTCAGCGTCAGAATTAATGAGTCGCTTAGTCAAAACCTATGGTAAACAATAATAAGATTTCTCATTCATATGTATCAAAAAAGGCAGAGCGTGTGCTCTGCCTTTACTATGAGCGTGCCGATTGATGGTACGCTTATTCTTTATTGTTCGTCATGTTTAACGTTTGGATGTTTATCATGTGATAAATGATTGTTGATAAAGTCATCATCCAGCGGAAGATGTTCTTTGAGTAAATCTTTTGGTGTATTTGCCATCCATTGATTTAATGAAACATCTGCGAAGTGGTCGCTCTTGAACATTTCTAGGAATACTAAAGGTTCATCCCCGATATTTTCAACATAGTGTCCCATCGCAAATGGTACATAACCCACGTCTCCAGCTCTATAGTTAAATGTACGTGCGTGGCTTTCAGCGGCAAAGACCGTCATACGTGCTTGGCCTTGAATATAAAATTGCCATTCAGATGCGTTAGGATGCCAATGCATTTCACGCATGCCGCCTGGTTCTACCTCGACTAAGGCACCTGTCACAGTTGTTGAAGCTTTGAAGTTGTTAGAATCCGCAATCCATACTTGACCGCCGCTTGTTTGGATAGGTTCAACTTCATCTTTTAGTTTGAACGTAAATGGATTAGGTACTTGTTCAACTGCTTTTAAGATATTTTCTTCTTCCTCTTTAGAAGGTTGCTCGCCTTGGTAAATATAGGTTTCGCCTTTAGGGAAACCTTCAAATGATTCTGGCGGTACACCGAAGTTTTTCGCTAAAACATCATTTGGTGTAGATGAGAACCAGTCTGTAATAGAGAAAGTACTATTCTCTGAGAAGCCGCCATCATCAAAGACAAGCAAGAATTCTGCGCCGTCTTCCATACCTTTTAATGAATGCGGGATGCCTGCAGGGAAGTACCATAATTCGTTTTTACGTACAATGTCGATCCATACTTTGCCGTCTTGATCGACTGATGTGACACGGACTGCACCATTTAATACAATGGCCCATTCTGCTTCTTTGTGCCAATGCAGTTCACGTACACCACCTGGTGTTAAGCGCATATTGACAGAAGCAATCGGTTCAGAAATCGGTAATTCGCGTTTTGTGACTTCGCGAGACCAACCGCCTTCTTCTAATCGAACATGAACGTCAGAAAAAGAGAATTTCATATTATCTAACGTACCGCCGTCTGTTTCTGGAGGTACAATCATATCTGGGTTTTGTAAATCTCTTTCGATATTTCTTGGTCCGTTGTCTGTTGCTCCTTTATTGCCTCTGATTGGTTCTGGTCTGTTTTGATTAAATTGTGTCATTCATAAAAACTCCTTTTCAAAATTTTTCTCATGACCGTTAATAACCTAAAGCTAAGCCTAATGCACGAGGGTCTGCGGCTGCTTCGACATGATCTTTGAAGATTTGAATGGCCTGAGAGTGTCCAACAAGGTCACTGTAAGGATGGATAAAGGAGACATGTCGATGTCCTTTTTGCTCAAGCTTTTCAATAATGTCGCTGCCGAAGCGGTCTTCTACACGCAATCCGTTAGATTTCTCGCCCCAAGTTCTGCCTAGCAGCCATCTTGGACGGTCGATTGCATTTTGTACATTATATTTTTGGTCAACAATGCGTGAGACTAGCATCGCTTGTGTTTGCGGTTGACCATCTCCGCCCATAGAACCTAAAATGATTTCTGGTCGATTATTTCTTGAAACCATTGTGCACGTTAATGTGTGTGCTGGTCGTTTGTTAGGTTCTAAGTAGTTGCGAACATCTTGATCTAATGAGAAAGAAGTACCTCTGTTTTGCATTACAAAGCCCATGTCATCTGGAACGAAAGCAGAGCCCCATTCCCAATAAACACTTTGGATGACACCGACAACGTTGCCTACTTCATCACAAGCACAACTGAATGTTGTATCGCCGTCAGCGTTAATATATGTTTCAGGTGTTGTTGGATAATTGTAAAAGATGTTTTCAGCTCGATTATATAAATAATCTTCTTGGAGTAATGTTTCTGTCGGCACTTCATAGAAGTCCGGGTCTGAAACATAGTGGTTGCGGTCGATAAATGCCAGCTCAGTCGCTCTGGTAAAGATGTCGATGAAGGCATCGTGAGAGCGATGCAGTTTTTCAGGTGAGAATTTATTTAACATGCCTAACACTTGCAAGGTCGCAATGCCTTCTGAGTTAGGCGGTGGTGAAGAAATGATGTAGTCTCTGTATTGAACAGAAATAGGACGTGTCCATTCAGCTTCATAATTTTCAAAATCCTGTGCAGTAAGGTAGCCGCCATGGGCTTGAATAGATTGCGCGATGCGTTTAGGAATTTCTCCTTTATAAAATGCATCTCTGCCATGTTTTGCAATTTCAGATAATAAATCAGCAATATTTTCATTTCTCATGATTTGACCGATTCTGTATGGCGCTACGCTGTCTTTTAAGAAAGTTTTCGCAGTTTCTTCGAAAGAACGCAATGTGTTGAGTTTGGATTCAGAAAAGCGTGCTAATGAAGTACTTACTGGAAAACCTTCGCGTGCATAATAGATGGCGGGTGCTAAACAATCTTTAAAAGGTAATTTGCCGAAGCGTTCATGCGCTTTGTACCAACCGTCGACTGCACCAGGTACTGTAATAGCTGCACGTGCACCGCGGTTAGGTATTTCATTTTCATCTTTAAAGAGTTCAGCTTGGACATGCTGCCCGCTGTGTCCTGTCGCATTCAACACGTATTGCTGTTTTGTTTCTGCGTCGTAAATCAGCCAGAAACTATCTCCGCCGATACCTGTCATATGCGGAAAGACAACACTCAGTGCCGCATTGACTGCGACCATTGTATCGATAGCATTGCCGCCTTTAAGCGAGATATTATGTCCCACAATTGTCGCAATATCATTTGGACTTGCGACAGCGGCAGAACGACCGATAAACGGTTTACCATATCTTGGGTCTTTGATTTGATCCCCCATAATGAACAACTCCCTTTAAATTGTCACATCACAAGTTCATTGTAATCGTGTATACTTATTACTTTAGCCCAAGCGATTGTTAAAATAACACAAAGAGTAGACAGAGATTTTTAAATATTTGTACAAAATGCACATATAACTAAACGAGTGGTTGTGCTATGATACCTAACAGAAGTTGATTTCTTATTAGTACCCTAACGAATTGAAATGCTAAAAAAT
>NZ_MRZJ01000007.1 GCF_002994445.1 Staphylococcus simulans
CGTAAGTTATATATTTATGGATGCGATGAGCCGCATTGAGATCTCAGGTTTGAGGTCTTTTTTTATGCCTAAATTCCTGTGTATATAGCATTTAGTCTAGTAGTATTCTATTTCTGGAAGGATAGGCGATGATAATTAGAGCTTTATACATAAAAAGAGAAGCCATGCATCCTGAGGGGAAACACGGCTTCTCTCTGTGGTTTAAATCAATAATGAATACAACATTTTGTTTTCATTAATATAGATATTAGATGGATCGAACTCATGGACCTTTTCTTTAAGGCGAGTCAGATCATCATGATTGTTGAGCTGGATACCGATGATAACTGTACCTGTGTTTTGAGAAGACTTTTTCAAGTACTCAAATTTAGTAATATCATCATTCGGTCCTAATACATCATTTACGAACTCTTTTAACGCACCTGGACGTTGAGGGAAGTTGAAAATGAAGTAATGTTTCATTTCTTCAAAGAGTAAAGAGCGTTCTTCGATTTCTTTCATGCGGTTGATATCATTGTTTCCGCCGCTGATAATACAAACTACTGTTTTGCCTTTAATTTGATCACGATATTGTTCTAGAGCGGATACGCTTAAAGCACCTGCAGGTTCTGCGACAATTGCTTGTTTAGAATACATATCTAAAATTGTCGAACAAACCGCACCTTCATCGATTTGAAGATAATCATCAACGACTTTTTTCGCAATTTCAAAAATAATTTTGCCGACTTGTGCTACAGAAGCACCATCTACAAATTTATCGATTTCAGGTAGTTTCACACGTTTGTTTTCTAATACAACAGAAGTATACATACTTGCGGCACCTTTAGGTTCTACACCTATAATTTTAGTTTGCGGTGATTTTTCTTTGAAGTAGCTGCCTACACCAGAAATCAATCCACCGCCGCCGATAGCTGAAAATAGATAGTCAACTTGGATATCCTCTTGTTTCGCTTCTTGTAAAATTTCAGTCGCAATTGTACCTTGACCAGCAATTGTATTGACGTTATCAAATGGGTCGATAAAGTTCATTGCGTGTTTCTCAGTGTACTCTAAAGCTTCTTTTAAGCAATCATCAAAAGTATCGCCGACTAATACGACTTCTACATTTTCTCCGCCGAAGAATTTAACTTGGTTAATCTTTTGAAGGGGAGTAGTGACTGGCATAAAGATGACTGCTTTCAAGTCTAAACGACGTGCAGTAAATGCGACACCTTGTGCATGGTTGCCTGCACTGGCACATGTAATACCTTTTGCTTTCTCGCTATCAGATAAGACTTGAATTGCGTTGTAAGCACCTCTCAATTTAAAAGAACGTACCCATTGTAAATCTTCTCGTTTCAAATATACATTACAATCGTATTTTAAAGATAAATAGTGATCCTTTTCTAGAGGTGTTTCTTTTACAATCGGCTGTAATGATAAAAAAGCATCCTCTATATCTTTCGCTGATACAGCAGTTTGTACTGTCATTTCGCTCACTCCTTAATTTTGTTGGAATTTATGTTCATATTGTTCAATTTGGTCTTCATACTCTAATGTAATCGCAATATCGTCTAGTCCTTGAACGAGCTTGTTTTTCCAAGTTGAATCAATATCAAAATGTAATTCTCGATCAGGTGTTTTGATGACCTGATTCGGAAGATCGATTTCAAGTTCTTTATAGTTAGATAAGAACTCGCGATCTTCTTGGTTTAATACTATTGGTAATAAAGCATTTTTAGTTGCGTTCATGTAGAAGATGTCACTGAAACTGCCGGCAATAATAATATTAATACCGTAGTCTTTAAGCGCCCATGCCGCATGTTCACGGCTTGATCCGCATCCGAAGTTATCTCCTGTAATCAAAATGGAAGCCCCTTTATATTGAGGTTGGTTCAATTCGAATTCAGGATTGTCCGAACCATCTTCTAAATAACGCCATTCATCAAATGCATATGGACCGAGTCCTGTTTTTGATACGCCTTTTAAATGTACTTTCGGGATGATTTGATCCGTATCAATATTGTCGTGGAAGAGTAGTGCAGTTTTGCCTTTATATTGAGTAATCGGTTCAATTTTAAGCATGTTCAATCGCCTCCCATTTTCTTACATCTACAAAGCGTCCTTCAATCGCAGCTGCTGCGGCCATTGCAGGTGATACTAAGTGTGTACGTGCTCCCTTGCCTTGTCGTCCTTCAAAGTTGCGGTTGCTGGTAGAAGCACAATGTACACCAGCTGGTACTTGGTCAGGGTTCATACCCAAACACATTGAACAGCCAGGTTCACGCCATTCAAAACCAGCATCTTTAAAGATTTTATCAAGGCCTAATGCTTCAGCTTGATGCTTAACACTTCTAGAACCCGGTACCACAATTGCTGTGATATTTGGATGTACTTTATGGCCTTTGACAAACTTGCTTCTTTCAAGTCTGAGAGGCGGGCATTTGTACAAGATCCTAAGAAGACATAGCCCAATTCAATATCCTCTGCTTTCTCTCCAGGTTTAAGGTCCATATAGTGATATGCGCGTTCATCGTTGATATTTTCAATTTCTGGGAATGGGGTATTAAAGCTGACACCCATTTCAGGACTTGTTCCCCAAGTAACTTGAGGTTCAAGGTCTGAAACATCTAATTCAATAACACGATCAAATTGTGCATCTTGATCACTGTAAAGTGTTTTCCAATAATCTGCAGTTGCTTCATCGATATGTGCATAAGGACGTCCTTTCACATATTCAAGTGTAGTTTCATCAGGCTCGACTAAGCCGTATTTTGCGCCGGCTTCGATTGCCATATTACAGATTGTCATGCGTTCATCCATTGAGAGACCGCGAATCGTTGATCCTGCAAATTCAAGTGCATAACCTGTACCGAAATCTACACCGTATTGGTTAATAAGATAAAGAATAATATCTTTGGCATAAACACCTTTAGGCAATTCACCGTTAATATCAATCAAAAGGTTTTTAGGTTTTGTTTGCCATAGTGTTTGTGTCGCAAATACATGTTCAACTTCACTTGTGCCGATACCAAAAGCAATCGCACCGAAAGCACCATGTGTTGCTGTGTGAGAGTCTCCGCAAACAATGGTTTTACCAGGTTGAGTTAATCCCATCTCTGGTCCGACCATATGTACGATACCTTGTTCTTCAGTACCATTATCAAAGAGCTTAACACCAAATTCAGCACAGTTCTTTTGAAGCGTCTTGATTTGTGTTGCGGCAATTTCATCTTTGATGTTAAAGATATCTTGTGTCGGTACGTTATGATCAATTGTCGCAAATGTTAAATCAGGGCGACGCAGTTTTCTATGTTGAATTCTTAATCCTTCAAAGGCTTGAGGTGATGTGACTTCATGGATAAGATGCAAGTCAATATATAATAATTGCGGTTCACCTGCATTTCCTGTGAGTACATGTCTATTCCATATTTTATCGAACAAAGTTTGACCCATTTCAATCACCATCCTTTAAAGTTGTTGTAAAATTTTATCGAAAATTTCCGAAGTATGTGCATTACCGCCTAAATCAGGTGTTGTAAAACCTGATTTGAGCAAATCATAAACAATAGATTCTAATTCTTCTGCAGCTTGTACTTCATTAAATGTTTCTCTGCAGCACATTGCAAGTGAAAGAATCATACCTGTAGGGTTTGCTATATCTTTGCCAGCAATATCAGGTGCAGAACCATGAATAGGTTCGTAAAGTTTTGTTCCTTTTTGTCCATAGCTGACAGAAGGGGATACACCTAAAGAACCTGGAATGACTGAAGCTTCGTCACTTAAAATATCACCAAACAAGTTTTCAGTAACAATGACATCAAATTGTGTAGGATTAGTAATGAGATGCATACTGCACGCATCTACGAGTAAGTGCTGAACTTCTACATCAGGGTAAGATGCTGCGACTTCATTAATTGTTTTGCGCCATAATTTACTTGAGGCTAATACATTTTCTTTATCAACAGAAGTCAGCTTTTTACGTCTTGATTGTGCAAGCTTGAATGCTGCATGTGCAATACGTTCAATTTCTGCTTTAGAATATGTTAATGAATCAATCGCATGATCATCAGCTAGTGTTTTAGGTTCTCCAAAGTACAATCCGCCTGTTAACTCACGTACTATCACAAAGTCAGTACCTTTGACTCTTTCTTCTTTTAAAGGAGAGAATTTGCTTGCGCCTTCGACTACAGCAGTAGGGCGGAGGTTCGCAAATAATTCAAGGTTCTTTCTTAAAGCGAGTAAACCAGCTTCAGGACGTTTTGGACTATCATTCCATTTCGGTCCGCCGATTGCGCCTAATAAGATAGCATCAGATGCTTTGCAGGCTTTTAGTGTAGATGATGGAAGCGGGTCGCTATAGTTATCTATAGCGGCCCCTCCAAAATCATAGGTTTCTAATTCATAATCAATGTTATATTTTCTGCTTAATTTCTCTAATATTTTTAAAGTACCTTCTAGTATTTCGGGTCCGATTCCATCGCCTGGAAGGGCAGTGATTTTATAACTCATGCATTCACCCCATCATTCGCTGTTTGTTCAGCAATATGATTAGAATATGCTTCAACATAAGCTTTGCATGAAGCAAGCAATACGTCATGATCAATACCAATACCATAATAAGAACGGCCATGAATACTGATTTCTACATTAACTTGAGCTTGTGCATCAGATCCTTCAGTAATAGAAGTGATTTGATAGTTTAAAAGTTCTGACTTAGCATCAAAGATTAAATCAACTGCATTGTAAACAGCTAGGATAGAACCAGTGCCTGTTGCGGCAGATTGATATTCTTTACCGTTTTGGTCTCGAAGTTGAACGACTGCGCTTTGAACACCTTCAGCAACAAATTGAAGCTGTAAGTTTTCAACGTGATAAGCAGCATTTGTTTCGTGAGAATGACCTTGAACAAGGGCATGCACATCATAATCAGAAACATTTTTCTTTTTATCAGCAATCGATTTAAATTGTTTGAACAATTCAACTTGTTTTTCTGGACTGATTTCGTATCCAAGTTGTTTTAATTTTTCAGCAAAAGCATGTTTGCCCGACAATTTGCCAAGCGGCAATTCTGAAGTTTTGATACCGACTAATTGCGGAGTCATGATTTCATAAGTTTCACGATGTTTTAAGAAACCATCTTGGTGAATACCAGATTCATGACTGAACGCGTTTTGACCGATAACCGCTTTATTTCGAGGTACAGGAATACCTGCAAAGCGTGCAATCAAATCTGAAGTTTCTTTTGTACGACCAAGATCAAGATTAGATTCAATACCATAATGATCTTTACGAACATATAAACCTAAAGCAACTTCTTCAAGTGCTGTGTTGCCGGCACGTTCGCCGATACCGTTAATACAGCCTTCAATACGTTTCGCACCGTTTTCAATGGCAGCCATACTGTTTGCAACAGCTAAACCTAAGTCATCATGACAGTGCGCACTGTAAATGATTTCTTTGTCAGATTTCACATTTTCAAGCAATACTTTAAAGATATTTCCAAATTCAGCAGGGTAGCTATAACCTACAGTATCAGGAATGTTGATTATTGTTGCACCTGCATCTACAGCTGTTTGGACACTTTTAATAAGGAAGTCTAAATCTGTTCGTGTCGCATCTTCGGGTGAGAATTGTACAACATCGAATAAAGATTTGCCGTAAGCAACGTTTTCAGTAATTTGCTCAAGCACTTCTTCTTGAGTCATTTTCAACTTATACTCTAAGTGGATAGGGCTAGTAGCGATAAATACGTGTAATTGCGGATATTTTGCATCTTTAGTAGCTTCGTATACAGCATCGATATCTGATTTTTTACATCTTGCTAAACCAACTACTGCTGTTTTTGTTAAGGCTCTTGAGATCGCCTGTACTGAATCAAAGCTGCCTTGACTAGATGCTGGGAATCCTGCCTCAATTACATCAACTCCCCATTTTTCTAGCTGCTTTGCGATGGTCAGTCTTTCATCAAAAGAAAAACTGACGCCTGGAGTTTGTTCACCGTCTCTAAGTGTTGTATCGAAAATTTGAATATGACTCATTTTAATCAACCTCCTGATTGTGTATTATTCTTCAATAGTTTTATTTTCAACGAAAGGCATCATTTCGCGAAGTTTTTTACCAACGCCTTGGATTTGATGACCTTGAGCTTCTTTACGAAGTTTGTAGAATTCTTTGAATCCATTTTCATTGTCTTTGATGAAGTTATTAGCGAATGTACCGTTTTGGATGTCAGTTAATACAGCTTTCATGTTTTCTTTAACGTCTGGAGTGATAACACGTGGACCAGATACATAGTCACCGTATTCTGCAGTGTTTGAAATTGAATAACGCATAGTTTCCATACCGCCTTCGTACATTAAGTCAGCGATCAATTTCATTTCATGTAATACTTCAAAGTAAGCAAGTTCTGGTTGGTAGCCAGCTTCTACTAATGTTTCAAAACCGCTTTGGATTAAACGAGTTACGCCACCGCAAAGTACTGCTTGTTCACCGAATAAGTCAGTTTCAGTTTCTTCTTTGAATGTAGTTTCGATAACACCAGCTTTAGTAGCGCCGATACCTTTTGCATAGCTTAATGCGATATCAAAAGCATTGCCAGTTGCATCTTGGCCTACACCGAATAATGCAGGAACTGAGCTGCCTTCTACGAAAGTACGTCTTACAAGGTGTCCTGGACCTTTAGGAGCTACTAAGAATACATCAACATCTTTAGGTGGTTTGATTACATCGAAGTGGATGTTGAAACCATGTGCAAATGCTAATGCGTTGCCAGCTTCTAAGTTAGGAGCGATTTCTTCTTCGTATACTTTACCTTGGATTTCATCTGGTAATAATACCATTACTACGTCTGCTTGTTTTACAGCTTCTCCAACTGGATAAACATCGAAACCATCTTTTTTAGCTCTGTCGAAAGAATGTCCTGGGCGGATACCGATTACAACGTCATAGCCATTGTCTTTAAGGTTTTTAGCGTGCGCGTGACCTTGTGAACCATAGCCTAATACCGCGATTTTTTTACCTGCTAATGCGTCTTTTTTTACTGATTCGTCATAATAAACTGTTGTCATGATAAATTCCTCCAAAATTTTGTTTTATTTTAAATTCACAAATTTGCGAAAATTAAAATTATAATAATGCTGCTGTTCCTGTTCTTGAAACTTGATCAATCTGTTGTGATGATAGTTGTTCTAAAAATGCATCTAAAGCTTGTTGTGTACCTGAAGCTTGCAAATACGTATAACCATCTTCTTCATTTAATACTGAAACTAGCGCATCACTGCGATTGATAATATTTTCTAACACTTTTTGATCTACAGGTGTTGCTACTTTTACTAATAAAAGCTCCACATTGTAAAGACTTGTTGTAGTAATATCTTCTACAGATAATACATTGATTTGTTTTTCTAAATGGCGGATGAGTGATTGTGTCTCTGATTCATCATCGATTTCTGCTACAAAAGTCAAATCCGAAATGCCAGGCTTGATGCTTGGTGTTACGCATAGGGTAACGATATTGAATTGACGGCGTAAAAATGTGCTTGTCAATCTGTTCAATGTACCAGATTTATCGATTACTTGAGTTTTGAATGTATGTCTCATAGTACACCCTCCATTTCGTTATTGGCTTTACCGCTTGGAATCATTGGTAATACATGTTCTTTAGGTGAGATTCTTACTTCAATCATTGCAGGGCCTTTATATGCAAAGGCTGCATCTAATTGTGATTCCAATTGTTTCGGATCATCGATTAAGAATGCTTTCACACCATAAGCTTCTGATAATTGCTGGAAGTCAGGTTGTCCGTTGAATACTGAATGAGAGAAACGTTGGTTAAAGAACTTATCTTGCCATTGTTTTACCATTCCAAGTGTTCCGTTATTGATAAGGACAATTTTAATATCTAACCCATATTCATTTAAGATAGCCATTTCTTGGTTGGTCATTTGGAAGCCGCCGTCGCCTACGAAACAAACTACTGTTTTATCAGGTGCAGCAAGTTTTGCTCCGATAGCAGAAGGGATACCAAAGCCCATTGTTCCTAAACCGCCGCTTGTCACAAATTGATTATGATGTTTGAACGGATAGAATTGTGCTGCCCACATTTGATGTTGACCAACATCTGTTGTAACGACTGCTTCACCATTTGTGATTTTACCGATATATTCGATAGCTTGTTGCGGTTTAATGAATAAATCAGCATCTTCATCTGTATAAGCGAAAGGATGCTCTGTATTATTATTTACGCATTCATCCACCCAATCTTGATGGTCATCGAATTGCTTTGTTTCTTGGAGCAATGCTTCTAATAATAATTTACAATCTGCTACAACACCTAAGTCAGTTTTGATGATCTTATCGATTTCAGAAGCATCGATATCTACATGAACAACTTTAGCGTTTTTGGCAAATTCTTTAGGGTTGCTTGCAAGACGGTCATCGAAGCGGCTGCCTAAGTTGATCAGTAAGTCGCAATCTGATAATGCCATGTTGCTCGCATAAGAACCATGCATACCGCCCATGCCTAAGAATAGTGGATTGCTGTATGGAATAGTGCCTAAACCGTGCAATGTAGTTACTACTGGGATTTGATGACGTTCTGCAAATTCAGTCATTAATGGACCGGATTGCGAATGTCTGACACCAGCACCTGCTAAGACAACGGGTTTCTTCGCTGATTTTAACCAATCAAGAATCGTCAATACATCTTTAGGATTCGGTGCATCTGCTAAACGATAACCTGGTAAATCAAGTTCCTCGCAAACATCTGCTTCTGTTTTTAGGATACCTACATCTTTAGGGAAGTCGATAACAACCGGACCTTTACGTCCTGTATTTGCGATGTGGAAAGCTTGATGAACGACTTCAGGGATTTCATCTGGATGTTTAACTTGGAAGTTGTGTTTTGTGATTGGTGTCGTCATTGACAACAAGTCAGCTTCTTGGAAAGCATCTTTACCAATACCTGGTGTTGCAACTTGTCCTGTAAACACAACTAACGGTAGTGAGTCGCTGTAAGCATCTGCGATACCAGTAATAACATTTGTTGCGCCTGGACCGCTGGTAACAACGACTACGCCAGGTTTGCCAGAAACTCTGGCATAACCTTCCGCAGCGTGTACTGCACCTTGTTCATGTCTTGCTAAGATATGTCTGATTTTTCCATCATAGAATGTATCATATAACGGTAAAACTGCGCCGCCTGGATAACCGAAGATTTGTTCAGTACCTTCTTTTAATAGTGCTTCAACGAGCAGTTCTGAACCGCTTCTCTCTGTCGACTTGGCTGTTTCATTTTTTCGTTCTGCTTGTGTGCCGGGTGTCTCATTTTGATTCTTAGTCATTTGTGGGTTAGACATAAAGCATCACTCCTCATCGATTAGATATTCTGGAACTCTCATTACGCCGCCTGTGTTTGCACTTGTAACGAGTGCTGTGTAACGTGCAAGATATCCAGATTTTACTTTAGCTTTGAATGGTTTAAGTTCTGATTTTCGTTTGTCTAATTCTTCGCTTGAAACTTCAACATCTAATGTTCTGTTTGTTAAATCGATTGTGATTTCATCACCGTCGTTGATTAATCCAATCGGACCGCCTGAAGCTGCTTCAGGTGAAATATGTCCGACAGCGATACCTCTTGTGGCACCTGAGAATCTTCCGTCAGTGATTAAGGCAACATCTTTGCCTAAGCCGCGTCCTACGATTGAAGAAGTAGGGGCCAGCATCTCAGGCATTCCTGGTCCGCCTTTAGGACCTTCGTAACGGATAACAACCACATGTCCTTCGCGAACTGTATGATTATCGATAGCTTCAACAGCTTCATCATGTGAATCGAAGCAAATTGCTTTTCCTTTGAAGACTTTGATTTCAGGGTCTACACCGCCGACTTTGATAACTGCACCGTTAGGAGCCAAGTTGCCGTATAAGATAGATAGACCGCCTTCTTTATCATAGGGTTCTTCCAATGTATGGATAACATCAGTATTTTTGATTTCTTTGCCTTCATTGTTTTCACGAAGTGTTTTACCTGTAGCAGTGATTCTATCCGGATGCAATGTTCCTTCTTTTTTCATTAATTCGTTGATAATCGCTGGAACACCGCCGGCTTCATGAACGTCATGCATAGAATATGAAGAACTTGGTGCGATTTTAGATAAATAAGGTGTACGTTTTGCGATTTCATTGATGCGGCTTAAATCATAGTCAATGCCAGCTTCATTCGCAATCGCAAGTGTATGAAGTACTGTGTTTGTAGAACCGCCCATCGCCATATCTAATGCGAAAGCATCATCTAATGCTTCTCTTGTAACGATGTCACGCGGTTTTAAATCATTTTTGATATTGTCTACTAATTTGAAGGCTGCTTCGCGAATCATTTCACGACGTTGGTCTGAAACAGCTAAAGCAGTACCATTATATGGAAGGGCTAGTCCTAAAACTTCCATTAAACAGTTCATTGAGTTGGCAGTGAACATCCCTGCACAAGAACCGCAAGTAGGGCATGCATTTTGTTCCATATCCAAGAAATCTTCCTTACTCATTGAACCGCCTTTAAATGCGCCGACAGCTTCGAACATTGAAGATAATGTTAAAGCTTTGCCTGTTGATGATAATCCGGCTTTCATCGGTCCGCCTGAACAGAAGATTGCAGGTACGTTGGTTCTGACTGCTGCCATCAACATTCCTGGTGTGATCTTGTCGCAGTTAGGAATGTAGAATACACCATCGAACCAATGGGCATTGATTACTGTTTCTGCCGCATCTGCAATGATTTCACGTGATGGTAATGAATAACGCATTCCTATATGTCCCATAGCGATACCATCATCGACGCCGATTGTATTGAATTCAAATGGAATAGCGCCAGCTTCTCTGATTGCTTCTTTAGCGATGTCTGCAAGTTCTCTAAGGTGTACGTGTCCTGGAACGATATCAATGTAAGAGTTGCAAATTGCTACGAACGGTTTGTTCATATCTCTTGGGTCTTTGATTTGTCCTGTGGCATGAAGTAAACTTCTGGCTGGAGCTTGTTGGTCTCCTTTTTTGATAGTGTCGCTTCTCAATATAATTCCTCCCGTATATTCAAATAAAAAAACGTCCCAATAATATTGGGACGTCAATGAAGTCCCATTCAATCGGAAATAGGACTTAAACATTTAGTAGTTTCAATTACTAAAGTTCGAGTCCTAGCAAATTAATAAAATGACTAAAATATTTGTTGTTGTCGGTAGTGTATTCGTATGTGTTCTGTTAGTCATTTCAATTTGCTCCTTTCGAATGGTTTTATGAATAAATTTGAATTGTCTAAAAATTTGATAAACTTAATTTACTACATGGGAAGGGCAATGTCAACAGATTTCAGAAAATTTTCTAAATTAATTTTTGAAAAGGTTTTCTTTAATTACATATTTCAATTTTCATGCAATCAGTCATTTGATGCTGAAGGTATTGCTTAGCATGTTACAATATAGAAGACGAATTTTCTGCAGTACGCAGAAACATAAATAGGAGATTTGAAAATGATAAAAATCAACAACATTGATCAAATGAATCAATTTGCTGAAATTCTGACTAAGCATTTACAACCCAAAGATTTAATTCTATTAGACGGTAATTTAGGTGCAGGGAAAACAACATTAAGTCAATTTATCGGAAAGCACTTAGGCGTGAAACGTACGATCAATTCACCGACCTTCAATATTATTAAATCCTATAAAGGAACAAACATGAAATTTCATCATATGGATTGCTATCGTTTAGAAGATTCAGAAGAAGATTTAGGATTCGATGAATATTTTGAAGACAATGCTGTCATCGTAATCGAATGGAGCGAATTTATTAAAGACTTGCTGCCGAACGCATTCTTGCGTATTCAAATCACTGCTCAAGATGCGCAGACAAGAACGCTTAATATAGAAGCAAGCGGACAACATTATAAAGCATTAAAGGAGGAAGTCGAACGTGAACTATCTGCTGCTGGATACATCCAATAAGCCTATGTCGCTTGCAATTATGCAAGATGATACAGTTTTAGTTGAACATACTACGAATATTAAACGCAATCACTCTGTACAGTTGATGCCTGCGATTCAAACAATTATCTCAGAAGCAGGAATGACAAAGCAGGATATTGATGCCATTGTTGCCGCAAAAGGACCGGGTTCTTATACAGGTTTAAGAATCGGAGTAACGATTGCTAAAACATTAGCGTATGCACTGAATACGCAATTGTATGGTGTATCATCTCTTGCTGCTTTAGCTGCAACGATACCAAACATTCATGCAAATCAACTGATTGTTCCAGTGTTTGATGCGAGAAGAGAAGCGGTTTATACCGGCGTTTATCGTTATGAGCAAGGCAAACTTGTCACTATGCTGGAAGATCAGTATATGACAATTTCTGAACTTAACAACTATCTTGAACAAAATGCATTGCCTTATGTATTTGTCGGATATGATTTAGAAAACATCCAAGATCTGCTCCATGGGAATATCTTGCATCAACTTCCAAAAGCCAGTGCTATGCATGCATTAATCGAAAATCCTGAAGACATTCATACCTTTAAACCAGACTACCTGAAATTATCTGAGGCAGAACGCAATTGGTTAAAAACACAACAGGATTAGACAATTTAAATATACGATTAATGACTTTGGAAGATGTACCGCAAGTATTTGATTTAGAACGTACCTGCTTTAATGACAGCTCTTGGACAATTGATGCGTTTTATCATGAAGTAGAGAAAAATAAATTTGCACGCTATTTTGTGATGGAATACAACCAAGAAATCATCGGTTATATCGGAATGTGGGTTGTGATTGATCAAGCACAAATCACAACGGTAGCCATTACTGAAACGATGCGCGGTTACGGTTTAGGAAAATTGATTATCGAATATGCAATGAGCTATGCAAGACAAACATGTGATGTAATGAGTTTAGAAGTACGTATAGAAAATCGTCCGGCACGCCATGTTTATGAAGCTTTAGGCTTTAATTATGGCGGCAAACGCAAAAATTATTATGGAGAGGGTGAGGACGCACTCGTAATGTGGGTGGATTTATAATGGAAAAAGATACATTAATTTTAGCAATAGAATCAAGCTGTGACGAAACTAGTGCTAGTGTGATAAAAAACGGTAAAGAAATTTTAAGCAACGCAGTATTAAGCCAAATCGAAAGTCATAAACGATTCGGCGGTGTTGTACCTGAAGTCGCAAGCAGACATCATGTAGAAGGTATTACAGGTACAATTGATGAAGCGTTAGAAACAGCACAAACAGATATGAAGGATATAGATGCGGTGGCTGTAACAGAAGGACCGGGACTTATCGGTGCATTATTAATCGGCATCAACGCCGCAAAGGCTTTAGCTTTTGCTTATGATAAGCCTTTAATCCCAGTTCATCATATTGCAGGGCATATCTATGCGAATAATTTAGAAGAACCTTTTGCATTTCCGTTAATGGCTTTAATTGTTTCAGGCGGTCATACGGAACTTGTATATATGAAAGATCATTTGAACTTTGAAGTTATCGGAGAAACAAGAGATGATGCAGTGGGGGAAGCTTATGATAAAGTTGCACGTACGATTGGTCTGCCTTATCCAGGCGGACCAAAGGTAGATCAATTAGCAGCAAAAGGCAAAGATGTATATGACTTTCCGCGTGTATGGTTAGAACCAGACAGTTTTGATTTCAGTTTCAGCGGACTTAAAAGCGCAGTTATTAATAAGCTGCATAATCTAAAACAAAAAAATGAAACAATTGTCCCTGAAGATGTAGCAGCAAGTTTCCAAAACAGTGTCGTTGAAGTATTGGTTGGAAAAGCAATTAAAGCGTGCGAAGCATACGAAGTCAATCAATTGATTGTCGCTGGCGGTGTCGCAAGCAACAAAGGATTGCGACAAGCTTTGAAAACAGCATGTGCAGAACATGATATTAAGCTTTCGATTCCTAACCCTAAACTTTGTACAGATAATGCGGCTATGATTGGCGCAGCAGGCTACTATATGTATGAAGCAGGGATGAAAGCTGACTTAGATTTAAATGGTAAAAGCAGTATAGATATCGAAGAATTTTCAGTTGAATAACATTGAGGTGTCTTGAATCATTTCTATTCAAGGCACTTTTTTTATACCATGACATAGTAATATTACTAGATAATGAACTTTAAAAACACTTTACAAAGTTAATGGTTTGTCAATAGCGAACGTGCGTACTTATCAACAGAAAGTGAATAACTTGTGGATAGTTGTGTGTAATTATGTGAATAACTGTAGATTTAGATGTGAATTGTTGAAAAAACAGTGTCTTTTTACTTGTGGATAAAGTGGATAACTCTGTGGATAGTTGATGTAATGGGGTTTCGGATGTGCATAATTTTGTTAAGGAATTGTAATAAAAGAGGTGCAAAAATGAGTATTCATTTCTGCACCTCTTAAACTATTATTGCTTATATCATTTTTTCTTGTAATTCTTCCCATTTCAACATCACTTGTTCGAGTTGCTGTTCGATTGTATCTTTTTCTTCAGCTAATTGTGCTGCTTTTTCTGGATCATTAAAGACTTCAGGTTGTGTTAAAGCAGTATCGATCGCTTCTATTTGCTGCTCGAAGGATTCAATCTCTGATTCGCAGCTTTCAATTTGACGTTCCAATTGGCGCAATTCTCTTCTTTGCGCTTTTTGGTCTTCATATGAATGGTTAGTATCGTCTTTGGCTGTTTCGACAGCTTGTTCAGCTTCTTGTTTGGCCAAAATAGCAGCTTGTTCCTCTGTTTTATCTAAGTAATATTGATAGTCGCCGGCATAAACTGTACCGCCATCTGGCTGCATATCAAAGATTTTATTCGCAAGCTGATTAATAAAGTAGCGGTCGTGCGAAACGAAAATTAATGTACCCTCAAAGTTTTGCAGCGCTTGTTCGAGCATTTCTTTAGAATCAATATCTAAGTGGTTAGTCGGTTCATCTAATATTAAAACGTTGTTGCGTTCTAACATTAATAACGCCAGCTGCAAACGTGCTTTTTCTCCGCCTGATAAGTCATTGATAATTTTTTTAACATCTTCTTGTACGAATAAGAAACGGCCTAATACCGCACGTACATCTTTTTCAGGCATCGTAGGATATTGATCCCATACATAATCTAGAATCGTTTTGTTAGATTTGAACTCCGCTTGCTTTTGATCGTAGTAACCGACACGCAAGTTTGCACCGTGAGTAATCTCTCCGCCGAGTTTAGGGAGTCTATCCGCAACGGTTTTAATAAAGGTAGATTTGCCGATACCGTTCGGACCGATAACACCGATATGATTGCCTTTTGTGACTTCCATCGTAATAGGGGCAATGACTGGTTCTGTATAACCGATTTCTAAATTGCGGATATGGTAAACGTCATTGCCTGTATTGCGGTCGAAATCAAATTGGATGTTAGCACTGCGTGCATCGAGCATAGGTTTATCGATACGTTCGATTTTTTCTAATACTTTTCTTCGGCTTTTAGCCATGCCGCTCGTTGAAGCACGTGTGATATTTTTTTCGACAAATGTTTCTAAACGTTTGATTTCAGCTTGTTGACGTTCATATTCTTGCATACGTTTTTGATAGTATTGATCGCGCTGTGTGATAAATTTACTGTAATTGCCTACATAGTGCTGAACTGCACCTAAAGCCACGTTATAAATTTGGTTGACGGTTTTGTCTAAGAAGAAGCGGTCGTGACTGATAATCACAATAGCGCCTTTAAAGAAGTTCAAATAATCTTCAAGCCATTGTGTAGTTTCCATATCTAAATGGTTGGTAGGTTCGTCAAGCAGTAATAAGTCCGGTTCGCTGAGCAGCATTTGTGCAAGTGAAAGACATGTTTTTTGTCCGCCGCTGAAGTCGTTTACAGGACGGTGAAAGTCTTCTTCATTAAAATTCAGACCATGAAGAACTGTTTTGATTTTACTTTCAAATTGATAACCCTCTAAGCGTTCAAATTGATTGGATAACGATTCGTATTTGGCCATATGTTCTTTAAACGTATCAGTTTCATATTCATCCGCATGCTCAGCAAGCCATGTTGTTTCTGCTTGCATCGCTTGTTCCATTTGTTTCAAATGAGCGAAAGGTTTAGACATTTCTTCCCAAACTGAGTGGTGGGTATCGAGTGTCATTTGTTGGGTTAAATAACCGACTTTCAAATTTTTGATTTTTGATACATTGCCGCTGTCGTAGCCATCGACACCTGCAATGATTTTCATTAATGTAGATTTGCCGGCACCGTTTCTGCCGACAATTCCGATTTTTTCATGACTCTTTACTTCAAAGTGGACATCGCTAAAGATTTCTTCACCATCGAAGGATTTTGAGACATTGTTAAGTTGCAGTAATATCATTCTTTTGTTTACGAGATGAATCTAATTAATATCTCGTAGTCCTCCTTCCTAAAAAAGCGTCGCTTAGTTACTATTATAAGCGCTATCGGCATTATTTCCCAACATATCATGTCAGACATTATTTTTTGTCGTTTTGCATCGATTCGGTGTGATTTTAAAGTAATTTTGGACAAGTAATTTTGATTTGTTTCGAAAATATGTATTCAAAACAATAATATAATCGTATAATAGTTACTATATTGCTGTAATTTGTATAGGCAAGTTTCATTAATTCTGAATACGGTAGGGAGATTTCACGAAACTGTTGATATTACAGTCATTCCTTTTTTTGATACCATGGGGTATACTTAAGTAATAAAAAACGTTTACAGAATTTTTGTCAGATGCAATATAACAAAATAAAAACTATAAGAACACTATAATCTGCTTGATCTGCGTAAATGATTCAATATTTGCGCAACTCCATCACTGTGCTATCAAAATTGTACTATAAGAAGCAGTATTAATATGGGTAAATTGAAAAGTTCTAGGATAGTAGTTTGAAAGATTTGGAGGAAAACAGATTGGCAAATCAAAATAATAAAATTCCTCGCGCGACTTTGAAGCGATTACCACTATATTACCGTTTCGTGAACACACTGCATATTAAGGGCATAGACCGCGTGAATTCTAAAACAATCAGTGAAGCATTAGACATTGATTCAGCTACAATCAGACGTGATTTTTCCTATTTCGGAGAACTTGGAAAAAAAGGTTATGGTTATAATGTCGAAAGCTTAATGGAATTCTTTAAAGGTGAAATCAGCGAAAGTGATGTTATAAGTATCGGCTTAGTCGGCGTAGGTAACTTAGGTAAAGCGTTGCTTTCATATAACTTCTCAATCCATGATGATATGGTGATTACCGAAGCTTTTGATATTAATCCCGATGTGATCGGCAAACAATTCGGTAAAGTAACAGTCAAAGATATGAAGGATATAAAAGATATCTTAGATAAAGGGAATTTGGATGTAGTTATTTTAACAACACCGGGAGAAGCGGCTCAAACTGCAGCGGATGAGCTTGTTAAAAGTAATGTGAAAGGTATTTTGAACTTTACACCTTCACGCATTGATGTTCCTGATGATGTGTCTGTTCATCATATAGATTTAGGGATTGAATTACAGTCATTGTTATTCTTTATGAATAACCTTAATCGTAAATAAAGAAAAGGAGTTTGCATGAATTATTGAATTCATCGCAAACTCCTTTTTATATTAAGCTTTTTGAACTGTGATTGTCCAAGAAGCATCGCCAAGTTGTTCGTAATTAGTTACGGGATAAGCTTTTTCAGCTGCCCAGTTTGGAATTGCTTCTGTTGCTTGAGTGCAATCAAAGTCGATTTTCAATTCGTCTCCGACATTCAGTTCTTCCATTTTCTTTTGTGCTTCAATTAAAGGGAAAGGGCAAACCATTCCTACAGTACCTAATTCGTATACCATAATTGAATCCTCCTTGATTTATAATGCATTCGTGTGAATAGCTTATGATTGAGCAGCAGGTTGTGCTGATGATTGTGCAGAGGCTTTACGTGCCGCTTTCATAGGTTTGATGAAAATGAAGTAACTCATTAACCATGTACCTAAAATCATTGATGCTAATGCAATCCAACCTTGCCATGAAAGTGCTGCTGTTGCAACTAATCCGTTACCGATAGAGCAACCGCCGGCTACAGATGCACCGAAGCCCATTGCCGCGCCGCCGATAACACTGTTGCGCAATGTCTTTTTATCCGGTAAACGCCAAGCAAATTCTCTTGAGCCTTTTGCTGCAATATATGATCCGATAAAGATACCAAGTACTAAGAAAACGCCCCAGTCTAAGAATGATGTCTTACCAGATAAAATAAATTGTACCAAGTTCGATGAAGGTGTTGTGATACCAAGTCCGCCTTCACGTCCAGTAGAATAACTCATAGGCCAAGCAATTAATGCAATCAGACCTACAGCAATTGCCGCAACGAAAGGATGGAATTTCTTTTCAAAGAAGAAGTGGCGTACACCTGTGAATTTTTGTTTTAATTTCGGTACTGCAATTTTAGGTTTAGGCTTGCGTAATGTTTTCGTTACTAAATAACCTGTAATTGCGACAAGTGCAATCACCCAAATCCATGATGGAATACCTGTGCTTGTTGCCATGTCTGCGTTAACATTCGTTTTAGAATTCAAACCTTCCATAACGGGTTTGAGTAAACCGACTTTTGTAATCGCTGAGAAAATCGCATAAGAAATTAATGCTAACCAGCTGCCGATTAATCCTTCACCTGCACGGTAGTAAGTGCCTGTTGCACAACCTCCGGCAAGTACGATCCCGATACCGAAAATAAATGAACCTACAATTGTTCCGATAATAGGGAATGTGCCGTTATCTAAAGGTTTGCCGATAATGGCTGTAAATGCTAAAAGACCAATTGCTTGTACAGAAATCGCAATAAGCAAAGCATAAAACATTTTATTGTTCTTTTGTATATACATATCTCTGAATCCGCCAGCTAAGCAAAAGCGTGTACGTTGCATAACAAAACCGAGCAAAATACCCACGATTAAGCCGCTGATAATCATCCAAATCATGAATCTCCCTCTTTTCCGATAATGTTAATATGTTTTATCCTAATACAGAATGGTATTAATTGCAAGGTGTAAATTTTCCGTAACGCTTTTTAATTTGATTTCGAACTGAAAACTGTTGTTATGTTCAATGGAATGAGATAGGTGAGGGGCTGAAAATATGCTAAAATAAAGGAAATGACGATTATCGATGTTTTAGGA
This sequence comes from Staphylococcus simulans, assembly GCF_002994445.1. Classification (GTDB taxonomy): domain Bacteria; phylum Bacillota; class Bacilli; order Staphylococcales; family Staphylococcaceae; genus Staphylococcus; species Staphylococcus simulans_B. Next base: position 19,167 of record NZ_MRZJ01000007.1, read on the forward strand.
GGATATGGTAGATGCAAGATTTTACAAATGAAGAAGAATTTCAACGAATTGAACAGCTCCCTGCTGAAAGAATTACTGAACTCAAAGAAAAGTTCGCACAATCACCTTATAAACAAACCTTTCATTTACAGCCTCCATTTGGTTCAGCAGGCAAACCTAATGGTCTAATCTACGACAACAGCCAATATATAATGAGTCACGAATGGTATCCGTTTGCGATAAATAATGGTTTAAGCTACAGCTATGCTTACTTAAGTGCAGCATTGAATCACTTTGAATCTGAACATATATTGCTAAAACCTGATAGCGCTTATGATAATGAAGGAATTAAAGGAGGCAGTGCACTTAAAATAAATGAGCAGGTGCATTGGATTTATTCCGGCCAAATTTCTGATGCTGCGAGAGAAGGGCAATATACTCAATTGCTTGCACGAAAAAATCAAGAACAAGAGATTGTGAAGCAGACAACACCGATTGAACTAGAAGTTCCAAAAGGCTATCAAGATAGTCTGCATGATCCGAAGGTCTTTGAAAAAGAAGGACAACGCTATGTATTTATCGGTGCACAAACTGAGAAGCAGCAAGGAAGACTGTTAGCTTATGACGCAAATCAAGTCGATAAGTGGCAATTACTTGCACCGATTTATACGAATTTATCCAATTTCGGCAAGTATTGGCATTCACCTGATTATTTTGCGATAAATGGATATGATGTGCTGATGTTTACTGCTGAATCCGAAGGTCATGCTTTAAGAGCAGGTTATTTAATGGGACACTTTGATTTTAATCATTTAAAAATGAACCATGGCGACTTTAAATTATGGGATGACGGGTTTGGATTTGTGTATCCTCAAACTTGTGTCGGCCAGCATGGTGAACGTATCCTTATCGGATTGCTTCAAACAGAAGGAGAGTATGAAAACATTTCAGAAATTGATCAAGTCCCATGTCTTGCTTTGCCGCGACAATTGAATGTAATGAAAGGCAAAATGTATCAACAGCCGCATCCTAGCTTAAAAGCGTTGAGATTTAATAAAGAATCGGCATTAGGTTATGCGAATAAATTTGCGAAACAGCTGCATCCATACGAAGGTACAAACTTTGAATTGCATGTTGATATTTTAGAAAACGATGCGACTGAAATTTATTTTGAAGTGAAGGTTTCAAAATTCAATTCCACAAAGATTATTTATAATACACATTCAAGATTAGTAACTTTAGATTGCAGCGAAAGCGGGGAAGTTCCGTTAAATGATGCTGAAACAAAATGTTCAGTACAACTCAGTCAAGATTTAGAACACTTGCAGATTTTTGCAGATCAATCGAGCATTGAAGTCTTCTGCAACCATGGAGAGCGTGTGATGTCATCACGTATCTTCCCGCCTGAAAATAGTACAGGTATCAGAGTAGGGACTGAATCAGGTCAAGCTTACTTGCAATTTACAAAATATGATTTGCATTCGCTATATGAAGAAAATGACAGTGAAGTTTAGAAGGGGACGTTGAAGCGGGGATTATAATAAATAGTAATAACCAATAAAGAAGGGCTGAAATCCAATGCGATTTCAGCCCTTAATGTTATATTTTTTTAAGATTTCTTACAGATATATAGCAATGTTCGCCATTTTTAAAGTAGACTTCACGATCTTTAGAAATGACTTCTTCAATATTATTGCGATTGAGTACAAAACTGTTGTGGCAACGGAAGAACCGTTCATCTAATTGACTTAAATCTTTCAAACTGCCGTAAAACTCAATTTGGCGATTGTCTAAATGTGCAATCAGACGGTGTGATTTTGATGAGGATTCAAAGAACATCACATCATCATAATTCACATACACAGAATTGCTGCCGCGTTTAAGTTCAATAGTTTCGACACTTGATTCTTTTGAAAGCAGCTGCAAGCGTGTTAAAGCCGTTTCGATACAATCAATAATACGTGTTTTCATTTCTGAAGGATCATCTTTAAATATGAAATCCATTGCTGCTACCTTATAAACAAATGTGAGATAAGTTAATTCACTATGACTGGTAATGAATATGATACTGCCGACAGAATCATAGTTTCTCAGTTCGCTGCCCAATTTAATGCCGTTAATATCTGCATCTAATTGAATATCTAAGAAATAGCAGCAAATCTCATTAGTAGATTTCGCAAATTCTAATACTTCATAAGGATCTGCTGTAGAAAGTGCGATTTCTAAAGGTTTCTCTTCAATCATAATGTAATTCTCAATAATTTCTTCAATATGTGCACGTTGTTGCGCATCATCTTCACAGATTATAATTTTCACTTCTATTTCACATCCTCGCGACCTGTATTCATGATTTCAAGCTTTTGAATAAAGTAATGATTTTCAATTACTGTATCCAATAAGATATTGTCGGCATTATCCGCAATTTCTCGTAACGTTGATAACCCTAAACCTCTGTTCGAACCTTTTGTTGAAAAGTTCTCTTTAAAGAGTTCATGTACTTTAGGGATATCTTTTGCACATTTATTCATTACAATAATCGTAACCGCTTCTTCATTCTTCATAAATCCTATTTGAATTAAAGGATCTATAATCTCAGTAGAAGCCTCAATCGCATTATCTAAAATAATGCCCATGATTCTAGACAAGTCAATCATATTCAAAGATATTTTAGTAATTTCATCTGGTACTTCTACACTGACTCTAATATTGTTTTCTTGTGCTTGAATAATCTTAGTCGTCAATAATCCTTTCAGCTCTCTGATCTGCAATCTTTCCAGACCATTGATTTTAAATGAATTCGTTTGAATATTATCCTTCAAAGGCACAATATTTTTATCAAAATACTCCTTCAAACCAGGCATATCATCATCTCTGATATATTCAGACATAGATAATAATATATTCACATAATCATGTCGGAACTTACGCATATCGTTATTAATCTTTTCAATACGCAACGTATATTTATAGTAATTCTCTATTTCTTGTACTTGACGTTTATACTTCATTTCTCGTAATACAGTGAAGCTGATGACAATCACAAGAATAACGATAGCTATGATAAAAGCAACATATACTAATACGACAAACTTGAATGATTGGCTAGAACTAATATTAGATGGCATCAGTAAGTATATAACCACAAATGTTACGGCTAAAAATACTGTTACAGTACCGATATAAAATTTGTTTGTCGAAAGATATGACCTTTTTAACTTCTTAGTTAAAAATCGAACTGCATATGCCAATAGAATAGATACAATCGTAAACATGAATAAATAAAGGAAATTAATAAATATTCTTTTAGGATCATATGCATCGAGAAGTATAAAAACAGACATGGCAGAAAGGTTACCTAAATATAAAATCAGGACGCTTCCTACCATTGCCAGTAAAGAGTATAATTTAATTTTTTTGTATAAATAGATTGTGGTAAGTAGTATCACGATAAAAAGCGCGTATTTACCAATGATAAAATATGAAAAGCTACCCAATATATTTATGACTACCATCATTGCTATTTCTTTATAAGAATAACGTAAATTCAAAATAATTTTAGCTATTAAGAAGAGTAACATCCCTTGGTAAGTAGCTATGAAAATACCATTTAATAATTCCATGTTTTACACACTTTCTCTCACAATAAAGAATATACTTTTATTTTATTTCTCTTCTTCTAACAGTTCTTTAGGAATTTCTGATTCATCGAAGTAGCCCCAGCAAGGGTTGTACTTAGCCAAGTTTCCAATTTTTTCAAAGATAAAAGCAAATAATTTAAAAATAGTGTTTAAAATGTCCATTACAATACATCCTTTCTGTTTTTAGGGAAGAATATAGGCAATTGTGAACCACCTTGTAAAATGAGTCCTAACAAAATAAGTTGCTGATAAGGACTCGGTACAAAGAATGACATTGCGAACATTAACGTTGCAAGAGTGATTGCCATAATTTTCTTTTTCTTTATAAGTCGTGTGGGAATTGGTTGCTTAACTGTGGCAGCGGGTGCATATATAAATAGTGCAATTAATGCCATGACTGCCAAAATAATGATAATGCTGCTGGGAATGTTAAAGGTTACTAATCCTAACGGCAACATTACAAATAAAACAATACTTTCTATATAGCATGCAAAAGTAGATTTAGCATGCGCCCCGTGTGCGTAGTGTCTAATAATAAAATAGCTAAGATGAACAGTTAGTGTGTATAAGAAAACATGGAATAGAAGAGCAAGTCCATAAACGACAATAGTTTTGAACAGGTTATTGAAAAAGACTTCTAGACCGAGCTTTATTTTTAAATAAGCGATACGATCAAGATTATTTCTCTTTTGCAGCGCTTGCGCCCAACGATCAATTTGTCTATTAAAAGCCTTTTGCATAGCCCCACTCTCCTTATTTTCATTATACTACCAAAACGTATAATATAATGATTCATTGCCCAACTGTTCATTTTTCATTCCAAACTGTAGGAAATCTACTAATATGGTCATTTTAACATATTTTTATAGACAGTTATGATTGAAAAAACATAAGTTAGGGATTATTCAACAATTTCTTTGGAATCGATGTTTTAATAAGGATGTATCACAGAGATGTGATAGGAAGTTGCGATAGCAAATTGCTTAGAAACAAATCGTTGTCTAAGGAATGTTGACTATCAGACTTTTACTTAAGATTGCAAAGTAATCAGTTTACGGCATCGTTAATATTCTTCGTAGAAATAACATGCTTTAAACTAACTGATCATCCAACATGAAAATGAAAGGGGGCAATCAACATGGCAGGCGATATCGTAGGTACTATCGGTGAATTCGTAAAATTAATCATCGAAACAGTTAAAAAATTCACTCAAAAATAATCCCTTATTTTTGTTGTCCTTTGAGTATAAGCACTAAATTGTTTAATCCTTTAGCAGGCATTAATGTTTGTCCTTGCATTAATGCTTGCTTCTCTCAAAATTTGTACATCGAAAATGAAGCGTTCGATGGGCGAATAATTGTAGTTAAAAAATTATCGTGAGTAGCATTTAATTTATCAAATATCGGTAAATTCACTAAAATTTTTTCATAATTAATAACATCCCCAAAAATAGATAGAAAAAATAACTGTAAACATTCCCTTAATAATAAGTTAAAACCCATGAGTTACTCCCAAACTCATGGGTTAATTTTTGCCTTGAAATAAGGATATTAATCATGTTGATATAAATGCGGACGACGATTATCAAAAACAGGAATATTTTTACGCTGTTGTTTAACTTCATCTAAATTAAGCTCAACAGTTAAGACTTCTTCTTGTGTTCCAGCTTCTGCCAGTATTTCTCCATTAGGATTAATGACAATAGAATGACCCGCATATTCAGTACTGCCGTCTTTTTCAAAGCCGCATGTGTTGCATGCTACGACAAAGATATCATTCTCGATAGCACGGCTTTGAAGCAATGTACGCCAGTGATTTAATCTTGCCATCGGCCATTCTGCAACATAGAAAAGAATATCTGCACCTTCAACAGCAGGATGGCGTGCAATTTCAGGGAAACGCAAGTCATAACAAATAATCTGAGATGCTTTCACTTGATCAGAGAGAGAAAAAAGGTAAGGTACTTTTTCTCCGCCTGTTAAATACAGGTGCTCATCCAACATAGGAACGAGATGGATTTTATCATATTGATAAATCAGTTCGCCTTCAGCATTAACAGTGAAAGCTGTGTTATACGTGTTGCCTTCTTTTTTATTTGAAACAGAACCTGCCACAATTGTGACTTGGTATTTTTTAGATAACTGTTGAATGAAAGCAAGACTTTGCTTCAATTCATCATCTGCAAGCTGTGATAATTGTTCTAATGCGTAACTGTTGTTCCACATTTCTGGTAAAACAGCGACATCTGTATCATTTTCAAGATGTTCTGAGAATAGTGCTTCTATTTTATTTTGGTTTGCTGTTGCATTACCGTGTACTAAATTAAATTGAAATAATTGGACTTTCATAGTTCTTTCACTCCATTCTTCATAGTATTACTGTACTAGACTCTAAACAGGATTTCCAATTTTTATAATAATCTGATTATTTCGATGTGTTACAAGGATTGTTACAAAGTGTTAAATATATTAATACTTCTTTTCATTCGCACATACATATAGAATTTAAAGAAAACTTCTTATATACTTAAGTTGATTGCTATATTTCTAAAAAAAGGGGGTGCTTTGAACATGAAAAAAAGATTATGGAAACTTTTGACTGTCACGATTGCGACAACAGGTATACTCTTTCCAAATGCGGTAACAAAAGCTGCCGAAACAACAACTGATACTATGACAGAACAAACTGAACAGACAACAGATTCAACAAATACAAATCAACCAGTGCAAGATACTACACAAGATACACCTAATGCAAATACGACAGAATCCGATACACAGTCATCTGATCCAACAACTGATACAACACAACCAGAAGCTGAACAGAATACAAAGCCGACAACAGATAAAACGAATACAGATGCTCAAGCACCTGACAATTCAACTTCTGGTGATACAACACAAAGTGAAACGGATGCCACGCAAAATAGTCAGCCAGCTGATAATACAACACAGCCGGATTCAGAAACGAATACAGATACAAACACTGACTCAAATACAGGTACGAATACGGATACTTCAACGGACTCAAATACTGGCAGTTCAGACAGTAATCATACAAATGATGGCAGTACTGGCACAGGTGACGGTACAGAAACGAATACGGATAGCAGCGGAATTACAGATAATGGTACAACAGATAACGGTTCAACAGACGGCGACGGCGGGAATACAGACAGCGGTTCAACAGATACTAGCAAGCCGTCTGGGGGCAGCTCATCTTCAGATTCAAATCAAGAAAAGCCTAAGCCTGATAAACCAGATCAAAATGTGCCGTCAGAGAATCAGCAAGGCTCAAGTTCTAACTCTGGCCAAAATGGCGGTTCAACGATACCTCAAAAAGGGGAAGGACAACAAAAACCAGATTCTGATCATCAAGAAGAACCGACACCTGAAACACCAACCAATCCTGACGGGCCTTCAGAACAGCCGGATGATTCATCTAATCATCAAGATACACAATTTCCGCAAGCACAGTATCCAAACCGCCCGAATCGACCTGACAGATCTTCGGTGAACGTTCCGTCACAAAGCAGACCACAAGGAAATTATGATGCTGCTCAATATGGATCAATTCCGAATTACAGCAGTAAGCTGAACCCGCTTCCTTGGACAAATCGAAGCGGACAAAATGCGGACAGTACTTATTCAGATTACAGCAGCATGCCGTTTGCGGCTTATGGTCTGAATACCGACAGGTTCGGTCATTTGATTACCGGCTCTTTTAAATACAATCCGTTTATCGTGCATCAAGTAGGAACATTAAGCGAAGATACACGTGCAACAGTGAAAGATGTCAACGCTGTATTGAAACCGCAAAATTTCAGCAGCAACCAAAATTTAGATCACTTACAGCAAAGTACCGGTTATTTTAAATATCAATACTTCAGTCCTGCTCATGCACAGCAATATTATGCAAATCTTGACTTGCAGATTTTAGGGCTTGTGACAAGTGACTTAGGTTCAATGCCTGACTTGAAAGAAATCAAAAAAGATAAAAAAGCACATACGCAACAAACGAAAAATGAAGACAAAACTGCAGACACTTCAAATCAGCAATCCTCAAAAGAAAAACAAGGCAACGATGAAAAAAATGCTGATACGAACAAATATCCAAGAATGATGAATGCTTTATTAATTGCATTCGGAGCAGCATTTGTATGGTTTGTAATACTCATGATCATGAAGCGCAGAAAAAAAGATGATAAAGATGAAGTATAAGGATAGGACCTTATTGGTCTTATCCTTATTTCTTTAGAAAAGAAAAATCACCTAACAAGCAACGATGACTTGTTAAGTGATCAGGTTTAAAAGTGAATCAGATGAAAAATAAAAGAAACAGACTCTTGCATCTTCTTGATATCATCTGCAAAAAAGATTTGTATTGCGACGACATAACTGTTCATGAAAATATGAATCAAGACAGGTACCGCAATTCGTTTGGTAAATACATAAAAACCCGCTAAAATGAAGCCCATACCAAAATAAATAATAATGAAGTCCGGGTCATTATGCGCTGACGCAAATAAAGCCGAACTGACTGTTCCGGCAATGATAAATCTGATGATTTTATTTCCTTTAAGGATATTAAAAATCTCACCGAATATAACTTTGCGGAAGACAAATTCTTCCATCAATGGTCCGGCAATTGCGACCAATACTATAAATATAGGGGCTTCTTGAATAATTTTCATAATCCCTGTCGTATTCGGACTGGGTTGATCAATTTTAAATACAAAATGATTAATTAGAGAAGCAATTACTTGATAAATCAGTACAGCAACGAGTCCTAAAAGCGCCCATGGTACTACAAAACGTTTTTGTACTTTCTTTTGCAACTCTAGTTGTGTTTTGTTTTTTACTTTATAATTCATCCAAAGAATGATAAGTGCTGCGGCAATCATTAATATGACTTGTGTATATGATGTCGCAAGCATCAATTGTTTACCTTTAAAATTATCATAAACACCTGCACGGTATAATACTTGAGGACCGAACAGTGCAAGACCGTATACTATTAAGGTAAGAATTGAAAACCAAAGTCGTGACATTGTCAAACGCCTCCATGTTATCTTGTTATTATACCTATTCTAAACTAAAAGCAGGTGTGAGGAAAATAAATTCTAATTGCTTGATGTATTGACCAATTTTGATTAATATAGGAAGTGGGTTAGCACTCGTGATATGAGAGTGCTAAACGAGATGAAATTGATCATAAAAATTAAATTAAAATATTTTTGGCAACAATAATAGGAGGAACGACCATGCTTAAACCATTAGGAAATCGCGTAATAATTCAAAGAGTTGAAACTGAACAAACAACAAAGAGCGGTATCGTATTAACTGATAAAGCGAAAGAAAAATCTAATGAGGGTAAAGTTATCGCAGTCGGACCAGGCAGAACTTTAGATAACGGCAATGTGATTGCACCTGAAGTTAAAGAAGGCGACACTGTGGTATTTGAACAATATGCCGGCAGTGAAGTACAAGTTGGCGATGAAAAATACCTTGTTATCAGTGAAGAAGAAATATTAGCTATCGTTCAATAATACAATTACAAACTACTCATCAATCATATAACAGGAGGCTATTATTTTATGGCTAAAGAAATCAAATTTTCTGAAGATGCACGTCAATCTATGCTTCGCGGTGTTGATCAACTTGCGAATGCAGTAAAAGTAACAATTGGACCTAAAGGTCGCAACGTAGTATTAGATAAAGAATACACTGCGCCATTAATCACAAATGATGGGGTTACAATTGCGAAAGAAATCGAACTTGAAGACCCTTATGAAAATATGGGTGCAAAATTAGTTCAAGAAGTTGCGAATAAAACAAATGAAATCGCTGGTGACGGTACAACAACTGCAACTGTACTTGCACAAGCTATGATTCAAGAAGGATTGAAAAACGTAACAAGCGGTGCAAATCCGGTTGGATTGCGTAAAGGTATTGATTTAGCAGTTGGAGAAGCGGTTAAAGCTTTACATGATCAATCACAAAAAGTTGAAAATAAAAATGAAATTGCGCAAGTCGGTGCAATTTCTGCAGCTGATGAAGAAATCGGCAGATATATCTCAGAAGCAATGGACAAAGTCGGTAACGACGGTGTAATCAGTATTGAAGAATCTAATGGCTTCAACACTGAATTAGAAGTCGTAGAAGGTATGCAATTTGACAGAGGTTATCAATCACCATATATGGTAACTGATTCTGAAAAAATGGAAGCGACATTAGAACGTCCATACATTCTTGTGACTGACAAAAAAATCAGTTCATTCCAAGATATCCTTCCATTACTAGAACAAATTGTTCAATCTAATCGTCCTATTTTAATCATTGCGGATGAAGTAGAAGGCGATGCATTAACAAACATCGTATTAAACCGTATGCGCGGTACATTCACAGCAGTAGCTGTTAAAGCACCAGGTTTCGGTGACCGCCGCAAATCTATGTTAGAAGATATTTCAATCTTAACAGGTGCACAATTCATCACAGATGATTTAGGTTATGATCTTAAAGATGCGACTGTTGATATGTTAGGTACAGCGAATAAAGTAGAAGTTACTAAAGACAACACTACAATCGTTAACGGTGCCGGAGATAAAAACTCTATCGACGCACGCGTATCTCAATTGAAATCACAAATCGAAGAAACAAATTCAGACTTTGATCGTGAAAAACTTCAAGAACGTCTTGCAAAATTAACAGGCGGTGTTGCAGTAGTTAAAGTAGGCGCAGCAAGCGAAACCGAATTAAAAGAACGTAAATTACGTATCGAAGATGCTTTAAACTCTACACGTGCTGCAGTTGAAGAAGGTATTGTAGCAGGCGGAGGAACTGCTTTAGTAAACGTTTATAAACGTGTAAGCGAAATTGAAGCAGAGGGAGATGTTGAAACAGGTATCAACATTGTTCTTAAAGCATTAGAAGCACCAGTTCGCCAAATCGCTGAAAACGCAGGTTTAGAAGGTTCAATTATCGTTGAAAAATTAAAACATGCTGAACCAGGTATCGGTTATAACGCAGCTACAGGCGAATGGGTCAACATGTTAGAAGCAGGTATAGTAGACCCTACGAAAGTAACACGTTCAGCATTGCAAAATGCCGCAAGTGTCGCAGCAATGTTCTTAACTACAGAAGCTGTTGTTGCTAAACTTCCAGAAGAAAATAATGATGCAGGCAATCCAGGAATGGGTATGCCGGGAATGATGTAATAGAGTCTCTCTAGCATCAAATTAATTTTAATAAAGATAAGGACGTTCTCTAATGTATATTTAATACTTTGGAGAACGTCCTTTTTATAATGAAATTTATTCTAAATATGATTTTTCAAATAATCAACATCTTCTTCTCGTGTTGCCCAACTTGTCGCAAATCTTACAATTTTATGTGCGTCATCATATTTTTCCCAGCATGTGAATTTTACAAATTGTGAGAGTTTATCAATAGTAGCGTTATCCATAATGAAGAATTGCTGATTGGTTGGTGAATCTAAATACAATTGATAACCTTTGTTCACAAATGCTTCTTTTAGTTTTAATGCCATTTTGATGGCGTGTTTACTGATATCAAGATAAAGGTGATCAGTAAACAATGCACTGAATTGAACACCGATTAAGCGGCTTTTTGCGACCAAAGCACCATGTTGTTTAATGATAGAAGTAAAGTGCCTAGGCTCATTATCACGCGTAAACACAATGGCTTCCCCGCATAATGCGCCGATTTTAGTACCGCCTATGTAAAAGACATCCGCAAAGTTAGCAATATCCTCCATGGTCACATCAGATTCTTGACTGACCAAAGCATAACCTAACCGTGCACCATCGATATATAAGGGAATATTGTAAGATCTGCAGGTATTGGATAGACTTTCCAATTCTTCCTTAGAGTATAGCGTACCGTATTCAGTGGGATAGGAGATGTAAACCATACCCGGATATACCATATGTTTATAATTTGAGTCTTCATAAAAATCATCTATATAGGCTTTAACTTGCTGAGATGTGATTTTACCATTGTCAGAAGGTAATGTTAGTACTTTATGTCCGCTGAATTCAATCGCTCCTGATTCATGTACACTGATGTGCCCTGTGTTCCCGGCTATCACCCCTTCATATTTATTCAGCATCGCATTAATAACTACTTGGTTTGTCTGCGTACCGCCGATTAAGAAATAAACTGAGGCGTTTGGAAGGCCGATTTCTTCTCTGATCTTAGCTATGGCTTCATGTGTATATTCATCATTGCCATATCCAGATTCTTGTACATAATTCGTTTCTACTAATTTCTCTAATACTTTTTCATGTGCACCTTCTAGATAGTCGTTTTCAAAAGATATCATTTTCTTTTCCTCCAATATAACTTGATGATAGGGAACTTCAAGGCTGTACTATTGAAGTAGTGCTAATATTCTGAATTTAATAGCGCTGCTTCAATAGTGGGCGATTTAATGTTTTTATAATATAGCTGTTGGTTGAACGTGTCAACTATTCTCAGTATATGAATGAATGTGTGAACTCTGTTGAAGCAGCTTCAAGCCCTTAACATCCAACGATTATTGAATTTGTATCAGTTTTTCAACAATTACAAAATCAGCTTGAAAAATAACAAGAAAATATAATTGACACTACCAACTATGAAGGAATGATGTATAATAGAGAATACATATCAAAATAATAAGGATTAAAGGGGGAGGAAGCTCGATGAAGAAGTATTTATTAGTTTTAACCATTATTTTAGCGGTGGTATTGAGCGGTTGTGGGAATAAACAAGAAAGCAAAGCCAAGCAAAAGAAGTTTACGATTGCATTTGGGGTTGGTACTTATGAGGAACAGTTCAGAAAAGGTATCTTGCCGATCTTGAAAAAAGAAGGCTATGATGTGACCATTAAAACATTTTCTCAAAATGACCAAGTTAATCCAGCCATGATTAAAGGGGATGTAGATGCTTCGGTTTTCCAAAGTCGTGCCTATATGAACAGTATTAATGATAAATTAGGAGGCCATATGATTGTGAATAATGATGTGCCGACTGCACCGCAATCATTATGGTCTAAAAAACATAAATCTATCGATGAAATTAAAGATGGACAAACCATCGCTGTACCGAATGATCCTGTTAACCAAGAACGTGCGTTTCGCATTTTTGAAAAACAGGGATGGGTTAAAATCGATAAAGATGCTGGAACTGTCAACTTTAATCAAAAGAGTGTCAAGCCCGGCAAATATGATTTGAAATTCAAAGAACTGCATCCAGCACAAATTTTACGTGCACTTGATGATGTGGATTATGGTGTTGTCAACGGCAACTATATTGCGGATTCAGACCGTGTCATTGCGGATGGATTATTAGTTGAAAAGACACCTGAGCAGCATAAAGTAGTATTAACAATCAATGAAGAAGATAAAGACACAGAATGGGCGAAGGCTTTGAAAAAAGCATACTATTCTAAAACATTCCAAGATTGGTATCAAAAGCAAGAAAAATACAAAGGATTTATTGTTCCGAAAGAGTGGAAGTAAGCATAAATTAATGGAAAGGAAACGAAACAATTGAAAAAAGTCATCACAATTATTTTAAGTTTAGTCTTTAAAATGATTGTGATTCATTTGCTTATAAACAAAAAATGCTAAGAAAATACCTAAAATTATTTACAAAATAAATAAAAACGTCTTCAAAATAACCATTCCTTTTTAATAAACTGTACCGCAATGATAATTACTTTACAGATCTAACTTTTATCATTATAATCTAGTTAAATCCTTTAAGTACACGCTTATACGAATTTTAATTCGTGTGCGAAAACTGTAATCGACCTTCGTCGATTTTTTATTCTAATTTCAAGGAATCGGCGTTGTGGCGCAGATATAAAAATTAATACTGCACGAACTAGAATCGGCGTTGTGGCGCAGATATAAAAATTAATACTGCACGAATTAGAATCGGCGTTGTGGCGCAGATATAAAAATTAATACTGCATTTACAGAATCGACGTTGTAGCGTAGATACAAAAATTAATACTACATCCAAATCTAAACAATATTTAAGCCACTAGTTTTTTTGCTAGTGGCTTGCTTTTTTATTAAGTTCCAATTCCCAGTTCTTTAAATTATTCATCTACCACTAATGGTAGAGAACCTTCAATAAAGAGTAGGTGGGAAAATATTTAATCTGATGGACTTTAACCTCTTAAATCTTCAATACCTTTAGCAATAGATTCAAAGACATGAGGAATATCTTGTTTTTCAATACAGCTGAATGCGACACGAATATCTGTTTTGTTTAAAGCGATTGTGCCGATTGAGTATGCTTCAATTAAGTGTTTGCGCAATGCTTCCGCATCTACACCGCTTACTTGGATAGCCATGAAGTAACCTGAGTTGAAATCGTAAGGTCTCCAATAAGTTGCGAATTTTTCATCATAAACAACTTCTTTAGTGACTTCATAACGTTCGCGTAATGTGTCGATATGGCGTTGAATATCTGCTTCAAACGCTTCGCGGTTTTCAGGCTGCAATACATATTGAACTGCACTTTGAGATGGCATAGGTCCGCTTGAAATGTTGCTGCGGATTAAGCCTTTGACTTTCGCTTCTAATACAGATTTTGTTGCTTTGTCTGTTACACCGAAAGTAATGAAGCCGACACGCAAGCCCCATGCGAAGAATTCTTTTGTTGCACCGTCTAAGCGTACAGGCAAGATATTTTCAGACTCAAGTTGAGTAAGTGCTGAGAATAAAGATTGTGTGTATACATCTTCATAGAATAAACCGTAATATGCATCATCTACGATTGTAATCACTTTTGTACCGCGATCAGCTAATTTTTTAATTGCGTCTGCAATCACTTTAACTTGATCTGCAGTAGGTGTATAACCTGTCGGGTTATTCGGGTAGTTCAACAATAAGATGACTTTATCATTTTCATAGTTTTCCAAAGCTTCCACAAAGCCGTCTGTTGTATAGCGGTTATCTTTGTCGAAGATGGAATAAGTTTGAATATCTGCACCATGGCGTGTATTAAAGATTAATTTATAGTTGCCCCAGTTTTGAACAGGTAATAATAATGTATCGCCTGGATTAACAAACAAATCAGCTAAGATAGACAAACCATGTGTCAAAGCATTTGTGACGATAGGTTTTGAAATTTGTTCACCTGTTAAATCCGGGTTTTCCTTTAAAATCTTTGCTTGCCATAATTCACGCAATGTTTCTAAACCTTGCGGTGGTGCATAAGGGAAAATTTCATCTGGATCCAAATGTTGATATAGATCAAAGATAGTTTGTGAATACAGTTTTCCATTATCATCTGTAGCCATACCGATAGTTGCATTATACTTTGTTGCTTTTGCTTCTGCTGATTGAGATAAAATACCTTTAGGATAAAACATATGTTTACCTAAATCAGATAACATATCTAATATGACTGGATTGGATTGTGTAAGTTGCTCGTTTAAATCAAGCGCTAATGGATTCATAATAATTCCGCCTCACTTTTTTAAGTCTTCATACATTACTATATTATCTTGAATAGGCCTAAATAGAAAGTGGGAAAGGCAATTTTAATAAAATGATAGAAGTTTTCTAAAGTAGTGCGATAAGAAGCAGAGAAGATGAATCGATGAACAGCAGACTATAATTTGTTATACTTGCTTTGTTTGGGGTGAAAACAGTGAAGCATTTAACTAAAATTTTTGTCATCATCGCAATAATCACCTTTTTAGTAGGTGTATATTTTCAAACGGCAAATGATGAAGGCACAAGCATAAAGATGTTTTTAGCAGCGATTATGTTTATGATTTGTGCATTTATCAGTCGAAATAATGATCGCAAAAAAAGAGAACAAAATCGAAAGAAGTAACTGCACAAAATGGATGTGCAGTTCTTTTTTTGCTTAAAGTATATATACTCTATATACAGTTGGAGGTGTTTTTGAACTTTTCCATACAAATTTAGTAGAAATAGTGGACAAAATTGTTATATCTGTGTATAGTGTGTATATACAGTTAGGGAGGAAGTTAAATGAAAATACTGCTTAAAAATAATAGTGAATATCCGATATATGAACAAATCAAGCAGCAAATCAAAGAGAACATACTCAAAGGTTATATTTCTCCCGGTGATCACCTTCCATCTATGAGAGAACTTGCGAAAGATTTACGTGTGAGTCTTATTACTACAAAACGTGCATATGAAGATTTAGAAAAAGATGGATTTGTGACTACTATCAGGGGAAAGGGCACTTACGTTAAAGAACAAGACAATGCAATATTAAAAGAGAAACAATTCATAGTTATTGAAGATTTAACCAAGTCATTAGTAAAGGAAGCCAAAACAATCGGCATGCCTTTAGAAGAGTTAAATGAAATCTTAGCACTTATCTATGAGGAGGAAAATGAATGATAGAAAAAGCAATCGATGTTCAGTCACTAGATTACCGCAGAAAAAATTTCGCGCTTAACAATATTTCTTTTCATGTACCTCAAGGATTTGTGACAGGTTTCATCGGGGCTAACGGTGCAGGCAAGACCACAATTATCCGATTGATTATGAATCTGCTTCAACGTCAGTCCGGCAGTATTAAGATATTAGGCCAACCGCTAACCCAAGAAGAAAGTGCGATTAAAGCACAGATTGGTTTTATCTACTCTGAGCTTTATCTCAATCAAAAATGGAATATTGCTAAAATCGAAAAATATATTGCTCCTATGTATGAAAATTGGGATTCTGAGCTGTTTCATCATTACATAGCAAAGTTTAATCTTCCGCTCAAAAAGAAAATCAAAACATTTTCTACTGGAATGAAGATGAAACTTTCTTTTGCGATAGCATTCAGCCATCATGCTAAATTGTTTATTTTAGATGAACCCACTGCTGGTTTAGATCCTAATTCTCGTAATGAAGTGTTAGAGATTATCCAAGACGAACTGATAAAAGAAGATGTTTCAGTGTTCTTTTCAACGCATATTATTTCAGATATCGAAAAGATTGCAGATCATCTTGTCTATCTTAAAGACGGTGAAATCATCTTTAATGAACAAAAAGATGTCTTGCTGACGGATTATCAAATCGTCAGAGGCAGCACAGAAGATTTGGATGAAGAGTTGAAAAGCTACTTTATCAATCTGAAAATCAAACAAACAGGTTTTGAAGGCTTAACCACAGAAGCAAGTGCCTTCAAGGAGTTATTCGGCAACCGTGTTGAGATAACGCAGCCCTCAATAGAAGAGCTGATGGTCAATATTGAACAAGCAGGCGTCAGTTTTAATGAAGCAGGTGAGTTAAGATGAAGCGATTAGTACTTAGAAATTTAAAGCTTAGAAAATATTCAATACTGCTCTATATAATATTACTCTTGCTGTCGCCGATTTTTTACTTTTTCTATAATCCGCTGGTTGGGTCAGTACTCTATGTGATTTTAACAGCATTCATCAGTTATATCGCTATTATAGAGTCAGGTCAGCCTTTCTTGCTGCATGCGCAACTCGGCAAAAATGAGAGTTATTATTTTCATCATAGTCTGCCGTTTAATGCGATGCAACAGTTGAATGCACACTATCTTACAACTTTAATAATGACACTTTTTGCTGGAGCGATTCTTTCACTGTATGAAAGAGTACCGACAGGAGTAGTGTTAGGAGACAGTCATATTACGACTCCCATGTACTTCATAGGTGTGAACTTGTTTGGTCATGCGTTAGCATTTCCAAAGTGTTCAGAAGTGAAAAAAGATTATGTCCCATTTATTTTGTATGTCATCGGAATGAATATCATACTGCCTATCATTTATGTCATAGGCATCGGTTTATTTATGAAATTCTGGGGTGTCGGATGGGATCATCTGCCAAGTGTAGACGATTTAGTCAATATGATATCAGTCGTAATTTTTGTCGTCGGAATATTGAGTTTTATACTCACATACTTATATCAATTCAAGAAAATAAAACAAACAAAGCAATTGGATTAAAGGAGGCAATGCAATGAAACTGGAACAAATAACTAAAAAGTACGGTACAAACAAAGTATTAGATGCAATTGATTTTGATTTCGGTCAAAGCCGTATTGTAGGTTTAATCGGTAAAAACGGTGTTGGTAAAACGACTTTGATGAAAGTAATGAACGGTAATATTATCAATTATCAAGGAAAGGTTAATTTAGGTCCTGAAGAACGCATAGGGTATTTAATTGAACATCCTAAACTCTATGATAATAAGTCAGGACTCTATAACTTGAAAATCTTTGCACAAGTTCTTGGTAAAGGCTATGACAAAGCCTATGCCCAAAGCATTATTGATGCCTTTGGTATGTCGCCTTACATTAAAAAGAAAGTGAAGAAGTATTCAATGGGGATGAAGCAGAAACTAGCGATTGCAGTATCTCTGATGAATAAACCGAAATACTTAATCTTAGACGAACCGACAAACGGAATGGATCCAGACGGCTCTATCGATGTATTAGAAACAATCCAAAGATTAGTGAAAGAGTTGGACATGAAGATCTTGATTTCGAGTCATAAATTAGAAGATATCGAATTGATTTGCGACCGTGCAGTATTCTTAAGAGACGGCCATTTTGTACAAGATGTCGATATGGCACAAGGTACACCGACAGATACTACAGTATTGGAACTAGGTACAGCACTTTCAGACGAACAATTCAAAGCAGTGCTGGATTATTTGACGGTACATTACAGTATTCTTCAAAGTCATAAAGAATCTGGGGAAATTTCATTGAAATCGATTAAAGATTACCAACCTTTATTAAAAGGGCTTGCAGGTTTAGATGTCTTTCCTAAATACATTGAAACACGCAAAACTTCACTGCGTGATACGTACTTCAATATTAACCAAAGAGGTGAGAACAAGTGAATCTATTTCAATTAGTCAAACATGATATTATCAGTATTCTTAGAAGTCCTTTAACATATTTAGCATTCGTGTTAACACTGCTTCCGATTATCGGTATGACAGCGTTAGTCAATCAGCAAATGAAAAAAGTAGACGGTGATGTCATCTTAGCGATGGGAAGCTGGTTCTTCTCAATTGTAGGTTTGCTCTTTGTGATTAAAACAATTACACGAGATATCTCTCAAGGGACGATTCAACTCTACTTAAATAAAGTCAGCAGCCGTATTAAATATTTTATTGCAAAAACATTATCAATCGCATTTATCGCTGTTTTTATCACAGTAATTTTGGACGTATTGGTATTAATTATCCAAGCCGTAACAAAAGGACCAGATGTGAAAGATGAGAAGCTGATTGAGATCTTATGGTTCTACTTGGTGTTCTTATTGTTCTTTGGCTTATTGCTTTTCTTAGTCGCATTAATTGTGCCGAAACCGGCATTGATTTACGCTTTAGGTATTTTCTTAGTCTTGATAGTACCTTTTGCGGAACCGTTCTTGCCGATGATTCCTAAAATCGGCGATGACATCCAAAAATCATTGAAATATATTCCATTCAGTTACCTGACAAGCAAAACAACATCAGGGAAATATACTTTCAGCAACTGGCAATGGTTCATTTCAGCAGCTTCTATCGTTATATTCTTTATAGCGAATACATTCTATATCTCTAAAAAAGATATTTAGTCAAAAAAAGAGCCGGAATGTTAGACAATTGTCTAGCTTCCGGCAATTCTTTTACGGGTTTAATAATTTGTCGATAATGGAATCATATACTTCTTTCCATAAGTTAGAGTCTGTTTTGAAGCGGTTGCTGATAACAACATGCGAATGTTGTACGGCTTCATCATAATCAGGTGCATCTTTTTTTGGTACTAATTTGCTTCTTGTCTTTTCCACAAAGACTTGTGCTGCTTTAGCACGCGGACCCCAAACGTTTTCTTGTTCGAACTTATCATTTAAAAAGATGAAAATCGGAATCGAACGAGATTTACCGTTTGTTAAGTAACGATCAATCAAATCTGTATCTTGATCTCTATGGAAGACATGAACTTCTAGATTAAGCAATTCGCTGATATGCTTGAGAATTGCAACGTTCATCATGGCATCCCCACACCAGTCTTCAGAAATCACAAGCACTTTATCATAATTTTTCTGCTTAATCTGATCAATGCGTGTATCATTTTCAGGCACTTTAAAATCTTCATAGATTTTAAGCAAGCCTTCTTTATTCTCTTTCATTTGTGAGATATAAGTATCTAGATCTTGGCTGTCTTTATAATATGTTTCTAATTTTGCCATCGATATAACCCCCTTCGCTTATTGATAACATTATAGCAACATTTGATTCAGATTTAAAAGAAAATGTTGTGAAAATTCAAAACAATATATATTATTGTAAATGTTGTTCATAACTTTTGTATTTATCGTATTATATAAGTTGAATAGCACAGTGCAATTGCTAAAAAAAGTAGTATGATTAAAAAGAGACAATACAAACGTCAACGACATCAAAGAGGAGTGATTCTTTTGAAGTATAAATTGGTTGCTTTCACAGTATTTTCAATATTGAGTGTAATAACTTTATTGATTTCAGGGTATATAAGTAGTACAAAATCCGTCGATTTGTCGGAATTTACCATTAATGATATGAAGCCCAACCAAACATTCAATCCATCTGGTTTTAAAGAAAACCGCAATATTCAACTCGAACGTTATCGATTCTACTATAATGAAAAACATCCTGATTTTATTGTTAAAGTGAATAAGCATAAAAAAGCTATTTCAGGCATGGTAGTCATTAAAGATAGCAGTATTAAAACAAATATGGATTTTCAAGTCGGCGCGTCAGTTGATGATGCGATACAAGCATTAGGCAACGGCTACCAATTGACTGAAGGCAAAAATGGTTATAAAACATTGAACTTTGTAGATAAAACGCATCATCTCAAACTCAAAATTTTATACCAAAATGATGAAATCAGACGAATTGAATATTTTAAATAATCGTGATGTATGAGATGGCAAGCTGGAATTGTTGAAAAGGGGAGCCATCTTTTTAATATTTTTGCTTTGTTGTGAAACTATCAAAAAATAGCAGATATAATTATTTTAAAAATTATATAAATAGCAGTATAATTCAAGTAGATTTCGGAGGTGACCATTGTGAACAAAATTACATTTTTAAATGATTTAGAAAGTGAACTGAGATGGTTGCCTAGACATGAACAAGATAAGATCATGTATGAGTATGAAGATATCTTTTATGAAGGCGAAAGGGAAGGCCGTTCTGAAGTTGAAATTTTAAAAGGAATGGAGAGCCCAAAGAAAATTGCTAAAGAAATATATGCACAAAAGGCAATTAAAAATGCGGAATATGCGCCGAATGCGCAAAACGTCACAAAAGCAGTATTGGCCACGCTTGGTATAGGTATTTTAACGTTAGTGATTATTTTGATTCCATTGCTGTTTGTAGTGATGTTTATGGTGATTCTGTTGTTAGCCTCGCTAGTCTTGCTGCTGTCGCCTGTGATTATGCTGAGTGCTAATATCTTAAGCGGTTTTGCGCATTTTATCTTCAGCGACTTTTTATTCGCTTTTGGTTATTCAGGATTAGGCATTATATTTATTGTCTTAATCTTTAAATTAGCTGAAGTGATTTATAAATTGATATTGAAGTACTTGCGTTGGAACTTGAAATTGATTAGAGGGAGCATAAATTCATGAAGAAATTATTATTAATTGGAATGATTGTATTTGTAGCCTTCTTTTCGATGGGGACGTTAGTATGGTTCGTACATGATCGCAGTAATTTACCGCAAGAGAATGTTAAAAAGACATTTCATAATGAAAGTATCCGAGATATTTCTATTAGCGGTAATCGTTCAGATATAAAGATAGTACAAGGGAATGAGCTGAAATTAAATTATAAAGGACAGCGTCCGATTAATTACTCTGAACATAATAACATTCTGAAAATATCAGAAGACAAACAAAATGATTTTGCACCGAACATCAACCCTTTTAAGAAAACTAGGCAGGAAATGATTATCGAAGTACCGAAGAAACAATTAAATGATATTAATATTTCGACCGATATCGGCAGAATCGAAATTGATAATATTCATTCAGCAACGACAACCATTTGGAACAACATTTCAGATGTTACTATCAAACGTTCAACTTTAGAAGATGTTGAAATGAAATCAGACAGCAGTAATTTAACTTTTGAAGACAGCAAAATTAAAAACGGCTATTTCAAAATTAATTCCGGCAGTGTTTTAGGCAAACATGCATTAGCGAAAGAGAGCGTGTTTATCTTAGGACAAGGCAGCATTACATTTGAAAAAATGGAAAGTGCTTGTGACATAAAAGCCTCTACGAAGAGAGGGGATATCATATTGTCTTATGAACAACCGCCTCAAAACACATTGTTGAAATTAAATCCTGCAGAGGGTAAAAAGATTGTATCGAATCCGCATTTCAAAAATGATAAAGTCGGAAATGGCGATAATGTGTTAGAGTTTTATACCAATAAGGGCAATATCAAAATTGAATAATGAACGTTCTAAGCCATAGTGGTTTTAGAATGATTGTATTAAAGTAAAAAAACGATTTTCATCAAAAGTCAGATGAAAATCGTTTTTCTTTATTCCTTTGATATATTAAGACATTTATTCTGAGGCAAATTGAATCTCTGTATCGATTTCGCCATGCAGTTTGGTAATATCTAATTCATTATGGTTCAACCAGTGTTCAAAATCAATACATACAGGTGTTCCATTCTCGCCTAAAGCAATCCAAGCTTTCATCTGATCTGGTTCATACATAGAAGTGTGTATAGTACCTGACCAGCTGCCAAAGAGCTTGCTGTAGATGTCATATTTTGGATCATTGAAGAGTTCTAATGCTTTCATTTTATCCATATGGATATCTGTTTGTTTTAAAGTACGTGCTAAACGTTCTTTGGATTCTTTAGTGTAATTGCGGTTTTCGTGCGTCAACAATTTAAAATGGTTCGTACATGTGCGATCGTAACGAATGTCTAAGCCTCTTGGTGTGACTTCGATAATGGCATGCTGATTATTTTTATCCATGACGATATAACTAAATGAACTGCGGTGCGGAATTTCTTTGAGCAGACGAATTGCTTCATCGGTATCTTTGCATAATTCTAAAATCAATCTGCCAATCATATAGCAGACAAATCCATCTTGCGGGTGTTTGCGATGCATAAAGTTGTAGCCCATAGCCAAGCCTGCTGAATTCAAGCCGTCCATTCTGCCTGTAATTCTTGAAGTAGGACCGATTTGTTCTAATCCTCCGTCATTTGGTTCATAGAGCAGATAACGGCCGTCATAGGTTGCAGGGTGGTAATCGTAGTTGCGTACTAAATAATTATCCCCAAGGAAGACCGTACATCCGCTGTCTTTCTTGATAGGGGTGAAACGATAATGCGCAAAGTTGAATACAATTTGTCTCATCGGCAATTCTAGTACCTCGCGCATACCCATTAATTCCTCCCAGATTTGAGGGGCATAGAGATTGAATATATCGTGTGTTGCATTGATATCTATATCAAAACGCGGCAGGCGTTTTTTCCATTCTTTTTCTCTGTTTTGCATCAGGCGTGTGGATTGCATCCATTTACCGGTTTCAACGCCTAAATCATAATGCGACCCTTTAAAAGTCATAATATCTGATTGTACCTTTTGCATATGAAATAACTCCTTAACGTGTTCTTTTATAGTTTGTTACAATAATGTAATTTATTGTTAATAGACTTCAGAAATCAATCCGTATTATAATATATTTGTAGAGAAAAACCTGTAAATACGGTTTGATAATGTCACTTGAAACGCAGAGATTTTTCGTTTAGAGGTGATAGTGATGGTGCAAGATTATTATAGCAAAGCATATGCTGTTGTATACAGATGGTGGAGGGGCGCTTGAATAATCTTATATTTCCAAGGGTTAACCATTTAGTGTTAGCCCTTTTTTTAGTATAATAGAACTTGTATATGCTTGAACATTTTTATTATAGGGTATATGTTTTAATGACCAATTTAAGTATGCTATCATAAGAGCATGCAGGCGATTATTTTTATAGAGGTGAAATCAAAATGTTAGACTTTATTAAAGGCTTTTTTAAATTCTTCTTTAGTTTAGCACTCATCGTTTCAGTAGTAGTTGGCGTGGGTGTAGCCGTATTCGCTTTCATTTTCAAAAAAGATTTTGAAGATATCGAAAGAAGAACAAAAGAAATTGTTGCTGATATTGAATCAGGCAATAATTAATGATGATGAATTAAAACACTTGCTGGGTGATAATCCAGCAAGTGTTTTTTTAGGTTCGGCATAATGTAATTTGAACGATATCCAACAAAGAAAGCTGGATGTGCTGCTGTTTTAAAGTACTGCCGATGAGCAGCTGATCCAGGTAATCAATCTTTTTCGGTACCATTTCTAAAGCGCGGATCCAACCGTCTCTGAAATAACGTATTTTAATTGTGCATTGTTCTTGAAAGGCAATATGAATCTGCTGATTCAATTCATTGATTTGATCCTCAGATAATATAGGACGTTCAATTTTAGTTTGGTCTACCGCATACTGATGCAATCGTTCGAATTGTTCAGGCAAGGTCGCAAAAGGAGCCCATTTTACCATGCCTCTGCCTACTGGAATATTAGAATCTAATTGACTTCTTGGAATTTTACGATAATCTGTTTCCGTATTTTGTGCTTTCATCAAATATCACCTGCTTAAGTAGAAGTTGATAATTCCATTATACGAACACTTGTTCGCTTTTTCAAGTTAAAGTTATATTGTGCGAATAATCACATCACTTAGACTGTAGGATTATCACTTTTATTTAGAATCCCGTACAATAGTAGGTAATACGAGGAGGTAATAATATGACGAAATCAGGTTATATTGGATCTTACACTAAGAAAGATGGTAAAGGAATTTATCGTTTTGTTTTAGATGAAGCAAATGAAAAAGTATCAGAAGTTTCAACAGCTTATGAGATTGAAGCATCAACATTTATTACACGCTGCAATCAATTCTTATATGCAATTACAAAAGAAGGCGAACGCTGCGGTGTTGCGAGTTTCAGAGTAGAAAACAACGGTACATTGACACTGTTGAACAAATGCTTGGATTCAGTAGAAGGTACAGGATGTTATATTTCAGTATCTAATGATGGCGGTTATTTGTTTGAAGCGGTTTATGGTGCAGGGATTATTCGTTTATATGAATTAGATGCATCGACAGGTGAAGTGGTACGCTTAATCGAAGAATTGAAACATACGTATCCGGTCGGCCCGCATGAACGCCAAGACCACGCACATGTACACTATGCACAAGAAACACCAGATGGTAAATTTGTAGCAGCATGCGACTTAGGTACAGATAGAATCGTCGCTTACAAATATGATGAAAATGGTTACGAGGTTGCTGCTGTTTCAGAATTTACTGCAGGACACGGGCCGCGTCACATCGCATTTCACGGTAACGGCAAGTATGCGTATGTAGTGCATGAACTTTCAAATATTGTGAGTGTCGCAAAATATGTGAACGGTCATTTCGAAGTAGTTAAAGAATATACTACCATTCCAAAAGACTTTGAAGGGGATACAAAATTAGCAGCAGTACATTTATCACATGACCAGCGCTTCTTATATGTTTCGAACCGCGGCCATGACAGCATCGCTGTATATGAAGTAACAGATGATGGGGATGATTTAATTCCGGTTGAGATTGTTAAAACAGGCGGAGAATTCCCAAGAGATTTCAATATTTCAGATGATGATCAATTCATCGTATGTGCACATCAAGAAGGTACTTCTCCAGTCACAGTGCTTAAACGTGATAAAGCAACAGGACGTTTAACATTAACAGATGAGCAGCAACAAGCTGCAGAAGGTGTTTGTGTCATTTTCGACTAATCCGTCATCAATATATACAACCAGCTCTTTAACAGGGCTGGTTTTAATTTTGCCAAAATATAAGAAAATATTATCAAGAAAATTGGAAATATTTATGTAAACGTTTGCAAATTTTGGTTAAATATACGGAAAAATGTGATAAAATTAAAAATAAACATGTTTAGGGGTACTTTAAATTTATATGCAACTTAAATTGTATTTTGGTTTAAGGTTAAACATGTTGAAAATAAGGGGGGATTGTTATGCATCAACAACATAACAGTGATTATCACATTCCAGGACGTCTGACATTCTTTTCAAAGCAGAAAAAGAATAAGCCGTATAATAAAGGTCAGATGATCGGATTGATTTTGGGACCATTATTATTTGCGTTGATTTTAATGTTTGTACATCCAGAAGGCTTGCCGTATCAAGGGGTATTCGTTTTAGCAAGTACCGCATGGATTGCAGTATGGTGGATAACAGAAGCGATCCCGATTCCGGCAACCAGTTTAATGCCGCTGGTATTAATGCCGATAGGGCATGTAATGGATCCGGCAGAAGTCACTTCTGAATACGGAAACGATATTATTTTCTTATTCCTGGGCGGATTCATTCTTGCGATTGCCATGGAACGTTGGAACTTACATACACGCGTTGCTTTAATTATTATTAATAGTATCGGTACAAGTACAGGTAAGATATTATTAGGCTTTATGCTCGCAACCGGCGGTTTATCAATGTTCGTCTCAAATACAGCGGCGGTTATGATTATGATACCTATCGGTTTAGCGATTATTTCAGAAGCTAAAGCCTTAAATGATGGCGAACACAGTCAAAATAACTTGTCAAAATTCGAGAAATCATTGGTGCTCGCAATCGGCTATGCAGGTACTATCGGTGGTATGGGTACTTTAATCGGAACTCCGCCGCTGATTATATTAAAAGGCCAATATAATAGTGCCTTCGGCGAAGAAATCAGTTTTGCGAAGTGGATGATTATCGGTATAACGACGGTCATTATCTTATTATTCTTAGCTTGGATTTATTTAAGATTCATTGCCTTTAAACAAGATATGAAGCACCTTCCAGGCGGAGATGATTTAATTAAGACAAAATTAAAAGAGTTAGGCAAAATTAGCTATGAAGAAAAAGTGGTCTTCGCTGTCTTTGCGTTAGCCAGTATCTTATGGATTGTACGCGAATTTCTACTGAAACAATGGGGACCGACTTCGTTAGTGGAAGATGGGACCATCGCCATGTTCGTTTCTATCTTACTGTTTATTATTCCGACTAAAAATAACACAAAACATAAACGTATCATTGATTGGGAAGTCGCCAAAGACTTGCCATGGGGCGTATTAATTCTCTTCGGAGGCGGTTTAGCGTTAGCCAAAGGCATTTCAGAAAGCGGCTTAGCAAAATGGCTGGGTGGACAATTAACTGCTTTAAACGGTGTAAGTCCATTACTTATCGTTATCGTGATTACGATGTTCGTACTCTTTTTAACCGAAGTAACTTCAAACACAGCTACAGCAACTATGATTCTGCCTATTCTTGCGACATTATCTGTAGCAATCGGTGTACATCCGCTATTACTTATGGTACCCGCTGCGATGGCCGCAAACTGTGCTTACATGATGCCGGTCGGCACACCGCCGAATGCCATTGTCTTCGGTACAGGTTTGATTTCTATTAAGAAAATGGCAAGTGTCGGTTTCTGGGTCAACTTAATCAGTGCCATTTTAATCATCTTAGTAGTTTACTTCTTAATGCCTTTAGCATTAGGCATCGATGTCAGCCAACCGCTTAAACCATTGAAGTAATAGAAAATGCACTGATACAATATGCATCAACAAAAAAAGACATATAAGTTAAATGAAAAAAGTCAGCCTTATCATCATATAGGGCTGACTTTTGTATGTTATTACATTTTTTTATTTTAAGATTTAATGCATAGCTGCTGATGATCGACATTGTGCATTTTAATTTGTGCTTTTGTGACTTGGGGTTGGTTGAAGTAAAGGCCGTTAATATCATTTAAAGTAAATGTATGGGTTGGGTCGAAATGATTTTTTGTAATGAAAACATCTTGATGCTGCGTATTGAAATAGCCGCGAATGTTAATGGCATCTTTTGTCATTGTACCTTCGAAGCGGTTGTTGATGATATTTAAATCACGTCCGCCTTGAGCGGTAATACGTTGTCCGGTTTGCACATCAGCGGTATGTTTATCGTCTTTCGTACCTAAGAAGCGGATACCGCCAGCGCAATCTAAGAAATGGTTATCTACGATATATAAACCGTCTGCTTTAAAAGGCGTTAAAGCAAAATCTAACGTTTGATGGAAAGTATTGCGATAAATAAAAATATCTTGATAGAACTTGTTATGACGTGTCGCATGAGAGCCGACAGCGCGGTTCCAGCTGGTAAACCCAGGTGTATCAGAAGGACCGAAATAACATTCTGAAATCATAACGTGACGCGTGATGGTACCGTCTCTTGTTCCGAATTTAGGGAAAGCACCTGGAACTTGAATGTCTAATTGAATGGCTTCTGAAAAGCCGCGATCTCCATTGATATCAAGGAATCCTTCAAAACTGCATCTGGTAATAATTAAGTTGTCTACACCGCAAGCATCAATCGCATGTCCGCCGACAACATCTTTGAATCTAATATTATATAAGACCAGGTCGTGTGCATGGCCTAAGCACATTGCAGTGTTATTGTCAGGGATGCGGCTGCCATTCATATCGAATGTACCGCCGATAATTGTAATATTGCTGTTGCCGTTGTAATGATGATAAAAGCCGTTTCGGATACCGTTTTTCAATAAAGCATCTTTGCCTTGGCGTTTAAGTACAGTATCCTCATGCATAAACAACGTAGTGCCTTCATAAATCGTTAATGCACGTTTGATATGGAATTCTCCTTTAGGAATAAAGATAATACTTCCAGGATGTTTTTTTGCAAGATTCAACGCGTGTTGAAGTGCTTTAGTGTCTTTATGTTTATGCTTGCCTGTAAGTCCGAATTCAGTTGGATGGATGATCATGATTTTGACCTGCTTTCTTAAGATTCTTTTTGATTGAGTGAAAGGGTAGTCGCTCGATAATTTGCGTGAAGTAGGTTATTCTATTAATTAACAAGATATCACAAAATTGGGGGTAACGCATTATGGCCAATAAAGCCTTGATTGTTGTAGATTATTCATATGACTTTGTAGCACCGGATGGTAAATTGACATGCGGTGAACCAGGTCAAGCGATTGATGGATTTATCGCAGAAAGAATGCAAGCGTATGATAAAGAAGGGGACGCAGTCTTTGTCATGATGGACTTGCATTATGAAGATGACCCGTATCATCCAGAAAGCAAATTATTCCCGCCGCACAATATCGAAGGGACATCAGGAAGGGATTTATACGGTAAAGTAAAAGAAGTTTATGCTGACATTAAAGACCATGAACATGTCCATTATTTAGACAAACGCCGTTATGATTCATTCTTTGGTACGCCTTTAGATAGTTTATTGCGCGAACGCGGCATCACTGAAATTGAAATTGTCGGTGTATGTACGGATATTTGTGTATTGCATACTGCAATTTCCGGTTATAATAAAGGATACACGATTACTATTCCGACTAAAGGTGTAGCATCCTTTAATCAGGAAGGACATACTTTTGCGCTAGAACATTTTAAAAATGTCTTAGGTGCGAAGGTAGAATAACAGTTAAGAATCGTGATAAAATAGTATTAATTAGATATGAATTACAATAATTAACGACAAGGAGTGTCTCAGGACATGGAAAGTACTTACATTTTCGGGCATAAAAGTCCAGATACAGACGCAATCAACTCAGCATTAATCATGGCTGAATTCGAAAGATTAAATGGAAACGAATCAGCAAAAGCTTACCGTTTAGGTGAAGTAGGCGCTGAAACACAATATGCTTTAGATTATTTCAAAGCAGAAGCACCAGAATTATTATCTGATGACTTAACAGGTAAAGACGTTATTTTAGTCGACCATAACGAATTCCAGCAAAGTGCTGATTCAATCGAAGGCGCAACTATCCTTCACGTAGTGGATCACCACAGAATTGCGAACTTCCACACAGCAGGTCCATTATACTATCGTGCTGAACCGCTAGGCTGCACAGCAACAATTCTTTATAAAATGTTCAAAGAAAAAGACTTTGAAATCAAACCGCAAATTGCTGGTTTAATGTTATCTGCGATTATTTCAGACAGCTTATTATTCAAATCACCGACTTGCACAGAGCAAGATAAAAAAGCTGCAGAAACATTAGCGAAAATCGCTGATGTCGATGCACAAGAATATGGTTTGGAAATGTTGAAAGCAGGTGCTTCAACAGTTAATAAATCTGCAGTTGAAATCATCAATGCGGATGCTAAATCATTCAATATGGGCGACTACACAGTACGTATCGGCCAAGTGAACACAGTTGACTTAAACGAAATTTTAGGCCGTCAAGCTGAATTAGAACAAGCGATTACTGAAACATTAAGCAATGCGGAATATGACATTTTCGTATTAGTTGCGACAGATATCTTAAACAGTGACTCAACAATCTTAGTACTTGGTAAAGACAAAGATAAAATTGCGAAAGCATTTGGTGTGGAATTAGATAATAACACTGCATTCTTGCCAGGTGTTGTATCTCGTAAGAAACAAATTGTTCCGCCAATCACTAACGAATTATCATAAGCGTCAATAATATAATCGAATAACTCGAAATTTTAACTGGAATGGATTAAGATGATAGGAATGATAACGTTCATTTTTATCATCTCCCGTTTTCCAGTTTTATTATTTTTTCTCACATATGTATAATATAAAAGGTATAGAAATGCATGATTACATTATAAATTTGCGAATCAGGGTAAATGAGTTATAAGCAGTTGAATGCGAAAGGAGTTTGAAGTGTATTGAAAACCATCGAAGAAAAATTCAATGATTGCCAAAGTTATTATCGTACACAAATCACTAAAGATATTAAATATCGCAGAAAACAGTTAAAGTCGCTTAAACGGGCAATCATTCAATATGAAAATCAAATTTTAGCTGCCTTGCATTTAGACTTAGGTAAAAATAAAGTGGAAGCTTATGCGACAGAAATCGGAATGGTACTGAAGAGTATCAATACGGCACGCAAAGATATACATAAATGGGCAAAGACAAAACAAGTCAATACGCCGTTATATCTCTTTCCATCTAAAAGCTATATCAAAAAAGAACCGCTTGGGACAGTATTGATTATCGGGCCTTTCAATTATCCGGTACAGCTTGTTTTCGAACCTTTAATCGGTGCAATCGCCGCTGGGAACACAGCCATTGTCAAACCTTCTGAACTGACACCGAATGTCGCTTCTGTCATCAGCAAAATCATAGAAGAAGCGTTCGAGTCCGCTTATGTGACAACAGTAGAAGGCGGTGTAGAAGAGACGCAAAGCTTATTGCAACACCGTTTTGATCATATCTTCTTTACGGGCAGTGAACGCGTAGGGCGTATTGTCTATGAAGCCGCAAGCCGCCATTTAACACCAGTGACTTTAGAGCTTGGAGGCAAGTCTCCGGTAATTATTGATGAAACAGCGAATTTAAAAGTAGCGAGCGAACGGGTGGCTTTAGGTAAGTTTATCAATGCAGGCCAAACGTGTGTAGCACCTGATTATGTACTCATCCATGAATCAGTACAAGATGAATTCATCAAAGCTTTGCAAGGTACGATTAATGAATTTTACGGCAAAGAGCCTGATAAGAGCTCGGATTACGGGCGTATTGTCAATGCACGTCATTTTGACAGACTTCAAGCACTGATTGATGATAATCAAGATCAAATTGTAATCGGCGGTCAAACACATGCACCTTCACGCTATATTGCGCCGACGATTATAAAAGATGTTCATGCAGATAACCCGACGATGCAAGAAGAAATTTTCGGGCCGATTTTGCCGCTGTTGACGTATCAAACATTTGATGAAGCGGTAGAATTTATTCAAGCTCGAAAACGTCCGTTATCGCTATATTTGTTCAGTGAAGATGAAAACAATACAGATCGTGTACTGAATGAACTTTCATTCGGGGGCGGTGCGATTAACGATACATTAATGCATCTTGCAAATCCAAATCTGCCGTTTGGCGGTGTAGGTGCTTCAGGTTTCGGCAAATACCATGGCAAGTATTCATTCTATACATTTACACATGAGAAATCGTATATTTACAAAACAACACGATTAGAATCTGGACTTGTATTCCCGCCATATAAAGGGAAATTCTCTTACATTAAAAACTTATTTAAATAAGGTACTGAACTGGTAGGAAACAGACAATTTAAAGAATAGAGCAATCATCGTATATAAAAAGCAGCAAGGCAAAGACGTGTATCAAAAGGTCTCAGCCTTGCTGCTTTGTTTGTATTAATCTTCGATTTGTTTGACAAATGAACCGATAATTTTAACTTGATAATCTAACGTTTCAAGAATTTTAATGACTTTGTCCAGTTCAGAATCTAAAGATGCATCGGCTTGAACGAAGAAGCGGTACATACCTAATTGTGTTTTTAATGGTCGTGATTCAATCCAAGATAAGTTGATATTGAAAATAGAAAATGTATTGAGAATATTCGCGAGCAAACCTGCTTTATCGTATTTCGGTGTAATCATCAGCATCGTGTCTGTGGCGTTGTCAGACAGTGTTAAACGATTCCCGATAACGAGGAAACGTGTCACATTATGCGGAAAGTCCTCAATATTTTCTTCAATCGTTTCATACGTTTGTGTTTCATTGATTCCCATGGGTGCGATTGCGCCTGTATGTGCGTCGATATAGTCTAAACTTTGTACAGTACTTTCAGAATAGCCGATACTGAATTGGTGCTGCTGGATAAAACGACTGGTCTGACTGATCGCAGGTGCGATAGAATAGACCGTTTGAATCTCTTCTGTTTTTGTGCCCGGCAAGGCATACAGACCAAAATGAATGTTGAGATGGATTTCGCCGATAGCATAAATATTTTGATGGGCTAAACCATCTGCAATGATATTGATGGTACCTTCGATAGAATTTTCAATCGGTACAATACCAACACTGTCAGAGTCGTTTTGAACAGCTTGTACGACTTCGTACAAATTGGATTTCGGCTGATAATGGATTTGGTCTTCTGAAAGGTATTGTTTAGATGCTAAATAAGAGAACGTTCCCCTTGGACCTAAATAATATAAATTCATGTGCATTTCCCCTTTGAAGCAAGGTGCAATTAATGGAAAGGACAGCCAGTACTTTCAGCTTTCTTCTTGTAGAAGAAGTTCGGTTCTTTCATCACATTTTTGTATCCGTGATGATAGTTGGATACAAGGGTAGGTGATAATGAAGGTACGAGCCATGACCATTTGCCTGTGACCTCACGATTTGCTTGTGCTTCATTACGTTCAAAGTGTTCGAATTGTTTTGCGGCCGTCAGATGATCGACAATCGATGCACCGGCCTTTTTGAATGAATGGTAGACAGCATCATTCAACTCTACCATCACACGATCTTTATTGAATGAAGTATTCTTAAGTGTATCAAATTCGAACGCTTCTGCAACTTTTTCTAACAAATTGTAGCGATACGTATCTGTAAAGTTGCGGACCGCAATCTCATTGACCATATACCAGCCGTTGAATGGAATTGTCGGATAAGTAATTCCGCCGATTTTCAAATCCATATTAGAAATAATCGGCACAGCATACCATTTAAGACCGAGGTCTTTAAGTTTTGGATAGCTGCGGTGTTCAATCGGCACTTCAAAGACAAGGGATTCAGGCAGTTCATGCATCCGTGGATGCTGCTCGCCGGGCAGCTGATAAATCAAAGGAAGGACGTCGAAGTCTGTGCCTTTGCCTTCCCAGCCCATATGTTGTGCGAGCTGTGTCATAGTTCTTTCAGCCGGGTCTCCTGCATTTTCATAACCTGCATAGCGAATCAGCTGATTATTATAAATAATCGGAGGATTATCATCTTCTGGTGCGAAGATTGTAATGTAAGATTGGATTTTGCCGTGGTTCGTTGCTTCGGCCAAATGCTTATGAATGGCATCGATAAATCCATCGTTGTCTTTAACATCTCGTGCATCTTGTACAATCAGAGTTTCCCAAAATAAACGTCCGATACAGCGGTTGGAGTTGCGCCAAGCCATACGGGCACCGTAAGTAAGCTCTTCTGAAGTATGACGGTATGTCCCTGTTTGATTGATTTGATTTTGAATGTCATCCAAGCGCTGTTTGATTGCTGTTTCATCATAACCAAGTTCTCGATACATTGTGTGAATAAATTCAGTTGCTTTCTCTATTAACATTTTCTTCACCTCATCTTTATTATAGAAGTTATCAGGGAAAACCCCTAGTGAAGATACAACAGACTGCTTGAAGAAATATAAAAATCTGACAAAATTCTTACATTGACGAAAAAAGTATTTACAAATATAATTTGTTAAATTCAAATTGGGGAAAACAAGAGAGGCGCTATGCAGCATTTGACTATAATCCGTATTATATAAAAGGCTGCTAGAATGTGATAAACTAAACAAAAAAGGTTGATTGGGGAGAAAATTATGTATCAATTTAAAGATGACAGCTTAATGCTTCATAATGACTTATACCAAATTAACATGGCTGAAAGTTATTGGTATGATAACGTCCACGAAAGAAAGGCAGTCTTTGATTTGTATTTCCGCAAGATGCCATTTGACAGTGGTTACGCTGTGTTCAATGGATTACGCAGAATCATTCAATTTATCGAAAACTTCCATTTTACAGAAACGGATTTAGAATACTTAAAATCAATCGGATATCAAGATGATTTCATCAATTATTTGAAAGAATTGAGATTTACAGGCAGTATCCGTGCAATGGAAGAAGGCGAGGTCTGCTTTAATAATGAGCCGCTTCTCAGAGTGGAAGCACCATTGATTCAAGCACAGCTGATTGAAACAATTTTATTAAATATTGTGAACTTCCATACACTGATCGCGACAAAAGCCAGCCGTATTAAGCAAGTTGCTCCGAATGATATTTTAATGGAATTCGGAACAAGACGTGCTCAAGAAGAAGATGCGGCATTATGGGGTGCACGTGCAGCCATTATCGGTGGCTTCAACTCTACAAGTAATGTCAGAGCCGGCAAGTTATTCGGTATTCCGGTATCAGGTACACATGCCCATGCATTTGTACAAACATATGGAGATGAATATGTAGCATTTAAAAAATATGCGGAACGTCATAAAGATTGTGTCTTCTTAGTCGATACTTTCCACACATTGAAATCAGGCGTGCCGAGTGCGATTAAAGTCGCTAAAGAATTAGGAGATAAAATCAACTTCATCGGCATTCGTTTAGATTCAGGCGATATTGCTTACTTATCTAAAGAAGCACGCAAGATGTTGGATGAAGCGGGCTTCACAGACGCTAAAATCATTGCATCTAACGACTTGGATGAACAAACGATTATGAGCTTGAAAGCACAAGGTGCTAAAGTGGATTCATGGGGTATCGGTACGAAATTGATTACAGGCAACGATCAACCTGCTTTAGGTGCAGTATATAAATTAGTCGCGATCGAAGATGAAAACGGCGATTATCAAGACCGTATCAAATTATCTAATAATGCGGAAAAAGTAACGACACCAGGCAAGAAAAATGTTTACCGTATTATTAATAAAGCAACAGGTAAAGCAGAAGGGGATTATATTACATTAGCGAATGAAGACCCTTATGCAGAACAACCGTTGAAATTGTTCCACCCTGTACACACGTATAAAAGCAAAAAAATAAAATCGTTTGATGCGATTGATTTGCATAAAGATATTTATACAGAAGGTAAGTTAGTCTATGATTTGCCTGATGAAAAAACAGCACAAGAATTCTTGCAAACCAATCTTGAACATCTATGGGAAGAAAATAAACGTTTCTTAAACCCTCAAGAATATCCAGTCGACTTAAGCAAAGCTTGCTGGGAAAACAAACAGCAAAAAATCTTTGAAGTAGCAGAAGATGTGAAAGAAATGGAGGAACGACATGAGTAATGAATTGCAGGAGATAATCCTTAACGAAATGAAAGTCAAACAGTCTATAGACAGTCAGCAAGAAGTGCATGAGATTGTGCAATTTATTAAACGTTATGTTCAAAGCCATAGTTTTATCCAATCTTTAGTGTTAGGAATTTCAGGCGGACAAGATTCGACTTTAGCAGGACGTTTATGCCAACTTACGGTAGAAGCTTTGCGTGCTGAAGACAGATCAGTTAAATTTATCGCAGTGAAATTACCGTATGGTGTACAAAGAGATGCGGATGAAGTAGAAGATGCATTGAACTTCATTCAACCGGATGAAACAGTGACAGTCAATATCAAACCTGCTGTAGATGCAAGTGTCAAAGCATTGAAAGAAGCGGGTATTACGTTGACTGATTTCCAACGCGGCAATGAAAAAGCACGCGAGCGTATGAAAGTACAATTTGCGATTGCGGCTAACCAAAGCGGTATAGTTGTCGGTACAGATCATTCTGCAGAAAACATTACAGGTTTCTTTACAAAGTATGGCGACGGTGCTGCAGATATTGCGCCTTTATTCGGTTTGAATAAACGTCAAGGCCGTCAATTATTAGAATATCTCGGTGCACCGAAACATCTTTATGAAAAAGTACCGACTGCTGATTTAGAAGACGATAAACCGCAATTGCCGGATGAAGAAGCTTTAGGTGTCACATATCAAGCCATCGATGATTATTTAGAAGGCAAACCGGTATCAGAAGCAGATCAAAAAGTAATAGAAAACCACTATTTGAAAAATGCACATAAGCGTGAATTAGCATATACACGCTACACTTGGCCGAAAGTTGAAAATGATTCAGAAAAAGAGTGACAAAATAGAACGCGACTGATAAAATAGGCTAGATTTCAATAAGAAAAGAGGTATGTATTTTGTCAGTTATTTCGGCAAACCCATGGTTGATGCTGTTAAGTATATTTATCATCAACGTCGCATACGTCACATGTTTAACCGTACGCACAATCTTAACGTTGAAAGGTTATCGTTATGTTGCGGCTGCGGTGAGTTTCCTTGAAGTACTCATCTATATTATCGGACTAGGTTTGGTTATGGCGAACTTAGATAAGTTCCAAAATATAGTTGCTTATGCATTAGGTTTCTCAGTCGGTATTATCGTAGGTATGAAGATTGAGGAAAAACTTGCTTTAGGTTATTCAGTCGTCAATGTGACAACGGCTAATTACGAATTAGATCTCCCTACACAATTAAGAAACTTAGGCTATGGTGTAACACACTTCCCGGCATACGGCCGAGATGGTGAACGCTTAGTCATGCAAATCTTAACACCGAGACGCTTTGAACTTAAATTGATGGATACCATCAAACAGTTGGATGATAAAGCCTTTGTGATTGCATATGAAGCAAGAACATTGCATGGCGGATTCTGGGTTAAAGGTGTTAGAAGTAAAAAATTGAAAGCGTATGATACAGATGAAATTTGAAGTAGAAGAAAACGAAACAATTCAAGAATGCCTTGAACGTATGAGAGTAGCGGGTTATATGCCCGTCAAACGCTTTGAAAAACCTGTTTATCGCGAAAATAAAGATG
Organism: Staphylococcus simulans; assembly: GCF_002994445.1. GTDB lineage: Bacteria > Bacillota > Bacilli > Staphylococcales > Staphylococcaceae > Staphylococcus > Staphylococcus simulans_B. Next base: position 56,280 of record NZ_MRZJ01000007.1, read on the forward strand.
GCAGTATAGAAGTAGAACGCCAGCATATTCAATTTGTCGGCAAAAAAATTCAATAAACAAGCGAAAAGCCTGATTTGCACATGCGATGCAGATTGGGCTTTTCTCATAAAAACTTTGGAAAAGTTTATACATTTGAAAAACATTCTGTTAAACTAGAGAGTATAAGGGTAAAAGTCGAACGTTTTGCAGAGTTATTGATGAAATGTACATATTTTGCAAAGCGTCCACATTAAAAAATCAAACTTTAAGATAGGAGTTTATGAAATGATTGAACGTTATTCTCGTGAAGAAATGTCACAAATTTGGACAGACCAAAATCGTTATGAAGCATGGTTAGAGGTTGAAATTCTGGCGTGCGAAGCTTGGAGTGAATTAGGTTTTATCCCAAAAGAAGACGTTAAGAAAATCCGTGAAAATGCACGTGTTGATGTAGATCGCGCAAAAGAAATCGAATTAGAAACACGTCATGATGTCGTTGCATTTACACGCCAAGTCTCTGAAACTTTGGGCGAAGAACGCAAATGGGTACACTATGGTTTAACTTCAACTGACGTTGTAGATACAGCGTTAAGCTACCAAATCAAACAAGCAAACGAAATTTTGGAAAAAGACATTGAACGTTTTATCGAAGTTTTAGCTGCGAAAGCTAAAAAATATAAATATACATTAATGATGGGCCGTACACATGGTGTACATGCTGAGCCGACAACTTTCGGTGTGAAAATGGCACTATGGTATCAAGAAATGATCCGCAACTTCGAACGTTTCAAAGCAGTGCGCAAAGAAATCGAAGTCGGTAAAATGAGTGGTGCAGTGGGTACATTTGCGAACATTCCGCCAGAAATCGAAGCATATGTTACAAAACATTTAGGTATTGGCTATGCACCGGTTTCTACACAAACATTACAGCGTGATCGCCATGCATACTACATTGCGACATTAGCTTTAATTGCGACTTCATTGGAAAAATTCGCAGTAGAAGTGCGCAACTTGCAAAAAACTGAAACACGAGAAGTAGAAGAAGCATTCGCAAAAGGCCAAAAAGGTTCTTCAGCAATGCCGCATAAACGTAATCCTATCGGTTCAGAAAATATTACAGGTATCTCACGTGTCATCCGCGGTTACATCACAACAGCATACGAAAATGTTCCTTTATGGCATGAACGTGATATTTCACATTCATCTGCTGAACGTATTATGCTTCCAGATGTTACAATCGCATTAGACTATGCATTGAATCGTTTCACAAATATCATTGACCGTTTAACTGTCTTTGAAGACAATATGATGGCTAACATCAATAAAACATTCGGTTTAATCTATTCTCAACGTGTCTTATTAACTTTAATCAATAAAGGTATGGTGCGTGAACAAGCTTATGACTTAGTTCAACCTAAAGCAATGGAATCTTGGGAAACCAAAACACCATTCAGAGAATTACTTGAACAAGACAGCCAAATCACAGATGTTTTAAGCAAAGAAGACTTAGATAAAGCCTTTGATCCTAAACATCACTTAAACCAAGTAGATACAATTTTCGAACGTGCAGGGCTTGCGGAATAATCAATTTAATTGTATTTTGTATATCAAATTAAATTCTTTGAATAAGAATACTACACTTTAACGTATTAGTAAGTTAAAATAGAGTGACAAGTATTACTAAGAACAGGAGTTGTTTGATATGCAAATTGAGAAGTTGCGCGGGAAAGCATTGGATGAATTATTCGATGCGATTTTAACCCTGGAAAATAGAGAAGAATGTTATCAGTTTTTCGATGACTTATGTACAGTAAATGAAATTCAATCATTATCTCAAAGACTCCAAGTCGCTAAAATGATTAAGCAAGGCTATACGTATGCGACGATAGAAAAAGAAACAGGTGCTTCAACAGCAACCATCTCTAGAGTAAAACGCTCATTACAATGGGGTAATGATGCTTATACAGTTGTATTAGATCGCTTAAACATAGAAACTAATGATTAATGCGCAGGAACCTATCCATCTTAAGATGCGGTAGGTTCTTTTTTCTGCGTGTAAATTCTCTATGAAATCTTACGCATCCATTTAGAACATGATTAGTAAAAATGATATAATCAAATGTATGTTTAGAAGAAGGGAAACGATGAAATGTACGACATAAAAAAGTGGCAACATGTATTTAAATTAGATCCAGCAAAATCAATAAGTGATGAAGATTTAGATAGAATCTGTATGTCAGATACAGATGCAATTGTGATTGGTGGAACTGACAATGTGACTGAAGACAATGTGATTTCATTGATGATGCGTGTCCGTCGTTATCCGCTTCCGCTTGTCCTCGAAATATCCAATTTAGAAAGCATCATACCGGGCTTTGATTTCTACTTTGTCCCGATGGTCTTAAACAGTCCAGACGTACAATATCACAACGGACTATTACTAGAAGCCTTAAAAGATTACGGACATATGATGGACTTTGACGAAATTATGTTCCAAGGTTACATCGTATTAAATCCAGATTCGAAAGTGGCACAAAAAACAAAAGCCAAGACAGACTTGAATGAGGAAGATATAGAAGCTTATGCGTTGATGACGGATAAAGTGTATCAATTTCCGATTATGTACATAGAATACAGCGGTACCTTCGGGAACATGGACTTGGTCCGTACTGCGAAACAAAATACCGAACAAGCACATGTGTTTTACGGCGGCGGAATACAATCGCTCAGTGATGCAAAAGCTGCTGCACAAGAAGCAGATACGATTGTCGTCGGCAACCTTGTATATACAGATATCAAGCAGGCATTGAAAACAGTTAAAATAAAGGAGTTATCTTAAGATGAATGCGTTATTAGACAATATGAATACTGAACAAAGTGAAGCGGTGCGTACAACAGAAGGACCGCTGCTTATTATGGCTGGCGCAGGGTCAGGGAAAACGCGCGTGCTCACACATCGTATTGCATATCTATTAGATGAAAAGGGCGTTTCTCCTTATAATGTGCTCGCAATTACCTTTACTAACAAAGCAGCACGCGAGATGAAAGAACGTGTCGAAAAGCTTGTAGGCGAAGAAGCACAAGTGATTTGGATGTCTACTTTCCACTCAATGTGTGTCCGCATTTTAAGAAGAGATGCAGACCGTATCGGCATTGAGCGCAACTTTACAATTTTAGACCCGACAGATCAAAAGTCGGTTATTAAAGATGTATTAAAAACAGAGAATATTGATAGTAAACGTTATGACCCTAGAATGTTTTTATCAGCAATCAGTAACATGAAGAACGAATTGAAAACACCTGAAGATGCTGAAGAAGAAGCAACAGACTTTATGTCAGATATGGTAGCACGTGTTTATGCCGGCTATCAGCGTCAGCTTTCACGTAATGAAGCAATGGACTTTGATGATTTAATCATGAAAACCATTAATTTGTTTGAACGTGTACCGGATGTATTGGAATACTATCAAAATAAATTCCAATATATTCATGTGGATGAGTATCAAGATACGAACCGTGCCCAGTATACATTAGTAAAACTGCTTGCATCTAAATTTAAAAATTTATGTGTAGTAGGGGATTCTGACCAATCTATTTATGGTTGGCGCGGCGCAGACATTCAAAATATCTTGTCATTCGAAGAAGATTATCCGAATGCGAAAACGATATTCTTAGAACAAAACTACCGTTCAACGAAAGTCATCTTGAATGCGGCTAACGAAGTCATTAAAAACAATTCAGAACGCAAACCTAAAGGGCTTTGGACAGCAAACCAAGAAGGCAAGAAAATCAATTATTACCAAGCTTCAAGCGAAAGCGACGAAGCACAATATGTCGTGAAAGAAATCATGCGTCAGCAGCGTGAAAATAATAAGAGCTATAATGATATTGCAATTCTTTACAGAACGAATGCACAATCACGTGTGTTAGAGGAAACGTTCATGAAATCGAATATTCCTTACACGATGGTCGGCGGACATAAGTTCTATGACCGTAAAGAGATCAAAGACTTATTAAGCTACTTAAGATTAGTTGCTAACAGCAATGATGATATTAGTCTGCAAAGAATTATTAATGTGCCGAAACGCGGTGTAGGGCCTTCATCAGTTGAAAAGATTCAAAGCTATGCCAGACAAAATGACTTAAGTATGTTTGATGCATTGGCTGAAGCAGACTTTATCGGTTTAACGAAGAAAGTAACTAAAGCTGTCATTGATTTCTATACTTTGATTTCAAACTTAATCAAAGAACAAGAGTTCTTAGAAATCAGTGAAATTGTGGAAGAAATCTTAAATAAATCCGGTTATAAAACTATGCTGGAGCAAGAACAGACACTTGAAGCACGCAGCCGTTTGGAAAACATTGATGAGTTTATGTCTGTACCGGTAGATTATGAGAAAAATACACCATTAGAAGAACAATCATTAATCAACTTCTTAACAGACTTGTCGCTTGTCGCAGATATTGATGAAGCGGACATTGAAAATGGCGTGACATTAATGACAATGCACTCTGCCAAAGGTTTGGAATTCCCGGTTGTCTTCATTATGGGTATGGAAGAATCCATCTTCCCGCATATTCGTTCTATCTTGAGCGATGATGATCATGAAATGGAAGAAGAGCGCCGTATTTGTTATGTGGCTATTACACGTGCAGAAGAAGAGCTGTACTTAACACATGCGGTTTCAAGAACGTTATTCGGTAAAACACAATCGAATCCTCAGTCGCGCTTCTTACGTGAAATTCCTGAAGACTTGCTTAATAAAGGAACGAAACAAGAAAGCCGTTATCAAGGTCAATCAAGCAGCAAGCAACCTGCAAAACGCGGACCAAGCAGACGTACGACAAAACGTGCTGAAGTAGCATCAGGTACTTGGAAAGTCGGCGATAAAGTCATGCATAAAGCTTGGGGCGAAGGTATGGTCAGCAATGTCAACGAGAAAAACGGTACGGTTGAACTTGATATTATCTTTAAATCAGAAGGACCGAAACGATTGCTTGCGAACTTTGCGCCGATTGAAAAGAAGGAGGATTAAGGGATGAGTGAATTGAAAGAACGTGTGGATCAGCTGCATCGTTTATTAAATCAATATAACCACGAATATTATGTGCAGGATAATCCATCTGTGCCAGACAGCGAATATGATAAGCTGCTGCATGAATTGATTCATATTGAGGAAGAACATCCTGAGTTTAAAACAGAAGATTCTCCAACAGTACGTGTCGGCGGAGAAGCTCAAGCTACTTTCAATAAGGTAGCACATGATACGCCTATGTTGAGTTTAGGCAATGCTTTTAATGAAGAAGACTTGCGCCGCTTTGACGCACGTGTCAGAGAAGCAGTAGGGCAAGTCGAATATATGTGCGAATTGAAAATCGATGGTTTAGCTGTCTCTTTAAAATATGAAAACGGCCGCTTTGTTCAGGGGCTAACACGCGGAGACGGTACGGTCGGCGAAGATATTACAGCCAACTTGCGTACCATCCGTGCAATTCCTCTTAAGATCAATGAACCATTAACGTTTGAAGTGCGCGGCGAGGCTTTCATGCCGAAACGTTCATTTGAACATTTGAATAAAGAAAAAGAAGAAAACGGCGAACAAGCTTTTGCGAATCCGCGAAATGCGGCTGCAGGTTCGTTGCGTCAATTAGATTCTAAACTCGCAGCTAAACGCCGTTTAAGTATCTTCTTATACAGTGTGAATGATTTTACGAACTTCCATGCGAAGACACAAAGCGAAGCGTTGGATGAATTAGATGCGTTAGGCTTTAAAACCAATCAAAACCGTCAGCGTGTCGCAGATATTGAAGGTGTTTTAGATTACATTAAGCATTGGACAGAACAACGTGAAAAACTATCTTATGATATTGACGGTATAGTCATTAAAGTCAATGATATCGATGAGCAGGATGAACTAGGTTATACGCAAAAATCGCCAAGATGGGCGATTGCCTATAAATTCCCGGCTGAAGAAGTGGTCACAACCTTGCATGATATCGAGTTGAGTGTCGGACGAACAGGTGTGGTAACACCGACTGCAGTATTAGAACCTGTACGTGTCGCAGGTACAAAAGTATCTCGTGCTTCGCTGCATAATGAAGACTTGATTCATGAGAAAGATATTCGTATCGGAGACAGTGTTGTGATTAAAAAGGCAGGGGACATTATTCCTGAAGTGATTCGCAGTCTGCCTGATCGCAGACCAGAAGGCACAGAAACTTATCATATGCCGACACATTGTCCGAGCTGCGGCCACGAATTAGTACGTTTAGACGGAGAGGTTGCTTTACGCTGTATTAATCCGAAATGTCCTGCACAGCTCGTTGAAGGTATGATTCACTTTGTATCGAGACAAGCGATGAATATCGACGGATTAGGTACGAAATTGATTATGCAGCTGTATGAAAATGAAATTATTAAAGATGTTGCGGATTTATATTATCTGACGAAAGAAGATTTATTGCCGCTTGAACGTATGGGTGAGAAGAAAGCAGATAACTTACTGAATGCGATTGAAGCTTCTAAACAAAATTCTTTAGAACATTTATTATTCGGTTTAGGCATCAGACATTTAGGTGTGAAAGCCAGCCAAGTAATTGCGGAACGTTTTGAAACGATGGAACGTATCTTTGAAGTGACTGAAGATGAATTGATGGAAATTCATGATATCGGCGATAAACTTGCGACATCATTAATCACTTATTTAAATAATGACGACATTATCGCTTTAATTGAAAAACTTCGCGCAAAAAATGTTAATATGAAGTATGAAGGTATCAAAACTTCAGAGATAGAGTCGGATTCTGAATTTAACGGACTAACGGTTGTATTAACAGGCAAATTACACAATATGACGCGTACAGAAGCTTCTAAATGGTTAGAAGCACAAGGTGCTAAAACAACCAGCAGTGTTACGAAGAATACAGACTTGGTAATTGCTGGCGAAGACGCCGGATCCAAATTGACTAAAGCTGAAAAGCTCGGGACTGAAATCTGGTCTGAAGAAGACTTTATCAAGAAGCAAAATGAAATTGACCAATAAACAATAGAGGAGATCGGGAATGAAGAAAACATGTGTATTACTCATCTCTCTCTTATTGATTCTCACGGCGTGTGGCAATAAGGATGAGCAACAAAATTCAACGAAAGAACAAGATGCAAAGTCTGACTCTGGCAATGTAAAACATATTGCGACAGATAAGAATGTACAAGGTGATAACTATCGTACGCTGTTACCATTCAAAGAAAGCCAAGCAAGAGGTTTATTGCAGCAGAATATGGCAAACGGCTACAATGGCGACGATTTTGAAGATGGTTTGCTTGAACAAAGCAAAAAAGTGTTCCCAACAGATGAATACTTATATCAAGATGGACAGTTTTTAGATAAGAAAACCATTTCTGCTTACCTCGGACCTAAGTATACGAAGTCTGAAATCGATAAGATGAAAGAAGACGAAAAGAAAGATAAAAATGCGAACGAAAATTTAGGATTGAATCCATCGCATCATGGAACAACAGATGAAGAGAAAATTGCAGAAAAATCACCAGCTTATCTTTCTAATATTTTGGAACAAGACTTTTACGGCAGCAGCGATACGAAAGGCAAGAAAATCAAAGGTATGACTATCGGACTTGCGATGAATAGCGAATATTATTATCAAAAAGAAAAAGACGGCCCGACTTACAGCAAGCAATTAGATAAAGCTAAAGTTGAAAAAGAAGGCAAAAAAATGGCGGATGAAATGTTATCGCGTTTACGCGAACATAAAGCATTGAAAAAGATTCCGATTCATTTTGCGATTTACATTCAATCTGGGGAAAGCGATATTATTCCGGGTGAATTTGTAGCTGGGGCTACAGCGGATGATGAACAAACAAGAATCAACAACTGGCAAGAAATTAAAGAGAAATCGATCTTATTGCCGTCATCTGAAGCGGCAGATTTGAATGAAAACTTGAACAACAACTTCAAACAGTTCAATGATAATCTGCAATCTTATTTCCCTAACTTTACACAAGCAGTAGGGAAAGCGAAATTCAACGGCAAGAAACCATCGCATCTGACAATTGAAGTACCGATTGATTATTACGGCAAAGCTGAATTAACAGGTATCACACAATTCATCACACAACAAGCTGACAAATACTTCAGCAACATTGATGAATATGAAATCCATATTAAAGATGGTAATAATGCGCGTGCGTTAATTACTAAATATAAAGATGATAAAAACCCACACGTTCATATCTATAAAAATTAATACGCAACAATAAAAGGTGTCTTCGATTGAAGGCACCTTTTGTGTTAGGTAAAAAGAAAAGGCAGAAACATCTGTGTGTTCCTGCCTCATTAATTAACTATGCAAAATTTGTTTTACTTCATCTAATTCGCTGATCGTACGTTCGCTTGGTTTGCTTGTGAATTTACTAACTGCATAAGTAACGATGACACTCATAATAAATCCTGGAATGATTTCATACATACCGAAGAATTCTGAGATGTCCGCAAGCGGTTTGATCCAAACAATCCAAATAATAACCGTTGCTGCACCGGCAATCATACCGCTGACTGCACCCGCTCTTGTTAACCCTTTCCAATATAAAGAGAAGAGGACAAGGGGACTGAATGATGCCCCAAAACCAGCCCAAGCATTGCCGACTAAGTTCAAAATAGTATCATTTGGCGACCAAGCAATCCAAATTGCGACAATGGCTACTGCCATAACACTTAAACGTCCGACTAAGACAAATTCTTTTTCATGCTTTTCTGCGTTGGCTTTCTTGCCGCGAATCAATTTATAGAAGTCTTCAGTCAATGAACTTGAAGTTACTAATAATTGAGACGAAATTGTGCTCATAATAGCAGCAAGGATTGCTGCTAATAAGAAGCCGCCGACTAATGGATGGAATAAAATCTGGCTCATAATAATGAATAATGTTTCTGGGTCATGCAGTGTGATTTTATAATCAGGCACAAAGGCAATACCTGTTAATCCGACTAAGCAGGCACCTGCTAAACCGACAGCCATCCATAAAATTCCGACACGGCGTGCAATTGGTAATAACTTGAATGATTTAATCGACATAAAACGAACAATGATATGAGGTTGTCCGAAGTAACCTAAGCCCCAAGAGAATAATGAAATGATACCAAGGACTGTAGTACCTCTGAATAAATCTAAGTTCGTTGGTTTCATATCTGAAATCTGGCTGAATGTATCCCAGCCGTTCAATTTCAATAATGCGACAATCGGAACCATGACCATTGCGACTAACATAATGACACCTTGGAAGAAGTCTGTAATCGAAACCGCTAAATACCCGCCTAAAAAAGTGTAAAAAATAACGATAACAGCTACCATAATCAAGCCGTATCGATAGTTGAGACCGAATGCGGTTTCGAATAATTTACCTCCTGAAACAAATCCAGAATGCGTGTATAACGTGAAGAAGATTACGATAATCGAACCGGAGATAATTTTAATAATGTTGGAATGATCATCTAATCTGTTCTTGAAAAAGTCTGGCAAGGTGATAGCATTGCCGGCTAGTTCTGTATAAACACGTAATCTTGGTGCGACAATAAAGTAATTTAAATATGCGCCTAATGTTAAACCAATCGTAATCCAAATTGCGGATAAACCTGTTGCATATACAGAACCAGGCAATCCCATAATCATCCAGCCGCTCATATCAGAAGCGCCGGCAGACAGTGCTGTGATGTAGGGGCCGATGTTTCGGCCTCCCAACATGTATTCGCTTAAATTTCCCGTTGACTGTTTATAGCCATAGATACCGATGATAACTAAAACAAGAAAGTACACACCAATCATGATGTATGTTTGCCAGTCAGCATCGATTTGACTACTCACTGAAGTACCTAAAATAAACATCGTGGTTTCCCCCTTTTTCTCATTGATGATTCAATGTATATGCATTATTATACAACAATTCTGAAAAAAGGGAATATTTATTTTTTGCAAAATGAAAAATAAATCATGATAACGACAGTGTTTAGGGCGGTTTTTGCTATGAAAGTGTTTTCAACGCTTTAAAGCAAATATGCAGTATCTTTATAACCTAATATGCATAAAAGGCCATGAATCCTTATTTCTTTTTGATAACGAATGGAAAAAATTTGCATTTGAAGTTCAGAATGATTAAGTTAAAGGGGAGTCATTACCTGATATACGGGTATTTTGAACTAAAAAATTTAGATTTTTGACGATTTTTTTGATACAATTTTATGATGAAGTATTATTAAGGAGGCAATTCATTAATGGCTAGAGTATCACGTGAAGAAGTTGAACATATTGCAAATTTGTCTAGACTTCATATTTCACCAGAGGAAACAACTGAAATGCAAGACACATTAGAAACAATCCTAAACTTTGCCCAACAAATTGATACAGCAGATACGAGCGAGGTTGAACCTACGTATCACGTATTGGATTTACAAAATGTATTAAGTGAGGATAAAGCAATCAAAGGCATTCCTCAAGAGCTTGCACTCAAAAATGCAAAAGAAACAGAAGATGGACAATTTAAAGTGCCATCAGTTATCAGCGGGGAGGATGCGTAATGTCTATTCGTTATGAATCAGTTGAAAAGTTAAGCGAAATGATTAAGAACAAAGAAATCAAACCTTCTGAAGTTGTTAAGGATATTTATGATGCAATTGAAGAAACAGATCCTACAATCAAATCATTCTTAGCTTTAGATAAAGAAAATGCAATCAAAAAAGCAGAAGAGCTAGATGAATTGCAAGCGAAAGACCAAATGGAAGGTAAACTATTCGGTATCCCAATGGGTATCAAAGACAACATTATTACTGAAGGTCTTGAAACAACATGTGCGAGTAAAATGCTAGAAGGCTTCGTACCTATTTATGAATCAACAGTAATGAGAAAATTGCATGATGAAAATGCAGTGTTGATTGGTAAATTAAACATGGACGAATTCGCAATGGGCGGTTCTACAGAAACTTCTTACTTCAAGAAAACTGTTAACCCATTTGACCACAAAGCTGTACCTGGCGGTTCATCAGGCGGTTCAGCAGCAGCTGTAGCAGCTGGTTTAGTACCATTCAGCTTAGGTTCAGATACTGGCGGTTCTATTCGTCAGCCAGCAGCTTATTGCGGTATCGTAGGTATGAAACCTACATATGGTCGTGTATCACGTTTTGGTTTAGTTGCGTTCGCATCATCATTAGACCAAATCGGACCTTTAACACGTAATGTTAAAGACAACGCAATTGTATTAGAAACAATTGTAGGTGTAGATAAAAATGATTCAACAAGCGCACCAGTTGAAGATAATGATTTCACTTCAGAAATCGGAAAAGATATCAAAGGCATGAAAATTGCTTTACCTAAAGAATATTTAGGCGAAGGTGTTTCTGATGAAGTGAAAGCAGCGGTACGCAATGCGGTTGAAATTTTAGAAGGCGAAGGCGCAATTGTAGAAGAAGTATCATTACCGAATACAGGCTATGGTATTCCATCTTATTACGTTATCGCATCATCTGAAGCTTCTTCTAACTTATCTCGTTTCGATGGTATTCGTTACGGCTACCATTCAAAAGAAGCGAATACACTTGAAGAATTATACAAATTATCACGCAGCGAAGGCTTCGGTAAAGAGGTAAAACGTCGTATTTTACTTGGAACATTCGCATTAAGTTCTGGTTACTACGATGCTTACTACAAAAAATCACAAAAAGTCAGAACATTAATCCGTCAAGACTTTGATAAAGTCTTCGAAGAATACGATGTAGTTGTAGGTCCTACAACACCAACAGCTGCTTTCAACATTGGTGATGAAATCAATGATCCGTTGACAATGTATGCAAACGACTTATTAACTACTCCAGTTAACCTTGCCGGCTTACCAGGTATCTCTATACCTTGCGGACAAACTAATAACAGACCGATCGGATTACAGTTTATCGGCAAACCATTTGATGAAAAAACACTTTACCGTGTCGCTTATCAATTTGAACAACAATACAACTTACATGATGCATATCAAAATTTATAAGGAGTGTTAATGATGCATTTTGAAACAGTCATTGGACTAGAGGTCCACGTAGAACTGAAAACAGATTCTAAAATGTTCTCTCCATCACCAGCGCATTTCGGAGCAGAACCAAACACAAATACGAATGTTATCGACTTAGCATACCCTGGTGTGCTTCCAGTTGTTAACGAACGTGCCGTTGACTGGGCTATGCGTGCCGCAATGGCATTAAACATGGAAATTGCGACAGAATCTAAATTCGATCGTAAAAACTATTTCTACCCAGATAACCCGAAAGCTTACCAAATTTCACAATTTGACCAACCTATCGGGGAACATGGTTATATCGATATCGAAGTAGACGGCGAAACAAAACGTATTGGTATTACTCGTCTTCATATGGAAGAAGATGCGGGTAAATCAACACATAAAGACGGCTATTCATTAGTAGACTTGAACCGTCAAGGTACACCGTTAATCGAAATCGTATCTGAACCAGATATCCGTTCACCTCAAGAAGCTTATGCTTACCTTGAAAAATTACGTTCTATTATCCAATACACAGGCGTATCTGACGGTAAAATGGAAGAAGGTTCACTTCGTTGCGATGCGAACATTTCATTACGTCCATACGGACAAGAAGAGTTCGGTACAAAAGCAGAGCTTAAAAACTTAAACTCATTCAACTATGTACGTAAAGGTTTAGAATATGAAGAAAAACGCCAAGAAGAAGAATTGTTAAATGGCGGAGAAGTACTTCAAGAAACACGTCGTTTCGACGAATCTACTGGTAAAACAATCTTAATGCGTGTTAAAGAAGGATCTGACGATTACCGTTACTTCCCAGAACCAGACATCGTACCTTTATACGTTGACGAAGCTTGGAAAGAACGTGTACGTCAAACAATTCCTGAATTACCAGACGTACGTAAGAAAAAATACGTTGAAGAATTCGGTCTTCCAGCATACGATGCGCACGTATTAACACTTACAAAAGAAATGTCAGATTTCTTCGAAGAAGCAGTTGAAAAAGGCGCAGACGTTAAATTAACTTCTAACTGGTTAATGGGCGGCGTAAACGAATACTTGAACAAAAACCAAGTTGAACTTCAAGATACAAAATTAACACCAGAAAACCTTGCTGGTATGATCAAGTTAATTGAAGACGGTACAATGAGCAGTAAAATCGCTAAGAAAGTTTTCCCTGAACTTGCACAAAACGGCGGAGACGCTAAACAAATCATGGAAGACAAAGGCTTAGTACAAATCTCTGACGAATCAGTACTATTAAACTTCGTTACAGAAGCATTAGACAACAACCCGCAATCAGTAGAAGACTTCAAAAACGGTAAAGGCCGTGCAAAAGGCTTCTTAGTGGGTCAAATCATGAAAGCTTCTAAAGGACAAGCAAACCCACAAATCGTAAACAAATTATTAGCACAAGAATTAGACAAACGCTAATACACACAAACACCAAAGACTAGTGAGCAATCGCTAGTCTTTTTTATATCATCAAACAAAAAGACACAAACTAAACCATACAACAATCTCGCCATTTTGATTATAATAAAAGTAATACGCCAAAAATCATACATAACCAACCAAGCAACAATCAAAAACAAACACACAAGCAAAAACATAAGGAAGTGACATAATGCATAACACACAAACAAAAAAGAATATACCTGAACTACGCTTTCCAGAGTTTGAAGGAGAGTGGGAAGAGAAGAAGTTGGGGGATATGGCAGAGATAGTCAGAGGAGCATCGCCAAGACCAATTAAAGATAAAAAATGGTTTGATAACAATTCTAATATTGGGTGGCTAAGAATATCTGATGTAACTGCCCAAAATGGACGAATTAAACACTTAGAACAGAGATTATCAGCACTTGGAGAACAAAAAACTAGGGTTCTGTATTCTCAACATTTATTGCTTAGTATTGCTGCAACTGTAGGAAAGCCGGTCATAAATTATGTTAATACCGGAGTTCACGATGGATTTTTAATCTTTATGAATCCTGAATTTGATATTGAGTATTTATATCAATGGCTTGAAAACTTTAGAGGGAAATGGAAAAAATATGGTCAACCAGGTAGTCAAGTAAACTTAAATTCAGACATTGTTAAAAATCAAAAAATATGGATTGGAAGTTTAAGTGAACAACAAAAAATCGGCGCTTTCTTCAGCAAACTTGATCAACAAATTGAATTAGCAGAAAAGAAAGTAAGCTTGCTACAAGAACAAAAGAAAGGCTATATGCAAAAGATTTTCTCACAACAGTTACGATTTAAAGACGAAAATGGAAATGATTATCCAGAGTGGGAAGAGAAGAAGTTAGGAGAGGTTTTTATTTTTTTTAATAACCAAAGAAAACCAATCAAAGAAAGCATTCGTACTAAAGGAAAATACCCATATTATGGTGCTACTGGAGTTATTGATTTTGTTGATAATTACATTTTTGAAGGTGAATATATCCTTATAGGAGAAGATGGTGCAAATATTTTAAGTAGATCAGCACCATTAGTTTATTTAACAACGGGTAAGTTTTGGGTTAATAATCACGCACATATACTACTTCCTAAAACTGGTAATATTTACTATTTCTATTCTTTATTGGAAGAAATTGATTACTCGAAATATAATACAGGCACCGCCCAACCAAAATTAAACATACAAAATTTAAAGCATATTTTATTACTTTTAACTACAGATATAGGTGAACAACAAAAAATCGGCGCTTTCTTCAGTAAACTTGATCAACGTATTGAACTTGCATCACAAAAGGTAGAACAGCTTAAGGAACAAAAGAGGGGTTTGTTACAGAAGATGTTTGTTTAATTGTTTTTGGTGGATATATTGATGTTTAGTAGGAATTTAGTGAATTGAACCATTAATACTTTCAAGTAGCGTTGAAATCATTTAAAATTGTATGTGAGTAAAAATGATGAGGGATTATTTATGAGAAAACGAGCGAGAATTATTTATAATCCGACTTCGGGTAAGGAATTGTTTAAAAGAATGCTTCCAGAAGTCTTGATTAAATTGGAACAAGCAGGATTCGAAACAAGTGCATATGCAACGCAGAAGGCTGGAGATGCGACAATCGAAGCGAAACGTGCCTTACACGAAGACTATGAAATGTTAATCGTAGCTGGCGGTGACGGTACATTAAATGAAGTAGTTAATGGTGTAGCAGAACATCCGAATCGTCCTAAAATCGGTGTGATTCCTATGGGTACTGTAAATGATTTCGGACGTGCGCTTCATTTGCCTACGGATATTTTAAGCGCGGTAGATGTGATTATCAAAGGTCATACTGTGAAAGTAGATATCGGTAAAATGAACAGTCGTTACTTTATCAACTTGGCTGCTGGGGGACGTATTACAGAAGTGTCTTATGAGACTTCCAGCAAGCTGAAAACATTTGTCGGTCCGTTTGCGTACTATATCAAAGGTATGGAAATGCTGCCGGAAATGAAGAATGTCGATGTACGTGTAGAATATGACGGTAATGTCTTCCAAGGCGAGATTTTACTGTTCTTATTAGGTTTAACGAACTCTATGGCAGGCTTTGAGAAACTTGTACCGGATGCTAAATTAGATGACGGCTACTTCACGCTGATCATTGTTGAGAAAGCTAATTTAGCTGAATTAGGCCACATCATGACACTAGCTTCAAGAGGGGAACATATTAAACACCCTAAAGTCATTTATGAAAAAGCAAAATCAATCAATGTATCATCATTTGAACAAATGCCTTTAAATGTAGATGGCGAGTATGGCGGACAATTACCGGCCAACTTCTTGAACTTAAAGCAGCATATTGAAGTATTTACACCTGCAAATGTCGACAATAAAGAATTAACAGAACAAGATTAGTAAGCATTGAAAAGGTTAGGACTTAGTCAAACAAGCCTGACCTTTTTTCTATGGAGGTTAAAGTGTGGAAACATTAAAGAAAAACCAAGTCTTTAAAGGACAAGTCGTTGATTTAACACATGAAGGACATGGTGTAGTTAAAATTGATCGATATCCTGTATTTGTCCCTAAAGCACTTACGGGCGAAGAAATAGAATTTAAACTGATTAAAGTTAATAAGAACTTTGCGATAGGGAAGTTACTTGAAATTTTTACCGAAAGCAAAGACAGAGTAGAACCTCCATGTGTTTATTATGATAAATGCGGAGGCTGCCAGCTGCAGCACTTAGATTATCAAGCACAATTAGAAATGAAGCGCAACCAAGTGGTGAATTTATTTCATCGCAAAGGCAAGTTTACGTCAACGCCGATTAATGAAACGATTGGTATGATGAATCCATGGAATTATCGTAATAAATCACAAATTCCTGTGGGACAAAACAGCGAGGATGCGCCGATTATGGGCTTCTATCGTCAACGCAGCCATGACATCATTGATATGGAAGAGTGTTTAATACAAGACAGCATTCAAAATCAACTTATGCGTATGATTCGCGGATTGCTTAAAGAACATAATGTATCAATATATGACGAGAAGCGAAAAGAAGGCTTATTACGTCATGTGATAATCCGTGTAGGTTATACTTCACGAGAAGTAATGGTTGTCTTTGTGACGAACGGTAAGAAATTCAAACAAGCAAAAGCGATGATTAAGCAAATGGTTGAAGCGGTGCCTAATATTAAAAGTGTGATTCAAAATATTAACGAAACACACTCGAATGTCATCATGGGTAAAAAATCCAAAACTCTTTACGGCAAAGATGAAATCACAGATGAGCTGGATTCAGTTGAATTTGAAATCAGCGATCAATCCTTCTATCAAATCAATGCTTCTCAAACAGTTAAACTTTATAATAAAGCATTAGAGTATGCAGGGTTAACAGGTGAAGAAACTGTACTCGATACGTATTGCGGTATCGGTACAATTGGTTTATATATGGCAGAACAAGCGAAACATGTGTATGGTGTTGAAGTTGTACCAGCTGCTATAGAAGATGCGAAGAAAAATGCCAAACTAAACGGCTACGACAACACTACTTTTGTATGCGGAAAAGCAGAATCTGTCATTATGGATTGGAAACAACAAGGCATTCAACCAGATGTTGTGATGGTAGATCCGCCGCGCAAAGGCTGCGATGAACAATTCTTACGCACTTTACTAGAATTGAATCCTAAGCGGATTGTCTATATCTCTTGTAATCCATCAACCCAACAAAGAGATGCACATATTCTTGCAGAAGGTTATGAACTTAAAGAAATCACACCAGTAGATATGTTCCCTCAGACAACACATATCGAGACTGTGGCATTGTTTGAACGTAAATAATGATAAAGACAAAGTTAAAAAGCGAGATTTCTTATTGGTTATAGAAATCTCGCTTTTTAATGTGATAATACGTTTCTTTTACTTATCATTGTGATAATATTGTCCTATACATAAATAAGACAGACAACGTAAAATAAGCAGCGTTTAATATCGCTTATTTTGGTTTAGGAGGACAACTATGACTATTGAATTAAAAAACGATGAATTAACAGTGCGATTTAAAGAGTTTGGAGGGGCATTATCTTCTATCAAAGATAACGATGGCGTAGAATATCTTTGGCAAGGCGATCCTGAATATTGGAGCGGTCAAGCACCCGTGTTGTTTCCGATTTGCGGAAGTTTAAGAGATGATAAAGCAATTTATCATTTAAATGGCAAACAAGATGTGACAGGACATATACCAAGACACGGACTTGTGAGAAAGAAAGATTTTAAATTTGAACAAGTCTCAGACAACAGTGTCGCATTTTCAATTACACCAGATGAAACGATGTTAGAGAACTATCCATACCATTTTGAACTGAAAATTGTTTATACATTATCAGGTAAAACAATTCGTGTTGAATACCAAGTAACGAACCATGAAGATTTTCAACGTATGCCGTATAGTATCGGAGGGCACCCTGGATTTAATTGTCCGCTTATTGAGGGAGACCAATACGAAGATTATTACTTAGAATTTGAACATGCGGAAACAACGAATGTAGCAAAACCATTTCCAGAAACTGGTTTATTAGATGTATTAGACAGAACATCTTTCCTTACTGATCAAAAGACATTAGATTTAACTTATGATTTATTTGATTATGATGCAGTGACTTTAGACCAATTACATTCACGCAGTATTGCATTACGTTCGCATAAACATGACAAAGGTGTGAAAGTAGACTTTAAAGATTTCTCTAATATCATTCTTTGGTCTACAACTAATAAAAGCCCATTTATCGCTATAGAACCATGGAGTGCTTTATCTACATCTTTAAAAGAAAGTGATGTATTAGAAGAAAAACCGCAAGTTTCCTTTGTGGAAAGTGGACAAACAGATACAAAATCCTTTGAGATTACTGTTTTATAGAGGTAATCTCATCAATTGTAACAGTCAAAGTAATGAATTAAATAAAAGCGAGATTTTGTTATTTGAGAACAGAAATCTCGTTTTTGTCTTTTTATCATGATTACTTATTATAACTGTTGAATCATTAAAAGATTTTGTCAGTGATTATATTGTGGTATAAGCATTTAAAATTCATGATTGGCAAATGTCATATATAATATAGAGTGAGAGAAGAGAGAAAGGGAGGTGAATGAGATGAGTGAGCGACGGATTATCCATATAGATATGGACTATTTTTATGCCCAAGTAGAGATGCGTGATAATCCTAAACTAAAAGGAAAGCCTGTGATTGTCGGTGGTAAAGCCAGCGGACGCGGGGTAGTATCAACTGCTTCATATGAAGCCCGTAAGTATGGTGTCCATTCTGCTATGCCGATGGCACAAGCGCATAAATTATGTCCGGATGGTTATTATATTCAACCACGCTTTGAAGCTTATAGAGAGACATCTAAAATCATTATGGATATCTTTAAAAGCTATACAGAAGTGGTTGAACCAATGTCGCTTGATGAAGCCTATTTGGATATCACTCATCTCGTGCGACCTGATCTGCCTGCTTCGGTCATTGCACAATATATACGCAATGATATTTGGGAGAAAACCGGATTAACTGCTTCTGCAGGCATTTCTTACAATAAATTCCTAGCCAAGCTCGCAAGCGGCATGAATAAACCAAACGGCATGATGATTATCAACTACCAAAATGTTCATGCCTTATTAATGGAATTAGATATCGGAGGTTTTCCTGGTGTAGGCAAAGCAACCAAAGAAGTCATGCATGAACACGGCATCTATACAGGCCAAGATTTATATAATACAGATGAACGTGAATTAATCCGTGTCTTCGGTAAACGCGGTCATTCATTATATGAAAAAGCACGCGGCAGAGGATCAAATGTGGTGAAATCACACCGCATCCGAAAATCTGTAGGCACAGAAAGAACATTCTCCACTGATGTTAATGATGACGATGAAATTTTATTAAAAGTAAGAGAATTAAGCGAGAAAACAGCTGAACGTTTAAGCAAGATACAAAAATCCGGCAAGACAGTCACTGTTAAAATCAAAACACATAAATTTGAAACATTATCTCGTCAACGCAGTTTAAGGGATCCTGTACGAAATGAAGTAGATATCTATAACACAGCCTATGCACTTTACAATGAGTTGAAGGATCCGGATGTGCCGATTCGCTTAATTGGTGTAACAGTAGGGAACTTAGAAAAAACGGAATATCAAAATATGTCGATTTATGATTTTATTTAGGAGAAATTTAAGAAGAAAGATGGAATTAAACCGATTGAACAATGGTTAGGAAATGTTCAATCGGTTAACCTTTATCTGATAAATTTTTGCCGTAGATAGCGAGCATATCAGACAAGCTGTCATAGTGTTTAAGCAATCTGAAAGTAATCATTGCACAGGCTTTCGCATCATTTAAGGCATCATGATGGCCATGGAAATCTAAATGATAATAATCCATCATATATTTTAAACCGTAGCGGTTATTATTGATGGTTCTGCGTGCAAGCTGCAGCGAACAAAAATAAGTCATTTCAGGTGTTTTAAGTCCTAATGCTTGAATACTTGCATGCATGACTGTCATATCAAATGCGGCATTATGTGCGACAACCGGCAAACCATCTATGAACTGCATCATATAGGGCAGTACAAAGTTGAAATCCGGTGATGTTTTCACATCATCAGGCTGTATACCGTGGACATTGATATTTTGTTGAGAAAAATAGTCATGAGGATTGACTAAAGTATAGAAGATTTCGATGATTTCATTATTTACGACTTTGACCATCCCGACAGAGCAGATACTTGTGCGCTTGCCGTTTGCGGTTTCAAAATCTAAAGCAACAAATGCATTCTCTTGTTTCAAACAGATCGACCTTTCATTTATAAGATAATTAAGTAGTAAAATCTTACTGGAAAGCGTAATAGGAGTCAAGCAATTGATTTTGATGTTTGACGTAGATTATTTTTATTTAAAGACTTTGTCATGTTATAATTATTCAGGTTAAAACTTAGAGGAGTGAAGCGAATGAGACAATGGACGGCGATTAACTTAGCAAAGTTAGCGCGTAAAGCCAGCAGAGCAGTCGGCAAACGCGGAACAGATTTGCCGGGTCAAGTTGCAAGAAGAATTGATAAAGATATATTACGAAATTTAGCAGAAAAAGTAGATGACGTTGTGTTTATCAGCGGTACGAATGGTAAAACAACAACATCGAATTTAATCGGACATACATTAAAAGCTAACAATATAGATATTATTCATAATAATGAAGGTGCGAATATGGCTGCCGGGATTACTTCAGCATTTATTGTTCAAAGCAATCCTAATACCAAAATCGCAGTCATTGAAATAGATGAAGGCTCTATTCCTAGAGTATTAAAAGAAATGACACCGACAATGATGGTGTTTACCAACTTCTTCCGCGACCAAATGGATCGTTTCGGAGAAATTGATATTATGGTAGACAACATTGCGAAAGCCATCAGCAACAAAGGTATTAAATTACTGTTGAATGCGGATGATCCGTTTGTCAGCCGTTTGAAAATTGCAAGTGCATCAAATATCTATTACGGTATGAAAGCACATGCGCATGAATTCGAACAAAGTACAATGAATGAAAGCAAATACTGTCCGAACTGCGGCCGTTTATTAGTATATGATTATATACATTACAATCAAATCGGACATTATCATTGTAAATGCGGCTTTAAACGCGAACAGCCGAAATATGAAGTCGACAAATTTACAGTGTCTCCGTTTATCCATTTGACAATCGGCGATACAACTTTCGATATGAAAATTGCAGGTGACTTTAATGCGTATAATGCGATTGCGGCATACAGTGTGCTGCGTGAACTTGGTTTAAATGATGCGTCTATCAAAAAAGGATTTGAAACGTATACTTCAGATAACGGACGTATGCAGTATTTTAAATCAGGTTCTAAAGAAGCAATGATCAACTTAGCGAAGAACCCTGCAGGTATGAATGCCAGTCTTTCTATGGGCGAACAATTAGAAGGCAGAAAAGTCTATGTTATCAGCTTAAACGACCATGCGGCTGATGGTCGTGATATCTCATGGATTTATGATGCGGACTTCGAAAAATTAAGTAATCAAGATATCGAAGCGATTATTGTGACAGGCAATCGTGCAGAAGAATTGCAGCTGCGTTTGAAATTAGCTGAAGTTGATGTACCTGTCACTGTTGAGCGCAACATTTACAAAGCTACAGCGAAAACAATGGATTACACAAGCAAGACTGTCGCAATTCCGAACTATACGTCTCTAGCGCCTATGCTGGAACAATTAAATCGTTCGTTTGAAATGAGGGGACAAAGATGAATGAATTAACGTTATATCATTTTATGACAGATAAACTGAATTTATATAGCGATATCGGCAATATCATCGCACTCAAGCAGCGTGCAAAATGGCGCAATATTAAATTGAATGTTGTGGAAGTCAATGAAACAGAAGGTGTAACCTTAGATGGTTGCGATATCTTCTTTATCGGCGGCGGCAGCGACCGTGAACAAGCGCTGGCTACGAAAGAATTAAGCAAGATCAAAGGACAGTTGAAAGATGCGATTGAAGGCGGTATGCCTGGATTGACTATTTGCGGCGGCTATCAATTCTTAGGTACTAAATATATCACTCCAGACGGTACGGAATTAGAAGGCTTAGGTATTTTAGATTTCTATACACAGTCTAAAAAAGAACGTTTGACAGGCGATATTGTTATTGAAAGCGAAACATTCGGTACAATTGTCGGTTTTGAAAATCATGGCGGCAGAACGTATCATAACTTTGATACATTCGGCAAAGTCAAACATGGTTATGGTAATAATGAAGAGGATAAACGAGAAGGTATTCATTATAAAAACTTGTTAGGAACATATCTGCATGGACCGATTTTACCGAAAAATCATGAACTGACAGATTATTTATTAGAAAAAGCATGCGAAAGAAAAGGTATTCCATTTGAACCGCGTCAATTGGATAATACTGAAGAAGAAGCGGCGAAACAAGCCATTGTCGATCGCTTTGAAAAACAACATTAATCAAAGAAAAGGTCACCTTTCAAAGTTTGGAAGGTGACCTTTCTTTACGCATAACGTTCATCTAGAATACGATATGTCATTAATATTTCGTATATAATATGGCTTTTGACTTGCTGCTTCTCAAATTCATCTAAACGAATAATACTTTGTTTTAATGTTTCAGCACAATTATCTTCACGTTCAAAGCCGCCGGTTTCAATAATCTCATCAATACTTTCTGCTATTTTTAATATGGCTTGTGTTTCTTGTTCTGTAAAGGTAAACTCTGTTTTCTTAGGCAGATATACAATATTAGATAAATGCGTAATGAAGAGACGGTCAGTATGCGCACGGTTGGATAAGCCTTTTAATTTCACCCAATCCTCTTGATCTTTATGGTATTCAAGCTCATCTTTTTGATAACGAATCAATGTATCTACACGTAAAATCGCTGAAAGCAGTTTTTCTAATTTTTGGTTGGTTTTAGTAGAATTGAATTTACCGTTCACTAATTCTTTAAGACGCAAACTGTATAAGTGATACATATCCGTTTCGACTTTTTGTGCAGATTGTGCGACTTGGTCGTAATAACGCGGCGGCAAGATAACTAAGTTTACCAGACCTGCAGTGACCAAACCGATTACCGCTGTTAATAGACGTGAAAAGAAATTAAAGAAGTAATGGTCGCCGATACCTGGAATCATTGCCATCGCAGTCAAAGTTGCGACTGTAATACCGTCATGCAATTTCAATTTCGCACAAATAAAGATTGTACACGTTGCACTCATCGCATAAGCAAGTGCTGATTGATCACTGAAGATATATGTAAACAAAACAGCCAGCAATGCACCGATAACGGTAGCAGGCAGTCGTTTATAGCCTTTTTTTAGTGAAGCTTTAGCAGTAGGTTCAATCGTAACGATTGCTGTGAGTGTGGCGTAGATTGGATTTAAGTTTAAAGCCATACAGAAGAAGGCGGTTAAAAAAGTGGCAAGCCCTGTTTTAATTGTCCGAGCTCCGATAATTTTGTGATACCATTTGTCCTTTGTCATTTGTTATTCCCTCGCTTGATGTTCACAACTCAGTTGAAACATACATCCATTCAACAGGTAGACATTCTTGTACCTGTGTTGTACAAATTTAGTATAACAAACATTTTTTGATATAATAAGGAAGAATGAGTATCAATTATGATAAATTCGTATCATAGTGAACTTTATAAAGCGCGTGTACGCTTAACTAATATTTTATTTATAAGGAAAGGGATCTCACATGATTGTAAAAACAGAAGAAGAACTACAAGGATTAAAAGAAATAGGCTACATCTGTGCATTAGTCAGAGATACAATGCAAGCCGCAACAAAACCCGGTGTCACTACAAAAGAATTAGATGACATCGCAAAAGATTTATTTGAAAAACATGGTGCATTATCAGCACCTATCCATGATGAAAACTTCCCAGGCCAAACATGTATCAGTGTTAATGAAGAAGTAGCACATGGTATTCCAGGCAAACGCAAAATCCGTGAAGGGGACTTAGTGAATATCGATGTCTCTGCATTGAAAAACGGCTTATATGCGGACACTGGTATTTCATTTGTAGTTGGGGAACCAAGCGATCCGATGAAACAAAAAGTATGCGAAGTGGCAGAAGAAGCATTTGATAATGCGATGAAAAAAGTAAAACCAGGCAGCAAGTTAAGCCAAATCGGTAAAGCAGTTCATGCGACTGCACGCAAAAATGATTTGAAAGTCATCCGCAACTTAACAGGCCATGGTGTCGGCAGTTCATTACATGAAGCGCCAAACTATGTCTTGAACTACTTCGATCCTAAAGACAAAACATTGCTTAAAGAAGGTTTAGTCTTAGCCGTTGAACCATTCATTTCTTCAAACGCAACATTTGTGACAGAAGGTAAAAATGATTGGGCATTTGAAACAAGCGATAAAAGTTATGTGGCACAAATCGAACACACAGTGATTGTGACGAAAGACGGCCCATTGCTTACTACAAAAATCGACAAAACTGAAGCATAGTCTGCAGATAGAGATGCATTTGATGCATGTTTAGGACTAAAGTATGAAAGTAAAATGGTTCCAGAGCCTATTAAGAGGCTGCTGGAATTATTTTATAATGGAATCAATAATAAATGAGGTGATTCCATGAATATATTGAGTCTTTACTTAGAAAATTTCTATCACAGCACCATCAGAAACAGTATTGTCAATTGCCAAGAGCATTTGAATCGAAAATTGCACTCAACACAGCAATATATCGCATACTTAAATCGTAAAAGAAAAAATATTGTTGAATATATTGAAAAATTGACAATGGAAGTTGAAAATAAATATATCGATTTAATGGATCAGTATCAGATTTCAAACATCCAACGCATGGAAAATATTGATAATGCTGAATTATCAGCGTTCATGGAAGATTTGAATGAAGCGGAATCTGACTGTGCAAAAATTGAAGCGGACTTATCACGTCAAAACAAAACACGAATTACATTAGAAAGAGAATGTGATATGATTGCACAAATGAGTTTAGTTGCATAGAAAAGGTGGCGAAACATGACAAATAAATATATTTCAACAGAAATGTTGATTATCTTTACCGCATTAATGATTATAGCCAATTTTTATTATATCTTTTTTGAAAAAATAGGCTTCCTGCTCGTTCTGTTATTAGGAACGATATTAATCTATGTCGGCTATCTGTACTTCCATAAAATCAGAGGGCTGTTAGCCTTTTGGATAGGGGTATTGATGGTCGCATTTACGCTGCTTTCAAATAAATATACGATTATTATCTTGTTTATTTTCTTAGTATTCATCATTATTCGCTATATCGTATTCAAGTTTAAGCCGATGAAGATTATCGCAACGGATGAAGATGTGACGTCTCCGCAATTTATCAAACAGAAGTGGTTCGGCAACCAAAGAACACCTGTTTATGTGTATAAGTGGGAAGACTTGCAGATTCAGCATGGTATCGGCGATGTGCATATTGATTTAACAAAAGCCGCAAATATTAAAGAAAATAATACGATTGTGATTCGACATTTCATTGGGAAAATTCAAATCATTGTACCGATGAATTATAATATCAATCTGCATGCAGCTGCCTTTTACGGGAATGCAACGGTGAATCAAGAAACAGTGAAAATTGAAAACAATCATATCCAGTTGAAAGAAGAAACTAAAGAAGAAAACTATAATATTAATATTTATACTTCTACTTTTATCGGAGATGTTGAGGTGGTTTATAGATGAACCACTATATCAGAGCTATCGGCTCGATGCTGATACTGATTTACAGTATTTTAGCGATATTCTTTTTTATCGATAAAGTATTTGTTAATATTATTTACTTTCAAGGTATGTTTTATACGCAAATCTTCGGCATTCCGGTATTCTTATTCTTAAATATCTTAGTGATATTAATGAGTATTATAGTAGGCTCTGTACTTGCGTATAAAGTGAATGAACAAAATGATTGGATCAAAGAACAAATCGAGCATTCGATTGAAGGGGAAGTCGTAGGAATCAACGATCAAAATATCGAGTTATACCAAGAGACACTGGATATTTATCACATGCTTGTACCCTTGAATCAAGAATTGCATCGTTTACGTATTAAAACGCAAGATTTAACAAATGAAACGTATAATCTTAATGATGTAAAGGTAAAGAAAATTATTGAAGATGAAAGACAACGCCTCGCCAGAGAGCTGCACGACTCTGTCAGCCAGCAATTGTTTGCGGCGAGTATGATGTTGTCCGCAATTAAGGAATCACCGCTAGAACCGCCTTTAGACCAGCAAATCCCGACACTTGAAAAGATGGTCCAAGACTCGCAATTAGAAATGCGTGCTTTATTATTACATTTGAGACCGTTAGGATTAAAAGATCGTTCGCTCGGCGAAGGTATCAAAGATCTTGTTGTAGACTTGCAGAAGAAAGTGCCTATGAAAGTTGTCTATGACATCGAAGACTTTGAAGTACCAAAAGGAATTGAAGATCATTTGTTCAGAATTACACAAGAAGGTATCTCTAATACCTTGCGTCATGCTGAAGGTACTAAGCTGACAATTGATTTATTTAATAAAGATGATTATCTGTTATTGCGTATTCAAGATGATGGCAAAGGCTTTGACGTAGATGAAAAGATGGAAAAAAGCTATGGCTTAAAGAATATGCGAGAACGTGCATTAGAAATCGGGGCAACACTGCATATTGTTTCATTGCCTGGTGCAGGGACAAGAATAGAAGTGAAAGCTCCATTGAATAAGGAGGAAAATGATGGCGATTAAAGTATTATTTGTCGATGACCATGAAATGGTCAGAATCGGCATTTCAAGTTATTTATCTACGCAACCTGACATTGAGGTCGTCGGTGAAGGCAAATCCGGGAAAGAAGCAATTGAAAAGGCGCATGAATTAAAGCCTGATTTGATTTTAATGGATTTATTAATGGATGATATGGATGGCGTAGAAGCAACAATGCAAATCAAGAAAGACCTGCCGCAAATCAAAGTGCTGATGCTGACAAGTTATATTGAAGATAACGAAGTCTACCGTGCACTGGATGCAGGAGTGGACAGTTATATTTTAAAAACAACAAGTGCCAGCGACATTGCAGAAGCAATCAGAAAAACACAGCGCAATGAAGCGGTCTTTGAAGCTGAAGTATTGGTTAAAATGCGTAATCGTATGAATCAGCGTGCAGAATTATATGAATTGTTAACAGATAGAGAAATGGAAATTTTATTACTTATCGCTAAAGGTTATTCTAACCAAGAAATTGCAAGTGCCTCCCATATTACAATTAAAACGGTTAAGACACATGTAAGTAATATTTTAAGCAAGCTGGAAGTGCAAGACAGAACACAAGCTGTGATTTATGCTTTCCAACATGACTTAATCCAATAAACGAAAAGACAAGATTGAAAACTTCTGACTTTCAATCTTGTCTTTTCTTTAGTTCAAGCCACTTTGATAGATGTGCTTGGACTGATTATTTATTTTGTTCTGCTAATTCATAACCGTTTTGAATTAAATCTAATTCACCCGTATGCGGATCAATAACTAAGCCGTGAATCGGAACACTTTTATCAAATAGAGGGTGATGATATAACATATCAATGTTATGACGTACGTTATCTTTAGCGTCGTCAAATCCTTCTAAGAAACCGTCTACGTCGACACCTGAGTGTTTAATAATATCAAATGTTTCTTCAGTTACACCGCGTTCTTTCATCGCATCTTTAACTGTGCTGACATCTAAGCTGCCCATACCGCAGTCTTTGTGTGCCATGATAATGATTTCTTCGGCACCTAAAGCATAAATACCGACTAATAAACTTTTAATTGTCGAACCGTAGGGATGAGTAATAATCGCACCTGCGTTTTTAACGACTTTTAAGTCCCCGTTATTAAAGCCGAGTGCTTTTGTACCTAAGTCTTGCAGACGTGTATCCATGCATGTAAACAGTACTGCTTTTTTATTCGGCTTTTTACTTGTTGAATAATTCTCGAATTCTTTGTTTTCCACAAAGTCTTTATTATAAGATAAAATGCTTTCTAATAATGTCATTCGTTCTACACTTCCTGTTTCATTAAATTTGTACTTTTAGTTATATCAAGATGTGTTATAAGTATGAGGATATCTTGCTATCAGATATCTGCCCAAAGACTCATTACCCAATATTATACAATAAAAAACCTAATTTTATCAAAAATCTAAGAAAAAAGAGCAAAATCACTTTGAATTATTACAAAATGATTTTGCTCTGAAATTAACTATTCTCTTTCAGCGTGAGGGTTTTGAGCTTCAGAAAGTTCGAACTCTCTTTCCTCAAGAGAATCTTGATTTTTTAATGTTCTGCGCTGATTGATAATTGCGTTGATTTCAGCACCGACGATAATAATAAAGCCTGTGATGAACAGCCATAACATTAAGACGATGATACCACCGATACTGCCGTATGTTTTTGAGTAGTTCGCAAAGTTGCTGACATAGAAACCAAATCCTGCTGTACCTAAAATCCAAACTACTGATGCAAATAATGCACCAGGCAGTACAGATTTGAATTTGATTTTGATGTTTGGCGCAAGTGCGTATAATGTCGCAAACAGTACGAAAATAATAATAAACGGCAATAGGAATCTTAGGATACTGAATATCCATTTTACTTGGCTGTCTAAGCCTAACGGTCCGAATAATAAGTGGCCGATTTGCTGACCGAATACCGGTAAGATTAAGGCGATAATGAATACTGCGCCCATAATGACAGTAAATAGGACACTGATTAATTTTAAAACGATAGGGTTTCTGCCGTCTTCAACATCATAGGCAACGTTGAAAGCGTTCATAAGTGCAGTCATACCGTTTGAAGCGGACCATAGTGCTAAAATCAAACCGACAGATAAAATACTGCCGCTGGCGTTTTTCATAATATCTTCAATGATGCCCGATAATAAATCTGCTGTAGAAGCAGGGGCATTTTGAGTGATCATATTGACGATCTTATTGCGGTCGATTTGAAAGAGCGGTAAAAGTGATAATAAGAATAATAGCATCGGGAACAGCGACAACATGAAATAATAAGATAGTTGCGCTGCTAATCCTGCAGCATCATCTTTACCGATACGATAGATTAAAAACGATAAAAAGTTCGAATCTTTCGTATATTTAGCTGGCTTGTTGTTTCTAGCCACAAAGAAAGTTTGATTAGGTTTCTTTGGTGATTTCGATTGGAATTCTTGTGGTGCTACATAGTAATTATCACCTTCGTGAGTGATACCAGCAGACTTTTCTTTGACTTTATGAAAAAGACTCTCACTTTTTTCATGTTTGTCGTGGTCTGTTGATTTAGACATAATGTGTACTCCTTTATTACTTGATTAAATTGTATTTTGAATTGAAAAAAGGGGGATAACGCTAAGCGAACAAAGCCGCTCAGCTTACCCCTATGTGATCAATTCCTGACAGCAAAAACAATTAGTTTAAGTGTTTGTCGTTTTGTTTACGTTGTTGCAACGTATTTTTAGCATCTTTTAATGCACGTTCTAACTCAGGGTTATTACGGCGGATTTCTTCAATCGCGTCTTTCCAGTACATGATTTCTTCTTTAATTAAGTTGAA
Source organism: Staphylococcus simulans (assembly GCF_002994445.1). Classification (GTDB taxonomy): domain Bacteria; phylum Bacillota; class Bacilli; order Staphylococcales; family Staphylococcaceae; genus Staphylococcus; species Staphylococcus simulans_B. Next base: position 85,913 of record NZ_MRZJ01000007.1, read on the forward strand.
TTTTGAAGGTTCTCTGTTTGAAGAATTGCCTTCTTTCAAGTTTTTAAAGCTGTTTTGTAATGAAGTACGCGTATTTTTGTCAGCAAGTGTGATAGCTCCGCCGACTAGTGCGCCTATTAAGATACCTGGTACTAATTTGTTATTCATAATTCATCTACCCCTCTTTTAGATTTGAGTCTTTAAGAATGTAATCAATTAAATTATCACATGATGATTGTATCATATCGAAGACACCCTCAAAGTTATTTGTATAGTAAGGATCAGGTACATCTTGTTCTTCCATGTCGCTGAACTCAAGCAACTTGAACAATTTGCCTTTTAAATTTGGATTGATGTGTTGGATATTCTCCACGTTGCTTTGATCCATTGCGATAATGTAATCAAAGTCATCAGTGGGTTCAAACAACTCGCTGATCATCCCGTCAAAAGGAATATTGTGTTCAGTTAAGATACGTTGTGTACCTTCATGCGGCGATTGTCCTAAGTTCCAACTGCCTGTTCCGCGTGATTCGACTTCGATACCATCGATGCCGCGATCTTTAAGGCGTTGTTTCATAATCGCTTCAGCCATTGGAGAACGGCAAATGTTTCCTAAACAAACAAATGCTACTGTAGTCATATTCTACCTCCATTTTGTTTCTCAGTTGGATAAATAAAGCGTATCATTAAAACAGATACAAGATGAACCTAACGTTCCATAGATAATATTTACCCGAACTCAGATGAAATAACCTACATATCATTATCTTATCGGTTTTTGTTCAACTTCTAAAGTCTTAAATAACATAACTTGATAAAAGTTTTCATGAATTGTACAGTTTGATAATATAAACGTATAAAGAGGTGAGTAAAAATGGCATCAAATAATAAAGACAAGATTGTTGAAATCAGAGAAAAGTTGAATGTGGTTAACGTTAACCTGATTGATCCTGATAAATTTGAAGATGCAGATGAAGACAAAATTGAAGAGATTCACAGCTTTGTAACTTCAAAAGATAATTTTTCACCGAGCGAAGTTACAGCCATCGCATCTGAACTAGGCGAATTACGACAATCATAAGATTAAACAACAGTCAGAATAAGGAGGAACTTTGTTATGTCGCAACTACAAGAAAAATTAAAACAATATGCACAATTGATAGTGGATGTTGGAATGAATGTTCAAGAAGGGCAACCAGTGTTTATCCGTTCATCAGTGGATGCATTGGATTTAACACATGATATTGTAGAGGCTGCTTATCAGCGCGGCGCATCTGATGTACGTGTGAAATATGCAGATGATACACTATCACGTCTTAAATTCGAATATGAACCTGTTGAATACTTTGAACAAAATGCATTAAAAGATTACGACGTTGCTGAACGTATAGATTATGTTGAAAGAGGGGCTGCAAACTTAGCCTTAATCAGCAGTGATCCGGATTTATTAAGCAATGCAGACAGTGATAAAAAAGCAGCTTTCAGCAAAACGTATTCTAAAGGTTTCAAAGGTTACATGGAAGCGAGTCAAAATAATGATTTTCCTTGGTGTGTTGTCGTTTATCCGAATAAAGCATGGGCACAACGTGTTTATCCGGAATTAAGCGAAAATGAAGCGTATGAAAAATTCATTGATGAATTATTAGATATCGTACGTGTAGACGGCAATGATCCGGTTGAAAATTGGAATAAACATGTCGACAACCTAAGTAAACATGCGAAATATCTGCAAGACAAACATTATTCAGCATTGCATTATATTTCTGAGGGTACAGACTTAACAATCGGCTTGCCGAACAATCATTTATGGCAAGATGCGACAAGCTTTACAAATAAAGGCCAAGAATTTATCGCAAACATCCCGACAGAAGAAGTCTTTACAGCACCAGACCGCAACCGTGTCGACGGTCATGTAACTAATAAACTTCCGCTTAGTCATAACGGTACTTTGATTGACGGCTTTACACTTACATTCAAAGAAGGCAAAGTTGTTGATTTCAAAGCGGAAAAAGGGGAAGACGTATTACGCAGCTTGCTTGAAACAGACGAAGGTTCTAAATATTTAGGCGAAGTTGCACTTGTACCGGATGATTCGCCGATTTCAAACCGCAATCGTGTCTTCTACAATACATTGTTAGATGAAAATGCTTCATGCCACATTGCACTCGGTGCAGGTTATCCGTTTACGATTATCGACGGTACAACTATGACACGCGAACAATTGGCAGAAGAGGGTTTGAACGATGCATTTATTCATGTTGACTTCATGATCGGCAGTGCAGATTTAACTATATACGGTATTACACAAGACGGTGAAGAAGAAATCGTCTTTAAAGATGGTAACTGGGCTTATTAAGCAACAACAAAAATATATAAAGACAAAGGAGATCAATTGTGGAACAAAGAGAAAGTAGACCAATGTCAGCGTCAAAAAGTGTAAAGGATCGCCAAGTTTATCCGCAAGATACCAATCATCATCATACGATGTTCGGCGGCTTGCTGATGGCAAACATTGATGAAATTGCAGCAATTTGTGCAATGAAGCACAGTAGTTCTCCAGTAGTGACAGCTTCTACCGATTCAGTCGACTTTTTACTTCCGATTCGAAACGGAGATGTTATCTCATATGAAGCGATGGTTTCTTATGCAGGATCAAGCTCTATGGAAGTATGTGTGCAAATCATTTTAGAAGATGTGATGAATGACAAGAAATATATGGCAGCACTCAGTTTCTTAACATTTGTCGCATTAGATGAGGATGGCAAACCGAAACAAGTACCGGATGTTTATCCTGAAAATGAAATTCAAGAATGGTTCCACAGTACAGCACCTGCACGTGTGAAACGCAGAAAAGAACGCAGACAAGAAAGTAAAGATACTTTAGCTTTCTTAACGCAAACAAGACATATTGAATAATAAATACAGAAAACCGGCGCCTTTAAAGTCTGAAACTAGACAATAAAGGTGCCGGTTTATTTTTATAGCTGTTAAAGGTTATTGTGCAAAGTTTATTTTATAATTGATAACCTTCAGCTTTGAATTTCTGATGCATTTTCTTTTCATTTTCACGAAAATCTGTATCAGGATAATACATATTTTTCACAAGTAAGTTAGGGCCTAAGCAATGGACAGGACTGCAGTGGCAGTTTAAGCTTTGTGCTAAGTCAGAAGCCAGCCACTTATCAAATACATCAGTTAAACGATCTGTTTTGATATTTGAAATAGAACCAGTCTCGTCACCGAAGTCTGTCACAATGACATCTCCTGTGAAGACATTGACATTTAATCGGCTGCGGCCGTCAGGGTCGTTGCGCAATGTCACATTTTTTGCTGAATGCAGCTGATTGAACAATTGTTTGTCGTCTTCATCTAACATACATGGATAAATCGGCAATGTACCAAATAACATCCATACAGATTCATCGCGTATTTCTAATAAATAACGGATGGTATCTTTGATTTCTTGCAGACTCAATACGTTTAATTCGCTCGCGAAGTCAGAAGGGTACATCGGATGAATTTCATGTCTGCTGCATTTCATGTCGTTGACTACTTCACGATGGATTTTTTCAAGGTAAGGTTTAGTGTTTTGGTTCAGCATTGTTTCAGCTGATACAAACATTCCTTGTTCAGATAATGTACGCGCATTATCAATCATTTGTTCATAAAGTTTCAATTTTGCTTTAAGCGGCGGTTGTTTTTCCATAGCGCCGAAACCGACATTCGCAAATTCATCTGTAGTGCCCCAGTTATGCGAAATATGCATCACATCTATGTATTCAGCAATATCTAAATAACGATCTTGAGGCAGCGTCAAGTTGGAATTCATTTGCGTATAAATACCGCGCTGATCTGCATATTTAAGTAATGGTTTAACGACATTTCGAATAGATTTTTTAGAAAACATCGGTTCACCGCCGGTAATAGACAATGTTCGCAAGTTTGGAATTTCGTCTAAGCGGCGAAAGATCAAGTCCATCGGCAATGGGTCAGGGTCTTTTGTTTGCAGTGTGTAACCTACAGCACAGTGGCTGCAGCGCATATTGCATAAGTTTGTTGTTGTAAACTCGATATTGCTTAATGCCAAGCTGCCGAATGCTTCGACATCGTTATATGCCTCCCATGGATCATTTTGAATTGTAATCGGCTTTTTCGTTTGAGTAGTTGGGCCAATCATTAGTTTTGCCTTCTTTCTATTGAATGTATTTCCTATTAAAAAAGGGGTAATGTGAAGTGGAAGTGCTAGTTCCCAAAATATTTTAGTCATTTCATATTATTAATACTCTAGTGAATTTTGTCAATTGCATGTTAAGATATTATTATATTTTTAAAAAAGGAGATTACCATGAATATGAGTGAAAATGATTTAATCAGCAACGTCAAAACAAGATTATCTGAATTTGTAGAGGAAATCGATCATGTAGATCCTGATAAAGTAAGCGTTGAAGATGTAGATGAGTGGATTGGTTTATTAGACCAATTAGAAGAAAAAGTGAAATTGTATCAACGCGAAAAATAAAGCCTATTGCGGTGCTATGTTTAAACTTTGCGGCTTTCGTCTATACAATATATATAATCGATGAAAACGAAAATGATAAATATATTATTGTTAATTAGAGAAAGGTGATTAAATAATGACACAACCCGTAGCAATTATTTTAGGTAACGACTTTGAAGATATTGAATTAACAAGTCCAAAAGAAGCTATCGAAGAAGCAGGCTACAAAACAGTTATTGTCGGATCTGAAGAAGGCGAAGAACTTGTCGGTAAACATGGTACAAAAGCAAAAGCAAATGTCGGCATTGCAGAAGCTGACCCAAGCGATTATTCAGGTCTATTAATCCCTGGCGGATTCTCACCAGACCATCTTCGCGGAGATGTAGAAGGCAGATTTGGTACATTTGCTAAAGCATTTATCAAAGAAGACGACCCAATCTTTGCAATTTGCCACGGTCCTCAAGTATTAATCGATACTGACGACTTAAACGGCCGTACGTTAACTGCAGTATTAAACGTACGCAAAGACTTGGACAACGCAGGCGCAACTGTTAAAGATGAATCTGTTGTAATTGATAAAAACTTAGTAACAAGCCGTACGCCTGATGATTTAGATGACTTCAACAAAGCAATTGTTGACACTTTAAAGAAAAATGATGAGTAATAAATAAATTTTTGCCGGGGCAGTTGAAGCTGCCTCGGTTTTTTTACATAAATTGCCTCATTTCTGGCTACTACTCAAGACTGATTTTGATTAAAATCGTATAATTCTTATTTCATATCAAGCGTTTCTCAATTATAATATGTGTGAATTACAAAAAATATGATTGAGGAGATCTGTGTATGAAACGAAGCGAAAGGCTGTCTAGATCTAATCACGATTCTAGAAATGGCACACAGAATACACCCCATTATAATACTTATTATCAACCCGTAGGCACACCGCCGAGGAAGAGAAAAAGCAAAGGGTTATTTTTAAAAATTTTATTAGGACTGATTATCATCATTGCACTGTTCTTAGGTGCGATGTATGCATTATCTTCTCGTGCAAATGTCGAAGATTTAAAAACAATTGAAAATAAATCCACATTCGTACCGATTAATGATATGCCTGAATACACCAAAGGTGCATTTATCGCAATGGAAGATGAGCGCTTTTATGATCATGGCGCATTTGATGTCAAAGGTATTTTCAGAGCCTTGTTTACGACACTCAGCGATCAATCGGTACAAGGCGGCAGTACCATCAGCCAGCAAGTTGTTAAAAATTATTATTATGGAAATGAACAAAGTTTCACCAGAAAAGTAAAAGAAATTTTAGTAGCCAGCCGTATGGAACGGACGTATTCGAAAGAAGAAATATTGAGTTTTTACGTCAATAATATTTATTTCGGCGATAACCAATATACGGTTGAAAGTGCCGCAAACCATTATTTCGGTACAACGACAGTTAAGAATAGTCAACACATGCCGACCATTTCTGTACTGCAAAGTGCAATTTTAGCAAGTAAAATCAATGCACCGAGCGTATATGATGTCAACAACATGTCGCAAAATTATATCAATCGCGTCAAAATCAATTTAGAGAAAATGAAGCAACAAGGCTACATCAACGATGAACAATATAAAACGGCACTCGCACAATTAGGTGTCTGAATTTCGGCAACCGGATAATATCATCCGGATTGCCTTTTTTAATATGAAATGAAGTTTTGTTAGGACAAGTGAAGATTTCATTTTCTTTGTTATACAAGGGGTATAACGCTATAAATGTGACCGTATTTGTTTTACAATAAAGGACGAATACTTTTAACAACGTACAGAAATGAGGTGAGACAATGCCTAAGATTACTATGATTGAAGTTCAAAAGAAAAATAAAGAACGCTTCAACTTATTTTTAGATGGTGCCTTTGAAATGGGTATTGATATGGATACTTTGGTGCATTTTAATTTGAAAAAAGGTGATGTCCTCACCGCAGAAGATATGATGCATATTCAAAAATATGAACATTACCGTTTAGGTCTGCATCATGCTGTTGCTTATCTGTCTTACCGCAAAAGAACAGAACAAGAAGTTGTGCAGCATTTGGAAAAACACGAAATCAATGAAACAGCGATTGCAGAAGTCATTGCCTATTGTCATAAAGAAGGCTATATCGATCATGAAGATTATGCGGAGAGCTTAAAAAACACTATGATCCGCACCACAGACAAAGGACCGGAAATCTATAAGCAAAAACTATATAAAGCCGGCATTGAAAAAGCGTTGATTGAAGATTACGGGGAACGCTACGAACAAGAACAGCCGCTTGAGGATATTATTGCGCTTGCGGATAAGCTGATGCATCAGAAAAAAGGACCAATGAAACGCCGTTCAGATAAAGTGAAACAATCACTGCTTCAAAAGGGCTATTCATTCGAGATTGTCAATGAAGCGATGCAAGCATTGGATTTCGAACCGGATGCGGATGAAGTTGATACATTGCTTCAAAAGGAATTAGAAAAGGTATATCGAAAGAACGAACGCAAATACAGCGGACAGCAGCTTGTTATGAAAACGACAGAAGCACTTCTCAGAAAAGGCTATGAGTATGATACAATTAAAGATAAATTAAGAGAAAGCGGGATTAGTGATGACTGAGAAAAGTTTAAGCGATATGACAAAAAGCGAAATTTTAAATGAAATACAAAAGTATAAAGAAAAGATGCGTAAAGCAGAAATGAATGGAATCTTAAATGAGTATGATGTTTACCGTACAAAAGTCATCATAGCTGAAAGTTATTTAGTAGATAAAGATAAAATTGAATTCGGTAAAATTTATGAATTGAATGACGGTACCAAACGTTATATGCGTGTAGATCGTTTTAAAGGTGTCTTTGCTTGGGGGAAAAATCCTGCACAGCGGGCAAAGCGAACAAGGCATCCCAGTCGCATTATTAAAACTTTAGAAGGATGTAGGTTAAATGGCGAGTTCAATTGTATTAAAATTACTGAATATCACACACTATTATCGAAAAAAGAATAGAAAAAAATGGTATCTCCCATATGGTTATGATGCTGAAGATATTGAGTTGAACAATGTCTCTTTGCACCTTTATCAAGGAGAGTCGCTTGGAATTATCGGAGAACCGGGCGCTTCAAAAACGTTAATCGGCAGAATTTTAGCAGGTGAAGTCAAACCGGATAAGGGGCGTATCAAACGTAACGGCAGTTTATATTTCGGGGATATTGAAGATAAACATCTGCACGAAGAAACGGTTTCAGCCTTTGTTCAAAATGCAGTCGAATTATTTACATACTCGGTAAACGAACATAAAGTGGAACAAATATTGCGTTATGCGGATTTGTTTGAAGTGAAAGATAAAGTTGTTTATCAACTAACCGATCAGCAATATGCCCAGCTTATCGTCAGCTTGGCACGTACTTCAAAAGCAGACATTATCATTTTCAACCATGTTTTGCATTATTTAGACGAAGCCTTTTTGAAAAAAGCCTCTAAGTTATCGCAAGACTACATAGATGATGAAAAGACCATGATTACAATCGATGATAATCTGAATGTGATTCAAACGATATGCAACTATGCAGTGTGGATTTCACATGGCCAATTACGTATGGAAGGACCGTTGAGCAGAGTCTTGCCTGCGTTCAAAGAACATGAACGTGATCGTCAATCGTTAAAAACAGAAGAGGAAAAAGCACATTTTGATGTGGATTGGAAAAAGAAACGTACACGCATTCCGGAAATGACTTATAACTTTAAGCGTGTAGAACGGTACAAACATGCGAAACCGACACCTTTCTTAGCGCGTGTTATAGGGTGGAGTATTGTTTTATTAGTCGGTTTCGTGTTCATGGCTGTGCTGTTATTCAATAATTTAGGTATTGTCCATTTTGCACAGAATACGGAACAAAGCAAATTGCAATCGAATCAAAAAGGTGTCTTCAACGAAACTTTAACGTATGGCCTAGTGACCAAAAATAATTTGGAAGTCAAAGGGGAAGGCAATACAAAGCTCAACCTGCCGAAATATGCGTTTGTGACAATCGTTGGGGAAAATGATAATAACTATAAAATTGTCGTCGATGACAAAGAATATGTAACAGGTAAAAATAAACTGTATCATTTCAATCCGGCAGCGCTTTATGAACGCCACAGCAAATCAACATTAGAAGATTATATGAAGGACAATTATATCAACTATGTGGATTTCTATAACAGCCATATCGGCCAATCACATAAGAAAGCAGTTAAAAGTTTAGTGCCTGAAAAGGATCAGCGTTTTGTCGCACCTGTCACGCAGCAGCCGGTGGATTTACTGTTTAATGATTCCGATCATTTAACAGGATTTGTATTCCCGATTGTTGAAAAAGATAAATTGAAAGATAAATTCGGAATTCAAGGCGATTACTGGGTAACGAAATCAGGTAAAGGCTACTTCATTGCGGACATGAAAGACAATAAATGGATTTATATAGAATTGTAGGTGAGACGAAATGTTAGATAAAATTATAAATTTTTACTATAGCTTGCCTCAAATGCTGAGACATTTAAGCGGCAGTTTGAAGCGGAATTGGAAATGGTTTGTTATACCGTTGGGCTGTTCCATAATATTATTGCTTTTGATGCTGCTGATGTTGAAGCTTAATAATTCGACAGAAGAAACACAAGCCGTATGGTATTACCGCTATATTGGTTTCATCACATTATCTTGGACACTTGTCACATTGTACTTTAATACGATGCGTTATCGCAGAGATTATTATGAGTATAAGAACTTTGATTATGTCACATCGTTTAAAAGTATTATCTATACTGTTATTTTCTCAATCGGTTTATTGCTTTCAATTGGGCTTGTCGTACTTGTAAAACCTGTGAATTTAGACAGTTCATTTTGGGCCATCGGTTTCTATTGGGTAATGTGGATGTTGTTTGTTATCTTGGTTTCTCAAGTGTTGGGATTAATCCGTATGATCAGCAAGTACAAAGTATTCGATATAACGATGTATGTTTGTTTTGCGGTGATGTTCTTTATCGTGCCGATTATCTTCATACCGACTGAACATAAGACATGGTGGATGCATATTCTTATGTTGAATCCGTTGTTTTACTTAGTGTCTGGAATTGAAGAAGCGGTGATTATCGGTATTAACAGTTTAGGCAATATTCCATATCACTTTTTCTTTATTGTCTGGTTAGGTATTTGGAGTCTGTTGCTTTATATTTTAAGACCGCATATTGCTTATGAAAAATTCAGAATGACAACGCATCGTTCGATTCATTTGAAAAATACAGCAGAACCTGACAAGGTAAAAGCAAATAATTTCGATCATTAAGAGAGATTGAATATAAAAACGAGAATGAAAATGTCGTTTGAACATTTTCATTCTCGTTATTTTCTTTAGTGTGCATAAAGTTTTTTCATTAATTTCTGTTCGCTGAAGACCCAGCCTGTATAAGAATGTGTAATCTCTAAGTTTTTATCTAAATGTACAATGGCCACAAAAGAATAGTGGTCTTTATTGAGATAGCGCAAGTCAATAAAGCGGACTTCTTGGATGTTATCGCTTAATTGGCGCGTATCCCATCTGTAAATAGATGAAAAGTTTAGAAAGGCTTTGACATTCGGATCATTGCGCAGTACACGCATTAATGATTCTTCTGGGAAAGGCTGGCGTTTTACTTTGTCCGCAAAGACTACGTTTGTTCCGTAACTGCGGCCCACATAGTCATGTGTTTCTGTTTGTACAGCGACACGCCATTCCATAAATTTCATAGTAGGTGCCACAAACACTTTGACGAGATGTGCTTTATCTTGACTGCTGACCATACGCAATACACGTTTTTTGATAGACGCTCGGAAGATAAAGCGTACAATGTAATAAATCACCAAGATGATAAAGATTGGAATATACACTAAAAATGCATTAAATCCTAATGCCCAGAATACAATACCGAGACACCATAAGATAAAGATGTATGGGTCGAATGTATTGATGACACTTAATTGTATCCACTTGTTTGAAAACGGCCGCAATGCTTGAGTCCCGTATGAGTTGAATATATCCACAAACACATGCAGGAAGACCGCAAGTTGTGCCCATAGCCAGATATGCAGCGGATTAATATGACTGAAGAATGTGAAGACCAGCAAGGTTATCAAAATCGGCCATAAAATTGTGAAAGGGATTGAATGTGTTATTCCTCTATGATTAGATATATAAGCAGCGTTATTTTTCAATTTTAATACAGTATCACTGTCAGGAATCAATGAACCGGCGATTAAAGTCGTCGCTGCTGCACCGAATTGATCTGACAGGGCAGGGTCATGCATCGCTAATGCTGTTAGGCCGATACCCATGACGATATGTGTTCCTGTATCCATAATAGTTCACTCATTTCAAATATTCTTACATATAGTATAAAACATATTACGTAATAACAAAATAAATCCAACTGAAATATATGAGTTAAAAGCAAATAAAAAGGAGCGTCTAAAAGATATGCTGGACCAGAATTCATTTAAAAAAGACTTGCTTTCATGGTTTGATGAAAACCAAAGAGCTATGCCATGGCGCGAAACTACGAATCCTTATTATATTTGGATCAGCGAAGTCATGCTGCAGCAGACACAAGTGAAAACAGTCATTGATTATTATCATCGCTTTACAGAACGATTCCCGACAGTAGCGGATTTAAGTGATGCCCATCAAGACGAAGTATTGAAGTATTGGGAAGGACTCGGTTATTACAGCCGTGCACGCAACTTCCATCATGCCATCCAAGAAGTACAAACGAAATATAACGGCCAAGTTCCGAGCAATCCTGAGTTGTTCAAGCAGCTTAAAGGTGTCGGACCGTACACACAAGCTGCTGTGATGAGTATTGCTTTCGACTTGCCGCTGCCGACCGTAGACGGCAATGTCTTTCGTGTATGGTCGCGTTTGAATAATGACTTCAGTGATACAACTAAACAGTCAGTAAGAAAGAAATTCGAGGACGAATTGCGGCCGTATGTTGCGACACAAGCAGGACAATTCAACCAAGCCATGATGGAATTAGGTGCTTTAATCTGCACTCCTAAATCACCGCTTTGTTTATTATGTCCGGTGCAATCGCATTGTGCAGCATTAGAACAAGGTACAGTTGATGACTTGCCGGTGAAAACAAAGAAAATCAAAAAGAAAACAATACATCAAAACTGTTATGTCATTAAAAATCAGCAAGGTGAATTATTGATTGAGCAGCGGACAGAAAAGCTGTTGAATGGTATGTGGGAATTTCCGATGTATGAAGCAGCGCATAGCGAAGAAGATGTTTATGATTTATTAAAACAAGATGTTTCAATCAGTGAAGCACCGATTTTTAAATTGAAGCATCAGTTTACACACTTAACATGGGATATTAAAGTGTTCAGTGTAGATGATACGATTGATGCAGACCAAGTTGAATTAGCAGAGAACTTCACATGGATGAAGTTAGAAGACAGAGATCAATTTAATTTCCCAGCGTCCATGCATAAAGTGTTAGATGCGTTAGAATCTAAGTAGTCTTATCTGAGATTAAAATAGCGTTATGTTATAATTGAGAATGTGAAAAAAAGCCAGGAGGAGGTGTGGAACATGGTAAAAGAGTCCATACCGAAAGAAGGAGAACGTATTAAAATTCAAAGTTACAAGCACGATGGCAACATTCATAGAGTTTGGTCCGAAACAACTATTTTAAAAGGGACAGACCATGTTGTGATTGGAGGCAATGACCACACACTTGTGACTGAAAGCGATGGCCGTACATGGATTACGCGAGAACCTGCGATTGTTTATTTTCATTCGGAGTATTGGTTCAATGTAATCTGTATGTTCAGAGAAGATGGTGTTTATTATTATTGCAACCTCTCTTCGCCGTTTGTGTGTGATGTTGAGGCATTGAAATATATTGATTATGATTTGGATATTAAAGTCTATCCGAACGGCAAATATCATTTGCTGGATGAAGATGAGTATCAGCAGCATATGCAGCAAATGAATTATCCAAAAGATATTGATGCGATTTTACGCAGAAACGTTGATATTTTACAGCAATGGATTGAACAAAAGAAAGGACCGTTTGCGCCTGATTTTATTAAAGTCTGGAGAGATCGGTATAAAAAATTAAGACAAGGCTAGTCAGTAAAGCAGATTGCTTTATTACAGCTTGTGCTTTTAATTATAATAGCTATGGTATGAATAATAAGGGTTGTACGAGGCGCGGACATTGCTTGAAAAAATGTCTCGCCTCGTTGATTTATTTGTTTTCATAAAAGAAGAGAAAGGGAGGATTTGCCTCAATGATACGCAGGTATATACAGTTTGTTAAACCGTATAAATGGCGGATAGCTGCAACCATCATTATCGGTATCATTAAATTCGGTATCCCTATGTTGATTCCATTATTAATCAAATATGTGATTGATGATGTTATTAACAACCAAAATATGAATGTCAGTGATAAGCTGAGTCATTTAGGAATTGCAATCGGGATAGCCTTCTTAATATTTGCTGTCATTCGTCCGCCTATTGAATACATGCGCCAATATTTAGCGCAGTGGACGAGTAACAAAATATTATACGATATTCGTAAGCGGCTTTACGATCATTTACAAGCTTTAAGTGCACGATTTTATGCCAACAATAAAGCAGGGGAAGTTATTTCTCGTGTGATTAACGATGTTGAGCAGACTAAAGACTTTATTTTAACGGGTCTGATGAACATATGGCTGGACTGTGTGACGATTATTATCGCATTGTCTATTATGTTCTTCTTAGATGTTAAATTAACACTCGCTGCCATGGTCATTTTCCCGTTCTACATTTTAACGGTATATTATTTCTTTGGCAGATTGCGCGGATTAACGCGTCAAAGATCACAAGCTTTAGCTGAAGTACAAGGTTTCTTGCATGAGCGTGTGCAAGGAATTTCTGTCATCAAAAGTTTTGCGATTGAAGAAAACGAAGCAAAGAACTTCGATAAGAAAAACAGCAACTTCTTGCATCGTGCGTTCAAACATACACGCTGGAACGCGTATTCGTTTGCGGCTATTAATACAGTGACTGACTTAGGGCCTATCATTGTTATTGGTGTCGGCGGTTACTTAGCAGTAACTGGTTCAATTACTGTCGGTACTTTAGCAGCCTTTGTCGGCTATTTAGAACAACTTTTCGGACCTTTACGCCGTTTAGTTTCATCCTTTACAACACTGACACAAAGTTTTGCGTCTATGGACCGTGTGTTCAACTTATTAGATGAAAAATATGATGTGAAAGATGAAGCGAATGCAAAACCGATTAATATCACAGAAGGCAATATTTCATTGAATCATGTGTCATTCAGATATAATCCGCATGCACCTAAAGTGCTGGATGATATTAATCTTAATGTACATCATGGCGAAACGGTTGCCTTTGTCGGTATGTCAGGTGGAGGGAAATCAACGCTCATCAATTTAATCCCTCGTTTCTATGATGCGACTGAAGGTACGATAGCGATAGATGGGCATAATGTAAAAGACTTTATGTTATCTAGTTTAAGGGATCAAATCGGCCTTGTTCAGCAAGATAACATTTTATTCTCAGATACTATTAGAGAAAATATTCTATTAGGGAAACCTGGTGCTAGTGAAGAAGAAGTGGTCGAAGCTGCTAAACTTGCAAATGCACATGAATTCATCATGAGCTTGCCTGAGGGTTATGAAACAGAAGTAGGGGAACGCGGTGTGAAATTATCAGGCGGCCAAAAACAACGTATATCCTTAGCACGTATCTTCTTAAATAACCCGCCGATTATTATCCTTGATGAAGCAACAAGTGCATTGGACTTAGAAAGTGAAGCTATTATACAAGAAGCGTTGGCACACTTAAGCGAAAATAGAACAACATTGATTGTAGCGCACCGTTTATCTACTATTACACATGCGGATAAGATTGTAGTAGTTGAAAACGGACAAATTATTGAAACTGGTACACACCAAGAATTATTAGCAAAACAAGGTGCCTATCATCATCTATATACAATTCAAGATTTATAATAAGAAAGAGCAGAAGCTGTCTCCTTATGAGACAACTCCTGCTCTATTTTTATAAGTCTAAATCTTCATCATCGATTTCAATGTTCGAATCATCTTGGTGATATTCAAAATAACTCATTACTAGACGATCTAAATGCTCTAAATCATAACTGAACTCTTCAATAGAAGAGATAATCTGCATGACATTTGAAATAGAGTATTCGGATGTGCCGGGATGCTCATGCAATTCATTTTTAAATGCATCCAAGAGTTCGATTTTTTGCGGTATGTCAATGGGTGCTTGGAAATTCTCAAAGTCATATCTTGCTTTTTGCGCAATGCTGAACATAATTTGATCATAAGAATTCATTAAATCATCAAGCTCAAATTTAATTTGAAGTTTAAGTTTATCGCTCATGTTGTGCAAGTCGTTTTGGAAGCGGTGCATGCGACGCAAAACATCGTATGCACTTTTTGTCGTCAGGACAACTTGCTTAAAGACAATCTTCTTTCTGTTTAGTTCAAATGCATTCTTTTTTAAGAAAGTACGCTCTTCTTTATAATAATCAAAGAGCTGCTGCAAGTTATTCAAACGTTTCTTAATGCTTTTAGTATCTTCTTTTACATGGTAAAACTCAGTCGTATCATTAATTACTAATTTAATCCAAATGAAGATGTCAGATGCGACATTCATTGAATTATAGTAGAGCTTTGTTTCATATTTCGGCGGGAAGAAAGCAACGTTGACAATAAACGCACTTGAAACACCGATCATTACTAATACGAAACGATAAAACGCAGAAGCATAGAAATTACCAGTCTCTCCGCCTTGCCCCATAATAATTAAAGCTGTAACAGTAGCCAGTGTAGCCACGTGCTGGAGCTTTAATTGGAAGAGCAAAGCAATCAGCACGATAACTGTGGCACCCATAATAATGATAGTATCACCGAAGATACTAACCATGGAGACGGATAGAAATGCACCGATTAAGTTACCTTGAAACTGTTCTTTGATTGTTTTGTATGAGCGGAATACGCTCGGCTGCATTGCAACAACTGCCCCGATTCCTGCAACTGTAGGAATACCCGCACTTTTAGGCAAAAATGACGCAATTAACATTGCCAGGACAATAGCAATACCAGTTTTAAAAATTCTTGCACCTAATTTCAAATTGTTGTGCTCCTTTATTCCTGTTTATGCACATTTATTCTCAGTTTTAATGGCAACTGAAAACAAATCGTATAATAAAGTTATACATTGAATTTGAATGATTTTCAAGTTTATTTCATTTGAGAGAAAGCATAATCAGCAGCACGTAATGTTTCTTCGATATCTTCATCTGTATGCTCAGTTGTTAAGAACCATGCTTCGAATTTAGATGGAGCTAAATTAATACCTTGGTTCAGCATAAGTTTGAAGAATTTAGCGAATGCTTCGCCGTCTGAGTTTTCAGCTTGTTCGTAATGTGTTACTTTTTCATCAGTAAAGTACATTGTTAATGAACCGTAGACTCTGTTGATAGTAGCTGTAATACCATGTTTTTTAATCAATTCATTTAAACCATCTTCGAGTTTTTTGCCGAGACGATTCAATTCTTCGTATACACCATCTTGTTCTAACACTTCTAATAATGCAATGCCGGCTTTCATTGATAATGGGTTGCCTGCCATTGTACCCGCTTGATATGCAGGTCCGAGCGGTGCGACTTGTTCCATAATATCTTGACGTCCGCCGTATCCGCCGATTGGTAATCCTCCGCCGACAATCTTACCGAAGGCAGTTAAGTCAGGATAGACATTTAATAAGTCTTGTGCTGCCCCATAATGGAAACGAAATGCTGTAATGACTTCATCATAGACAACTAAACCGCCGTATTGATGAGTGATTTCATTGACTTCTTCTAGGAAGCCGGGAAGCGGTTCAACCATACCGAAGTTGCCGATAATCGGTTCTACTAATACTGCTGCAATTTGATCGCCCCAATGTTCCATTGCTTCTTTATAGGCTTCGATGTCATTGAAAGGTACAGTAATAACTTCTTGCGCTACACTTTTTGGTACGCCTGCTGAATCAGGAGATCCTAATTGTGAAGGGCCGCTGCCTGCTGCAACAAGTACTAAATCTGAGTGACCATGATATGAACCAGCAAATTTAATGATTTTATCACGGTTTGTATACGCACGTGCAACACGAATTGTTGTCATCACTGCTTCAGTACCTGAGTTGACGAAACGCATTTTTTCAAGTGAAGGAATGGCTTCGCGTAATTTTTTAGCAAACTCAATTTCTAGTTCGGTCGGCGTACCGAAGAGTACACCTTTCGCTGCTTGCTCTTGAATTGCTTTAGTGATGTGCGGATGTGCGTGACCTGTAATAATCGGTCCGTATGCTTGCAGATAGTCGATATAACGATTGCCATCTACGTCGAATAAATATTGACCTTTACCTTCTTTCATTACTACCGGTGCACCGCCGCCCACTGCTTTAAATGAGCGGGAAGGGGAGTTGACACCGCCTAGGATATATTCATCTGACAAACTTTGAAGTCGTTCGCTTTCAGTAAAATTCATTATTTATCAACCTCTTTTAATTTAATATTTCCGCTTACTATCGTATCATATAATTAACTATAAGAAGAAAAAGGTGAGCATATGTTGAAAAAAGGAGACAAATTCCCTGAATTTGCATTAGAAAATCAAGACGGAGAAGTGATTACTAACGAAACTATCAAAGGAAGAAAAGCAATTCTTTACTTTTATCCTAGAGACAATACACCAGGATGCACAACAGAAGCTTGCGATTTCCGAGACAACATGGCAATGTTCAATGATTTAGATATTGCTGTCTATGGAATCAGCGGAGATTCTAAGAAAAAACACCAAAACTTTATCGCAAAACATGATTTAAACTTCGATTTATTAGTAGACGAAGATTATAAATTGTCTGAAGCAACAGGCGTCTACCAATTGAAGAAAAGTTTCGGTAAAGAATCAATGGGCATTGTAAGAACTACTTTTATCGTTGACGAAGAAGGGGTTATCGACCATGTCATCGAGAAAGTAAAAGTTAAAGAACAAATGGATCAACTAAAAGAAATATTGGGGTGAAGCAAGTGAAGGTTCTTTCATTAAATAGATTAAAAGACTCAGAGCAGTTATTGGAAGAAACTTTTCCAGAAACAGAATTCGTATTTCGTAAGAATGTAGATGAAATCAGCGAAGATGATAAAAAAGATGCAGATATTGTGATCGGATACAGCGGTAAAGCTGATAAAGCTTTCTTTGAAGGTATGCCGAATCTTAAATTTATTGCATGGTATGCTGCGGGTGTGAATAATCTGCCGCTTGAATATCTTGCAGAGCGAGATATTTTATTAACCAATGCATCAGGTATCCACGCAAAACAAATGAGTCAATTTGCGTTTGCATATATTCTAGACGATTACAAACAAATGAGAGTTTCAAGACGCAATCAAGATAATAAGGTATATGATTCTAAAGTAACAGGCAGACGATTAGATGGAGATACTATCCTTCTATTAGGTACAGGCAATATTCCTAAAGAAATTGCTAAACTTGCAAATGCGTTTGAAATGAAAGTGATCGGCATCAATACTACTGGTCATGAAGTAGATGGATTTGATGAGACTTATCCATTAAATGCATTAAATGAGGTTTTGCCTAAAGCAAATATTATCATTAACGTTTTGCCTGAAACTGAAACTACGTATCATTTATTGAAAGCAGAACAATTCGATGCAATGAAAGAGAGTGCATTGTTCATTAACATCGGAAGAGGAACGATTGCTTCCGAAGAAACAATTATTAATGCTTTAAAAGAAGATAAAATCAGACATGCTTATTTAGATGTCTTTGAAAAAGAACCTTTATCAGAGGATAGTCCTTTATATGAACTGGATAATGTAAGTATTACAGCACATATCACAGGCAATGGTAAAGAAAATTTCAATGAAGCATCACAAATATTTATTAGGAATTTCAAACATTTTCTCAATGATGGAGATGTAGTTGAGAATAAGGTTGATTTAACTAAAGGTTATTGATTAAATTAAGTGCAAACATTGACATTTCAGTGCTTCAACCGTTATATTAATATTAAGTAATAATAATTATTAAGTAGAAAGACGGTGGATTAGATGAGTGCAGAAATGGAATCTATTGAGCATCAATTAGAGGACTCTATTGCATCTTTAAGAAATGCCGGAATCAGAATTACACCGCAAAGACAAGCCATTCTAAGATTTTTGATTTCCAGTGAAACTCATCCAACAGCAGATGAAATTTATCAGGCACTGTCACCAGATTTTCCAAACATAAGTGTTGCTACGATATATAATAACTTGCGAGTGTTTAAGAAAACAGGGATTGTCAATGAATTGACTTATGGAGATGCATCTAGTCGCTTTGATTTTAATACGCATAATCATTATCACGTAATCTGCGAAAATTGCGGAAAAATCGTTGATTTTCATTACCCTCAATTACATGAAGTCGAACAGTTAGCACAACATGTAACAGGATTTAAAGTTTCTCATCACAGAATGGAAATTTACGGATTATGCCCAGAATGCCAAGAAAAAGAAGAATAAGAAATTATTACAAGCTGAACAGACCAAATGCGGAATGCATTTGGTCTTTTTACTATATAAGAGGATTTCAGAAGATCAATAAAAAGTATATGCTGCACTTCATATTACAAGAGTATGAAGTGGTGTTAACATGGGAATAATAAAAAATGGTCGAGAAAACGGTAGAATACTAGTATTACTACACACAAAGGGTAAGAGGGCATTAGGTCTATTTACACTTATACGGCAATAGTTGCTGTTGGTTGCAATCGTACGCACATTAAGTAATTTTATACAAATTTTATTAAAGAAATTTATTGACTCTTAACAGAAGACTTGATATGATGAATAGGTCGTTGAAACGGCGCAGTAAATTTAACATTGAGAAGTAAAAGTTTGAATTAAAAACTTTAACAAAGTGTAAATTTTACTATTGAAAATCAACAAAGAACATTATAGAATAGTTATTGTTGAAAAAAACGAAGGCAAACATTCTTTAAAAAATAATTTTAAAAAGTGCTTGACTTCAAAAATGAAAAGCGGTATAATTGATTATTGTAACGCGAAAAAATGAACATTGAAAACTGAATGACAATATGTCAACGTTAATTCCAAATTAACAAACGTTTTAAACGTTTTATAACAAATAGTTTTTATGAGCTAGTCAAACATCATAAATTTTTATGGAGAGTTTGATCCTGGCTCAGGATGAACGCTGGCGGCGTGCCTAATACATGCAAGTCGAGCGAACAGACGAGGAGCTTGCTCCTCTGACGTTAGCGGCGGACGGGTGAGTAACACGTGGGTAACCTACCTATAAGACTGGAATAACTCCGGGAAACCGGGGCTAATGCCGGATAATACATGAAACCGCATGGTTTCATGATGAAAGACGGTTTTGCTGTCACTTATAGATGGACCCGCGGCGTATTAGCTAGTTGGTAAGGTAACGGCTTACCAAGGCAACGATACGTAGCCGACCTGAGAGGGTGATCGGCCACACTGGAACTGAGACACGGTCCAGACTCCTACGGGAGGCAGCAGTAGGGAATCTTCCGCAATGGGCGAAAGCCTGACGGAGCAACGCCGCGTGAGTGATGAAGGTCTTCGGATT
>NZ_MRZJ01000008.1 GCF_002994445.1 Staphylococcus simulans
AAAATCATTTTTGGAGCGGGTGATGGGAATCGAACCCACAACATCAGCTTGGAAGGCTGAGGTTTTGCCATTAAACTACACCCGCATAATTACTCGTGTAATCAATGAAATTTGATGCGGCCGAGAGGACTTGAACCTCCACGGGATCTCTCCCACTAGGCCCTCAACCTAGCGCGTCTGCCATTCCGCCACGACCGCTTGGGTTAAATTCATCAATTACTTAATTTAACAACGTACTCTATTGTAATACTTTCGTAATCTCTTGTCAATAACTTTTTAAAAGTTTTTAACAAGCCGTTAAAGTTCGTTTCAAATTTTTAATGTGTTTTTTTAGGACATGAACTATCATATAACATTCATTATCCTAAGTCAACATGAAACCTCGATTTTTTTCATCTTTTTTCAAATTTCTTCTATACACATAGAAACGCTGTGCATTGTGACACGTTCAAGCCTTAATGCACAGCGTTCATTTTTATTATTTCAGTTTCTTAACCAGCTGCAGTTTTCCATGGCAATGTCCGCATACCATTCTCTGTGTGTTTACTTTTTTAATTCTTGGAAATGATTTTTTGCATTTTCTGCACTGATAGATATAATTCGCTCTTTCTTCATAGCTTTTTATCGCACTGCAAAACCTCGGTGCACCAACTTGCTGACTTAATTGTTTAAAATCAGCATCTTTATGTTGGTAACCCCTCTTTTGCAAATGCAGATGGTAGTGGCACAACTCATGTTTAATAATGTCTATAATTGCCGCTTCTCCAAACTTTTCATATTGCTTTGGATTAATCTCGATATTGTGAGATTGCAGTAAATATCTGCCGCCTGTCGTTCTTAGCCGATTATTAAAATACGCCTGATGCTTAAACTCCCAGTTGAATACTTCTTTGGAAATCTTTTCTGTCAGCTGCTGCAATCTTTCATTATTCATCCATTGCTCAGTCATTTGGGTTAATCATCGTTAATGAAACTTTATTTTTAACTGTATCTGTATCTAGCACCCATACATCTACAATATCGCCGACATTGACGACATCCATAGGATTTTTGACGAAACGTTTAGAGAGTTGCGAAATGTGTACTAAACCATCTTGTTTTACACCGACATCTACAAACGCTCCAAAGTCTACAACGTTGCGTACTGTTCCGCTTAGTTTCATTCCTTTAGTTAAATCTTCTAAAGACAATACGTTCGATTTTAAAATCGGTGTTTCGTATTCATCACGCGGATCTCGGTTCGGCGCAATTAAAGCTGAGACGATATCTTCAAGTGTCGGTAATCCTACCTCTAACTTTTCAGCTGCTGCTTTCATATCAATTTTGTTCAGTGCATCTTTTAATTGTTTTGTGCCTAAATCCTCTGCACTCAGACCTTCTTGTTCCAGCAATTGGTATGCTATGTTATAGCTTTCTGGATGAATCGCTGTATTATCAAGCGGCTCTTTGCCATTAACGATACGCAAGAAACCAATACTTTGTTCAAAAGTTTTCGGCCCTAAGCGTTTAACTTTCGCAATTTGCTTATGATGATCAATTGCACCGTTCTCTTCACGGAAATCAATAATATTCTGTGCGATTTGCGGAGATAAACCTGATACGTGCTGCAATAATGAACGTGATGCTGTATTAACATCTACACCGACTTGGTTAACTGCTGTTTCCACAACAAAATCCAAAGCATTTTCTAATGCCTTTTGATTCACATCATGCTGATATTGTCCGACACCGATAGATTTCGGATCGATTTTTACTAATTCGCTTAATGGATCTTGTACACGACGACCTATTGACACAGCACTGCGTTCCTCAACTTGGAAGTCAGGGAATTCAGAACGTGCAATTTCAGATGCTGAATAAACAGAAGCCCCTGCTTCATTTACAATAATAAATTGCACATCTAAGTGATGTTTTTGAATCAAGTCCGCCACAAATTGTTCTGTTTCTCTGCTTGCTGTACCATTACCGATGGCAACAAGCTTCACATCGTAATCATTTACGAACTGCAAGAATGTTTTTTCTGCTTGCTGCTTTTTATTCACAGGCGGATGCGGATACATCACACCTTTAGCAATAAATGTTCCGTATGGATTGATTACAGCAAGCTTGCACCCTGTTCTGAAAGCCGGGTCGACACCTAAAATTTGTTTGCCTTTCAACGGCGGCTGCAATAACAAATGTTTGAGGTTCACACTAAAGACCTCAATAGCATGATCTTCAGCTTTCGTAGTTAAATCAGAACGGATTTCTCGCTCGATTGAAGGCATAATCAAACGTTTCATACTATCTTGTATAGCATCTTTAATATATTGACTGCCTTCATGATTGCCTTTGACTTCTTGTCTTTCAATATCACGTTCGATGCTGCTCGTATCCATTTCTATTTTAACGGTTAATACTTTTTCCTTTTCTCCGCGGTTCATTGCTAAGATACGATGATTTGCGACTTTATTGATTGGTTCTGAGAAGTCATAATACATTTCGTATGTCTTTTGTTCATCTTCAGCTTTTTTCTTTTTCTGACTCGTAATCAAGCCGCGCTTTTGTGTTTGCGTTAAGATTTTATTTCTATATTTAGGATTATCTGATACCCATTCAGCGATAATATCTTGTGCTCCTGCTAATGCTGCTTGTGCACTTTCTACTTCATCGTTGATAAAAGCTGCAGCATAATCAGCAGGTGATTGATCGATACTTTTTTGCATCAGCCATTTAGCTAAAGGTTCTAATCCTTTCCTTTTTGCTTCTGTGGCACGTGTCTTTTTCTTTTGTTTAAATGGTCTGTATAAATCTTCTACACGCTGCAATTTAGTTTGTTTTAAAATATCAGCTTTCAATTGTGCATCTAAAAGTCCTTGTTGTTCAATATTATGTAAGACTTCTTCTTTTCTTTTTTGAAGCTGCTCCATATAGTGGTATTCATCCGCTATTTTCTTGATTTCAACTTCATCTAATCCGCCCGTACGTTCTTTACGATATCTCGCGATAAACGGAACAGTATTATTTTCTTCTAAAAGTGCAAGCACTTCTGTAATTTGTTTGGTAGAAAAGTTATGTTGTTTTTCGATTGAGTTAATCAATTCTTTATTCAATATCGGCACCTCAATTTCGTTTTCTTGATTCCATGATAGCACAAAATACAAACAGGACTGAAATACATGAATACGTACTTCAGTCCTGTTATCAGATTCATATTTGCAACAAGCTGCTTTATTTCTTTGCTGCTTGCTGAAGTTTTTTAATCGCATTGCGCTGCAAACGAGAAACATGCATTTGGCTTAAACCAATGCGTTCACCTGTTTCTTTTTGACTTAATCCTTCGATAAACGTACACTGAATGATTTCACGTTCTCTGTCAGATAATATCGGTAAAATTCTTTCAAGAATCATGCGTTTTTCTGTTAAATCATAACCGTCTTCTTGTTCACCCATAATATCCAGCAGTGTCACTGTTGAACCGTCTTTGTCCGCTTCAATGGAATGATCCACACTTAAAGCATTATAACTTTGTCCCATCTCCATTGCTTCGAGTACTTCTTCTTCAGTGACTTCTAGTCTGTCTGCAATTTCAGCAATTGATGGCGAACGCTCAAGTTCATTAGTCAATTCATCTGTCGTTTTTTTGATCCTCGGACCAATTTCTTTAATTCTTCTTGGAACATGAACGCTCCAAGTCTTATCTCTTAAATATCTTTTGATTTCACCGATTACAGTAGGCACCAAGAAAGCTTCAAACTTTCTTCCGAAGTTAATGTCGAATCGATTGATTGCACCTATCAAGCCTACCATTCCTACTTGAACCAAATCTTCGTGGTGGGATTGTCCCTTTGAATACTTAAAAGCTAAAGATTCAATCAATTTCTGATAATGTTTGACAAGCTTGTCTTGGGCACTGGTATTTTCATTATTTTGATGCTGTCTGATCCACTCGTTGATTTGTTCTGGTGAAATATCGTTAGTTGATTTCGACTCTTTCGCCATTATTGTGCACCTGCTCTTTTTTTATATACTTAATCATGCTTATCGTAACACCATTGTCCTTGTTTACTTTAACTTCATCCATAAGTGATTCAATTAAGAACAAACCAAGGCCGCCTTCTCTTAAAAAGTCGATGTTTTCATTTTGTTTATATGGCCCTAGTTCTTTTTTCTTTTCTTCATAGTCGAAACTTTGACCTTGGTCAGAAATCACGACTCTGATTTTATCTTCGTAAATTTCAAAGCATAAATAAATAGAAGTATCTGTATCTTCACCTTTATAGGCATGCTTGACTGCATTTGTTACTGCTTCGCTCACTGCAATTTTTGCATCTTCAATATCATCGTATGAAGCACCGGCACGTGAGAATACACCTGACAGTGTTAATCGAATTAAACTGACATATTCAGCTTGTGCAGGTAACTTCATTTCAATTACATTCCGCTTCGCTTCCATGTCATTCTACCTCCGATCCTTCGTTTACATGCATTAAGTCGCTTAAGCCTGTAATTTCAAATAAACGGCTGATGCGCTCAGAAGCACCGATAATATATAATTCTTTATCATTTTGATTTAAAGCTTTCAATGTTCCAACAAATAAACCAAGACCTGTTGAATCCATGTAGCTGACATTCGTTAAGTTAACATGAACATCATGTGTACCTTCTTGTTTAATAGGTGACAAGACCTTTTCTAAATCAGGTACAGTATAGACATCCAATTCTCCTCCGACCTTAATTTCATAATACTCATCATGTTTTTTTGTCTCTATATTCAAGTTCATTCAATGATACACTCCAGTCTGTTCATATTTCAAACACTTATCTACCCGTTTTATTAAAAAGTTAATCACTTTTATTTAATTTACGCGCTTAATAATTAAAATTGTTAAGTCATCTCGTTTGCCTGAAGGCTGAATGCCTAACAGTTCTTCATATAATAACTGTACAATGTCTTGAGGATGCAGATTTTTGTATTTATGTATGAAATCTAACAAATAATCTGTTTCAATAAATTTGCCGTTTTCATCTCTGATCTCAGTCACACCATCTGTAAAGATAATAATCAAATCGTCTAAATAAATCGGAATCTCTTGCTGCTTATAACGCTCTAATTGTTTAACGCCTAATACTCTGCCTCTGACAGAAATTTCTTCAAATTCATCTTGTTCAGCTCTGAAGATATAACCAGGCTCATGTCCTGCTGAGCTGCAATACAATAAATGATTCATTTCTTCATACAAGCCGTAAAACATTGTCACGAACATATCTTGGTTAACGTTCTTTTCAACAACACGATTCAATCGTTTTAATCCGTCGCTTGGTAATTGCGAATGCCCATAGGAATCCATACCGAACTTAATCATACTCATTGCAAGTGCTGCAGGAATCCCTTTGCCGATGACATCTGCAACAGCGAAACTCATTGTCCCATCTTTATGATCGATTAAATTAAAATAATCTCCGCTTACCTTTTGTGCAGCTACGGAAATAACCCCGATTTGAATACTGTCAAATTGAGGTATCTCTGTTTGCAGCATTGTTTGCTGTAAACGAGAAGCTAAATCCATTTCCTTGTCATGGTAGTATAGTTTATCTACCATTTCTTGGTAATCTTGGTAGCTGAAGCCATATGCATTTGCAATTATTTTCAATAATTCGAACGTAGCCAGAATTTCATCTCTATTTAAATCCATCTCGTTGGCACATTCACGATGAATATCCAATACATCTTCTGCTTGAATGTCCTTTTCGATGATTTCTTTGCCGAACGCCTGGAATTGGTTCGTTATCTTTTCTTTATCATAGGACTCTACATATGATTGCATCATTTGCAAATACCTTTTTTTAAAATCCTTCATTGTATCGCCCTCTCTATAAATGTCAGTTTTTGCCCAATATTCTGTTTAATCTACACACTAAATACACATAAAGTTCATCATAGAAAAAGAGGAAAAAAACAAATTTCAGCATCATAGTAAGAATGCTGTATTACGCTATGATCATAGTCGAGCAATAAGCAAAATTGCTAAGTAAGCTGAAATCGTTTTTTAACCTCTTAACTTAATTTCATGGATGAACTGGATTGTTCAGCAAGACTGACATATCCGTTTGTCATTTAGTTGTTAAATATCAAGTTTGCAATCGGTTCTTAATTTTTGTGAGTTAAACCCAAACTGATTCCAATCGCATTGTCAATTTCTTTCATCTTTTCATCTGAAAGATAAGTCAGTTTCTCTTTCAAACGTTTTTTATCAACTGTTCTAATCTGTTCGAGTAAGATAACAGAATCTTTGTCTAATTTATATTTACTCTTTTCAATTTCCACATGTGTTGGAATTTTTGCCTTGTTAATACGGCCGGTAATTGCGGCTACAATCACCGTCGGACTGTACTTATTGCCAGTGTCATTTTGTATAATTACAACAGGTCTAACTCCCCCTTGTTCAGAACCTTGCACTGGTGATAAATCAGCTAAATATACATCGCCTCTCCTCATCATTCATCCTTGTCGAATGCAAGATAAGATTCGTTGCAATCACAGGCTTCACATTCAACTGAAAATGCCTCCGTTGCTAGGGAGAGATTTAAATCAGCCATTTGTGAATAGCCTTCTTTTAATGACTGTTCCAAACTATAAGTTCTATTCTGATTAAAAGTTGACATAAGTAAGACCTCCAAGAAATAAAGAACTGCTAAATTAATATTCAAACTAATGATAACAAATTTCAAAATTCATGACCATACTATTTTTGCAATTCGTTGACAATATCAAATAATTTTTCAGGTTCATAAATTCTTGGTACACGACGGCTGATGCGGCATAACACTTCATAATTGATTGTTTGCTGTTTATTCGCCATCTCTGTTAATGATTCCAGACCCTCGTGTTCACGGTTGAGCAAAGTTGCTGTATCACCGACATGAAACGTTTCATCTTCAGGTAATTCAACCATCATCTGATCCATGCAGACTCTGCCGATAATCGGGCAATGATGCCCTTTGATTTCAACTGTCGCACCTTGCATCATACGCGGAAAGCCATCTGCATAGCCTACACCTAATACAGCTGATTTCACTTTATGGTCCGCTGTATAAGTTGAGCCATAGCTTACTGTGTCACCGACATTCAGTTGTTTGACTTCCATAATTTCAGTCTGCCATTGTGCACACGGATACAAAACCGCATGTGTCTTTTCTCTTACATATTCAGATGGATAGTAGCCATATAATGCAATACCAGTACGGACCATGTTGCAAATCGGTGCTTCATGCAAAATAGTACCTGCAGAATTTTGCGCATGTACATAAGGCGGAAGTGGTAAAGTAGTTACCCATTCTTCAAACATTTGATATTGCTCTGCAGTATGCGGGCTATCTTCATCAGCTTGAGCAAAGTGTGTAAACACACCTTCAAAAATCAGATGTTCATGCTGATTGATCTCTTTAACAATCTTTTGGTAATCTTCTACTGATTTAATACCTAAGCGTCCCATTCCTGTATCGATTTTGACATGCAGCCATAAATCCTTTTCAACAGATGTATCAATTTGTTCAATCGCTGCTTTCAGCCATGAATATGATGGTACTGTTAATGCAACACGATGCTGAATCGCTTTATTAATATCATGCGGCATCACCACACCTAGAATTAAAATTTTGGCATCAATGCCGTTCATACGCAGTTCGATTGCTTCATCTAATGTTGCTACCGCAAAGAACTCTGCGCCGTTGTCTTCTAAACAGCGCGCAACTTTGACACTGCCCATACCATAGGCATTCGCTTTTATAACAGGCATCACTTGTTTATTGGGTTGTAGTTTACCTAGTACTTGATAGTTTTTTAAAATTGCTTCTAAATCTACCTTAAGATACGTAGGCCGATAAAATTTATCCGCCATAGTGTCATCTCCTTTAAAAACCGTTAAAATGTATTACTACTATAATACTACTTTTCACACTTTAGCAATACTCTTATTGTACTAAATCTTCTCTAGTATCACTTGGCTTGTCGCATAATTTTCAGTATGCGAGATGCTGACATGCACTTTAAATCCTTCGTATTCTATAAAAGGTCGTCCTAATTCATCATTTTTGCAGTTGATTGCTTTAAAGCCGATGCGTTTGCCGATCCCTGTCCCCAAGGCTTTACTGAAAGCTTCTTTGCATGCAAAACGGCCTGCAAGAAATTCTGCTTTTCTCTTTTCATGCGAAAATGAATTGAATTTCTCAAGCTCATCTGCACTTAAAATCTTCTCTGGCAATCTTTTTTGGCGTTCCAGCATCGTTTGAATACGCTCGATTTCAATTAAATCTATTCCGATTCCGTATATCATTTACTCACCTGTTTCTATATCATACTCATATAAAGTTTGAGAACTTTGTTTGATTTCATCCATTATAGCTTGTGCTGTAGTTCTTTTAATTAAAATAATATCACTATTCCCGCCGGCTGTGGATAAAGTTAGTGTTGCCAGCTGCCATTTGCGCATGATCCATCCTTCAGTAATATCTATGTTTTGAATTCTGAAAAGCGGAATATGTTTCAAGCTGACAAACAACATGCCTTCTTGTACAATTATCTTTTTGTTTTCAAGCACATAGCCATGTTGTTTCTTTTTCAGCCATGGATTGATAAGGCAGTCGATGATAATAGCAACCACAATGACACAAGCAGTAATGATAAAGTTCCATTTAACAGCTCGCTCTGACGTTATGTGCCACCAGTATAAGTCTGAAAAGGCAAGACTAAGCAATACCAATGCAATCAATGCTGTGCGTATTAACCCTGCAATAACAAGTACTTTCTTACCCTCTTGTGCCATTCGATTCAGTTTCATCATAACCCTCCTTGATATACCATTGTTTCAAACGCTCCGCTTCTCGGTCAGGAATAAACCGCAGCCCGATATCTATACTGGATAAACCACGTGCAGCCTTAAAGTTGAAATCAGCCAACTTGGCATGCTGCATGAAAAGATTTTGTGCTTTTTCAAAACCGATAATTTTATCCTTCTTCACATAAAAATATCGTGTCCGCATCAGCTGTGTTTTCTTCACTGTTAATAATGATGCATCTGTCATATAGCCAGAATAGAGCACAGTCATGATACTGTTCACAATAAACAACACACTTATGAATGCTGCTAAAACGAGATACCACACTGACCAGAAATACGTACAAATTCCGCCAGCAATCAGCAACAAAGCCACACCGATTTGTGCATGTCTGCGTATCCCGCCTTTAGGCAATCCTGTCGGTACACCTTGAAATTCCATAGACGGTACCAGCTGCTGTACCATTTCATAGGCTTTTTGTCTTTTGATAAACGGTAAAATCACAACATCTCCTGATGCAGATTCTGATTCTTCAGAGCTGTGTCCATCGCTTGTAATAATAAACGAAATAGAAGTATAACCCATAAATCTGCGAATAAAAGATTGCTTTTCAACAACTGCTTGTATTCTGCGTATCGGTACGTTCACAGTTTTAACACTTAATAAACCATGCTTGATATGAAGTTGTTCATTTTCTTCAGTCAATGTATAACCATAGCTGCGTACAAATTCTATAATGACACCGATAATGTATGCCGCAAGCAGCGCTGTAATAACGAGACCTGCTACAGCCACATATGCCGCATGTGCAATCCATTCGAAACGATTAAATAAACTTTCCCATGGAATGATTTCTTGGAATGTCCCGAGTATTGGTGTCAGTGTAACTAACGCAAAACCGATTGACCCGCTGGAAAGTGCCATTAAAATCAATTCTTTCAACGACAATTTAAAGAGCAATTGCTGCGATTTTGATTCATCTTCAGCACCTTCAACTGCTTCATTCTGTTCTGCCGGCTGATCATTGGCATACTGTACGGCTTTAACATTTTGTTCAATGTCTTCAAATTGCTTTTTAGAGACAATTTCTAATTGGATACTATCGCTCGGTGTTTTGATTTCCATAATCATGCCGCCGAAGATTCGACTGATAATATCTTGTGAAGAGTCAAAGGATTGAATACGTTGAATATCTAATTCTTTACGTTTCTTATTAAAAACCCCTTCTATAACGACAAAGTGATGACCTTCTATCCAATAGCGCGTTGAATATACCGCTAATGCATTGATGATAAAAGAAATAAGGAAGATTCCTATCATCGCTGCAGGCCAAATATATTCTCGGACATTCGTAAAGTTAAAATCCTTAATATTGATAAAGAATAAAATGATAACGATGATATTTTGTTTAATCGTTTTAATCAAGCCTGTGAGATAAGACAATGGATGCAGTTTCTGAGGACTATACATCAGCATCCACCTCCTCAAGCTTTTGTAT
The DNA here is from genome assembly GCF_002994445.1 of Staphylococcus simulans. Taxonomy (GTDB): domain Bacteria; phylum Bacillota; class Bacilli; order Staphylococcales; family Staphylococcaceae; genus Staphylococcus; species Staphylococcus simulans_B. The sequence continues at coordinate 10,316 of NZ_MRZJ01000008.1, forward strand.
ACAAATTTTTTCTACTTCTTCTGCTGTCTTATGCATCAATAACGGCAGTGCGATTTTATATCCTGCTGTGACCACAACAATACCGTAAAGTTTAAATAATCTAAGTAATGGTCCGCTTTTTCGTTCGACATATTGAATACGATCAAACTTTACAATCTCTTGTTTTTTAAAGAAGAAATCTTTAATCGTTGAAATATTTGTGCTTTCAATTTGATAATGACGATACTTCCAAAGCAGCCAAGGCCGAATACATAAATAGAGCAGCTCAATCACCAAGAGCACCAGCAAGAGGTTGATAATCCAGCTGTTCCAATGAAAGTAATTACTGATCCATCTGATACCTAAAAAGATAAGCAGATAAAAAAGAAACGCTATCAAAAAACGCGTGTAATAATATTGTATAACACGACGAGGACTTTGCTGTTTCATTTTTTATGCCTCTCCTATTCATTTTAATTTTAGTATTAATCATAGTTTAACAATGATTAACCTCATTTTGTAACAATTTTATGGAACATTATGTAAAAAAACCGCTCCGAAATTAATCGGAACGGTAACATTTTAATCACGTCTATTATTTTTGCAAGTCCGCAAATGTACGGCCTTTAATCGGTTTCTTATGGTCTTTTTTATCGTTGCGTTGTTTCTTGTTGTTGAATTTGCCTTTGCCGCGACGGTTTTTGTTATCGTGTTTGTTGTTAGAACGTTTGTTTGAAGGTTTGCCTCCGCGACGAGGTCCTTTAGAATTTTGACGTCCTTTTCTTGCTAATGGTTTTTCGAATGTTAATTGTACTTCTACTTCATCATTCGCTTCCACTAACTCTTGTAATAACGCTGCGACTAATTCAACATCATTGTATTCATTCAATAATTGAGATGAAATGTTTTGCAGACGTTCTGAATGTTCATGAGACATCCATTTTTCTACTTTTTCTTTAATGTCGTTTTCGCGTGCACGCAATACTTCTTTACGATGCGGCGGTCTTAAAGCTCTCATTCGGCGGTTGTTTGTTTGTTCGATTTGACGGATATAATCCATTTCAATCGGGTTCACAAATGTAACTGCGATACCTTTTTTACCAGCACGGCCTGTACGTCCAATACGGTGAGTATAGCTTTCAGTATCTTGAGGAATATCGAAGTTGTATACATGGCTGACACCTGAAATGTCTAAACCACGTGCTGCAACGTCTGTAGCAACTAAGATATCGATTTGATCATTTTTGAATTTCTTCAAGACTTCTAAACGTTTTGCTTGTGTGATATCGCCATGCAAGCCTTCTGCTTTATAACCTTTAGAAATCAACGCACTTGTTAATTCATCAACACGGCGTTTTGTACGACCGAATACAATCGCAAGTTCTGGTTGATGTACATCTAAGAAGTTTGTAAATGTTTCGAATTTCTCTAATTCTTTAACAATCGTGTAGTATTCGTCAATTTGCGGATCTGACATTTCGTTATTCATTGTTTTAACAATTTTAGGGTCTTTCATAAATTGCTGCACTAATGCTTGAATAGCTTTCGGCATAGTTGCAGAGAATAACATTGTTTGACGATTTTCTGATGGAATATTATCCATAATGAATCTCATATCATCGATGAAGCCCATGTTCATCATTTCATCCGCTTCATCAATAATCAATGTGTGAATATTATCAGTTTTTAACGTACGGCGATTTAAATGGTCAATCACACGTCCTGGTGTACCCACTACGATTTGAGGGCCTTTTTTCAATGCTTTGATTTGACGGCCGATTGGCATACCGCCGAATACTGTCACAACTTGTACGCGTTGTCCGCGGCTGAATGCTCTTAACTGTTCAGCTACTTGCATTGCTAATTCGCGTGTAGGTGCTAAGATCAGTGCTTGAATACCGTCTTTTCCTACAACTTTCTCGATTAATGGAATACCAAACGCTCCTGTTTTACCTGTACCTGTTTGAGCTTGACCTAGAATATCTAATCCGTGCAATGCAAACGGTATACTGTCATTTTGTATAGGAGTCGGTTCTTCGAAGCCCATATTAGCAAGCGTTTCAGCAGTTTTTTCTGAAACACCTAAATCTATAAATTTTTGCAAAATAATTCTCCTTTATATATGGTCGAGACGACTTTGATGATTTTGTGCTCTCTTCAATCCAGTAGATATACATCATCTATAAGTTTCATTTTCATCCTAAAAATGATAAAAAATGAGCGGTTAATAATTTAACATTCATTCTGTATGAATTACAGAACTTGATGAGCACCCGCCCCCACCTGTCTTTAATTTTTCATCAACTTCTATATAGTACCACCTTGAGACCATTATAGCAATAACGCAAATTCCTCTTAAAAACAAAAAAGTTAGTAAGATGATAGGAGTTCTCGTATTGAGAATTTTTCACCATCTTACTAACTTTGTATTATTTCTGTTCTAATAGTGCTTGTGCAACTTCTTCTAAAGCCATGCCTCTTGAACCTTTGATTAAAATATTATCTTTAGGCTGAGCAGATTGAAGGACTGTATCAATCAATGCTGTTTTATCATCAAAATGTTGTGCCGATTCTACAAATGCTTGACCAGCTTCATGAATATATTTTGCTTCTTCGCCGAAAGTCAGTAATATATCGATACCTTTGTTTTCTAAGTAGGCACCGACTGACGCATGCATCTCTGCACTGTTTTCGCCGAGTTCTAATACATCTGCTAAAATCAATAGTTTGCGTCCGTCCATTGCTGCGAGTGTATCAATGGCTGCTTTCATGCTTGTCGGACTCGCATTATAAGCATCATTAATCACAGCAATCCCTGAGTCTGTACGATGCAATTCCATACGCATTTGTGTTAATTGTACTTTCGCAATATTTTCTTTGATGACTTCATATGATAAACCTAACAATTTGCCAACTGTAATTGCAATCGCTGCATTACGCATATTATGCGTACCCAAAATCGGTATTTGATAATGTTCGCTGACATTTAAACTGAACGCAATACCGAATGCATCATGTTGATCTACACTGCAGACCACTTCATTCTCAGAACCTAATCCGATACTGATTGTTTGCTTGTCTGCTAGTGTATTGACATGCGGCACTAATAAAGGCTCGTCTCCATCATAAAGCAATACACCGTCTGGTTTTAAACCGGCTACTATCTCAAATTTCGCTCTTGCAATACCTTCTCTTGAACCAAGGTCTTGCATATGCGATTCGCCGATATTCGTAATTACCGCAATATCCGGCTGTGCAATTTCAGATAATAGTTCAATTTGATGGAAGCCTGACATACCCATTTCTAAAATAGATATTTCCGTATCTTGATCTAATTCAAGAATTGTTAAAGGCATGCCGATTTCATTATTATAATTGCCTTGTGTCTTTTTCACTTTGAAGTTAGGCTTCAAGACACTTTCAATCATATCTTTTGTTGTTGTTTTACCATTAGAACCTGTGACCGCAATCACTTTAGGCTGTACTAACTGCAAGTATGCTTTGGCAAGCTCTTGCAATGCTAATAATGTATCATCTACCCAGATGATAGGTCCTTCTACAGGCGTCTCTGGTTTTGCATCGTTTTGGTAAAAGGCAGCACCGGCACCATCTGCCAATGCTTGTTCAACAAAACGGTGCCCGTCTGTATTTTCCCCTTTAAACGGAATAAATAAATTGCCTGCTTCAATTTTTCTTGAATCAATTGCTGCGCCTTTAATCGTATGTTCTAAATACTGTTCATCAATTTCACAGGGAATCCATTCTTTAATTTGTTTTAATGTTACTTCTATCATTACAAGTACACTACCTTAATCAATTTTATATTTGTTCTTTTGTTTTTCAACATGTTTCTCTTTCGCAAGTTCAATCAGTTTCGTAATCAAGTCAGCATAGGATAAGCCCATACCTTCCCATAAACTTGGATACATACTGTATTTTGTAAATCCAGGCATAGCATTCGTTTCATTAATATAAATTTGGTTGTCTTCAGTCACGAAGAAGTCTGCACGCAATAAACCAGCACAGTCAGTTGCTTTAAAGGCTTCAACTGCCATATTTCTTAATGTTGTGCTGACTTCCGGATCTAGTTTTGCCGGAATAGAAAGCTGGATATTGCCGTCTAAGTACTTAGATTTATAATCGTAGAAAGCAACATCTTTAATAACCTCTCCAGGTTCTGTAGTTTCAGGATAGTCATTGCCTAATACAGCAACTTCGATTTCACGTGCTACAACACCTTGCTCGATTACAAGCTTTCTGTCGAATTGGAAGGCTTCTTCGATACCTGCTTTTAATTCTTCTTCATTATTACATTTGCTGATACCTACACTTGAACCTAAGTTTGCTGGTTTTACAAAGACTGGGTACTCTAATTTATCATGGACAAGTTTTAAGATATTGCTTTGATATTTTTCATACTCGCTGCGTAAAAAGCTGACATATGGAAGCTGCGGCAGCCCTCTATGTGCAAAAAGCTGCTTCATTACTAGTTTGTCCATTGTGCTTGATGCAGCAAGTACGCCGTTGCCGACATACGGTAAATCCAATACTTCAAACAGACCTTGGATAGTTCCATCTTCACCATTTGGTCCATGCAATAACGGGAACACTGCTGAATATGGCTGTCCAGAGCTGCTGTTTGTAAGCAAGCTTGAAATTTCACCTTCTTCTACATCTTCTAGGCGTAAAGTTTCAGTATCTTCAATGCTTTCTGTGATATTATCTTTCTTCTTCCAAGAACCGTCATTTGTAATGTAAATGATGTCTACTTGGTAATCATCTTTATTGATAGCATTTAATACATTTTGCGCAGTCAAAATCGAAACATCATGTTCTGCACTCTTTCCACCATAAATGATACATATATTTTCTTTAGCCATGTTCTTTCCTCCAAACGCATTATTAAACTTTATTTTATCACGATTGCCTCACTTATTGCATGTCAAAGCTGAGAAAGAAAATTCACAATTTCATGAAACGGTATATAATAGGAAATAGCTACAGGTAAAACATTAAATATGCTATAGTTTTTCATAGAGAGAAATAATATAGGCAGAGCGGTTACAAGCGGCTTGTCATCTTTTCTGCCGATGTGAAATTGTGGATTAAAGGAGATCTAATATATGAAAGCTTCACGTCAACAACCTAGTAAATCATGGTTACGGCGCATTGACTGGGTTTTAATTGCCATCTTGCTGATATTTGCAGCGATCAGTATTTTATTTATTCAATCCGCTATGGGCGGCGGTCAATATAGTGCGAACTTCAGTATCAAACAAATTATCTATTACATATTCGGGTTTATTATCGCACTGGGGATTATGGTTGTTTCGCCTAAAAGGATTATGAAATATACGTATACTTTATACGGCATTTTATGCTTTTTGCTTATTGTTTTGCTGATTATGCCGGAAACGGCTGTTACGCCGACAATCAACGGCGCAAAAAGCTGGTATAGTTTAGGTCCGATCAGTATTCAGCCATCTGAATTTATGAAAATCGTCTTGATTTTAATGCTGGCTAAAATCGTATCACGACATAACAAATACACATTCAATAAATCATTAGAAACAGACTTCAAGCTGTTCTTCAAATTGCTTGTGGTTTCTGGTATTCCTATGATATTGATTTTCCTTCAAAATGACTTGGGAACTACATTGGTTTGTCTAGCTATTGTCGTCGGTGTACTGATTGTCAGCGGTATATCTTGGAAAATCTTGGCACCTATCTTTTTAACAATTTTATCTATCGGTGCTTTCTTTATTCTATCTATTATCTTTAAACCATCATTAATTGAAAATGGGTTTGGAATTAAAACATATCAATTAGGACGTATTGCTTCATGGTTAGATCCTTATTCTTATAGTTCAGGCGATGGTTACCATTTAACTGAATCGCTTAAAGCCATCGGTTCTGGTCAATTATTCGGCAAGGGATTGAATCATGGTGAAGTCTACATCCCTGAAAACCATACCGACTTTATCTTTTCAGTTGTCGGTGAAGAATTCGGCTTTATCGGAGCAGTGGTACTGATTATTCTATTCATTGTATTAATGTTCCACCTTGTACGTTTAGCTACGAAAAATACTGTGATTTATAATAAGATTTATATCATCGGCTTTATGACACTTGTATTATTCCATGCAGTACAGAATATGGGTATGACAATACAACTCTTGCCGATTACTGGGATCCCGCTTCCATTCATCAGTTACGGCGGCAGTTCTTTATGGAGCTTAATGACAGGTGTCGGTGTGATTCTATCTATTTATTATCACCAACCTGTACCTTACCAACCTGACTTCTTGCGTTCTAAATCATATAATCATTAATACACAACAAAAAACCGGTTATCGGTCGAACATTTTACAATGTCCGAATCGATAACCGGTTTTTATTCTTACTTTAATTTAGGTGTCGCAACTGATGTATTAGGCAAAGTATGCATAATTTCTAATCTTGATTTCGTTTTCTTAATATTAACACCTAGCGAAGATAACAATTGAACGACATTACGTAGTTTATCTGTATTATTATTCATTCGTGTTCACCCCATCTTCGTATTACAAATGATTGTTACTTACATTCTACCCTAAAAATTTTCCTATTACTACATTAATTTTGTAAATTCTTTTGATATTTAACCTTTTGAAGTCGTAATGCATTGAGTACGACAGAGACAGAGCTGAATGCCATTGCTGCACCAGCTACCCATGGGGCTAATAATCCGAATGCTGCAATTGGAATACCGATTGCGTTGTAACAAAATGCAAAGAATAGGTTTTGTTTGATATTTTTCATTGTTTTGCCGCTCATACCTAAAGCTACTTCCACTTTTTCGATATCTCCGCCGACAATCATAATATCGCCCGCTTCGATAGCAATATCTGATCCAGTACCCATTGCTAAACCAATATTGCTTTTAGCAAGTGCCGGCGCATCGTTGATACCATCACCAACCATCATGACATACTTGCCTTCTTCTTGAAGTTTCGTAATCTCATCTGCTTTATGATCAGGTTTGACACCTGCAATAACACGTTGAATACCAAGTTCTTCTGCGATTGCTTCTGCAGTACCTTGACTATCACCGCTCAGCATTACAATTTCATAATCAGGATTCAAGTGTTCGATTAATGCTTTCGCACTTGATTTCGGCTCATCTCTTAAAGCAATCATACCTGCAAATTGGTCATCAATTGATGCAAGAACGACTGTTGCACCTTGTTGCTGCAATGTTTCGATTTGTGCTTCTAATGCTTGATCCCATTCTTTTAAATCTGGTTGAATAAAGCTTTGCGATCCGACTTTGACAGCTTGTTGATTAATTATACCGCTGATACCGTTGCCTGGATGTGTTTGATAATTTTCTACAATTAAATTAGGCACATCTTGATAGTACTCAGTGATTGCTTGAGATAAAGGATGTTCAGATTGTACTTCCAAACTTTTCACTAGCGTACCGAATTGCTGGTTATCTGTGTTATCAATGACTTTATACACAGAAGGTTGTCCTTCTGTTAATGTTCCTGTTTTATCAAAGACAATCGTATCCACATTTTGTGTTTGTTCTAGTGCCTCTGAAGATTTGAAAAGCACACCTAGTTCAGCTGAACGTCCAGAACCTGCCATGATTGAAGTAGGTGTCGCAAGCCCTAATGCACAAGGACAAGCAATCACAATCACAGCGATAAACACTTCTAAACTTGATTGGAAATCAAGCGGTGTGACTAGACTGAACCAGATAATAAATACGACTAAGGCAATGCCTAGTACTGTTGGTACGAAGATACCTGAAATTTTATCTGCCAATCGTTGAATGTTTGGTTTTTCGCCTTGAGCTTCTTCAACAATTTTAATGATTTGATTCAAGACTAAATCATCGCCAGTGTGCGTTACTTTAACTTTAATAAAGTTGCCGTGGTTTAAAGTTGCACCGATGACTTCATCACCTGCTGCTTTATCTACAGGAATACTTTCACCTGTCAGCATCGATTCATCGATACTGGTATCCCCTTCGATAATTTCACCATCTAAAGGCACATATTCACCGCTTTTAATCAGTAAGATATCACCTTGTTTTACTTGGTCGACAGGCACTTCTACCGCTTCTCCGTCTCTTTCTACACGCGCTTCTTTCACTTGCAGCGAAAGCAGTTTATTAATCGCATCACTCGCATGTCCTTTAGCTTTTGCTTCGAAATATTTGCCCAACAGTATCAATGTAATTAATACAGCACTGGTTTCAAAATATAACGGAATATGCTGTTCGCCTGCATGGATAATCCACATATAGATACTGTAAAAGTACGCTGCCGAGGTACCTAAAGCAACGAGTACATCCATATTGGCACTTTTATTGCGCAAGGCACCATAAGCACCTTTATAGAATTGCCAACCTAAAATAAATTGGACAGGTGTTGCTAAGATGAATTGGAACCAAGGTTCAGTCATCACATGCGGCAGAGGGATAAAGCTTAAGAAACTGAAATGCCCTACCATCGTATATAACAACGGCAGTGATAATATCATCGCAATGATAAACTTCATTTTTTGACGATTCAATTCTTTTTGTTTACGTTGTTGCGCTTGGTCTGCCGTTTCTATAGCAATCGGTTCATAACCTAATTGTTTCACTTTCTCGAAGATTTGCTGAATATCGACGTTATCTTTATCAAAAGCAACAGATGCTTTTTCAGTCACAAGGTTGACGTTAGCTTGGTCAATCCCTTCCGTACGACTGAGTACCCGCTCAATACGTGCAGAACAAGCAGCACAGGTCATACCTGAAATTTTAAACTCTGCTTTTTCCATTATTAATCCACTCCTATACCCTATAGAGGTATATTATTTTTTGAAAAAATGAGGCTCAGTTACATCCATAACTTAAGCCTCTATTCACCTTTATTATTTTACAACATCGTAACCTGCATCATAAATTGCTGATTCTACTTGAGATAACACTGCATCGTCACCATTATATGCAACATCTACAGTATTTGCATCAGGATTTGCGTCGACTTTATCTACGCCTTCTACTTTACCTACTGCATCCTCTACTGCTGCTTTACAATGTCCGCAACTCATACCTTCTACTTTTAATTGTTTTTCCATAATAGAACACTCCTTACCATTAATTTAATATTTGATAACCTTGATCGTAAATTTCTTTCTCTAAGTTATTCAGACTGATAGGTGTTTTAAAGCTTGCTTTTACTTCATTCGTATCAAGATCAACTTGTACTTCATAAACACCAATCATCGCTTCAAGATGTTCTTTCAGCATTTCTTGCTGTTCTATCGTTTCCATTCCGCTGATGCGAATCACACTAGTTTGCATGATAAACTCCTTTATTAATCTTTAATTAATTTTTGGACGGTCACAAGCAATTCTTCCATTGCTTCTTCAGGGTTGCCATCATCCACTTTGTGCATAATACAACCTTTCATGTGATGATCTAGCAATCTGACCGCTACACTGTTCAACGCAGAACGTGTTGCTCTGATTTGTGTCAATACATCATCGCAGTAGACATCTTCATCTATCATACGATTAATGGCTCTGACTTGGCCTTCAATACGATTAAGACGTGCTTTAAGGTTGGATTTAATTTGTTCTGAATGATGTGCTTTATCAACTTGAGCCATATCATAACCTCCCCGTCCTAGTTTTGCTTTCACATTTATCATATACCCTATATAGGTATATGTCAAACTATGTCGTATCTATCACCGCTGTGTTACAATTAGTTCATTATCAGTTGATACAAACTTACAAATACTGCTGGTAAATGATGTGGAGGTTACATTATGTATAATTTTGATTTCGTACCCTATCAAGCGAACTTAGCCATTAATATTATCTTGATAGCGTGCTTTGTATTAAACCTTATCTTCGCATTTACTATTATTTTTATGGAAAGAAGATCAGCAGGTTCGATTTGGGCATGGATTCTAGTACTTGTATTTCTGCCTGTAATTGGATTCATTCTCTATTTACTGCTCGGCCGTCAAATCCAAAAAGATCATATCTTCTCATTAGACGAAGAAGATCGAATTGGTTTAGAGGCGATTGTCAATGAACAATTAGAGGCATTAAAGACATCTGAATTCTCTAAAGGGAACCATGAAATCGTTAAACACAAATCAATGGTACAAATGTTGTTGTACAATAACTCCGCATTCTTGACTACAGACAACGAAATGACCATTTTTACAGATGGCCATGAAAAGTTTGATGCATTAATTAAAGATATCGAGAATGCCAAAGATTACATCCATATCGAATATTACATATTCAGAAACGATAAGCTCGGAAAACGCATTTTACAAGCTTTAGAAAACAAACTGAATGAGGGCTTAGAAGTGAAGATGCTGTATGACGACATGGGTTCCAGAGGTTTAACATTGAAAGACTTTGATGAATTCCGACGTAAAGGCGGACAAGTAGAATCTTTCTTCCCTTCTAAACTGCCTTTGATAAACTTCCGTCTCAATAACAGAAATCACCGTAAAATAGTAGTAATCGACGGCACAATCGGCTATGTCGGCGGCTTTAATGTCGGAAAAGAATATTTAGGTTTATCTAAACGTTTCGGTTACTGGAGAGATACGCATTTAAGAATTGTAGGAGATGCGGTCAACGCTTTGCAGCTGCGTTTTATATTAGACTGGAACTCGCAAGCAAAACGTGACAATATCACGTATTCAGATCGCTACTTCCCTGATATTGATACAGGCAGTTCCATAGGGGTGCAGATTGCATCCAGCGGTCCAGACGAAGAATGGGAACAAATTAAATACGGTTACTTGAAAATGATTACTTCAGCGAAGAAATCTATTCAAATTCAGTCCCCTTACTTTATTCCAGACCAAGCCTTTATGGATGCTGTGTCTATTGCAGCGCTCGGCGGTGTTGACGTTACCATTATGATTCCGAACAAACCGGATCATCCTTTCGTCTTCTTTGCAACATTAAAAAACGTAGCATCACTGCTTGCTTCTGGGGTAAAAGTATATCATTACGACAACGGCTTCTTGCATTCGAAAATGATGATTATTGATGATGAAGTCGCAAGTGTCGGTACCGCGAATATGGACCACAGAAGCTTTACACTGAATTTTGAAATCAATGCGTTTATTTATGATAAACAAATTGCTATGCAATTACGTGATCAATTCGACAGAGATTTAGAGCTCTCTTCTGAACTAACACAAGAACGTTATAGCCAGCGCAGTCTTTGGGTAAAATTCAAAGAAGCTATCGCGAATTTGATTTCACCTATTTTATAAACCAAAAGGAGTATGACCTAGAATGAATCAATATCAACAATTAAAAGCAGCTGAAACTTATATGCGAGACTTCCATGAATCAGACAGTTCAGGCCATGATATTGCGCATGTAATGCGTGTCGTACGTATGGCATTATTCATCTCTGAACAAGAAGGTTACGGCAATCCTTTTATCATACAAATGGCAGCTTTATTGCATGACACAGTTGATACTAAACTCACAGATGAAACAACAGCGCTATCTGACCTTCAATCCTTTTTAAACCGTATTGAAGTAAAAGAGAGTCTTCAGCAGAAAATCTTAGACATTATTTTAAATATCAGTTACCGAAACGGTACTAATGAACATAAACAGCTTTCTCCTGAAGGCTATATTGTCAAAGATGCAGATCGCTTAGATGCCATCGGTGCAATCGGTATTGCACGTACTTTCCAATTTGCCGGCCACTTTAATGAACCGATGTGGGAAGGCACAGTACCTGATGATATCAGTCCAGACCAAACGCTAAAAGGCTACAATCCTTCAGCCATCAAACACTTTTATGACAAACTCTTTAAATTAAAAGATTTGATGCACACTGAAACTGCCAGCTACTTAGCTCAGCGCAGACATCAGTTAATGGAACAATTTGTCAAAGCTTTCTTTGAAGAATGGGACTTTGGCAATGATTACGAAGTATAAATAATAATGCCCGCTGTTACGCAACGAAGCATAAAAGCGGGCATTTTTTTGTACTGTTTTATTGTAAAGAATGCGCTAATATATAATCAGTTTGTCGTTCTTCTCCCATCATGAAATCATGTTCTGTAATCTTTTTAAAACCGAGATGCTCGTAAAATCCGATGGCTTGCGTATTTTTCTCCCAAACCCCCAACCAAATACTTTTCTTGCCTTCTTCAACCGCAAACTTAATCGCAAAGTTCAATAATTTCTTGCCATAACCGTAACGTTGATAGTTCTTTAAAATATATAGGCGTTCGATTTCAATAGAATCCGATGCGACATCTTCAGTTTGTGCACCAGGTCCATTCATTTTCAAATAGCCGACTATTTTATCATTGTCGTATAAAAAGTAAAAATAAGAATGCGGGTCTTCAAGTTCACTGCGCAATTGTTCTTCAGTAAAAGATGAATCTAAATATGCTTTTAAATTCTCAGGCTGGTTCATTTCTCTGAAAGTATCGTCAAAAGTTCGATAACTGATGATTTGCAGTTCCTTTATATCTTCGGTTGTTACTGATTTAATTTCCATTGGTTATATACCTCCAATTAGATAGCGCTTTACTTGTCTATTCCCTAATTGTGTTATCTTAAAGAAAAAAATCAGCTGCGAATCGCAACTGATTTTCTCAATTCATATTACTTTTTCTTTTTGTTTTTCTTGCCTATTACTTGTGCGCCTTTGTTTTTGCCTTTTCCATCTTTGCCGTATTTCTCTTCATACGCTCTAATCATAGGTGCAACTTCTTCTTTTGCTTTCTTAGAGTAGTACGCATTTGCGACATATGTTTGAACAATCAAGAATGCGGCACTGACTGACCAGTATAAACCTAATGCCGAAGCTGAACTTAATGAAACCCAAACGATCATAATCGGTGAAATAATCATCATCATGTAACTCATTTGTTTTTGTTCAGGCGGCATACTGAATGTTGAAACATAAGCTTGTAAGAAATAAAGCACGCCGGCAATAATTGTAATCCAAATATCTGGTTTAGCTAAGTTGAACCATAAGAAATCCGGATGTTCTGTAATTCCGCCCGGTGACGGATATTTCAATACGAAGAATAATCCCATGATGACCGGCATTTGGATCAACATCGGCAAACATCCAAGCATACTTTGCATTGGATTCATGTCGTATTTTTTATAAACTTCCATCATTTCTTGGTTAGCAGCCATTTTATCTTCTTGTGTACGTGCACGTTTAACTTTTTCTTTTACTGCATCCATATCTGGTTTTGCGATAATCATTTTTTCACGCATTAAATGACTATTCTTATAGTTAGAAAGCATGAATGGCAGAACGATAATACGGATTGCTAAAACTAAGACGATAATCGCTAATCCATAATCGTTATTGAAACTAGAGCCTAGCCAGTGGATAACGTTATCCATGTTTTTTACAAATGTATTATAGAAGAAACCTGTTCTGTTCTCAGGTTTAGAATAATCACACCCTGCAAGAAACACCATAACCCCAAGTAGCAAAGGCAATAATGCTTTTTTATTCATTTTTCCACCTCTATTGGTATTATTCACATAAAAATAATTTTATCACATTCTATGAGGTGTAGAAAACAAAAACATAAAATTAACAGCATTATTTAAAATATTGTAAGAAATTTTGGACGGTTGCTTGAATATCTGAACTTTGTGCAATGGCAGAAATCACAGAAACACCTTGTGCATGTGTTTTGGCAACTTGAGCAGCATTCTCCATCGAAATTCCGCCTATCGCAACAATCGGCACACCTTTTGTAGCCTTATGCAGAATTTCAATCATTTCTGTACCGACTGGAGCACTAGCATCTGCTTTTGAACCTGTTTTAAAGATAGGTCCGACACCGATATAATCGATATCAGTCAAATCTGATTGTGCTAATTCTGCTTCGTTCCCTACACTTAAACCGATAATTTTACCATTGAATTGATTTTTAAACGAAGCAACAGAAGCATCATCTTGCCCAACGTGAATACCATCTGCATCAATAGCTTCGGCTAATACTACATCATCATTGACAATAAACGGTACATCATAGTCATGACATAATGCTTGAAGCTTGCGTGCTAACGCTGTTTTTTCTTCTCCTGTTTTCGCATTTGGTCCTTTTTCTCTGAATTGGAATAAAGTAATACCGCCTTCTAAAGCTGCTTTAAGTACTTCTTCAATCGTTTTGCCTTCAGGCACATCTTGTGTCCCGCAAATAAAGTAAACTTTTAAATCTTCAGGTTGAAACATCTTATTGCACCTCTTGTACTTTGCTGTTTTGAACCACCGCATCATGATCAATACGATATAACGCATCAATAAATTGAACTAAGAAAGTACCTGGCCCTTTCGTTTCGCTCAATTGTTCTGCACGTTCTGCCGCAACATTATATACAGAAACCGCTTCTGCCAAATCATCAATGTCAGGATTTTCATTTCTGAATAAGAATGCGCCTACCACAGCACCTAACAAGCAGCCTGCACCCGTAATTTGTGTTAAAAAGCGTGAACCGTTATTGAGTTTTATTACTTTGTTGTTATGTGCAATAACATCTGTTTCGCCTGTTAACACAATCGCTGTTTTGTACTGTTCATGTGCTTTCTCAGCAATGCTGACTACATCTAAACTTTCGTCACTGTCTGTCCCTTTCATTGTAGTCGTTTCATCAATTAAAGTTAAAATTTCTGAAGCATTGCCTTTAATGACTGTAGGGCGAATCTTTTGCAAGAAATATTTGCAGAAATTTTTTCTGTATTGTGATGCGCCGACTGCGACCGGGTCAAAGACTAAAGGTGTGTTTGTTTCATTCGCAATTTTGCCTACTGATAACATAGCATGTTCTGTATCTTTCGTCAGTGTTCCAATATTAATCAATACCGCACCTGCATGCGGATAAAAATCTTTGGCTTCTTGCGGTGCTTCACTCATAGCAGGACTCGCTCCTAAGCTCAGCAGACCATTTGCGGTAAAGTTCTTAACGACATCATTTGTAAAGCAAATCACTAATGGATGTTCTGATCTGATTCTATCTAAAATGTTACTCATCATCTAAACCTACTTTCTTCATATAAGCAAAATGGTTCACAGGACCTCTGCCTTGGCCGATTTCAGGTGTATATTTAATACTTAAAGCAATAAAGTCTTTGGCTTTTTTCACAGCATCGTAAATAGATTTTCCTTTTGCTAATTCTGCTGCGATAACTGCTGAGAATGTGCAGCCTGTACCATGTGTATGCTTCGTATCATAGCGTTCGCTTTCAAAGACCTCTAATCCTTCTTTGGTGAATAGATAATCTTTTGCGATTGCATCATTTTCAATATGTCCGCCTTTAATCACAACACCTTTGCATCCGATATCTTCAATAAAGACTTTTCCTGCTTTTTTAATTGCTTCTTCATTGTCTAGTTTGAAGCCGACAATTTCTTCTGCTTCAGGCAAATTCGGTGTCGCAACATCTGCCAGCGGCAATAAAATACTTTGCAGTGCATGTTTGCCTTTGTCATCCATTAAAGCGTCTCCGCTTTTTGCCAGCATTACCGGATCAATAACATATGGAATGTCAGGATGCTGCTCTAAAAAGCTGCGGATTAATTCCATCATTTCTTTGGTCGCAATCATCCCTGTTTTAATCGCTTGCGGCAACTCATCATCAAAGACACTGTCGAGTTGTTCTTTAAGCCAAGTAATGTCTAAGTTATGAATATGCTGAACGCCTTTAGTATTTTGTGCCACGATACTTGTAATAGCTGCCATTCCGTATACGCCGCATGCATGAAATGATTTCAAGTCTGCCATGACACCTCCGCCGCCTGTCGGGTCAGTACCCGCAATTGTTAATGCTATTTTTGGTTTATTCATACTCTTGTTCCTCCAAATTTCCATTTTTCGCTTGTATAGGCCATGTTAAAGAAGTTGCGTTCATGGACTGTACTTTGAAGATAGTTATCTCTGACTTCTTGTTTTTCGTGTTCTGTCATGTTTTGTGTCAATGTATTCATCAGCTGATTCAAAACATCGATTAACGGATCCATCTCAGTTTGATAAAATTCAAACCATTTTGCTAAAACAGAATCTTTGTTTAGCGAAGCATCTTGCATTGCACGTTTGGCAACTTCTGCGTAGACGTAAGGACAAGGTGCCATAGCCGCAATCGCATATGCCGCATTTTCATGTGCATAAACGTTGTAATACATATGTTTAATATAGTGGTCTCCGCTTGGCGGCCAAACCTTCTCTTGTACTATTTCTTTATAAGGTTCTCCGACATACTCTGCCATAAACTCATGTGCTTCCACTTCACCATTGACGATGAATTGAATTTGTTCGACTAAGAAGCGTACATTTTCTAAGTCAGGCATTTTTGGAATTAATAAAGCATAGATATTAGCAAACTCTCTTAAATAAGATGCATCTGCTCTTAGATATTGTCTAAGCGCTTCTTTATCTATTTGTGCTTTCAGTAAATCTTGAATGAAACCATCGTGATAGATTTCATCAATAATGGGTTGTGCATCTCTTTCTAATGTTTCAGCAAATGTCACTTTTAATTCCTCCATAAAAAAACTGCTTTCCTGAGACAGAAAAGCAGTTCATACTTTTAGAATTATAGCGTTCTTTTATATGGCCACTACTTTCCTACGTTGGTATTAACCAAATCAGGTTTTAAGGGTCTAGTATTACTATCTCAGCCTTTACGGCGCCCCCAGCAGTTTTATTAAATTTGTCTTTACAAACTAAACATATCAAAGCAGCTCCATCGTTGCAATATTTATGATTCACGAAAAAAGCCGAGACGATTGTCCCGGCTTTATATATTCTATGAAATTAATTTCAATATTATGATTGAAGTATTAGAAGCCCCAAGCACCTAAACCTTGTGCATTGTATGCTCTAACTGCTGAGTTGATTTGATCGTCAACACTTGAAGTTGAACCCCAACCTGGCATTGTTTGGAATAAACCTGAAGCACCTGATGGGTTGTATGCATTAACTTGACCATTTGATTCACGTGCAATGATTTGTTCCCAAACTGATGCTGATACGCCAGTACGTGCTGCCATTTGGCTTGCTGCGTAAGAACCTTGAGCACCCGCAGTGTTACCGTTTGCTAATCTTACAGAACCGCCGCCATGGTATGTTGGTTGGCTGTAAGAAACTTGAGGTG
The DNA here is from genome assembly GCF_002994445.1 of Staphylococcus simulans. GTDB lineage: Bacteria > Bacillota > Bacilli > Staphylococcales > Staphylococcaceae > Staphylococcus > Staphylococcus simulans_B. The sequence goes on from NZ_MRZJ01000008.1 coordinate 27,466, forward strand.
CACTATAAGATTGTTGCGGTGCATTGTATGATTGTTCAGGCGCATTATTAGATTGCGCTTCAGTGTAATTATTATATGATACTGTTTGTGTATTATAGTTGTAGTTGCCTTCAGATTGAACAGCTGTTTGAGTTGTAGCTGTTTTCTTAGGTTCTTTTACTTTTAAGCTTTCATCAACTAAGATAAGATCAGATTTTTTCTTGTTCCATTTTTTTAAATCTTTAACTTCAACATCGAATTTTTTAGCGATTTTATTTAAAGTGTCACCTTTAACTACAGTGTATTCACCTTTTTCATTTAAAAACTTTTCTGCTTCTTTTACTTTTTTCGCATGTTCAGCCGGTGTAGATGATTTTGCTTGTACGTCATTTGCTTGGAATCCTGTTGCTAATACTGCTGCAGCAGCTGTCACCGCTGTTGATGCTACTAGTAATTTCTTCATGTAATATATGTCCTCCCATAAGGTGTTTGTTTAATAAGATTAATTTCTTATCTTTATACTATCATTCTTTCAATTCAGGTGGGTTACAACCATATATATATTTCGTTTCATATATTACATCTATATTACAAAAAGGCAGATTACCTCGCCTATCGGAGATAACCTACCTTGATTTATCGTTCTATATCATTATTAATAATTCGTTTGAATTATGCAGTAACCCAGTGAGATGCACCTGCGCCACCGTCATATAATTTAACAGCTGCTGCATCTTGTACTGATTCTGGAGCTGATGCTGGTGATTTACCTACCCATTCAGCTGGTGCTACTGAATCCCAAGTTGATTGTAAGAATTGGAATTTACCTGCTGCACCTGATGAAGGGTTGATAGCGTGGATGTCGCCACCTGATTCACGTTGTGCAATTGCACGTAAGTGATCATTTAAACCAACTGATGAACCAGAGCTTGCTTGTTGTTGAGGTGCTGCTTGTTGTGCTGGTGCTTGTTGTTGTGGAGCAGCTTGTTGTGCTGGTGCTTGTTGAGTTGCTGTTTGAGCTTGTGGTGCTGCTTGTTCAGCTGCAGGAGCTTCTTGTGCTGCTGGAGCTGCTTGAGTTGTAGTTTGAGCTGCTGGTGCGTTACCGCCTGCTTGACCGTAACTCCAAGTCCAGTAAGTACCGTCTGAGTTGAAGTTGAAGTCTAAACCGTTATATTCAAAGCTAATATTATAAGCGCCTTCTTGTACAGGGCTTTCATTTAATTGTTCAGGATTGTTTAAAGCTGTTTCTGCTAATTGTGCTTGATCTGCATTTCCTTGTTCAGATGCATGAGCGTTTGCTCCTACTCCTACTGCGAATAATGCTGCTGTTGCTGATGAAGCTACTAATAATTTTTTCATTTCTAAAAATCCTCCTATAAGGTAAGTGTTTTTTTCGTGTGATTAATATCATCAATTTGCAATTACAACTATAACATCTGAAATCAGGGTGTAGGTTACAGACAAATAAAAAAAACAGGCTTATTTTTACGTGTAAATTACATTAAAATAAAATAGTTAGATATCTTACTATCTCTCAAAAGACTTGTCATACCACATTATCTTTTGATTTTCATCATTTTATCATGTAATATACATGTAATCTTTCAGACAATTAAACCTCTATATTACTCTTAAATGACATAAATATTACGTTAAATATACTGAGTTTTTGATACTTATTTTAAGGTAATACCTCGGTTTATGTAAAAGAACCCTGCATAAAGTAAATTATACAGGGCTATTGTGAGTATTAATTTTAAAGAGTTGATATGGATTAAGTTGAAAGTACAAAATTTGAAGTGGAGCAAATCCAAGCATCTTTTATGCAAAGCTATGCTGTTGGACTTAATAGAATTTATATAAATAGAGTTTTGGGATGAGTTATAGGAAACTTCCTATAATAGAAAGAAGGATAGTTCTAACATCATAATGAATGTTTTTAATGAGAGGACAGCATGATAGTTTGAACAGGATATGATTTGGCAATATCATGCTAAAAAATTTTGTTGCTATTTAAGATTAGGGAATTTGGCAGTTAACTTTTTGGATTTAATAAGAATGGCTGTTCATTTAAGCATGAATTGAATCGAAACACGGGCTTGCTTCATTCTCTTCCATGATTGAATGATTAGCGGCATCATTCGGCGTTGAGATAAATTTGATAGTTTCCACAACCAGCTCCATACCGAAATGCGTTTGCTGGTCTTTCTCATATTTGTAGGAATGCATGTAGCCGGTAATTCCTACAAGCGTACCTTTAGTTGTATAGCTGGCAATATTTCGGGCAGTTTTGCCAAATGCTTTACAATTAATGTAGTCTACAGATTGTTGATTTTTACCTTGATAGTTATAATTTCTTTCAGTAGCAACGTTGAAGTATACAATGTCTGATTCCTCCTTTGCGATAATCTGAGGCTGCTTAGTTAATCTTCCTACAATTACTATCTTATTGATCATTTGTTCACCTCCTTGTTAATATCTTATTCAGATTCGGGCTTACCGTCAAAACGAAAATAATGAAAAATTATATACTGTTTATACTCATTTTTTAAGGTATCTCTCAAATATTTTCATAATTTACGCTATACTAGAGGAAGAATAAACGAATTCGCAGAATTTTAAAAAGATTGGAGTGACTTCAATTGAAAACATTTAAAGCAGTCAGATTCCAAATCGTCACTGAAAATGGCGGTGTAATAGAATATGAATTATATGATGGCGTTATAATCAATAAAGAACAAAGCGGCACTGGCTGGTTGTTGGAAATTGTAATCTCCAGCAATCATTATGACATTATGAAAGAATATATGGATGATGAAACATTATTAGATATCCGTGTTGTTATTACACGTCCTTCGAATGATCCGGCATTGTTCGATGCGACCATCAAAAACATATCATTGTATGATAATGAACGTATGTCTATTATTTTTGATTGCCACGTCTATACATTAAGACAAGTCTATGCTGAAAACTTATTAGCACAACTCGTCGACGAGGGATTTTCAGGAGAAGAACTGAAAACTACCTTCAATCGAATGATGCAATCTAAACCGCGTTTAAAAGATGAAAAAAGATAAAGTAATTCAAAATTAAAAATGCTCCCTTTACTACAAACTCTGAAAGTCTGTAATAAAGGGAGCGTTTATTTTGATTTTTTATACGTCTTGAATTGCGAAAGTCAATTCACAACTGCATGCTAATTGACCGTCTACTGTAGCTTTTGCCGTACCTTTACCGATAGGTCCGCGCATTTTTGTAATTTCAACTTCAAGCTGCAATGTATCACCCGGCACAACTTGCTTTTTAAAGCGGCATTTATCAATACCTGCAAATAAAGCAATTTTTCCTTTGTTTTGTTCGCTGTTCAAGATTGCAACTGCACCTGTTTGTGCTAATGCTTCAGTAATCAACACACCTGGCATTACCGCATATTCAGGGAAATGGCCTTGGAAGAATGGTTCGTTCCCAGAAACTTGTTTGATAGCTACGCATCGTTGTCCTTCTTCATACTCCACCACTTTATCGATTAATAAAAAAGGTTGGCGATGCGGGATGATTTCCTTGATTTGATTATAGTCAAAAATTGTTTCCATTATGTTAACCTCCAAAAATTTGCTTGAAATGATACCAGGTTTGGTAATCGAATAGTTTAAGCGGATTTTGATGATTGAGCAGAAAACCGATACACATGCCGATGATAAACATACATACCATCAGTATGAGCACAATCAAAATATGATATCCCATAGGCAAACGCATCAATTTACTGCTCCATTGCTTAATCATCATTCTTCCCCTTGCTTAATTATTTGCTTACACGTTCGATATCAGCACCTAATGCTTTAAGTTTGCCGTTAAAATTAACGTAGCCTCTATCTAAATGTTTTAATTCTGAAACTTCAGTAGTACCTTCTGCCACAAGTCCGGCTAAAATTAATGCTGCAGCGGCACGTAAATCTGTTGCTTTAACTTGTGCGCCTTGTAAATGGCTTTTGCCTGTAATTTTAGCATTGCGGCCTTCTACTGTAATTTGTGCATTCATACGTTTGAACTCTGCTACGTGCATAAAGCGGTTCTCAAATACTGTTTCAGTAATCACTTTATGGCCTTCTGCAGTAAGAAGCAATGCCATGATTTGCGACTGCATATCTGTAGGGAAGCCTGGGTGCGGTAATGTTTTAACATCTACCGGTTTCAATTCGCCTTCAGCTGTAACACGAATCGCATTTTCGTGATACTCTAAATGAACGCCCATTTCTTCTAATTTATATAATAAACTTGTCATGTGCTCTCTGATCGCACCTTTAACAAGGACATCCCCTCTTGTGATTGCGCCTGCTACTAATAACGTACCAGCTTCAATACGGTCAGGAATGATAGAATGTTCAACACCGTGCAAGGCTTCTACACCATGAATCGTAATCGTATCTGTACCTGCACCTGTGACATTGCCGCCCATTTCATTAATGTAGTTAGCTAAATCTACAATTTCTGGTTCGCGGGCTACGTTTTCAATAACTGACTTACCTTTTGCCAATGAAGCAGCCATGATAATGTTTTGAGTTGCGCCGACACTTGGGAAATCTAAATGAATATCTGCACCTGTTAAACCATTTGAAGTTTCCGCAAATACAAATCCGTTTTCTAAATGGATTTTTGCGCCTAGAGCTTCGAATCCTTTAATATGCTGCTCGATAGGTCTGCTTCCAATCGAACATCCGCCAGGCAAAGCAACTTTTGCATGACCTAATCTTGCTAGTAAAGGCCCCATCACTAAAATGCTGGCACGCATTTTACTTACATACTCATACGGTGCTTCATAGTTAAGTTGTTTTGTCGCATCTACTGTGACACTGTTGCTGTCCTTATGGTAAGCAATCTCTGCATTTAATGTTGATAATACATTATTAATTGTTTCTACATCGCTTAACTCCGGAACATTATGTAATGTACTTGTTCCTTTTGAAGCTAAGAGTGATGCCGTAAGTATCGGCAGAACCGCATTTTTAGCTCCTTCAACTTGTACTTCACCTACAAGGCGGTTGCCACCTTTAATAATCATTCTATCTCTATTCATTACTACTCCTCCACTTTTTACTCCTAAACATCTTCAATTCAAATTAGTTCTTATCTCTTCTATTATTATATATGGAATAACATTCGAATTACACTCAAACGATTAGCTTCCAATATATTTGATTTGTGTTGAGAATTGCAGTAAATCAATTATAAAATTACTGACTCCTGTACCGATTAAGATTGCGATAAATATCATCAGTACCTGAACTTGAACAGGATAGCCTTTCTTAAAGAATTGCTCTAACCTGATCGCATTCAATGCCCAATAAGCTGCACAAATGCATAACACATGCATGATTAAATGCGCTATCGCAAAATGTCCTAAATATTCCATTAGTCTAGTCGTCTCCTCAATTGTTTACTGTCTCATATTGTACATTAAATCTATTAAAAATCATACAATCAACATCAAATCTTCAATAATTTGGTACAGTGTTCATTTATATGTTTACCCGAATTTTGAACATTAAAAAATAGGATATATCTCGTTTTGAGATATATCCTATGATAAATGGTTGTCATTCTTCCATTTCAGAAACTTTAATGCGGTTTTCCGCACGCTCTAAAGCTCGTTCTGCTCTGTTAATGTCAGTATCTTCGTCATTGTTATTCAAATGTGATTCTGCTCGTTCTTTAGCCGATCTTGCACGTTTGACATCAATATCCGCAGCTTTTTCTGCTGTTTGTACAATTATTGATGTACTTTCTTGTCTGATTTCAACGAAACCATCACTGACCGCAATGAATTCAATCCCATCTGTATAATGTACCTTAACATAACCAGTTTTGATAGCTGTTACAGTCGGAATGTGCCCATACATTACACCGATGTCGCCTCCAACTGTCTGCAGAATAGCAATTTCAACATTATCTTGGTTATAAACAGAACCATTAGGAGTAACAATATTAACGTTCATTGTGTTCATTAAACTTTACCTCCTAATATTAAACTTCAACACCCATGTCTTTTGCTTTTTCTAATACATCATCCATGCTTCCTACTAAACGGAATGCATCTTCAGGGATGTGGTCATATCTGCCTTCAAGAATATCTTTGAAGTCTTCAACAGTACGTTTAACTGGAACATAAGAACCTTTTTGACCAGTGAATTGTTCAGCTACGTGGAAGTTTTGTGATAAGAAGAATTGAATACGTCTAGCGCGTTCAACTGTGCTCTTATCTTCATCAGATAATTCATCCATACCTAGGATTGCGATGATATCTTGTAATTCTCTATATTTTTGTAGTGTTGCTTGTACGCGACGTGCAACATCATAGTGTTCTTGTCCAACGATAGTTGGTTCAAGCGCACGAGAAGTAGATGCTAATGGATCCACGGCTGGGTAGATACCCATTTCTGTTAATTTACGCTCTAAGTTAGTTGTTGAATCTAAGTGAGCGAATGCTGTTGCTGGCGCAGGGTCAGTATAGTCATCGGCAGGTACGAATACTGCTTGGATTGACGTGATAGAACCTTTCAATGTAGATGTGATACGTTCTTGTAATTGACCCATTTCTGTTGCCAATGTCGGTTGGTAACCAACGGCTGATGGCATACGGCCAAGCAATGCTGATACCTCAGAACCTGCTTGTGTAAAGCGGAAGATGTTATCAATGAATAAAAGAACGTCTTGTCCTTTAACATCACGGAAGTATTCAGCCATTGTTAAACCTGATAATGCTACACGCATACGTGCACCAGGCGGTTCGTTCATTTGTCCGAATACCATTGCTGTTCTCTTGATTACACCACTGTCGCTCATTTCAAAGTACAAGTCGTTACCTTCACGTGTACGTTCACCTACACCTGCGAATACTGAAATACCGCCGTGTTCTTGAGCGATGTTGTTGATTAATTCTTGGATTAATACTGTTTTACCAACTCCGGCACCACCGAATAAACCTACTTTACCACCTTTGATATATGGTGCTAATAAGTCTACTACTTTAATACCTGTTTCAAGAATTTCTACTTTAGTTGATAATTCATCAAATGGTGGTGGTTGTCTGTGAATCGGTTCGCGTGGAACTGATTCAGGAATTGGACCATCGTTATCGATTGCGTCACCTAAAACGTTAAATACTCTTCCTAATGTATCTTCACCGACAGGGACACTGATTGGACGGCCAGTGTCTTTAACGTCGTCACCACGTTTAATTCCGTCTGTAGAGTCCATAGCGATTGTTCTTACTACGTCATCGCCTAATTCAAGTGCTACTTCTAATGTAAGAGATTCAGTCGTGCCGTCTTTTTTAGGTACATCTAGCACTAAAGCGTTATTAATCTTAGGCAGTTCATCATGATTAAATCTTACATCAATAACTGGACCCATGATTTGTGTTACGCGGCCTACACCCATTCTATTTTCCTCCTTTAATATACTATTCAAGAGCTGTTGCGCCACCGACAATCTCAGTAATTTGTTGTGTGATTGCTGCTTGACGTGCTCGGTTATATTCTAATGATAAGTCATCAATAAGATCGCTCGCGTTATCAGAAGCATTTTTCATTGCTGTCATTCTAGATGCGTGCTCGCTGGCTTTCGCATTTAGAATTGAGCCGTAAATTAAGCTTTCTACATATTGCGGCAAAATAATATTTAAAATTGACTCTTTATCTGGTTCGAATTCGTATGAAGACATTTGTCCATGACCTGAACTTGTATCTTCTTTAGTTAATGGTAATACTCTTTTTGCAGTTGGCTTGTTTTCAAGAACGTTGACGAATTTATTATAGTAAATGTTCAATTCATCAATATCGCCATCGCTGTATAAATCAATGGCTTTTTTCGTTACAGAAGAAATTGCTTTGAATGACGGTTGATCCGGTACATCCGGCAACGCAAAATCAACATCATAACTTCTGTTCTTGAAGAAGTCGATACCTACTTTACCTAAGACAATCAATTTATAGTCTTCAGGCCCTTCACCGCGTTCTTGAATATCTTGAACTACTTTTCTCAAAATATTCGCATTGTACGCGCCTGCTAAACCACGGTCACTTGAAATCACTAAGTAGCCGCGTTTCTTAACTGGGCGTTTCTTCAACATCGGATGATTGGAAGTCGTTTGACCTGCAACTGCTGTAATCGCATTTTGCAATTTGTCCATATAAGGTTTGAACCCGTTTGCATTACGTTGTGCTTTATTCAGCTTCGAACTTGCAACCATGTTCATCGCTTTGGTAATTTGATTCATCTTTTTCGTCGACTTGATTCTTGAATCAATGTCCTTTAGAGATCCCATTATTTCACCACCTTATTATTACTTCGCTTCATCTTAGTCTTCAGAAACACTGAAACTGCGTTTGAAGTTTTCAATTGCTTGGTTCATTTTTTCTTTGTCAGGTAAAGTACCTTTATTTTTGATTTCATCTAATAATTCAGGTGCATTGTTTTTAGTCCATCCGATAATTTCTGATTCGAAACGTTGTACGTCTTGAACAGGAACATCATCTAAGAAACCGTTAACTAATGCATAGATGATTAATACTTCGTTTTCTACAGGCAATGGTTCGCCTTGACCTTGTTTAAGTACTTCAACTGTACGTTTACCACGCTCTAATTTTCTCGCTGTGAATTCGTCTAAGTCTGAACCGAATTGCGCGAATGATTCTAATTCACGGTATGAAGCTAAGTCTAAACGTAAAGTACCTGCAACTTTTTTCATTGCTTTGATTTGTGCTGAACCACCTACACGAGATACTGAGAATCCGGCGTTGATTGCTGGACGTACCCCTGAGAAGAACAAGTCTGATTCTAAGAAGATTTGTCCGTCAGTGATTGAGATTACGTTTGTTGGAACATAAGCAGAAATGTCCCCTGCTTGTGTTTCGATAATAGGCAATGCTGTGATAGAACCGCCGCCTAATTCATCATTCAATTTAGCAGCACGTTCTAATAATCTACTATGTAGATAGAACACGTCACCTGGGTATGCTTCACGACCTGGCGGTCTGCGTAATAATAATGAAAGTTCACGGTAAGCAGCTGCTTGTTTAGTTAAATCATCATATACGATTAAAACTTGTTTACCGTTGAACATGAATTCTTCACCCATTGATACACCTGCATATGGCGCAATGTATAACAATGGAGCTGGGTCTGCAGCACCTGCAGTTACGATGATTGTGTAATCTAACGCACCGTGCTGTCTTAATTTCTCAACAGTTGCACGTACTGTTGATTCTTTTTGACCAATTGCTACATAGATACAAATCATATCTTGATCTTTTTGGTTCAAGATTGTATCGATTGCAATTGTAGTTTTACCAGTTTGACGGTCCCCAATGATTAACTCACGTTGACCACGACCGATTGGTACTAATGCGTCAATCGCTTTGATACCAGTTTGTAATGGTTCGTCAACTGATTGTCTTGCCATAACGCCCGTTGCTTTTTGTTCAACTGGACGTGTTTTAGATGTTTCAATCGGACCTTGTCCATCTAACGGTTGACCTAATGGGTTAACAACACGACCGATTAATTCGTCGCCTACAGGTACTTCCATGATACGTCCTGTACGTTTAACTTCGTCTCCCTCTTTAATGTCAGTGTATGGTCCTAAAATTACAATACCAACGTTTGATTCTTCTAGGTTTTGAGCTAGTCCAAGCACACCATTATGGAATTCTACTAACTCACCAGCCATAACGTCGTTTAATCCGTGAACTAATGCAATACCGTCACCAATCTGAATTACTGTACCAACATCAGTAACAGACATCTCTGACTCATAATTTTCAATTTGTGAGCGAAGTAATGCACTAATCTCTTCAGCTTTTATGGCCATCTATGTCACTCCTCTATAATTAATTATTTCGTTCTAGTAAATCTTCTTTCTAAGTTAACGAGATCATTTTGAATACTGCCGTCATAAACTTTTGTTCCTACTTTTGTTCTTACACCGCCGATTAATGATGGGTTAAGCACATTTGTAAGAATGACTTTGCTAAGACCTGTACGTTGAATTAAAGACTCCCCTACTTGATCAAGCTCTTCTTGAGTAAGCTCATGTACAGACTCTACAGTTGCAAAATCTTGATTGTAATGTTTGTTATACAATCCTTGGAATTCAACAAATACTTCGTCTAAAATCGCTAAGTTGCGATTTTCAGCTAATACATATAAAGCATTTTTCAAGTATTCATTTACACCCTGGAATGTTGCATCGACAAAGTCTTTACGATTCTTTGCAATATTCTTTGGATCCTCATCGAAAGATTTTAATTTCTCTTTATAAGGAATTACTGCTTCATTAATAACAGCAAATTCATCGTACATTAAATCTAAAACATCTTTATCGAGTGACGTTTCATACAGTGCTTGGGCATATTTTTTAGCAACATTTGCCATTATTTATCCCCTACCTCTTTAATGTACTTGTCGATCAAGTCTTTTTGATCTTTTTCTGAAATATCTTTTTGTAAAATTTTAGACGCAATCAGAACTGACAACTTAGATACTTCATCGTTGATTTCAGAGATTGCACGTTCTTTTTGGCTGTTGATTTCACTTTGTGCAGTTTCAATCATGCCGTTAGCACGAACATTTGCTTCATGAATGATTTGTTCATGTTGGTCGCGTGCTTGAACTTTTGCTTCTTCTAAGATTTTTTGAACCTCATCTTGAGTTTCTCTTAGTGTTTGTCTATTTCGTTCTTCTAGTTTTTGAGCATTAATTTTAGCTTGTTCTGCATCATCGATATCTTTGTTGATATCTTGTTCACGTTTATCCATTACAGCTTTCAATGGACCCCACGCGAATTTTTTAAGCAATGCTAAAAGGATTAAGAAAGTAATTAATGTTACTAATGCTGAACCCCATTCAACACCGCCGCCTGCAGCACCTAAAACTAATGTGTTTGTAGTCGCAGTCACAGTACTTGGACACTCCTTTCATTCAAAGTCCTCTATTGGCATTTAGTGTTAATTCATTACGAAAGAAATGGCGAATGTCGATAATCTGACTTCGCCGCTTGCCTCAATGTTTCTATTACATGAATAAAACGATGAATGAAATTACAAGACCAAGGATCGGTAATGCCTCAACTAAACCGATACCGATGAACATGATTGACATTAATTGTCCGCGTGCTTCTGGTTGACGTGCTACACCTTCAACTGTTCTAGATACAATAAGACCGTTACCAATACCTGCACCAAGTGCTGATAAACCAATTGCGATTGCCGCTGCGATTAAATTCATATTAAAAAATCCTCCTAATGTGTTTATAAAATTTTAATTTAGAAAAACTAGTGATCGTCCGCAACTTTGTGGGACATGTATACCATGGTTAACATGATAAAGATATACGCTTGGATTGTACCGATGAAAACTGAGAAACCTTGCCAAGCAATCAAACCTGGCACACCGATGATCCAACCCCATGCTAAATTACCTACTATCAATGATGATAATAAGCCGATTAAGATTTCACCTGCGTAAATGTTACCATAAAGACGCAAGCCGAGCGTTAATGTAGAAGTGAATTCTTCAAATACATTAACAGGTGTCAAAGCCAAGAATGGTTTTGTATAACCTTTAAAGTATGCTTTTGCTCCACGCATCTTAACACCGTAGTAATGTGTCAACAGAATCATCAAAGTAGATAATGTCAACGTAACGGTCGCATCTGCTGTCGGCGATTTCCACCATAATTTATGGTCAATCACGATAGCAAACGGAAGACCTAGCATATTACCGATAAAGATAAACAATATCAAAGTAACAGCAAGGAAATGGAACTGTCCGCCCTTCGACCAAGCGAGGTTGCTTTCAATAATACCTCTGACAAAGTCAAAAACCCATTCAATGAAGTTTTGTTTGCCGGTTGGACGTTTCTGCAAATTGCGTGTACACCAAACAGCAAGGACAAAGACAAGGATTGCGGTAATAATAACCATTAAGACAGTTGCCCAGTTAAATGTGAGGTCTAAGCCAAACAAATCCAAAGTAGACTTTGGGCTTTCGTGTTGCATATAATACTCACCTCTTTCACTCATTGATTTGTATTACATTTTGTGAAGAAATGGTCGGAAAATGATTAAAAAATATGAAATCATTAAACCAATCATTACACCAAATATATTCACTTGGTTTTTAAAGAAAAGCCAGATGCAACAAGCTGCTAAAGCGACTAAAAAGCGCCATATGCCCCCTGTTGATATCTGAGACGTTTCTTCTTTCTGCGCCTTAGATAAATATAATTCAAAGATGTATGTATTGATTAAGGAACCAAATGAACCAATGATAAGACCAATAATGAAAGGCTTGGGTATTAAAAATGCAATAATAACCAAAGCTGACAACCAATAAATGTAATATTGAAGAAATTTCTTAAAGATAAAGTTGAACTGTTTCATTTATTGTGCCTCATTTCACATGGAGATACGAATCATTTGTAAACCATTTCATCCATACAGTTTTAATCATAATATAGCAACGGAACACGTGTCAATTACATTCAAAATATGCTATTCTTATGAACTACAATTGTCACATTTTCGACACATTTTTAACAATTTATTCATAATTATCTTTATTTTCATTAAAATCTAACGGTTTTTCACTTGTTAGACTAAAATAATACTTAATATTGTCACAAATTCGCTGAGAAGCTTTTCCATCACCATAAGGATTGGCTGTTTCACTCATTTGCTTATAAATTGCTTGATCTGTTAACAATTGTTCCGCTTCTCGATACACATCCGCTTCATCTGTACCTGCCAACTTCAATGTTCCTGCTGCGACACCTTCAGGTCGTTCTGTCGTATCTCTCAAAACAAGCACAGGCTTGCCTAACGATGGTGCTTCTTCTTGAATACCGCCTGAATCCGTCAATATCAAGTAAGATTGATGTGCAAAGTTATGGAAATCCACAACATCTAAGGGCTCAATCAATTCAATGCGATCATGATGGCTCAAGTAGCGTTGTGCAATCGCTCTGACTTTAGGATTCTTATGCATAGGATAAACCGCCACAACATCCTCATGTGCTTCTACCAGCTTGCGAACTGCAGAAAAGATATGTTCCATCGGCTTGCCTAGGTTTTCTCTGCGATGTGCAGTCAGCAGCAATACACGCTTGCCTTTATGTCGCTCCATAACTTCTGAATGATAGTTATCTTGAATTGTCGTAGCCATTGCATCAATCGCAGTATTGCCTGTCACCGCAATTTTAGATGCATCGGTATTTTCATTTAATAAATTTGCTTTAGCTTGTGCTGTCGGTGCAAAATGCAAATCAGCTAATTTACTGATCATTTGGCGATTCATCTCTTCAGGATAAGGTGAATACTTATTCCAAGTTCTCAGCCCTGCTTCAACATGACCGATGGCAACTTGATTGTAAAATGCAGCTAAACTGCTCGCAAAAGCGGTCATCGTGTCGCCATGTACCAAAATCATATCCGGCTGTTCTTGTTGAATGACTGCTTCTAACCCTTTCAGCACTTTAGTTGTGATGTCTGATAGCGTTTGCCCCGACTTCATAATGTTCAAATCATAATCAGGCTGAATGTTAAACGTATCCAGTACAGAATCCAGCATTTCTCTATGTTGTGCTGTGACAACAACGATTGGCACTAATTCTTCTTCTTTTTTTAATTGATTGACCAACGGTGCCATTTTTATAGCTTCAGGTCGTGTGCCGAAGATTGTCATAATTTTTTTCAAATCATTTCCTCCTATACAGAGAAAGAGTATGCAAATCAATATTTAACAGATTTAAACACGTTGTGCATTCATGCTAAATAATTTGCATACTCTTTTGTTTATTCATCTATATATCATATCAAAACATTATGCTTATCTTATAGATAGCATTTTACATTCAGACAACTTATTTTGTTCCGAATAAGCGGTCTCCAGCATCACCTAAACCTGGGATGATATATGCTTTATCATTTAGCTTTTCATCTAGTGCAGCAATGTAAATATCTACATCAGGGTGTGCTTCTTGTAATTTTTCAACACCTTCATTTGCCGCAATCAAACACATGAAACGAATGTGTTTGGCACCGCGCTTTTTCAATGAGTTGATAGCTTCGATTGCTGAAGCACCTGTCGCTAACATCGGATCTACGACAATAATTTGTCTTTCTTCAATATCTTGCGGTAATTTCACAAAATATTCTACTGCTTCCAATGTTTTCGGGTCACGGTATAAGCCGACGTGGCCTACACGTGCTGCTGGAATTAAGCTTAAGACACCTTGCGTCATACCTAAACCAGCTCTAAGAATCGGAATAAACGCTAATTTTTTACCAGATAATCTTTTGGCTGTTGTTTTAGTGACAGGTGTTTCGATTTCAACATCTTGAAGTTCTAAATCTCTTGTAACTTCATAAGCCATTAACATACCGACTTCGTCTACAAGTTCTCTGAACTCTTTCGTTCCTGTATGAACGTCGCGGATATAGCTTAATTTGTGTTGAATTAACGGATGATCAAATACATGTACTTTTCCCATAAAGGAATAGCCTCCTAGTTCTCTTATTTATATAATGGGTGTTTTGAAGTCAACGCTTGCACACGTTCTGCAGCTTCTTTTAATTTTGCTTCATCTTTAATGTTTTGAACAACTAGGCTGATAATTTTTGCTACCTCTTCAAAATCTTTTTCGTCGAATCCGCGTGTAGTCGCCGCTGGTGTACCTAAACGTAAACCGCTTGTAACGAAAGGTTTTTCTTGGTCGAAAGGAATTGTGTTTTTGTTGCAAGTAATTCCTACTTCATCTAAAGCTTCTTCTGCTTCTTTACCAGTAATACCAAATGAACCTTTGACATCTACAGCAACCAAGTGGTTTTCTGTTCCGCCAGAAACAACTCTGAAGCCTTCTTTAACAAGTGTTTCAGCAAGTACTTTTGCATTTTTAACAACTTGTTGTTGATAAACTTTAAACTCAGGCTGCAAAGCTTCTCCGAATGCTACTGCTTTAGCAGCAATAACATGTTCTAAAGGTCCGCCTTGGATACCTGGGAAGATTGTTTTATCAATTTGTTTCGCATATTCTTTTTTAGTAAGAATCATACCGCCGCGAGGGCCTCTTAAAGTTTTATGCGTAGTTGTCGTTACAAAATCAGCATAGTCTACTGGGTTTTGGTGTAAACCTGCAGCAACTAAACCAGCGATGTGTGCCATGTCTACCATTAATTTAGCACCGACTTCGTCAGCAATTTCTTTGAATTTCTTGAAGTCGATTTCTCTTGGGTATGCTGATGCGCCTGCAACAATTAATTTAGGTTTGTTTTCTTTTGCAAGTCGACGTACTTCTTCATAATCAATACGTTCAGTTTCTTTATCTACTCCATACTCAACAAAGTTATAAAATTGGCCGCTGAAGTTGACTTTAGCACCGTGTGTCAAGTGGCCGCCATGGCTTAAGTTCATACCTAATACAGTGTCGCCGTAATCAAGTGCAACTAAATAAACAGCCATGTTAGCTTGTGAGCCTGAATGCGGTTGTACGTTTACGTGTTCTGCACCGAATAATTCTTTGGCACGTTCGATTGCTAAAGTTTCAGTAACATCCACAAATTGGCAGCCGCCATAGTAACGGCGTCCTGGATAACCTTCAGCATACTTGTTAGTCAATACTGAACCTTGTGCTTCCATTACTGCTTCAGACACAAAGTTTTCTGATGCGATTAATTCAATGTTGTTATTCTGACGATTGTATTCGTTTTGAATAGCTTCAAATACTGCTTTGTCTTCCTTTTCGATAAATGACATGACATCATTCCCCCAATTCATTTAGTTATAAAGTATAGTGAGCACGTTCGCCGCCAATTAACTTAGGTCTGGAAGTCGCAATTGTCACTACTGCATCGCCGACTGTTTTCACAGAAGTGCGCACAGGCACTGCAACATGTTTGATATGCATGCCGATCATAGTTTGACCGATATCAATACCGCAGTTTGCTGTGATATGCTCAACAACCATAGGATTGTTGAGGTGGCGATAAGCGTACGTTGACATACTGCCGCCAGCATGCGTTGCAGGTACTACAGTTACTTCTTCCATTGTAAGTGGATTGAAATGTTCACGTTCGATAGTAATTGCTCTGTTGATGTGTTCGCAACCTTGGAATGCAAAGATGACATCCGTTTCTTTACGGACCTCCATCAACGCATCAAATAATTCTTGTGCAACATCCATAGAACCGACCGAACCAATACGTTCGCCGATAACTTCAGATGTCGAGCAGCCGATTACACATATTTCTCCTGGTTTAAAGAAATTTTGTTCTTTCAATTCATTCAGCAACAACTTCAAGTTTTCCATTTAATTCCACCCCTTTTTAAAATGATGACAAGCAAAAACAAACAAGAACACCGCTTGTCTGCTTCGCTTATGTAAGCAAACCATGCTATATAATAGCTATTATAACGCATTTAAAGCTCAACTTATACTAATTATCCATATCTTTTTCCAATCGCGTTCTGACCTCATTCAGCAAGTAATTCAATTCATTGTAAATCTGCTCATACTGTGCATGTGTACCGCCGTATGGATCTGAAACTTCACCGTTTTGTCCTGCATACTCATAAAGTGTGTACACCGGCAAATCTTCCTTAAACATCATGGCCAATTGCTGCTTATGACCTTCTGTCATCGTTAAGATTAAATCAGCATCTGTATCTTGTTCGCTGAACTGACAAGATACAGTCGGCTCATCTAAACCTTTCTCATTCAATATCTCAGCAGTATGTACGGCTGCGGGCTGTCCATCCATTGCAAATAAGCCTCTTGAATAAAATTCATATTCTGGCATTAATGATTTGGCAATACTTTCTGCCATCGGGCTCCTGCATGTATTGCCTGTACAAACAAATATTATTTTCACAATTGATCCGCTCCTATTTGTTGATTGCCTGTTGCTTTTTCGAGTCTATTCAAGAAAGCAATACTATCATCGGTTGTTTTATAACGGTAAATGTAACCTTGATGAATCGAATCATCCGTATCAAGTTCATGCAATATTTGATATAGATTATGATTTGCGGCCTTTAAATCATAGCTATCTGAAGATAATTCACGATAAATCGCGTTCTTTGGAATATACTGCTTCAATGTCGCAGGTACCGCAAATAAAGTGTGCTGCCAATCCTGGTCGCTTGAAATCTCATGATTTAATTCTGTCAACATCGCCACAGGTGTTTCTGGTGAATAGTGTTTATATTTCATTCCAGGTGCAATCGGTTTATCTGTATCTAAATGTGCTGTTAAATCAACCGAACCCGGCAAGACATTTTCAATCATATCTGCTGTAATCGCACCGGGACGTGCAATTCTGAACGGATATTGCGTGCAATCCAACACGGTACTTTCTAAACCTTCTTCACTTTGATCACCGTTTACTATTCCTTCTACCCGTTCATTTAAATCTCTAAAGACATGAGCAAAGGTTGTAGGTGATGGACGTCCGCTAATATTCGCACTCGGCGCAGCAATCGGTAAATCTGTATATTCTAAAATGGCTCGGCCGATAGGATGGCTCGGCATTCTGACTGCAATAGACTGCAAACCGCCAGAAACACGTTCGCATAAATAGCCTGGCTCAAGCGGTAAAATAAATGAAATCGGTCCTGGCCAAAATGTGTCCATTAATAGTTTTACTTCTTTTGAACGCGGCGCTGTAAACGCATCTAATTGACTTTGGTCGTGAATATGCACAATCAGAGGATTATCAGAAGGACGTCCTTTTGCTTCGTATATTTTACGTACTGCTTCATTATCTTGCGCATTCGCACCTAACCCGTATACCGTTTCTGTCGGCAAAGCAACTAAGCCGCCTGCATGATAGATGGCGCTGATTTCTTCTAACGCTTTCTGACCTTGTTTTGTTCCTAATTGATGACGCAAATCCCAAGTTTTTGTCTTCATCTCTCTGCACGTCCTTTCAAAAATAATTGTAAAACAAAATAAGAAGTTATGCGAGAACAGGGTGTTATACAATCTCCCCTCTTCTCCCATAACTTCTCATCATTACGCTGTTCAGCGTTTCCATATAAATGAAATAATTCTGTCGTTTTGATTAATATCTTGAATCACTTCCGCCTCAATTGACGGATAGATAGATTGAATCAGTGCCTTCAGCACTTCCCCCTGATTATAACCAATTTCAAAAACGACTACAGCATTGTCATTTAATACTTGCGGCAGCTTTTCAATTATCGCTCGATAGATGGCTAAGCCGTGTTCTTCTGCAAACAAAGCTTGGTGCGGTTCATAATCCACTACAGTTTCAGCCATATCTATAGATTCTGCTTGATCAATATACGGCGGGTTTGAAATTAAGCCGTCTAATCGTATATTTTGTTCTATTAAAGGAGACAAGTCGCTCCCTTGCAAGAAAGTAATATCCGTTTGATGCATTGCTGCATTGGCACGCGCAACCTCTAAAGGTCCTTCAAACAAGTCCGTCGCATAGACAGTCAAATCAGGTTTCAAAAGCTTTAGCATCACCGCAATAATACCGCTGCCTGTACCGATATCAGCCACACTATCACCGTTAGATAATTGGTTCATAAAATGCATTAGGACTTCTTCAGTCTCAGGTCTTGGAATCAAGCAGCGTGCATCTACTTTAAAGCGTTCGCCGTAAAAGCTTTGGAAACCGGTAATATATTGAATCGGTTCCCCAGTTAACATACGGTCTGTTGCTTCTTGATAGGCTGCACGATGTGCTTCTGTCATAGTGTCATTCATCTTCAAGACATAATCTGCAAGCGACCAGTCAAACAAATCTAACAACAGCCACTTTGCTCTTTTAGATTCAAAGCCGCGTGCAACTGCTTGTTTCGCAGCTGCTTGTACAGCTTCCTTATAACTCAACGTTATTCAATTCTTTCAATTTCTCAGTTTGCTCTGACATTGTTAAAGCATCCACAATTTCATCTAATTTGCCTTCGATGATTTGATCCAATTTTTGGATTGTTAAACCGATACGGTGGTCGGTTACACGGTTTTGCGGATAGTTGTACGTACGAATACGCTCTGAACGGTCACCCGTACCTACAGCTGATTTTCTTTCTGATGCATATTTTTCTTGTTCTTCTTGCAATTTCATATCATAAACACGTGCTTTTAAGACTTTTAAGGCTTTTTCACGGTTTTGAATTTGTGATTTTTCAGATGATGTCGCAACGATACCTGTCGGCAAGTGCGTAATACGTACCGCTGAGTCAGTTGTATTGACGTGCTGACCGCCTGAACCGCTTGAACGGTATGTTTCTATCTTCAAATCTTCATTTCTGATTTCAACTTCAACATCTTCTGCTTCTGGAAGTACTGCAACAGTTGCTGTAGAAGTATGAATACGACCGCCTGATTCAGTTTCAGGGACACGTTGTACACGGTGCGCACCATTTTCATATTTCAATTTAGAATAAGCACCTTGACCATTAATCATAAAGCTGATTTCTTTAAATCCGCCATGATCACTGTCATTCATTTCTAATACTTCTGTTTTATAACCTAATGATTCACTATAACGTGAATACATACGGTATAAATCCCCAGCAAAGATTGCTGCTTCATCTCCGCCTGCAGCTGCACGGATTTCAACCACAACGTTTTTGTCGTCGTTAGGATCTTTAGGGATTAATAAGAATTTCAATTCTTCTTCAAGGTCAGGTAATGTCGCCTTTAATTCACTGATATCCGATTTCAGCATTTCCACTTCTTCTTTATCAGATGTTTCATTCAACATCTCTTGCATTTCACCGATATCTTCTTTGTTTTGTTTATATTCGCGATAAACATCTACAGTCTTTTGCAGGTCTGACTGTTCTTTAGAATATTCACGCAGTTTATCTGAATCACTGACAACATCTGGGTCGCTTAGTAATTCATTTAATTGTTCATAACGTTCTTCTACGATATCCAATTGATCAAACATTATAATTCCTCCTTCTCAGATTCACTAGGTGCAACGATATGATGTGCGCGGCATCTAGGTTCATAACTTTCATCTGCCCCCACCATAATAATCGGGTCATCTTCTTTAGCAGGTCTGCCGTTGATTAAACGCTGTGTTCTGCTTGCAGGTGCTCCGCAAACTGCACATACTGCTTGCAGCTTAGTAACCAACTCACTGACAGCCATCAACTGCGGCATCGGTTCAAAAGGTTTCCCTCTGAAGTCCATATCCAGTCCTGCCACAATGACACGATGGCCTTGTTCTGCCAAATCTTGTGCAATTTCTACAACCGAATCCTCAAAGAATTGCACTTCATCTATACCAATCACATCGACTTCAGTCAAATCCTGTTCTAAAATTTCTTCAGCCTTTTTAATAGTGATTGCTTCTATTGCGTTGCCGTTATGCGATACCACTTTTTCTTTGTGGTAACGATCATCTATTGCAGGTTTAAATACTACGACTTTCTGTTTTGCATACATGCCGCGTTTTAATCTGCGGATTAATTCTTCAGATTTACCGCTGAACATGCTGCCGGTAATACATTCAATCCAGCCGGAATGATAAGTTTCATACATTATGCTTTTCCTTCCTTTTCAAAACAAAATCATCTCATTATATCATATTTTTAATTAGGACAACGGGCAAAACATGAGAAAATTTTAATGGAATGCAATCTCTTTTTGTATACCCATACATCATTATACTTTGCTTTGAAAACCAAATAAAAAAACTCTCGCCAAATTGCGAGAGTCTCATTTAAATCGAAATTATTCGTTATTGTTTGATGATTTAAGACCGAATTTCTTGTTGAATCGTTCAACACGGCCATCCGCAGCTGCGAATTTTTGACGACCAGTGTAGAATGGATGTGAGTCAGATGAAATATCTAAACGGATAACTGGATATTCGTTGCCATCTTCCCATTCCATTGTTTCTGATGATGATTTAGTTGAACCACTTAAGAATTTGTAGTTAGTTGTTGTATCTAAGAAAATTACTTTGTGGTATTCAGGATGGATTCCTTGTCTCATAATTATTTTCAGCTCCTTTGCCCTGAACCATCTGGAACAGAGTTATTTGTGAGTTTTTACCCAATACTTAGTAATTATAATTGTTACTAGAATAAAATGCAACCCATTCTGGAAGACAAATATAATTTATTATTAAATGATAGGTTTGCCTGTACGTTTGCTTTCAATTGCAACTTCTTGCAATTGATGGAAGAATTCTTCATTATTTTTAGAACGTTTCAATTTGCGGATAAAGCGTTCAGTAAAGTCTGTTGAATCAGTAAACATATTGCGCAATTGCCATAAACTGTCTAAATCTTTCTTATCAACCAGCAGTTCTTCTTTACGTGTTGAACTTCTGCCGATATCAATTGCTGGGAAGACACGTCTTTCAGCTAATTTACGATCTAAATGCAATTCCATGTTTCCTGTTCCTTTGAACTCTTCATAAATCATATCGTCCATTCTGGAACCTGTATCGATTAAAGCTGTTGCTAAAATCGTTAAACTGCCACCTGCTTCAATGTTTCGCGCAGCACCGAAGAAGTGCTTTGGTTTGTGTAATGATGCAGGGTCTAAACCACCTGATAAAGTACGTCCGCTCGGCGGAATTACTAAGTTGTAAGCACGTGCCAAACGTGTAATCGAATCCATTAAAATGATGACATCTTCACCGATTTCAACCAATCTTTTCGCACGTTCTAACAACAATTCAGCTACTTTAACATGATGTTCCGGCGGCTCATCAAATGTTGAATGTACGACTTCAGCTGCTTCGCTTGATCGTTCAATATCTGTTACCTCTTCTGGTCGTTCTCCGACAAGCAGAATAAAAAGTTTTGCTTCAGGTTTATTGACTGTAACTGCATTTGCAATTTCTTTCAGCAATGACGTTTTACCTGCTTTAGGCGGTGCGACAATCAAACCACGCTGACCTAAACCAATAGGTGCAACTAAGTCCATGATTCTTGTCGAATAATTGTTTGATTTTGTTTCCAATTTAATACGCTCATCCGGATATAACGGTGTAAGTGCTTGGAAATGCGGGCGTTTTTTTACCTCTTCTGCATTATGATCATTGACAAAATCGACTTGCAGCAAGCCGTAATATTTTTCATTATCTTTAGGCTTTCTGACTTTCCCTGTCACCTTATCCCCGCGCTTGATTTCAAAACGGCGGATTTGACTTGCAGAAATATAAATATCTTTTTCGCCTTTAGAGTAGTTGACAGTTCTTAAAAAGCCGTAACCATCTGGTTGGATATCATCTAAGATACCTTCCATATAGTAATTGCCGTCTTTTTCCATCTGTGCTTCCATAATGGCTAATACTAATTCTTTTTTATTCAATTTACTATAGTTAGTTAATTTAAGAGATTTTGCTTTTTGAGTTAGCGCTTTAGTAGTATTGTTCTTATAGAGTTCGTGGAAAGACTCGTATTGAGGAGATGTACGTTCTCTTTCAGGCATGTTTTACACTCATTTCATTTTAGTTTACGTATTTACTAATTATAAAGTATTTTTCATAAGATAACCATAGCAAATTTTAAACCTTATCGCAAAACAATGATTGATACTCTGCTTAAAATTGTACATTACCCTCTCCTTAAAAAAATAAAAATGCTGAGCACATTACTGCCCAGCATTTTAGTTCAAAATTCTATTTGTTGTAATATCCGGCAATTGATTTGATTTCTAAGAATTCTTCAATACCATAGTCGCCCCATTCTCTGCCTAAGCCTGATTGTTTGTAGCCGCCGAATGGCAGATCTGGTTTGCGTCCAGCTTCATTGATTTCAATTGTACCGGCTTCTACTTCACGTGCTACTTTGCGTAAAGTATCTAAATCTTTACCATAAACATAACCTGCTAAACCATATACTGTATCGTTTGCGATTTCAATTGCTTCGTCCAAGTCTTTATAAGTGATAACTGACATCACTGGACCGAAGATTTCTTCTTGTGCAATTGTCATATCATTCTTAACGTTTGTAAAGATAGTAGGTTTTGCGAAATAGCCTTTTTCTAAGCCTTCAGGTTTGCCAGTACCGCCAAGGATTAATTCAGCACCTTCGTCGATACCTTTTTGAATATAATCTTGAACTTGATCATATTGTTTTTTACTGATAATCGGACCCATGTCTACGCCGTCTTCTCTTGGGTCTCCGACTTTAACTGCGCTCATTTTTTCTTTTACAGCTTTAATAAAGTCATCTTTCAATGATTCTGGAACGATTGTTCTTGTACCTGCAGTACAAACTTGTCCAGTATTATTGTAGACTTTGCCTGCAGCTGCTTCTGCTGCACCGTCAATATCTGCATCGTCTAAAATGATATATGGTGATTTGCCGCCAAGTTCAAGTGAAACTTTCTTGAAGTCTTGGGCAGCTTTTTCCATGATTTTTGCACCTGTCGGGCCAGAACCTGTAAATGACATCATACGTACATCAGGGTGCTCGCTTAATGGATTGCCGACACCTTCGCCGTCACCGTTCACTAAGTTGAAGACACCTTTTGGTACGCCGACTTTATCAAAGATTTCTGCTAAGATAACAGCCGCAAATGGTGTTAATTCTGAAGGTTTCAATACTACTGGACTGCCCGCTGCGAAAGCTGCCGCTAATTTAAGTGAAGTTTGGTTGGTTGGGAAGTTCCAAGGTGTAATTAATCCTGCTACACCGATAGCTTCTTTTACAACTAAATCATTGCCGCGCTGTTCTTCGAATTGGAAATTATCCAATGCATCTCTTGCTTCTGCGAAATGATTTAATCCCATTTGATAGTGCACTTTTTCAGATTTTTCTAATGGTGCACCTAACTCATCTGTAATTGCTTCTATAATATCTTCTTTTCTGTTTTCGTACTCTTTAACGATTTTATCAAGTAAATCTCTTCTGTATTCTACACTGCTGTGACGGAATTCAAGATAAACATTGTTCGCAGCTGCGACTGCTTTATCAACGTCTTCTTTATTCCCTTTTGCAATTTGGCCTAAGACTTCTTCAGTTGCAGGGTTGATGACATCAATTGTTTCACCGCTTGCACTGTCTACCCATTCGCCATTGATATATTGTTTCGTTTGAGTTCTCAATTACAGTCACTCCTTAGTAAATGTCTTATTATCTATTTTAACCTATCAGCGCTATTTTTAAACGAATGTGCTTATAACCAAAAAAGAAGAGCTACTCCATTAAGGAATAACTCTTGCTTTTATCAAATCTATTTTAAGAATTTGCAGCTTTATGCTCTTGTTCCAGTTCGACGTATTTTTGTGCCCATTCTTCCATCGGTACTAAAGCTTCAGCCAGTGCTGCACCTTTATCAGTCAATTGATAGACAATTGAGACCGGTGCTTTGGATACAATATTCTTTTCTACTAAGTCCCATTCCATCAATTCTGTAAGTTTTAAACTTAGAGAACGCGGTGTGATGGTCTTCAAGTCTTTCTTCATTTCACTGAAGTGAGCAGACTTTTCTGGGCATCTAGATAGATAATTCAATATCAATCCGTTCCAGCTGCGACCGATGATTTTAAATGTTTCTTCTAAATAAGGACATACTTCCATTTAAATCACCTCTCCATGATTACTAGATCATGTCAACCTAATATACAAAGTATACCACAAATTTTAGATTTTTTCAGTCCAAATGTTTGCGCCGAGAGATTTTAAATTTTCAACAATGTTTGTGTAACCGCGATAAATGTGATTTACATTATAAATTGTTGTTACACCTTCTGCAATCAAGCCTGCAACAATTAAACAAGCACCTGCACGCAAGTCGCTGGCATAGACAGAAGCGCCTTGCAATGTTGAAGGTTTAACAGTTGCTGTATTTTGATCAACAGAAATTGCACCGCCCATTTTCTTCAATTCTTCAATATGTCTGAAGCGTTCCGGATAAATCGTATCTGTCACAAATGAAGGTCCATCAGCTAAGAAAAGCAATGGCGTAATCGGCTGCTGCAAGTCTGTCGCAAATCCAGGATATACCAATGTTTTGATATTCACATTATTAAACGGCAATTGGCCTTTAAGTGTGACACTATCGTCATTGATATTAACATCCACACCTAATTCTTGAAGCTTAACTGTTAACGGTTCAATATGCTTTGGAATAATATTATCTAATTCCACTTCTCCGCCGCAAGCAGCTGCCATACACATGTATGAACCCGCTTCAATTCTATCTGGAATAATCTGATGCGTTACACCATGGAGGTGGTCAACACCTGTAATTTTAATCGTACTTGTACCAGCGCCTTTAATGTTAGCACCCATACCTGTTAAGAATGTCGCAACATCGACAACTTCAGGTTCTTTTGCGGCGTTTTCAATCACAGTTTGTCCTTCTGCACGCACTGCCGCTAACATTATATTGATTGTCGCACCGACACTGACCATATCCAAGAAGATATTCGCACCTTTTAATTCTTCTGCTTCAATCTTCATTGATGTCGGGCTTGACTCATCAATTGTCGCACCTAAAGCTTTGAAGCCTTTAATATGCTGATCAATCGGACGCGGTCCTAAAGGACAGCCGCCAGGCAAACCGATGACACATTTTTTGAATCTGCCTAATAAAGCACCCATCATATAATATGATGCTCTTAAAGATTCGACTTTATGATTCGGTAAAGATGCATTTTGAATTTCTGTCGGATCTATTTTTAACTCTGTACCTTCAAGATCAGTTTTTATATTTAAATCTTCTAACAAGCTAACTAAAGTAGCAACATCTGAAATTTGCGGTAGCCCTTCAAGTCTCACAACATCTTCTGCCAGTAATGCTGCTGGGATAATGGCAACTGCACTGTTTTTCGCACCATTAATTTTAAGCTTCCCTTTTAATGGCTGTCCGCCTCTGATTTTTATTACTTCTTGAGCCATTCGATTGTTCTCCTTTGTTATTCAATCTTCATTCCATAGTTCTATGTATAGCATACCCATGTTTCTGATATGACTACACCCCACTCACATTTGATTCATCTATGAAAATATTGGTTATCGTTGTTCTTCATATTTATTATAGTTGAATTCACAAGCGTTTGTATATTCATATTATGGATGCATTGCCATTTAACACTGTAATTATAACAGTTGATATGTTGCACCCATTTAATCTTGTTATCTAAGATGTTAGTTTCAATAAACTTTTTGATCATTCAAAAAATCACTTAAGATATTATAGCATAAAGCACGTTGATACTGAAAAAGATTTTCTTCAAAGTGATTACCTTAAGTTCGATTAATTTTCAATCAATCTTATGTATCCTAACACATGGTTGATAAGAGTACAATCTTTTCAAATATATTTATAACGCAAAAAAGAACATCTGAGAATACAGATGCTCTTTAACAAAACAAAATTATAAATTAAGCGCGGTTAGAAGTACCGAACTCTTTGATTTTACCAGTTACAGTTGCTTTGATAGCTTCGCGAGCTGGTCCTAAATATTTACGTGGATCGTAAACATCTTTGTCGTTGTTTAATACTTCGCGAACTGCTTTTGCTGAAGAAATTTGGTTTTCAGTGTTCACGTTGATTTTAGCTGTACCTAAAGAAATAGATTTTTGGATATCTTTAGTTGGGATACCAGTACCGCCGTGCAATACTAATGGTAAGCCAGTAGATTTACCGATTTCTTCCATTTCTTTGAAGCCTAAGTTTGGTTCGCCTTTGTAAGGACCGTGAACTGAACCTAATGCTGGTGCTAAAGTATCGATACCAGTTTTTTCAACTAATTCTTGACACTCTTTAGGGTCAGCATATATAACACCGTCAGCAACAACGTCATCTTCTTGTCCGCCGACTGTACCTAATTCAGCTTCTACGGATACTCCGCGAGCATGTGCATATTCAACAACTTTTTTAGTTGTTTCAATGTTTTCTTCGAATGGGCTGTGTGAAGCGTCAATCATAACTGATGTGAATCCAGCGTCGATTGCTTCTTTACATTTTTCGAAGCTTGAACCATGGTCTAAGTGGATTGCTACAGGTACAGTGATTTTAAGGTCATGTAATAAGCCTTCAACCATTTTAACTACTGTGTAGAATCCGCTCATGTAACGCGCAGCACCTTCAGATACACCTAAGATAACTGGAGCATTTTGTTCTTGTGAAGCTTCTAGAATAGCTTGAGTGAATTCTAGGTTATTAAGGTTATATTGTCCAACTGCATAACCTTTTTCTTTTGCGTCGATTAACATTTCTTTCATTGAAACTAAAGGCATGAAAGTTCCTCCTTGCGTGCATATTGCACGTGATTTTTATAAGTTTAGTATACCAAAGTCACCACTGTAATGCATTGCAAAACTAAATGTAAGCGGTTATAAATGATAAAATTGTGTGAATTTTCAAATGTAAACGTATTCATTTAAAATATACATCATAATATCATGATTAAGTCATTATCAGCGGTGTATCTTTTTACACTACCCTTTTTCTACCCTCCGTTATACATTTTTCCTCAGATTGAATTCACGTACTACATCATATAGAATTAATATATCTATTATGAAGTTGGAGGATACCATGGCAAATATATTACAAACACAACTTACAGGTATATTTAATCGATTGAATCAACAAGAAATCGATATTCAAATGGCAGCGCAATGTCTGATTCAAGCAATTGGCGGAGAAGGCCATATTTATGTTAAAGGCTATGGCGACTTGAAGTTTTTTGAAAGCTATTTATTAGAAAGCAATGAGAAGTTAGAAGACAGCAGAATGCTTTCTGACTTTGAGGATTTCAGTGCATTAGATACAACAGACCGTGTCTTATTGTTCTCGCCTTTTTATGATGAAGCGGTTCAAGCAGATACACAAGCATTAATTGATTTGGATGTGGACTTTGTATTGATTTGCAACAAGAGCAAAGAAACTGAGATTCCGGATCACCTCTTGCATTTCATCGACTTATGTACTCCAAGACCGATTGTTTATACAGAAGACTATGATAAGATTGTACAGCCTCATCCGATGGCGTTCGGCTATGTGTATTATGAAATCTACACGCAAATGATTGAAATGATTCGAGATTTAGACATAGATGTTGAATAAAATAAGCGGCAAAGCTTTTCACTTTTATAGGTGATCAGCTCTGCCGCTTATTATTTTTGTTCTCTTTTTATCAGCTTATTATTTGTTTTTGTTTTCTCGGAATTTGTTCGCCGCTTCGATGAACGCTTTGAAAATCGGTTGCGGACGGTTCGGTCTTGATAAGAATTCCGGGTGGAATTGGCTCGCAAAGAAGAAGTCGTTTTCAGGGATTTCTACCATTTCGATTCTTCTGCCGTCTGGACTTACACCAGAGAAGACCATGCCTTTTTCTTCCATTTGCTCACGGTAATCATTGTTGAATTCATAGCGGTGACGGTGACGTTCTTCGATTTCTTTTTTGCCGTAGATATCAAAAGCTAACGTACCTTCTTTGATTTCGCTTGGATATAAACCTAAACGTAAAGTACCGCCTAAATCTTCAATATCTTTTTGCTCAGGCAATAAGTCGATAATCGGATGTGCTGTTTCAGGATCTAACTCAGTAGAGTGTGCGCCTTCTAAACCAAGCACGTTGCGCGCAAATTCAACAGTAGCCAATTGCATACCAAGGCAGATACCGAAGTAAGGTACGTTGTTTTCACGTGCATAACGGATAGCTGAGATTTTACCTTCGCTGGCACGGAAACCAAAGCCGCCAGGTACTAAGATACCGTCTGCATCTTTAAGGAAGTCTGCTGCGTTTTCGTCTGTGACTTCGCTTGAGTCGATCCATTTAACTTTGATGTCTTTGTGAAGCGGATAACCTGCATGTTTCAATGCTTCTACTACTGAAAGATAAGCATCTTGCAAGCTGACATATTTACCGACTAAAGCGATAGTAATTTCACCGTCTAAATTATTCACAATTTCTAATAAGTGTTTCCACTCATCTAATTGTGTTTCATATTTCGCATCTAATGCTAAACGGTTAATGACTAAATCATCCATATGTTGTTTGCTTAATTGTAAAGGAATCTCATATAAAGATTCAGCATCGCGGCATTCAATGACATTTTCTTCTGGAATATCACAAAATAACGCAATTTTATCTTTTAAATCTTGTGTCATTTCATATTCTGTTCTTACAACGATTAAATCAGGTTGAATCCCTAAACCGCGTAATTCTTTTACACTATGTTGTGTCGGTTTTGTTTTCATTTCGCCTGCTGCTTTAATATACGGCAGCAATGTACAATGGATATACATAACATTTTCACGGCCTAAATCACTGCGGATTTGACGAATTGCTTCGATAAACGGCAGTGATTCGATGTCGCCTGTTGTACCGCCGATTTCTGTAATTACAACATCAGCTTTTGTACTTTCGCCTGCTAATAACAGACGTTCTTTGATTTCGTTAGTGATATGAGGAATTACTTGAACTGTTCCGCCTAAATAATCACCGCGGCGTTCTTTCTTTAATACGTGTGAATACACTTTACCTGCTGTCACATTAGAGTATTTATTTAAGTTGATATCAATAAAACGTTCATAGTGGCCTAAGTCTAAGTCTGTTTCAGCTCCATCATCAGTCACAAATACTTCACCGTGCTGGTACGGACTCATTGTACCCGGGTCCACGTTCAAGTACGGATCGAATTTTTGAATTGTAACAGATAAGCCTCTATCTTTTAATAATCTGCCTAATGATGCAGCAGTAATCCCTTTACCTAGTGAAGAAACTACTCCGCCAGTAACAAATATGAACTTAGTCATTCTTTTTCCTCCTACTATTCAATTACATATAATTTGTACATTCCCATATTGCTTGTATACATGATAAGGCAAATATGCCTTAATCCACTGATAAAATAAGCTTTTAAAAATAAAAAAACGCTCCCTCTCACATCTCATGTAAAGGGGGAGCGTATCATTTATACACGTTGTCCTAATTAAAGGAGCCCGAATAAAATTCTATCATTTTTCTAGAAAAAGTCAATTATAATTTACTCTTCATCCGGCTCGTCATTGAAGTCTTCCGCATCTTCAAACATTTCTTCTGTTTCTTCTAATTCATCGTCATCTTCATCGATAACGATATCCTCTTCGCCGACTTCATCTTCTTCTTGAGGATCGTCTAAATCTTCTTCGTCGTCTTCAGCGTCCGCTTCAGCTCTTTCTTCATCTTCGGCTTCTTCTTCCTCTTCACCAAGAAGTTTAAGGTTTTTATCCTCTTCATCTTCTTCATCCAAGATGTCGAATTTTTGAATTGTAGGTGCGATTTTTTCTTCAATATCATCTACTGAATACCAGTCGCGCAATCCCCAATTATTTTCTCCGACATTAAGGAAACGACCGTCAGTATTTAAGTCCGTATAGAACTGAACAATACGATTCTCTAAATGTTCATCATCTTCATAATGTCCTAAAGCTTTAAATTCATCGATAATATCGTATAAATTCATTGTAGTCCCTTTTTCTTCTAATAGAGTATGGGCCATATCGATAAATGATTTTTCGTCTACCATTTCTTTTGTGTAATCTTGAATTTTCATATGTTCTATTACTCCCTTTCAAAGGCTTTATCAATTCAATCACAAGTTTAGTTACATCTCATGTTAACAAATGTAAATTATAAATGACAATGTCTTATTTCGCAATGCTAATGATGATTCTTTTTTACCATTCGCTATTAATAAACAATATACTTTTCAAACTTCACATAATCCTCTGTCTGTAAAGTCTCGACAAAGTTGCTGTTCAAACAAAGTTGTTTTAATTCATTATGTTCTCCGAATAAAACGATATCAAGCACATCAATGTCTGGATAATTTTTTCTGATATATGTTGCTAATTGGCGCAATGCACTTTCTGCGATACCTTTATGACGTTGTGCTTTATCGACTTCAATTCCTCTGATATGCATACGGTTTTCTGTCGCTTGCAGTGCAATGAAGCCTGCTTTCTTACCGTCCAGCATTAAATGGACCGTATCAATTTCTTTGTCCGGCTGTTCTTCTGGTGCTTTTAATTTTAAAGAAGATACATATTTAGAATCTAAATCTAAATAATACAAGCGTTCTTCTCCGATCGGCCCTTCTTGTTTAGTAGCAGTATGCATAAAGCCCGCACGTTCATATACATTCCATGCTGCTTTATTCTCAGCATCCACCACTAAATAAAGGTGGTTGAAATCACTATACAGCGATTGAACATAATTCGGCAGATTCATCATGATTTTAGTGCCATAGCCGTTGCCTTGGTACTTTTCATTAATAGACAAAGAACGTACATAAACGACATGTTCAGGTGTATCGTAACCTTCGTGCTGATAATATTGATGCAGTACAAAGAAGCCGACCACTGCCCCTTCTTTATTAATCGCAATATTTGCAATGCGATCTTTATCTTTAAGTGCATCATCTAAGACTTGAATCGGCAGTGATGAATAAATCTGCTGACGTTCTGATAATTCAAAGTTCACAACTTCTTGGTAATATTTTGGTTGGTATGGTGTTACAATAATATCTTCATATTGCTTGCTATGTTTCATAATATCCCCTACATTTCTAATTTACTACAAGTTCAATTAGTGTTTCCCTACTCTCTATTATAAGAAACAATTAGATAACCAATTGACACCGTATTGGTCTCTCACTTGCCCGTGCATCGCATTGAAAAAAGTTTTAGCAATCGGCATATGCGGATCTCCGTTTTCACTCAATGCATCATAAACACGTTGTTGTTCTGACGCCTCTTCGAATGTCAAAATCAGGTTCACATTTTCATTGCTGAAAGGTTTGCCGTAATTGCTTGAAATATGCAGAACCATTTGTTCATTCACATGCACTTCAGCATGAAGTACTATATCTTTTTGCTGATTTAATATTTTTGTTTCTCCGCCGAATACATGTTGATAGAATTCTGCTGCTTGCCCTGCATTTTCGACGATAAGGTATGGACTCAATTTCATTTTATATCGTACACTCCTCATTTTTGCTTTTTTCTTTACATTTTGATTATACTATTAATGATTACGTCTTATACATATATTTGAGGTGAAAACATGAAAATCGGTATTGATGCAGGTGGGACATTAATTAAAATTGTTGAGATTGAAAACGGGCAGCGTAATTTCCGCACTGAACCTTCTGATGATTTATCAAAAGTAATCGACTGGTTGAATCATCAATCTTGTACGAACGTCACATTAACAGGCGGGAAAGCCAAACTCATTCAAAAGCAATTGAATTTCCCTTCAAAAGAATTCGTAGAATTCGATGCGTCCTCTAAAGGATTAGAAGTATTTCTTGAAGAACAAGGCCATTATTTATCTGATTATATCTTCGCAAACGTCGGAACAGGCACTTCCATGCACTATTCAGACGGAAAGTCTCAAAAACGTGTCGGCGGTATCGGTGCTGGCGGCGGTATGATTCAAGGTCTCGGTTATCTCTTATCAGGGATTACAGACTACACTGAATTGACAAATACAGCCCAACAAGGCGATCGCGAATACATCGATTTAAAAGTAAAACACATTTATAAAAACAGCGAACCGCCGATTCCAGGAGATTTAACAGCTGCCAATTTCGGTCATGTCTTGCATAATTTGGATAAAGACTTAACCCCTGCTGACAAACTTGCCTCTGTGATGGGTGTGGTCGGCGAAGTCGTAACAACGATGGCCATTACCCTTGCACGCGAGTCGCATACTGAAAATGTTGTCTATATCGGTTCTTCCTTCAACAATAATCCTCTGTTAAGAAAAGTTGTTGAAGATTATACTGTATTGCGCGGATTCAAACCTTACTATATCGAACATGGTGCTTTCTCAGGCGCATTAGGCAGTGTCTATTTAGGCAATCAAGAGTAATTAAAAATAAGGAGATACGGTTGATAGTTATCTGCTATCACCTTATCCCCTTATTTTTTTAATATGATAATTCGTTTTTAAGTGTTTGTGCTGAAACGATTGAACCTACCACACCAGGTTTTAAGTTGACGCCGACTGCACGGTCTTCATCTCTTAATTGTTCTAACCATTCACTGAATACTTCACCTTCTACTTGTTCAACGTCGCATTCTTCAAAGTCTTCATCGCGGAATTTCAATGCTGAACGGTAATCGCTCCATACCGGCATCAAATTCGGTTTATCTTCACCGTTATCACTGATGATAATGAATTGTTTATTGCCTTTATGTGTTAAACCGAACACCTCATCTGATTGTGCAGTAATTCGTGAAAATTCTACAACACGGATGCGGTCAAGTTCTGTCATCAATTTATCTGTAGCTTCATAAATATCAATAAAATGACCATCCACATCATCTGTAACATTGACTAATACTTTATCGCCTTTATCAAACAAATCATCTAATTCACATGTCACAAAACGATCTAAGTCTCTTGAAATAATTTTATCGTATGCATCTGTACGATTTTCAAAATAAGCTTCTGCTAATTCTTTTCTTGTCCAAAATAAAGCGACCGCATCGTCTCCTACATTTCTGCGAACCATTTTTCTATCTTTAATCGCTATATAATATGTTTCATTAACAAGAAGGTCTTTAAAAAATCTTTCATGTCTATAATCCATAATCAACCTACTTTCTCTTTAGTTGTGCATCAATGCAAATATAAAATAATTAACTTTATCAGTCAATCTAATGTGCTTAAGACAAATCAAAAACAGCGAGCCTCTCTTTTAGACGACTCGCTGTTTATTGATTAAGATTCAATTTCTTTTAAGAATGCTTTTTCGTTTAATTCGATTTCTTCTCTTGAACTGCCGTGCCAAATACAAGCAAAACGTGAATTGACTTTATCTTTGCCGTACCAATCACCATCATAGTATGATAATGGATAAATTTTACCTTGGCGAACATATTTCATAATAGTACGGTAGAATTTCGTATTATCACCTTTTGAGAAGTAGCTGTAGAATTTATGATAATCTCCTGTCAATTCATCATCTAACAGCAGCATGCTAGTAGATCCATTTTGACGGAAGTTCAAATCAATTGCATAAACATCGCCGTATTTATCATAAAGCAAATCAAAACCTGCGACACCATAGAAACCGTGACTGATACCGATTTCCATAATTTCACGGCCTGCTTCAATTACAGCTTGCGGTACTTCTTCTACAGGCACGCTTTGGTTGCCGTTATAGAATCCATACTCATTCGTCAACTGTTCTGTCGTACCAAGATATTTCAATCCAAGCTGATCTGAATAAGCAAATTGCACACAGTAGTTCGCAATAGCTTCGATTTTCTGCTCGATAATAATTGTATCTGTTTCCTCTGTTGCTTTATGAATACGATCGATAGCTTTATTTAAATCCTCTTGATTATAACAAATCATAACACCGTAACCGCCTGCTGTAGGCAAGTCATCGCCTGGTTTCAACACAATCGGCAACGGCCATTGTTTAACCGCTTCTTCAAAATCTTCTATTGCTACAACTTCACGTTTCGGCAAATACTTGCCATTGGTCCACTCTGGAATACGTGCTTTATTATTCAACGCAACAAAAGTATCTTTATCTAATGCATAATCCTCTTTTGGTACAAGTTCTTCACTATGCACATATTGGAAGTAGATTTTCTTGCCTTCTTCTTTAGGTAAAGATTTCAGCAAGTGTTCATAGCTTGCTTGATTATGGAATTTATAAACATTGCTTGGTACTTCTTTGCCGACTTCATTGAATAGCTGCTGCAGTTTATCTGTAACACTTGCTTCATGCACAATGACCGGCATTTTATTCGCAATCAGCAATTCTCGTCCAGTTAAGAAGTTCGATTGATGTTCATCTGGTTCTAACCAAGGGTTAGAGACATATGAAGGTCTTGAAGTATACACAATCGAATCATCATATAAATCACTTAATGTGACTTTCGGCTGTTCAGAGTGCTTTCTGAACTCTTTTAAAGAAGCTTGTTTTACTTTTCTGACATGCTGCTCTTTTATTTCTCTCAGCAATTCGTTGTTTTGAATCAAGTCCAGTCCCATCAGTGCAATAATTTGAGCACCTTTGATTAAAGCACTGTCCCCATGATCGCTTGCGGCAGCCTCTTTGAATTTATACGTATGGCCGACTAAGTTGCTCGGTCCGATTTTAATATGTGCATGCAATGTAGGAACAACATGGCTGACGTTGCCTGTATCTGTTGAACCGTATCCGAAATCATCTTCGCTGACTTCTTCGCCTTCTTTTCTGGCATAATAAGCAAACAACTCATCTAATTTAGGTGTCAAAATGAATTCGTTTACGCCGTTTTGAATCGGTTTGAATTCATAATCACAGCCTGTTTGGATAGCTGCACCTTGTGCAATCTGTCCGACACGATGTGTTAATACATCTAAATCTTTACGTGTTGTTGCTCGCGTATAGAATCGTGCATGTGTGAAATCAGGAATAATATTGGCTGCTTGTCCGCCATCTAAAATCACACCGTGAACACGTTCTGATTTCTTGATTTGCTGACGTAATTGCGCCACACCATTAAAGTAGCTGATCATTGCATCTAAAGCATTGATTGCTTCATTTGCATTTTCAGAAGCATGTGCACTTTTACCGTAAAATTTAATATCTAATACATCCACAGCAAGTGTATGGATTGTTTTATATGTTTCATTGCCCGGGTGCAGCATTAAAGCTACATCCAACTGATCAATCACACCAGCTTTTACATAGCTGGCTTTGGCACTGCCGTTTTCTCCGCCTTCTTCAGCAGGACAGCCTAATACCACAACTTTGCCGCCGACTTCATCGATTACTTGTTTCAATGCGATACCTGCAAGCACGCTCGTTGTACCGATGATATTATGGCCGCATGCATGTCCTAAGCCCGGAAGCGCATCATATTCTGCAAGGAAACCGATGGTTGGGCCAGGTTTATGACTGTTGTATTCTGCAATAAATCCTGTTGGGTGACCAGCAATATCTTGTTCAATCTCAAATCCATATTCTGTTAATTCTTGCATCAAAACCCCAGAAGCAAATACTTCTTGGTTTCCAAGTTCTGGTCTTTCGTGAATTTTGTGACTAATACCAATAAATTCTGACTGTTTATCTTTAATAAATTTTTCAATTTGTGTTTCAAATGACATTTCCATGGCTCCCTTTATTTTCAAAGCTATAAGTTACACAGAGGTTGAAATAACACAATTTGGAACGCTTTTTCACCACGTTCCAAACCTCTTTTATATCTTTATCAGTAAATTCGATTACTAAACATTTTAAAGGTTTTTAAGTGCTTTGTCATCCTTT
The DNA here is from genome assembly GCF_002994445.1 of Staphylococcus simulans. GTDB lineage: Bacteria > Bacillota > Bacilli > Staphylococcales > Staphylococcaceae > Staphylococcus > Staphylococcus simulans_B. The sequence goes on from NZ_MRZJ01000008.1 coordinate 63,730, forward strand.
TTCTCAATTTTCAACAAATTCATTCCGAGTAAACCGATAATATTTTCGCAAAAAGTGGAAACCTACAAATTGTAAAAGCCCTTTCCCCTTGTTACAATAGGGAATGAATAATTCAAGGAGGTTACAAGTTATGCCTAAAATGAACGTTGAAAGTTTCAATTTAGATCATACAAAAGTTGTTGCACCATTCGTACGCTTAGCAGGTACAAAAGAAGGTCAAAGCGGAGATGTTATTAAGAAATACGATATTCGTTTCAAACAACCGAACAAAGAACACATGAAAATGCCTGGAATGCACTCATTAGAGCATTTAATGGCTGAAAATATCAGAAACCACACAGACAAAGTTGTAGACTTAAGTCCAATGGGCTGCCAAACTGGTTTCTACGTTTCATTCATCAACCATGATGATTACGAAGATGTATTAAACATCATCGAAGCAACATTAAAAGATGCTGTTGCAGCAACTGAAGTTCCAGCTGATAACGAAGTACAATGCGGCTGGGCTGCAAGCCACTCTTTAGAAGATGCACAAAAAATCGCAAAAGAAATGTTAGAAAAACGCGACCAATGGGACAAAATCTTCAGCGAATAATCTGCAGATTGTATTTCTCAAAAGACGTTAAACTATAAGAAAACAGCACTGATAGCGCAGTACCGCTCATTATCAGTGCTGTTTTCTTATGTTGAGTCATTATGAACTGTAATTAGTTTTCTTTTTGTTTCAATTTATCAATCAGCAGCGATAATTTATAAACCAACGGTCTGATTGGTTTAATAAAGTCTCCGACATATTCTTCTACATGTGCATTGAAGCCTTCTTTGAATTTTTGTACACCATAATCTTCAGCTTCTTTAGAGAAGTCCCCTGTTACACCATAGAAATTATAACGATCGATGCCTTTTTTCTTCGCAAATTTAATCATATCCCATTGTAAACGGTACGCACCCATAAAGGCATTGTATTCAGGGTTTGAACCGCTGGATAAATAATACACTTCATGTTCGTTGTAAAGGTACAGCGCCGCTGCGAGATTTAAAATATTACCGTCTTTTTCTGCCATAGCTTGCGTTTCATTGATTTTTCGCTCATTACTGTCAAATTGCTGCTGCAGCTGATTGGCTTTACCTTTAGATTTCTTAGAATTCGGATTTTCTTTTAATTTCTCATTGATTTCATCTAGTTGTCCCTGCAGTTCCATCCGCTTGTCTTGCAGTTCTTTCAAATAATTATGTAAATCAATATATGCTAATTTTAAGAAACCGCGATTGCCGTAAGTTTTCTGCATTTGTTTAAAGTAATCTAATCCTCTGAAAGTGAAACCATGTTTTTCTTCAGCCATTTTAAACAATTCAAAGAATAAAGGTGTTTCATCAATCGATAAAGTTCTGACCTGTACACCCATTTCATAGGTTTTTTTAATGTTGCGTCTTGTTTGATAGTCCATTTCATTCAGAAGCTGTGTTTCTGATTTTCCTTTCAAATCCAAAACTGACAACCATCTGATTTGGCTCATTGACGAGTAGCCTATTGAATAGCCCTGATGAACATAACCGAGCTTTTTCAAAGTATCCATCAATGCATGATTATTATAACTTTCAATGATTTCTCCATCTGCTTCTCTGACACTAGCTAATACATAAGGGTCAACTAATACATATAATGCATTCTGCTTTTTCAAATACAATGTCAAAGACGCAAAGAAGTATTCTACTAATTTCAAATCATTGAAATCCATCACTGGTCCGCGGTGTGTATAAAAGTATTTAAAAAACTTCATACTGCGGGCTTCAGTTAACAAACAAGCTGCGATCACTTGATTATTATCATCTTTTACACCTACTAAATGCACATCTTTGTGGAGCTTATTACGGTTGTGGTAATGCCGTGCTGATTGTGTATAGTGTGAAAAATGATTTTTTGTAAAATTTCCAAACTCTTCTTCAGTTAAATTTGTAAAGTGCATGGTGTATCTCCTTTGTTGTTTTGTCGCTTATTTTAACAGTATCATTACTTCAAAATTTACACAACAAAGTAGCGTAATATTGTTTATTATTGTCATACTTTAACCGAATTTAACTATGAAAAAATGCTGTTCTTAATCTTTTCTACAATTAAGAACAGCATCTTTATCAAAATTTATTAAGTTTTAATAATCAGAATCCGACTCTAATCCTTGAATGATTTGAACACCTGCACTCGCACCTACACGTGTAGCCCCTGCATCTAACATAGCTTTAAAGTCTTCTAGGTTTCTTACACCGCCGGATGCTTTCACTTCTAAATCATCTCCGACAACTTCTTTCATTAATTTCACATCTTCGACAGTTGCGCCGCCGCCCGCAAAACCAGTTGAAGTTTTAACAAAATCAGCACCTGCTGCTTTGCTTAATTCTGACGCTTTACGTTTTTCTTTTTCAGTTAACAATACTGTTTCAATAATGACTTTAACAGTATGACCGTCCGCTGCTTTGACAACAGCTTCAATATCTTTTTGTACTTCATCATAGCGGCCGTCTTTTAATGCGCCGATATTAATCACCATATCCAATTCATCTGCGCCGTTTTTCACTGCGTCTTCAACTTCAAATGCTTTTACTTCTGAAGTATTTGCGCCTAATGGAAAACCGATAACTGTACAAACTAAGACATCTGAATCCTTCAATGCTTCTGCCGCATGTTTAACGTATGTCGGGTTAATACAAACTGATTTGAATTTGTATTCTTTAGCCTCATCAATCAACTTGTCAATTTGATCAACTGTCGTATCAGGTTTTAATAAAGTGTGGTCAATGTATTTTGCGTAATCCATTATATATTCATCCTCCAATTATGTTGTTTAAGCTCAAATATAATATTATTGATTCATATGCCATTTTACCAAAATATTTTAACTGACTAAAATATTTGTTGCTTGCTCACTATTTCAATTTCACTCTTTTTGGAAAATCATGCATCTTTTAACACTAAATAAGATGTACAAAACAAGGTTATCCTCGCATATTCAGGCTTTTTCGTGTTACATTTAACTTAAATATCTAAATATTAAAGGAGCAGATAATTTATGACTCAAGGTACACCTCATATTCAACCTAACGGTGCTAAAATCGCAAAGACAGTATTAATGCCAGGAGATCCGCTTCGCGCTAAATACATTGCTGACAATTACTTAGAAGATGTCGTACAATTCAACGAAGTCCGTAATATGTTCGGTTACACTGGAACATATAAAGGCAAAGAAGTTTCAGTAATGGGTTCAGGTATGGGTATTCCAAGTATCGGTATTTATTCATACGAACTTTACAACACATTTGATGTAGACACAATCATCCGTATCGGTTCTTGCGGTGCATTGCAAGAAGATGTTAATTTATACGACATCATTATCGCACAAGGTGCTTCAACAAACTCTAACTATGTAGATCAATACAACATCCCAGGCCACTTTGCACCATTAGCTGACTTTGATTTAATGGTACAAGCTAAAAATGCGGCAGATAAGCTTGGAGCTACAACACATGTAGGCAACATCTTATCTTCAGATACATTCTATAATGCAGATACTACTTTCAACCAACAATGGCAAAGAATGGGTATCTTAGGAATTGAAATGGAATCTGCGGGACTTTACTTAAATGCTACTTACGCAGGTAAAAAAGCATTAGGTATCTTCACTGTCAGCGACCATATTTTACGCGACGAAGCAACAACACCAGAAGAACGTCAAAATTCATTCACACAAATGATGGAAGTCGCATTAGAAATCGCATAATCCAATAAAAGGCGGAGCCGTTCAGCTTCGCCTTTTTATTTTGCCTTTAATTACTTGGTGCTTTGTTTGTCATACCCATAGTCTAAATATTCCTCTAAAGTCAACTGTTTATCATAGATAGCCTTAGCAGTTTTCTTACCTACATATCTGAAATGCCAAGGTTCGTATTGATAACCTGTCATCTGTTCTTTTCCTTTTGGATAACGCAAGATAAAGCCGTATTCATGCGCATGCTTTGCTAACCATTTGCCTTCTGGTGTTTTGCCGAATGCGTCTAAAAAGTCTGTACCTCCTGTTGAAGTTCCTACATCAAATGCTAAACCTGTTTGATGTTCTGAATGTCCTGGTCTTGCACTATATTGATCTGCAGCTGTTTTGCCATCACGCTTCACATAATTATTATAAAGTCCTTCTTGTTCTTGATAGGAACGAAATCCGCTTCTGAACACAACATCCAAACCTTGTTTATTCGCATCTTTCATCATTCGATCAAGCTGCTGCCTTGCAGTTTTGTTTTCACCTGGGTGATAAGATTGCGGTAACCCTGCTTTTTTATTGGCTAGTATTATGCCGTCTACTGTCGTTATACCCTCTTTCTTTTGAATATCGTGTTTTGCTTTTGGTGTGCTTTGCTGATTGACGCTTTTCGATTTTTCTGCAGTCTTGTTGGTATCATTGTTGGCACATGCTGTTAAGAGTATACTCACTGAAACAAGACTGATTATAATTTTTCTCACAACTTGTTCACCTCTTATATCTATTCATTTTCTATTATAAGGGAAAACACTTTGTGTTAAACCGCAAAATAAAAACCAAGTTATGACAATTTTTTCAGCCATAACTTGGTTTTTTATTAATCATTTCTTTCAAAGACAATCTTCTATTATTTGCCTAAGAATGATTGGAACATCCAGTTGTGTTTATCAACTGAAGTTTGTAATGCGATTAACATATCTTGTGATACATCATCTTCTGCATCTCCTGCAACACTGATTGATTTTTCAAGTTGTTCAGAGATATTTGTGAAGTCTTTTGAAATTGAAGCTACCATATCTTCAGCAGTTTTTTCAGTTTCAGCTTCGTCAACAATCGCTGCATCTAAGCTTTTTTTCATTGTCGCAACTGGGCTGCCGCCGATTGCTAGAATACGTTCAGCTAATTCATCAATGTGTTCGCTTGCTTCATTATATAATTCTTCAAATTTAACGTGTAAAGAGAAGAAATGAGGACCTTTCACAAACCAATGGAAGTTGTGGATTTTAGTGTATAACACTGTCCAGTTTGCTACTTGTTCATTGAGTACATCTACTACATCTTGTTTGTTTGCCATAAAAATAATCGCTCCTTTAGTTATCGTTCTCTCTTTGTAATAACTATTATATTATAATCATTATAATCTGTAAAGCCGTTTAGACCTTAATTTAAAATAATTCTAATTTAGAACTCTGAGCTGTCATTTTACTGTCATATTTAGTTTTACCCTTTTCTGTACCTGTTATGCATATAAGTAATGAGTACTGAATTGCTTATGCTGTCACTAAAAAAGAGAATGAAAATACCTAAATATGCATTTCCATTCTCAATTAAACTTTTTATCGTTTTAATACAGAACCGAATTTTAATTTCAGCCGTATTCTTTTTTAATCTTGTCAGGCAAATCTATAAAGAATGAACGCTCATAGTCGCTAGGCTTCTGCCACGTTGCATGCCACATTTTATCTCTGTTATTTGCAAATAAGTTATAACCTAGATTACGCAACGGTTTTGGAACCAATGTCAGTGCCAGACCGAGCCATTTTTCTTCTGTGAGCGACATTAATAATTTCGCAATTGCTGTCGATTTAAAGTAAAGCCGATCGCCTTCTTGCAGCACGACAGTATTTAATTCTAAGACCCCTGGATGCTGACGTTGCAATGCTTCTCCGGAAGGTCCTTTTAATGTCGCAAATTCATAACTTTTCGATAAGCCGTGTCGAATCAGCCATATCGCATAGTTGTAGCAATAAACACAATTGCCGTCATAATAAATTATCGGCATGTCATCAACGCTCCTTTCTTATTATTTTTCTCTATTTGCTTGTAATTATAGTTTACCCGTTGTGCTGAAGATTTAAAGGATACATGCTTAATAATGAGGTTAATCTGTTTAATTCCATAAAAAAGACCTTAGGTTCACATAATTTACCTAAGGTCTGAAATGATTAAATGTTCACGCTTAATCGTGATTGACTTTTACGATACGCGCATATTTTAAGAACTGTTCTGAGTATTTTTGTTTAATGGTTTCTAAGTCATCATAAGTGACACCGATAATATGCCAGTTAGGATTGAAATGATAGAAAGAATCTTTATTTTTAGACCATTTGACCATTGAGCCGTCTCTATTATAACGCGGTAGTGTCACTTCATAGCCTTCCAATACATTTATAAATGCTTGGAAAATATCCGGATCGATACGGTTAAAGTTATCAATGACTAAATAACTGCGATCAGTTCTCGGCATTAATTCCGTAATAAAACCTTCTCTGTAATACAATGCGCCCGCTTCGTTCGGTAAATACTTGCCGTAAAGCATATCTTCAGTGAAATCAGGATGCCCTGTTGTAATCACTGGTTTCGCATTGGTCTTTTGAAGCAGATTTTCAGCGGCTTTCAAACCTTCTGCACGATCTTTATCTTGAATCACAAGCAGAATAAATGGTTTGATTTCTTCATCCAGATGATTCACCACATTATCTTTGCGGATGGCTTCAAATTGCGGTTTCATGCCGTCATTCTTACTCATTTCAATAATCGCATCAAATTGTGCCTGCGACATACTTGCAATGGCTTGTTTTGCATTTTCTTGCAAGTAATATAAGTTTTTAAGTCTCGGATGTTTATTTAATGTTGTTAAATTCACCGGATTGATGTCTTCATCATAACGAACTTCGATGGCAGTACTGTTTGTACGACCAGGAATCGGAGGCAATTCGCGAATATACTGCGTCACTTCGCCTAAACCGATGACTGAATGATCCGCGTTGCGGTTGTAAAAGACAATTTTGTCTCCGATTTCAAGCTGCGTATAATAGTGATAACCATTACGCTTAATACCGTTATAAGTATGTGTAAAGATGGTATATGTTTCTTCAGGTTCAAAGTCCAGCGTTTCTGCCAAGAAGAAATATCTTGGGACTTTCGTTGTGCCTTTGCCTAATTGTTCGATTAAATCAAATTCTTCTTTTGTAATTTGATTGAACAATGTTTCTTTCATATTGTTAATACGAAACTCTAATTGTTCGCTGCGTTTTAAATAATCTGCAGTCAACGGCTTCAATGCTTCAGTTAATCTGAATTGTACACGGATCTTATGTTGCGCACCTGTTTGTACACTAATGATTTCACCGCTGCCGAGCAATCCTGCATCCGTTTGTACTTGATAAAAGATGACCTTATCCCCGGCTTTCGCTTTTTTAAACGCACGAAAACCTTGCGTAGGATTGAATTGTGCCCCTGATTCAAACAAAGTCGTTTGTCCGACTAAGGGTTCATTATGATTCCATCGATTAAAACCGCAGTTCAACCAGAAATAGTTTGTTTCTTCAGTCATTATGATACTGCTCCTTCTTCATTTATAAATTGATTTAAGTGCAATATACCCTTATCGCAGCTGTCCGCTTCAACCCTATATTGCAAATCTTGTTCTAAACATTTATATCAAATGCATCGCTTTGATACAAGTCAGACTTATTATTTCGGCATGAATATGATTGCCATCAGCGGCATAAAATTAATTAAAAAGCCCCCGAATTTCAACATGTTGCTGGTTTGTTTATCTGGTATCGTTACACATACACATAAAATACCTAAAATCGAAAAGCCGGCAGGGATCAATAGATTAGGATACTGCGGAAAGTTCATAAATACGCCTGCACCTGATAAAATACCGCATATCAATGTAATATATAAAAATTTTCGCATGCGATTTACACCTCTGTTTCTTTATACATACGTAATCATCACAGTTAAGTCGCCTTTAAAAATATTATCCAAGTCTTCAGACGTTAAAATAAAGCTGCTGCCGGGTTGAATTGAAAATACATCGCCATCCGTAATCAATTCTCCTTCACCGTAAAGCACGGTCACTAAGCAGAATTCTCTCGGTTTCATATAACTCAGCGTACCTGTAATTTCCCATTTTACAACCGTAAAGGCATCATTATTAATATATGATGTTCGTTTATGGTTATCGATAATCTCAGTTTCCGGAATCACATTCGGGCTGACAGTACGTACTTCTACAACATCTTTAGCTTTTTCGATATGCATCTCGCGTGAATGGCCTGCTTCATCTCTGCGATTATAATCATAGATACGATACGTAACATCAGAAGATTGTGTGACTTCATACACCACAATCCCTTTGCCTATCGCATGTACAATACCATTCGGCACAAAGAAGAAGTCGCCTGCACTGACAGGAATATGTTTGAATAGGTTATGATGTTCTTCGTTATCTAAAGCACGGATAAAATCTTCTTTAGAATCTGTATTCAAGCCGTAAATAATCTCAGCACCTTCTTCTGCTTCGATAATATACCAGCATTCTTTCTTGCCGAAATCTCCATCTTCATGTTCATAAGCATAAGCTGTATCAGGATGAACTTGTACAGATAATGCTTCTTGTGCATCAATCATTTTAACCATTAATGGGAATTCAGAACTCGGGAAATCTCCAAATAATTCTTTATGTTCACGCCAAACCTCACTTAATGTTCGACCTTCAAATGGCCCGTCAGTAATGACACTGTCACCATTTTGATGTGCAGAAACAGCCCATATTTCACCCACATTTGCATGAGGCAATTGATAACCATATTGTGTTAAGTGATTACTGCCCCAGATTCTTTCTTTAAAAATCGGGTCTAAAAACAATGGCATAAATCCGTGCACCTCCATTATTATTTCATTCTATGCTTGATTATGTATCGGTTGTTTATTCGACCATTCTTATGGAATTCATCATGATAGCGTTATCTAAGATATTATAACAATATTTTCTTCAAGGTGGTAGTATACTTAAAATATTTACAAAAGTTAAAAAGCAAAGGATGTCATATTCCATGTATTTCTTCTATTATTCTCATACTTATCTTTAATACAAATGTCACCTAAATTATTTTACAAATTATTTCAAATATTACTTGTATTGGTTAGGCTTCACCCCTTATAATAGAAGTATGTTAATAATAGCTTAACATTAGCTACATAAGGTAATAAATATGATTAATGTCGAAAGAGTTGCTGATGCGGCTCCATTTCATAAAAATTTGCATAAGACCTAGGCCCTGGAAAAGCCTAGGTCTTTTAAATGCGAAAAAGAACCGGACGAAAAACATCATGTGTTTTCGTTCGGTTCTTTATGCTTTGAATCAAAATTAAATATCATCTACAACGATATAAGCTGCTTTTACCGGACCGTGTACCCCTACTACTAAGTTCATTTCGATATCTGCAGAGTTAGATGGACCTGTAATGAAGTTGACACAAGATGGGAAGCGTACATCTTCTTGGTTTTTATCATATAAGCCATCTGCTGCTTGTGTAAATCTTGGCACGATTGTTGATTTTGGAATAATAGCGATATATGTTTCAGGCATCAAGCTGACTGCACGTCCGCGTCCTTTACCTGAGAATAAAACAATTGTACCGCTCTCGCTTAGACAGTAATCACTGAATGTGATACCGACTTGTGCAGATTGTGCTGCACGTTTGCTTTGTTCAGGTTGTGCTTCATCCCAAACAGTTGTATCGAATTCGCTTAAGTCCACTTGATATTCAGTAAAACGCGGATCATCAAATCTGACAACAGGGTTGCCGCCGAATTGTTTGATAGTGGCTCTTAAAATCTCATTTAAGTTAGCTTTTGTTGTTTTTTTGAATACAGTATGGATGCGTTCGCATTCATGTTCTAAATGATCCACGAGTTCATCGGGTGTTAAGTCAGCCAAAGTTTTATATTGCGGTTGTACTGACCATTCAGGTTTAACTACGTTTGCTGGTGTTTTGCGTTCTAAAGCATTTTGAATGTTTGCTAAGAACTTTTCTCTGTTAGAAATTAGTCCAGTCATTTGTTTTCCCCTTCTTTCTCTTTCAAGTGTGCTTTCATCCAGTGGCTGAAACGTTCTTTTTCAGGTGTTGGGAAATCTCTGGATTGTGTCCAGGCATGTAATGGTTTCGGACCTTTTTCTACCCAGCCGTCTTTATTAGCATACGGTTTAAGTGCAGGTCCTGCCATTTTAATACTGTACTGGAAGAGATGCGGTTTAGTCGTACCGATACCGAACCCTTTCATGACTAAGCGTTCGCCTAAAGCAGATTTTTTAAGTTCTTCTGCTTCGACTTGGCGGTGTTTAAGTAAGAGTTCGTGAAGCGGAATTTTAACCGGACATGCTTCTGAACATGCTGCACATAATGATGATGCATATGGTAATTGTCCATATTCTTCATAGCCGCCAAGCAATGGTGATAAGACTGCACCGACTGGTCCTGGATAAATAGAACCGTAGCTGTGGCCGCCTGAATGTCTGTAAACCGGACAAACGTTCATACAAGCACCGCAACGAATACATTGCAAGATTTCTTGGAATTGTGTACCTAAAATAGAAGAACGACCGTTATCAACAATAACTAAATGGAATTCTTCCGGACCATCAATTTCGCCTTCTCCTCTTGGACCTGTAAGTGTAGTCACATAACTTGGTAATTTTTGTCCTACTGCACTTCGTGAAAGCATACCGACTAATACTTCCATTTCTTTGAATGAAGGTACAATACGTTCCATACCCATCACTGTAATTTGTGTTTTAGGTACAGTAGTTGTCATACGTGCGTTCCCTTCATTAGTAACAAGGCAGAAGCTGCCGCTGTCTGCTACAGCAAAGTTGCATCCTGTTACCCCTACTTCAGCTGCCAAGAATTTTTCACGCATGATTTTACGTACAAATCTCGCCATTTCTGTCGGATCATCGCTGCCTTGGTAGCCTTCTTTAGCATTTAATACACGTTGGATTTGACCGCGGTTTTTATGCAACGCTGGTGCTACGATATGTGAAGGCGGATCTTCGTGGTCGATTTGAAGTAAGAATTCGCCTAAGTCGCTTTCTACAACTTCAGCACCGATATCTTGTAGTGCATGGTTCATTTCGATTTCTTCAGTTACCATTGATTTAGATTTGATGACTTTTTTCGCATTTTTCTTTTTCACAACATCTGCAATATAGGCAGAAGCTTCTTCTTTTGTTTCTGCAAAGTAGACATGGCCGCCTAATTTCGCTACATTTTCAGAAAGCTGATTTAAATAATAATCCAAGTTTTCTAATGTATGTTGACGGATTTCAGCTGATAATTGGCGCCATTCTTCCCAATTTCCGAGTTCTTCTTGTGCTTTTAGTTTTTTTACACGCAAACCATCTTGTGCTGAACTTACAGCACCGCGCATAAATTTATTCTGCTTTTCAATTTTAAAAGCATCTTTAAAGGATTTATCTCCGATACGCATACCCATCTTAATGCACCGCCCCTTCAAGCTGATGATTCAATACTTCAGCAATATGAAGTACTTTCACTTTGCTTTTAATACGTTTCAAACGGCCTTCGATATTCATTAAGCAGCTGGCATCCGCACCGACTAAATAATCTGCACCTGTTTCATCTACACAATGTGCTTTTTCATCTACCATTTCACTAGATACATCCGACATTTTAACCGCAAATGTACCGCCGAAACCGCAGCAATTATAATACTTAGGCAATTCAACCAATTCTAGACCTTTAACATTGCTTAATAATTGTTTAGGTTCATCAACTACTCCTAAAATTCTAGTAATATGACATGACGGATGAAGTGTTGCTTTGCCTTTAAGTGATGCTCCGACATCTGTAATACCTAAGACATTGACAATAAATTGTGTAAGTTCGTATGATTTATCTGCAAGCGCAACCGCTTCTTTATGCATCACAGGATCATTTTCGAATAAACTTGGATAATGTTTGAACATTGTAATACAAGAACCTGATGGCGCAACAACATATTCTGAATCTTTAAATGCTTTAATCATTTGTTTAGCTGATTGTCTTGCATCTTCGAAATAACCAGAGTTGAATGCAGGTTGCCCGCAGCAGATTTGTGAAGCAGGATAATCTACTTCGCAGCCTAATCTTTCCAGCAATTCCACAGTAGCCACACCGATACGTGTATGGAAAGCTTCAACTAAACAAGTTGAGAATAAACTGACTTTCATTTTTTACACCCTTTCCCCGTTCGCAAAACTTGTGAACGCGTGAGCCCGATTAAATTTAATGATTCCTATTACTTAAACCATTAAAACCCCAACAGGCATCCCCACAACGTCTGCTGCTTAATTTAAGAATAGAAAAGATTACTCGTACATTATAGCGCTCTTTAATCATCTAGTCATCAGATGTTTAACATTTTGTTCAAACTTTTTTCACTTTTATTCTGCTTTAAACAAAATAAAATAAAACAAGCCTCAATATAGAGACTTGTTCCATATAATTTTATCTTATTTGTTTTTGATGTTCTGCAAGATCGTATCACGTACTTCTTCGAGATGTTCATGCATTTGCTGCTGCGCTTGTACAGCATCTTTATCTTGAACTGCAAGATAAATTTTTCTATGTTCTTCATATAAACGAAGCAGCGCTTTTTCTTTATCAAACAAATACACTTTACGTGTCTCTTTCATTGTTTCTTGAATAACGTCTGAAATATTATTCAGTAAATCAAACAACATGTCATTTTGTGCTGCTTTTGCTACAGCAAGATGAAACTGCAAGTCAGCCGCTTCCCCTGATGTTCCGTCAGCTACTGCTTTTTGCATTAATCCTAATGCAGCGTCTAATGCTTTCAAATCTTCCTCTGATCTTAATTCAGCTGCTTTTTTCACCGTAGCAAGCTCCACGATTTCTCGCAGTTCTAATAAATCTTCAATTTGTTTTCTTGTCAGCGAAGTATCGTCTAAATCAAAAAAGACAGGTTCTTGCTTGGTCACAAATGTGCCGTAACCTTGTTTGATTTCAATAACTCCTATTGTTCTTAAAGCATTAAAAGCTTCACGTACTGAAGCGACACTTACACCATAATCCTTAGCAAGCGCTTGAATGGAAGGCAATTTGTCTCCGACCGCATACTCGCCTGTTTTAATTTTTTCTAACAAGATGTCGGCAATTTTTTCATATATCTTTGTCTTTGAAATTTTCATCCGAACTTTGACCTCCACTTTATTATCCATTCAATTATAACAAATACAAACGCTTTCTGACTCGCTTTTAGTAAAAAAGAAGGCCAGATACTACTGACCTTCCTTTAATCTGATGACATACAATTTATAGATTACTTATAGAAGTTTTCTAATGCTGCTTGAATCGATTCATTTCCATCAATGACTTGGAATTCTCCGCCTTGGAACTGCTTATTCGTTAGTACTTCAACGATGGTTGCCGCAACATCTTCTCTAGGAACAGAACCGCCTTCGTCAAATAATTTTTCAATTTCAACTTTTCCTGTACCATCATCATCTAGTAACGCACCCGGATGTACAATCGTATAGTTTAAACCAGAGTCGCGCAGATGATTATCCGCATAGTGTTTTGCGATGGTATAAGGTTTTAGTGCTTCATAATCATCGAAAGCTTCTCTTCTTGAATCAAAAGTAGAAACCATCACGAAATGTTTTACGCCTGCTTTCTTGCTGGCTTCAATCGCTTTGACAGCGCCATCTAAATCGACAATAATCGTTTTATCTGCACCAGTACTGCCGCCTGAACCGACTGAAAAGACAAGTTGTTCGTAACCTTTGAATTTATCAGCCAATGCGTCAATACTGTCTGTTTCCACATCCACGTTTTTTGCATCTAAGCCTTCTTTTTCTGCTTCTTCAACTTGGTCATCTTTACGATAAGCTGCAGTGAAATTTTGATCAGCATCTTTTAATTTTGAAACGATAAACTTGCCGACACCGCCGTTTGAGCCTAATACTAAAATACTCAAGTCCATCACTCCTGTTAATTTATTATCATGCTTAAACTTTTCCCTCTATCGCTTTATTGAAACAGCTGCACAAATTGCTCTATTGACTTCATAAGCACAACGTTGTAAATTAATATATGAATAAATGTTCATATATTAATTTAAGGAGTGGTAAGCTTGTCAAATCATGAATTAAGCAGTCGGACACTAGCGCAAGTCACTGATATTTTCAAAGCGTTAAGCGAACCTAACCGCATCCGAATTATGCATCTATTAAAACAAGGCCCTTGCAGCGTCGGACATATCAGCCATACCTTGGGACTTTCTCAATCGAATGTATCGCATCAATTGAAAATCCTGCGTCATGCTGAACTTGTAAAAGACCAGCGTCAAGGCCAATCCAAAATTTATATGCTCGATGATCAACATGTCGTAACGCTTTTAGCACAAGCTATACACCATGCAGAACATCCTGTTGATTAGAAAGGAAGATTGCTTATGAGCCATTCTCATGAACATGCACATCACCATCACCACAACCATGTGCATACTAACAACAAACGTGTCTTAACACTATCATTTATCATCATAGCCGCATTTATGGTCGTTGAATTAATCGGAGGTTTCATAGCAAATAGTTTAGCTTTGCTTTCAGATGGTGTGCATATGCTGAGTGATGCGTTCTCATTAGGCTTTGCCTTATTTGCATTTAAATATGCTGAACGCCACGCTACGATGAATATGACTTTCGGTTATAAACGTTTTGAAATTTTAGCCGCTTTATTCAACGGTGTGCTCTTACTGGTAATCAGTGTTGGTATTATGATTGAAGCTTTCAGACGTTTTGCTTCTCCTCAAGAAGTCTTATCTGCTGAAATGTTCTTCATCAGCGTAACAGGCTTAATCGTCAACATAGTTGTGGCTTGGCTGATGTTAAGCGGCGGAGATACAAAACATAACATCAATATGCGCGGTGCTTTCTTGCACGTCCTCGGCGACTTATTAGGTTCTGTTGGTGCAATTGTAGCAGCAATATTGATTTGGGCTTTCAACTTTACTATTGCCGACCCTATCGCAAGTTTGCTCGTTTCATTATTATTGCTTAAAAGCAGTTACGGCTTAATCAAAGATTCGCTTAATATCTTGATGGAAGGCACACCTAAAGATATCGATATTGATCAAGTCGTAGAAACTGTTAAATCAGAGGAAGCTATTCAAAATGTACATGATTGTCATGTCTGGACGATTTCTAATGATTTAAATGCTTTCAGCTGCCATGCGGTCGTCAGCGATACATTATCGATAAAAGAATGCGAAGCTTTGCTGCAGCGAATAGAAAAAGAACTGAATGCATTAAATATTCATCATATGACCATTCAATTAGAATCTCATGAAAATCCGCACAGCCGAACAACATTATGCGAACACATCACCGCAACCTCTTAAAATAAATATACAAATTAAACCGGCGGCTCAGACAAATCCTGAGTCGCCGGTTTAATTTGCTTTATTGAATGAACTTATCAAAAATCAACTGTCTGCCTGGTACTTGTTTAGTTTCAAAGCCATCAATGAAACGTTCGTTATCATATACCACACGGACTTGTTCGATATTAAACTGTTCAGGAGTAATCGTCACAATCCCATAGACTGTATAAGGTGCTCTGTTAAGGCCTACCGAACCTGGATTAAAGTATGCTGTATCTTCTTGAACAAAATGATGCAGCGTATGGTTATGACCGAATAAAATCAAATCCGCTTCTTTATCTTTAAACAATTTTGCCATATGCGATGCTGTAGGCTCGACAATCGGACTGAATGGAATTTGGTCAATCGGCTGGTCTAATTTTGCGTTTTCTATTTCATAATGAATACCTAATACAGATTGTCCGAAGACATCTAATTTAAATTCTCTCGGTAATTCATTTAAATAATCATAGTACTGCGGGTTTAAGTGTTCTGCGATCCAATGATGGTGTTCTAAGAATTTATCTTTTAAATCTTCTGGATATGGTGTCTTGTTTATCACAGACATAATTGCTTCATCATGATTGCCTGCAATAGACGTGATATCATCTCTAGATGTCACCATACCTAATACTTCATTGGTATTATGGCCGATGCCGATGATATCACCTAGATTATAAATATGGTCGATATCCCCTCTTCTATCAATATCTCGTAGTATTGTTTGAAGTGCATCCATGTTGCCATGCACATCTGTTATTACTGCAAATTTCAAAGTCATCACCCTCATATAAGTTTATTATTAAACAAAATGTTACATTTTGTCTGTAATCTTTATTTTTTAATTTGAAACTCCGCTATTTTTTGATATTGTGTTTATATCATATCAAAGGAGTGCTAAGCCATTGTTTAAATTTCATAAACAAGCAATACAAAACGCAAAACCGCAAAATGTTAAAATAGCTGTTTTTAGTATTCTAACATTCATTGTCTTTATTTTACTGGTTGGACTCAGTTTACTACCATTATCTCAGGCAGCGCAACTCGTAATGATGGCTATGATGACGCAACAGTTTTCACCGCAAATTATTATTGCGATACTCTTTGCTGTTATCTTGCCGCTTGCTTTCTTTATATTCGCCGGCTACCATTTAGCTGCTGGTGCTATCAATATTATATATAAAGGTATCAATAAAGAGAAAGTAAGTTTTACAGATGCCCTTTCTGCATTTAAGAAAGGCAGTTACTTAAAAGCAGTTAAATTAGCTTTATTCACACTGCTGTTTATCATTATTTTAAGTCTGATCCGCTACGTGTTAACGCAATTATTCAGTGCAGTTTTCGGCAGCGCAGTAAGAGGCGGCCAAAACTACTTCATGGAACATATCGGTGCATACATCGCAGTTCAATTAATTGCTTTAACAATATTAGGCTTAATTTTATCATTCTTCATTTGGGCAATTACTTACATCATTGTCGCATACACTGCCGCTTACTTTAAAGATCGTCAAGCTGGTGCATTCAAAGATGTAAAACAAGCATTTAAATCAATGAAGAATGGACAGCATTCATGGTTCAAATTATTACTAGGTCTTGTATTATTAGACTTTATCGTTATTCTTTTGAGCACACCGATTGTTCAACTCGTTAACCTTGGAACGAAATCGATGTCTCAAAATATCGCTAATGTTCTAATCATTATTGTAATGGTAATTGCGATGTTAGTCCGTGTGGCAGTTTATTACTTAAATACACACGCAATTATCGCATTCTTCAATTCAGCTGCCGGCCACCTTGCACCAAGAACAAAACCATCTCACAAAGAACGTAAGGCTAAACAAGCAGCAAAAGACAAAAAAGAACAAGTTGAAGATAAAGTTGAACAAAATAAAGACAAAGCAGACACAGAAAAAGAAACTTATTCTGATACAACATTTGATCATTTAGAGTCTAAGAAAAAAGACATTGATCAACGTTCAGATGAATTCAAAAAATAAGCAATGAAAATAAGCGTCTGAAGGCAGCCATAAGCTCCTTCAGACGCTCTTTTTGTATCTAATATAATTTCGTAAAAGCCTTTTTATTTCAATAAGTTATCTTCTAAATAACGTGCTGCCCCATCTTCATCATTTGTATAAGATGTAACATCTTTAGTCAATGCTTGAATTTCAGGACGTGCGTTTTTCATTGCGACTGTGTAATGTCCGAATGCAAACATAGAACGATCGTTATCACTGTCTCCGATGACTAATGTTTCAGTTTGATCGATGTGATAGTGTTCAATCATTTCTTTAATTCCTGTTCCTTTATCAATGCCTTCTGCCATTGTTTCAGCGTTGAAACGTGATGAATTCGAAACAGTAATTCCAAGTTGTTGCTGCTCTTCGATTAAATGCTCTCTGAAAGCTGTAATTTTTTCTAAGTCCGGTGTGAACATATAGATTTTAGAGAATTTAGTCTCAGGTAATGCATTCACCCAGTTCACATTGCCTGCAAGTGCATGTTTACGTGAATTCCACTCGCTGATACCTACATTATTCGGAGGTGTATCTCCTTCGCATGTAGCACGAATCCAATCTTCATCTTCTTTTAAAATCATGCGATTTCCGCTGAATGGGAACACTTCATAATAAATGTTTTGCGCTTTTGCTTCGCTGACAATTTGTGTCACCGCTTCAAACGTTAAACTATGCTCAAAAATAGTACTGCCTTCTGCATCGCCTCTTGTACCATTCGAAGAGATAACGCCGTCTATTTCAAAATTATCTGGTGTTAAATGTTTAATTTCATCAAATGAACGTCCAGTCGCGATAAAGACCTTATAGCCTTTTTGACGTAATTGTTTGATTGTTTCTGTAGTTGTTTCAGATACTCTATTGTTTTCTTGTAAAATCGTTCCGTCCATATCTAAGAATATCGCTTTCACATTATCCATTACTTTTCCTCCAAGTTCATGTTATCGCCTTGATTATGGCATTTCCAGGCTTTTTTCGCAACCTTCATCTACTTTTGTGCCAAGAAAAAACTGTCATCCTCATAAGAGAATGACAGCTTATAAATCTTCTATTATTCAACTGTAACTGATTTCGCTAAGTTACGTGGTTTGTCTACGTCTAAGTCACGATGCAATGCCGCATAATAAGAGATTAATTGTAATGGTACAACTGATACAAGCGGTGTTAATAATTCATTCACTTGCGGGATAACATATGTGTCATCTTGTTTGTTTAAGCCGTCCATTGAAATGATGCAAGTATGCGCACCACGTGCCGCAACCTCTTTCACATTACCGCGAATTGAAAGGTTGACGTTCTCTTGTGTAGCAAGTGCGATAACCGGTGTATTGTCTTCAATCAATGCGATTGTACCGTGTTTCAACTCGCCGCCTGCAAATCCTTCAGCTTGGATATATGAAATTTCTTTTAATTTCAATGCGCCTTCTAAGCTGACATTGTAGTCGATTGTACGACCGATGAAGAAAGCATTGCGTGTCGTTGCTAAGTAATCTTTAGCAATTTGTTCCATGAATTCTGCATCGTCTACGATAGCTTCCATCGCATTAGCAACTTTCGCTAATTCTTGAAGTAAGTCGACTGTCGCATCTTTACCGTGACGTTTCGCCACAATTTGAGACAAGATCGCTAGTACTGCAATTTGTGCAGTATATGCTTTTGTAGAAGCAACCGCAATCTCAGGACCCGCATGTAATAATAGCGTATGATCCGCTTCACGAGATAATGTTGATCCAGGCACGTTTGTCACTGTTAATGCTTTGTGACCGCGTTTTTTCATTTCTACAAGTACTGCACGACTGTCTGCAGTTTCACCTGATTGTGAAATGTAAATAAATAATGGTTTTTCAGATAATAGCGGTGTATTGTATACAAATTCAGAAGCAACATGTACTTCAGTAGGTACACCTGCCCATTTTTCAATGAACTCTTTACCTACTAAACCTGCATGGTAGCTTGTACCTGCTGCGATAATGTAGATACGGTCTGCTTGTGCGACTTCATCTACAATCGCATCGTCCATTTTCAAGCTGCCCGCTTCATCTTGGTATTCTTGAATGATACGGCGCATTACTGCAGGTTGTTCATGAATTTCTTTTAACATGTAGTGATCATAAACACCTTTTTCAGCATCAGCTGCATCAATTTCAGCAGTGTACGTATCGCGTTCTTGTACATTGCCTTCTAAATCTTTAATTTCAACACTGTCGCGTTTAACAATCACAATTTCATGGTCATGAATTTCTTTGTATTCATTTGTAACTTGCAGCATTGCTAATGCATCTGAAGCAACTACATTGAATTCATCACCGACACCGATTAATAAAGGTGATTTGTTTTTAGCGACATAAATTGTATCGTGGTCTTCTTCGTCTAATAACGCTAAGGCATATGAACCATGTAATAGTTTCACTACTTTTGTGAAAGCTTCCTCAGTTGTTAAGCCTTCATTTGAGAAGTGTTCTACTAATTGTACAATGACTTCAGTATCAGTTTCTGATAAGAAATTAACGTCTGAAACATATTCATCACGTAATTCTTCATAGTTTTCAATGACACCGTTGTGTACTAAAGTAAAGCGTTTTGACGCTGATTGATGCGGGTGTGAATTTTCATGGTTAGGTACACCATGTGTTGCCCAACGTGTATGTCCAATACCTACTGTACCGTCTACATCACTGCTGTCCGCAACTTTTCTCAAGTCCGCAATACGGCCTTTTTCTTTAAATACTTTTGTACCGTTATCATTTACAAGTGCGATACCTGCAGAGTCATAACCTCTGTACTCTAATTTTTCTAATCCTTTTAGTAATACTTCTTTCGCATTATCATATCCGATATATCCTACGATTCCACACATAATTCAATTCCTCCGTTTTTCTTTTCATTAACGGTTACCCTATACGGGGGAATCTATTCAGTTTTATATTAAATTTATTAACGAATCGAATAAAACTGCACCATAAATCCAACGCCTTGTTTTACCTTGTATGGCCCCTTCTCACTTGAACACATACAAAAAGGCGTACTTATCCCCTTGCTATGAGTACCGTTTAAAAATATAAACTTCGGTCTGTTTACAAACTTTGTGCATCGAGTTGCCTCAATGTTTTACTCTGTAAACTTACGACTGACCTAGTCCGAGACAGCATCCGCCGATAATCGATCACTGCCTTCCTCGTCGACAATTTCAAGCTTTAATGCTATTACACCTTCTGCTTTAAGGTATAAATCAGTGCAATTGTTCAGCTTTAATTGTACGGGCGCT
Organism: Staphylococcus simulans; assembly: GCF_002994445.1. Lineage (GTDB taxonomy): Bacteria > Bacillota > Bacilli > Staphylococcales > Staphylococcaceae > Staphylococcus > Staphylococcus simulans_B. The sequence goes on from NZ_MRZJ01000008.1 coordinate 84,283, forward strand.
ATAATTGTTTGTAATACTTTCTGCCCCCCTTTTACATGTAATATAAGTATTTTACAATGACTGATTTTATAATTGCAACTATAAACTTCGTATGAATCCGCTTACAGTGTGATTTCATGAACTATTTTCAAAAGTTTGGAATTTGTTACATGTTTTCTACTATATATATATAAGGCTATTTGTTAATTGTCACTATCTATATGACAAAGTACGATTTAGATTAGATTGTTTGAACATCCATGTCAGTCTTAAGATGAATGTATACCAATTGAAATTAAGAGAGGTGGATGACAATGTCAAATTCACAAGAAAATAAGGGAATTGGGCGCAAAGTCCAAGCATTCGGCTCATTTTTAAGCAGTATGATTATGCCGAATATCGGTGCGTTTATCGCATGGGGCTTTATCGCAGCAATATTTATCGATAATGGCTGGTTCCCAAATAAAGATTTAGCAGAACTTGCAGGCCCGATGATTACGTACTTGATTCCGTTACTGATTGCATACAGCGGCGGTCGTTTAATTCATGACATGCGCGGCGGTATTATCGCAGCTACAGCTACTATGGGGGTAATTGTAGCACTGCCGGATACACCAATGCTTTTAGGTGCCATGATTATGGGTCCATTAGTAGGTTGGCTCATGAAGAAAACCGATGCATTTATTCAACCTAGAACACCACAAGGTTTCGAGATGTTATTTAATAACTTCTCTGCTGGTATTTTAGGTTTCATCATGACAATTGTAGGCTTTAAAATTTTAGCACCTATTATGCAATTCATTATGCATATCCTATCTGTAGGTGTTGAAGCTTTAGTCCATGCACATTTATTACCATTAGTCAGCATTATTGTTGAACCAGCAAAAATTGTGTTCTTAAATAATGCGATTAACCATGGTGTGTTCACACCGCTTGGCGCTGATCAAGCATCAAGTGTCGGACAATCGATTCTTTACACAATCGAGTCTAACCCTGGTCCAGGTATCGGTGTGTTATTAGCTTATATGATTTTCGGTAAAGGTACTGCAAAAGCAACTTCATATGGTGCTGGGATTATCCAATTCTTCGGCGGTATCCATGAAATTTACTTCCCATATGTTTTAATGCGACCTTTCCTATTCGTTGCAGTTATTCTTGGGGGAATGACTGGCGTAGCAACTTATTCATTATTAGATTTCGGATTTAAAACACCGGCTTCTCCTGGTTCCATTATTGTTTATGCAATTAATGCACCTAAAGGCGAATTCATTTCAATGTTAATCGGTGTAATTTTAGCAGCCCTTGTATCATTTGTAGTTTCAGCATTAATTTTGAAATTCACAAAAGATCCTAAACAAGATTTAGCAGATGCGACTGCGAAAATGGAAGCTACGAAAGGCAAGAAATCAAGTGTAGCGTCAAAATTAAGTGGTAATAAAGAAGATAAAGGCACAACTACTCAACAAGCAGCAACAGCCGCTTCAACTGCCGGTACTTCAGATAATGACACTGCCCTCTTAGATAAATACAACACTGAAGATGTAGATGCACATAACTATAACAACGTAAAACATGTTATTTTCGCATGTGACGCTGGTATGGGTTCTAGTGCTATGGGCGCAAGTATGCTGCGCAACAAATTCAAAAAAGCTGGTTTAGACAATATCGAAGTTACAAACACAGCCATCAACCAATTGCCTAGCGATGCTGAACTTGTAATTACTCAGAAAAAATTAACAGACAGAGCCATTAAACAAACACCAGATGCCATTCATATTTCAGTAGATAATTTCTTAAACTCTCCTAAATATGAAGAATTAATTAATAATTTAAAAGAAGATCAAAACGGTAAAGATAAAGCAGCTGCACCTTCAGATAAAGCAGAAGATTTATCTGAGCAATACAACACAGAAGATGTGGATGCCCACAATTACAGCAATGTCGACCATGTCATCTTTGCTTGTGATGCGGGTATGGGCTCTAGTGCTATGGGTGCGAGCATGCTTCGCAATAAATTCAAAAAAGCTGGTTTAGACAACATTGAAGTCACTAACACAGCCATCAACCAATTACCTAGCAATGCACAACTTGTAATTACACAAAATAAACTTACAGACAGAGCGATTAAACAATCACCAGATGCCATTCATATTTCAGTAGATAACTTCTTAAATTCTCCTAAGTATGAAGAACTGATTAATAATCTGAAAGATGACCAATAAACGCACCTGGTTCGTTTCTTAAATTAAAGATTGCAGGTGAAAGCCATGGTATTAAGCAACAGAGAGAAATTAATCCTGGAAATACTTGTTAAATCACACGGACACTATATTACGATTTATGAAATCGCTCAGCAGCTTGCGGTTTCATCTCGAACCATTCACCGTGAATTAAAAACATTAGAACATGACCTTGCAGAATTATCCATTACGATTGAACGTGTACCGAATAAAGGTGTTCAATTACAGGCATCTAAAGCAGCGCTGCATCAGCTTCAATCAGAAATCAGTCATAATGCTGCTTTAGATTTAACTACTGAAGAACAAAAAACCATTATTTTATATGCACTGATTCAAAGCAAAGAACCGATTAAACAGTACAGCTTAGCACATGAAATCTGTGTAGCGCAGTCCACATTAACCAAACTGTTGGACGAACTTGAACAAGAAGCCGGTGGTTACCAGCTAACTTTAGAACGCAGACGCGGTGCAGGTGTCCTCTTAACAGGTTCAGAAGCGAAGAAGCGGGAAATGCTGAGTCATTTAATGGTAGATCATTTAAATAGTACGAGCGTTTATTCAGTAATTGAAAACCACTTTGTTTATCAATCTATCAATGCTTCTCAACTTTCGATGGTGGAATTAGATAATATCTTCCAAGTCGAGCGGGTACTGATGGATCATTTAAGTGCCCTGCCCTATACATTGACAGAAGCCAGTTATCTGACATTAACAGTGCATATCGTATTAGGTATTGACCGTATTAAACATGGCGAGAATGTCACGATTGATGAATCTATTTATCAATCTGTCAAAGATACACAAGAATACGATATTGCTGTTTCATTAACCGAGCAGCTTTCGCAAATTTATGATGTGACTTTCAACAAGGCTGAAATTACATTTATTACGATTCATCTGCGCGGTGCTAAACGAAAGCAAGAAGATATCCAAGCGGATGAATTTCAAGATAGTGACGCAAAAATCAATGCATTGATTCAGCTGGTTGAAGAAAGCTCATACTATCATTTTGATGATAAGCCAACATTAGCTGCTGGTTTGAAACTGCATTTGATTCCTGCAATCAATCGGCTGAATGCTAACATCGAAACACACAATCCATTAACGCAGATGATACGAAAGAAGTATCCGAAGCTCTTTGACAGTGTGCTCGATGCCTTGTCGATTGTTTGGCCAAAACTCTACTTTCCAGATAGTGAAGTAGCCTTTGTAGTTTTGCATTTCGGCGGTTCGCTCAAAGCAAATGAATCAAAGGATTTAGATATTTTAGTCGTGTGCAGTTCTGGTATTGGTACCAGCCGTGTTTTAGCAACACGTTTAGAACAGACGTTTCCGACAATCAACCATACAAAACAAGCTTCACTAAGCGATTTAAAGCAATTAGATTTAAAAGCTTATGACGGTATTATCTCAACATTAGCTTTAGAAATTGATGAACCATATATTCAAGTCAATCCATTACTGCCTGAACCAGATGCAAAATATGTTGCGAATTACTTAGAGACTCAAACTAAAGAAGACCAGCAGCGTGTTTCAGAAACATCAGGTCCGCATGTTTTGGATGAAGATAAGGTTATACAGACATTACGCGATAACTTAGCGGTACTCGACAACATTTATATTGAAGATGCAAAAGTAACCGATTGGCAAGATTATCTCGTAAAACTGTTAGTCAAAAATAAAAGTATTAAAGATAAAGCAGCATTTAAAAAAGTATTGAATGACTATGCACGAGCAAGGACGATCACCTTAGACCCTTACCCCATCGGCTTGCCGCATTTAAAACATGCGCTGATACTTCAACCGATGATTACAATTACTCGTCTCAAACAACCTTTAGCGGTAACTGAGGATGGTAAAACAGTTAACATCGATTACTTAATCAGCATGTTTTTGCCAGAAGAAAGTCCTTCCTCACCAATAGTCAGTGCCATCTCAGAAACTATTTCATGGAATTTGCATAAAATTGATGAATTAATGCAAAATCCAAATGAAATAATAGACGAAATGAAGAAGACTTTTATTAAGGAAGCAAGACAAATATTATTAACGGAGTGATCAATTATGTCAGAATTATTCAGTAATGAAAACATCTTTTTAAACCAATCATTCAAGGATCAAAACGAAGCAATTGAAAAAGCAGGCCAAGCTTTAGTAAATGCTGGCGCTGTAACAGAATCTTATATTCAAGCTATGAAAGACAGAGAAGAAGTTGTTTCTACCTATATGGGTAATGGTTTAGCAATTCCTCACGGTACAGAAGAGGCTAAAAATGCAGTATTGCAATCAGGTTTAACTTTGCTTCAAGTACCTGAAGGTGTGCAATGGGGAGACGAAACAGCGAAAGTCATCGTTGGTATTGCTGGTAAAGACGGCGAACATTTAGATTTATTATCTAAAATTGCTATCACTTTCAGTGAAGAAGAAAATGTAGATCGCATTCTTAATGCACAAAGTGCAGAAGAAATTAAAGCAGTCTTCGAGGAGGCTGACGCATAATGAAAGCAGTACATTTCGGCGCAGGCAATATCGGTCGCGGATTTATCGGCCAAATCTTATCAGATAATCATGTTGATGTTACTTTCTCAGATGTCAATGCAGCGATTGTAGATGCTTTGAACAATGACCATGAATATAAAGTCATCTTAGCTGATGAAGCGAAAACTTCTTCAATGATTCATAATGTAGATGCTATCAATTCCATGGAAGATCCTGAGAAGTTGCATCAAGCTTTGTTAGAAGCAGATATTATCACTACAGCTGTGGGTGTCAATCTGTTGCCTATCATCGCAAAATCATTAGCACCTGCATTAAAAGAAAGAACAACACCTGTTAATGTAGTCGCATGCGAAAATGCGATTATGGCGACGGATACGTTGAAAGAAGCAGTTTTAGCAATTACTGGTCCCCTATCTGATGAGATTCACTTTGCGAATTCAGCAGTTGACCGTATTGTACCCCAACAATCTCATGACAATATTTTAGATGTCTTAGTAGAGCCTTTCTTTGAATGGGTTGTGGAAAAAGACGCTTGGTATGGTCCAGAACTTGAACACATTAAATATGTAGAAGACTTAACACCTTATATCGAACGTAAATTGATGACTGTAAATACAGGACATGCTTACCTTGCATATGCAGGCCAATATTATGGTCATAAAACGGTATTAGAAGCAATCGAAGATAAAAATGTTGAGCAAGGTTTGCGTAAAGTATTAGGCGAAACAAGCCAATATATTATTGATGAATTCGGCTTTACAGAATCAGAACAAGCGGATTACGTTGAAAAAATTATCGGTCGCTTCAAAAACCCATATCTTTCAGATGATGTTACACGCGTGGGCAGAGGCACACTCCGTAAAATCGGACCGAAAGACCGTATTATTAAACCACTCAGCTATTTAGCTGAGAAAGGCTTAGCACACGAAGGTTTAATAGAAGAAGCAGCGTATCTTCTAAAATACCAAGATGCCAATGATGAAGAAACTGTGAAAAAGAATGACTATATTAATGAACATGGTGTGATCGATTTCTTAAAAACATATGCTGAAATCAACGAAGCATTAGCAGAAGAAATCAATCAAGTTTATCTTCAATTATAATAATACACACTAATAAGACTGGAATGACTTCGTAGTTTGAAGCATTTCAGTCTTATTTTAATAATGAGTGGTATATTAATAATATAGATAGAAAGAGGAGTGTCTGTTATGCTGTTTCAATTAGATTTATTGCTGCGCATTGTAATTGCTGTTTTATGCGGTGCAACCATTGGTTATGAAAGAACGCAGCGTCTAAAGGCAGCAGGGATACGGACACATATTTTAGTGGCCGCAGCTTCTGCGCTGTTCTTAATCGTTTCTAAATATGGATTTAATGATATTTTAGCTCAAAACAATATCAGTTTCGACCCTTCTCGTATCGGTGCACAAGTGGTCAGCGGTATTAGTTTTATCGGAGCCGGCACTATATTAATTCGTCACCAAAGTATTAATGGCTTAACCACAGCCGCTGGAATTTGGATTACTTCCGGTATCGGTATGGCTTTAGGTTCTGGTCTTTATTTTATAGGCATTGTTTCAACGATTCTGATAGTCACAATACAATATTTTTTAAGAAACGATAGATTGTTTTCATCACTTCATATGAGTGAAGCCATTAAGGTATTGATTCAAGCTGAATATACTAATACGATTCAACAAGAAATCACGCAAACCTTTATCTCCCACCATGTAAAACAAGTTCAAATACAAATTTTGAAAATAGATAATGAAACCATTACCTTAAATGTTACTGGTAAAATTATGGTACGCAAACATTATAACCATAATGACTTGCTGGAAGATTTGATACATCAAAAAGCAATACTGTCTGTCCGATAAAATAAGGGAACCCAGAGTCGCGTCATTTGCGATCTGGGTTCCCTCTTATATTGCGTTATTATTCATTTAATCCCATTTTGTCTTTAACTACATCTGCGATTTGCTGCGCATAGCTTTCAGCTTTCTCATCTGTAGCTGCTTCAACCATGACACGTACTAATGGCTCTGTACCTGAAGGTCTGACTAAGATACGGCCTTCGCCATTCATGTCAGCTTCAACACGATCCATTTCTGCTTTAACATCTGCATTATCTGTCACAGCATATTTGTCTGTAACACGTACGTTGATTAATGATTGCGGATATTTTTTCATTTGTTCTGCAAGTTCGCTTAGCGGTTTGCCTGTAAGTTTAACCACTGCAGCGAGTTGAACACCTGTTAATAAACCGTCGCCTGTTGTGTTATAGTCCATTAACACAATGTGGCCTGATTGTTCGCCGCCAAGGTTATAATTACCTCTGCGCATTTCTTCAACAACATAACGGTCGCCTACTTTAGTCTTGTTAGATTTGATACCTTCTTCTTCAAGTGCTTTGTAGAAACCTAAGTTGCTCATTACAGTCGAAACAATCATATTATCGTTTAATTCTTGGTTTTTAGCCATTTCTTGTCCAATGATGAACATGATTTGGTCACCGTCGACAATATTGCCTTTTTCGTCTACTGCGATTAAACGGTCGCCGTCGCCATCAAATGCTAAACCAAAGTCGCTCTCTGTTTCAACAACTGTTTTAGCCAATGCTTCAGGGTGTGTAGATCCGACTTCATCGTTGATATTGTAGCCGTCTGGGCTGCAGCCGATGATTTCTGTATCTGCTTCTAAGTCCCCGAATAAGAATGGCGCAAGTTGAGATGTTGAACCGTTAGCACCGTCTAAGACGATTTTTAATCCTTCGAAATTAACATCTACTGTTGATTTCAAGTAGCTCAAGTATTTTTGAGTGCCTTCGAAGTAGTCTGAGTATTGCACGATTTCATTTCCGATTGGACGCGGCAAGTCTGGGTTTTCAGAATCTAATAATGCTTCTATTTCATTTTCTTGATCATCAGATAATTTGAATCCATCTGAACCGAAGAATTTAATGCCGTTGTCAGCAACTGGGTTATGTGATGCTGAAATCATAACACCTAATTCAGCATCCATTTCTTTTGTTAAGTACGCAACCCCTGGTGTTGAGATAACGCCCAAACGCATTACTTCAGCCCCAATAGAAATCAAGCCTGCAATCAAAGCAAATTCAAGCATTTCACCAGAAACACGTGTATCACGTCCCACAAGTACTTGCGGATGTTTCTTGTCTTCGTTATGTGCTAAGACATAACCGCCGTATCTACCTAATTTAAAAGCCAGTTCTGGAGTAAGTTCTTTGTTGGCTACACCTCTGACTCCGTCTGTCCCAAAATATTTGCCCATTTAAAAATTCTCCTTTAATGCTTTATTTATTTAGCTGAAACTGTAGCTGTAATATCGCTGCTGTCAGCTTTTTTAACTGTGTCAGGTAATTCTAAGCTTACACCTGCTTCATCTGAACTTTCGAAATCTGCCAGATTAATTACACCTGTAATACTTTGAATATCACTTAACTCTTCTCTATTTCCAAAAATTTCAACTTGTTGTTTAGACAAATTAACATTATCAGCATTTAACTTAGAATTTGCTTTACCGATAACTTTCTTTTTAATATCTACTTTCTTGCTGTAAGGTTTTAACTCTACAGTAATATTAACATTGCTTGGTTTAGTAATAACATCAATTCTCTTTAAATTCTTATCAAATGCTACGATTTCTCCTACATCTGTTGTATCGTCTTTGATATTAGATGCATTTTTAAATGTAGCCTTTAAATAAGCAATTTTTTCAACTTGATGCTGTCCGCCGATAACCTTCACCTTTTTAGGTGTCACTGATTGATTTTTCACTTGATAGTTCGGATCGATATCCTTGTCACTCACATCAGCGGTTACTGTCATTTCTTTAGAGACTTTTCTCTCAAGGTTGACAGTCGCTTGTTTCGGATTAACAGTACCCTCTACATCCTTGTCTAAACCTTTGATTTCATAATCAATTTTATGACGTCCGAACGTAGTGTTTGTTAAATCCAATTCAACCTTGATGTCATCTGATTGTTCTGCTTTTAAAACCTTTGATTGCGAACCTTTTAACTGAACATCCACACTTTCAGGAATACCTGAAGCATATAAGTTCTTGCTGTTATATGTAGCTTCTACAGGTACATTCTGAATCGTTCTCGTTGTATTTTGAGATATTGATGATGTACCAAAGATATTTCCAAAGACGTTATTAACGGTTAAAAAGAAAGCTAATGCCAAGACAAATGCTACAAATCTTAATCCCCATTTGCTCTCAAACATTTTACTTCACACCTTTCTTTGGAAGTCTTGTATCGAACCAATGTTCAGCTAATAATTCTTCAAAGACTTCTGACGAAATATCTTTACGCAATTTACCATCAAAGGTAACTGAAATCGATCCCGTTTCCTCAGACACAATTGCTGTAAACGCATCTGATACTTCTGAAATACCAACTGCTGCTCTGTGTCTTGTTCCTAAACTCTTTGAAATCTTAGAACTATCAGAAAGCGGTAAATAACAAGCAGCACTCGCTATCTTTGTTCCTTGAATAATCATTGCACCATCATGCAATGGTGTATTCGGAATAAAGACATTCGTTAATAACTCTTGTGAAATGTCTGAATCCATCGGAATGCCTGTTTCAATATAATCTTGAAGCCCAGTCTTTTTCTCAAACACGATTAAAGCACCGATACGCCGCTTAGCCATATACTGTATTGCACCGCTGACAGCTTTAATCAGTTTTTCTTGATCTTGTGATGAACTTCCAACATAACGTTTAAACAGGTTACCTCTACCTAACTGCTCGAGTGCACGTCTGATTTCAGGTTGGAAGATCACAATGATTGCTAAGAACCCCCATTGGATGACCATATCAAACAATCTTGCAGTTGTAGTTAAGTCTAAAGCAGCACTCACCCAACGTCCTAATACAATGACTATAATTCCTTTGAGAAGCTGGATGGCTTTAGTCCCTTTAAATACTGTGATTAATAAATAAATCACATACCAGACAATGAGTAAATCTAAAATACTTGTTATTAACTTTACCGTATTGAAATTTTCAAAAATGCCGCCAAAATCCATAGCATCTCCTCCGGTAACCTAATTACAATGATAGCCGATTTATCGCTATGATAAACAACTCTCATACATTTAAATTATAGCATAAATCCCCCTGCTCCTTTGAATGAAAATACATAAATATGTACAACCTATTCTACTGATTTCAGAGAAACTTAAAAAAGTGTAATAAAAAAGCACCCTATCACTAGGGTGCAACAGTGAGCCATAGAGGATTCGAACCTCTGACCCTCTGATTAAAAGTCAGATGCTCTACCAACTGAGCTAATGGCTCTAATGGCTGGGCTAACTGGATTCGAACCAGTGAGTGACGGAGTCAAAGTCCGTTGCCTTACCGCTTGGCTATAGCCCATTAGATGGTGGAGGGGGGCAGATTCGAACTGCCGAACCCGAAGGAGCGGATTTACAGTCCGCCGCGTTTAGCCACTTCGCTACCCCTCCGACAAATATTTAATTCAAAATGGTGGAGAATGACGGGTTCGAACCGCCGACCCTCTGCTTGTAAGGCAGATGCTCTCCCAGCTGAGCTAATTCTCCAATATGTAATGACCCCGACGGGACTCGAACCCGTGTTACCGCCGTGAAAGGGCGGTGTCTTAACCGCTTGACCACGGGGCCATATGGCTCCACAGGTAGGACTCGAACCTACGACCGATCGGTTAACAGCCGATAGCTCTACCACTGAGCTACTGTGGAATAATGTC
>NZ_MRZJ01000009.1 GCF_002994445.1 Staphylococcus simulans
TTCACAGCCCCAGAAGGCTACGAAGCAACTCAAACAAATGTTGGAGATCAAGCACTAGATTCAAACGGTGTTAAAACAACAGCGACAATCAATAACGCAGATAACAAAACAATCGACAGTGGCTTCTATAAACCTGCGGTTGAACCAACACCAGAACCGGCAACATACACAATCGGAGATAAAGTATGGGACGACAGCAATAAAGACGGTGTTCAAAACTCAAATGAAAAAGGCATTGAAGGCGTAAAAGTAACGTTGACAGATAAAGACGGCACAACAACAGAAACAACAACAGATGCAAACGGAAATTACAAATTCACAGGTCTATACAACGGAGAGTACACAGTAACATTTGAAACACCAGAAGGTTACGAAGGTACAAAAGTAAATGTTGGAGACAAAGCGCTAGATTCAGATGGATCAACAGTGAAAGTAGTAGTAGATAACGCAGACGACTTCACAATCGACAGTGGTTTCTACAAACCGACGGTTGAACCACAACCAGAACCAGCAACATACACAATCGGAGATAAAGTATGGGACGATAGTAATAAAGATGGTGTACAAAACTCAAATGAAAAAGGCATTGAAGGCGTAAAAGTAACGTTGACAGATAAAGCAGGCACAACAACAGAAACAACAACAGATGCAAACGGAAATTACAAATTCACAGGTCTATACAACGGAGAGTACACAGTAACATTTGAAACACCAGAAGGTTATGAAGGTACAAAAGTAAATGTTGGAGACAAAGCGTTAGATTCAGATGGATCAACAGTGAAAGTAGTAGTAGATAACGCAGACGACTTCACAATCGACAGCGGCTTCTATAAACCAGTGGTTGAACCAGAGAAACCGGAAATACCAGAAGAACCAAATACACCAGAACAACCAGAGAAACCAGAAGTACCGGAAGAACCAAATACACCAGAACAACCAGAGAAACCAGAAGTACCGGAAGAACCAAATACACCAGAACAACCAGAGAAACCAGAAGTACCGGAAGAACCAAATACACCGGAACAACCAGAGAAACCGGAAATACCGGAAGAACCGAATACACCGGAACAACCAGAACAACCTGAAGTACCGGTACAACCAAATACGCCAGAAGAACCAAGTGAACCAGTTAAATCTTCAGTAGACACACCAGCGGTGTCTAAAGATGCTGAACAACCTACAGCACCTGCTAAGGAACAACCAGCTAAAACACAAGAATCTAAAGAATTACCTGATACAGGTAACTCAACTGGTAATGCAACATTATTCGGCGGACTATTTGCGGCATTAGGTAGTGTGTTCTTATTTAATCGTCGTAAAAAAGACTCAAAAGAAAATAAATAATTTGTTATGACCTATGTATAGTAAATATCTCTCTAATTTTACTAATGCATAAGCAAAGCCTCCTTAGCGCACGTATGTGTCTGCATAAGGAGGCTTCTTTTTAATGTAAATTTAACTCATCCGTATAAAGTGTTTCTGAGGCTCTTGGCAGCCATGGTCTGCCAGACATGAATCCTGCATGTTTACCTTCAAATTCTGTGTTCATAAGCTCATCTATAGCCTGTCTTTGCCATTCTCTTTCTCTTTTAATACAAAATCTTTCGTGTTCACTCATTTCAAATTGGTAGAGCCATTCAGGAATGAATTTCTTCGGCTTTCTCTTTTTCGTTCCTGCATACTCATTGAGTTCAATCGTTATGGCTTTTTTCTCATAATAAAATGTGTCTTTCAAAAATATTAATTCAATGGGTGCTGCTTTTGGTAAAGGCAGCCCTAATTCTTTGTACTTTGCTAAAGCAAAACCTAAACAATCTTCAGCCGGCAGCATTTCAATCGGCGGCATTAATTCGTGTAAGGATTCTACATCAAAATCTACAAAGAAGTATTTTCCTTCAAGCTTTGGATCATTTTTATAATATATAGCGACATATGTGACTTTCATAAATAAGTACCTCTCTATCATTAGAATATTAGATGGTTTGTGTTTATAGAGAGTAAGCAGTTTGAATTAGTGGTGTAGTCATTATAAAAAACGAAAGCCGACGAGACAATCGACTTTCGTTTACATATAAGGTAAAATCATTGGTTTGTATTAGATAATGCCTTGCAGCTTCAAAACAATATGCGCAACTACTGCTGAGCCAACATAAGTTCCCATTAAAACAACCATTCCTACTACAATGGTCTTCCAGCCCAGTTTAGCAAAATCAGTCCAAGAGTTTCCGATAGAAATTCCAGCATAAGCAACGACAGGTGTAGCAAGTGCCATCAGTTCTACGTTATGTGTCCAACTGACAATGTAAGGTGCCGTCGGCACTCCAGGAATTGTTAAGATTAGTGCCAAAATCCCTATATAAGCAATGCTAGGAATATTAAGCGGGATTAATTGCTGAAGAATCATACCTATCAAAGCAATGCCCATCAATGCAAGTACTCCTGGTACAGCCTTTGCAGGCATAATGTTTTGACCAATCCAATTACTGATCACTGCGATAATTCCAACAACTACAAGCGTCAAAGACCAATTAATAATATTAGATGTGAGTTTCATGAGTATCCCTCTTTTCTGGTACGTTTCGTTTAATCTTTGCTTTGAGTTTCATAACGCCATTGTAATAACGGATCGTTAACGGTAATGCGATTAAGATACCCATGTATAATCCGGTTACTGATGTTAAAAGATTACTTACACCAGAAAAGGCTTTGATATCACTAGCATAAGTTGGAAACATTTCAATAATAGGACCTACTGCTGCTGCAGACATAACTCCACTGCCGACACCCGTTGCCATAGCATATGCCAGTGGGTGTAGCGGAAGAACAGAAGCGATAAGCCCTGAAAAGATACTGAAGAAAATAGCACCGAAAATTGTACCAAAGATGTACATAGACATGACACCGCGCCATTCAGGCGATTCAATGCCGAACTTCTCTGTGATCAAAGCCATGTTGGCTTCACGTCCAATTGAATGCGTCATACCAATTGATTCACGACGAAGTCCTAACATAATTGCTAAAGGCAAAGATAAGAAAATTGTTCCAAGGTTACCTAACTCCTGCAAAATCAAAGCAGGACCTGCCGCAATGATTTTCGGTAATGCAGGGCCAGCTTCTGTACCAAATTTCGCAATCAAAATGGCCACCGAAATAAATACCATAGGCTCAGAGTTCTTTGCCTGTTTCTTTTTGACTAAAGGAGTGAAATAAGCTAATAAACCTAAGACAACTCCATAAACTACAGGTAATAATAAAATTGATGTTACTCCAAGTGGAATATCGAACGGTCCGATGAGTTCACAAACAACAACAATGGCTAATACTAAAGTATGTAATCGCCAATCTTTCCAATAATGTTGTCTTTGATTCATAGTTATCTCCTCCTATTAAAATATATTCACAATAATCAGAATATTGCGTGAATGAACTCATTGTAACTCTATTGAGTAAGAAAGTGAAGAGGTTAAAGCATTTATTTTACTTATTTAGTAAAGGAAAATCAGTAGATTATGCCGTAAAATAAAATTGGATAATTAATAAGAGAAAGAGAGTTGATGAATTTCCAATAGCTGATTCAAATTCAAGGATGGAGTGTGATTTTCAAATGGGCGAATAATACTAAAATAGCAAAATAAAAACAGGTAATATAAAAAAATTGATAGAGAGAGACAACAATGAAAAATCATAAAGATATCACAACAACTACTAAGAAAAAACAATATTCCAAAGCTGATACCTATCATAACAATATGGAATATTTAGCAGAATTAAAAGATTGTACTGATGAAAAGAGAAAGGTATGTTTGACTGAAAAACTTATATACGTCAATCGCAAAAGTGTCTGTTATTTTGCAAGAAGGTTATTAAAACTTGCTAATGGAACGATAACGGATATAGACGATTTGATTTCAATAGGAAATATGGGAATCGTCTATACGATCGAGCGATTTGATATGGATAAAAAATATCAATTTTCTAGTTACTTATTCAGCAATATCAACTTCTTGATGCTTAAGGCAATTTCGGCCAATAGAACAACTATTAAACTTCCAGCCGAAAAGATGACGAAACTCAACAAGATGAGTACTATTATGGTTCGAAATCCATATCTACTCTCAAATGAGTTAGATCAATTGCTTATTGAACAAATGAGAATAAGTGAAAATGAATTAATGGAGCTGCGAGGGTATTATCATACTCATTTTAAAGGATTAATTTCTTTAGATGCAGAATACGAAAAAATTCAAGAAGAAGAGTGTATTGAACATGCCTTAGGCTTTCTAGATGTAGACTTAAGCCATTCAACTGAAACTACAGTCGTAAGTAAGATTCTGTATGAAGATGTAGAACGTATCGCTAAAGAGAATTTAACTGAATCAGAATGGAAATTATTAGAAAGATACTTTGGATTAAATGGATATGAAGCCACACCAACAGCACAAATATCTCGTGAAGAAGGTTGCTCCAAATCCTGTGGCAGCTATAGAAAGAAGAACGCTATGAGAAAATTAAAGAAAGCACTAAGACAAAAGGGATATTTTAGAAACTAACAGAATAATATAACAAACAAGAGCCATGTACTTTGTGTAAGAAACTACAGAAGTACATGGCTCTTGTGATTACAGAGGTTTAATTGTTAATAAGTAAATATTTGTAAGCCAAGATATTGGGAGATATAAATAACATAGCTTTGATTGAAAGTGGTAAATGTTTATTAGACAAAGAAAAGTTACTAAAAAATGTATTAAGGTTTAATTATTGAGTGAAAGGTTACATAGTCTACTAATTAGAAATAAAGGATAATAATATAGAGCACCTCATTACAGTAATATGCTTATAATCAACAATAATTTACTACTAAGATGTTGAAATATAGTTTAAAATAAAAGATAGAAATGCATATGTTTGAAGGAGAGAATGAATTGGTTGAATTAAAAGAACTAGAAAAAAATTTATTTTGGTCTTTAAGAAAAAATGGAATACATCTAAAAGCAACTAAAATTAGTAACGTCAATATAGCGGACTTCAATAAAGAAATTTTACAATTAAAAATGAAAAATAGCATTGATAATACAACTTTAGAAATAATGAGAAATATTAAAACAGGGATAGCAGATTTTAATAAATTTAATGACACTCACAGCATTCAAACTATCAAAAATCAGCTAGACAGATTGATAAAATATACTAATAATAAATCTAGTATAGCTAGTGATCGATTTAAAGAAATCATGAAACATCTAAGTGTTACTTCAAGAGAATCAATAGTAAACTCTCAGTCCTTTACAAAGTTTAATGAGTATATGCATATTGATAGACCAATAGGACAACGATTAATAAACACGATAAAAAAATTAAATGAAAAAGGATCAGGAATTGTTCTTTTAGTGGGTTCAGTAGGGGACGGTAAATCACACTTACTTGCACATTTAAATAAAAACCATCCTGAACTTTTGGACGGAACAACTGTTTATAATGATGCCACAGAGAGTGACAATCCTTATAGAACAGCTCAAGAGACACTCATTGAAATATTTAAGAAGTATAAGAATGAAGATGGAAAAATAATAATCGCTATAAATATAGGTATGCTACATAAATTAACAGAAAGTCTTTCTGAAATTTCTGATATATCTTATTTAGGAGAGATAATTGAAGAGACAAATATTTTTTCAGAAAGTACGTCTGATATAAATGAAAAGGATAACGAAGAAGTATCTATTGTCTCATTTTTAAGTGAAAAGCCTTTTGAAATAGACGAAAATGGAATCTATAGTGATTTTTACAATCAATTAATGGATAAGGTGTTTAAAAAAGAGCTAAACAACCCAATTTATGCTGCTTTTATTCAAGATGATGGCTTTAACAGATCTGAAAGTTTATATAAAAACTACAAATTAATGTTAAACAAAGAAGTGCAAAGCGCAGTAATTCACCTACTCATAAAGATCCAAATTGAAAATAAAAGAATTATCTCAACCAGAGCACTTTTTAACTTTATACACGATATTATAGTTCCTGATAACAATAAAGAAAATAATAACCTATTAATGAACTTATTGTTTGAAAGTGCGGACAGGTCCCCTTTATTAAAGTCTATAAGTAGCCAAGATCCAAGTAATATTCAGAATTATAAGATAGATAAACTTAATGTTGAATTATATAATGCTTTAGATTTTTATGGTAAATGTCAACATTTCTTTGGTGAGAAAGTATATAGCTTTATAGAAGAATATATCATGCTGATTGAAGGATTAAAGCATATAAGACGATTTAAAATGCTTATTAGGTTACATTACCTTTTTAATCATAAAGATTATGATAATCAGGAATATATTGAATTTCTGCAATTGCTAAGGGATGTGGAAACAAATAAAGCCTCACAAAAATCGATATTGTTAAAAATCCAAAAAGCTATATATCACTGGAATGGAAGCCCGCAAACAGGATTTATTTACAACGAAAACTTTGAATTTAACTCTAAGATGAGAATAGGATTAGAACTTAAATACAAGCATGAATATATCAAAGTTACTGATCATTATACGATTAAAGTTGGAATAAATGTTAATGGAAAAAGTATGGAAATAGTAATCGACTATAACCTGTACAAACTTCTATGCAAAATTGAAAAAGGATATGTTCTTAAATCCAAGGATAAAAAAGATGCAGTAGTTTTCTCAGAATTTGTAGAGAATATTTTGAATAACTTAGTTTCTAAAGAAAAAACAATTGTAAGTCTTGTAGAGAGTAATAAGAAATTTGAAGTGCAAAAAGGCTTCTTAGGATATGAAATTAAGGAGATAAGATAGATGGCAGAGTTAAGTGCACAATTAATAAACAAATTGAAGTTAAATGAAGGTAAACCTAGTTTCAAAAGAAATTTTGAACATAAAATTTTGCCCTTTTTTACAAGGAATCCAGAAAGGGCTAAATTTTCACAAGGGTTTGACCCGGTGATAGGTGCTTTATCAAGAATAAGTATTGGGTGGAATCCGATTTATTTAAAAGATGAATATACTATTGAAAATATTGCAGAAAACATTGACAGTGTTCAGTTGATTAATGGTGAAGAAATGGACGAAGAAGAAAAGATTCGATTTCTTTCAAATATGTTTGATCAGTCTTATATAAAAGCTTTTAACCACCCTTATCTGCTCAATTATTATGCTGTGAGTGAAAACAATGAAAAAAAGGGTGAAATCGATATTGCAAAATTCTTATGTCGAATCTTTGACTTAAATAACCATAATGAATGGAAACAATTTATTAATGATCGGTCAACTTCTAATTTGGTTGAAGATTTATTAATAGATTCTCTAGGTGAAATGAATAGTACAGAGGTGGATAATAACTTTGTCGTAATTTCTGGAGATATTCTTAGAGAAAGGTTTGAAGATTTGTCTTATTTATTGAAACATAAGGATTTTGCTATAAAAAATATGAGCTTGTTTTTTGCATTTTATTATTTCCAGTTTTTAATGCAAACAGTGCTAAAAGTTGATCGACTTAACATTAATGATGATCGCGTTTTTGAGTTATATTACACATTAGACTCAGAAAAAATAACAAGTACAAGAATAACTAATAAAAGTGGCTTTAATTTATTGAAAAAAACATACAAAAATATTCAAGCTAATGACAACTTAATAGGATATTTGAACGAACTGATTGAAAGTAATGAATTTCACTCAATACAAGATATTAAAAATATGGAAGATAATCGTAAAGAAGATCTAAATGCTGAGTTTAAAGAGTTTCTAGACAAATATAAGGTTTCTACTGATAGAAATGAAATCTTACCTTCTGATTTAGAAAGTAAAATTTCAATGTTTAGGGATTGGCTAGTCAAAGATCTTCCGAGTGAAACAGTATCTCGTTTTCCTAAACCGATTGAAGAGATAGGTGACTTATATTTCTTGAAACGTAGAGGGCAACTAGGGAAAGTACTGACACTTAGAAAAGAATTGATTATTTTGTTAACAGCATTAATAGTTAAAGATAAAAAATGATTATAAGAGATGTATTTGTTGAATTTGAGAAACGTGGAGTATTTTTAGATAGATATTCTAAAGAAGAAATTGTTGAGTTATATGAAAGAATGAATATTTTAGATAAGAAAAGTGACAGCGGGGAGGCTAAGTATGTCAAGCCAATACTATAATTTTTTAAGTGGTAAGCTCGTAGAATTTTTAGAACACAGTACCCTTAATGAAGGTGATAGGTATTATTTAATTTTAAATAGCGAGAAAGAAATTGAAAAATTGCAAAATGCAATCATCAATTCTGAGTCGAACAAAATAAAAACATTTAAAAGTGAAGAGTTTCAATTTACAACTGAAAGTATAGATGTTCAAGGGTTAAATGCGATTTTTGTATTTGCCAAACAAGGTGTGAAAAATGATTTCTTAGTAACTATTCGTAATAAAGTGTCTTTACAAGAGAACGAATGGGAAAACTCAATAGTAATATTTGTGATAAACGAGGATCTCGATAGTATAACAGGGGGTGCATTTGATTTAGCTAAACAAGGTGCGCCCTTCCATACACGTACGTTGCGTAATAATTTAAAAAAGCAAGTTGAAAACACACAAAACAATCTAAAAGATCACGAAAAAATAATTATGAACTTTGTAATAGAAAATACCTTCGATGATGAATTGGTTAAATATACACTGATGGATTTTGAAGCGGTTTTCAGTATTATAGAACAAGGATCTATCAATAAAGAAAACTATCATCAACTAGGGCTTTTTGAAGATAAACAAATAGATACATTTGCCGATAAAGAGATACAAACACGACTAGAAACTAATAAAACATTATTTGACGATGTTAATTATTATCATGATCGAGGAAACCCAAGAGAAAGTTTAGAGGAGAACTTTGATCGAGACAGTGTCGTGAATGAACTTGCCAAAGACGACTGGTACGAAATGGATTTTGAAACTGTAAAAAACAGTAAAGAGGCAATGGACAAATTAAAAAAAGTTGATATGGATTATCTTGAAGAAGACTTTTTAAAACAATTTAAAAATATAGAAGTATGGGATAAACCAAAAGGAAAAACCAGAGTACAAAGACGAGAACGTAGTATAATCATCTTTAGAAAAAACAGCGCAATAGAGAGAATAAAGCTTCCATTTTCTAATAATATTAAAATAGATACTAATTCAATCATTAAACGTGGACAAAAACTCTTCAATCTTACGAATAACTCTAAAATAGAGATCGAAATGAAAGGTAACAAAAATAATATTATAATAAACACTGCGAACTTTAATGATAACGATGATTACTACCTGGAATTTAGCTATAAACATAAAAATAACACGTCCTTAACTTTTAAATTCAGAATACTTATCGTTAACTTTGAAAGCCATTTAATTGAAAAGCTAAGAACTAACTATACGTTAAAATATGATACAAAAACTAAAATGGTAGAAGTATCAGTAAAAGATGTAGAAAATGAACTAGTATTAAATGATTCAGAATTTAAAGAAGCTGTTGTAAAAGAAAACGGTCAGGCATTTAATATTGAATATAATAACGTATTTAAATTTAATGAACTGATTTCAGAAGATGAAAATAACATTTATATTCAACTATTAATTAATAATGTCTTCTATAAGGTGAAGTTGAATGAGGTTACACAAAAGCCGGTTCCTGTTTCAGGAAGCTTTTTGATGAAGGAATTATATAATAAAAAAATCTCAATGGAAAATGAAAAAGGAAAAGTAATTCAAGGTAATAGTGAATACTATCCTTTTGCTGCTTTTAAAAAGATACTGAACATTGAAGAAGAAATGATCAACAATGGTTTTATGTATGGAATACTAACTAGCGAAAGCTTTTATGGTGAGAGGTTGGATTTAAAGCCTGAACTTATAGAAGCGTATGATAATTTAGTTGAGGAGATAAAAAAGAGAAACTCATTGCCTAGCTTAGTGTATTTGGATAACGAATTATTGGAAAGCGCTGAAAAATATTGTTCTTTATTTGAAAATGAGTTAGATGAATTAAGAGATAATGAAAAGATTGTTGATATTCAAACTCAAAACATTCATAAAGTTGGCATGATTAAGGGAAATGACTTGTTATACTTAACCCCATTACATCCATTGATTCTTAGATATGAAATTCAAAAATCTAAAGCTATTCAAGACAACAAGTTACCTGAAAAAATTATAAAAAAATATAATCCAGCGGGGTTATTACCGTATTTTGTCGATGAAGAACATTATTATTTCTCAAATAATGAAGACGACTATCCTAGAGGTATCATTTATAAACAATATACTTCGAAAAGTAAAACAAATGCTGAAAAAATGAGTTTAATTATCAAGTCTAGATTAAATGATTTTAAGACACACTTCGAATATCTGTTTAACATAAGTGATGAATTCGCATTGAATACTAGGTTTATTGATGTAGATGACTATAAGATGATATTAAAAGGTGTATGTGAATATATCTTTAATGAATTCTCTAATAGCCAGTATATAAGCCTTATTAATCCGATAAATGTATTTATTGATAATACATCAGAAAATAGATATAAGGATACTAACCGCAACAACGACATATTATTTGAAGAATTTTACAACATCAGTAATTATAAAGAATTAGTTGAAATGCTTGGAATCAAAGTACCGAGCAAAGTTAGAAATAATAATGAGGAAGAAGATGTTATAAAAGCATTAAAGGACAAGGTGAACATCTTCTTTAATCAAAATGATAATTTATTCCATATAACATTCCTGAATTTTTATCAAAAGCCACAGTTTAGTATAAATGATTTTAATAAGTTGAACAGTTCTATTGCTAATAATGGATTGTTATCGGATCTGACGTATACAGAATTGGGAAATAGCTTTGTATCAGGTTTTGGTGTTAATGGCCTTACTTCACATAGCACGCTAGTAAATAGTGCAAAACTTTGGAACAGCTTTGTATCTAACAATCAGAATAAACGATTGAATCCATTTAAGAGAAATGAAGTTATAGCAAATAATGTTATTAGTTTATCAGAGCAAAATTTACAACCAATATTTGATACATCAAACTGGGTTACCTTTATAGATCCTTCAGTAGATTTATCTTATTTTAATGATAGTGAACATGAACTATATGTTATTCATTACAATGATCAAACTTCATCGTTTAATTATGAGTCAATTACTGTTACTAACAACACATCACAATATGAGAATGTATTGAAAGAATTTTTAGCTAAGGTTAATGTTGATTTTCATCCTGAGAATATGGAGTCTATTATTCGTTCGTTTAATATTTTAAACGGCGAATGGTTATTATCTATTATAGGTACTCGAAATAGCCGCAGTCATAATGTTGATAATAAGGTAAGGGAAAAATTAAGCATAATTGCTGCTTATAAAACACTATTATCGCTACTGGATAAAAGTTCAATTACATGGATACCGGTCTCTTTAGAAGAAATCATCAGAGTAAGTAGACAACAAGGGTTAGACGCGAGTACTGATATTTTTTCAGCAAAAGAGTTAAAACATAAAGGATCGATTTCTGATGACTTGTTATTTATTGGCTTTGAGATCAATGAAGAAAATGAAGGTGTATTTTATTTACTGCCAGCTGAAGTGAAAGTAGGACAAAATGATTCTTCAGTTATGACTAAGGCATCAATTCAAGTGTCAGAGTTATACAAGGTGTTAAATAAACAACTAATAAATGAAGATGAATTATCATTCACAAGAGATTATTATAGACTCTTTTTCGCAAATATATATTTTGGAAATTTGAAGAAGTTTATAGATAACGGCGTTATTCAAGATGAAAATAAGATTGAAATGCTACAACATAAAACAGATGTGTTAAATAATAAAATTCACTTCAGTAATACCTTTAACCATACAATTGCCAAAGGCGCAGCGGTATACTTTACTGATGGTAATAGCTTTAGAAAAGTATTAAAGCAACCGAATAGTAATATCTTAGAATTGCATCTAACTGAAAGGGATGCATATATCGATGCTGAAAAAGGATATGAAGTCCTAAAAGAAGAAATCCAGGGTGGTAAAAGAGGTATTTCATTAAACTTATTAGAAGAAAATACTGACTATAATAGAATGGAAAATGAGGATATAGAAGTCAGAGAAGAGAATGAATCACAATATCAAATAGATGATAGTGAGTCTGAATTAAAGACGATTAATCAAGAGACAGGAGATCCATCAGAAGATGTTAATGGAACTATCAAAAATGATTCTATGAATGATACTTTTATTCCTGATCAAGAGAATCATGAAGAACTTGAAAATAGCGAACAAATTAATAAAGTTGATGGGAAAAGAATTTTATTAGGTAATATTCACGGCAGTACTGAAAAATCTTATTGGGAATACGGAGATAAAGGTTTACCTAATAGACATCTGTTAATTAGCGGCAAATCAGGCCAAGGAAAGACATATTTTATGCAATGCCTTTTATATGAAATGTCCAAAAATAAAATTGACAGTCTTGTTGTAGATTATACTGATGGTTTCTTGGTTCCGCAATTAGAGGATGAGTTTGTTGAAAAATTACAAGATCATCTTAAGCCTAAATATATTTATAAAGATAAATTACCAATAAACCCATTCAAACGTAATACTATTGATCTAGGCGGTTTAGTTATCGAGGAAACAAATGATGATATTGCTGATAGGGTAGTTCAAATTGTCGATTTTGTATTTAGTTTAGGTATTCAACAAAGCAGTTTACTAAAAGAGCATATCAGAAGTGGTTTAGATATTTTTGATGAAGATCTTACTTTTGGAATAATTAAACAAAGACTATTAGAAGATGAAAGTAACCATGCTTTGACATTGCATGGCAGAATAAGCAATTTGTTAAATAAAGATCCATTTGCTTATAAAGACAATGCATTCAGCTGGAAAGATATATTTAATTTCAATGGAGATGTAAATATTTTTCAGTTGAAAGGATATAGTCCAGAAATCCAAAAAATTATCACAGAATTCTTATTATGGGACTTGTATAATTTTACCGAAAGAGAAGGAAACAAAAACTATCCAATACCAGTATTACTGGATGAGATGCAAAATCTAAATCACAAAACTTCTTCGCCAACTACAAAAATTCTTAAAGAAGGACGTAAATTTGGCTGGTCATCTTGGTTAGCAACCCAATCTATTAGTTCTATTAAAAATGCTGGGGGAGAAACTGATGCATTATATAATGCGGCATTACAAATTCATTTCGCTCCACCAGAAGACCAAATAGTTAGTGTGAGTAAGACGATGGCAACTGATAAAAATACTAGGCAACGTATTGAAGAACAACTGGCTTCTCTAAATAAAGGACAGTGTTTAATTAATGGCTATGCTTTAATTAATAATGAATTAAAGAAAGTTAATGAAGTGGTCGACATTACGCCTCTTGAAGAAAGATAAATAAAAAAGCAAAATGAAACAGGGATGCGATCTTACATGATACGCATCCCTGTTTTGCAATTTATAAGATTAATAAATATGGATTTTCAATATATTTAGCTAAAACTTTTAAGAATTCAGCAGCATCTGCGCCATCTAGCAACTGATGATCGAATGTTAAACTGAAAGGCAGACGCTGTATTTGTCTGACGTTTCCGTCTTGAATAACGACTTCAGATTGCATTGAACCGACTCCGAGAATACCCGCTTCTCCAACATTCAATATTGGTGTAAAGTACTCTATCTCGCTTGCTCCCATATTGGTAATAGTGAATGTGGAACCTGATAATGCAATATCATCTGTTTCGCCATTTCTCACTTTATTAGCTAATGATTTAATTTCATTTGCTAGTGCACCGATACTTTTACCATCTGCGTTTTCGATAACTGGGACCATGAGTCCGTCTTCTAATGAAGTAGCAATGCCTAGATGCACTTCGTCAAATTCCTTAAGTTCACCATTTTCGTATCTGACATTGATCTTTTGATACTCTTGAAGGGCGAGTACAACAGCCTTAGCCAACAATGCAGTGACTGATAGTTTTACTTCTTGTCCAGCGTCTTCTAACTCTTTTGATAGTTTTTCTTTAAATGATAATAAAGCATCTGCAGTTACTTTTCGATGTAACGTAAGTTGTGCCGTTTGGTCTAAGCTTTGACGCATATTTTGAGCAATGCGTTTACGCATAGGATTCAAACCTTCTCCAATCGAAGCAGAAGAAGCGGATGCAACGGCTGCAGATTCAGTTTGTTCAGCTTTTTTATCTAAACCATTTTCAAGTACACGCTGAACATCAAGTTTTGTAATTCTTCCATTTCCGCCTGTTCCTTTAATACGTGTGATGTCTAAGTCGTTTTTATCTGCCATATTGCGAGCAAGAGGGGAGATGAAAATTCTATCGCCTTGATTATGAGTAAGTTGTTCATCTGCTTTAGATGATTGAACTTCTTTTTTATTCTTCTGTTTGTCATCAGACGCTTCTTCTGTCTTTTCTGCCTCTGCCTTTTGATCTGTATCAAGTGAATCTTCAACAGTTTCACCTTCTTCGCCGATCACGCCGATAGGTGTTTTAACTTTTACATCTTCGCCGGCTTGAGCAGTGATTTTTAATATTGTACCGTCAGCAGGCGCTTCGATGTCTTGTGTCAGTTTTTCTGAACTGATCGAGGCTACGATATCACCTTTGCTGACAACATCGCCTTCTTGTACATGCCATTCTTCAATTGTGCCTTCTTTCATAGTCATTCCAAGTTTTGGCATCATAATATTTGTGCTCATCTATTCCACCCCCTTGGCTTAAGATTTTACTTGTTTTAAGTCTTCAATAAGTTCACTTGCTACATCTAACACTTTATCAACACTAGGAATATAAGCTTGTTCAAGGTTTTGTGCGAAAGGTACTGGTGTATCAGGTGCAGTAACCTTTTTAATAGGTCCGTCTAAGTAGTCAAAGCCGATATCTCCAATGACTGAAGCGACATCTCCTGCAATGTTGCACTGAGGATTTGATTCATCGATTACAATTAAGCGTCCAGTTTTCTTAACAGAGTCTAAAACTGTTTCTTCATCCCATGGAGAAATGGAGCGCAAGTCGATTACCTCAGCTGAAACATTATCTTTAGATAATTGTTCTGCAGTTTCTAAAGCAGTTTGAACCATTTTACCAATAGCAACAATTGTTAAATCTTCACCTTCTTGAACTACGTTAGCTTTACCAATTTCTACAGTATATTCTTCTTCAGGTACTTCGCCTTTCATGCTGAGTAAAGTTTTGTCTTCAGAAAAGACAACTAAATTATCATCTTGGATTGCTGCTGATAATAAACCTTTAGCATCATAAGGATTGGAAGGTACTACAACTTTAACACCTGGTATACTAGCAAAAATGTTATAAAGTGTTTGAGAGTGTTGTGCTGCAGCACCAGCGCCAGCTCCATGAACTGTTCGAAGTACCATAGGGACTTTCGCTTTTCCTCCAAACATATAACGCATTTTTGCGCCTTGGTTTAAAATCGGATCTAAGCCGAATCCGATAAAATCATTGAACATTAATTCAGCAATTGGTCGTAAACCAGTAGCAGCAGCACCGACTGCTGAACTCAGTGTGATATGTTCTGCGATAGGTGTATCAATGACACGATTTCTTCCATATTTTTTCACAAGACCTTTAGTTACACCGAAAACACCGCCGAATGAGTCATCGTCTTGCAAGTGGTCAACATCTGCACCGCCAGCAACATCAGTACCGATTAAAATAACATTTTCGTCTTGCTGCATTGCAGAATCAATGGCTTCATTAATGGCAGTCATAAATGTAATTTCACGTTTTTCACTCATTGTTAGTCCCCCTTTAACTTAAGCAAATACATCTTTGTATAATGAATCTAAATCAGGTAATTCACTGTTTTCACCAAACTCGACAGCGTCTTGTACTGCTTTCTTGGCTGCCTCTTCAATTTCATCTGCTTCATCTTCAGTTAATAAGTCGTTTTCAATCGCATATTTACGGAATTCTTCCGTCGGATTACGATCAGCATTGCGATCATCTTTGGATTTAACCTTTTGCTCATCACCTTCGAAGTGCCCGAATTTACGATATGTGTCACATTCGATAAGCGTAGGGCCATCACCATTTTTAGCACGTTCGACTGCTTCTTTAGCAGCTTCATAAACTTCTACAACGTTCATACCGTCTACATAGACACCTGGCATATTATAAGCACTTGCACGTTCAGCAATTGTTTCTGAAGCACTTGCGTATTTATGTGTTGTACCTTCACCGAATTGGTTATTTTCACAAACGAATATCACAGGTAAGTTTAAAATAGACGCAAAGTTTAATCCTTCGTGGAAGTTGCCTTCATTGGCAGCACCATCACCGAAGAAACAGACTGCCACATTGTTTTTACCTTGATTCCGAAGTGAGATACCAGCGCCAGTAGCTAAACCAAATCCGCCGCTTACGATACCATTTGCGCCGAGCATACCTTTATCAATTTCGGCTACGTGCATGGATCCGCCTTTACCGTGACCTAAGCCGTCTCTTTTCCCCATAATTTCAGCCATCATACCATTTAAATCGCATCCTTTTGCGATAGCATGTCCATGACCACGGTGTGTACTTGTAATATAATCATCATCTTCTAACAATGACATGACTCCAGTAGCAACACCTTCTTCACCTACGTATAAGTGAACGAAACCAGGGATTTCACCTTTACCAAAGATTTCATGTACCGTTTCTTCAAAGTTTCTAATTTCATTCATTGTCTTATAAATCCAGCGTGCTTTTTCTTTATCCATAACTAATTCCCCCTTATAGAAAATTACTGCTTATGAATTGCTTTCTTTAAGTAGTCATCTGCAGCTTCCCCCATAACTTCAAGCAGGGAAGGGTGCGGCTGAATCACTTGAGATA
The DNA here is from genome assembly GCF_002994445.1 of Staphylococcus simulans. GTDB lineage: Bacteria > Bacillota > Bacilli > Staphylococcales > Staphylococcaceae > Staphylococcus > Staphylococcus simulans_B. The sequence goes on from NZ_MRZJ01000009.1 coordinate 16,892, forward strand.
ATTCTTCAATCGTTCCTTCCGAGACTTTGACACCTAGCAGCTCTCCGATTAATTCAGTAGCATTCGGACCTGTAATAAAACCACCTAGAATCTCACCATATCGAGTATCAATCACTAGTTGAATAAAACCGTCAGTTTCACCTTCAATCATTGATTTGGCATTACTTTGAAACGGTGCTTCAACAGTTTTAACTTTATAACCTTGTGCCTCTGCTTGTGATTGAGAAAGACCAACAGATGCAGCTTCAACGCGTGTGTAAATGCATCGAGGTATCATTTCTTTATTCACAGGGGTAGGTTTTAGACCAGCTATTGCTTCAACGGCTGTGATGCCTTCAATACTTGCAGCATGTGCAAGTTGATAACTATCGATCAAGTCGCCTACAGCATAAAGGTGTGGAATACTTGTTTGATAAGTCTCATCCACTTCTATAAAGGAGCCCTTATTACTTTGTTTTAAATTCAGGTTTTCAGCAACTTGAAGGTTAGGCTTTCGACCAGTTGCTACTAAGAGAGTGTCAAAATTTACAGAGTCTTGATGCTCTAATTCAATTTGGCTTTGAGTAACTTTACTAATATTGCATTGCGTTAATACATTAATACCTTGGGATTCTAAATGTGCTTTTAAAATAGAACGGATTTCATCAGTTTCAGTAAGTAAAATATCATCAGCAATTTCAATGATTGAGACTTCGACACCAAGGTCTGCCATTGAGGATGCAATTTCAGTTGCGATCACACCGCCACCGATGACAGCTAATGATTTAGGAAGTGATTGCATGTTAAAAATAGTGTCGGTAGTATGATATTTCACTTTATCTAAGCCGAAAATAGGAGGAACAAAAGGAGTACTGCCAGTCGCAAGAATAATATCTTTGGCCTGGAGCTTTTGGTCATCTACGTGAATAGTAAGGCCATCATGCACAATTGCTTCACCTTTAATAAGGTCAACTTCGTTTGATTTAAGCAGATGTTCAACACCGCCTGTTAGTTGTGAAATTACTTTCTTTGACCTAGAAGATAACTTTGAATAATCGATGTCTAATTTTCCTGTGTTAATACCCCAAGAGTTAGAAAGGTGAATGTTATGAACTTTCTTACCATATTCTAAAAGTAATTTAGATGGAATACAGCCTACGTTTAAACAAGTTCCCCCGTAATATTGCTTTTCAACGATTGCTGTTTTTAATCCCAATTGTGATGCACGTATAGCTGAAACATAACCGCCAGGACCAGCACCAATGATCACTAAATCATATTGCTTCAAATTATCGCCCCCTTTACAACAAATGAATAGAAAAAACAAACTAAAAATGTAAGCGCTTACTTAGCTTAAGTTTATTCTACTTAATGTATTCGCAATATTCAAATAATTTACATTGGAAACAAAAAATGATTTTTAATGTTGAGGTAAGTATGTGTTAGTAAATTCATTTATCTTTAGTATATACATTAATTTAATATGAAATTATTGCTATAATGGCATAAATAATAGTAGTCAAATAAATTTGTGTTGCGTAAGTATGAAGATTTGAAACAGAAACAATAATTTATCATACAGGTGGGATGAACATGAAAGAAATGATTAAAAAAGCGTTGAAATTAAAGAAGGAAATTTTAGATAGATCAATTAGTTCAAAAAAACAATGGGACAAAGGAGAGAAATATAAAAATCTGGTTGATAAACAATTAACAGAATATATAAAGAAGAATTTTAATATTGAAGACAAAAAGATCGGTGGTAGTGTTGGTGCAGGCAATTACAGTAATGTTCCTTGGGTTGCAATTTTTAATCCTGAAATAAGTACTACAACACAAGAAGGTTATTATCTCGTCTATTTATTCCATCCTGAAGGTAAAGGGGTTTATCTTGTTTTAGAACAAGGGTGGAAAGCGATAAACAAGATATATAACAAAAAAGCAAAAGAGAATGCACTTGTGTTATCTAAAGAAATGCTGAAATATGTTGAGGATAACGATTATAAGAAAGGGAGATTTTATTATAGTAAAAATGGAGATAGCACATATGACATTGCAAAAGGTCTTCCATCAGGCTATGCACTTACATCAATTGTCTATAAATATTATGCGTTTGATGAATTAGATAATGAAGAGCTACATAGAGACTTAAATAATTTTATTGATATTTATGATGATCTAGCTAAGAAAGTTACAAGAGAATTTTATGACTCAATGCTTCACGGATTAAATGAAAAAGCAGATGAACAAAAGATAAAACAAATAAGAGAAAAAAACAAAAATACGACTTTAGCTATGGTTGATCCTCCTACAACAACAAAATACAGTAAAAAGAAAAAGGTGAGTGCCAAGAAAGTTAAAGATAGTGAAATAGAAGAAGCTAACAGAGAACAAAAATTAACGGGTGATATCGGGGAAGAACTAGCATACAAGTACTTTAAACAATTGATAGAAGATAAAGTTAAAGATGAAGAGAAAAAACAAGAGTTTTATAAACTTATAGATACTTCAATGGGTAAGAATCATGGTGCTGGTTACGATATGGAAGCATTTGATCCATTTGATATGAAAAATCCAACAAAGAAATATATAGAGGTTAAAACAACTAAGTCAAAAGATAAAACTGAGCCTTATTATATATCTCTGAATGAATTATTCTCTATTTACGAAAACCCAGGTGACTATCTTATATTACGCATTTACGATATAGAAGGCGATCAACCACAGGCTTTCATTGTAGATCCTTATAAAAATCATAGTGAATTTAAAGATGTTCAAGATATGATAAGTAAAGTGTTTGACGCAGAGGCGATACAATATAAAATCTTCCGAACATACGATGAGTAAATGTTTCCACTTATTTTATAATAAAGCATATCACTTACTTTTATTGAAAATCAATGAGTGAAAATGATATATTCCATGTTTGTAATTGTACAAGTAAAGGTTTATAACCATTGTATTCCTCATCATCGACAACTATAATTATCTTAAATACCATTGTAGTAAATCATTACTACAATAATTACACGGTGCGATAGGTGATTAACATGAATAGGAAGCGGAAACCTATAGTAAGGAACATAAGGTATTCGATGCGTGATTTGAATGATTCTGTGAATATGTGGCGACATTCTGATGATGAGAAGTATCTGTTGAGTTACCCAACTGTCTATATTATCAATAGTCAGGAGAAAAAAGATGGTTTTAAGGTATATGTAGGGGAGACGTCTGATATAAGAGGACGTACCTCGACTCATATTAATACGGATGCGAGAATGAAAGTATATTGGCAAGACTTTTCATTATCGTTAACTTCAAATATGTATGTGATCGGTCATTATTATTTCAATAAGTCTCTAACGTTGGATATAGAGAATAGACTAATGCAATATTTATCGAGTGTCCAAAGTATCGAAAAAATCTTTAATAGTAGAACGAATCAGCAGAATGAGTATTATACTTCTGATCAATTAGATACGATTTTTACAGATATTTGGAAAGAGCTTAACAAAGAGAATGATATCCTGTTTCCAGTTGAAAGTATTATTAGAGATTCAGCGATATTCAAAGCTTCTCCATTCCATAAATTGACGCGAGAACAAAATATAGCGAAAGAAATGATTATAGGGAAGATTAAAGTAGCGTTACATAATCATTTAGAAGAACAGTTAGTGTTGGTAGAAGGTGAAGCGGGGTCTGGCAAAACAGTATTAATGAGCAGTTTGTTTTTTGATTTGAAGCGTGATGCTTTAGAAGAAAATGACAATCAACCTTTGAATGTTTACTTGCTTGTAAATCATGATGAACAATTAAAGGTCTATCAAGAAATCGCTAAGAAGTTAGGACTTTATGACGAGAAAGATAAAAAACAAGCTATTGTAAATAAGCCTACGAGTTTTATTAATCAACGCAGCCCAGAAGATAAGGTTGATGTTGTAATCGTGGATGAGGCGCATTTACTATGGACACAAGGCAAGCAATCTTATCGCGGTAAGAACCAGCTCAATGATTTGATTGAACGTGCTAAGGTTGTTGTTGCGGTATTTGATAGAAACCAAATCTTAAGTACTGAACAAGTGATAGAAGCAGATCAGTTAGAAAAAATGATCAAGGAAACTAAATCAAATAGTAATCACATACAGCTTAATAATCAAATGCGTATCAATAGTAATGAAGACACTGTCAATTGGATTCGTAGTCTTATAGATAAACAAAGCATAAATAATATACCTGAAGATGAAAAGTATGACATTAAAGTATTTGATCAACCTATACAATTAGAACAAGCAATACGAAATAAAGCTCGATCTCAAGAATCTGGTATTTCACGCTTGCTTGCGACTTATGATTGGAAGTATAGCAGCAACAAGCCTGAGGACTCGGATTATTGGCGTGTAAGTATTGGTGAATGGAGTATGCCTTGGAATAGTCAACTTAAAGTCCAAAGACGAGAAAAATATTTATCTTGGCCTGAGCAAAGTCAAACTATCGATGAAGTGGGTTCAACATTTACCATACAAGGTTTTGATTTAAATTATGCAGGTGTGATTATTGGTCCGTCTGTGAAATTCAGAAATGGTAAAATTATTTTTGATGGTTCAGAGAGTTATAATAAAAAAGCAACTAGAAATAGAACGCTCTCAGATAACACTAAAGCTAAATTCACAGAAGAATTGCTTAAGAATGAATTAAACGTCTTATTAACACGCGGCGTTAATGGCTTATATATTTACGCAGTTGACGAAGCCCTGCAAAACGAACTTAAACGTGCCGCAAACGGAGGTATAGATCATGAATAATACAGAACAACTGATTCAAGAAATTAATGATTTTCGCAATGCGCGTAATTGGCGCCCTTTTCATAATGAAAAGGATTTAGCAATTTCATTATCACTAGAAGCTTCTGAGCTTTTAGAACTGTATCAGTGGAAACAACCTGAAGAGGTCAATGATGCAAAACGTGAGCGCATAGCAGAAGAACTCGCAGATGTTCTCATTTACAGTTATATGATTGCGGATAACCTGGATATGGATATTGATGACATTATCAGACAAAAACTGAAGAAGAATGCGATCAAGTATCCTGTTGAGAAAAGCAAAGACTCAAATAAAAAATATAATGAATTATAGAAGTGTGGACTGCTCGAAATTTCAACGAGCAGTCCTTTGATTTTTAATTTAATTTGTTAGTCTCTAACTGCAAGTTTCAGTGTTTTAAAGAACATTTCTTGTTCTAAATACATCATGTGGCAGTTAATAGCTGTTTCAGCAGATTCAATACTTGCATAGACCATCGGGCATTCGTTCTTACGCTTGATTTCATTGTTTATTTTTTGCGCATTGTTGCTTGTAAGGGTGTAGTTTTGATTAGGTCTTAAAGGTAATGACAGATAAGTGAAACAATCCTCAAAGTAACGATTTAATAGCGCGATGCCTGATTGATATTGCGGTTGACCGTCGGTCAACTGAATCAGTTCTTCTTTCAATTGGACATTGATATTGTAATCCGTTCTGTGATGGTATAGTGCAGTGACCAGTTTATGTGCCCGTTTAGATACATCGGGCAGATTCGGGTCTATAGGCTGATCTGTATTCAATTGCTTATCAAATTCATTTTTGATCGCAGTACGCATTGCTATCGAGCAGATTTGATATTTCATCTTCGGATAGTAAGTTTGTGCAGCTGCTTTTAAATCATCAGATACACCGCCTGAAAGCAATAGGGGTTCATTCAACCCTCTATCAAACAGTTCTTTAAACAGAGACTTCCATACCTTTGCTTCTGTTTCGAATGAGAGACGTGTAGTTAAGATGCTTTGTCGGCCGTTCTTATCGATACCTGTGATTGTATATAAATTAGCAAAATCGATTTCGTCACCTTTAAACACAGGGACTTTAAGCATGTCAGCATGCAAGAAGTAGTAGTGCGATTCAGAATATGAACGGCAGCGCCAAGGGGCAACAACTTTATTCAAATGGTCTTTCATTACTTGGACAGCATCTTTAGTAACCGATGCACCCCAGAAGTTGAATATCGCATCATGTGCTTTGTTTAAAGTAAGGCCATTGATGTGATTATCAAGCAAGTACGTCAGCATCACCGCATGCGGCAATTCATAATTGTGCATGATTTCTGGATCGAATACAGTATAAAGGTGTTCTGGTACCTTGATATCTAATTGACCGATTTTAGTATAATATGCGGACTTAAACGAAGCATTCTTAAGCTTTGTGACATTTATAACTTCTGAATCAAGCTTTTGGATAATATCAAAAGGGTATTCTTTTTGCAGATATGTGAGCATTATTTTAAGACATTTCTTATCCTGCAATTCTAAATTACTGTTGTCTATTGCATTTGTTAATGCAGTGAATTGATGGTAGGGATGATCATATAAACAATTCGCATTTAGAAATTCATCTAGTTTGTCTTTGTCTTCTACGAAGTCATAATCTAAAAAATGATAATTAAAATTCATAATAAACACCCCGAGGCAAGTTTTTTTCTGTTACGTTTAATGAATTACATAATAATTTATTGAGAAGGTGCTGCTCAAAAAGCAGTGATATAAGTAGAATGATACTAGAAAGCTCTAGTAAAAGTAAGTATTTAAGCGGCTGCAAATAACAGAAGTTATGTTTGCGGATACGCTTTATAAAATGTTTAAAATCTTTAATCATAAATCAGCACTCCTTTCTTTGGTGTGTAGAGTGTGTCATTACTGACACACTTTTTGTATTATTTTTGAGCACTGTTATTAGTCATCTTAGCTATGAATACAAAGGTGTATGACTCACAAGAGAAAAGAAGATTGTTAAAGAGGAGTTTTTAGCTTCCCTCATGAGATATTCGAATTATAGAATGATTTTTGAAGCTTGTAAATACTTTTTTGAAGAAAAAATTAAAATAGTTTGACAATTCTAAGTGGTAAACATTGAATGAACCCTTTAAACATAAGGTAAGTACATTGTTTGAACTTTTGAAGAAAAATTACGCGTGAAAGCTTCTGAAACTTCGAAATTATACAACGAAATATGTTCCATAATTTTGTTTTTTAGTACATATTGTAAGCAATAAGTGTAAATATTTTGTTAATGAGACAAAAGCGTTATTAAACTCGATACAAAAATTAAAATATTAGATTGACAAAAGAATTGCGGTAATGCTAAGATTTTAGCATGCAGTTTCGAAAGAAACTACATATCCACTACTAGTATTAAGTTTTTCTTAATGCTAGACATTCTATTCTGAGGGTCTGATCACAAGGCATCTGCTTTGTGATTGGGCCTTTTTGTTTTGTCTATGAATATAATAAAAGCCGCCCAAGCAGGGCGGCAGCCAGAAAGATAGGCCTACTGTATAAGGACTTAAGAGCGAGACAAATTGACAGCAGCAGGTGAATTTTCTGGTTTATTGAAATAGGATTACAGGATTAACTAACGCATATGTTAGTACCTCGCTCTTAAGATAAGCAAAATTATATATTAACTTTTGAAGCATGTAAAGAAATTTTATCAAAAGGATGTACTAAAATTTTTCTAATTATATTTTTATAAAAATGTGGTGAACAACGAATAAGTTATCTTTCTAACAAAAGTAACTGCGTTACTAATTTAGTAACAAAATACTGAAAAAAGTCTTTTGAAAGCTGATGTAAAGCGATTTTATAAATATATCGATTGTGCTTATTTCTTAAACTTGAGCGCCTAGAAATTGCGGTGGAATGTAATGTTTTTAATAAAACCTATAAAAATTTTAAGATTTTTGTTGACTATCAAAAAAAGAGGTGTTAATATTTATCCATGCACAAGCCCAGTGCTTGCAAAATAGAATCTCAAACAAAGATTAAAGTTGGTGTTTGTAAGGCCAACATATCCCAACTTATGTTTGCATACACAGAAGGTTAGGGCTTGTGCAAGATTGAATCATCAAACAAGAAAATAGTAACTAACTTCATGAGGTTTGACAGTAAGATGATCAATCAACTATTTGTTTATCGGACAGCTGGTAAAAAAATAACTTATGAAAGGCAATCTATTTCATAACGGTTATGTTATTTCCAGTTAAAAATCCAGTTGGACATAAACACGCACACATCTATTAGTCACTTAGAACTCAAAACGTATATGATTTTTTGTAAAACAGATATAGAAACATTACAGAACGCAGTTGTAGAAAGAGAGAACATAACTACGATGAAACGCCTGATAGATAAATAAAGGCTGATCATAATTATATGCAACTGAAACATGGATGCAGAAAAGATAAAGAGGAAAACTGCATTTCAAAAATTATATGATTGATCACAGAGCTTTCTCCTGTGTATCAGTCATCCAAATGCCGGGCTTTATAGTATGAAAGATAGAGAATTACTGTAAAGCCTATCCCAATTTAGCATTTTGATTTCAAAGCAGCATTTTAATGGTTGGTGCTGCCTGAAAGAAATCAACTGGTACAGGTCCCACTTCACACAGAACTACTAAGTATTCAGACAGGATGTAAATTTTATCTTAGTTCTACAGATTTTTCCAACTAGGTTAACGCAGTATTTTTTCCAATTAAGATACTGCGTTGGCCGCTATAATTGCTCTAAAGATGTAAACGCTACATCAGCCCTTAAGAAGGGAATTTTGTTGCTTGCATAGCATGCATGCACATAATAGTTGATTCTTTTTTTATGAGGGGGAGCAGTGTTCAGCTGTTCCCCTTATTTAGTTTTATTGTGCTTATAGAGAAAAGCATTTTGAATTAGTGCATCACTTTCACTACTTTTCTATTTAAAATAAATTGAAGCCTGTTGCTTAAATTAAGCAGCGGGCTTTTATTATGCTCCGTTATATGTAAAAAGCAGAAAAAAGGTGGATAGGGGATAAAATTACGAGTTTCTTCCTATATAAATGTAAAAAGCGGAGATTCTTTCGAACCTCCGCTTAGATTTAAGGTATAATATTTTTTATCTTTGATTATGAATAAATCAATACTTGTGTTACTAACATGGCACCACCGAATACCAGTACGAATACTACAACTGGCCATACAAATCGGAACCAGTGAGAGTATTTCATATCGAGCATTTGCAATGTAGCCATTACAAGTCCAGTTGGTGCTAAGAATAACATTGCATATTGTCCGAATTGGTATGCAGTAACAATAACGAATCTTGGAATACCTACTGTGTCCGCTAGCGGCGCAAAGATAGGCATAGATAGTACTGCTAAACCAGAAGATGACGGTACGATAAATCCTAAGAAGAAGAAGATTATTAATAATATAATGATAAAGATCGGACCGCTCACATGAGATACGATATCAGAAGAGAATTTCAAGATAGTATCTGAAATTAAACCTTCATTCATAACAAGGTTGATACCGCGGGCTAAACCGATGATTAATGATACACCTACTAAACTTGATGCACCATTGACAAAGGCATCGACGGTTCCTTTCTCTCCTAATCCATGTTTACCCATACCAGCAATGAACATGATGATGATTGTGACAGATAAGAACATTGCGGCCATAACAGGGAACCACCAACCTTGTGTCATAACGCCCCAAACCATTAATGGGAATGGGATAACGAACAAGATTAAAATGATTTTTTTACGCCATGTAAATTGATCTGCGTGTTCGTCTTTACCCATAACTGACCATTGTTCATTAAATTTATCTCGGTCTTCATATGAGTAAGATGCTTTTGGATCTTTCTTGATTTTTTGAGTATACCAATATAAGTATCCGATAACGAATATTGCACCGACAATACAACCTGCTAAACGCCAATACAATCCTTCTGTAAATGTAGTACCTGCAGCGTTAGAGGCAATTACTACAGAGAATGGGTTGATTGTTGAGAACGTAGTTCCGACGGAACTTGCCAAGAATATGGCACCCACACAGACGATAGAGTCATAACCCATGGCTATGAAGATAGGCACCAGTATTGGATAGAAGGCGACGGCCTCTTCCTCGATACCACATAAGGTACCGCCTAGAACCATGAGGATAGATACCATAAATATGAGCACAAACTCATGTCCTTTTGTTTTCTTCGTTAGGGCTAACAGTCCAGATTCGAATGAACCGCTTGCGCTAACGACCCCAATTAATCCACCAAGTACAAAGATAAATACCATGATATCTACGGCTTCGATTGTACCGTGTACCATTGCATTTGTAATTTGTGCCGGTCCTGCTGGATTTTGTTCTAATCGTTCATAAGTATCAGGAATGGAAATCGGCTTGTTAATTGCGCCAGATTCAAACTGCTCGATATTGATTTTAACTCCGAGTTTATCCAATTGTTCTTGTGTACCAGGTACTTTCTTAATTTCTTTCTGAGGATTCTCGATTTTCAATTGATCAGAACCAGGCTCATAGGAAAGTTTAGAATAGGCACCGGCTGGAATCAGCCAAGTTGCGATGACTGCTACTACTGTTAAAATGAATAAAATGGCAAAGGCGCCAGGCATTCGCAGTTTAAATTTCTTCTTTTTAGGTGGTTCAGTTGATTCTTTTGCAGCATTCATTTCATTTGCATGATCCATACTAATCATCTCCTTATAAGCAAAGGAGCGCAAAATGCAGCGAGTATATTTAAAGATAGAATAGAAAGACAAGATGCATTTTTTGTCCCTTACTATTAATCGCTTTTCAAGCTGTGCTTAAAAGCAGTGTTAAATTTATATTCAAACGCTATTCAAGCAGGGATAGTGTGAGATGCAGTTATCATATTAACTGAGTGTAAGAATACTCTTTTTTAAAACGTAAAATTTTTTTGTCAGTGATGAGAACTGACAACCTAATACCTATTTGCGATAGAATATGAATATAAATTATGTAATGAAAATTTATAAAAAAGCCTGAACAAGTTGTAACAAAAGTTGAATTGTTCAATCGTGTTCAGGCAATTTTTATAATCAATTTAATGTACTAATCACTTAGTTGTAAGTGAAAATGGTCTACTTCTTGATCACTGTACCCACTTTGCCTTCTAATGCAGCATCTAGATTTTCTAGAGAAGTGATGAGTACTTCGCCTTCTGGGTTCTTTTCAATAAATTGTAGAGAAGCTTCAACTTTAGGTAACATACTACCTTTTGCGAATTGACCTTCTTCAATATATTTTTCCATATCAGAAGTTGTGACTTCAGTTAATTTTTCTTCATTTTCTTTACCGAAGTTGATGAAGATATAATCTACTGCAGTTAAGATAATCAATTTATCAGATTTGATATGTGCTGCAAGAATAGCACTTGATTTGTCTTTATCGATAACTGCGTCTACACCTTGTAAATCACCGCGGTCGTTTTTAACAACTGGGATACCGCCACCGCCGCCGGCGATAACAAGAGATCCGTTATTGATTAAGTCTTCGATACTTGGTAATTCCACAATTTCAATCGGTTGAGGTGATGGTACCACTCTGCGGTAACCGCGACCTGAGTCTTCTACGAATGTGTAATCACGTTCTTTAGAGATTGTATCTGCTAAATCTTTGTCGTAGAATTTACCGATTGGTTTTGTTGGGTTCTCGAAAGCTGGGTCTTCTTTAGATACAACTGTTTGTGTGACTAAAGTCACAACAGGTTTTTTGATATCTAAATTGTGTAGTTCGTTTTGTAAACTTTGTTGTAGTTGATAACCAATGTAAGCTTGACTCATTGCGCCGCATTCTGGGAATGGGAAAGCTGGACCTTGATCATGTTCTGCCGCAAAGTTTAATCCTAGGTTGATACTGCCGACTTGCGGTCCGTTGCCGTGACTGATGACTACTTCGTGCCCTTTTTGAATCAATGCGACAAGTGATTTTGATGTGTTTTTCACTAGTTCTAATTGTTCTTGTGGGGAATTGCCTAAGGCATTTCCGCCTAATGCTACTACGATTTTAGCCATGCTTTATGTCCTCCTTATCCAATATCTCCTAGAGTTGCTACCATTACAGCTTTGATAGTGTGCATACGGTTTTCAGCTTCTTGGAATACTACTGAGTGTTTGCCTTCGAAGACTTCATCAGTTACTTCCATTTCTTTTAAGCCGAATTTTTCGTAGATTTCTTTACCGACTTTAGTGTCAGTGTTGTGGAATGATGGTAAGCAGTGTTCAAAGATAACATGCGGGTTGCCAGTTTTTTCAATCATTGCTTGGTCCACTTGGTAAGGTTTTAATAATTTAATACGTTCTTCCCAAACTTCATCAGGTTCACCCATAGATACCCAAACGTCTGTGTAAAGAACGTCTGATCCTTTAACACCTTCGTCAACGTTGTCAGTTACTAAGATTTCGCCGCCGTTTTCTTTAGCGATATCTTTACAACGGTTTAATAATTCATCAGTTGGGTTTAATTCTTTTGGACAAACTAAGTTGAATTTCATACCCATGATCGCTGCACCTTGCATTAATGCGTTCGCAACGTTGTTGCGTCCGTCACCAACGTAAGTGAAGTTGATTTCATGGTAAGGTTTTTTCAATACTTCTTTAGCTGTTAAGAAGTCAGCTAATACTTGAGTAGGGTGATCTTCATCAGTAAGACCGTTCCATACTGGAACACCTGATTCTTTTGCAAGTACTTCAACAGTACGTTGAGAGAATCCGCGGTATTCGATGCCGTCATACATGCCGCCTAAAACGCGTGCAGTATCTGCTGCTGTTTCTTTTTTGCCCATTTGAGAACCAGTTGGTCCTAAGTAAGTAGTACTTGCACCTTGGTCTGCTGCTGCAACTTCAAATGCGCAACGAGTACGAGTTGAGTCTTTTTCAAAAATTAATGCAATATTTTTTCCTTTAAGCGTTTGCTGTTCGATTCCAGCGTATTTAGCTCGTTTTAAATCTTCGGATAAGTTCAATAGGAACTCCATCTCTCTGTTTGAAAAATCTAATAATGTTAGGAAATGTCTGTTTCTTAAGTTTTGCATTCTAATACAACTCCTCTATGTGATTGATTTCACATTAATTGTAAACGCTTTCCATTGGTTTCGTCAATGCAATGTTGCACAATTATTATAAATTTATCGTTAAATTTGTCAGAGAAGTTACCGTTATGCATTAGATAACTTCAAACGTGCATTTGTCGCAAATGCAAAAAGGAAATTATTCATTAAATTGTATGAATAAATATCCCACTTTTATATGTATTTCCTAATAGAAAGGTCTTAATCCTAATTTCTACGAAAATTACAAATTTACACAGTCATATTCACACAAATCTTGCATGATACATGGGTTATAGCATTTAAATCATGTTAAATTAATTATTTCTTAACAAAAACTCAAAAATAGATTGCTTTGTGTTAAAAGTATTATAAAATGTTGTTATACAGATAATTTGATGTCGAATACATTAGCTATCTAAGGATTTTTACAACTAAATACAGAGCGGAGAGAGACAGATGAAGAGACTTTGGTTTTTAATGGTAAGTGTATTATTTTTATTAGCAGCCTGCAGCGGCGCAAAGTCTGAAGAAAAGACTGAAACAACAGAAAGCAGAGGAAAGGCAACAGAACAAATGAAAACTTTCCGAGTGGGGCAAATCGTAGACGCCGACGGTGTCGATGTACGTGTCGTTAAAGCAGAGTACATCAATGATTATGATGAATACAGTGCACCTGAAAACGGAAAAGCATTAAAAGTAACTTTGAAATTTAAAAATAACAACAGCGATCAAGTACTTGTAGATTCAAGCGCATTTACAATGAACGTCAGAGGAGAAACTTATCCTGATTGGTATGGCGGCGACGGTACAGACGGTATGTTCTCACATCAATTAAATCAAGGTAAAACAGCTACAGGTACATTAGTATTTGATGTGCCGGACGCAAAAGTCTATACCTTAGAGATGGATACGTACTTCAAAGACAGCAATGTAAAAGCAAAATGGAATTTGCATCAAGCACTTATCAGAGAAGGCAAATCACATGACAGTGAGACAGAAGAAGCATCAGAAGAAAAATCTTCTAAAACAAAAGATGATTCTGAAGATTATCCTTATACAGCAGAAGAATACAATGCATTAGTAGATGAGTATAATGCACTGACAGATGGAGAAAAAATGAATCATGTGACACGTGGGGTAACCAATAAAGAATACAATGATTTAGCAGCACGTGTTGAGAAACTCTATGAAGCATTAGGTGAAGAGTGGGAAAAAGAATACCAAAAGCAATTGGATCGCGAAGAAGCTGAATGGCAAAAAGAACAAGACCGTCTCGATAAGGAATTCGATGCGGAAATGAAACGCCAAGATGAGGCTTATCAACGTGAAGAAGCTGCACGTCAAAAACAAGAAGAAGCCGATCAACGTGCTTATGAAGCTGAAATGAAACGTCAAGATGAACAAGCCGCAAGAGAAGAAGAAGCAATGAGAAGACAAGAAGCTGAACTTCAAAAACAAGAAGAAGCAGAAGCTGAGTCAGAAGAATATTAGGATTAAACTGTGGCTGCTTAATCACACATCACATAGAAAAGTGAAAATTTTAATATAGTCAAAAGTTTAAGGACTTGGACGGCACTTTGAATAGCAACTTGGATTACTTGCTTTCAGGGTGCTATTCTTTTTTATACTTTGAATCTCATGAAAACCGTGGGCTTTTTGTTTCTTGTTCTTTTAGAGAGATACCCATTCTTATAAAATAGAACATGTGTTCTGTATATATTTATCAATCCCAACAGTGTCATACATTTAAAATAACTTGAAAATAGCAAGGGTAAAATTACAAATTTTAATTTTCGGGAAAATATTGAGTAATTTCAAGTCTGAAAAGGTTGATATGACAGTGTTCTTTCTAAAATTGACAAAATTAAAAAAATTTTAGTGGGTCAAGACGCTTTGAAATTTGAAACAAATGTTCGTATAATTAATACATACTTACTAGTCACTCTTTTCAGCTATGAAAGGAGGTGTTAGTATCATAGAAATAATCATTAAATTAAATTTAAATGAAGTTATTTCAATAATAGCAGCAGTTTCGCCAATGTTAGCAGAATGGCAAAAAAACAGAGCAGAATAGGCTGATAGTTGATACCTAATCTACTCTTTTCTTATGGTTTACAGATTTATTACTGCTGAAATATAACTAGTAAGTTAAGTCCACATTGCCGTGTGGACTTTTTTGTATGAAAAACATGTTGCATTTGTGCAACATCTAAACTCATTGTAACTGATTTTGTATATATATTAAACAAAAATCAAGAAACGATGCAAGTTTAGATGCAAGTTTAATGGTTCTATTGTTATAGCCCTATTGATAAATTCAATTTTTTGAATTACTTTAAACATGCTGATTTTTGCTTTTTAGAGTGTTGAACAAGATAATGAAAATCATTTGGAGATTGCCTGTTTACTCTTTGTATTCTTGCTTCAATAATCTTTTGAGATAATTAGCATTTATGAAGATCTCAGGGTTTGCTATACTAATCTAACTAAGACTAGAAAGAAGGTAGCTTATGCTGTTTTTATTCTTATTAGGTTTGGCAGCTGGTATGGTTGTACCGGTTCAAACATCTATTAATACAAAGCTGATACGATTTACACATTCGTCCTTTTATTCATCAGCGATTTCATTTTCAGTAGGGGCTATTTTCTTACTGTTGGTTAATTTAATAGTGACACCGAGTCACTTTACGCCGAGCTTTTTTGCCAATCAATCTTTGAATTACACATGGTTTGTAGGCGGATTGTTAGGTGTTATATTTTTAACAGGTAATTTATTGTTATTTCCGCGTTTAGGTGCATCGTTGACAGTGATTATTACCATTGCCGGTCAAATTATTATGGGGGGTGTTATAGATACTTTCGGGTGGTTTAATGCGGATGTTCAGCCATTTACATTTTTAAAATTCGTCGGTGTCTTACTGTTATTTATCGGCATTATTGTGATGAATTATGTGCGTAATAAACAAAAAGCTGAGACATCAGCAATGGTATTGCCGTGGCTGGTTATCGGCTTTATGTTCGGATTTGCGCCTCCGATTCAAACAGCGATTAATAGTCAGTTAGGTCAGCAAGTAAATAGTTCACTGTTTGCTTCGCTTATCTCATTTTGTATTGGTGCGATTGCACTGATAATCATTACAGCGATAGTGAATCGTTCATTTAAACTTTCAAAATTCGAACCGAATATCGGTAAAATCAAGCCGATTTATTTTATCGGCGGTATATTAGGTGTGGTATTTGTTACAGCTAATATTATTTTAATGCCGCATCTTGGCGCAGCACTGACAACGATTGTCGGAATGCTTGGTCAAATGTTAATGGGTGTGATTATTGACCACTTCGGTATATTAGGTGCTAAACAAAATAGAATCAATGCTCGTAAAATTACAGGCATTATTTGTATTTTTATCGGTATCATTTTACTGCGTTTCTTTTAAGACAGTTGAATACTTAGACATAAATATAGCCCGAGAAATAACGACTTCCCGGGCTTAAGTATTGCTTATTTTTTCTTTTTCTTCTTAGCAACGACTTTTGTATTTTTAGGCTTTTTATCTTTGCCCTCTTTTTTAGCTTGTTCGCGTTTAATACGTGCCACTTCTTCATCTGCGACTTTACTATAATGTCTATTCGCAAAGAACATTTGAATAATCATAAAGATGGCACTGACTGACCAATATAGGCCAAGTGCTGATGCTGATGTTAGTGAGATGTATACGATGAAGATAGGTGAAATGATCATCATCATATAACCCATTTGGCGTTGTTCTTTCGGCATATTTTCTAAACTTACTAGTGATTGCAAGAAGTAAAGTACACCGGCAATAATCGTAATCCAAATATCTGGTTCAGTCAGTTTGAACCATAAGAAGTTCGGATGATCTAAAATGCCGCCTTGAGATGGCCATTTTAATGCGACATATAAACCGAATAGTACAGGCATTTGAATTAAGATTGGAAGACAGCCTAACATGTTTTTCATCGGATTGATGTCATATTTTTTATAGACTTTCATCATTTCTTGCTGTGCTTCCATTTTTTCTTCTTGTGTACGCGCACGTTTAACTTTTTCTTGTGCTTCTTTCATATCTGGTTTTGCAAATTCCATCACTTTACGCATGATTTGACCGTTCTTAGTTTGGCTTAACATAAACGGAAGCATTACCAAACGAATCACTAAGACAATGACAATAATTGCAAGTCCATAGTTGTTGTTAAGGTTATGGCCTAACCAATGCAGCAATTGATCCATTGGTTTTGCGAACGTGTTAAAGAAGAAGCCGTCACGGTTGGAACTCTTCGAATAATCACAACCCGCAAGCAGTACCGTCGTGAGTGCAAGCAACAGTATGTATTTGATTTTCATATTTCTCTGCCTTTCTCTCTTTTATTGAAAAATAATCAGGACTTATTCCTTAGAATCTCATTGAAAAAGCAACCTCGCTTTAAGGTTGCATCTCGCATTTTCACTATATCATGTACACTTACAAGTAATAATCCTAACATAGAAAGTGATGCGATTAAAGAGAAGAAAGACGGCAGTTTATTGCTTGCTGGCTTTCGCTTGTTTTTCACTTTTTTCTTTTTCAGCTTCAGCGACTGTGGCACTCCAAATAATAAGATTTCCAATAAGTGTTAAGACAAAAGCACCGATGATTAAAGGCATATTAAATGGAATATGCAGCGGCATAATTATCAACAATAAGTAGTAAATCAATCCTCCGATAATGACTTGCCCAAGCAAATTAAAGATACGGCCAAGCATAGTAGGTGCGTACATAATCATGATTGATGGAATGTTGAAAACACTGTAAACCGCATAACAAATCAATGTCATTTCGCCTATTGCCAGGGTAGAAGTGTCAATAATTTTTAAAAATGGAATAACGGTAAGCATATGTATAAACGCAATAAAAAAGTAAATGAATGCTAATGTTTCTATTGTCGATTCTATGAGATTTTTCAATAGGTTAGTAATCGGGTTTAAATCAGTTGAACGATTCATTTCATAGATATAATCAATTGAAAAATTGAGCAGAAATGATATAACGAGAATGATGATAAAAGCAGCCGGTACTTGTCCGGTGAATAATTGACCTAGAAATTGGATGCCTGTTTGCCATGCCTCATTCATCTTAATATGACCTCCTGTTTCTTTGTATGTTATCAGCATATATGTAAGTTTAAACCTAAATCAATTGTTATTTTATTCAGTTTATCTATATAGGTATTAATCAGTTGTTTGAAAATTTATAAGAAGTTAAATCTAGACAAGTCAAAGCTTTATATTTTAAAGGTACATTGAAATTGGAGGTGGAGTTATGAAATCAATACTTTTAAAATCAAGCTGCGCCATCGGCGCAATGTTCATGTTGCTGCCAGGTGGTCAAAGTCACGCACAAGTCGATCAATATGAAGTGAAGGTGTATGCAAAAGCAGACAAAATTGTGAAAGATAATCGTCATATTCAACACGACATTTTAGAACAGTTAGGTTCAGAAGATAAGGATGAAGACTTCTCTGTACAATACATAGATGACGCAAAGCGTACAAACTATGGCCAAAACATCACTTATCGTGTCAGAAAATCTGAAGAAGATGCAGAGACTAAACTACAGTATAAGAAACGTTATCCCATCATGAATGGCGATGTAGAAAGTGCAGTATCTAAAGCAAAGCAAGACGGCTTTCAAACAGATGAATATGAAGTAGAGTATGGAGAAGGCAAGCAAACATTAAGTGCTTCTAACGAATCAAAAGTCAGCTTAGGCAGTCAATTGCCGGATGCTTCAAAAAGTTTAGAAGTGTTGCAAGCGAATGCCAAAGCACCGTTTAAATCGTTGCTTCAATTTTCAAATCCGTCACTTATCGGTCCTGTTCATTTTGAACGCCATAAAGGAAATATAGATGGCAATGAAGTGAAGATTGAAAACTGGGATATCGGTTCAAATAATGTCGTTGAAATCTCTTCTAAAGTATCAAGTGAATCAGAGGCTAAAAGCGTACAGCAATCTATCATTCATAAATTAGATGCAATGGGTATTCACGAAACTAATGATCAATTAAAAACAGATATGATCTTTTCAAATTATTAAAGGTTACCGCTAAACAGCATAACAAAGGCATTAGATGTATAGCGGTAAGGCTTCCCGGTCAGTGACGTAAGACTGACGGGAGGTCATTTTTTATTTTAGTTGATATAACAATGAAATGAAGTTTTGAATGATAGGAGTAATGACACGGTCAGATTTATAAGCGATTGAAATATGACGTTCTGCCGGTGCATCCGGAATTGCTTTGCTGATGATATTAGGGTGTGTCACAGCACTGGCACTTAACAAACTGATGAAGTGTGAATCTCGAATTGTCTCGATAATACTGCTCATGCTGTTCGACTGCATGACGGGATGCAGCTGGATGAGATTCGTATGTTTCCATTCATCAATCTTTTCTTTAGTAGAACCGCTGCTATGAATAATCAGCGGATAGGCTTGAATATCTGAAACAGTGATTTCAGCTTTGTCAGCTAATGGGTGCTGCTGGTCCATGACTAACATTAACGGATCTGAAAGCAGTCGTTTGATTTCAATATCATGGTCTTCAAGTCCGCTTTCAGAAATCACCGCAATTTCTACATCTCTATGTTTTACTTTTTGTATGGTATTCGGTGCCGTATCGACTTCTAGTTGAATATCGATATCCGGATAACGTTCCATAAATGCTTTTAAAGTTTTAGGCAAAATCCCATAAATCGGTGCGTGACTAGCGCCGATTCTAAGTGTTCCTCTCTTGGAAGTATTATAGTCTCCCAATATATTTTCAGTTTCCTCAACTAACGCTAAAATTTTAATGCTGTTTTGATACAGTATTTGACCCGCTTGCGTTAATGTAATCAACTTTCCCTTTTTATGATAGAGCGGCACATGGTGTGCGGCACTTAAATTCTTTAAATGAAACGTCACAGTGGGCTGGGTGATATTCAGCTTCTCTGCGACCACATTCACATTTTGAACTTCAACGAACTGTTTAAATATCATCATTTGCTTAATATTCATCATTAGTCTCCTCTATCTATGTAGTGACATCACAATATATAAAAAGACATAGAGAAACTCTATATCAATATACATACTACATTGAAAATATTGATAGTTTGTTAATGCTGTATTTAATATGCATTAATATCTGTTGTTTATAGTTGGCATTGAAGAGAGGTGAAAGCAGTGGCACTTGAAATTCGTCATTTGAAAAAAGCATTTGGTACTCAATCGGTTATTAAAGGTGTGGACTTAGATATTGCTGAAGGTGAGTTTGTTGCTTTGCTTGGCGCATCTGGCAGCGGTAAAACTACATTACTGCGTTTAATTGCCGGCTTAGAAAAAGCAGATAGCGGCCATATTGAACAAAACGGTCGTGTCTTCTTTTCAAATCAAGGTAAAAACATCAGTCTTGTTCCTTCACGCCGCAATATCGGAATGGTCTTTCAAGACTTTGCCTTATGGCCGCATATGACAGTCTTTGAAAATGTTGCCTATCCTTTGCGCGTTAAAAAAGATACTAAGGATTTAAAACAACGTGTCAATGAAGTCTTGAAAGAAGTTCACTTAGAAGGTTATGGGAAGCGTAAAATTCATGAACTATCCGGCGGACAGCAACAACGTGTCTCTTTAGCACGTGCGATTGTTTCAAAATGCGAACTGATATTAATGGATGAACCCTTATCTGCTTTAGATGCAGGACTGCGAGAGGATATGCGTATATTGATTCAGCGCTTAGTGAAACAATACAACATGACCGCAATATTCGTAACACATGACCAATACGAAGCTATGACCATGTCAGACCGTATCGCAGTCATGCAAAACGGCACAATCGAGCAATTTGATACACCGGAAAATTTATATGCACATCCAAACACCGAAGCAGTCGCACGCTTTATAGGAAAAGGGACATTCTTAAAAGGCACACTATCCGAACAGTATATGCATATTGATCAGACAACGCTTAAGCTGCCGGTGAACCATACACAAGCAACAGGACACAAAGGCTTGCTACTTAGACCAGAACACATTTACAGAGCACAAAAGGGTTATGAAGCTGTAATTGCTACAGTGAGTTATACAGGTGAACGTTATGAATATACCGCATACATAGAAGGTGTCACGGTCATGTTTTATGATGACGCCTACTTTGATGAAGGTGACAAAGTGACTTTGCAGTTTGATATATCACAACACTATCTCATTAATTTGGAGGAGAAATAATAATGAAACGTATTGTACAGTTCAGTATCGCAGTGATCGCAATGGTGTTTGTACTCGCAGGTTGTCAAAATAAACCAGAAGGAGACAAAGCACAATCATCAGAGAGTAAAGATTCAGGAGACAGTAAAGACAAACTTGTGCTTTATACTGCAGGTCCTGATGCATTAGTAAAAGATATGGTGAAAGACTTTGAAAAAGAATCAGGCAAGAAAGTTCAAGTATATCAAGGTACAACAGGTGAAATCTTAGGACGTTTAGAAGCAGAAAAGGATAATCCGAAAGCAGACGTCGTTCAGTTAGCTTCATTACCTGCAGCGCTGGATTATAAAAAACAAGACAAGATTGAACCATACAAAGTTAAAAATGCTGATAAGCTGTATCCAGATTGGCAAGACAAAGATGGTTATTGGTATGGTATCGGAGGCAGTGCACTTGGTATCTCTTACAATACAGATAAAGTCAAAACAGCACCTAAAGATGTTAAAGACTTATTAAACAAAGAATATAAAGATGCATTAGCGATTCCGAACCCATCTGAATCAGGTACTGCTTTAGATATGTTATCTATCAAAGTTCATAACAATGACCAACAAGCATGGAGCGACTACCAAGCATTAAAAGATAACGGTATGAAATTAGCGGGTGCGAACAAACCTGCACTTGAAACAGTAATCAAAGGTGAAAATAAAGCTGTCTACGGCGGCGTAGACTATATGGTCTATAAAGCAAAGAAAAAAGGTGAACCAGTAGATATTACTTTCCCAGAATCAGGTACTGCAATTTCACCGCGCCCAGCATTCATTTTGAAATCAGCACAACATAAAGAAGCCGCAAAAGCGTATATGGATTATGCGACAGGTGAAAAAGGACAAAAACAAGTTGATGCGCACTTCTTAATTCCAAATGATAAATCAGCGCATAAAAATAAAGAGACAAAAGCACGTGAAGATATTAAAGAATTGAAATACGACTGGCCATCATTATCAGGAGAAAGCGAAAAAGTACTTAAAAAATTCATGAGCATGATGAAAGGTTAAAACAAAGTGATGAAAAGGTGGTCCAACCAGCAAAACAAACAGACATTGTTTTGTTGTTGTACCGCCTACTTTTTTACAGATTGGAGTAATAGAAAGTGAAAGAACCGCATTCAAGTTTTGCTGAAAGCCGAGGTATAGCACAAAGTATGAATCGCCTGCTTGCGATTGTTATTTTAGTGTGTTTAATTGTCATGCCTTTATGTATGATTTTGATTAAAGGATTTATGCCGAGTGCTGAAGCGGGATTTCTAGATAATATAAAACAATTAGTTCAAGCAGACAATTTAAAGATATTGTGGAATTCTATCATTTTGGGACTTGCGGTCGTTGTCCTTTCTACACTGATCGCATTGCCTTTAAGTTTCATTATGGTAAAGACTGCATTAGCACGACATCAATGGCTGGATATATTAATTATGATTCCATTTATGACACCGCCGTATATCGGTGCGATGGGATGGATGCTGACAATGCAGCACAATGGCTTACTAGAACAGTTGATTCCAGGTATTGATAAGATCACGCCGTTGTTCTTTTCATTCTTTGGGATGGCATTGATTATGAGTTGTCATTTAGCACCATTCTTGTATGTCATTCTTAAAAAGGCATTATTAAATCTTCAGCAGTCTCAAGAAGAGGCCGCATTAATTTACGGCGGTTCATTTATGTATCGCTTTCGCCGTGTGATGCTGCCGATGTTTGTATCTGGTTATAGTATGGGAGCTTTATTAGTCTTTGTGAAGACCATCGGCGAGTTCGGTACACCGGTCACAATGGGGAATCGTATCGGCTATGCTGTATTAACTTCTGAAATTCATCATAGTGCATCGATATGGCCGATAGATTTTCAACATGCCGCATTATTGTCTTCACTCTTATTAGGTGTCAGTATGACCGTTTGGGCCTTTCAAACATGGTTTCAAATACGTACTGCAGTTGCTGGAGACAGCGGTAAAGGCAGAAAGACGATGCAGCAACCAAAAAGTAAATGGGATAGTCTCCTTTACGGTATTGTAGGGCTATTGTTATTTATGATGATTGTGATGCCTTATGCCAGTATTATTGTAAATGCCTTTGTGAAGCAATTATCCAGAGGATTAAAACTGCATAATATTACTTTAGAAAATTTTGTATTAGTCTTATCAGGCAATGGGGGTATTGCACTGTTGAATAGTGTCATGCTGGCCCTAGCAGCCGCAACTATCGCGAGTGCATTAGGTTTATGGTTTGTTTTAGCATCTGAACAAACAAAAGCCAAATCACCATGGAGCAGTAAGTTGATCGACTTCTTTAGTTTATTACCGAATACAGTGCCAGGCATTATTGTAGTGATAGGTTTGATTCTCTTTTGGAATAACACAAACAATCCGATACCTGCGTATAATACGATTGCGATATTAGTGATTACGTACACTGTACTTTATATTCCGTATGCCGTACAAAATATCAAAAACGTGAATCAAACGATTGGCAAGAATTTGATGGAGGCAGCTGAAATGAGCGGCAGTACAGGATGGACACGCTTTAGAACAATCAAGTTTCCATTATTATTACCCGGTATTGTTTCAGGATGGATTTTAATCTTTTGTATTTCCATGCGTGAACTTGTCGGTTCATTAATGTTGAGACCGCCGAATACAGATACATCTGCGACTTATATTTACCGACAATTCGAACAAGGTGAATCGGCACAAGGGATGGCTATGGCCTTATTATCTGTCGGTATTACGTCAGTCATTCTTATTTTGTTGGATATTTGGCAGAAGAGAAGGGAGCGTTAAGTATTGCATAAGAGATTATTAGCCGCTTCAGACATTCACGGCCATGGGGTATCCTTAAAACTGCTCTTAGACAAAGCGCAATATAACCCAGGAAATGATCAACTGGTATTATGCGGAGACTATGTCAACAAAGGACCGGATTCTGAAGGTACATTAGCCTTGATTCAACAGCTCCAGCAAGAAGGCGCCATTGTCTTGCTCGGCAATCATGAATTGCAGTGGTTAGCCGATATGCAGCACATTGAACAAGCCATGCATCATAAACTGGCTATGACTTATCAACGTCTCCAACAAGATGGACGTAAATTAAAATGGCGGCCGCTGATTGAATCCTTCCAAACTTACTATGAGACAGCAGACTATCTCTTTGTTCATGCAGGTATCGCACCGAATATTCCAATCACATCCCAAACAGCTGTACAATTGACCGGGTTCTATCATAATGCCTTTGTTAATCATACCCCTGGCAAAATAATGATACACGGCCATGTACCTACCTTCAGGAAAGTAAATCAAAAAGGCATCATCTATAAAACAAAAGACGCCATTAACATAGATACAGGGGCAGGGCATGGCGAATATTTAACATTATATGATGTGACGAATGATAAACAATATAGGGTAAAAGTAAAACAGATATCAATTTGAGGTACACGCAACCCGTGTTATACTAAACAAAAAAATTGGAGGGCTTATCATGGAAAAAATCAGCCAAAGACAAGCAATGCAAATTGGCAAAATTGTTTTTCGTATTGTGCGTAAAATTATGAATGATCGTAAAGGTCGTCGTTAATCTCATAAATGATATATCACCCGCTCATTTCAAATTCAGAAGTGTGCGGGTGATTTTTCTATTTCACCGCAAAAAGCAGAAACCATTATGAAAAAAAACAGCCCTTTTTTTCGGAAAGGTTTATAATAATAAAAAATCGTATAGAGGTGGTAATTTTGAAATACAAGCCCTTGAAGACAATATTCCATATGGAAAATGAACAAAAATGTAATGAAGCTTATCAAAGCAGATTGAATCATTACGCTGCAATTATTTTTGAGATTGCCATTCACCCTATAAGAGATCAAAAACAACTGCTTGATGTGAAATATCCTTTGTTTCTTTGTATTACTAAAGAAATACTAAGTAAGACTGATGAAATCTACCGCAATGCATTAAAAATCGAAAGACTGACACATCGATTGCCTAACATCGCACTGCGCTCATATATCCGCAAGTTATTATTAAATGAACTGCAAGGTACCAACGAAAAAGAAAATATCAAAGTTTCTAAAAAAGAGTTGGGATACATACTTAATAACCTAAAGACCATTAAACAAAATAAACGCTTTATCGGACTAGTGAATCAATATAAATTATTAGGCAATCCGGATATATTAATAGAACAAGTTGAAGATTTCAGAAAGGTCTATGATGCACTATTATCTAATGATATTGAAGCGGATAATCAACCTGACGGCCAATACTTTAGAGCGAAAGGGATTGGTGTGCATGATACATCTAGAGGTAAATGGCTTCACAGAAATGAATACGATGAACAGGCAATCCATGAATTTTTAGAAAAGTTGTTGGATATTTTGTGTGATAAGACGCTGCCTGATTTAGCAAAGATAATGGCAACGCATTATATGTTTGAGTACCTCCACCCATTTTATGACGGTAATGGACGTTTAGGGCGATACTTGTTGGCAAAGTTATTGCATGACAATTTAGATGAGTTATCTGCATTAACGTTTTCATAT
Source organism: Staphylococcus simulans (assembly GCF_002994445.1). Classification (GTDB taxonomy): domain Bacteria; phylum Bacillota; class Bacilli; order Staphylococcales; family Staphylococcaceae; genus Staphylococcus; species Staphylococcus simulans_B. The sequence goes on from NZ_MRZJ01000009.1 coordinate 42,643, forward strand.
ACTGTAAATAGAAATCGCAAGGCATATGACAAGGCTTTTGAAGCAACATCTGAATATTATAATAAAGGTGATATGACATGCTTTGTATTAAGTATGTTTGATTTACTGATTAAAGGACAGCAGCGTACATTATTTGAACTAAATCAAAATCTTGATCTTTTAAATAAGTTGTATAATGCGTTGCAAAAAATGGGGTGTGAAAAAGAGGAAAGACAATTTTTCTTTGTATTGCTGCAAGACAAAATATTCGGTACACAGTATTCTCGTTTGAGTTTAATTGATTTGGCTGAGGTATTGAAGGTTTCAAGACCAACGCTTAATAAGCTGATTCAAAAGCATGAAAATGTATTGATCAAATTACAGTCAAGACCTGCAGTATATGAACTAGACGATACATTCATTGAGCATTTATCAGCTCAAGAATAAAACTAAATTAATGAATAAACAGCGCTTCCACTGATGTTTTAGTGAAAGCGCTGAATTCTTTTATTTATTATTTTGAGAAGATGTTTTATCAGAAGTTGAATGCAGGATTTCTGAACGGTTCACTTTCGGGGTTAAAGTTAATCCTAAAGCTTTGCGTTCTCTGTTAGCATCTTTATAGAATGAAATGGTCATTAATATGACTACAATACTGAATGGGAGGGCGGAGATAATCGCTGCTGACTGCAAGGCATCTAAGCCTGTTTCACCGCCGGCTAATAATAAGACGTAGGCGATAGCTGAAAGTGCAAGTCCCCACACAATTTTAACGAAGCCTGCAGGTGTTAAATTACCGTAAGATGTCTGCATACCTAAAACGAAAGTTGCGGAATCGGCAGAAGTGATAAAGAATGAGCCGATTAATGCGAGTGCGACAATGGATAAGACAATACCCATAGGCAATTCATTAAAGATACCAAATAACTGTGTTTCTGGCGGCAGCTTGAAGATTTCTTTGTGTTCTTGTCCGATACTAATACCTGTTAAGCCGAATACACTAAACCAGAAAATACTGATGACTGTAGGGACCAGCAGTACAGCAATAACGAATTCTCTGATGGTACGTCCTTTAGAAATACGTGCGATGAAGACACCGACGAAAGGACTCCAGCTCATCCACCAGCCCCAATAATAGACAGTCCATGTCTGCATCCAATCATGCTTTTGCTTGTTTAACGGTCCAGTATCTAAACTGTTGAAAATCAATGTATTCAAGTAATCGCCTGTCGCAGAAGTCATAAGATTCATAATCAATAAGGTTGGACCTACAATGAGCAATATAGCAAATAATATTGCGGCCAATGCCATATTCAAGTTACTTAAGAACTGAATACCTTTGCTTAAACCGCTCCATGCACTGTAGAGGAACAATACTGTCACGACTGCGATAATAATTCCTTGAACTAACTTATTATTCGGAATATTAAAGAGGTAGTTCAAACCTCCGTTAATCTGCATTGCGCCGACACCCAGTGAGACTGCTACACCGATAATCGTCGCAAAGACTGCTAGTACATCGACAATGGTACCTGGTGTGCGATCGACACGATTGCCGAGCAGCGGGCGCAATGTTGTAGAAATCAAACCGACTTCGCCTTTACGGAATTGAAAATAAGCTAACGATAAAGCCACAATACCGTAGACGGCCCATGGGTGAAAACCGTAATGCAAGTAGCTTGCACGTAATGCATCCGCAAGTGCTGCTTTAGTTTCAGGCTTTGCGGTAGGCGGTGTTAAATAATGCGAAATAGGTTCAGAAGCGCCGTAGAACACCAGTCCGATACCCATCCCGGCACTAAATAACATTGCGAGCCCAAGATACTGTACGAAACTCAGGTTTATCTGTGGGTTTGCCCAATTTCAATTTGCCGATCGGGCTGAAAACTAAGAAGACACAGAAGATGAAAATGCCAAAGAAGATAAGCATGTAATACCAGCCGAAAGTTTCGGTAATCCATGCACCGAGTGCACCTGAAACTTTACCGAATTGGTCTGGGAAAACAGCCCCGATTAAGACTAAGATGCCGACTAAAACCGAAGCGTACGTAAATACCGGAGAAAATGTTTTTTGTTTATGCGTTGTATCTTTCAATTGTTTAACACCCTTTCTATCTTTGATTATTAAACAAGGTAAAGACGTTATACATACTATCATAGTCAGCTGCTAAGTCAAAAAGCGTCACGTCATACGACACAATGCTTATTCCTCAGTTTTATTCTCTTCAATCGCCTTTTTGATTTCAACGATACATGCATCCATATCTTTGAAGACTTCGTGCTTTTCCCAAAAGCGCAAGACAGTGTAGCCCATGTCTTTGAGCTGTTGTGTGACTTCTTGGTCGCGTTCCATATTGCGCTCGATTTTCGGTATCCAGTAATCACGATGGGTATGGATACGTTTTTGTTTTTGATTTTCCCAATCGTAGCCGTGCCAAAATTCTCCATCCACAAAGACTAAGACATTGTATTTAGTAATGGCTATATCTGGTTTGCCTGGAAGTTTTTTATAGTTTTTGAAGTAACGGATGCCTTCATGCCATAACGCTTTTGCGAGTTGTGTTTCTGCTTTGCCTCCGGTTGCACGAATCTTAGACATCATTTTTGAGCGATAAGCTTTAGATTCTGTCATGCTGCATCACCTCGCTTATAGTGTTCCCGTTCTCAGTTGTTGTTATGCTGCTAAGTGAGATGAATCATTTGGTAGCCGATTCTTGGATGTGTTTGAATCAGCTTTTTATCATTGTATTCGGAAGCATCAATCGCAAGTTTCTTTCTGAGTGAAGCCATATGGACACGTAAAGCCGCCATTTCAGTTTTATTGACATAACCATAAAGTGCTTTTAACAGTGTTTGATATGTCAGTACTTTACCGACATGATGGCTTAAGACATCCAGTAATTGGAATTCGTTAGGTGTCAGACGGACTTCTTGTCCTTCTATAAAGACCGTTTTAGCATTGAAGTCGACATAGAGCGGACCGTTTTCGAAGCGGTCTTCGATTTCTTCGTTGCGGTTATACATCCGCAAGACCACACGAATACGTGCACGCAATTCATCAATACTGAAAGGTTTAGTCATATAATCATTGGCACCGCGGTCTAAAGCTTCGACAATGATATGTTCTTCATGTCTTGCACTGATGACAATAATCGGTAGATCTGATTCTTTGCGGATATTATGAATGACATCTAAGCCATCCATATCCGGCAATCCTAAATCTAATAGAATCAAATTCGGATGTTCTGTACGGATTCTGAAATCGACTTCTTTGCCTTGTTGGGCTTTAACGACTTTATAATAATCCATGGTTAAAGACACGTCGATCAGATGCAGAATCGATTCATCATCTTCTACAATCAATACAGTTGTATTCATGGTTCCACCTTCTCACTTTGGTTGATAGGTAATGCAAAATAAAAGATACTGCCATGCGGCTGATTTTCTTTATAATGCAGCTGGCTGTTGTGCTGCTTGAGAATCAGCTGGACTAAATAGAGTCCTAACCCTAAACTATCTTTCTTATTATCTTTAAAATAATCTCCAGAATAATAGGGTTCAAAGATTAATGCACATTCTTTCTCAGGAATACCGACGCCATTATCATACAGCGCAAATTCAATGCTTTCTTCTTTTTGTACGACTTTCAAAGTCACCGGTTGACTGGCTTGTGCATGTTTTATCGCATTATCTGTCAGATTGAACAGGACTTGCAAGATTAATTTACTGTCGATATCGATGAGTTCAATAATATCTTCTGCTTCAATCTGAACTTTTCTGCTTTGGTGTCTGCGCACTAAACCTTCTTCATATTCTTCAATTAATTCATCTACAAGGTAAGGATAACGCAAGACTTTGATTTCAGAGCTCTCTAACTTTGTTAGAGATAAGATGTTGCTGACGAGGGTGTGCAGATATTGTGCTTCTTCATATGATGCACTCAGCAGCTGATCTGATTCTTGTGTTTTCATATTATCTCTATGATATAACATCATATCCAAATTGCCGATAATCGAAGTAAGCGGTGTTCTGATGTCATGCGAAATAGAGTGCAGGAAGTTAGAACGTGTTGTTTCTCGTTCCGCTTTAATCATAGATTGGCGTGTTTGTTTTAAGAGATACACGTTCTCTACTGCAAGGGTCAAATCATTAATCATCGACTCTAAAATAGAGTTGTCATAAGCATCTACTTCATCTGTGTCTGTGAAATGAATCGAAATAATGCCTTTTACCGGTGCAGTACCGATGGGGATACACATGGCTTTACTGCCGGGGAATGTATCGGTTAGCCGGCCGGCACGCTTTTCATTTTCAATCACCCAATCTAAAGTTTCAGTATCTGACAAGTGTTGTATATCTTTTGAACCGAAGGTCGCTTGAGACACAATACGTTGTTGTTTTACTTCAAATGCTGTGACGGTTTGATTGAGCAGCTGATGGATCTGTTCAGCAGAGACATTCAGCAATTGTTCAATAGTATAGGACTGTTTGATTGTCTGGTTGAAGTGCAGCATCGTATTTGTACGGTAGAGCTGGCGTTCTGTCAATGTGTGCTGATACTTTAAATTCTTCAACAAAGCACTCGTCAATAAACTCGCAAAGATACTCGTCGCAAAGGTAATCGGATAAGCGAAGCGATACATCTCTAAAGTAAAGCGCGGTACGGTAAAGAAATAGTTGAAGACGAACACATTTAAGATTGAAGCTGCAAACCCTATGAGATAAGACTGTGTCCAAATCGATAATATGATAATACCGATGAGGAACATCAAGAGAATAATCGTACTCGACTCGCTTTTATCAAAGGAATAGACCCACATACCAATTAAGACACAAAGTGTTTGAATGACAATCATTTTGAAAATATCAATCGACCATCTTGTTGTCGGCGCAGTATTGGTTTGAAGCTTAGGTTTAGGCTGGGTACGTACATACTTAATCGGAATAATCTCTATCTTATAATGATGCGGCTGTTCTGTCAGTGCATCTAATAACGACTTCTTAAAGTAATCCTTCCATTTCGGGCGTTCTGCTTGGCCTAAGACCAGTTTTGTTACATGTGCATGTTCGCACCAATGATTGAGTTCTGTAGCAATGTTTTGTGCATACAGCACTTTGATTTCTGCGCCTAATGATTTCGCAAGCATTAAATTTTTATGCGCATGATGCCCCGGCTGCTGGTCTGAAGACTTCTCAAAGATATCAATATAAATCGCGGTGAATTTCGCATGTTCTTTGTAGGCTGCTCTGCGCGCTTCTCGGATGACACCTTCATTATAAATACTGCCGCTGACTGCCACTGCAATATGCGGTGTGACGTCTGTATGTTTGGTTTTATATCGTTGTTCTTTCTGACTCATAATATCTGCGACAGTACGTAAAGTTAATTCACGCAGCTCTGTTAAGTTTTCATACGTAAAGAAATGCGAAAAGGCAGTTTCTAAACGTTCTTTCTTATACACCTTTCCAGCTTTCAATCTTTGTATCAGCATATCTGGCGAAATATCGACCACTTCAATAGCATCTGCCGACATGATGAATTGATCAGGGACACGTTCCTTTACTTGAACGCCTGTCATTAAAGAAATCTGTCCGCTTAAACTTTCTATATGCTGAATGTTGATAGTCGTCCATACATCAATACCATGCGCTAAAATTTCTTCAATATCCATATAACGCTTCAGATGCCGATTCTTTGAGACATTGGTATGGGCGAGTTCATCAATTAATACAATATCCGGCTGTGCTTCGATAATTGTATTCACATCTACATAATTAAACGTATGACTGCCGAATTGATGAGAACGTGTTTCGATTTGCGGCAGCTGTTCAGCCAAACGGCTGGTTTCAATTCTTTGGTGCGGTTCAATATAACCGATTTTAATATCAATACCGTCATGATAGGCATCAATACCATTCGATAACATTTCATATGTTTTTCCTACGCCTGGGCTGTAGCCTAAATATAATGTCAGCTTGCCGCGTTTGATGGACTCTTCTTGCATTCTGACTCACCACGCTTTTGTTTATTTTATCTATAGTATATACAACTTTTGACAGACCTCACGTCTTTGTTTCTCATCTTTATAACTTCTTTATAACTTTCCTGAAACGTTAACACTTCCGTTATACATTGCTTGGTAAACTTTGGCTTGAAAGTAAGGAGGGACGACAAATGGGAGGAGTACTTGTCGCGGTGATTATCGCGCTTATTGTGTATTTATGCTATGCGCTGTTGTACAGTGAAAAATTCTAATTAATGAAAGAAGGTCAGTTTGAGATGAGTATCGTTATCTTTATAGGTGTCTTCATTGCGTTGACATACATCGTCAGCAGATATCTCTATTCTGTCGCACTGGTGACACCCTCAAAAATGGATAAAGTATTTCAGCCGATTGAACATGTGATCTACCGCATTATCGGCACAAAGCTTGAACATATGTCAGGCAAAACTTACATTAAACACTTTTTAATTGTGAATGGGTTGATGGGTTTAATCTCATTCTTATTCTTATTAGTTCAGCAATGGCTGTTTTTAAACCCGAATCACAACATGAACCAATCCGTATCACTTGCCTTTAATACTATGGCATCGTTCTTAACCAATACGAATTTACAGCACTATGCAGGTGAAACAGGTTTGACGTACTTAACACAAATGTGTGTCATTACTTTCTTAATGTTCACATCTGCAGCATCTGGTTATGCGGTATGTATTGCGATGTTAAGACGATTAACTGGCGTGACGGATGTCATCGGCAACTATTATCAAGATATGACACGCTTTATTTTACGTGTACTGATTCCGTTTGCGTTTATCATCAGTTTATTCTTAATCAGCCAAGGCACACCGCAAACGTTAAAAGGCAATTTAGTCATCGATACACTTTCTGGTGTGAAACAAACGATTGCCTACGGTCCGATGGCGTCCTTGGAATCGATTAAACACTTAGGTACGAACGGCGGCGGTTTCTTAGGCGCTAACTCTTCAACACCGTTTGAAAACCCGACTTATTGGTCTAATTATGCAGAAGCGTTAAGTATGATGTTATTACCCGGGTCATTAGTATTCTTATTCGGACGCATGATGATGAAAGATAAAGCACATATCCATAAACATGCATGGATGATTTTCATCGCAATGCTTGCGATGTTTATCGGCTTTTTAAGCTTATGCTTATTCGCAGAATATGCAGGCAATCCGATCTTGCATCAATTAGGCATTGACGGCGGCAATATGGAAGGGAAAGAAACCCGTTTTGGTATCGGACTTTCTGCACTCTTCACGACAATTACGACTGCCTTTACAACTGGAACAGTCAACAACATGCATGACAGTTTGACACCGCTTGGCGGTTTAGTACCAATGGTACTGATGATGCTGAATGCTGTGTTCGGCGGTGAAGGTGTCGGACTGATGAACATGATTATTTATGTGATGTTAACCGTGTTTATCTGCAGTTTGATGATTGGGAAAACACCAAGTTATTTAGGCATGAAAATAGAAGGCAAAGAAATGAAATTAATCGCACTATCATTCTTAGTGCATCCGCTGCTGATTTTAATCTTTAGTGCACTTGCCTTTGTGGTGCCGGGCGCACAAGACGCAATTACAAATCCATCGTTTCACGGTGTGTCGCAAGTGTTGTATGAATTCACATCTTCTTCTGCGAACAATGGTTCTGGCTTTGAAGGTTTAGGAGACGATACAACATTTTGGAACATTTCTACAGGGGTAGTAATGCTGCTGGCACGCTTTGTTCCGATTGTGCTGCAACTGTTAATTGTTTCAAGCCTAGTCAGCAAGAAAACATATCAAAACCAGCATCAAGATGTACCGATCGACAATGTCTTTTTCAGTGCGGTGCTGATTATCTTTATTTTCTTGTTAAGCGGTTTGACATTCTTGCCGGACTTATTACTTGGACCTATCGGAGAACATTTATTACTGCATGGATAACCATGACGATGAAGAGATAAGGAGGAACATACGATGGCACAATCCGCTCAAAGTATGCAAAAGGATTTGATGAAACAAGCTTTTAAAGAAAGTTTCGTCAAAATGAATCCTAAATATATGATTAAGAACCCGATTATGTTCGTGGTTGAAGTAGGAATGGTTTTGGCATTTATCTTGATTTTTGTACCAGATTTATTTGCACAAGAATCTGTATCGCGCTTTTATCTGCTCAGCATCTTTATCATTTTATTACTGACAGTTCTATTTGCGAACTTCTCAGAAGCACTCGCAGAAGGCAGAGGGAAAGCACAAGCCAATGCACTACGCCAAACGCAAACCAATATGACTGCACGCCGTATTCAATCTGACGGCAGTTATGAAACGATTGATGCATCTGATTTAAAGAAAGGGGACATCGTCCGTGTCGAAACGGGAGAACAAATCCCGAATGACGGCACAGTCATCAAAGGCATTGCGACAGTCGATGAATCGGCAATTACAGGGGAATCCGCACCTGTCATCAAAGAATCTGGCGGTGACTTCGACAATGTTATCGGCGGTACAGTGGTCGCATCTGACTGGCTGGAAGTCGAAATTACATCTGAACCCGGTCATTCATTCTTAGATAAAATGATTGGATTGGTTGAAGGTGCAACACGTAAGAAAACACCGAATGAAATTGCATTGTTTACGCTTTTGATGACCCTGACAATTATTTTCTTAGTGGTAATTTTAACGATGTTTCCGCTTGCGAAGTTTTTACACTTAGATTTATCTATCGCGATGCTGATCGCATTAACAGTCTGCTTGATTCCGACAACCATCGGCGGCTTGCTTTCTGCGATTGGGATTGCTGGAATGGATCGTGTGACACAGTTTAATATTTTAGCGAAAAGCGGCCGTGCTGTAGAAACTTGCGGTGATGTCAACGTCTTGATTTTAGATAAAACCGGAACGATTACTTACGGCAACCGTATGGCAGATGCCTTTCTGCCTGTGAAGACATGCGATTATGAACGTTTAGTCAAAGCAGCTTACGAAACATCTGTCGCAGATGATACGCCTGAAGGCAAAAGTATCGTTAAACTCGCATACAAACAAGGTATTGATTTACCGCAAGAAGTCGGCGAATATCAGCCGTTCAAAGCAGAAACACGTATGAGCGGTGTCGTCTTCAGTGATAGAGAGGTTTATAAAGGTGCACCGAACAGTATGTTAAAACGCGTAAAAGATGCTGGCGGTACGATTCCGCCGGATATTGAAAGCATCGTGAAATCTGTCTCTAAAAAAGGTGGTACACCGTTAGTAGTAATCGAAAATACAGAAATCTTAGGGGTCGTTTATTTAAAAGACGTGATTAAAGAGGGACTTGTTGAACGTTTCCAGGCTTTACGCAACATGGGAATTGAAACAGTTATGTGTACCGGAGACAACGAATTAACAGCCGCTACTATTGCTAAAGAAGCAGGTGTTGATCGCTTTGTGGCAGAATGCAAACCGGAAGATAAAATCAATGTCATCCGCGAAGAACAGGCTAAAGGTCATATCGTCGCAATGACAGGCGACGGCACAAATGATGCACCGGCATTAGCTGAAGCAAATGTCGGACTGGCGATGAACTCCGGAACAATGAGTGCCAAAGAAGCCGCAAATTTAATCGACTTAGATTCTAACCCGACAAAACTTATTGAAGTGGTGATGATCGGCAAACAATTATTGATGACACGCGGTTCATTGACGACATTCAGTATTGCGAATGATATTGCGAAATACTTTGCGATTTTACCGGCAATGTTTATGGCTGCGATGCCGCAAATGCAGCACTTGAACATTATGCAGCTGCATTCTCCAGAGTCAGCAGTATTATCTGCACTGATTTTCAATGCACTGATTATTGTATTGCTGATACCGATTGCGATGCGCGGTGTGAAATTCAAAGGCGCATCTACACAAACAATCTTAATGAAAAATATGCTGGTCTATGGGCTTGGCGGAATGATTGTACCGTTTATCGGTATTAAACTCATAGATTTAGTCATTCAATTCTTTGTATAGGAGGCAATTGCCATGCATGTATTCAGAAATAGTTTAGGACTGGTCATCATGATGCTGCTGCTGTGCGGTTTTATCTTTCCTTTAGCAGTTACCGGGGCAGGACAAGTACTCTTTAACGAACAAGCCAACGGCAGTCTGGTAAAGCAGGATGGTAAAGTAGTCGGCTCGAAATTAATCGGCCAGCAATGGACAGATGCGAAATACTTCCACGGCCGTATCAGTGCTGTGGATTACAATATGGATGAAAAAGCAGTCAAAGAAAACGGCGGACCGGCTTCAGGCGGTTCCAACTTCGGCAATACGAACCCAAAATTAAAAGAACGTGTTGAACAAACTATCGATAAAGAAGGCAAAGAGCTGCCTGTAGATGCAGTGACTGCTTCAGGTTCAGGTTTAGACCCGGATATTACGGTTCAAAATGCGAACAGACAAGCAGAACGTATCGCTAAAGAACGTAATATTTCACCAGATAAAGTCAAACAAATTATTCAGCACCACAAACAAACGTCACCTATGGCAGAACCATATGTGAACGTCTTGAAAATGAATATCGCATTAGATCAATTAAAGGCATAGGAGAGGATGCATATGTGGATAATCAGTACGCTGATTTTATTTATCATAGTTCTCATTTTAGTCATTGATGATTTAAGAAAGACAGATGATCTGCACGCCAAAGATTATGAGCTGGAAATGATTGAAAAAGGCTTGATTGCTCAAAAACAATACTTTGACGAAAGGTAAACACACATACATCAAAGGGGGTGGTGCTTTATATGTGAGATGAGATTTTATCGTACTGTGCAAAGCACAGTAAAGGAGGCGATGATGTCCTGATAAACGCTTGATAGGAAAACATACTGAACAATACCTAACATCCAAACTGTTCAGACAACCTATAAAGATAACACATTTTTTCAGTGCATAAGACTTCATGTTCCTCCCCTAAAAGCATGAAGTCATAATCCCAAAATAAAAATAAACTTGTTATGAAAGTAAACTCTATTCAATTCTATCCAATCCTTACAGCCGGTATGCTGCTAAAGCAGCTGCCGGCTGTTTCTTGTGCACTTAAGCATACATAACTGTTTAAAAGCAAAGCGGATAAAAAGACTGGGCAGGCAATAAAACGACTTAGGCACTAAGCCCCAAAATCAACTGTAATAGGATTATACTCGCCTTATCCAAAAGCGGAGGTGAACTTCATGTTAGAAAGTATCATTGCAATTATTAAACAAATTGTTGCACAATTCATTTCTGGCGGAAAACAAGACATTCATTAAGCTTTATGTTCATTTTGGTCGTCTTACTGATTTCAGTAAGGCGGCTTTTTCAATTATTAAGGGTTGAGAAATAGGGTAGAGGAAACTTAAGAGTAATATTGCAAGTTTGTACGTATGCATGTAAGAGACAACCTCAAATCGTTGAATGAAAGTAGTGATTGAAATGGATAAGTCAGCTTTAGTACTTGGCGGCGGCAGTCATTATGCAATAGCTTGGCAGCTCGGATACTTGAAGGGGATGTCAGACTGCGGCATTGAATTAAGAGATGTAAAAGAAGTAGTGGGAACTTCTGCAGGGGCACAAGTCGGTGCATTGATTACCTCTGATTTACATTGGAATACGATATGGAAAGAACAAATCGAACAGCCGATTCAAGAAGATTCACCGCTGACAGATGAAGCTATGGCACAGCTGCAGCAAAAAATAAGGACAATTGCACAAGACGCAGAAACTGAGACAGCGTGGATAAATGGATTGAGCACTTTATCCAAGGCTACACACCCTGACATTACACAAGCAGAGCGTTTTGAAATGATTCGCAAGCGTTTAGGCAGTGCGTCATGCGAAACATGGCCAAAAGCCCTGCATATTGCTGCAACAAAATCAGAGACTAATGCACGTCATCTGTTCTCTTTTGATGAAGGAGAAGATTTGATTAAAGCAGTCACTGCCAGTTCTGCTTTCCCAGGTGTTTGGGCACCAGTTGAGATGAACGGCAGACATTATTATGACGGCGCCTCTTATTCTGCAGAAAATGCAGACTTGGCAAAAGATGCCAAAACAGTAGTCATTTTAGCTGCGGATTTGCCGATTGCCTATCCTTATCCTTTAGATGAATTAGTGGATAAAATGCGTGTTAAAGGACAGCGCGTACGTGTGGTGACACCGGATAAGCATGTTAAACAAATATTAACAGACTTTAAAGAAAATGCGATGAATCCTAAACTTCGGACTAAGATTGCTGAAGCAGGTGCGAAACAAGGTTATAATGATGTGGACGCTATGTACCAATTTTGGAATCAACATTAATGAGGAGGCAGAACAGTGACACAATTTACTGATCGATTGTATCAACGCGTTGAGCCTATTTGGGCATCTTATATGGAACATCCTTTTATCAAAGGATTGGCAGACGGTTCTTTGGATGAGGAGAAATTCAAACATTGGTTGAAACAAGATTATATTTACTTAATTGAATATGCACGTTTATTCGCAATCGGTGCAGCAAAAGCAACCGATTTAACGATGATGTCGACATATGCACAATTAATGGACGGTACGTTGAATACCGAAATGAATCTGCATCGCAACTATGCCAAATCATTCGGCATCAGCGAATCAGAATTAGAAGCGACAGAACCTGCCGAAACAACAACGGCTTATACAAGTTATATGCTGAATATGGCACAAATCGGCGGTATTGAAAATGTCATTGCGGCTATTTTGACGTGCACATGGAGTTACAACTATATCGGCTTGAAACTTGATGAACAAGATGCCGCAAAAGATCACCCGCTGTATCGAGAATGGGTAGATATGTATGCATCAGAGGAATTTACACAATTCAAAGAAGATTGTGTACAATTGATGAATCAAGTGACAGAGGGACGTACAGAAGCGGAACTTCAAGCTTTAGAAGATATCGTCGTACGTACAAGTTACTATGAATATAAATTCTGGGACATGGCAGAACATCTTCAAACATGGGATGTCCCAGTAAAATAAAACAAAATAGTTTTAATAATGATTTCTTATGCTCAATGGCTGACGCTGTTGAGCATTTTTTTATGCCTGCGTTTACGATATAACAGACTTAAATGTAAACTAAATAATAAAATAAGTTTACATTTAAGAAACAGAGTACTAAAATAACTTTTGAGGTGATTAACATCAAGACAAGAGATTTAGTATTTATCAGTTTATTTACAGCACTTACGATTGTTTCAAGTATGCTGCACTTTACATTAGGGCCGATTCCCTTCTCTCTTCAAATTGTCACAGTCTTTATTGTGGCGCATTTGTTCAGTGTGAAAATCGCATTTTGGAGTCAGGCTTTGTATGTGGTGATGGGCTTGCTCGGGCTGCCGATCTTCGCAAGCGGCGGAGGGCTTTTTTATGTAATGAAACCAACATTTGGATTCTTAATCGGCTTTGTCGTTGCGGCTTTAGTGATGGCCATACTGAAACAAAAATGGACACAGCGCAATTTTGTGACGACGTTTCTGATTAATTTAGCAGGAACTGTGATTATTTATGTGTTCGGATGTGTTTATTTTTATTTCATTATGAATTTTGTATTACATACCCCGATAACAGCAAGCCAGACTTTCAGCGGTATCGTTTTGCTCAGCGGTCCTGGAGACATCATTTTAGGTGCGGTATCAGCGGTATTGATTTTACGTTTAGAGAAAGTAATGAAAGGAGCTGGCATTCGTGAAGGTCTTCATCACTAGTACAGGTACAGATGTAGGCAAGACTTATGTAACTTTATTACTGTATCGTGCTTTATCAGCGCATGGTTATCATGTCGGTTTGTATAAACCTTTTCAAACCGAGGAACAAGCAGACGGAACGTATCCAGACTTAGAAGCATATCGCAAAGTCAGCGGTTTAGATTATGAGACAACCTCGCTGTATCGTTTTCATGAACCGGTGTCTCCGCATTTAGGATTTAAATTAGAACCTCATCAGCAACTCAACAGATCAGCTGTCATAGAGAAAGCAGATCAGCTTGCGGCACATTTTGATGTGGTGCTGATTGAAGGTGCAGGCGGTTTAGGCGTACCGATTCATCAAGACCAAGATACATTTTATATGACAGAAGATTTAATCAAAGATACTGCAGATAAAGTGATCAGTGTAGTACCGTCTCAACTCGGTGCCATCAGCGATATTATCATGCATCAGTATTATTTAACAGCGCATCATTTGCCGGAGAATATTTTGATTATGAATCGTTTCAACACTTCTAGGATTGCACAAGATAATTACGAAACGTTAACCCGATATTTAGCACGCCCTATCTACACATTAAGCGAAGGGGCAGAAGTCCGAGAAGTGTCTGAGGCACTGATAGAAACTATAATGAAAGGTGAAGTGTCATGAACAAACAAGCATTAATTCAAGCAGACCGTGATTATGTCTGGCATCCGTTTACGCAAATGGGTGTGTATCGCGAACATGATCCGATTATTATTGAACGCGGAGAAGGCAGTTATTTATATGATATTGATAATAATGCCTATTTAGACGGTTATGCCTCTTTATGGGTCAATGTCCATGGGCATAATCATCCGAAATTGAATCAAGCAATTACAGAACAACTAGGTAAAATTGCCCATTCGACATTACTGGGTTCTTCTAATGTGCCATCAATAGAACTTGCGAAGCGTTTAGTTGAAATTACACCTGAGCGATTACAGAAAGTCTTCTATTCTGATACAGGCAGTGCCGCAGTAGAAATTGCGATTAAGATGGCGTATCAATATTGGAAGAATTTAGATGCAGAACGTTTTGCCGAGAAGAAGAAATTTATTACGTTGAAGAATGGCTATCACGGCGATACGATCGGTGCAGTCAGTGTCGGAGGAATTGATACGTTCCATGCAATCTTTAAAGATTTAATCTTTGAGAATATTCAAATCAGCTGTCCGTCTTTATTCCAATCAGAATATGAAACAGAAGCAGCGTTAGTTGAAGGTTTGGTAGAAGAAATCAGAACTGTCTTAGAGCATCATGGTGATGAAATCTGCGGCTTTGTGTTAGAACCTTTGATTCAAGGTGCGACAGGAATCTATGCCCAACCGCCGCATTTCATCAAAGCAGTGGAACAACTTTGCCGAGAATATAATATCTTATTGATTGTGGATGAAGTAGCGACAGGTTTCGGCCGTACAGGAACGATGTTTGCGTGTGAACGCGCAGATGTAAACCCAGACATTATGTGTCTTGCAAAAGGTATCACAGGAGGATATTTGCCGTTAGCCGCAACGATGACCTCTCAAGCTGTGTATGATGCCTTCATAAGCAATCGCCACGCAGATAAAACATTCTTCCATGGCCACACATATACCGGCAACCCTGTCGTATGTGCTGCGGCGATTGAAAGCTTGAATTTATTTGAAGAAACGCATTTAATCGACCATATCAGTAAGACATCCGCGTTACTAGAAGATAATCTGAATGCACTTAAAACATTAGATTATGTCGGTAATGTCCGCGGCTATGGTTTGATGTTCGGTGTAGAATTGGCCGACCCGTCAGATCCTGCACAACCGCTTGCGATTCCAACGGTGGAACGCATCATTCAGACGTGTAAGGAAAATGGTTTGATGATTCGAAATTTAGAAAATGTAATTACCTTTGTGCCGGTCTTGAATATGAGTTTATCTGAAATCCAAAAGATGACAGACATCTTTAAAGCCGCATTAGCACAAGTACTAGAAAATCAAACAGTTTAAAGAATAACTCTGTACATAAATGCCGTAATCTTTCGTTTAGATTGAATCTCCTTGATAAAGGCTATAAGGTTAGAGTAGATAGAGAAAATCAAGGAGGAAGTTGCGTGAATAAAAAAGAATTGTTCGATATGGCATCTACACCTGTCAATGCGCCGACGTTTGCCAAAGTAGATGTGCATTTTCGAAACCGCGAATTTTTAAACATTGTATATAGAACAGATATAGAGAAATTGAAAGCTGTAGTACCAGAGCCGTTAAAGGTGACAAGTGATTTAATCAAATTTGAAGTCATCGATATGCCTGATAGTACAGGGCTTGGCTCTTATACAGAATGCGGACAAGTGATTCCGGTTGAGTATAACGGTGAACAAGGCGAGTATTACTTAGCCATGTACTTAAACAATCAGCCTGCGATTGCGTTAGGCAGAGAGTTGTCGACGTTCCCTAAGAAATACGGTGAACCAAGACTTTATGTCGATAATGATACATTAGTCGGTACATTGGATTATCATTCATTACGCGTGGCACAAGCGACAATGACGTATAAATATCATCCGATTGAAGAAGCGGAAGCAAAAGAGCTAATTACCAAACCAAGCTTTATGCTGAAACAAATGCCGAACTATGACGGGACATCTAGAATTTTAGAAATGACTCGTTCTCAAATTACAGACATTCAAATTAAAGAGGCATTCAGAGGCGATGCACGCTTACAACTATTTGAACATGTCAATGCACCGTTAGCAGACTTCCCAGTTAAAGAAATTGTAGATGCACAACACATTCTTGCAGACTTAAGATTAGGCAAACCAGAAGTTGTACATGATTATTTAAATGAATAATAAATAGATAAGGAGAAATGAGACATGAGGTCTTGTTTCTCCTTTTACTTGTTTTGCAGAAGCTATATGGACAATATATGTCTACCATTAGAATTACATATCTTTGTTGTGTTCGATTAGGGTATAATGCTATTAAGTATCGAAAAATAGAATATACGAAAGCAGGGGACATGTATGAAATTCAGATATATAGGTGCAAGTCTTGTCGCATCTGCATTATTATTGACGGCATGCGGACAAAAGGAACAAAACGAAGATACAAAACAAGAAGAAAAATCAAATCACAACCAAGATAGTTCAAACCAACAAGATCAAAGCAATCACAATGAATCAGACAGTCATGAGAACAATAATGACACACAAAATGAATCTTCAAAAGAATCATCTTCAAAAGAAAAATTCAGCGATTTGAATACCAACAGTAAAGAATATTTAGCACGTGTTTGGTTAGGTGTGTTAGAGAGTTATCAAGATGGCGGAAGTGATTTTGATTCTATCACAATTGACCATTTAGATGTATCTGGTCAGCATATGTATAACCAATATACTGTACGTTATGACGAAGGAACATATGTATTAGCAGCTACACCGACAGCAGCCGGTCATGTTGTATATAAAAACAATGGAGACGGCACAGTCACAATTTATCCTGTACCGAGCCATTTCCAAGATCGCCGCTGGATAGAGCCTGGATACAGCCGCAGCGAATCACAAAGTATTATGAACCAAGGCAAAGTAGTACCGCTTTATGATGGCAATGATGCCTTGGTACATCAAGTAGAAGGCTGGATCAGCGACGGCACAAAAGTACCTGAATCTAATGCGAACAATATTGAAACAGAAGCTTCTGAAAGTACTTCGGATGAAGGTACAGTAACACGTGAAAATGTAATTGATAAAGTTGAAGAATATGAAGGCCATACATTAGATACCAGCACGTATACATTCAAAGAGCCTGAAAAACGCAGCGACGGTGGATGGGGCTTCTCTATTTTAGATAAACAAGGCAACCTTGTCGGTTCTTATATCATTGATGCGGACGGCACTGTGACAAAATATGATGAAAACGGCGATGAAGTATAAGCACTTTTTATCATCAAAATAAAGTATGATAAAAAAATAATGAGACAAAAACACTCCCCGATGGTTAGTATTAAAACCATAAGGGAGTGTTTTATTCATGTTAATAAAGTTTGATGCTGCCGCCATCAACCATTAATGTTTGGCCTGTGATGTATTGAGAATCGCTGCTGCCTAAAAATACCGCAACAGGTCCGATATCTTGTTCAACATCACCGAATTTTTGAAGCGGAATGCCGTTAACTACTTTTTCATAATACTCAGGGTTGTTTTGTCTCCACTGGTCGACACCTTCAGAGTAAGCGATTGGAGAAATAATATTGGCGTTGATACCGTATTCACCGAATTCGTTAGCTATCACACGCGTGATACCTCGAATTGCTTCTTTTGCGGCAACGTAAGCACCTTGATTTTTGTCTCCTTTCATCGCAGCACCAGAACCGAAGTTGATAATGTTTCCTTTAGTTTCTTTTAAATAAGGAATTGTCATCTGGCATAAATGAAATGTCGCAAAAAATCCAGTGTTGAATGATAAGTTCAAGTCGTTTTCTGTAATATCTAAAAAGCTGTTCATGCGAGATGCGTGTGCATTATTAACCAATATATCAATCTGATGATATTTCTCTATTGTTTGATCTACACATGCTTGCAGCGAGGCTTTATCAGTTAAATCTGTTTTGATGAATGTTGTTTCATAGCCTTGCTGGTTTAATGCTTCGCTTAAGTTTTGTCCTTTTTCTTCAGCAATATCCGCAATCACAACACGTGCATTTTCTTTTGCATACGCACGGACAATACCAGACCCTATACCGCCTGCGCCGCCTGTCACAATTGCTACTTTATTGTCTAATTTTGCCATTTAAGATAACCATCCTTTGAATATATTTTTCCATGTGCATCTGATTACGTTTGTTTTCTGAGTTATCTTAGGTGTGTCTTAATTGTTTTCATTTAATTCTTTGACGTGATTAAATAGTTTGTTTTGAATGCTTAACAGTTGCTCGACTTCTTCTTCGTTTAAAACAGAATAGATTTCTTGGTTCATTTTTTGACCTTGTTCTTGTGCTTTGCTTAATAAGTTTTGTCCATTTTCTGTGATGGAAATTAAGAAGACGCGTCGATCATGCGGGTGTGCTTTACGTTCTACATACTGATTGCGAAGCAAGTTGTTGATTAATTTAGTGACTGCACCAGATGTATAGTCTAACGAATGTGCAATATCTGTAGGCTTTTGAGGACCTTCTTTTGCTAACTTCGATAGCACTAAAATTTGAGAAATATTTACATTTTCATCAAACCTTTTGATAAAGAGGGTCATTGTGGCAGAATTCAAAAGGTCTGAATGATGAATGAGTTCAAAAAAGTTGTTGTTTGTCATAATCTCTCCTCAGTTAAAGTGTTGTATAATATTATTATACCGGTAAGATGCTTACTGGTAAACTATTTAGGTATATGGTTACGATTTGATTGTTTTTGTGAAAGCGAATGAGATGATATTAATCACTAATGTAAAACAGGAAGATTTTCACTTTATAATCATGAAAATCTTCCTGTTCTGCGTTTTGATTTTTTATTTTGAATTTCTGTATTATTTGCGGTATTGATTGAAATCAATCACGTTGCTTTGCGATGGGTGATTAGATTTGTTTGTTTTGCGTTGTTTTGGTTGTGTCGGTGTATCGTCATGAAGTTCTGATAAGAATTGGTCTAATTCATCTTGAGAGGTGATTTTACCGTCTAAAATCGCATTCATGACTTTGGCGTCATCTGAACCATCGTCTTCAAATGCGAGTAATTCTTTAACGACTTCGCGCATGTCTTCATCTTGTCCTGCTTCTGAGAAGGCCGCAATGGCACCTTCGATATTTTTAGGCATCTCTGAAGTAAGTGCGTTCAATTTCTGCATTTTATTAATTTCTTCAAGAATTTCTCGGTCGTCGGGATCGATGTAATCTAATGGATCGATATTGTTTTGTTCGAAATAATCAACTAAGAATTCAAAGATATCAATCGGCATATAAAGCACACTATAATCCCAGTCAGCAGCAACCATAAAGACGTCTAAATCCAAGTTTGATACATGCGTAAATGGAATGACGTTGCTTCCTTCCACAATGAAATAAGCAATTAAACCACGTGCATCTTCAGTGAGATAATCGAAACGTTCGAAAGGATCCTCCATGAAGGCATCTTCAATCAATTCAATTAATTCATCACTATTGCATTTTGAGAAACCTTTGATTTTAAAGTTGCGGCAGATTTGTTTGAGTTCTTTTACTGTAAAATCGCATAATCTGTAAGGCAAGTGATAAAGTCCGTATTCTTGTCTTGCTTCATGAAGCTCCTGCATTTCTATAATAGCCTCTTCTTCATCGTTATCTAATTGCGGTAAAGGCTTGTATTGACTATTAAGTACATATTGGTTGTAATTATTGAGGAAATCAATATCCACAAACCAGCCTTCATCATCCAATGGAAAGATAAAGTTGGTCGCCGATAATAATGGCATGTATCTAGCATCTTTCTCAGAGATTACAGGTACTTCTATTTGATTAGACAGAATGAAATCCAGTACTTGTTTTTCTTTTTTATTACTGTATTTCGCATAATCAGCGAAAATTTCAGCTTCAGTCATTTGCATAGCATCTTCTTTTTTATAGTTCGGATTTTTAATTTGTATTGCGTAAAGGAGTCGGTCGTAATTATCATATTTATCAGAGAAGTCGTACATATATCTGTCACCTCATGCGTTAATTAATCTTATTTATCTATTTTATACTAAAAGCAAGGTGATAACTAATAATTCTATCATTCAATTTTACAATAGCGATATTCAGCTTTTAATGTCGATATGATGCTTTTTAAAGTACTTGCTGAGGATGAAATAGATATCTTGAGGGACACTGATCATGTGCTTCTTTTTATTATAATTGACCATAAACGCATCATCGATGGCAGAAGGTACTGGGTCTTTTAGACTGACAGCATTATGTTCATGAACAAAAAACAGCGAAAGCAGTGCGACGGCTTCGTCATCTTCTAATAGGATATCCAGCATTTCATCAGGTTCTTCGTAGAATGTTTTAGATATCATTAAGGCAATTTCATTCTTTCTGGTGTTCGCAAAACCATGAATATGATATTTCCTGCAAATATTCTTAAGTTCAGGCAAACTATATTTTCTTGTCATTATTTGGGCGATTGTTAAATATTCTTGAAGCATGTCTCTATCCTTTCTTCAATGTTACATCTAGACGAATGTGCGGATGATTCATATAGGATTGTACCGCAGGTTATGGTACATTAATGAATAAGAATTATAAAATGAAGGAGAACTTCAATGGATGTTACAACATTTGTCTATGTATTGATTATAGTCATCAGTTTTCTAGTAACGAACGCGATTTCAAATCGATTTATCAAAAATCGTTCCAATACTGGACTGTATCTTTTAAAACGCGTCGGTATTTTCATGGCTGTCTATCTTGTATTATTTACAATCTATTTTATCTTATTCCAGCCTAAAATCTAAAGCAATCTGCGGGGGTGCTAAGTTAAGCTTAGTACCTTTTTTATGCGATTGCATCTATGTAAAAGCATAAGCCAAGGTTGTCCCTCGGCTTATGACTCATTTTCTAAGTGTTTCGTATAGTACCTTTTTATACAGGGCGTACTGTGACTTCGTTAACATTGACGTGACCTGGTTGTGTTAAGGCGTATACAACGGCATTTGCGATGTCTTTAGGTTCTAACATTTTACGGTTGCCCCAATCTGTATCGCTTGTCATTGCAGTGTCTACCATACCTGGTGAAATGCTTGTAGAACGGATACCAGTTTTAGCCAGTTCTTTTTCTAAGCCCTGTGTAATAGCGTGAACAGCTGCTTTTGTGGCACTATAGAGTGCACTTGTCTTACTGACTTCAAATCCCGAAATTGAAGCAATATTGACAATGTGTCCGCTGGATTGTTTTTGGAAGTGGGGCATGACTGCGTTGATTGCGTATAGTGTACCTTTAAGGTTTACATCAATCATGTCATCCCAAGCTTCTACTTGTCCATCTGTGATTTGAGATGATTTCATTTGTCCTGCACTGTTGACTAAAATGTCTACTTTGCCGAATTCTTCTACAGCTTGTGCAACGGCACGATCGATTTCTTCACGTTTTGTGACATCTGCACTGATGATTTCAAAATTCTTCGCACCTGCTTTTCTTAATTCAGTAGAAACCGCATCTAATTTGTTTTCATCACGTGCAACAAGTACGACCGTTGCGCCTTCATTTGATAGTTTAAGTGCGATGCCTTTCCCGATACCGCTGCTCGCACCCGTAACTACAGCGACTTTCTTGTTCAATTCTGTCATGAGTAAATCCGCCTTTCTCTCTCTTATTTACCTACACTTTAACATATTCCCTTAATTGTTCTGTGTATAAGCATTGTGTACACATAAGAAAGACTAAATAATCCGAACATTTGAAAACTTTAAAACCCTGTTTTGAATAGGTTAGAGATATGTTAGATTAAATACGGTGTTGGAATTTTTTACATTTCTAGTGTAGAAAATGCGATTAAAAGCATCCTTTCATAATTATTTCTACGAAAATGTAAACGTTTTCTAAAAGCATAATGAAACTAGATAAATTTTGGTATACAATGAAATTATGTTTAAATTATGTGCAATTTCAGCAGAGTGGGCTGCTGAGAATTGAAGTAAATAGAGTTAAGGCATATCAATAGAGAGAGGGGAACAAAAATGCTATTGCTTACGATTCTTCAATTCATACTCAACATTTTCATCGCTATCGTTGTCGTGGGATTGTTGATTTCTGGATTGGTTTTGTTAATCAGAGATAAGCGCCAGCAACAACACAGTGTCCTAAGAAATTACCCTGTGCTTGCACGTGTGCGCTATTTCTTCGAAAAGATCGGACCTGAGCTGCGTCAATATTTATTCTCAGAGGATACGAAAGGGAAGCCGTTTTCACGCAGACAATATACGGATATTGTTAAAGCGGGTAAATACAAGTCGCGTATGGCAAGTTTTGGGACATTAATGGACTATGAAGATGGGTTCTTCATTCAAAATACAATGTTTCCGAAACAAGCAACTGAAATGCGTATCGATCAATCGAACTTGATTTCTACTTTCTTGTATAAAGTAGATAATGAACGTTTATTCGACCGTGAAGAACATCGCGAATCGGATGAAGTTGATCCTTATTACCTTTCAGATGAGGATGCGGTGGTATTAGGCGAAGGCCTCAAACATCCTTATGTGGTAAAACGTTTAGTCGGTCAATCTGGTATGAGTTATGGTGCACTCGGTAAGAATGCGATTACTGCACTTTCAATGGGATTAGGACGTGCAGGGACTTGGATGAATACCGGAGAGGGCGGTTTGTCTGACCACCATCTTAAAGGCGGCGGAGATTTAATTTATCAAATCGGGCCAGGTCTATTCGGTGTACGTACCGCTGACGGTGAGTTTGATATAGAAAAATTCAAACAAAAAGCAGACATGGACCAAGTGAAAGCCTTTGAAGTGAAGTTGGCACAAGGGGCTAAAACACGCGGCGGTCACATGGAAGGTGCTAAAGTAACAGAAGAAATCGCAGAAATAAGAAGTGTAGAAGTCGGTAAAACAATCAATTCACCAAACCGTTTTGAATTCATTCATAATTATGATGACTTGTTAGATTGGATTATGCAGCTGCAAGAAGCAGGACAAAAACCTGTAGGATTCAAAATTGTAGTCAGCCGTGTCTCAGAAATTGAAGGCTTGGTTAAGACAATGAAAGAACGTAATCAATTCCCAAGTTTCATTACAATTGACGGCGGTGAAGGCGGTACGGGTGCCACTTATCAAGAGCTTCAAGATAGTGTCGGCTTGCCGCTGTTTACAGCACTGCCGATTGTAACAGGTATGCTTGAGAAATACGGCATCCGCGATAAGATGAAAATTTTCGCATCAGGCAAATTGGTCACACCAGATAAAATCGCAATTGCACTTGGTCTAGGAGCAGACTTAGTCAATGTAGCACGCGGTATGATGATCAGTGTCGGCTGTATCATGAGTCAGCAATGCCACTTAAACACATGCCCAGTCGGTGTTGCGACAACAAACCCTAAATTAGAACGCGGTTTATTTGTAGATGAGAAGAACTACCGTGTCACAAACTATGTGACAAGCTTGCATGAAGGGTTATTCAACTTAGCAGCGGCAGTCGGTGTTAATAGTCCGACTGAAATTACGCAAGAGCATTTAATACTTAAAAACAAGAGCGGCGACCTTCAATCAATTTATGATTATAAACTGAAACTGATTGAAGCTTCATAAAGATAATCTATAACTGAAGTGCTGTGTCTATTAAGCGACATTTTCCATGAGATGTATGTGGAAAATGTCGCTTTTTGTATGGGATACTATTCCATGGCAAATGCAATACTTCAATGTGCTATCTGCCAGTTGACTGATTTTTATTAGATTTAACACTTAATTAAACTGGAATCAATCTTTTTAATGCACAGTTGTGGTATGATAAATTGCATTATTTAAAATGGGAATGAGCATGCAATAGAATTTAGAGGAGATGAAATATGTCACATAAAACAAAACTAGTGATGATTATAACAATGCTGATGGGCGGATTTTTCGGTTTGCTGAACGAAACTCTGCTTGCGACAGCATTGCCGAGTATTATGAGAGATTTCAATATTGAATACACACAAGTACAGTGGTTAACGACTGCTTTCTTACTTACAAATGGTGTAGTTATACCGTTATCAGCGATGGTTATCCAGCGCTTTACAACACGCCAAGTCTTCACAACAGCGATTTTAATCTTTTTAATCGGCACAATAGCCGCTGGATTCAGTCCGAACTTTACAGTGCTGTTGATTGCACGTATTGTACAAGCACTCGGTTCAGGTATGATGATGCCATTAATGATGACAACAATCTTAGATATTTTTGAACCGCATGAACGCGGGAAATATATGGGGATTTTTGGTTTAGTGATTGGTTTAGCACCTGCAATCGGACCGACATTGTCAGGTTACTTAGTAGAATACTTTAATTGGCGTTCATTGTTCCATGTTGTAGCGCCGATAGCGGTGCTTACTTTCTTAGGCAGTTTGAAATTTGTGGTTAACGTAGGAACCACAAAGAAAGTCCCGATTGATGTATTATCGATATTACTTTCAGTCATAGGTTTTGGCGGTTTATTATACGGCACAAGTTCAATTTCAAGAGACGGTTTTGATGATCCGATTGTCTTAACAACGATTATCGGCGGTTTAATTTTGGTGGTCATCTTTATCATCAGACAAACACGTTTAACGTCACCGCTGCTTGATTTCAGAGTCTTTAAAGAAGGTCAGTTTGCGGTAGGTATTTTGATAATGGCCTTTGTGATGATTGCGATGATTGGTTCAGAAACGGTATTACCGATTTTTGTACAAAATATTATGGGTAAACCGGCACTTGAATCCGGACTTATTTTATTGCCGGGTGCGATTGTAATGGGAATCATGTCTGTCTTGTCTGGTTTTCTATTTCAGAAATTCGGTGCCAAAATACTTGCGATTATCGGTTTATCAATAGTTGTTGTGACAACATTGTACTTCGTCTTTATGGATGGCGATACATCTTCAGGCATGCTTGCGACGGTTTACGCTATTCGTATGGTTGGTATTGCTTTAGGTTTAATGCCTTTAATGACGCATATTATGAACCAGTTGCCGATGCATTTGAATGCGCATGCTTCTTCAATGACGAATACCGTACAACAAATTGCGGCTTCTATCGGTACAGCCGCATTATTCACAATCATGAGTCATTATGCAAAAGCGTTTAAACCTGATATGGCGGATTATGAAGGTATGGGTAAGAAGGCGATGATGCAAGCTGTACAACACGATGCATTATTGAATGGTTATCACGCAGCCTTCTGGTTTACAGTGATTATTGCGGTGATCAGTTTAATCAGCGTGTTCTTGTTAAAAAGCAAAAAAGCCGCAGATGCCGCATCTCCGCTTACTTCAGACGAGCAACACATACAATAAATAAAAATATTGAAATAATACTTTATTCAAAGTCTTGGATATGCACTTACAATGTATCCAAGACTTTTTTGTTTGTTATTAAGCATAAATTGCTTTAATTGTTTTATCAGAATATTTTCGCAACTCCATACAACAGACAATGTTTCATGATAGAATGGTTCAAAAGAGAGACAAAGGGGATGTAGTTTTATGACAGTACAAGATTATCAAAATGCGACACCAAAAGAGATTCGCGATGCCATTGCGAAAGGGGAAATCACAGGGCATACGAGCGGTATGGCTAAGGGGTACATTCAAGCGAATGTGGTTATTCTGCCTGAAAAGTATGCATATGATTTCTTGAAGTTTTGTTTTAAGAATCCTAAGACGTGTCCATTATTAGACGTGTCAGAAGTCGGGGAGAAACATTTTACGAAGTATGGAAGAGAAGCGGATATCACACAAGATGTGTCACTATATCGTGTGTATCGAGATGGAGAGTTAGTTGAAACACCGACAGATATCGGGCATGTCTTTACAGAAGATATGGTCAGTTTCTTAATCGGATGCAGTTTTACGTTTGAACATGCGCTGCTTGAAGCGGGTATTCCTATCCGCCACATTGAAGAAGGACACAATGTGCCGATGTATATTACAAACATTCCAGCAGAACCAAGCGGCCGCTTTGATGGTAATATCACTGTAAGCATGCGTCCTATGACAATGGCAGAAGCAATTAAAGCGACAGAAATTACAACACACTTTAAGAACGTACATGGTACACCGATTCATATCGGAGATCCGAAAGCAATCGGCGTGACGGATTTGGATAATCCTGATTTCGGCGAACCGGTTCAGTTTAAACCAGGTGAAGTTCCTGTATTCTGGGGATGCGGTGTTACTCCGCAATCTGTCGCATTAGACGCAAAACCAGAACTCATCATCACACATGCGCCTGGTCATATGTTTATCACAGATGTTAAAGATAGCGAGTTGAGTGATTAAGGGTAAAAAAATAGATGTTGCTTAGTGGTTCATACAATCATTTAACTAACGGGACATGGTATAATATTTAAAAATATTGGAGGAGGCAACGCCATGGTTAAACGTATCGTACTCAATAAACAAGTGTTTAATGCGTATATTCAAGAAGCAAATGTGCCTCTCTCCGCTATTAAAGAGAAGGTTGAAAAGATAGATGACATCATGAGCGGAGAGATTGACCCAACATTTAATCAGCTTATCAAAATAGCGAAAATTATAAATGTACCCGTTGGCGCATTATTGTTGAATGAGAAAATGACTGCGCCGAAAGAAAGATTGGACTTTAGAGTGCTTCAATCGAAAATGGCAGAAAGTAAAAGCGAAGAGCTTAAAGCAACAATACAAGAAATGCGAATGAAGCAAGCGTTTCTAAAAGAAGAGATAGAATATGAACTTCCGTATATCCATATTTTTAAAGCACAAACAGATGTACTTCAAGTTGCACATGAAATTCGTAAAATTTTAGATGTCCCAAAAGATTATATGGGACAAGCAAAGCCTGATGTATTTAACTATTTCAGGAAAAAATCAATCGAATCGGAGTGTTTGTTTTTTTAAATGGAAAAGTAAAAGACAACACACACCGTCCGCTCAATATTAAAGAATTTAGAGGCTTTGTATTAAGCGATAAACAGGCACCGATCATCTTTATTAATCAAACAGACACTAAAAAGGGACGTTTGTTCACATTGATTCATGAACTAGTTCATTTGTTTGTAGGTAATGAAGGTATTTTCAATAGTGATGCATTGGAAGAAAGTGCGCAATCATTCGAAGCATATATTAATAAAATCACAGCTGAACTGCTTGTACCTCTATCCATATTTGAGAAGATCAAGACAAATGATATTCACAGTCTAGAAACAATATTTCCAGTAAGTCAATATGTCTTATATAGAAGATTATTAGATACAAATAGAATAAGCCGCACCGCTTATCAAGTTGCTGTAAAGGAACTCGAAGAGGCATATACAAAAGTACAAAAGAATAAAAAGCTTAGTTCTGAATCCGGCGGAAACTTTAATAACAACCTGAAGTACAGAATGGACAGTGTCTTCTTCAGATATGTCGACAATGCTTTAAAACAAAATAAAATTTCTTATACTGATGCTTTCCAGTTAGTAGGTGTTGGTTATAAGGGATATAAATTTTTGAAAAAATAAATATGAATACTTAGTAAAGATGTTAGGACATATATACGAGGTGCTAGGATATGAATGAAAAAGAAGTTAAAGAAATAATGAAAGAATATAGAGAAAGAGGTATGAAACAGCAAAGTTTAGAAGAAAGAATAAAACAAGACGGTCGTGGTTATGCTAAATTAAACAACAAATTAGGTATAAAATCACCAAATGGTCCGAGCAAAGATGCAAGACCAATGACACAAAAAGAAAAAGAAGCATTAAGAAGGTCAAAAAATAACAATATTACAGAAGATAAGTTGCGTTGATAAATATCTCGCCGTCGTGACAAAAAATAAAGGGTCGGTAAAAATTCAGACACTGGTAAAAAGTAAATACTCCAAAATGAGTAATAGCTCAATGTAAAGGGATTAAAGAAACTATGTCAACACATATAAAGGACTGAGACATAAGTACACAGAAGAAAATTAGGAAGAACTTTAAGTAGGAGTACTTCAAATGTAGTAATAGAAAATGCTTTCAGATACGGAAACTTCAAAAATCTACAATCAATAAGATTGATATAGAAACATTT
Organism: Staphylococcus simulans; assembly: GCF_002994445.1. Lineage (GTDB taxonomy): Bacteria > Bacillota > Bacilli > Staphylococcales > Staphylococcaceae > Staphylococcus > Staphylococcus simulans_B. Next base: position 71,107 of record NZ_MRZJ01000009.1, read on the forward strand.
TTCGGAAATCTGTAGGATAATTTGGTTTTCACTCGGATGTTCCTTAGGGGCAAAGAAAAAGTCAAAATCGAAATTGAAATTATATTTATGGCAGTTAATATCAAGAAACTATTAGCTCTACAAGTCGGTAATTACTATTTAAAATTAAAGCAGGAAGACTTTTCATTTTTTTATCATGAAGGTCTTCCTGCTTTTAGTTAGGAGACACAATAAAGTTCCAGCTTTTTTTCTAACATCTTGATAATCCTCAATGTAAATCCATACAAACACTTTATAATATATTTATAAAAAGTGTGAACAAAGTGTAAAAATGTTTTGCTTAAAAGGTGCGGGGAATTGTAGGAGTAAGACATGATTTTTGAGGAGGTTTTTTTGAAGTGAACGAACACAAAAACAAAAAGCAAGAGCAGTTGGATCAATTCAGAAAAAGCCATCAAGATGAAGCAATGACGACGAATAATGGCACAAAAGTCAGTGAAGATGAATTAACATTAACCGCTGGAAAAAGAGGGCCGAGTCTACTTGAGGACTTCCATTTCCGTGAAAAGATTATGCATTTCGACCATGAGCGTATTCCAGAACGTGTTGTACATGCGCGCGGATTTGGTGCACATGGTGAATTTGAATTATATGAAGATTTATCTAAGTATACTTCTGCGGACTTCCTTACGAATACAGATAAAGTAACACCGGTGTTTGTGCGTATTTCTACTGTACAAGGTTCAAAAGGTTCACCGGATACTGTACGTGACGTACGCGGTTTTGCGACGAAATTCTATACAGATGAAGGTATCTTTGATTTAGTAGGAAACGATATTCCAGTATTCTTCGTTCAAGATGCGATTAAATTCCCTGACTTGATTCACGCAGTAAAACCTGAGCCAGATACTGAAACACCGCAAGGCGGTTCAGCACATGATACATTCTGGGACTTTTTCGCAGAAAACCCTGAAACATCACATACTGCAGTATGGGCGATGAGTGACCGCGGTATTCCTAAGAATATCAGACAAATTGAAGGATTCGGTGTACATACATTCCGATTAGTCAACGCAGAAGGCGAATCTTTCTTTGTTAAATTCCATTGGCGCCCAACACACGGCTTAGAATCATTAGTATGGGATGAAGCGCAAATCTTGCAAGGTAAAGATATCGACTTCCACCGTAAAGACTTGCACGAATCTATTCAAAAAGGCGACTATCCTGCATGGGAATTAGGCTTGCAGATTATTAGAGAAGACCAAGAGTTCGACTTTGATTTCGATATCTTAGATCCTACTAAGCTTTGGCCAGAAGATGAAATACCAGTTAAAGTTGTAGGTAAAATGACATTGAACCGCAACGTAGATAACGTGTTTGATGAAATAGAACAAGTGGCATTCCATCCAGGTCATGTAGTACCAGGTATCGACTTCTCAAATGACCCGTTGTTACAAGGCAGACTATTCTCTTATACAGATACACAAATTTCTAGACTCGGCGGACCGAACTTCAACCAGATTCCAATCAACCGTCCTGTAAATAAAGTACGCAATAACCAACGTGATGCGATGCATCAAATGAATATCCACGAAGGTCAGACTTCTTATCATAAGAACAAATTAGAAGGCAATTGTCCGTTTACAAGTTCTAAATCTGAAGGTGGTTATGAACATTATCCAGAAAAAGTAGAAGGACATAAAATCAGACGCCGCAGCGATAGTTTCAAAGACTATTACTCACAACCAAGATTGTATCTGAACAGCTTAACGCAAGCGGAATATGATCATACTGTAGACGGCTTCTCATTTGAAATCGGTAAATGTAAAAGCATGGACGTACGTCAGCGTGCAGTGAATCAATTGAATAAAATTGACCGAGAATTAGCTGAACGTGTTGCGGCGAATGTCGGTGTTGAAGTACCAGAAGAAAATGAAGAAGTAAAAACAGATAAGAAAGACAGTCAATTAACAATGGAAAAATATGATATTCCATTACCTGGACACTCTGTGGCTATTTTAATCAATGGTGATGTGGACCCAGAAACATTAAAATCTTATGCGATAAGTGCAGCGGATAATCAATTGAACTATGCATTTGTCGGTAAGCAGCAAAAATCATTATCAGAAGATATTTCTGTGAATGAGACTTATGACACTGCACATGCGACATTATTCGACAGTCTGGTTATATTATCAGATGGTTCAGAGCTTGAACCAGAAGCAGAAGAATTTGCGGCACTTTCTTATAAGCATAAGAAACCGATTCTCTTTAATGAAGCAGCTTCAAAAGTGCTTCAAGATAAAAAAGTGAAATTAGATTCGCCTGGTGTTATCGTTTCAGATAATCCAGAAGCCATCTTAAAAGCATTCAAACAATATCGCTATTGGGATAGAGCGTAGGTTAATCATTTGGTCCTCGGTGTAACACCCGAGGGCTTTTTTTATTTGAACAGAAAATATAGTGTGTTATAAGTTGTTAATTGAAACAATATAAAATTTTAGACTTTCACTAAATTTTCATTTTTGACGATTGTGTTACACTGCACAGCGGTGAAGAATCATGATAAACTAGAGTATGTTATTTTTTTCACAAGAAAGAGAAATTAAGTGAGGCGTTAACATGTTCTTGTTTATTTTAGAAATTATCATTATGATTGCGGCGATATTACTCGGGTTGCGTGCAGCAGGTGCATTAGGCTGCGGTATCTTTGCGATTGTGGCGCAATTAATCATGATTTTTATATTTGGATTACCACCGGGTTCTGCGCCGGTAACTGCAGTCTTGATTATATTATCTATCGGTATTGCCGGCGGTACGCTGCAAGCAACGGGCGGTATTGATTATTTAGTGCATTTGGCATCGAAAATTATTGAACGCTTCCCTAAGTCGATTATCTTTATCGCACCGATGATTGTGTTTCTCTTTGTATTCGGAATCGGAACAGCGAATATTGCTTTATCGCTTGAACCGATTATTGCGAAGACCGCAAAACGTGCAGGTATTCAGCCGAAGCGTCCTTTAACAGCCTCAGTACTGACTGCGAACTTGGCTTTATTATGCAGCCCTGCAGCTTCTGCGACTGCTTACATTATCTCTGTTGTCGCAGTATCCGGTATTACCATGGGCAAATACTTATCCATCGTCTTGCCGACAGCATTGATCAGTATGTTAGCGCTGAGTGTTTATTGCACAGTCGTCGGCAGACGCAAACCGCACCCGAGTCAATTTGCGGAACAGCTTTTAGAAGAGATAGAAGATACAGAACCGCGTCCTGAATTTACCAAAAGAGTGAAAATCGGTGTAGCAGCTTTCTTAACAGGAGTTGCGTGTATTTTATTCTTTGGTATCTTTTCAGATTTTGTCCCTTCGTTCAAAGTAAATGGCGAGACGGTTAAGTTAGAAACAACAGAGATAGTGCAATTGTTTATGTATGCGAGTGCCGCAATCAACTTAGTGCTGATTAAACTGAATACAAGAGACATTTTGAACGCACACATTACGCAATCTGCAATTGGTGCACTCTTTGCGGTCCTTGGTCCCGGCTGGTTAGGTGCGACGATCTTCAGTGCACCGAGCAACCAAAAGATTATGACCCAGGAAATAGGGGGCATTATTGAACAAGTACCATGGCTTGTCATTATTTTAGTTTCCATGGTGACAATGATAGTGATATCGCAATCTGCGACAGCTTCGATTATGCTGCCGATATTGATGAGTATCGGTGTGCCGCCGATGTACTTTATTGCGATGGTTCAAACATTAAACGTAAACTTCGTAATTCCGGCACAGCCTACATTACTCTTTGCGGTAGATCTAGACGAAACGAAACAAACACGACCGACCAGCTTTATTCTTCCGGGCTTCTTTGTTATTACAGTTTCGATTATAGTCGGTTTCTCATTGAAAGCTCTTTTAGGTTATTAAGAGATTGAAAATGTATATTGCATAAATAAGCATATAAACATAAATAAAAGCGCGCAATCACTTTTAAAGGTTGCGCGCTTTTGGTTTGCTTATTGTCCTAACATCTTTTTCATTTGTTTCACAGCCATTTTAGTTTGTTCTGCTTTCGGCATAGATTGCATCATGGCCATTTGTTTTTGCTGGCTGCTAGAATCTTTTTGTTTCGCTTGCAGCTGTTTTAATTGTTCTGGTGATGCTGCAACCCATTCATCTTTAGGTAAAGTAATGGTTGTAGTCTCTTTAATTAATGCTTTGTGATCATCACCAAAGCTCATCAATGCTTGATAGAAATCATTTTCGAATACCCAAGCCGTAGTTTTAGTTTTGACTTCAGGTTGTTTAACGTCTTTAAGTTGATACGTCGCTGATTTTTTCACAGTTTCAACTTGTTTATCTTTGCTGAAGTCAGGTTTAAAATGAGCTTGTGCTTTGTTTTGATCTTTGTGATCGCGATAAATCAAAACATAATTGTTTGTATCTTTGCCGAGTTCTTTTGCAATCATTAAATTAGCAGGGTTTTGTTTATCGCCTGCAGAGTAAACATTATGGTGTACTTTAGTTGTTGTGACTTGCTTCATACCAAAGTGATGGTGCAAGTTCATACCGATTAAGATACCTTGAATCAGTAATAAGACCATTAACAGACTGCCTATCGCAATACGAACGGCTTTCGGCTTGATAAACATCCAAGCGAGGAAAACAGCAAGTGTTAGTAATATTAATATAATCATTTTGTTTCCTCACTTTCTTTAGAAAGATTATTGCCTAAGAATGGTACTAAAGCAAGACCAAGAATTGCGAAGACTAAACCAATCGCAAAGGCAGTATTGAAACCGTCAATCATGGCATGTTGGAATTGACGCATGAATTCAAACGGGTCGGTATCTTTTAAGGATGCTTTCGGCTCGTTGTTGTTAATGATGTTTTGTGTCACAGATGTTAATAATGCAACACCGATAGAAGATGCCATTTGACGTGCAGTGTTATTAACTGCTGTACCGTGTGTTCCGACTTCTGTAGGAATCGAATCCATCGCAAAAGCAGTGAGCGGCATCATAATCAATGCAATTGAGAATATACGGATGGCATATAACACTGTAATAAGTGTTGTAGATGTTTCGCCTGATAAAAAGGCGAAAGGAATTGTAGATACACTAAGAATAAAGAAACCTACAAATGCTAAACGTTTCACACCGACTTTATTGTATAAAGCACCTGAAATCGGTGAAGTGATGCCCATTAAGAGTGCACCAGGTAATAAAGTCAAACCTGCGACAAGCGGTGAGAAACCGTGGATATTCTGCAAGTATGTCGGCAGCATCATTTCTACACCGAACATAGCCATTGTGATTAATACAATGCCCAATGTGGCGAAGGTGAAGTTTCTGTTTTTAAACACGCGCAAGTCTAAGAATGGATCTTTCATTTTCAATTGACGCACTACAAAGAAAGTCAAGATGAACAAACTTGCGATAATCGGCAAAATGACCCACCAAAAGCTGCCCCATCCTTCTGAAGCCACGTTTGAAAAGCCCCAAAGGAACAGACCGAAGCCGAATACCGATAAAATAAATGATGGAATATCTAGTTTTAATTTTCTGTTAGGAATAATATCTTTCATTAAGAAGATACAAAGCACTAATGCAATGACCATCACAGCGATTGGAACGATAAAGATATTTCTCCATGAATTGCTTAAAGTCAGACCCAAAATAATGTGGTCCTTATCTAAAATCCAACCGGCAAATGTAGGACCGATGGCAGGTGCTAAACCAATCGCAAGACCTGTGAGTCCCATTGCGACACCGCGTTTCTTCGGCGGATACATATTAATAATCAGCATTTGCATCAGCGGCATCATCATGCCGACAGAGACAGCTGAAATAATACGACCGACTAGGAATACGAACCAATAGTGATGGCTGCTGGGTGCTAAAGCGGTAATCGCTAAGCCGATTAATAAAATACTATATGCTAGGATGTGCAGTAATTTTGTAGGGAATCGTGTTGCGAAGAACGCAGATAATGGAATCATGACACCATTTGCGAGCAAGAACCATGTTGTGGCTTGTTGTGCTGTTGCGAAATCTATATCAAAATCGTGCATAAGTGTCGGTAACGCTGTGCCGAGCGATGTCTGCATTAAAACACCTGAAAATGTGGCCAGCAGCATTGTTACCATAATCAACGTCGGGTTATAAGGTTTGCCATGTATATCGACAGGGCGAGTTGAGTGGTTTGAGGTCATATTTTCCTCCTGATTAATTATTATTCAAAAATTGACGTTTTCCAATATAACACCTTACTCTGAAGATAAAAAGTACACATTGTTACAATGTGTCCAAAATAGGACAGTCTATTTGATTTTGTGTTATATTGAATGCAAATGGAGGGGTATGTATGCCTTATGCTAGAAAAACGAATCAAACTAAACGAAAGATTAAAGAAGCGTTGATTCAGTTAATGAAACAAAAACATTTCGATTTGATTGCGATTCATCAGATTGCGGAAGCGGCAGAAATCACACGCAGTACATTTTATCGGTATTATGACGATAAATATGAACTGCTGGAGGAAATTGAGGATGAAGTTATCCAAAGGCTGAATGAACTGCGCAAACAATTTAAATCGAAAAGCGACGGCACTGAGTTTTATGAAAAAGCATTAATCAAAGAAATGTTTGATGCACTGTATCCTTATGCGGATACAATACATCTCTTATTAAGTTTCAATACCCATGCCAGCTTTGAAATGAAGTTGAAAAATGATATGAAACAGCGCTTTGATATTATTCGTCAAAATACAAAGCTGACTAAAGTCGAAAGAGACTTGTTGAAAGAATATATTTTCAACATGTTTATTACGACTTTCAAATATTGGGCAGGACATAAAGAGGAAGTGACTTCTGAAGAAGTTGCTGACATCATCATTACAGTACAATGGAACGGCTTTAAAAATATTTTAGAAGACAGTCAAAAACAACAGCGTTAAAGCTGATCACTTCCATAGATTAATTACCGCGTAACTGCGTAATGGACGCCAAGCTTCAGCGTAAGCAAGGCGTTTTTTCTTGTCTTTACGTTCAATCTCCGGATAAATGTCGCGCATACGGTTGATGACACCGATATCTGTTTCTAAGAAAGCATCAGGATAACCTAAAGCACGCATCGCAATGGCATGCATAGACCAAGGTCCAATGCCTTTAATGGCAGATAATTGTTTCATGATATGTTCTGCTTTCATGATGGCATCGTTATTGAGTGTGCCGTTTTGCCAAATCGGCAGAGGTGCTAAAGCGATTTCACCGGATTGAACAGCTTTTGCGACTGCCTCGATAGTTGCGGCACGACGACCAGTTATACCTAAAGGACCAAGTACATCACCAATGCCAGTACCGCCTTCTAAAAGGTTTTGTCTGCCAGCTTCAATGATAATAGAAGCATTTGGAAAGAGATATTGCAGCTGAGGGTGACCATAATTAAAGGGTGTCCCAAGATGTTTAACCAAACGTCCTGCTAAAGTGGTTGCGGCACTGACAGTAATTTGTTGCCCTAAAATGGTACGCACACTTACTTCAAAGCCGTCCATACCGCCAGGCAAACGCAAGTGCGGATCAATCCAGGGTTCTTTGAGTGCTGCTTTAATAACTTCTGGATTGAAATCTAAATCAAACAGATGACGTAGGCGCATAAGAATATTACCTAATTCGGGATAACAGCTGACACTCATTTCTGCTTTTAATTGGTTATGTTCAAAATCGTGTGTAACTGAAAGCCATCCTTTAAGCGGAATATGATATTCAGATTGCGGAATAAGCAGTGTACGCGCATAAGAAGATTCATCCGCAAATTCTACACCTGGTATCGCACGACGTTCTAAAAACGCAAGCAAAGTTTCCCATAAGTAAGGCGGATGATAGGGCAGATGTATTGTAAAGGTATGTTGATACCAGCTTTCATGTACAGGAATAGTGATATAGGGATCGTCTAATGTTTTAAGTGTATCTATTATGAAGTTTGTTTTGAGATGCATCATCGAAACCTCCTTAGAACCATACTATGTGATACCGCATGGTTTAAGCAAAGGTTTTGAAATCATGTTGCAAAAGTTTTAGTGTAAATAATGTTGGTGATGGATATTATCAATTTGCATGTATGTCAACCAACTCATAACGAAGGAGAAGTACCCAAGTTCGGCTGAAGGGACTGGTCTCGAAAACCAGCAGGAGTCGAAAGGCTCGCAAGGGTTCAAATCCCTTCTTCTCCGCTGTATAACCGCTAGTCCAATGTTGGATTGGCGGTTTTTAATTTTTGAGGAAGTCAAGCGATATATAGAAAAAATTCTATTTTTAGATATAGAATTGTACATAATTTGTAAATATTTGTACTAAAACGCACAAAACTTTGTTATACTTAATCAGTATGCATTATACAAAAAATAACATGCAATACTTCAGCGTTTTAAAGTAAAAACACACAATTACATGGAGGACATCATGAGAAAACCAAACAAACGTTTAGACTTCTTGCCGAATATTCATAACAAATATTCGATTAGAAAATTTACAGTTGGAACGGCATCTATTTTATTAGGGACCACATTAATTTTTGGGGCTAGCCGTGATGCAGAAGCGGCTGAAGAGAACGGTTCTCAGCAAGCGACAGAACCAGCAGAAAATTCAGCGAACCAAACTGCAGCACCTGCCGACCAAAATACAAAAGCTGTAAATGCAGAAGCTAAACCAGAACAGTCTAGCACAGAAAAAACATCAGAAGTTTCACAACCTCAAGCAACAAGTGAAACAAACCCACAGACTAAAACGACGCAAGTTAACGCAGAACAAAAAGAGACAGCTGTGAAAACTGAACAACCTCAGCAAAATACTGCAGCACCTGCAAACACAGAAAGTACACAGACTGCAGAAAAGCAAACAGCAACAGAACCTGCAAAAGCAGCAGATTCTCAGCCAACTGAAGCAGTGAAAACTACAACTGAAAATAACGATCAAAGTACTGAAGCGCCAAAAGTAAGTACAAGAGAAGCGGATACAAGTTCTATAGATTTTTCAATGCTGAATGATGGGCAAAAAGCACCTGTAGAATTTGTAGAACAATACTTGCACACATCGGACAAACAAGGGTTAGTACGTCAATTATTGGCGGATAACTATGGTCCAGATGATGTAGACGGTATCATGAGTAAAATTAACGTAGACTATAATACGGTTTCTGCGGAAGATTTATTCCAAGATATTTTACGAGCTGGTATTGAGTATGCAAATGAGCAAACTTCTAAATATACTGTTTATGCAGTAAGAGCAGCAGGATCTGATACGACTTCAACATCATCAAGTACGACTAATGAGACGTATCCTGTAGGTGATGAGAATACAACTTCAAACGTTACTTTGCCTAAAAATGGTACAACAACTGAAGTTGTTGGTGCTTTAAAAACAGAAATACGTATTCCTGATCAAGGTGTATCTGTTACAGGTACAGGTAAAACATATTCTGGTCAATTACCAGCGCATTATGTGTTTACTGCAACTCCAGATAAAGCGAATAATAGAATGAATTTTTCAGTTAAATACGATGCTACTGTGAACACTGGAAATCATTCGATTGATTTAGGGGGATTGAAGCTTGGTAAAGCTTATGAACACCCTAGTCAGATTCCATACAAATATAAACAATCAGGAGTTACTTCTCCTCCAGGTACAGGTTATCTACAAGGAGGGTTATCTAAACCTGGTTATCCGCAGGGTTATGCCATGGACTCTAGACCAATGCTTAACAATTATCCTACATTGACAAATGGAGGATATGGTCTATTAGAGTTTTCTGTTCCTGTTACAGATTGGAATGGAGATTTAAGTGTAGAAGCATTCCCGATGATGTATTCGCAAAACTCACCGTACAGTAGACAGCACGATCCATATTCAACTGATAATTACTTCCATGAAAAAATGCAAGTAATTTTGGATGGGAACCCGGATCTTAATATCAAAACTACTAAAAGTGTAGTGAGTGAACCTCTACCGTTTGAAACGAAATATGTGACTACAACAAGCCTTCAAGCTGGTCAACAACGAATTAAATCTACAGGTAGTGAAGGAGTTAAAACATACAACGAAACAACTGTAACTTACAAAGGTGAGTTAATTGGTAAAACAAGAGATCAAGGAGTGGTTACTCTTCAGCCTGTCAATAAAATTGTCGAGTTGGGAATTGGACAGCCCCTACAAACACCGGACATTGTATTGCCACCTGTCGTAGATCCGCAATTATCCGGATCAAGAACGGTTACAGGTGAAACAGAACCTAATGTACCTGTAACTATTCATGTAGGGCCTACTACGTATACAACACAATCTAATGCACAAGGTACTTTTACGCAGGCTTTAAATGCTCCGTTAAGAGAAGCAGATGTAGTTACAGCAACTGTTTCTAAAAACGGAACTACAAGTTTACCAGGTAAAATGATTGTACCTCGTGATGGACGTACGCCTAATATCACAACAACACAAGAAAGAACGACTCAAAACGGTAAACAAGGTACATTATTAACAATTATTAATGCAGATACGAACCAACCAATCAGCACTGTATTCATTCCTGATGGAACAGCAGGACCAAGAGGTGCGAAAGGCGACAAAGGTGATACTGGTGCTGCAGGTGCACAAGGTCCAGCCGGTCCGAAAGGCGATAAAGGAGATACCGGAGCTGCAGGTGCACAAGGCTCAGCTGGTCCAAAAGGTGATAAAGGAGATACGGGTGCTACGGGAGCACAAGGCAAATCGATTACAGTATTATCTAGAAGTTTAATGCCAAATGGGGACCTTCTTGTTGTATTTTCAGATGGAAGTCAAGTAGTTGTTCCAAGGGGACCAAAAGGTGATACAGGAGCACAAGGTCCAGCCGGTCCTCAGGGTGCCCAAGGTATACAAGGTGTTCAGGGTACAACTGGAGCAACCGGTCCACAAGGTCTAAAAGGTGACAAAGGTGAAAAAGGTGATACAGGTTTAACAGGAGCACAAGGTCCAAAAGGAGATAAAGGTGATCGCGGAGAAACAGGCGCAGCCGGCACATCAATCGGAATATCAAAAATTGAACCATTAGCAAATGGAGACCAAAAAGTCACATTTACAGATGGCAAAACAATGACAATTCCAAAAGGCGTTAAAGGTGACAAAGGTGATACCGGAGCTCAAGGTGCTAGAGGTACAGATGGTACATCAATCGGCATAACTAGTATTACTAAATTACCAGATGGAACAACACATGTAGTATTTACTGATGGTAAAACAATGGATATTCCTAAAGGCACAGATGGAAAATCTATCACTATCACAAACACAACTACATTACCAAATGGTAATAAAGAAGTTACATTCAGTGACGGTAAAAAATTAGAAATTCCAAAAGGTGATCAAGGTATCCAAGGTATTCAAGGTCCAGCCGGTCCTCAAGGTGCCAAAGGTGATAAAGGTGACCGAGGCGAAACAGGCGCAGCGGGTACATCAATTGGTATCAGAACAATTGAAGCATTACCAAATGGTGATACAAAAGTTACATTTACTGATAGTAAAACAATGATAATTCCAAAAGGTAAAGATGGTGCACCAATTACGGTTAAATCATCTACACCGAATGCGAATGGCGATATCGTTGTCACATTCAGTGATGGTTCAACTGCGACAATTCCAAAAGGTGCTAAAGGTGACAAAGGCGACGCAGGTCAAAATGCAGCTCCATTAACAGTTACAAACACTACAAAAGATGCAGCTGGCAATACAGTAGTTCACTTCAGCGATAACTCAACAGCCACAATTTCAAAAGGTGATAAAGGAGATCGTGGTGAAACGGGTGCCCAAGGTGCAGCTGGAGCAACAGGCGCGAAAGGTGATAAAGGCGACCGTGGTGAAACAGGTGCTGCTGGACAAAATGGTACATCAGTTACTATTACTAGCACGCAAGTTCAACCTGATGGTTCAACAAAAGTAGTCTTTAGTGATGGTCATGAAATTGTGATTCCAAAAGGCCAAAAAGGTGCAGACGGAAAAGCAATTACAATCAAATCAACAACAACAGATCCTGAAGGAAATAAAGTTGTGACATTCAGTGATAACACAACAATCACTATTCCTAAAGGTGACAAAGGTGATCGTGGTGAAACTGGAGCACAAGGTGCGAAAGGTGACACAGGTGCAACTGGACCTAAAGGTGAATCTATTACAATCACAAATACAACAACATTGCCGAATGGTAATAAAGAAGTAACATTCAGTGACGGTAAAAAATTAGAAATTCCTAAAGGTGATACAGGCGCAACAGGCGCAACTGGCGCTGCTGGTCAAAACGCTGCACCACTCACAGTTACAAGCACTAATAAAGATTCGGACGGTAACACAGTCGTTCACTTCAGTGATGGTTCACAAGCAGTAATTGCTAAAGGCGACCGTGGTGAAACTGGTGCTAAAGGAGATAAAGGTGATACAGGAGCAAAAGGCGAATCTATCACAATCCGTTCAATTGCACCGCAAAGCAATGGCGATACTGTTGTAACATTCTCAGACGGCAAATCTTTAACAATTCCTAAAGGTGCCAAAGGGGATAAAGGTGATGCAGGTCAAAATGCTGCACCGTTAACTGTAACAAGCACAACAAAAGACCCAGCAGGTAATACAGTTGTTCACTTTAGTGATGGTCAACAAGCTGTCATTTCTAAAGGAGACAAAGGTGACCGCGGTGAAACAGGCGCAGCTGGTACAAACGGTCATGATGCAGCACCATTAACAGTTACAGGCACAACAAAAGATGCAGATGGCAACACAGTCGTTCATTTCAGCGATAACTCAACAGCTGTTATCTCTAAAGGAGATAAAGGCGACGCAGGCGAAGCTGGAGCTAAAGGTGAAAAAGGTGATTCAGTCACTATTACTAGCATTACGCCTCAACCAGATGGTTCAACAAAAGTAGTCTTCAGTGATAATAAAGAATTTGTGATTCCAAAAGGTGAAAAAGGCGATAAAGGTGATACAGGTGCAGCCGGTGCAACAGGAGCAAAAGGCGAATCTATCACAATTACAAGCATTACACCTCAAGCCGATGGTTCAACAAAAGTTATCTTCAGTGATGGCAAATCATTAGTTGTTCCTAAAGGTGCAAAAGGAGACAAAGGTGACCGTGGTGAAACCGGAGCACAAGGTGCAAAAGGTGAAAATGGAACATCAATCACAATTACAGATACAACAACATTACCAAATGGCAATAAACAAGTAACCTTCTCAGATGG
>NZ_MRZJ01000010.1 GCF_002994445.1 Staphylococcus simulans
GAACCATCAAGTACCGTGAAGTTAACACTAGCAGATGGAACTACAAAGGAAGTTGTGACAGATGCACAAGGAAACTGGACAGCTGAATTTGATACACCATTCGCATATCAAGCGCCAATTAAAGCAGTGTCAACGGATAAAGCTGGTAATGCATCACAAGAAACGACGCAAGTAGTTGAAGATACAATGGCGCCGCAAGCACCTGTAGTAAATGAAGTTAAAGCAACAGATTCAAGTGTGAGTGGTACATCTGAAGCTAATGCACTTGTAACAGTAGTGTTAGCGGATGGAAAACGTTTTGAGACGCGTGCAGATGCTGAAGGCAAATGGACAGTTGCCTTAACACAAGATATTACTTTAAAAGGTAATGAAGTGATTACTGTAACTGCTAAAGACAGTGCAGATAATCAATCGGCTGCATCTGAAAGTAAAGTCGTGCCTGTAGAAGTAAAAACTGAGGAGCCGGCAGGACAACCTAACACCCCCTCTGAAACAGAAGTACCTCAAGACGAAACAGACGAAGTTGCTTCTGAGACACCGGACACAACAGAGACAGCACAACCTGAAGAGAATACAGATAGTGAGAGCTCAGAAGAACAACCTGTTGAAACAGCGCCAGTTGATCAGAACGAGACACCAGAGAGTGACAATAGCGCATCCAACGATGAAGAGAGTACATGTGATCCAACGCCTGCGCCAGACAGCGAAACATCGGATAATACTGGTGAAAAAGCACCAGATACGCCGGTAGACAGTAATCAAGATTCAACGCCAGCAACAGAACCAGCGGGCACAAATACAGAAGTGAGTGTTGAGAATGAAGTATGCGAAGTACCTTCAGAGGAGTCTGAAGCGGGTGTTGAAGATGCATCAACAGAAGCGGATAATACGACAACTGAACAACCTGCAGTAGAAGAACCGGCTGCATCAGAGTCTCCAGTTGATGTTACTGAAGAAACTTCTGTTGCAACTGATAACAAAGTTCAAGAAGATATTGTTAATGAAAATGAAGTTGCAGAAAATGAAACAGTACAACCAGATTCAAATCATCAACAAGCACAAGAAGCAGAACAATCGAAAGTATCTGAAATGGTTGAAGCGGTTGAAACAAAATCAGCACCTTCAAGCAGCACTTCATCACCTGTAACAGATGAAAATAAGGGTTCTGATCAAACAGAAAGTCATTCATCTGTCGCAAAAAGTGAAACTGTATCAGAAACTCCAAAAGGTAGCGTTTCACATGTAACAAAAGAAAAAATCGACCAACAACAAACTGTTCAAGGTCAAAAGGTTCAGGACAAACAACAAACTAAGAACCAAGATAAAGTTATACCATCAACTGGACAACAAGAGCAATCTTCTTCATCAATCGGTTGGATAGCATCACTATTCGGTGCTGCACTAATCGGAAGATTTGCTAGAAAGAAAGCAAAAGAAGATAAATAAGACTGCGGTCAGTCTAAAATAAAAATGCCATGGCTTAGGAAATATATTCCCAGCCATGGCATTTCTTTATATATGAGGTTAGATTATCCAATATCTCCTAGAGTTGCGACCATAACAGCTTTGATAGTGTGCATACGGTTTTCAGCTTCTTGGAATACTACTGAGTGTTTGCCTTCGAAGACTTCATCAGTTACTTCCATTTCTTTTAAGCCGAATTTTTCGTAGATATCTTTACCGACTTTAGTGTCAGTGTTATGGAATGATGGTAAGCAGTGTTCAAAGATAACATGCGGGTTGCCAGTTTTTTCGATCATTGCTTGGTCCACTTGATATGGTTTTAATAATTTAATACGTTCTTCCCAAACTTCATCAGGTTCACCCATAGATACCCAAACGTCTGTGTAAAGAACGTCTGATCCTTTAACACCTTCGTCAACGTTGTCAGTTACTAAGATTTCGCCGCCGTTTTCTTTAGCGATATCTTTACAACGGTTTAATAATTCGTCAGTTGGGTTTAATTCTTTTGGACAAACTAAGTTGAATTTCATACCCATGATCGCTGCACCTTGCATTAATGCGTTCGCAACGTTGTTGCGTCCGTCACCAACGTAAGTGAAGTTGATTTCATGGTAAGGTTTTTTCAATACTTCTTTAGCTGTTAAGAAGTCAGCTAATACTTGAGTAGGGTGATCTTCGTCTGTAAGACCGTTCCATACTGGAACACCTGATTCTTTTGCAAGTACTTCAACAGTACGTTGAGAGAATCCGCGGTATTCGATGCCGTCATACATGCCGCCTAAAACGCGTGCTGTATCTGCTGCTGTTTCTTTTTTGCCCATTTGAGAACCAGTTGGTCCTAAGTAAGTAGTACTTGCACCTTGGTCTGCTGCTGCAACTTCAAATGCGCAACGCGTACGAGTTGAGTCTTTTTCAAAAATTAATGCAATGTTTTTACCTTTTAAAGTTTGTTGTTCAATTCCAGCGTATTTAGCTCTTTTTAAATCTTCAGATAGGTTCAATAAGAACTCCATCTCTTTGTTTGAAAAATCTAATAGTGTTAGGAAATGTCTGTTTCTTAAGTTTTGCATTATTACTACAACTCCTCTTTTAGTGATAATTTTCACCTTAATTATAAGCGTTTTCATTTTAAAAACCAATGTAAAACACAACGATTTTCAAAATTTCACAATTTCTTAACTGTTTTTAAATAAATATACTTTTGTAATATTTAGTTGTAAGTGTCACATTAGTTCCATACCCACATACGAAAATATAAGCAAGGTGCTATGGTTTTGTTTTATTATACACTACAACGAATAAAAATGCATAATTATTTATAAAAACCTTTTTAGCTTTTCGAAGAAAAGCAGCCTTTTAAGGAGAAAAAAAGAAAATGTTGAATTGTTATAAAGTGTAAATAGAATCTTATAATGATTGAAGAAATAGTATATTATAGATAGTAATAAACATCAGAGAAGAGGTGTACAAGATGTTAGAAATACTGGGAGTATTGTGTTTTATTATTTTCATCATTTACATAGTTATGTTTATCGTTTTATGGGCAAAGCGAAAGCCTAAAAAAACAGCAGGATTGATTGCGCTTGGTGCTTTTGTTTTAAGTATGATTATGATTGGTTTATCAGAACCAGAAACTGAACAAAAACAATCAGAACATCATACAGCTGAAGTCGCAAAAGATAATAAGCCAGATCAACAACAAGATAATGATGCTGCTAAGCAGGAAAAGAAAGAAAAACCTAAAGCAGCTGCACCTAAGAAAGAAGAAACTTCAGAATCTGATAAAGAAAAAGAAACATCAGACTCGCAACAAGAATCAAAAGCACAACCCAGTGCAAATGGATTAGTGAAAGAAGAGGCAACTTATTCACGTGCAGTCGATGGTGATACGGTAAGACTGATGTATCAAGGGAAAGAATCAGTATTCAGATTGTTATTGATTGATACACCGGAAACAAAGCATCCTAAAAAAGGTGTGGAGCCTTACGGCAAAGAAGCATCAGCCTATACCAAAAACATGCTTGAAAATGCTTCAAAGATTGAAGTTGAATTTGATAAGGGCGGCAAGACAGATAAATACGGA
Organism: Staphylococcus simulans; assembly: GCF_002994445.1. GTDB lineage: Bacteria > Bacillota > Bacilli > Staphylococcales > Staphylococcaceae > Staphylococcus > Staphylococcus simulans_B. Next base: position 3,548 of record NZ_MRZJ01000010.1, read on the forward strand.
AGATATTTAGCCTATGTTTATGCGGATGGTGTAATGGTCAATGATGCATTAGTGAGACGAGGTTTAGCTAAAGTGGCCTATATTTATCCGCCAAGTATTACTTATCTGGATCAGTTAAAAGAAAGCCAGCGTCTAGCGCAGCAAGAACATTTGAATATTTGGAGTAATGGGGTTCCTGATAGCGAAGCTGCACAAAATAGTGTGCCGTCAGACTCCCAAGCTGCAGCAACTCCTTCGCAGGTTGAGTCGACTGAATCTCAAAGCGGAACTGCCTCAAAATATTATGCAAACTGCACTGCATTAAGGGTAGATTACCCAAACGGTGTTCCTAAAGGTCATCCTGCATATCAAGATAAGATGGATAGAGATAAAGATGGTATGGCATGTGAAGTCAATTAGCGGGTAAATGAAAATCGTAAGTCAACAAAATTCACGTGATAAAAATGATTGTAAAAAGTAAATGGCTATGCTATAATTCTTGATTGTGAGTAATGAAAATTATTCCTTGCTTACTCCAATTGAGGGTAAGCCGTATAGTCCACGAGGAGGTGCAAATAAAAAATGAGAACATATGAAATTATGTACGTTGTTCGTCCGAACATTGAAGACGAAGCGAGAAAAGCATTAGTTGAACGTTTCAACGGTATTTTAAATCAAGACGGTGCTGAAATCATTGAAGAAAAAGATTGGGGCAAACGTCGCCTTGCTTACGAAATCGAAGATTTCAAAGAAGGTTTCTACAACCTTGTACGTATCAACACTGAAAACAGTGAAGCTACAGATGAATTCCAACGTTTAGCAAAAATCAATGACGATATCATTCGTTACATTGTTATCCGCGAAGACGAAGATAAGTAAAAACAGAATGGGGGCGTTTAAATGCTTAACAGAGTTGTATTAGTAGGCCGTTTAACAAAGGATCCTGAATACAGAACGACACCCTCAGGCGTAAGTGTAGCGACTTTTACTTTAGCGGTTAATCGTACGTTTACGAATGCGCAAGGGGAACGCGAAGCAGACTTTATTAACTGTGTTGTTTTTAGAAAACAAGCAGAAAACGTAAGCAATTACTTGTTTAAAGGCAGTCTTGCAGGCGTTGATGGTCGCTTACAATCACGCAGTTATGAAAACCAAGAAGGACGCCGTATCTTTGTTACTGAAGTTGTATGTGACAGTGTTCAATTCCTTGAACCTAAATCACAAAACCAACGTCATGGCCAACAATCTGGCGGTAACAACCAATTCCAGAATTACGGTCAAAACTATGGTGGTCAACAACAAGGACAAAATACGTCATCTTATCAAAACAATAATTCATCAAATGCTGGACAATCAGATAATCCATTTGCAAATGCAAACGGACCTATTGATATCAGTGATGATGATTTACCATTCTAATACGTCAAATGAACGTAGAATCTGAAAATATCGATTAAAGGAGGCAGTTAACCATGGCAGGTGGACCAAGAAGAGGCGGACGTCGTCGTAAAAAAGTTTGTTACTTCACAGCAAACGGAATTACACACATCGACTATAAAGATACTGACTTATTAAAACGTTTTATCTCAGAACGCGGTAAAATTTTACCACGTCGTGTAACTGGCACTTCAGCTAAATATCAACGTATGTTGACTACAGCTATCAAACGTGCTCGTCATATGGCATTATTACCATATGTAAAAGACGAAAACTAAGATCAGTTTTAATGATAAACCCCGTAGGCATAGGCTTACGGGGCTTTTTTGTGTCTGAAATACTGAAAAAAGGGCAAAAAAGGGTAATTTCAAAAGATACAAAAAAATACGTCCGAATCATCGGACGTATATGCAGCCAATTTTAATGTTTTTAATTGAATTATTTTTTAGGAGCGAAAGTGTCTACTAAATTCACGATTAACTTGATAATACCACCAATAATATCTGCGATCATCATGATAAGTAACCTCCTTTGTTTTATCTTGGTTCTATTCTAAATTAGATTTACATTTAATTGGACTAAATTTCTTAAGTCGTCATTTTGTGTCCTTATCTGTAAAATATGAAAGAGAAAATAACAGTTACGTTCCCTAACTGTCAAAATAACTGTGCGCATTAAGATTGTATACGGTGTTTAAGGGATATGGACGCGGGTAAACTTTCAGTAAATTGCACTCTGATAGACTGAATCAAAGAAAATGTCATTGGACAAAGGAGTTAATAACTATGAGTGAAAAAAGCCAAAACTATTTTGATGAGTTAGACCAAAGCGGTACTGATGAAAAGCATTTTGATTTGCATAAAGCAGACGAATTATTAGGAACATATAAGAAAAATAAAGACACGTGGAACAAAGAAGAGCGTATTAAAGAATTAGAAAAAATCGAAGATGAAATCAAAACACAGAAAATGTTAGTGAAAGATAGAGTGAAACCTGGAAACCAAGCGGAAAAAGAACGATTATCCGACCTTTCAGAAAAAGTAACAGATCAAGTATTCGGTATCTTTGAACATACTAATAGTTTTGACGAAGCTAAAAATTTCTTAGAATCTTATTACCAGCGAGGTAAAGTCGATATTGCATATGGTCGTGCTTTTATCTTAGTATGTGAGGATTCATTGTTGGCACAAGCTAAAGAAGAATATGAAAACAATGAAGAGAACGAAAAATTAGTCGACTTTATTTCAGAAAAGAACGTGGAATTAAGTAAAGAAATTATGTCAGATGATTATGTACACTTACTAGAAGTAGAACGTGAATTTTTTAAAGAACTAATGGAAATTAATAAAATCGATTTAATTTAGCAGGAGATGACCAAGTTGAAATGCAGCTTGGTCCTTTTTCATGCAAAAAATAAAGGGGATATTCAATTGTGAACAAGCCATGCAATAGAAATGTTAAAATTAGATAACAAATAAAGATTAAGCAACTAAAATTATATAAAATCATGTTATCATTACGTTAAATCTATTTGTCTGTAATAGAGTAGAGCTGAATTTTGATTGAATAAAGCATAATGGCAAATAACATTTGAGGATAATAGGAGTGAACACACCATGAAGCTTTATTTAATACGGCATGGAGAATCAACAGCAAACTACGATAACAAACATGGCAAACGTTATTTTTGCGGACAATTAGATGTTACGCTGACTAAAAAGGGTGTTAAATCTGCGCAAGCTTTAAAAAAGTATTTTGAAAATATCACGATTGACCACATTTATATTTCTGATTTAATACGTACGGTCCAAACGTATGAAAATGGTTTTGACCACTCAATTCCTCATACTTTTTCTCCTTTATTGAGAGAACGTGCATTAGGCGAGTTTGAAGGCTATTCGCAAGAAATGCTTCAAAAGAATCCGAATTATCGACGTTATTTTGAAGATCCAAGATTCAGTGATTTCAGAAACAGCTTTACACAACATGCGCCAGGCGGAGAAAATTATACAGACGTTCTTGCGAGAATTGATGAATTCTTCAAAGAAGTAATCGATAACAAAGACGAAGTCGTTGTAATTGTTGCACATCTCATCTGGATTCGCTGTTGTTTATATTATTTAGGTGTCATTAATGAAGATGAATTGTTCAGCAAAAAAGTTAAAAATTGTGATCCTGTATTAGTGGATACAGATAATATATAAAAAAGCCGCATCTATAATTAGATGCGGCTTTAAGGTGTAAGTCGCTTTATGCGGCTTATTTTAATTTGTCGATAGATTGTGTTAATAATTCTTCGAATAAATCAATGAATTTCAAGTAGACATCTTTTTCTACATACTCATCGATGCGGTGTGCTTGGCTTGTTTGTCCAGGGCCAAACATAATGAACGGGAAGTCTTCTCCTTTGTCGACTACTAAGTCAGCTGCGTCAGTCACGCCTGGAGAAGCTTCTTTAGGAATATCATTGCCTAAATATTTTTTACCTAGTTCTTGTGCTAAGTCGATGACACTGTTTTCGCCGTTTGTGAAGACTGAAGGGCGAGACATATACGTATCCACATGCAAGTCGCTGTCTTTATAAGCCATTTTTACGTCTTTTGCGACTTGTTCAAACAAGTCTTGATAGCCTGCATTATCAGCTTCCGGAATAGTACGAATGTTAAACTCTGTCACAGCGTAATCAGGAATAGAGTTGACTTGCGAACCACTGTTGAAGATAGTCGCATTGACGATAGGGTCGCCAAGTTGTTCGTTCGTAGACTTAATTGCGGCTTGTGCTTCATTAATACGGTGAACATAGTCGACTAATGGGTTCAATGCATTATAGCCTAAATGCGGCATAGAACTATGCACAGATGAACCTTTTGAAGTGACACGAATGTCCATTGAACCTTTGTGTGCATAAATAATCTTATCTTGAGAAGGTTCTGCGATGATTAAAGCATCTACATCTTTCATATAACCTTCTTTTTGGAAAGCTTTCGCACCGTCGCCTTCGATTTCTTCACCTACAGTTGCGAGTAGACGGATAGTACCTTCTTTAGGCAAGCCTTGGTCGTGCAGCTCGATTAAGCTGATGACTAATGCGGCTAAGCCTGCTTTCATATCTGCCACACCACGGCCATGTAGATTGCCTTCATCATCTTCAGTAAGTTTAAACGGCGGTGTTTGCCAGTCTTCTGGATTACCTGGAGATACAACATCCATATGGCCTGAAACGCCGATTACTGGGCTGCCGTTGCCGATTTCCGCTACAAGATTTGCGCGTGTATCAGTTAATTTAATAATTTTTGAGTCGATATCATGTTTTTTCAATAAATCATGCAGATACTCTGCAACATCTAATTCATGATCATTTACGGATTCAATACCTACGATATCCGCTAAAATTTGGACACGTTCTTCTGATGTCAATTTGCCCATTCTAACAACCCCTTTATATTTTATTCTGTACATATTAATCGTAAAATACTAATTTTCAGTATTCAAACAATTCGCACTTTTGTGGATTAAAGTAAAAAAGAATAAAAAAGCGAAATTCAGGGAATAATAGTACCGTATATAGCAATCAATTGTAATGGAGGTAATGATTGAATGGATAATAGAATTGACTATGGAACAGTGGCTAAAGAGAAAATCGATATTTTGTTAGAAATGGAAAAGCAGCTGAAAAAAGCGGATATTGATCGCAAGTTGCGCGAAATGATTAAAGTACGTGCTTCTCAAATCAACGGCTGTGCTTACTGTTTAGGTATCCATACAAGCGATGCCCGCAAAGTAGGAGTCAGCGAGGAAGAGTTGTTCTTGCTTAGCGCATGGGAAGATACAAACCTTTATTCAGAAAAAACAAAACTTGCTTTAGAATTGACTGAAGCAATTACACAGATTGCGCAAGGCGGCGTACCAGATGAATTATATGAACGTGTACGTAAGGAATATTCAGAAGAAGCATACACAGATTTAGTCTTCACAATCAATCAAATCAATTTCTGGAATAGATTATCTATTTCTATGGGTAACCAGCATATTGTATAATACAGCATAAAGAAATGGAGTGCGACATCATTAATGATGCTGCACTCCATTTGTATATTATTTATCAATCGCTTTTGTTTCTAAATGATGTTTTTTCAAGTAAGCTTTAATTTTCTTTTGTTGCTTCAAGTTGACGTCGCCGGCATAGTTCGTCGGGACATCTACGACATTGACTGTTTTTTGCGGACTGTAGCTCAACTCTTCTAATTGCTGATCTGCACGTGCTGCTTTATAGTTTACAGCTTTAAAGTACTTATTGACGCGTTCAATGTCTTCTTTTTGATCTGCAGGGACTTTGTTGTCTTTTAAGAAGGCTTCGAAGTTCATTTGATTTTTGGTAGTAAGATTTGCTAAATCACGTAAATCTGTATCTAAATCATCAGAGACTTTTTGACGACCGTCATACTGCTGATCTAATTTATGTTGTAAGACATACTTGTTATCGATAATATCATTATTCGCATTTAAATAACGTTTCAGGCTCTCTTTTAACTCTTGTTCAGTTAAATCTTTACCTTTATCAGAGGATTTAAAGATTTCTATTTTATTAATCGGCGTTGCATTTTTTGGTGCGTACTTAACGTGATGCTCTTGTTTTTCATCTTTTTGACCGCAAGCAGTCAATGCAACTGCAAGTACGAGTGTGAAAGCGATGATGAGTAGCTGCTTTAATTTATTCACGATTCTTCTCCTTTAATTATCTGCATGATTATCTTTATTATAGCGAATCTGTTGACTTGCGTTAAGTATCTCGTTGCCAAGGTGATTTTAAGCGCGAAGTAAACGGCACATTCAGTTGGTATTTAATGATGAAATGCTGCGCGACTTGCAGCATTAAAGAACCGAAGATGATTGCACCGACTGTATCTGAGAAGTAATGGGCGTGTACATAAATACGAGAAATCATCATTAGCGCAACCATGGCAAAAGCAATGTAATGCCAAAAGCGTTTGCGGCAGAATGTTAAGAAGACTGCTGCAGCGACAAATATCGTAAGTGTGTGCAAGCTTGGAAAGCTAAACCCGGAAATATATTCTACGGGTCTTTCTCTGTGAATAAAGTACTTTAATGCAATACCCAGCAGCAGTGTAGCAGCAGCCCAAACAGTCGTCGTCAGCATCAGCTTCTTATTTTTGAAAAAGAGAAGGATGAGAATGACCGCCATAAAACCTACTAAATACCAAGGCTGAAATATGTCAGAGTAGGCAAATAAGAAACGATCCATAAAAGGTATGTGATGCAAGAGTCTGACGAAGCTGTATATGGGTTCGTCTATTAAGAGTATGAAGTCCGTCTTAACGAGCAGCATTAAAGCAATTAAGATGGTAAGTGTTAAACCGATATGTCTAGTGTATAGGACCCTCATAGTTAAAACCTAGCTTTCTTTTTTATTAATTATGATTATAGCTGACCGCCCAAGTATTGCCATCCTACTTTGGAATGAACGTTTGACCAGACAATAGATGGAACACGATAAACTGAAGGTATGTAAACAGAATTCGGCCATGCTTGATGATAGTTCTGGAATTTAAAATTCAAAAACAAGCTGAGGAAATTTAAAGATTGCTGAAAAAAAGAGGCATTTTAAAGCACGCCGTTGAAGTTTGGTGAGACAGCCGGCTTTCATTACGTATTTCCTTTGACAGTTCTTGATTTGATGGTGGAACGGAAGGCTTGGCAGATACAAAAGAGGAGGGTGTCTAAGCGGTTAGAGTGATTCGCCAAGCTGATGATTAAGCTATATAATAGTGTGCTTCATTAATTGTATCATGAATATGTATAAAAAAAGACAAGCAAAGGTAATATTGTCGCAGAAATTTACCTTCGCCTGTCTATTTGTATCCGTACTAATCAAAATGATAGGGAGAGATTAGTTTCGGATAATATAATCAAATGCGCTGAGTGCTGCGCTGGCACCTGCACCCATTGCGATGATGATTTGTTTGTAATGTTCATCAGTAACATCGCCTGCCGCGAACACACCCGGCATGCTTGTTGCGTGGTTGCGGTCGATCAAGATTTCACCTTGTTTATTTGTTTCGACTGCACCTTGCAACCATTCTGTGTTTGGTAATAAACCAATTTGAACGAATACACCTTCAACATCGATTTGATGTGTTTCGCCAGTTTTATTATCTTCATATTTGAGTCCTGTTACATGGCTGTCGCCAAGAATCTCTGAAGACTGTGCATTTTTCAAAATCTCAACGTTCGGCAATTCGCGTAAACGTTCTTGCAAGATTTCGTCTGCACGTAAAAAGTCTTTATATTCAACAAGTGTTACATGATTGACGATACCTGCTAAGTCAATCGCTGCTTCCGCACCAGAGTTGCCGCCGCCGACAACTGCTACATCTTTGCCTTTGAATAAAGGTCCGTCACAGTGAGGGCAGTACGCAACACCTTTGTTGCGCAATTCATCTTCACCTGGAATGTTAAGGTTGCGGAAACGTGCACCTGTAGAAATAACTACTGTTTTACTCGTTAATTTTGCATCGTTGTCTAATGTTACAACGATACCGTCATCTGTTTTTTCGATATTAGAAGCACGCATGCCGTCCATAACATCAATATCATACGCTTCGACATGTTGTTCTAAGGCAGCTGAAAATTCCGGACCTGTTGTTTCTTTAACAGTGATAAAGTTTTCGATACCTGCAGTTTCATTGACTTGACCACCAATACGGTCAGCTACAATACCTGTACGCAAACCTTTACGCGCAGCATAAATTGCTGCTGAACCACTTGCTGGGCCGCCGCCGATAACTAAAACATCGAAAGGCTCTTTATCATTGAATTCAGCTGGATCTGCTTTGCTTCCTAACATACCTAAGATGTCAGAAATGCTTAAGCGGCCATTGCCGAATTCTTCGCCGTTTAAGAATACAGCAGGTACTGCCATAATATCTTCAGATTCTTCTCTGAATATAGCACCATCAATCATTGTATGAGTGATATTCGGATTTAAAATACTCATTAAGTTTAACGCTTGTACCACATCTGGACATTTATGACAGCTCAAGCTGATAAATGTCTCGAAATGAAGTGGACGATCAAGCGCTTTGATTTGATCGATAACGCTTTGCTCTTCTTTCGGAGGGCGTCCGCTGACTTGTAATAAAGCCAGTACGAGTGAGTTGAATTCATGACCTAACGGCACACCGGCGAATACAACGCCTGTGTGCGCATCAGGGCGGTCCACACTAAAACTTGGTGTACGTTGAAGTGTGTCCTCTTTAACAGTGATATGCGATGACATATCAGCAATTTCATCTAGTAGTTCTTTCAACTCTTTAGATTTGTCGCTGTCATCATAACTCGCTGTTAAAACCACGTCGCCTTCCATTAACTCAAGAAGTTGGGATAATTGTGATTTTAACTCTTTATTCAGCATTTATGTGAATGCCTCCTTAAATTTTACCTACTAAGTCAAGACCAGGTTGTAAAGTTTCGCCGCCTTCTTCCCATTTAGCAGGGCAAACTTCGCCTGGATGTTTACGAACGTATTGAGCAGCTTTGATTTTGTGTACTAAAGTGCTTGCGTCACGGCCGATACCGTCAGCGTTAATTTCTGCAGCTTGTACTACGCCATCTGGGTCAACGATGAAAGTACCGCGTTGAGCTAAGCCTTTTTCTTCGTCTAATACGTCAAAGTTGCGAGTGATTGTTTGTGATGGGTCACCAATCATAGTGTATTGTAATTTGCTGATAGCATCTGAATGATCGTGCCAAGCTTTGTGTACGAAATGAGTATCAGTAGAAACTGAGTAAACATTTACGCCTAATTTTTGTAATTCATCATATTGGTTTTGAACGTCTTCTAATTCAGTTGGACAAACGAATGAGAAGTCAGCTGGATAGAATACGATTACGTTCCATGAACCTTGTAATGTTTCTTCTGAAACTTCGATGAATTCGTCTTTTTTAGGATCATAAGCATCTGCTGTGAATGGTAAAATTTCTTTGTTAATTAATGACATAAAATACATCCTCCTAGAAATTATAAAGTTTGTTTGATCAGAATACATAACCAGGATATCTAAATTATCCTAATTATTTATTTATAATAATTCTAATCTCCTTGATTACTATTATCACATTATCGTCAGAAATAGTCAATATAAGTGGTTTCTAACGTACAACGACTGTTAAAATGCCTTGAAAACAAGCATATTGGACATTCTAACGGCTTTTAAAACTCATGTAAAGCCAACAAGTTTACAGGAAATTAATAATTATTGCCCAATATCAATTAGAATCAAATTTTCTCAATGAAACCCATACATTATTAATTATTGTGAGAACCTACAATACACATATACCCCTTTTCAATTTTCCAAACGAGTAAATGGAAGTTGTCATGGATTATTCAAATGTGACTTCAATTGAACCAGGGTAGCTGTATTCAGCTTTATAAGTGCCGGCTTTTGCAGGTACAGGCGGTACAAACGTACCAGATGACACAATTTGGCCTTTGTAAAGCTGTTTGCCTTGTGTATTCAATTTATTGATTAACCATTTCAAGGCTTCAATAGGGTTGCCTAATACATCTGAAGAAATACCTGTCGCAATTTCTTCATTATCTTTTGATAATTTTAATGTGATATTTTCGAAATCATTGTATGAAACAGGCGCTTTCGCTTCGCCTAATGCGACTAAGCCTGAAGCTGTGTTATCAGAGATCAAATCACCTAAAGTAAAGTTAGGGAACCAATCTTTATAACGTGCGTCTGGGATTTCGATGCCCGGTGCAACTTTAACACTGTTTAAAATAGTTTCGTCAGAAGCATCTGGGCTGATATCTTCAGTTAATACAAATACCAATTCAGGTTCGATTAAAGGGGCAAACAATTTAGAAAGCTGTACAGTGTCTCCGGATTTTACAACTTTATTCGATAAAATCGTACCGTAAGCAGGTTCGTTTGTATTCGCATAAGCTTGCGTATCTTCGCTAGTCATACTTACTTTATAACCTGCGACTTCACTGTTGTCGGCTTGTTTGAGTGCTTCGATTAATTCATCTTGGATTTGATAAGCCACGGGTTCGCTGACTTCATATTCTTCTGAAATGAAGTTGACGGGTTCATGGTTTTTTTGTGCTTTGAATAATGTGTTAACAATCTCTTTTTTATGTTGTGTCATAGTTATCTCTCCCTTTAGTCAGAATATTTATAGTATTAGGATAACTTTATTCGGATTAAGTTTCAAAGCATTAACTTTTTAAGCCTCATGAAAAAAGGGTAAAATAGGAGTGTTAAAATCATTTGGAAAGATAGGGGCGTAAAATCTATGTCAGATGTAATTGAACAATTAATGAAAAAACACCATTCAGTCAGACGATTTAAACAAGAACCTTTAAGCGAAGCAACTGTGAAGCAGCTTGTACAAGCGGGACAAAGCGCTTCAACATCCAGTTATTTGCAAACATATTCGATTATCGGTGTGACTGATCCGGAAATCAAAAAAGCATTGCGAGAAATATCAGGTCAAGCCTATGTGGAAGAGAACGGCTACTTGTTTGTCTTTGTGATGGATTATCATCGCCATGATTTGATCAATGAACAAGTACAAGGCGATATGCAAAGTTCATTCGAGTCTGCAGAAGGCTTATTAGTAGGTACAATTGATGTTGCCTTGCTCGCACAAAATATGGCAGTTGCAGCTGAAAGTTTAGACTTAGGTATTGTGTATTTAGGTTCACTGCGCAATAACGTTGCACGTGTGAAAGCATTATTGAACTTGCCTAAATATACATTCCCATTATTCGGTATGGCAGTCGGTGTACCTGCAGATAATGAACAAGGTTCTCCTAAACCGCGTTTGCCATTTGAAGCAGTGTTCCATGAAAATCAATACAATCAAGATAAATCATCAAAAGTAGATGCATTAAAAGAATATGACCAAGTCGTTAGCGATTATTACTCAAAACGTACAGACGGCAAACGTACAGAAACTTGGTCTCAGCAAGTTGCGAATTTCTTAGAGATGAAACAACGTACAGATATGTTAGACGAGCTGCATGATTCTGGTTTTGTTCAAAAATAAGATTAACCATTAACAGCGAACATGTACCAACATATAAGTGCGTGAATCAATAAAAGCAGGCAGGACGATTAAACTTTGTCCTGCCTGCTTTATTGATGCTATAGTACTGCTTTTTTACTTTTAAGATTAATAATCTGTACTTAAATCACCATAATCATTTGATTTAAAGCGTTCTTTGTCAAGGTTGCCTGTGAGCTTAGCACTGCCGACACCTGCAAGCATTGAATCATTAACGTTTAATGCAGTACGGCCCATATCGATAAGCGGCTCTACTGAAATTAAGACACCTGCGAGCGCTACCGGCAAGTTCAATGTAGAAAGTACTAAGATGGCTGCGAATGTCGCACCGCCGCCGACACCAGCAACACCGAATGAACAAATCACGACAACTGCAATTACTGTAATGATGAATTGGAAGTTGATTTCCACATTTGCTACAGGTGCAACCATTACAGCAAGCATTGCAGGATAGATACCTGCGCATCCGTTTTGGCCGATAGATAGACCGAAGGAAGCGGATAAGTTAGCAATACCTTCAGGTACACCCAAACGTGATTTTTGTGTTTGCACGTTCAACGGCAATGCCCCTGCACTTGAACGTGCTGTGAATGCGAAGATCAGCACCTCAGCAACTTTTCGTACGTAACGCCAAGGATTCAGACCTAAACCGCCGACAATAATGAGGTGGATGATAAACATAGTAATCAGTGCCGCATATGAAGCGAGGACAAATTTTCCTAATGTCCATAAAGCACCGAAGTCGCTGGTTGCGATGGTGTTCGCCATAATAGCTAAAATACCATAAGGTGTTAAACGCAACACGAAAGTTACGACAGACATAATTACTGCGTAGACAGCTTCGATTCCGCGTTTCACAATATGACCATTATCTGGCTGTTTGCGTGCTACACGTAAATAAGCAAAACCAATAAATGTCGCAAAGATAACGACCGCAATTGTAGATGTAGTACGTTGACCTGTGAAATCCAAGAACGGATTAGACGGTAAGAGTTCTAAAATTTGCTGCGGCAAAGTACTTGCTGTCATATCTTTAGCTTTTTGTGCAATTTCAGTACCTCTTGAATGTTCAGCGTTGCCCAAGTCGATAGATGAAGCATCTAAACCGAAGACTAAAGCTGAAATTATACCGATTGTTGCCGCAACCGCGACAGTACCGATAAGGAATACGAAAATATAAAAACCGATTTTCGCGAATTTTTCACCAAGTTGAATTTTAGTGAATGCTGCGACAATCGAAATAAAGATCAGCGGCATTACAATCATTTGAAGCAAGGAAATGTAGCCGTTTCCTACAATGCCCAGCCAATCTGTAGTAGTTGTTGTAATTTTTGAATCAGCACCATAGACCAGGTGCATAATAGCGCCAAGTACAATACCGATGCCGAGTGCAGTAAATACACGTTTAGAGAAAGCAACGTGTTTCTTTGCCATCATGAAAAGTCCAGCAAGCAGCAAGACGAATATGACGATGTTAAGAACTGTGAAACCCAATTGAATCAAACTTCCTTTCCTTTAATTTATCTGTATCCGGAATGAATAAGATTGTACAAAGATTCAAATGGCTGTTATAAATACGAAGTTCTGGATAATAGATAGAATATTAGCAGACACGTATCAACCATAAATACACGGAACAATGTAAATTTTGTAAAGTCCCCCTAAATACATAGTAAATATATCTCATATATAAGGTAGGGTCAATGCCAGTTTTTCGCACAGCCTGTTATAGCAAGGGAATATAATAAAAAAACTCCAACCCGTATGGTCGGGTTGGAGCGTTGCATCTCTCGAAATTACATTCCAAATAGACGTGCGAAGAAACCTTTCTTCTCTTCTTTTTTATGCGGCGGTACTGAAGGTTCATGTTGATTATGCATAGCATCAATCGGTGTTTCCGGTTCAGATGTAGTTGTGCTAGGTGTGCTTTGCATTTCTGAATCAGATACTTTGTTTTCAGTCGCAGCTGATTTGTTGACTGATGCAGCAGAAGTACTGTCTGATTTAGTTTCAGCAGTTGTGCTTTCAGTTGATGTTTTATTGTCATCAGATGAAGCTGAAACGGCTGCACCTTTATAATCAGAAATCGGTGTTTCTGATGTTTGACCAGCAGTTTTCTCTTCTGATTTAGCTTCAGCAGTTGATGATACAGATGGCTTTTCTTCTTTCTTAGTTTCAACTGTTGTTGAAGCAGCAGTTTTTTCTGTTTTTGGCTGTTCAGCTTCTGCTTTTGGTGTTTCTGCTTTTACAGGCGCTTCTTGTTTTGGTTGTGCTAATACTTTATCTGTATGCGATTTTACAGCTGCTGTATTATCTTCAACAGCTTTCGCTTGATCTTTTTGTGCAGTTTCAATGGCTTTCAATGTTTTTTCGTGTTGATCAAGTTTATTTGTCATTTGCTGCTGCAGCGTTTGCAAGTCTTTTTGCTGTTGGTGTACTTGAGAAATCATTTGGCCGAGCATTTGGCGTTCTTCTCGCATTTTAGTGATGTCGTTATGTAAGTCGCTTAATAATTTTGCGAAATTCTGATCACTTGGTAATTGTTCTTTGTTTTCATCTTTAACAACGATTTGCAAGAAGTCATTCTCTTTTTCTAATTCTTCGAAAGCAAGTTCATAACTGTTTGTCTTTTTAACCTTGTCCGCAATTTCTCTGAATAGCTCGATGTCTTCTTCTTGGAAGTCAGTTGCTTCACGACCACGGTATTCGGTTTTATTTAAGTGGTAGCCGCGTTCTTCTAAGTGTTGAACAATTTTACGTACTTGTTTCTCACTTAATTCGACGCGTTGGGCGAATTCTTTTGTTAGCATCTGATCTATATCCTTTCACTTTATGATTTTTAAGTCGGACGTTTGTCTTACGTCACACAAACGTCAGTCTAACCTCTATGTTAGTTTAACCCGATTACCGTATGATTTCAAGCGTTCTTAGGATTTTCTGAGATCCATTTGTTCTAAGAGAGGATATACAGTTTTGCGTGAAAGATGGTTTGCGAAGACATATTTTAAAATGTAGCAAGATTTGACACTTGTCGCATAAATGTCTTTAGTCAATGGAATGCGTGTGTGCAAGAATAAGTTTAAGGCAATCGGCGGCTGGCCTTTTTCAAGTGCAGGGCGTACATAATCGATTTCTCTTTGTTGTTCGAAGCCGTGTTCGTTTAAGAAACGATGGCGCGAAACAAGCAAGTCTGCATCTTTTTCTTCTGAAGAATCTGGTACAGGTAAGGCTTCCATCATGAAGAAGTTCACATCGCGGTCATGTACACGGTTGGCAAGATTGTCCAATGCATCTTGTACTTTTTCTAATGTTTCAGCTAGATAACGTGCTCTATCAGGTGCATCGACAGCAACAAGGTAGATAATGAATGCTGCATTAGTAGTGGCTTCATAGTGTGCTGTGGCTAAACTGACAGGTTCACCCTGATCTAACCCTACTAAAAAGACATAATCGTTTTGAGTGCGCTTATTTTCAAGAGATTGCTTGAATATATGATGTTTTTGATTTACATTGCCAAATTGGTAGTTGTCATAAATTTTTAAAGCAGCTTCGTATAACGGGTCAGATGTTTGTTTTACTAATTTAAATTCCATAAGTCGTCCCCTCCCATGTTTCTTTTGATTATAGCATACCGCTGTACTTTGCTTGTAGAATAAAAAAACGGCAGCAACTGCTGCCGATTAAAGAATCAGATACACATATTAAATTTCATACTCTTTGTCGTGTTTATCTTTATGTTCTTCATATTCTTTTTTGAATTCTTTACGACTATACTTATGTTTCCCCGCAAGTACAACGATTTTACCATCAAGCAGTTCGCGTTTTAAAATTTGGCGTTCAGTTTCTGATAAATCATAATGCTGCAAGACAGCTTCCTCGCCATCTTCCCCTGTGAGGAGGCGGGCTACTCTGTCACTAAAAGTTCCGCTTGTAGATTGCACTTTCATATCTGTGCTATCTATGCTGTCGATGTGTAGTTTGTTTCTGCTGATTACTGAAATCTCGTCTTTTGTAAATCCTTCATCAAGTTTGTGTTTTAAAGTATCGAAAAGTTCATCTTTTGATGAAAGTACAACAATTTCTGGCATTTTAAAGCTCCCCCTCCGAAAATTCTGATTAATATAAAATAGAATACCCATTATCTCTTTATTGTAAACGTTTCCGTGTTCATTATACTATTTGTGATGCGGGTCATCAAATAAAATGCAAGAAAATTCAAACTATTAACAGAAAGATAACATTTTCTTTATTAAAATTATTGGATTTCTTAAGAATAAGATGAAATGAGTTTCGAATATTGAAAAGACGCTTGAAATCTGATATCATCATTAAATAATTTACCTAACTCATATAATCTAGAGAATTAGGCTTTAGAAGTTTCTACCATGTCGCCTTAACGACATGACTATGAGTCACTTATACAATACAACACAAATGGTGCTTTCGAAACAATACGGTTGAATGTGTGCAGACACCATAATTTACAGGTAAGGACTATTGGGAGATGGGACCTGTACTTTATCCCTGCATATAGCGAGCGATTGTATTTTGAAACGCAGAGAACACTCTCAGCTTCTCAAATTATCAATGAATATGGTTGCTTTAGCATTCGGCTTCAAGGGGTTGAGCTGATGCGGATTATTAGAAGTATGCAGTCATAGCTGTTTTTGGCCAAATAGGTTTTTTGGGCTTGCAGTTAAAGATGAACCTCCTGATAGCAAAGCAAACTTTATATTGATGATGTGTATTGCCTGTGCCACTCATAGATCCTGAAACTCGATTAGCAGTTTGGGATTTTTTTTATACACAAATTGAGGAGGTTTGCTAACGTGGAGGCGTTAAAACAAAAAGTTAAAGAAGATGGTGTGGTCATCGGAGAAAAGATTTTGAAAGTCGATGGGTTCTTGAATCATCAAATCGATGCAAAGTTAATGTATGACATTGGCGAAACATTTTACAAACAGTTCGAAGATCAAGGGATTACTAAGATTTTAACTGTTGAAGCATCAGGTATTGCTCCTGCAATCATGGCAGCATATCGTTTTGGTGTGCCTTGTCTCTTTGCCAAAAAGGCGAAACCGAGTACTTTGAAAGATGGTTTCTATCAAACAGATATTCATTCATTTACAAAGAACAAAACGAATCGTGTGATTGTTTCTAAAGAGTTTTTGGATGAAAATGATCGTGTACTGATTATCGATGACTTCTTAGCTAACGGAGATGCTTCCCTAGGCTTAGACCGTTTGGTTCAACAAGCAGGTGCACAAACAGTTGGTGTCGGTATTGTTGTAGAGAAGAGCTTCCAACAAGGCCGCAAGAAGTTAGAAGAAGCAGGTTTGACAGTTTCTTCTTTATGCCAAGTTGCATCGCTTGCAGGCAATCAAGTGACATTAGTGGGTGAAGCATAAACATGAAGAACTTCATTCTGAGTCTACAACATTTACTTGCAATGTATGCAGGTGCTATACTAGTTCCAATTATCGTCGGGACCAGCCTTAAATTTACGCCCGAACAGATTGCATATCTGGTAACAGTCGACATCTTCATGTGCGGTGTCGCAACGTTTTTAGAAGCGAACCGAGTAACAGGGACCGGGTTGCCGATCGTATTAGGCTGTACCTTTACGGCAGTTGCACCGATGATATTAATAGGGCAGACAAAAGGGTTAGGCGTTTTATATGGTTCCTTGTTTGTTTCAGGAATCTTAGTGGTCTTAATCGCACCAGTCTTCTCCTATGTTGTTAAGTTCTTTCCACCTGTTGTAACAGGAAGCGTCGTAACCATTATCGGTATTAATTTAATGCCGGTTGCGATGAACTATGTTGCAGGAGGCCAAGGTTCTAAAAACTATGGAGATATGAAGAATATCATCTTAGGGTTTTCAACTCTGGTCATCATTTTGATTTTACAACGCTTTACACACGGCTTCTTAAAGTCTATCGCAATTTTAATCGGGTTGATTGCAGGGACTTTATTAGCCAGCGCATTCGGTGTAGTAGATATTAAACAAGTCGGAACAGCACATTGGTTTGAATTTCCAAAGCCGTTTCGCTTCTCTGGATTCAGTTTTGATATCGGTGCTATTTTAGTCTTCTTTATTGTAGCCCTTGTCAGCTTGATTGAATCCACAGGTGTTTACACAGCACTGAGCAAGATAACCGGAAGACGATTGACGCGTACAGATTACCGCAAAGGTTACACTGCGGAAGGTCTTGCGATTGTCATCGGTTCTATCTTTAATGCTTTTCCATACACTGCTTATTCGCAAAATGTCGGTTTGGTTTCATTATCAGGCGTGAAAAAGAATAATGTCATCTATGGAATGGTTATACTTCTCTTGATTTGCGGTTGTATTCCGAAACTCGGCGCATTAGCCAACGTCATTCCTTTACCGGTGCTCGGCGGTGCAATGATCGCAATGTTCGGGATGGTAATGGCATACGGCGTAAGTATTTTAGGAAGTATTGATTTCAAAAATCAGAATAATCTTTTGATTATTGCTGTAGCTGTCGGATTAGGGACAGGCATCAGTGCTGTTCCGCAAGCATTTAAAGCAATGGGCGAACAATTCGCCTGGTTAACTCAAAATGGAATTGTACTGGGTGCAATTTCAGCAATTGTACTTAATTTCTTTTTTAACGGTATAAAGTATCAACAAAACGAAGAAAATGTGAAATAATGTAATTAAAACAAATAATGGAGGCTGTATTCAATGTGGGAAAATAAATTTGCTAAAGAATCTTTGACGTTCGATGATGTACTCTTAGTTCCAGCGGAGTCTGATGTATTACCTAAGGAAGTAGACTTAAGTGTTGAATTATCAGACAGAATCAAGTTAAATATTCCAGTTATTTCAGCAGGTATGGACACTGTAACTGAGTCAAAAATGGCAATTGCTATGGCAAGACAAGGCGGTCTTGGTGTGGTTCATAAAAATATGAACATCGAAGATCAAGCTGATGAAGTACAAAAAGTTAAACGTTCTGAAAACGGCGTTATCTCTAATCCGTTTTACTTAACTCCAGAAGAAAAAGTTTATGAAGCTGAAGCTTTAATGGGTAAATACCGTATCTCTGGTGTACCGATCGTAGACAATAAAGAAGACCGTAACCTCGTTGGTATTCTCACAAATCGTGACTTGCGTTTTATTGAAGATTTCTCAATTAAAATTTCTGATGTCATGACAAAAGAAGACTTAATTACAGCTCCAGTCGGCACTACTTTAGATGAAGCGGAAAAAATCTTGCAAAAACACAAAATCGAAAAACTACCATTAACAGAAAACGGTAAATTAGAAGGGCTTATTACAATCAAAGATATTGAAAAAGTTCATGAATATCCAAACGCAGCAAAAGATGCGCAAGGCCGTTTATTATGTGCAGCAGCTATCGGTATCTCTAAAGATACAGATATCCGTGCAGAAAAATTAGTTGAAGCAGGTGTAGATGCATTAGTTATCGACACTGCACACGGACACTCTAAAGGTGTTATCGACCAAGTAAAACACATTAAGAAAAACTATCCAGACGTAACTGTTATCGCTGGTAACGTTGCGACAGGAGAAGCTACAAAAGCATTATTCGAAGCAGGCGCTGATGTTGTAAAAGTAGGTATCGGACCAGGTTCTATCTGTACAACACGTATCGTTGCAGGTGTAGGTGTACCTCAAATCACTGCGGTATATGATTGTGCAACTGAAGCACGCAAACACGGTAAAGCTATCATTGCTGACGGCGGAATCAAATACTCAGGCGATGTTGTAAAAGCATTAGCAGCCGGCGGACATGCAGTAATGTTAGGAAGCTTGCTTGCAGGTACTGAAGAAAGCCCAGGAGAAACTGAAATCTTCCAAGGCAGACAATACAAAACATACCGCGGTATGGGTTCATTAGGTGCTATGGAAAGCGGATCAAATGACCGTTACTTCCAAGAAGATAAAACACCTAAAAAATATGTGCCGGAAGGTATTGAAGGCCGTATCGCTTACAAAGGTTTATTACAAGACAACATCTATCAATTGATGGGCGGCGTGAGAAGCGGTATGGGTTACACTGGTTCTCATAACTTAAAAGAATTACGTGAAGAAGCAATATTCACACGTATGGGTCCTGCAGGTTTAGCAGAAAGCCACCCGCACAATATCCAAATCACTAAAGAATCACCAAACTACTCAAGATAAAAGGAGAAACTGATTTATGGAAATGGCGAAAGAACAAGAGTTAATTCTTGTATTAGATTTTGGCAGCCAATACAACCAACTCATTACACGTCGTATTCGTGAAATGGGTGTGTACAGTGAGTTGCACGACCATGAAATTTCAATTGAAGAGATTAAAAAGATGAATCCTAAAGGTATCATCTTATCTGGCGGACCTAACTCAGTTTATGAAGAAGGTTCTTACACAATCGATCCTGAAATTTACAATTTAGGTGTACCCGTACTTGGTATTTGCTACGGTATGCAATTAACGACTAAATTATTAGGCGGTAAAGTTGAGCGTGCGAACGAAAGAGAATACGGTAAAGCAACGATTCATGCAAAATCAGATGAAATCTTCTTTGGTTTACCGGAAGAACAAACAGTATGGATGAGTCACTCAGATAAAGTGATCGAAATTCCAGAAGGTTTTGTTTCAATCGCAGACAGCCCAAGCACACCTTATGCAGCAATCGAAGATAAAGAACGTCGTATTTACGGCGTTCAATTCCACCCAGAAGTACGTCACACTGAATACGGCAACGACATCTTACGCAACTTTGTACGCCGCGTGTGCGATTGTACAGGTGAATGGACAATGGAAAACTTCATTGACGTTGAAATTGAAAAAATCCGTGAAAAAGTAGGCGATCGCAAAGTTTTATGTGCAATGAGCGGCGGTGTAGATTCATCAGTAGTCGCTGTCTTATTGCATAAAGCAATCGGCGACCAGCTTACATGTATCTTTGTTGACCATGGTTTGCTTCGTAAAGGCGAAGGCGATATGGTTATGGAACAATTCGGCGAAGGCTTCAACATGAACATTATTCGTGTGAATGCCAAAGACCGTTTCATGGATAAATTAAAAGGCGTTTCAGATCCTGAACAAAAACGTAAAATTATCGGTAATGAATTCGTTTATGTTTTCGACGATGAAGCTTCTAAATTAAAAGGTGTAGACTTCCTTGCACAAGGTACGCTATACACTGACGTTATTGAATCAGGTACAAAAACAGCACAAACAATCAAATCTCACCACAACGTAGGCGGATTGCCTGAAGACATGCAATTTGAATTAATTGAACCTATCAATACATTATTCAAAGATGAAGTACGTGCTTTAGGTATCGAATTAGGTATCCCTGAACACTTAGTTTGGAGACAACCATTCCCAGGTCCAGGACTTGGTATCCGTGTATTAGGTGAAATTACTGAAGAGAAACTAGAAATTGTCCGCGAATCAGACGCTATCTTAAGAGAAGTGATTCGTGAAGAAGGATTAGAACGTGAAATCTGGCAATACTTTACAGTACTTCCAGGTATGCGCTCAGTAGGTGTAATGGGAGACTACCGTACTTACGATTACACAATCGGTATTCGTGCCGTAACGTCTATCGACGGTATGACAAGCGACTTTGCGCGTATTGACTGGGAAGTCTTGCAAAAGATTTCAAGTCGTATCGTAAACGAAGTCGATCACGTCAACAGAGTTGTCTATGATGTGACTTCTAAGCCGCCAAGCACTATAGAGTGGGAGTAACCAGTCTATAAATATATAAAACGAAAACCCTTTAACCGCAATGGTTAGAGGGTTTTTTGGACACTTAACTGTGACAATGAACGCTGACCCTCAAAAGTGAAGTATATGTTAAGCTTTAAGTGACAAATATGAGGTGGATGATAAACATCGAGCCCGATAACTATTCGCAGTAGTTATCGGGCTCTTTTTAGGTGTATTGGTTATGCCATCGCTTTTTTAATCATGATTATTTAACCTATATGAAAATAACATGTTGTTACCCTTGCTAAAATAGGCACATTTAAAGCTATTGAATGCATATATTCGGAGTTAATAAAACAATAATCCAATTGCGATACCTATTAAAACAATCGACCAAGAAGGGAGTTTGAAATAGGTGAGTAGAACGAAAAGAATACTTGCCAATGTAAAATCTAAAGGTTGTTTAACAGTAGATGTCCAAATCGGCTGATAGAATGCGGCGATTAAGATACCTACGACACCCGCACTGATGCCTTTTAAGAACCCTTCTGCATAAATATTTGATTTAAGACGATCCCAAAACGGTAAGACACCGAATAAAAGTAAAAAGGCAGGTAAAAATATTGCGAAGGTTGCGAGAAGTCCGCCGCCGATACCGCCGATTGATGTACCGATATAGGATGCAAATGTAAATAAAGGTCCTGGGACTGCTTGAGAAGCCGCATAACCTGTGATGAAATCATTAGAAGAAATGAGGCCTTGCGGTACAAATTCTTTTTCTAATAAAGGCAATACTACATGACCGCCGCCGAATACAAGAGAACCAGAACGATAGAAACTATCGAACATTCTTATCCATATGTTTTGTGTAGCTGCACTTAAGACAGGCAGCACAACCAGCAAGCCCGCAAATAAAGAAAGAGAAATAACGCTGACCCTCTTAGGTAAATAAAAGACTTTTGAGTCATGTTTTGAGACAGAAGTAGGCTTAAGAAATACAATACCGTAAATGCCTGTTATCAAAAGTGCAATAACTTGTATATAAATATTGTTGATTAATAATGTGAGTGCCAATACAAACATCGCCAGCATAATCGTTGTTTTTGTATTAGTTAATTTTTTGCCCATACCGAGTATTGCTTGCGCAACAATCGCTACTGCGACTAACTTTAAACCTTGCATCCATGTAAAGTGGGCATTGCCATTCACAAAGAGTGCTGAAAACAGCATTAATAGAATAACAGAAGGCATTGTAAAACCGAGAAAGGCTAATATACCTCCTAAGACACCGCCTCTGATCGTTCCGATACCTATACCGACTTGGCTGCTTGCAGGTCCAGGCAAGAACTGGCACAACGCAACTAAATCAGAGTATTCTTTTTCATTCAGCCATTTGCGCTTCTTTACATATTCATCATAAAAGTAGCCTAAATGTGCAGTCGGACCCCCAAAGGATAAGACACCGAGTTTTAAGGCAACCATAAAAATATTTACATAATTATACATATTATTCTCCTTATTCATTACAGGCTCAACTTATAATTTTTGGACGCATTATGCTCTATTATATTGATGGAATGTAAAGATTTATGCGGTATATGTGTAAAGAATATTAAATTTCCCCTCTTTAGGTCTCATCTGTAACGTAACTTGCTTTCTTTAATTTCCAATATACAGATTGTATGACGTATGGATTTAGAAAACATGACATTTCAGTGAAAGAAATATTAACCATAATTAACAAATTATAATTAATTATTAATTTTTAAGTTGAGAATTTTAGATATAATTAAATCGAAAAGTCACAACAAAAGAAAAAGAGGAGTGATGCATCATGAATTGGAAACAAATAGCTGCGACATTAATTCCAGCATCAGCTTTAATTTTAGGTACATTCATGCCCACTGAGGCACTCGCAGCAGATATTAAACAAGATGAAATTGGTAAAGACGGTAAAATTGTTAAACGTACGCAAGTCGGCGGTGATTTTGATGGTGGTTTCACACAACTGGTGCATTTTGACTTTATTGAGGATCCAAAATACGACAAAGATGCTTTAGTTGTCCGTACCAAAGGGAATATTGCTTCCCAATTAGAATATGGGAAGTATCGCAAAAGCTTCTTGTTCTACAGCCAGATGAGATATCCCGGAGAATTTGGTGTACGTGTCGATGTGAAGGACAATCCGAAAACAGAGATATTAGATTATCTGCCGAAGAACAATATTGAAAGCGTCAATGTGACCGAGACATTCGGTTATAACATCGGTGGTTCCATTTCCAGCAATCAATCTGGAAATATCAATGGCGGTCAAAACTATAGTAAAACAATCAACTATAAACAAACCAATTACCGAACACTGTTAAATGGAAATACGAGCAATCAAGGTGTAGGTTGGAATGTTGTTGCGAACAGTTTGTTTTATAACGGTCATATGAATGCACGCGGGGATATGAATTTATTCCATAATGATGGAGAAGAACGTGATGAAAAGCGTCCATCGACATTCTTTGCGGGGAAATCGACGTTGCCTTCGCTAGTGAGAAGCGGATTTAATCCAGATTTCTTAACTTATTTATCGAACGATAAAGAGAACAAAAAAACACAAATCACAGTGACATATTCACGTAAGAATGATGAAATTGATGCGGCATATTATAACGATAACTTTGATAAGTATCCGCAAATGAACCTGTATCATCAAAATATTTCAGGAAATACTTATAAAGTAACCTATGAAATTGATTGGAAAAAGAAAAAGGTGAAAATGATCAATCAAGAATCAGAAAAGATAGGGCAAGCACCTTTAGAAAAAGACGGTGAATAGGATGGGCAAGAAAGCATTTAAAGTTTTAACATTAAGTACATTGTTAACGGCGTCTATATTGTCTCAGACGCAAACTGCCAAGGCTGATGGGCATATCCAAGCAGTGATAAAAGATGAAGGCCAGCAAAAAGTAGCATCAGACTCAATGATTTATAAACGTACAGCAACTGCAAGCGACACGCAAAAACATATTACACAAAGTCTGCAGTTTAATTTCATTAAAGATGAAAGCTATGATAAAGAAACAGTAGTGTTGAAAACAGCGGGTAATATTGCGAGTGGTGCACATATATTAGATCCTTATGCGGTATATACGAGTACAAAGCGCTGGCCGGGCGAATATAAAGTATCTGTAACGTTGCCGAAAACAGACTCCACAGCCATTATTGATTATGCGCCGCGCAACAGTGATGAGTCGCGAGAAGTGACAGAGACAATCGGTTTGAATATCGGAGGCGGTCTCAATCTGAAGGGTGGCGGCGGTGACGCTAATTTGAACGGGAAGTATACATTTAATGAATCTGTAAAATATAAGCAAGATGCTTATCGTACCTTCCTAGAACAACCTACTTCTCCAAAAGATATTGCTTGGGGTGTAGAAGCCTATAATATTAATGTGAATGGATATGGACCTTATAACAGAGAAAAATACAATGATATCCAAAGTTCATATGGTAATGAGCTGTTTTTGAAAAACAGAACCAGCCGAGCAAATGCAGGGAAGAATTTTGTGGATTCTAACCAATTGCCGTCATTGATCGCAAGTTCATTCAACCCTGAATTTTTAACCGTCTTTTCTCATGATTATGATGATAAAGATAAATCTAGAATTAAAGTAAAATACGAAAGAAATATGGATGACTATTTAATCAAGTGGAAAACATTTTACTGGTCTGGTTATAACAAAAAGAATACAGCTAAAGAAGCTATGACAGCGACTTATGAAATTGATTGGGAAACACACAGTGTGAAATTCATTAAAGCAGAATAATAAGCAATATAGCGCAGGACTTACCTTAGCAGCAGTTTTTGGGAGTCCTGCTTTCTGATTGAGATGACAAAAACAAAATGGTGATAGTTTGGCTGATCGCATCATCAAAAATACATGATTTGTATTCATATACTCTATAATATTTAAAATATTTCAGAGGTTTTACTTAAAACTAAGTATTTATTTAAAACTGTTTGAAAATTCATACTATAAAGAAAACAACATTTGCGTTTATAGGATAAAAGGGATAAGCTTGAATGAATACAGTATATAAAGGGGCTGTGGAAAATAGATATATTAATCGGTACGGGCTTATTATTGCTCATTTTAGTCTTTTTTACTTTGTTTACGTATTACGCGCCGGATGGGCGTGCAGTCATGGGGGCTTTAGCAACAGCGGCAATTGCGACTTTCTTAGTGGAAGCACTTCAAGGTTATGTGTTGGGGGACATTCTTAACGTTGAATTCTTGAAAGAAACTGGGAAGTTAGCAGGCACATTGAGTGGGGTCATTGTTGCATTCTTAGTTGCATTATCTAGAAAGATCAATGCGCAAAACTCAGCATTATTAGCAGTATCTTTTGCGGAAATCGGGTTGATTCCTGCACTATTTGCTGCGTATTTAATGTCATTTGTAATTCGCTTTATTCAAAAGAAAATTACAAATGGCATGGATTTTATTATTGTAGTAATTGTTTGTATTCCGATTGCACGATTATTAGGTGTAGGCTTTACACCATTGGTTGACGGTTCATTGCTGAAAATCGGGGGCATTATTGATGCAGCAATGAATACAAGTCCATTACTTATGGGATTAATCCTTGGCGGTATTGTGACGGTGGTAGGAACGTCGCCATTAAGTTCAATGGCACTGACAGCTATGTTAGGTCTGACAGGCGCACCAATGGCTGTTGCAGCATTAACAGCTTTTGCGTCAAGTTTCATGAATACAACGTTGCTGCACCGCTTGAAAATCGGTAATTTAAAATCAGTGATTTCAATTGCGATTGAACCATTATCAAAAGCGGATTTGGTTTCTTCGAATCCGGTTCCGATTTATGTCACAAACTTTATCGGCGGAGGGATGGCCGGAATGGTCATTGCTTACTCAGGGCTTATCAACAATGCGCCGGGTACGGCAGCTCCGACACCAGGTATACTCGTTATGTTTGGGTTCAACCCGGCACTTGAAGTGTTGAAGTACGCTGCAATCGCAGCGGTCATCTGTTTGATTGTCGGATTTGTGATGGCTTATTTATTTAGAAATTATCCGATCAGAAACAGTGAAGTTTTAGGGTATGAATCTGAAATCCTTAAAAATTCAAAAACAAAATAATGTTGAATATAACAGCATCGTAGCAAAATTAGTTTGCTATGGTGCTGTTTTTTTATTTCTCTTCAAAAGAGACCATAAACGGATGTTGCGTGTCGTCTAAGCAGAGATTGATACGTGTTTTGAAATTGCCCCATGTGACTTGCTGCATGACTTGTTCATACGAAAAGAAACCGACTTCCAAGCTTTCTTCGCTGGTTGTAAGGCTGCCGCTGACATACTCAGCGCGGAATAAATGATTCACAATGGAATGATTGGTATTTTGAAACGCACCGCAGTATTTCGTAATTTCAACGTTGACGCCGGCTTCTTCTTTAACTTCACGTATTGCAGCGTCTGTAATGGTTTCGCCGTTTTCTACTTGACCGCCGGGCATTTCCCATCCTCGTCTCGGGCTTTTAATTAATAAAATTTCATTTTTGTCATTGGTTACTAAACATGATGCTGAAAGTATATGCAAAGGGGGCATAGGTAAACTCCTTTTTTCTTATTTTAAAGTGATGTGAATTTTTTGTTTGAATTAGGCTAGAAGATAATTAAGTATTATTTTACTTGTACAGTTATGGAGCTTAACATAGCAACGCAAACAAAGCGATAATTTCTAAAGATTGGAAACGATAGAGTAAGCAACAATCAATTGATATATTTGATAAAAATGTGTGAAAAAAGAATTTTAGGCAATAATGTGTTAAGGTATAGCAAATACAAAGACACAACCCTAGGAGGAACAGTTTTGCCAAAAAAATTATCAATAATCGTTCCTGTCTATAATAAAACATTATATTTAGCACAGTGTATTCAATCTATTGATGAGCTTGAACTTAACCATTCAGAAATAGAGGCAATTTTCATAGACGATGCATCAACAGATGATTCCCTGTCGCAACTGCAGCAATATGAAATTTCACGTGATTATATGCGTGTGATTGCATTAGAAGAAAATACAGGCAGCCCTGCACAACCTAGAAATGTGGGTATAGATGCGGCCGAAAGCAGCTATGTTACATTTTTAGATGCAGATGATTGGCTGGATGCAAAAGGCTTACCAACATTATTGGATCAAGTCATTACGAATGACGCAGATATCGCATTCGGACAAGCTCTGAAACATAAAGATCGTTCAATCAGCAAGATTGCGCGTTTTGCATCCTATCAAAAGGCAGAAGGCTTAGTTCCTTATGAAATAGATAAAATATTTCGTGCCGTAGGCCCTCCAGGCAAAATCATTAAGAAAAGTGTAATAACTGACAACAATATTCAGTTTGAGCACATGAAATATGGAGAAGATAAGCTCTTCTTTACAGAAGTCATTGCATTGGCACAACAGGCAGTGATGAATGATGTCACGGTCTATCATGTGAATCGATATGCTGCCAATCAATCGCTGGTGACTGAAACGGATGTTTTTGAAAAAACAGAGCTGAACTTAAAAGTGTTAAAAGCAGTGCTGGATTTAGACATCCCTGAGACTGCGCGCAAACATGTCATCAGCAGAATCGTTGAATTAGATTACTTATCGCGCTTATTCATCAATCGCCGCTTTTTAAACAGTGCGCATCAACCGCATTTTTATCAAGCTTTCGAAACACTTGTGGAAGTATTAAAAGAAAAGGGTTATGACATTAAAGATTATTTAACTGAAGAAAAATATGAAAAAGTATGTTATTGCTTATTAGAAGGAACATCTGAACAAGTGAATGAACTTATCTCAGCATTAGTCGAAGGTGCACGTGCACCGCATTATGTTTATAACGGACAAGTATACTTTGACTTGCCAGACAGCGTGCAAGCATACAAGCCGTTGGCAGAACCTATGTATGCTGTATACGGGGGTACACATTGTATTGATGATACTTTCTATGAAGTGATCAGTGTTTACAAAGCACCAGAGACACAAATCAATGCAGTGCAATTAGTCAAAATAAGAGACGAGTCTGTCATAACAGAAACAACATTTGAAATAAACGGCAATCAGCTTTTCGTGCCATCGACTGCACTCGATACAGATTATGACTTTAATATTCAATTGATTTATGACGGCTATAAGCCTTGTAAGGTTCAAATGACATTGCCGAGTGCTGCGACAGCACCGCCGATGCATCGTCAAAGCTTTAAAACAGAATTTGTCTTTCGAGATACAAAAGCGGATAAGTCAAAAACAAAACCTGTTGATACTGCTAAGTATTACACTGAAATTCCAAAACGAGTTTATGCGATTAAAAAATTCAAAGTCTATCAAGATACAGAATTTAAAAACGAAGCAGCGCGTTCTATAGAAATCGGTGAACTAGTGTCAGTATCAGATATTCAATATTCGCATAAAGGCACACCGCGGTTAGTCTTAGAAGACGGCAATATTATTACTGCGAATAAGGACTTTGTAACAACAACAGATGAAACTGATTCAGAACAATATTTCATAACATGCCCGTCAGCTGTAAAAGTAATTAAAAATTGCAAGGGTTATGAAGACCGCAATTTTAAAAATGAGACGGGTGACGCAATTAAAAAAGGTACAACAAAATCGATTGAAAAAATTGTTTTTTCTTCAAAAGGCACACCGCGATTGAAAACAACAGATGGTATTTATATGACTGCGAATCGTGATTTTGTACAAGCAATTGATTAAGGAGCTGGTTTTTTATACCAACTCCTTTTTTTATTGGAAAAGTGAAGCTTAAAGACGATAGCCCTCTTCATGTCAGGCTTTAAAGCACTTTATCCGAAAAGAGAAAGGAGGGCTTAATTGATAAAAATAAGATTTTCTTCGTCTGTATTATTAATTTTGTAAATTATTATAGATGTTGTTGACAGAGAGAAAAGAAAGCGGTATGATTCAATACATAATTATTTTCTGACAATTCGAACATCGTATCAATTTGAATTGTATGGCACAACATCTATATAATATGAGGGGAGAGTATTTTATTGGCTTCTAAAATTACTTATACAAACTTCGCCTCAGATCCTTTTGAATCATTGGATGTTACTGATGAAACAAAAGGTGCGTATCATGTTCTGAAATGGGCATATGATACTTACGGAGATGAAATTGTATATGCTTGCAGTTTCGGGGCAGAGGGCATTGTCCTGATTAACTTAATTTCGCAAGTAAAACCAGACGCTCGTATCGTCTTTTTAGATACAGGTCTCCATTTTGAAGAAACTTATGATTTAATCGACCGCGTGAAAGCAAAATATCCTGATTTAAACATTATAATGAAAAAACCTGACTTAACAGTGGATGAACAAGCACAAAAATACGGCGGCAACCTTTGGCGAAGAGATCCTAACCAATGCTGTTATATTCGCAAAGTCAAACCGCTTGAAGAAGTACTTACAGGTCAAACGGCTTGGGTATCTGGACTCAGAAGAGAACAATCACCGACAAGACGCAATACGAACTTTATTAATAAAGATGATCGTTTTGAATCTATCAAAGTTTGTCCTTTAATTCACTGGACTTGGGATGATGTTTGGGATTACATTAAATCCAATGATTTACCTTATAACACACTGCATGATCAAAATTATCCGAGTATCGGATGTGCACCTTGTACATCACCTGTTTTTGAAGGCGGAGATTCTAGAGAAGGCAGATGGCAAAACAACATGAAAACCGAATGCGGATTGCATGTTGGACGTAAATCATAATAGGACTTGAAATTTTTTTGAACCAAATCCTTAGTAAACGCATTGGAATTAAACTATTGTTGTTAAAACAATAATCATATTCCGCAACATATATTTTTTTGATTATAATTCCTACTAAAAAACTAAGGATATCAACCATAATATGGGGGGAAGACACTTGAATTTATCAGCAACAAATAGTCCGTTCAACGATGAACAGGCACAACTTATTAATCAAGCGTTATCAACATTATCAAATGACCAAAAGCTTTGGCTTAGCGGTTATTTAACAGCGAACATGCAAGGCGGAACAGCAGAAGCACCCGCACCTCAAGTTGCAGGCGCAGTTCAGCAAAGTGGTGCAGTTGCAGCGCCGCAAGTTGTAGAACCAAGAAAAATTACTATTCTGTTCGGTTCTGAATCTGGTAACGCACAATGGGTAGCGGAATTGCTTGAAAGTAAATTAAAAGAAAATGACTTTGATGCAACATTGAGTGAGATGGACCAATATAAAACAAAAGAATTGAAAAATGTTGAAGATTTATTGATAGTGACTTCAACACATGGCGAAGGCGATCCGCCGGATAATGCACTTTCATTCTATGAGTTTTTATATGGTCGAAAAGCCCCTAAATTAGACGGTGCACGCTTCTCAGTCTTAGCATTAGGCGACCAATCTTACGAATTCTTCTGTCAAACAGGTAAAGACTTCGACGCACGCTTAGAAGAACTAGGCGCTGAACGTATCTTGCCTCGTGTCGATTGCGACATTGATTTCGAAGGACTTGCGAATGAATGGATTGATAACATTATTAACGAACTTGGCGATCAAGAAGTGAAACAAGTCGTGCAAGATGCCGAAGAAACACCGGTACAAGATGTATCAGCACCTATCTATTCAAGAACAAATCCTTATGAAGCAGAAGTATTAGAAAACATTAACCTTACTGGAAGCGGTTCTAATAAAGAAATCCATCACCTTGAATTATCATTAGAAGGTTATGGAGATGAATATGCACCAGGCGATTCTATTAATATCTTGCCGGAAAATGATCCGGAATTAGTCGATGAACTCATCGATATGCAAGATTGGGTTGCTGAAAAAGATGTTGTTATTAATACACAAGGCGACAAATTGCCTTTAGGCGAAGCTTTAACGTCTTACTTTGAAATTACAAAATTAACAAAACCGCTGATTGAAGCAGCAGCACAAATCTTTGATAACGAAGATTTACTAGATAAAGCTTCGGACAGCGAATGGGTGAAAGAATATATTTATGGTCGCGACTTATTAGACCTGTTAGATGACTTCCCGACTGAATCTTTACAACCTGATCAATTACATCAGTTCCTAAGAAAAATCCCAGCGAGAAGCTATTCGATTTCCAGCAGTAATAAAGCGAATGAAGATGAAGTGCATATCACAGTATGTGCAGTGCGTTATGAATCACATAACCGCAACCGTTCAGGTGTCTGCAGCGTGCAGTTGGCTGAACGTGTTGAACCAGGCGACAAATTAAAAGTGTACTTGAAGAAAAACCCTAACTTCAAATTCCCATTTGATGAAAACACACCAGTGATCATGATTGGTCCAGGTACAGGTGTTGCGCCGTTCCGCGGTGTACTTCAAGAACGTGAAGAATTAGATTTAACAGGCAATACATGGTTATTCTTCGGTAATCAGCACTTTAATACAGACTTCCTTTACCAAACTGAAATTCAAGATTGGTTGAAGAGCGGTGTGTTAGAAAAAGTAGATTTAGCCTTTTCACGAGATCAAGAAGAAAAACGTTATGTTCAACATTTAATTGATGAAAAAAGTTCAGAATTCTACGAGTGGTTAAGAAATGGTGCAGCGATTTATGTCTGCGGCGATGAAAAACATATGGCTAAAGATGTACATCAAGCAATTATCCATGTCCTTGAAAAAGAAGGCGGCTTAACTGAAGAAGAATCGGAAGAGTACTTAGCAGAATTGAAAAAAGAAAAACGCTATCAACGTGACGTTTACTAATTTTTGAGGAGGCAAATTATGGCTAAGAATGACAATGATTTATATAAAGGCTTAGATGATTTAGAACGCAATAAAGGCGAAAGCAACTATTTGCGCGGCACAATTGTCGAAGGCTTAAATGACCCTGTTACAGGTGCAATTGCGGATGATGATACAAAATTATTAAAATTCCACGGCAGCTATATGCAAGATGACCGTGACTTGCGCCAAGAACGACGCAAACAAAAATTAGAACCCCTCTACGCATTCATGATTCGAGTGCGTATTCCAGGGGGACGTGTAACACCAGAACAATGGTTGAAATTAGATAAATTAGCAGATGATTTCGCGGGTGAACAAATCCGTCTAACAACACGTCAAACATTGCAATATCACGGTATTTTCAAACGTAATCTTAAAAAATCTATGCAAGCTATTAATGCGGCAGTATTAGATTCTATCGCAGCTTGCGGTGACGTTAACCGTAACGTCATGTGCAACCCAAATCCTTATCAATCTGATGTGTATGGTGAGATTAATGAGTATGCTTCAGAAATCAGTAATCACCTTTTACCGAAAACAACGGCTTACCATGAAATCTGGTTAGATGGCGAGAAAGTAATCGATTCTAAAAAAGAAGATCATGAACCAATGTACGGTAAAACGTATTTACCGCGTAAATTCAAAATCGGTATTGCATTACCGCCGTCTAATGATATTGATGTCTACTCTCAAGATATTGGTTTAATCGGTATTGTTGAAAACGATGAATTAACTGGCTTTACAGTGACTATCGGAGGCGGAATGGGAAGCAAGCATGACGATTTAAGAACGCATCCTCAAGTCGGTAAAGTATTAGGTTATATTCCTAAAGAAAAAGCTGCAGAAGTTTGTGAAAAAATCTTAACGATTCAACGCGACTTCGGCGATCGTGCTGATCGTCAGCAAGCACGTTTCAAATACACTGTTGAACGTAAAGGTGTAGATTGGATTCGCGAAGAGCTTAATAATCGTTTAGGCTGGGAAATCGAAGAAGCGAAACCTTTCGAATTCGACAGCAACGGCGACCGCTTAGGCTGGGTTGAAGGTTCAGGAAAATATCATTATACGTTATTTATCCAAAACGGACGTATTAAAGATACTGAAGACTTCAAACTCAAAACAGCTATCAAAAAAATCGCTCAAGCGCATAAAGGCGAAATCCGTATGACACCGAACCAAAACTTGATATTTGCGAATGTCGATAAAGCAGACAAACCAGAAATCGATGCATTAATCGAAGAGTACGGCTTAACAGACGGTAAAAACTACAGTGGTTTACGCCGTAACTCAATGGCTTGTGTCGCATTCCCTACATGTTGCTTGGCAATGGCTGAATCTGAACGTTATTTACCGTCACTTGTCAGCAAAATCGAAGATATCTTAGATGAATTCGGTTTAAGAGAAGAAGAAATCACAATTCGTATGACAGGCTGCCCGAATGGATGTGCGCGTCCAGCATTAGCTGAGATTGCCTTCATCGGTAAAGCACCTGGCAAATACAACTTCTACTTAGGCGGAAGCTTCATCGGTGAAAGATTGAATAAATTATACAAAGAAAATATTGGAGAAGAAGAAATTTTAGAAAGTCTTCGTCCGATTTTAGAACAGTTCAGCAAAGAACGTGAAGAAGGCGAACATTTCGGAGACTTTGTCGTACGAAAAGGTATTGTAGATAAAGTGACAGATGGACGCGACTTCAGATAATGACATTTAACTTGCGGGAGAAAGTGCTGTACGTTTTGTTGTACACACTTTCAATCGCAATCATTATAAACAAATGAGGTGATCGGATGGGGAAAGTATATATAGTGGGCGCAGGCCCGGGTGATCCGGATTTAATCACAGTCAAGGGTGTTAAAGCGATAGAAAGCGCAACTGTGATTTTATATGATCGCCTCGTTAATAAAGCGTTATTAGCATATGCGAAGCCGAATACAAGGTTGGTTTATTGCGGGAAAGACCCAAGCGGTTTATCCATACCGCAAGAAGAAATCAATGCATTGCTTGTCAGTTTCGCGAACAAAGGACATACTGTCGCAAGATTAAAAGGCGGAGATCCTTTCTTGTTCGGTAGAGGCGGGGAAGAAGCGGAAGTATTGGCAGAACAAAATATTCCGTTTGAAATCGTCCCCGGTATTACATCTGGAATTGCAGCACCTGCTTATGCAGGTATTCCTGTAACACATCGTGATTACAGTTCATCCGTTGCATTTGTGACGGGCGTCAATAAAGCTAAAACGTTAAAAGAAGATTACTGGAAGCATTTAGCATTAGGACCTGAAACACTATGTATTTATATGGGTGTCAGCAGATTGCCTGAGATCAGTCGATTATTAATCCGTCACGGCAGACCGAAAGCTACACCAACAGCATTGGTATATCAAGGTACGAGCGGTGTTCAGCAAACTGCAGTCGGAACACTTGAGAATATCGCAGAAGTCGCAAAAGACTTTAAAAATCCATCGATGATTGTAGTAGGCGAAGTCGTGCAGATGCATGACAAAATCAGCTGGTTCCAAACGATGACAGAAAAAGCAGCAGCGCAACAATAAAATCCGCAGGGGTATTCTTATTATACTTTGTGAAATTTCTTAACTTTAATTCCTTGTAAACACATAAGAATAATAACGAAACTCTGCTTTTAAATAAAAGTAATTTGAAAATTGTAAAAAATTGATTAAGGTCAACAAGAGGTTAAGCTTACTTTTTATTTGGAAACCTCTTGAATTATCATGATTAAACCTAAAAAGGTATTTGATTATTGATAGAAAGGAGCAAAGACAATGAAAAAACTATTAATTATTGCCCTTGTAGGGTTTTTTGCACAATTGGTTGATGGTTCCCTCGGTATGGGCTTCGGCGTAACATCTTCATCGATTTTGTTATCGCTCGGTTTAGCACCAGCTATTGTATCAGCGACAATCCACTTCTCTGAAATTGCGACAACAGCAGCATCAGGTGTCTCTCACATGTCGTTTTCAAACGCAGACAAACGTTTAATTTTAAAATTAGCGGTGCCCGGATCGATGGCGGCTTTCATTGGAGCCGCAGTAGTCAGCCATTTGCATGCAGGTATTGTAAAACCTGTCGTTGCTTTGTTCCTGATTACAATCGGTATTTATATTTTAGTGCAATTTGCTTTTAAACGCAGACAAGTTAAGAAGCTGACTAAGGGGTCAGAGTTGAGTAATAAATTTATGTTCCCGCTTGGGTTTACAGCAGGTTTCTTAACAGCAATCGGCGGAGGCGGCTGGGGTCCTGTGAATACATCAGCGTTGCTTGCACGTCGTGATATTAACGTCAGACATGTCATCGGTAGTGTTTCAATCAGTGAGTTCTTCGTAACGATTGCTGCATCCATCAGTTTCTTAATCTTTTTACCGTTACATCTTATTAACTGGGGATTGGTACTGGCATTAAGTGTCGGCGGCGTTGCAGCTGCACCTTTTGCGGCATGGTTAGTAAAAGTCATCCCAGTTAATGTGTTAGGTATTTTCGTCGGCGGTTTGATTATCTTTACAAACAGCAACACTTTAATGAAAGCATTCCATGTTCCTGGTGAAGTTTCAGGAGTGGTAAGAATCGGTGTTATCGCCGCATGGTTAGTTTTATTGTTTGTTATTTTGCGCAAAGAAGGCAGATTACCCAATTTTTTTCAGAAAAAAGAACCAAATAAAGTAGGAAGAGTTAAACAATAAGAGGAGATGAGTCAATTGGCAACAGCAACACAAATTTTAGAATATACGAGTACACCGCATGGCGGTAAATTGATCAACCGACAACTTGAAGGTGCAGAACGAGATGCTTTAATTGAAGCAGCAGCATCATTTAAAAAATTAACTTTAAATGCTTGGAGCTTATCGGACTTAGAATTAATCGCAATCGGCGGATTCAGTCCTTTAACAGGTTTTATGGGAGAAGCGGACTATAAGAATGTCGTTGATAACTTACATTTAGAAGACGGAACATTATGGAGTATTCCGATTACATTGCCAGTAAGCGAAACAGAAGCAGAACAATACGAAATCGGTGATCAAGTCGCATTATACGGCGAAGATGAAAAGTTATATGGTGTTTTGACTTTAGAAGAAAAGTATACGTATGACAAAGAAAAAGAAGCCCAAAATGTATACGGTACGACAGAAGAAGCACATCCAGGTGTGAAAAAAGTCTATGAAAAAGGCAATGTTTACTTAGCAGGTCCGATTCAACTTGTGAACCGACCAGATCACAGCGAATTCGAAGAATTCGAATTAGATCCTATCGAAGTTCGTCAAATGTTCCATGATTTAGGATGGAAAACAGTGGTAGGTTTCCAAACACGCAACCCTGTTCACCGTGCACACGAATACATCCAAAAATCAGCTTTAGAAACAGTCGACGGATTATTATTAAATCCATTAGTGGGTGAAACTAAAGCAGATGATATCCCTGCAGATGTACGTATGGAAAGCTATCAAGTTATCTTGAAAAACTACTTCCCTAAAGATCGCGCACGCTTAGCAATCTATCCAGCAGCGATGCGTTATGCAGGTCCTAGAGAAGCTATCTTACATGCGATTGTGCGCTTGAACTACGGTTGTACACACTTCATCGTAGGTCGTGACCATGCAGGTGTAGGCGATTACTACGGCACATATGAAGCACAAGAGTTAATTTCAAAATACCAACATGAGTTGGGTATTCATATTCTAAAATTTGAGCATGCGTTCTATTGCACAAAATGCGGTAATATGGCGACAGCGAAAACTTGCCCGCATGATGCGAAATATCATGTGCACTTAAGCGGTACAAAAGTACGTGAGAAATTACGTAACGGCGAACCATTACCAGAAGAATTCTCTCGTCCAGAGGTGGCAGAAGTTTTAATTCGCGGATTACGCAGACATAGAGAACAAAACGAGGAGGCGTAAGCATGACAAAGTCGCAAAATATTACATGGCATGATTCAGAAGTAACGAAGGCAGAACGCCAAGCACAAAACAATCATAAGAGTGTTGTGCTGTGGTTTACAGGACTTTCTGGTTCAGGGAAATCAACAATCAGTGTTGCACTTGAAAAAGCACTGTTTGAACGCGGTGTGCGTTCATATCGTTTAGATGGTGATAATATCCGTCACGGTTTGAACAATAATTTAGGATTCAGTCCTGAAGACCGAAAAGAAAATATCCGACGCATCGGTGAAGTCAGCAAACTATTAGCAGATGCAGGCTTAATTACTTTAACAGCATTCATTTCACCTTATCGTGAAGACCGCGATCGTGTACGTGAAATCTTAGACGATGGCGAATTTATTGAAGTCTACGCTAAAGCAAGTGTTGCGGCATGCGAAGAACGCGACCCGAAACAACTGTACAAAAAGGCACGTGCAGGAGAAATCAAGAATTTCACAGGCATTGATGCACCGTATGAAGCACCGGAAAATGCGGAAATTGTAGTTGATACAGAAACAACTTCTGTAGAAGATGCGGTAGCACAAATCATTCAATATTTAGAAGACAAACAAATTATTTAAATTCTTATCCATCTGGCAAAGCAGCTGTCAGATGGATATTTTTATGCGTAAGACGATTTTAAAATTCAAAGCACATAGCAGGATATAGTTTTTTAAATATTCAGAAAAACAAATATAATAAAACTGTAAGCAAATATGAACAACAAGGAGATGTACAGCATGACAAAAGTAAAAGGGCAAGTCGCATTAGTAACTGGTGGGGGACAAGGGATTGGTGAAGCAATTTGTCGCTGATTAGCTGAAGATGGCTTTAAAATCGGAGTGGCAGATTATAATGAAACAACTGCTGAACAAGTAGCACAAAGTTTAAGAGATGCAGGCTATGAAGCACTGCAGTTAAAGTCGATGTTTCTGATCGTGACCAAGTATTCAATGCGGTGAATACGGTTAAAAATCACTTCGGTGACTTTAATGTGATTGTAAATAACGCAGGTTTAGGACCGCAAACACCTATTCATACAATAGAATATGACTTATATCGAAAAGTTTATGATGTTAACGTCGGCGGTGTATTCTGGGGTATTCAAGCTGCGACAGAAGCATTTGAAGCTTTAGGCCATGGCGGTAAAATTATTAATGCATCTTCACAAGCCGGCCAAGTCGGCAATCCAGGTTTAGCTTTATACAGTTCTACTAAATTCGCAGTACGCGGTGTAACACAAACAGCTGCACGCGACTTAGCTGAAAAAGGCATTACAGTAAATGCTTATTGCCCAGGTATCGTTAAAACACCAATGATGGAAGATATCGCACAAAAAACTGCCGATGAAGCAGGCAAACCATACGAATGGGGTATGGAACAATTTGTACAACACATTGCGTTAAAACGTTTATCAGAACCATCTGATGTTGCGGCATGTGTTTCTTATCTAGCAGGTCCAGACAGTGATTATATGACAGGTCAAGCTTTAATCATTGATGGCGGTATGGTATTTAATTAATAGGTTATGTATTCTTTATACAGATGAAACGGCCCTGACGCTTAAATGTGTCAGGGCTGTCGTTTTATTATTTTCTTGGAATACCAATCGCATGGCCGAGTTGTTTTGGTGTTTCAAACTCCCCTTGTTCCTCGTAATAAGATTGGATATTGTTAAACACAAAATCAGGGAACACTGAACTGCGGCGCAGTTTATTGTTTACTGCCATCATGATTACTTCATATGTCGCAGTCGGTGTATGATCTTCATTGAACATTTTTAAAAAGAAATGAACACGCTTTTCATCATAATCATAGACATAAACTTCGACTGAAAACGGTTCATCTAAAAGCATTTCCTTTAAAAACGTTACATGTGCTTCTAAATTGAAAATAGTAGTATCGTGTTTTTGACGATAATCAATTGAAAAGCCCATCTTCGCAAAGAAACCTACCACTGCATCACTGAAAATCGAGAAATATTGTGCATCATGCAAGTGTTGATTATGATCAATCCAAGATGGATGCACTTTGTCATTGTAAGTATAAATATAGCCCATAAATAAAGCTCCCCCTTTATTACATATAAGTGAAGTGTATCATAGAAAATAAAAATGAATAGTAAAGGAGCATTGGTGTAAGTATAGAATTTAATATGTGCAGAATGATTGGATTTTATTAATACAGATAAATGGAAATAAGGTATAATTGTTATTAAATTATGAGAAATATCAATTTGGAGGTCAGCTATGAAAAAACTAGCAATATTGATTAGTGCTTTTGTCATTTTACTCGCAGCTTGTGGAGAAAAAAAGGAAGAGGAAAAGAATATAAGTCTTAATGCAAGTCAAAATACAAAAAAGAAAATAAATAAATTAAGCAATAACGAAATAGAAATAAATGGAGTCAAAGTAAAAGTATTGAAAACAGAATTTAAACCGATGGGTAGTGAAGAGTTTCAAAAGAAACCTTTATTTATAATTCATTATTCAGTTACTAATACTACTAATAGAGAAGTACGACCTTTAACAGAATGGTCAGCAGATTTTGAAGTTTATCAAGATACCAAAGATGTTCAAAAGAGATTAAATAACGGCATAGTAATGGACAAAAATTATCAGGATATCCTTCAAAGAAATGCAGATATCATAAAAAAAGGGGCAACAGTACAGACAATCGAACCCTATGAATTAGAGGATGATAAAAGTCCAGTGTTAATTAAAGCAAGAAATCTAAGTACTAACGAATCTCTAGGACAAATAAAAGTAAATATTCAAAAATAATTAAAGGAAGTTTTTCTATGATCGCAATCAGTGCTTGTTTAATAGGAGATAATGTAAGGTATGATGGTTCGAACAAACTTAATACTGAGTTAAAGTCATTGGTTGAACAGGGCAAGGCAATTAGTATTTGTCCTGAGGTGTTAGGAGGACTTTTGACACCGAGAGAAGCCGCAGAAATTGTAGGCGGTGATGGACGTGATGTATGGCAAGGTACTGCAAAAGTGATAACGAAAACAGGGGAAGATGTGACTGAGGCATTTAAATCAGGCGCACAATTTGCCTTAGAAATTTTGAATGAACAGGGCTGTACAGGTGTCATATTGAAATCAAAAAGTCCGTCTTGCGGTTTGAGTGAAATATATGATGGTTCATTTTCAGGTCAACTTAAACAAGGCAAGGGTGTAAGTGCATCATTATTTAAACAACAAGGTATAACGCTTGCCAATGAATTTAATTGGAAAGGAAAATTTGAAGTTTAAAATTCATACTGTTTACTATTACGGCGACGTATGTTGAAACCAAGTGTATCACGCAGGATCAGATTCTATGCCCCTTGTAAAGCTTATTGAATTAGGCTTTATAGGGGCTTTTATTATTTGATTACTTATTTGAAGAGATACAAGAGGAAGTCAGAATGACTGAATTATTATAGTGTTTAAAGGGTAAGTAGTTTTAAAAAATTATAACTGTACAAGTTAACCCTTATTATAAAGTTGATTCCATTTATTCATTTCATTAGTTATTTTCTTATGTGTTATCCCCTTTTCATAATGAGTGTTAAGGTTCAATATATCTTAAAATTTTCTAATTACACTAAATATATTTATCGAAAAAGTTGAAAAAACATTTGAATAAGGTATGATGAGTAGTGAATAAAATAGTTCTTATTAAGAGTGAGTGGAGGGACTTGGCCCTGTGAAGCTCCAGCAACAACCGTCAGGTGAAGTGCTAAATCCAACAAGGAAACTTGAAAGATAAGAAGACGTACGTGAAGCGCTTCTTCTTGCAAGGAGGGCTATTTTATTTATCCAAAATCAGAAAAGGTGGTAAATAAAATGACAACATCTACTAAAGAACAAATCAGAGGGAAAATGGCAGAACTTGAGCAATGGGAAGCTTATAAGCCGATGAATATGGCCAGCAGTATGGGAAGAAAAGCGCAGATTCATGATATTGAGGCAACAATCAGACAGATGGTTCCATTGGAAGTCATTAAAGAGTGGCTTGAAGAAGAATAAGGAATGAGAGTAATTTATTCGCAATTGATGCGTGTTTGTATTAAATGTGAATTTCATAGTTGACAGAATATTCTTTTAATTATAGACTAGGATTAATTCAAATAATATTAATTGATTATGATGAGTAAAGTAAATATTGAAGAATTATCAGAGAGCTTTTGGTTGGTGTGAAAAAGCAATTCGACAATATCGAAAATGGACTCTGAATCTGTTAGCTGAATTGTGAGGTTAACACGTGGTCGCATACGTTACCATTGCGCAAGTATGATAGTACTTTAGAGGAGAAGTATGTTATTTGTGCTTCTTGAAACCGGGTGGTACCGCGCAGAATCAGATTCTACGCCCCTGTAAAGCTTATTAAATTAGGCTTTATGGGGGCTTTTTATTATTTGAGGACTTATTTTAAACAGATACAAGGGGGAAGTCAGAATGACTGAATTATTACGTTATGATATTGTAGGAAGTTTCTTAAGACCAGAGGCATTAAAAGAGGCACGTGCCGCATTTGAAAAAGGTGACATTAATCAAAATGAATTAACAGAAGTGGAAAATAGAGAAATTAAAACATTGATTGAGAAACAAGTAGAGAATGGTTTGAAATCTATTACAGATGGAGAGTTCAGAAGAAGCTGGTGGCATTTGGATTTCTTCTGGGGTCTGAATGGTGTAGAGCAAGTTAAAGACGAAGGCGGTTATGCATTCTCTGAAGGCCCTTCTCGTATTGAGACGGCACGTTTATCCGGACCGATTTCAGGTGAAAACCATCCATTTGTGGAACATTTTAAATTCTTATTAGCACATACACCAGAAGGTATTGAAGCACGTCAGACAGTGCCTGCACCAGCACGTTTATTCTCAGAGCTGACAAGAAAAGAAAATTTAGACCAAACACGTGCATTTTATGAAGATGATCATGCGTTGATCAATGCGATTGCGAAAGCGTACCAAACGGTTATCGAAGATCTGCACGACGCTGGATTAAAGACGATTCAATTTGATGATACAACTTGGGGCCGTTTAGTAGGCGACCAAACAGAAATCAACGGTAAGAATGGCGATCCGAAAGAAAAAGAACGCTTAAAACAGCTTTTCGCAGACGTTAATAACCGAGCAATTGCACTTTTACCTGAAGGTTTAAGAGTACAAACACATATCTGCCGAGGCAACTATCGTTCGACTTGGTTTGCGTCAGGGACATACGATACAGTCGCAACCCCATTATTTGATCAAGAAAATGTGGATGCATACTTGCTTGAATATGATAGTGACCGTTCAGGCGGCTTTGAACCGCTGCAATACGTTTCAGGAGACAAGCAAGTGGTCTTAGGATTAATCACTTCAAAAGACGGTGAATTAGAAGAGAGAGATGAAGTGTTAAACCGTATAAAAGAAGCAGCACAATATATTCCATTAGAACGTTTGGCATTAAGTACACAATGCGGTTTTGCGTCTACTGAAGAAGGCAACAATTTAACAGAAGCGCAGCAATGGGCAAAGATTCGTTTAGTTAAAAGTATCGCAGAAGAAGTTTGGCCCGAAAAGGTAAAAGGCTGATTTTTTCGTAGCTGAACAACAGGAGAAGACAGCAACCGCTTTTTAAAACTATATAACTTAGGCGGCGGTGCCGCAAAAGGAATTGTAGTTACTATTAGGCATATGGGAAAAGAAGAAGTCTTGCAAAGAAAGTATGTCAGTATTTTGCCGAGTAAAGAATTCTACCTTGTGCCGATTAATGAAGGTGTTTTCCATGAATTAGAGGAAACGCTTAAACAAAACGGCTATGAAGCAAGCTTAAAAGTGAACATCGACTTTAAGCATAATTTAAGCCGAACATATCAGCACTTGGAATTATTCGGAAAAATCGACAGCTTTAATCAATTTAATGAAGAAGCAATCTACGAATTGCAATTTGTGCAGAAATCCGCAGTGAATGTATAGAAAATGACTCCAGACAAAGAAGTTTGGAGTCGTTTTTTTACGGTAATGAGAGTTGTGAGCATAAACACTTGCATTATTTTAAAAGTAGTATTATTATATGAAGTATAATAAGTATATCGGAAGAAGAACCGCTTTACTATGATACAAATATAAATAGTAAAAGGGGAACTTATTCAAAGAAGAGGAGCTGAAGTTAAATGAAAAACTTAAAAGGAATGCACCATGTTACTGCCATTACAAGTGACGCTGTTAAAATTTATGACTTCTTTACTGATGTTTTAGGCCTTAGATTAGTGAAAAAAACTGTAAACCAAGATGATATCCACACGTACCATTTATTCTTTGCGGATGATGAAGGGAATGCCGGAACTGACGTGACATTCTTTGATTTCCCTGGAATTCCAAAAGGTACACACGGTACTGATGAAATTGCACGTAT
The DNA here is from genome assembly GCF_002994445.1 of Staphylococcus simulans. Lineage (GTDB taxonomy): Bacteria > Bacillota > Bacilli > Staphylococcales > Staphylococcaceae > Staphylococcus > Staphylococcus simulans_B. Next base: position 46,913 of record NZ_MRZJ01000010.1, read on the forward strand.
CACACTTCGTGTCCCATCAGATGCGGCAATTGATTTCTGGAACAAACGTTTTGACGAATTAGATGTAAAACACGATGCGCCAAGCGAAAGATTCGGTAAAAAAATCATTGAATTCGAAGACTTCGATGGACAACTCTACACATTGATCTCTGACGAAAAAGATGCACCGGACAGTGTAGAACCAGGCGTAGCATGGAAAAACGCACCTGTACCAGAAGAATATGCGATTGTCGGCTTAGGTCCAATTGAATTAAACGTCAGCCGTTTTGAACCATTCAAAGCTGTATTCGAAGAAGTATACGGTTATAAAGAAGTTGCACAAGAAGGCGACTACCACTTATTCGAAACAGGCAAAGGCGGCAACGGCGGACAAGTGATTGTACGCAAACTCGGCGGCAACCCAGGAATGCAAGGTTACGGTACAATTCACCATACAGCATTCCGTGTCGCAGACAAAGAAGGATTAGATGAATGGATTGACCGTTTGAATGAATATCAAATCGGCAACTCTGGATTTGTTGAACGCTACTACTTCAAATCACTTTATTCTAAATTCTATCCTGGTATTTTAATTGAAATTGCGACAGACGGTCCAGGATTCATGGGTGATGAAGAATATGAAACATTAGGAGAAATCCTATCATTACCTCCATTCTTAGAACCAAAAAGAGAAGCAATCGAAGCAGAAGTGCGTCATATTGATACGACACGCCACAACCAACCTGGCCGTAAAAATCAATAATTAATAACTTTAGGAGGCAGATACGATGGCATTAAGTATGAAACACATTTTCAAAAAAGGTAACGGTGAAGATCAACCGACATTTATTCTCTTGCACGGTACTGGCGGCGATGAATCAGATTTATTCCCGCTCGCATTACGCTTGAATCAAAACTATAATATGCTGGGTGTGAAAGGCAACGTAGATGAAAACGGTATGACACGTTTCTTCAAACGCCACGGCGAAGGTCAATATGACTGGGAAGATTTAGAGGAACGCGGTACAGAGTTATACGACTTCTTAAAAGAAGCTGCTGAAGAATATGACTTTGATTTAGAAAAAGCAATTTTAGTCGGATTCTCAAACGGTACAAACATTGCGATTAACTTGTTATTGCGCGACAACACTAAATTCGATAAAGCATTATTATTCGCAGGACTTTACCCGACACAAATTGATGACGTTAAAGACTTAAGTCACATGGACATTTACCTTTCAATGGGTACACATGATCCTATCGTACCTGTATCTGAAAGCGAGCGCTTAATTGATTTATTCAAACGTTCAGGCGCAAATGTGACAACACACTGGACACAATCACACGGCATTACAGAACAATCATTAAACGACGCAGATAAAGTCGTTAACGGCAATAACTAAAAAACATGTTCACTCTAAAATAGATAGCATTAAAGACACGTGATTGAAGGACCTCCAAAACAAATTCAATCAAAACCCCCAAAATAACAAGAGACCTGGCACAACCAAAGTGGTTGCGACCAGGTCTTTTTCTCTGTGTAACTATTTTATTTTGTCTTTTGCGTTTAATAATGCTAGTACTTTTTTTGCGACACGTTTAGGAGATTGAGGATTCTGACCAGTGACTAAATGATAATCTGTGACGGTATATGGACGAAACGGCAATGCAGCTTTAGTATAATCAGCACCTTGTGCGAATAATTGATCTTCTAACATAAATGGTACTAACTTTTTACGGTGGGCCAACTTTTCTTCGAAATTAGAAAAGCCTGTGAGTTTTTTGCCAGATACATAATAAACGCCATTTGTATCTTTGAAATCTAAGAAAGCACAGATTCCGTGACAAACTGCTGAGACAATACCGCCTTGTTCTCTGATTTTTGAAATCACACGTTGAATATCAGGATTTCCTGGGAAATCATACATGACACCATGGCCTCCTGTGAAATACACAGCATCATAATCTTTAGGATTGATTGTCTTAATAGAGGGTGATGTTTCTAACAATTGCATAAATGCTTGATTGTTTTGGTATTGCTTGGTTAATTTATCCAGCATAAGTTTGGAGGTACTGACTGGATCAATAGGTGTTGCGCCTCCTTTAGTATTGACGATATCCATTTGGATATGATTACGGTGCATGACGTCATAAAAATGAACGAGTTCGCCTAGCCACAAACCAGTAGCAACATCAAAATTTTCGAAATGGTCGACACTTGTATTGACGATTAGAACTTTTTTAGGCATGTAATTTCCTCCTGTTAAGGTTTAAAAGGATTATACAGCAATTTAGTCTTTTTCGAACATAATAATGCACTGTAAGCATTAACTAAAGTTAAGAATTTGTTAATGATGCGTTAATTGGAATAGAGGGCGAGAGACATTAAAATTAACTTGTGCTTAAGTAGTCTGAAATTAAGCATGGCACATATTTTGTAATATTTTGTTATTTCTTTGGTGTTTTAAATTGTGTTTTTTCTTTTTTCTCTTTTCTATTTTTCTATTTTTCTTTTTTGTTTAATGAATTGTTCAGATGTTGTCTATGAAAGCTTAAGTAAAAAAGTTGCAGAAAAATTTTTAAGAAATAAGTAGTGGAAGCCTGGATTTTGATCAGCATTCGAAGTCCAGGCTTTGTTTATGATTATTGATAGTGAGGTATGGAGGTTGTCAATGAGTGTCGCAATATTAGGTTTTTTCTTTTTAGTAAGGTTGTATTCTTTATCTATTTCAATGAAACACGAGCGGCTTTTAATTGCACAGGGTGCAGTAGAACATGGTGCAAGAAATTCTAAGTATCTTGCATGGGTACATATTTTAATCTATTTATTGAGTTTTAGTTATGCAGTTATTTATCACCCTCCCTTTGATAGGATCGCTCAAGCGGGAACTTTGTTATTAATCGGGAGTTATATTGTATTATTTTGGGTAATTCATACACTAGGACCGATTTGGACTTTGAAAATATATATTCTCAAAGAGCATAAAGTAATAAAAACGGGTATATTTAAGTACATCAAGCATCCAAACTATTTTTTAAATATTATACCTGAGTTGACAGGGGTCATCTTATTAACACACGCTTATCCTGCAGCAATTTTACTGTTGCCTTATGCGTATATACTCTTTGTGCGTATCAAACAAGAAGAGCGCGCAATGTCACATCTTAAATAAGTTGCATCAAAGACTAGAAAATACACCAATGTTTTCTAGTTTTTTTAATTAATAAAATTAAATATTAAATTACGCTTAACCTTTTGTGGAAATAGTCCGTATAATCATTCTATAATAGGATTACAACTGAGATGGAGTGAGTTGAATGTTAAAAGTTAAAGCACCAAAAGCACTCTTTTTAGAAGGCGGATCTGAAGCGGTTCTATTATTGCACTCTTTTACAGGTACCATACAAGATGTGAAAGCACTTGCTGAGGCATTGCATGCAAGAGGTTATACTTGTTACGCACCTTGTTATAGAGGACATGGCTTGCCTGTATCTGAATTTGTTCAATACGATATCAGAGATTGGTGGGAAGATGCAGAAGCAGCATATGGTTTTCTTCATGCGAAAGGTTATACCAATATCAATGTAGCAGGCGTATCATTAGGCGGTATTTTTGCATTGAAGTTAGCACAGCAGTTTGACGTTGCACGTACGATTGCGATGTCTGTCCCTTACCGTAAATCTCAATCGGGTGTCTTAAGCAGATTGAACCATTATGGTACACGTCTGCAATATTACATCGGATGTACAGAGGAAGAACAAGCAGAACAAATGGCTTATGTTCCTGCTTATCGTGAAGGTGCAGCGCATTTTGAGGCATTTGTGAACCAGACTATGAATGAATTGAATAAAGTGACATCACCGACATTCGTTGCGTACGGCGGTGCTGATGATCAATCCTATCATGAAAGTGCAAAAAAGATTATTCAGAATCTGACACAAGCTGTGTCAGCACAACTGCATAGTTATGCACATGCCGGTCATTTGATCACAAGAAGTTCACAATTAGAAGAAATATTTGATAATATTATTAATTTTTTGTATAAATCGTAACATTTACGTGTAAGCGTTTTACATATTAAGAAAAGTAGCGTAAAATCATATAAGTATAATCGACTATTAATGTATCAGAGTGCTTGGATATGTTATGATGGCTCCAAGAGTATTTTTACTAATAAGTTCCCCGTTGACACCCCAAGGTAGTCACCTCTTGTAAGAGGAAAATTGTTACTACAAAATGCTTTTTATACAAATGCCTGCCATCAAGAAGAAATTTCCGCAGAATGAGAAAGAGAGAAATGATTGGAGGGATTTCGCAATGAAGAATGAGATTATCAAAAATGCGATTGAGCTGTTTGCGAAAAAGGGTTACTATGGTTGCACTCTTGATGAAATCGCGAAAAGCGTTTCAATAAAAAAAGCGAGTCTTTACTACTACTTCCCAAGTAAAGCAAATATCTATGAAGAATGTACTGTGCGTATATTTAATCATTTTAATAGAATGCTTGATTTGCAAGAAGATGCTTCTCAGACGTCATTAGAGAATTTGAAGCAATTTATTTTAGACGTGGTTTTCAAACCAAACATTAGTTACTTGCGTATGTACTTGCAATTTACACAAGCGCCTGATGAATTCAAAGAACAGTTATATGTCAATGTCGCAGCATTGCATAAGCGAGTGATTGCCTTATTTAAAGTGTTCTATGAAAAGAACGATGTATCCATTTCGTTTTCAGCGTTTGAAGAATTGATGTTCGGTGTAATCGAAAGCGGCTTCGTCAGAACAACATTCATCAACTACTTCGATGAGTTGAGTTACCGCCGCGAAACATTAGAAGGTGAAGTAAGTTCAATGCTGGATTCACTATTAGAATTAAATGAATCACAAATAGATGAATAAAATATGGGCTGCAAGGGGTTATCCTAAAAGAGGGTAATCTCTTTTTGTTTTGTGCCTGATATCTCTGCTAAAATTAAAAAATAAATATATTTGTATGACTGCTTAGCATTAATATTTTCTCAAACTTGAGATCTAAGCAGTCTTTTTTGTGCTGTACTTGAAATTAAAAAATGAACTTTTGAAAATCATTGAAACGTATATGATGACAAGGTTAAATCAAGTTTTGACACTTCAAATTAAGGTTGAGGGATTGCTATTATTGTGTTATAGTATACTTAATCACATGAACGCTTTAACGCTTTAACGTAAATGAGTTAAACGCAACTCTAAACAGATAGAAAAGGATGAAGAACGTGTCGAAACAATCTCAATGGAAAACGTCAACAGGGTTTATTTTAGCAAGCGCAGGCTCGGCAATCGGACTAGGGGCTATGTGGAAATTTCCATATATGGCTGGTGTGTACGGCGGCGGTGCGTTTTTAATTATGTTTTTGATATTTACAATTTTTATCGGTCTGCCGCTGCTGATTATGGAATTTACAATCGGGAAACTCGGCAGAACGTACACAACTGCAATCTTCGGCAAGCTCTCCAATAAAAAATGGACGAATGCGATAGGCTGGAGCGGTAATATTGCGGTATTTGTTTTATTCGGATTTTACAGCGTAGTCGGCGGTTGGATTGTTATCTATATTGCACAAGTAGCTATGCAGATTTTAGGCTTCGGCAAAGGCGGTTTAGGCAGTATTCACTTTGATCAAGTCATCAGCAATCCAGTCTATACGATTATCGGACAAGGAGCATTTATTTTAATTACAATGCTGATTGTCATGTTAGGGGTAGAACATGGATTAGAGAAAGCTTCTAAAGTAATGATGCCGCTGTTATTTGTCTTCTTGATTTTAATTGTAGTCAAATCACTGACACTTGAAGGTGCAGCGGAAGGTGTGCGTTTCATTTTAGAACCGCGTATGGAAGAGCTGTCCATGGAAGGTGTATTGTTTGCGCTGGGACAATCATTCTTTGCGTTATCTTTAGGTACAACCGGAATGATTACATATGCCAGTTATGCACCGAAAGAGATGACGATTAAAACATCAGCACTATCAATTGTTATTATGAATATTATTGTTTCATTATTGGCAGGTCTTGCAATTTTCCCTGCGATTAATGCATTCGGTTATAAACCAGAAGAAGGTCCGGGTCTGCTATTCAAAGTATTGCCGCATGTCTTTGAAAAGATGAGCTTTGGTCCAGGATTCTATCTGATCTTCTTAATTTTATTCTTATTTGCGGCACTGACATCTTCAATTTCATTATTAGAATTGAATGTATCGAACTTTACGAAGAATGATAATCGCAAACGCGGCAGAGTTGCATTGATCGGCAGTATACTTGTATTTATTATCAGTATTCCGGCAACATTGTCTTTCAGCAGTTTGAGCGGTGTACATTTCTTAGCAGGTACGATTTTCGATAATATGGATTTCTTAGTTTCAAATATTTTAATGCCTTTAGGCGCATTAGCCACAACTTTATTTGTCGGTCAGTTATTAACGAAAGAGGATTTGAAATCTGTTTTTGGTTATGATCGCTTCAAGTTCTTTGCGCCATGGTATTATTTAGTGAAATTTGTCTTACCTGTCGTGATATTGCTTGTATTCGTAATTCAATTTTTCTAAATTTAAGATTTTATACCATTCCCGCTGTCTGACAGCGGGAATTTTTTAATCTTAGTATTCAATTGCATTCTTTACTGTATTGCGTTATAATTCAGACTAGTATGATAGGAATAATTGGGTTGCGTAATTAAGAAAGACGTTAAGCCTTTCGTCACACGCATCTCGGGGAGGAAACCAATGATTGCATATGATTTAATCGGCAATACGCCTCTCGTTAAATTGGAATCGTTCAGTGATGAGAACGTCACTATCTATGCGAAACTGGAACAATTTAATCCTGGCGGCAGTGTCAAAGACCGTTTAGGAAAGTATTTGGTGGAACAAGCATTAGAACGAGGACAAATTCAACGCGGAGATACGATTGTTGAAGCTTCGGCTGGAAACACAGGTATTGGATTAGCGATTGCGGCGAATCATTATGGTTTGCGATGTGTGATTTACGCACCACAAGGATTTGCGGCGGAGAAAATTTCGATTATGGAAGCATTGGGAGCTGAAGTGATTCGAACACCGCAAAACGGCGGTATGATTGGTGCGCAAAATGAAGCAAAAGCATATGCGGCAGAACATGGTGCATATTATATGAATCAATTTGAATCTGAGGATAATCCAGGCGCATATCGCGATACACTTGCGCAAGAAATCTTGAAAGAAGTGCCGCAGATTGATTATTTTGTGGCCGGCGTCGGCTCTGGCGGTACTTTTACAGGTACTGCAGAAGTGCTGGCTGAACATAATGTGAAAAATGTCATTGTTGAGCCTGTCGGGTCAGTGCTCAATGGCGGTAAAAAGCAATTGCATGACACAGAAGGTATCGGTTCTGAAAAATGGCCGATCTTCTTGGATAAAGGATTAGTGGAAACAATCTTAACAATTGCGGATGAAGATGCTTTTCATAATGTAAAACAGCTGGCATTGCAAGAAGGTCTTCTTGTAGGAAGCTCATCGGGAGCAGCACTGCAAGGGGCATTAGAAATCAAAAAACGCCTAGACAAAGGTACGATTGTGACCGTCTTCCCTGATGGCAGCGATCGCTACATGTCTAAATCCATCTTTAATTATTCGGGAAAACACAATAAGTAAATGAAGTTCAAACAACAAGTGAGAGGCACTGATAATGTTAATCAAGCACGTTATCTTAAGGTGTCTTTTACTGTTGTCAGAAACGATTAAAAAAGGAGCTAATATCATGAATAAAAAAACACAAATGGTCCATGGCGGACATACGACTGATGACTATACTGGTGCAGTAACAACACCGATTTATCAAACAAGTACTTATTTACAAGATGATATCGGAGACTTGCGTGAAGGTTATGAGTATTCACGAAGCGGCAACCCTACACGTACTGCTTTAGAAAGTACAATTGCTGATTTAGAACATGGACGTTTCGGGTATGCGTTCGGTTCAGGTGTAGCCGCAATTTCTGCAGTAGTGATGTTATTAGACAAAGGCGATCATATTGTGGTCAACTCTGATGTATACGGCGGTACTTTCCGTGTCTTAACAAAAGTATTCAACCGTTTAGGTATCGATGCAGATTTCGTTGATACAACAGATGCAAAAAATATTGAAGCGTCTATCAAACCAGAAACAAAAATGTTAATCATTGAAACACCATCAAACCCATTATTACGTGTTACAGATATTAAAGCATCAGCGGATATCGCGAAAAAACACAACTTAATCTCAGTAGTAGACAATACATTCATGTCACCTTATTTCCAAAATCCGCTTACTTTAGGTGCAGATATTGTTTTACACTCTGCTTCTAAATATATCGGCGGTCATAGTGATGTCATCGGCGGTTTAGTTGCGACAAACGATGAAGATTTAGCAGAACGTATCGGCTTTATCCAAAACTCTACAGGCGGCGTTTTAGGTCCGCAAGACAGCTACTTATTAATTCGTGGTATTAAAACATTAGGTTTGCGTATGGAACAAGTCAGCCGCAGTGCAGTTGCTGTATCTGAAATGCTTGCGAACCATCCTAAAGTAGAAAAAGTCTATCACCCAAGCTTAAAAGATCATCCGAACCATGATATTCAAGCACGTCAAGCAACAGGCCACACTGGTGTTGTATCATTTGTAGTGCCGGATATCGAATCCGCGAAAGCAGTCATTCGAAACACAAAATACTTCACATTAGCAGAAAGCTTAGGCGCAGTAGAAAGTTTAATCTCTGTTCCAGCATTAATGACACATGCGTCTATCCCTAAAGAAGTACGTGAAAAAGAAGGTATTGCGGATGGTTTAATCCGTTTATCAGTAGGTATTGAAGACACAGATGATTTAATCGAAGATTTAAAACAAGCTTTAGACCAATTAAAATAATCAACATTAAAACAAAGATGCCTTTCACTAAGTGTGGAGGGCATCTTTCAATTTGCATCAGGTTGATCTAACAAATAATGTGAAGATTTGCGGTATTAGAATGGGTGAAACAATCTCAAGCACAATAATAAGTGTGCTTAAACGCATTCATCGCATCAGTGCATAGGCTAAGTTAGAATAGTAAGTGATGTATCTTGTTAAAGACGACACTTTGCGTGTTGTAAAAACTGAGAAAGAAGGCTGATAGTGTGGTGGACTTCACAAGATTAGAACGTTATTTAGGAATAGATCCGGATGACCATAAATCTGCAGATTTAGAGGCGTTGAATCACTATATCCGTCAATATATGCTGAAGGTGCCGTTTGAAAATATCAACGTGCAGAATGGCTGGCCGCTTGCATTGACAGATGAAGCGATGATGCAAAAAGTAGTAGATGAACAGCGCGGCGGCTTTTGTTATGAAATGAATTATTTCTTTAAGCATTATTTAGAATATAAAGGCTTTGAAGTCGACGCAATGTCCGCAACCGTGATGAGTCCGAACGGCTGGGCGCGTGAAGGCTCACATATGTCCTTAAAAGTTACGATTGATGATAAAGCGTATGTCGCAGATATCGGTTTTGGGGACATGCCGAAATTTGCTTTGCCTATGGATTGCCCGAGTGAAGGTCTGTCAGATGTGACAGGCAGTTACAGAGTACATGGCTTGAATGAAGATTATTATGACATTGAGAAATGGTCTGATGCACAACAAGCATGGCAAATCAGCTATCGTGTGTTGAATGAACCGAAAACGTTAGAGGCATTTGAAGATGGGATTGCCTACAATCAATACAGCCCGGATTCTATATTTGTTCAAGGTTTACTGATCACAAAAGCGACAGAAACCGGACGCAATACATTAACACATAATCATTTAACACTGCTTTCAAACGGTGACAAGTCTGTACAAACGACAACGAAAGAGAACTACCAAGATTGCTTAGAAACATATTTTGGTATACCAAAGATGACCATTGCGACATTTTCATAATATATTGCATAAAGAAAAAGCAGCACAACCTCCTGAAAATATAGGAAGTTGCGCTGCTTTTATTTGGGTTTACGCTGCTTTATCTGCTTTTCGTGTTACACAATAAGTACCTAAACCTAAAAGTACTAATCCAATCGGTAAGAATGGAAGTTGTGATGTGCCTGTGTTCGGCAAATGATGACTTGCATCAGATTGAGCAGTTTTGTGTGTTGACGCCACAGCATTGTTATGATGTACAGCTTTATGTGCTGGTTGGTACATCACTTTGTCAGCTGCTGTGCCAGGATGTGCAGTGTTCGTGTGTTGAGCTGCTTGTGCTGCAGCCGGCTGGTCTGCAGGCACACCTGATGGTTTGTTTGATGGGAAAGGAATCACATTGGATGGTGCTTTGACAGGATTACCTTGTCCGTTAACAACGGGTGTTTGCGTTTGAGCAACTGCTGGTTGATCTTCAGGTACAACCGGTACATTGCCTTGTGCTGCAGGTTCAGAAGATTGACCTGGTGCTGGGCTGTTGTCTTGTTCTGCTGGTGTATCTGTTTCAACGCCAGGTGTTTCAGTATCCGCAACAGGAGGTTGGCCGTTGATAATACGGCTGGCTGTATCTGTAGCGTATTGTGATAAATCTGCTGTTTCAAGGTAGTCCGCAAAGACTTTATCTAATGAGATGCCTTCTTCACGCGGTCCGCCTAACATATCGTAACCATCGCCGCCGGCCGCTGTGAAATCATTTGTTGTTACATAGTAAGTGCGGGCGTTATCTAATGGTTCGAATTGCTGTGTTTGTTTATTTAAGACTTCAATTTTAAGTACACGTTCACCAGGTGCTTTATTGATGTCGTAATAAACGCGGATAGATTTAGAAGCATGCAAGAAACCGCCGTTTGCGCCTAATTCACCATTTTCAGCTGGTGCACTCAGGCTGTGTTCGAACATTTTCTTAACATTTTCGCCAGAAACTTGAATTTGAGAAATTGTGTTGCCGAATGGCAATACAGTAATCATATCGCCAAGTGTAACGTCTTTGCCTTTATCGATAGAAGCACGGATACCGCCGCCGTTAGTTACCGCAAAATCTGCAGGGTGCGAGAAACCGTCTTGAGCATAAGCTTCCATGCTGTCTGTAATGGCATTTCCTAAGTTAGTTTCGTGTCTGCGAACGTCATCGCGTTCACCTTGGAATTGTACTTGGTTATCAGGAATGATTACTTCAGACACTTGTGCATCGAATTTTGCTTTTGCTTCATCCATTTTTTGCTGCAAAGTTGGATCAGGCTGTACATTTGCTGTGTCTTTCACGTTGATTAATGAATCTTTTAAGTTAGATACAGTGTTACCTGCGTAATCGAATTCTACTTTTCCGATGTTTGCGAGCGCTGTACCTGTTTGTGCTAATAATGTATTTTGATTGATTTCGCCATTTTCAATGACTGAGTGCGAATGGCCGTCTAAGATGATAATTTCTTTGTCGCTAAAGCGGCGATCGCGCGCTAACGTATTCGCTAATGTATCTCCGCGCCATTCTGTTTTGGTAGAGCCGTCAATCCCTAAATGAGAGAGAATGATAAAAATATCTGCTTGGTCTTTAATTTGATTCATGACATTTTGTACGGCAGGAATCGGTTCTGTAAAAGTGACACCTTGGATGTTATTCGGGTGTGTTTTAACGCCTGTTTCAGGTGTTGTGACACCGATAATCCCATAGTTAATTCCGTTTTTATTGACGATAGTGTAAGGGTCAAAGAGCGGCTTCCCATCTTTATATGTATTCGCCGAAAGAATAGGGAAGTTTAATTGATCTTTGTATTTGATTGCTTGATCCAAGCCGAAATCGAACTCATGGTTGCCGACGGCCATAGCATCGTAACCTACATCGTTCATAGCTTCTGCCATATCTGCACCTTTTGTGTTGTTAGAGATAGGCAAACCTTGGAAAGCATCCCCGGAATCCAACATTAAATCTGGATTTTCTTGCTGCTTGATGGTCTTTAATTTAGACATCCCGATGACGCGTCCGTCTTCTTCTAAGATACGTCCGTGCATATCATTAGTATGAAGAATTTTGACGTGCTGCGCAGTGTTAGAATCTGTTTGTGCAGTGCTGCGTGCTGCTGAAGCTGTCATAGTGTCAGGCTCAGCATTTTGTGTTGTTTGTGCTGATGGTTGTGAAACAGTTTGTGATTTTGGTGCTGTTGTTGTTTCAGGTTTCACAGTATCAGCGGGTTGCGTAGTAGTTTGTGTTGCAGTGTCAGTAGATGCAGGACTTGCTTTTGCAACTTCAGGTTCAGCTGTTGGTGTTGAGTCTGAAGATGGTGCGGTCTGCGTAGTGCTTTGTGCAGTGTTTTCAGTTGGTGAAGCGGGTACGTCTGCTGTTTTTTGTGTCGTTTCAGCAGGTGCTTCCTGCACAGGTGCATTGTCAGAAGCGGATGCTTTTGGTTCTTGAGCTGTTTGAACTGTCGTATCCGTACTGTCAGACGGAGTTGCTGCTGTTTCTGCCGCAAAACTTGTGATGTTGAACAGTAAGAATAAAGTTGCGACTAAGAAGCAAGTTCTTAATAGTAACTTATGCATTTGTGTCCTCCTTTTTATTGGATTGTGTTAAGCACACAACACTATAGTACCAGTGAAACGTATCAAAATGTATTTAATTTTTGTTAATTTTACAAATGTTTGTGACGTAATAAATTTATTTTTTGGTTTATCAGAAATTCAAGACGAAAATAGGGTTCAATGATTGATAGTAATCAAGAAACCTGTTGGAATCGTAGTAGAAAAAGTAATGATATAAATAAAAGGTGTCTTAAATAGGATTGTTTATAGATGTGACAATAAGTTAAGCGCTTACATTATTTTAGGAAAAATAGAATTGAATCTTTTGTAACCTAAATGTCATCTAATGATAATATGTCATACGTAAATGATGTGTATAATAATTAAGTGTATAGGTGGAAAAGAGAAAATCAGCAATGGCAATCCGAAAGGGCAGGCAGGATGTACAGTCATCGCTGATCGAGAGAATATACTATTGTCAGGAGGCATTTCCATTGCAAAAGAAAATTATTGCTGCTGTTGTTGGGACTGGCGCTGTTTCTGCAATTGCTACTGCTGGAGCTGCAGATGCTGCTTCAACATATAGAGTCCAAGCTGGCGACTCTTTGTGGTCTATTGCACACCGTCACAACACGTCCATTGCGAATATTAAATCATTAAACAATTTAAGTTCAAACTTGATTTTCCCGAACCAAGTCTTAAAAGTGTCTGGTTCTGCGAATACAAATCGTACAAGTACTTCAAGCGGTTCTTCATCAGGCGGGTCTACTTATACAGTACAACCTGGTGACTCATTATCATTAATCGCATCAAAATACGGTACGACATACCAAAATATTATGCGCTTGAATGGATTAAACGGATTCTTAATCCATCCAGGACAAGTTTTAAAAGTATCCGGTACAGCTTCTAGCAGTACTACGGTTTCTAATAATAGAACACAAGTTTCAGGCGGTTCAGTTTATACGGTACAACCTGGTGATTCATTATCATTAATCGCATCAAAATACGGTACAACTTACCAAAACATTATGAAGTTAAACGGTTTAAATAACTTCTTTATTTATCCGGGACAAAAATTAAAAGTAGTCGGTACAACTGCAGCGAATACTAATTCGCCTTCACCATCAGTTTCAACGAGCAGAGGCGGTTACTATACTCCGGTATTCAACCACTCTAACTTATATGACTGGGGTCAATGTACATGGCATACATTCAATCGCCGTGCTCAAATCGGCAAACCGATCAGCACTTATTGGTGGCATGCTTATAACTGGGATAATGCAGCGCGTGCAGACGGCTACACTGTAGATCATTACGCAACTGTAGGTTCAATCTTGCAATCAGATGCTGGACCTTTTGGCCACGTAGCGTTCGTAGAACGTGTCAATGGTGACGGAAGTTTATTAGTATCTGAAATGAACTTTACTGGCAACCCTGGTTATACGACTTATCGTACAATTCCTGCAAGCCAAGTAGGTTACTATAACTTTATCCATTAATTGAATAATGTTTAAAATCCAGAGACGGATAGGGTCTCTGGATTTTTTTCGCAATAAAAGAGAGGTACTGGTGACTGTCAATACCTCTTTTTAGATTAAAGTTGTGTATTTTTGTATACAATTTCATCGATTTCCGGATTATAGTCCACCAATAAATCAAGACCTTTAAAGAACCATACATCTGAATCATTGATATAGAAAGTGATGCGATCTACTGTAACAGAAACCGCTGCGTTTTTGTCGTAAGGTTCGATTTTGAACGCTGTTGTGAAGTGTTCATGCAGTCCAGTATGTACATAAGCTTGTACATAAAAGTTCACTTTATCTCCCGGCTCTAAATCTAACTCGTTTCTAAACCATTTTAATGCGCTATCAGTAATTTGGATTTTCATGTTGTTTCCTCCTAGGTGTTGCTGCAAAATAATTATGTCGATAGGCTTAAGTGCAGTGCAACTATAAATGTATATTCAAATCAAATTATAGCAGTAATCCAAAGTAATGTCTTGTACAATCTATATTTTAGATTATTAAAATAGAAAAAACGCAAGCTGCAACTTCTTATAAAAAAGAAAGTTCAGCTTGCGTTATTGTGTGTTAATTTGATTTTAAAGCTTTAAAGCGTTTATAAGATGTCGCAAAGACTGTTACCAAGTTTGCGAATGAGAAGATTTTTGTGAAGAAGCGTCCTGATTGCAATGCTGTATAGAAATCAAGGATACCTCCTGTTACATTAATCACTAAGCCGATACGAGATAAGTTGCGGTTTTTAGAGTTGTGCGCATACGCATTATAAGCTTCGATGCCGTAACCGACAATATTTAAAACGTTAGAAAAACGACGTAACTTTGAATTAGATTGTCTTGCCATGTATATGTTCCTCCTTCATAAGATGTGTTGAGCATGGTTATTATAACATTGCTGTGAAGGTGTGACGATTTTAAAACTTATTTTGATACTGTCTTTTTTGGGTGTTGTCTTTTAATCAGCCAAGCAGTGATCCAAGCTGTAATCGGAATACTCATCGCAACAGCAATGCCGCCGAATAAAATTGAGACGAACTCTTGAGTAAAGATTTTAGAGTTCATGATATGTCCGAATGAATAATCTAATTTAAAGAACCAAAAGAACAGGGTGAGCTGTCCTCCGAAATAGGCAAGGTAAATGGTATTGGCAGAGGTTGCTAAAATTTCACGTCCAATACGCATGCCGGATTGGAACAATTCGAATCGATTTAAATCAGGATTGGTAACATTAAGTTCATACATCGGCGAACTGATGGTAATCGCCAAATCGACTACGGCTGCTATGACTGCAAGCAATGTGGTAAAGACCATAAATTGAATCATATTAATACCGATGTTCATCGAATAAACGTAGGTTTCATCTTGTTGTTCTGACGCAAATCCTTGCAAGTGTCCTAATGCAACAGCACAATATATAGCACCTAATAATACAAGCGTGGTGATACAAGTTGCATAAAACGCAGCTTGTGTTTTAACGTTATTGCCGTTGAGTCCGAATAAATTCAAGCTTGCGACGATGATACAAAAGACGATTGCTACAATAGGTATCGGTAATTTCAAGACAACCGCAACTAAGGCAAGCAAGACAAGGACGAAGTTTAAAAACAGCATGCCGTAAGATACAGCGCCTTTTTTACCGCCGAATATCAGCATCAAGATGAAGAGAATCAGCGCGAGTATTAAGACTGCATTCATGCTTGATCACCTCTCAATTTCACCCATAATTCCATTAATAAAATAGTCGCTGGGATAGTTAAGACAATGCCGATACCGCCGATTAAAGCACGTGCAATTTCTAATGACCAGTTCATTGAAATTGTATAGGTAATGGTATTCGCATTTCTTAGATATATCAGCATCATCGGCAAGCTGCCTGCTAAATAAGAGAACAATAAGATGTTCGTCATAGTTCCCATGATGTCTTGTCCGATATGGCGTCCGGCCAGCGCCCAGCGTTTCAAATCGATATCAGGGGTACGTTGTTTGATTTCATACATACCGCTCGCAATGGTAATGGCGACATCCATCACTGCACCTAAAGTTCCGACAATGACAGAAGCCATGAAGACTTCTTTCGGCGGTAAGGTGAGGAAACTCATTGTTTCATATTTAATACCGGCACCTGCAGTTGAGCGTATGACAATTTCCGCAATGCCGACACAGATGAAAGTACCTAGCAGTGTGCTGAAAATCGTAATAGTAGTACGCCAATGCCATCCGGTTACGAGTAATAAGGTGATGATGGTTGAGATTACCACCGCAAGACTCATTAACCAAAAGAGACTAAGCTCTTGAAAAGTATTATGCAATGCGATGGCACCGATGACTGCCGCAGTATTCAGTACAAGAGAAAGAATCGATTGAATACCGACTTTGCGTCCAACCCAGAGCACAACTAATACAAATAAACCTGTGATAACGACTACCAATGTATCGCGTTTCTTTTCAATAATAGTCGCATCTTTAGGGGATTGATTGATATGTAACAGGACTTTATCGTGTGTATGAAACTTTTCTGAGTCCGCTTGTGATGTGTAGTATTTATGTGCAATTGTACCTGTCTGTCCTTCGAACTTTCCGTTTAATACTTTGAACTTAAGGTGTTCAGTATGTTTTGTATCTTCATTATGATGTTCATCTGTCACGGGTACGGCCTTTTGGTGTGTAATCTGTGTGATTTCACCAATAGGCATACGATAAAAGCGTGCATTGCTTAGAGTAAACAGCACACTTGCTATGAATATGATCAAGAAACCAATCAGTATCCATGAAAACGGCTGAGACAGTTTATCTTTGAATGACATATAAGCCACCCTTTCTATTCCTCTATCACTTCATTTATAAGAGAAGATTAACAACGTGATTATAATCCTTAAACTATGAAAATGCCAATAATAGAAAAAAGACAATTCACGATACATGAGTTGTCTAATAAACTACATACTTATAAATTATATTAAACACTCCTGATTTAGTTTCACTAATGTAGTGATGACTAAATCAGGAGTGTTGATGTTTTGATTGCTTTAGAAACCTACCCGGATTTATAAAAACTTGCCGTCTTTATAAATCACTTTTTCTTTTTCGCCATCAATGAATTTATTGTAGTTGGCTTGTTGGAAATCACTGATGAGTGCTTTAGATGTACCGTATTTAACCACAGAGCCGTCAAGTTCAAATGTTACGTACATTTTCCTGAAAAGCAGCGCGTCTTTAAGGCGAATCTCGCTGATTTGTGATTTCGGGAAAAGAGATGTTTCAATGAAATTGAAAGTAGTGAACTCTACAGTTAATACTGCAAAGTAATCTTGTTCCCCTAAATAAAAAACGTGCAAGTTGTTGCGTTTATTTTGTCCAACTAATAATCTGCCTTTATCAAAAGTTTGTTCTGGATAATGTAGACGCAGAGCTTCTAATATTTCTTCTTCTTTTAGTTTGAATCGCATATATTTTATCCTCTCAATCTTTAGCATTTAAATACATACTATATTAATAGGATAGCTATTGATAGTACCTTTATGAAATTATTTGTTGAAGGTTTTGTAAAGTGTATTATCTGTACAATGTTTTGCCGGTTTAATGATAAACAGACGTATGAGAAAGCAAAGTGGTAATTTCATTCATTAAATCGGTAAGTTCTGGTTTGTGATTATCTTTTCTTACAATTGCACATAATGTGCGTTTAAGTTCTGTATGCGATAAGTTGATCCGTACCCAATGCTCGCTTTCTGACAAACTCATATATTGCGGTGAAATGACATAACCGCGATGATGCTTAAGCAAGTAATGTGCTAAACGTTCTGTCGAGATGCGGTAAGTGGTGCATCTTGCGGAAGCTTCAAGTTGATGTATCAGGTGTTGCGGCAAATCTGACATTAAAAATAATGGTTGAGCATTCAATTGGTTTAATGGCGGATTGACTGTAGCGGTCAATGGATCTTGTTTAGGGACATAAAGTTGATAATTATCTTCAAATAATGGAATGATTTCAATTTCATTATGCTTTTTTAATTGTGATGTCAGATCTGTAAAAGCAACATCTAAATCACGATTCAAAATAGATTTCAGCAATGTCTCATTTTCTTGCATCATTGGAAGCAGTGTAGCGGCATGTTCTTTTTCGAACTTTTGTATCAGCAAAGTCAAAAGCTGTGCCACATAACTTTCTACATATCCGATTTTAATCCGTTTGGCTTCTGCTTCTTGTTCATGGCGAAACATCTCTAAAGTTTGTTCTGCCTGTTCTATAATTTTAGTGGCTTGTGTCATAAAACGCTGACCTGCGTCGGTTAAGTAAATGTTGCGTCCGTCTCTTCTGAAAAGTTTGGTGTTTAATTCTTCTTCTAGTTGAGAGATTTGACGGCTGATTGCGGATTGGGCGATGTTCAATTCTAAAGCTGCTTCTGATAAATGTTCTCTTTTGGCGACTTCTACGAAGTATTTCAGTTGTTTTAATTCCATGTTATTCTGCACCACGCTTATTGTTCTAATTATTAGAATGATATCATCTAATATTTATATTGAACAGAAGAATGCCCTCCTATATTATATAACTTATCGATAATAATCTGAAAATTCATACAACACGCATATTTAAAGGAGGAGCAAGCATGGCTGAAAATGAGCAAAAGCAAGGTTTGTACGATGCAAGAAACGAACATGATGCTTGCGGCATAGGATTTTATGCAAACATGGACAATTTACGTTCTCACGATATTGTCATCAAGTCGCTGGAAATGCTGCGCCGTCTAGATCACCGCGGGGGAATCGGTGCAGATGGAATGACTGGTGACGGAGCAGGGATTATGACTGAAATTCCATTTAAGTTTTTCAAACAACAGACAGATTTAGACTTGCCTGAAGAGGGCAGCTATGCTGTCGGTTTCTTTTTCACTAATGAACCAATTAAAGGTTCAAGACATGAAACAGTATTTAAGGCATATTTCGACAGCGAGGGGCTTCGTGTAATCGGGTACCGTGATGTACCTGTCGATGTCACAGCAATTGCACCGCATGTTGCAGAAACAATGCCGGTGATACAACAAGTATTTATTGATTTAAACCACAGTGCTGATGCAGCAAAACGTCTGTATCTAGCACGTAAGAAAATTGAGTTTTACGGAGAAGAACAAGGGTTGGAATTATACTTCACAAGTTTATCTTCTAAGACAATTGTTTATAAAGGTTGGTTGCGTTCTGACCAAATTAAAGGGTTATACAACGATTTGAACCACCCTGATTATGAATCGAAATTAGGATTGGTCCACTCTCGATTCAGTACCAATACATTCCCAAGCTGGAAACGTGCGCATCCTAACCGTTTATTAATGCATAACGGAGAAATCAATACGATTCGAGGCAATGTCAACTGGATGCGTGCACGTCAGAAACGTTTGGTTGAAACGATTTTCGATGAAAACGATCGACCGAAAGTGCATGCAGTATTAGATGTGGACGGAAGCGACTCAGCAATTGTAGATAATGCGCTTGAGTTCTTATCATTAGCAATGGAGCCTGAAAAAGCTGCAATGCTGCTCGTGCCGGAACCATGGCAATACAGTAAGGCCAACCAAAGTGCTGTACGTGCATTTTATGAATACTACAGCTATATGATGGAACCTTGGGATGGTCCGACAATGATTGCCTTTTGCAACGGCGATAAAATCGGAGCATTAACAGACCGTAACGGATTGCGTCCAGGTCGTTATACTGTAACGAAAGACAACTACATTATCTTTTCTTCAGAAGTCGGTGTTATCGATGTAGATGAAGAAGATGTAGCTTTCAAAGGCAGATTGAATCCAGGACGATTGCTGCTTGTAGATTTCGATAAGCATGAAGTGGTGCATAACCATATGCTCAAAGCTGAAATTGCAAGTGAATTACCATATGAGAAATGGCTGAAATCACATAAAGTCAATTTAGATTTAAATGTTCCATTCGAAACAAAGGGCTGGGATGTTAAAACAATAGAACGTCTTCAAAAACAATTCGGTTACACACGCGAAGAAATTTATAAATACATGGCCGAGCTGGTTTCAGGTAAAAAAGATCCTATCGGTGCGATGGGTTATGATGCGCCGCTTGCAGTTTTAAATGAACGACCAGAATCATTATTCAATTACTTCAAGCAGCTCTTTGCACAAGTTACAAACCCGCCGATTGATGCTTACCGTGAAAAAATCGTTACCAGCGAATTATCTTATCTAGGTAAAGAAGGCAACTTGTTATTGCCGGATACAGATGCTTTGAACCGTCTGCAGCTTAAACATCCAGTATTGACTGAAGCACAATTAAAAGTAGCAGAAAACGGACCATTCAGAGCCAAACATTTATCTACGGTATACAGCGGCAGTTTAGAAGATGCACTTGAAGTGTTAAGAGAAAAAGCGGTAGAAGCAGTTAAACAAGGTTATGATATTTTAGTGTTGGATGACAGCAGTTTAAAATCAGAACCGAGCTATGCAATGCCGATTTTATTAGCAGTCAGCTACTTGCACCAAGCATTAATCACAGAAGATTTAAGACAGGAAACAAGTTTGGTTGCTAAAGGCGGAGAAATTCGCGAAGTACATCATGTTGCATGTCTATTAGGTTACGGTGCTAACGCTGTGGTACCTTATTTAGCACAAGAAACGATTGCGGCACTTGTGGAACAAGGCGAATTGCCGGGACCAGCAGAAGTACAAGTCAAAACTTATACAGATGTATTAGCTGAAGGTGTTATCAAAGTCATGTCTAAGATGGGTATCTCAACAGTTCAAAGTTATCAAGGGGCACAAATCTTTGAAGCAGTTGGTTTATCTCATGATGTCATCGATAAATACTTTACAGGTACACAATCTAAGTTATCTGGTTTAAGCATTGGAATGATCGATGAAGAAAACAAGAAACGTCAAGGACGCAAAGAAGCACACTTGGAATCAGGCAGTACTTTCCAATGGCGTCAACAAGGTCAATATCATGCTTTCAACCCAACTACCATTAGGTTGTTGCAACATGCGTGTCGTGAAAACGACTATGACATGTTTAAAGAATATTCGAAAACAGTGAACGATCATCGTACAGATCGTATCCGTCATTTAATGCAATTCAAAAAACGCACACCAATCAGTATTGATGCTGTTGAACCTATCGAAGACATCGTACATCGCTTTAACACAGGTGCGATGAGTTACGGTTCGATTTCTGCCGAAGCGCATAAAACTTTAGCAGAAGCGATGAACTTGATCGGCGGTAAAAGCAACAGCGGTGAAGGCGGAGAAAACCCTGAACGTTATATCAGAGGTTCAAAAGGAGAAGACTACACAAGTACGATTAAACAAGTCGCATCTGGTCGCTTCGGAGTTACAAGCAATTACTTGCAACACGCTACTGAAATTCAAATTAAAGTAGCGCAAGGCGCTAAACCGGGGGAAGGCGGACAGTTGCCAGGTAAAAAAGTCTATCCATGGATTGCTGAGGTGCGTGGTTCAACACCGGGTATCGGCTTGATTTCGCCGCCGCCTCACCACGACATCTATTCAATTGAAGATTTAGCACAATTGATACATGACTTGAAGAATGCTAATCCAGAAGCGAATATCGCAGTAAAATTAGTATCTAAAAGCGGTGTCGGAACAATCGCAGCAGGTGTCGCAAAAGCCTTTGCCGATAAAATCGTTATCAGCGGTTATGACGGCGGTACAGGTGCTTCGCCTAAAACGAGTATCCAACATGCTGGACTGCCTTGGGAAATCGGTCTAGCAGAAACGCATCAAACATTAATGATGAATGATTTACGTTCACGTATTCGTTTAGAAACGGACGGTAAATTATTAACTGGACACGATGTTGCCTATGCATGTGCATTAGGTGCAGAAGAATTTGGCTTTGCCACTGCACCGCTTGTAGTTTTAGGTTGTGTCATGATGCGTGTGTGTCACAAAGATACATGTCCTGTCGGCGTGGCGACACAAAATGAAGATTTGCGTAAACTCTTTAACGGTCGTGCACATCACGTTGTGAACTTTATGCACTTTATCGCGCAAGAATTACGTGAAGTCTTAGCTGAACTTGGTTTGCATTCAGTCGAAGAATTAATCGGCCGAACAGATTTATTAGAAGCAAATGCTTCTATTGAAAATGATAAAGCACGTGCACTAGATGTTGCGCCGTTGCTTCATCAAGAAGAAGGACCTAAGTTTAAACAAATCGAACAATTGCATCACTTGGAAAAAGGTTTCGACCAGACAGAACTGATACCTGACGCTAAAGCAGCAATTGAAGCAGGCATTCAATTTAAAGGGACATACAATTTGTGCAACGAACAGCGTGATGTCGGCGTTACTGCAGGCAGTTTGATTACGCGTGCACATGGAGCGGAAGGTTTACCCGAAGATACAATCTATGTTGAAACTACAGGCCATGCAGGCCAAAGCGTTGGTGCATTTACACCTTCAGGATTAACTATTCACCATACAGGTGATGCAAACGACTATGTCGGTAAAGGTTTATCCGGCGGCAAGATCATCATCAACGCGCCAAACGAAGAACGAGAAGAAAATATTATTGCTGGTAACGTGTGCTTCTACGGTGCGACAGCTGGTAAAGCATTTATCAACGGTTATGCCGGTGAACGTTTCTGTATCAGAAACAGCGGTGTGCATGCAGTCGTTGAAGGTATCGGCAACCACGGATTAGAGTACATGACTGGCGGACGTGTCATTGTATTAGGCAATGTTGGAGACAACTTTGGTCAAGGTATGAGCGGCGGTGTTGCTTATATCTTCCCAGAGGATGTAGAACACTTTAAATCTTATTACGCTCTTCCAACACTTGATTTTGACACGATTTCTGAACCAGAAGAATTCGAAGTAATCAAAGACATGTTAGAAGAACATGTAAGATACACAGACAGTAAAAAAGCAAAAGCAGTCTTAGCGGACTTTGATAATGTTGCTCAAAAAGTAGTCAAAGTTATTCCGAAAGACTTTAAATTAATGATGCATAAAATCGAAGCGCAAGAACGCAAAACGCATAATCAATCCGAAGCAATTTTGAATGCATTTTATGATGAACGTAAAGCATCCGAAGTAGAAGGACCATTCTCAGTAGTATATTAACGAAACAGAAGGAGTGTTTAGATATGGGTGAATTTAAAGGTTTTATGAAATACGACAAACAAGCACTGCCGGAACTTTCGTTAGCAGAGCGTTTAAAAAGTCATCTTCAATTCCAGCAGCGTTTCACTAAAGAAGATGCACAACGTCAAGGTGCGCGATGTATGGATTGCGGAACACCATTTTGCCAAACAGGTCAGCTTGTAGGACGTGAAGCCATCGGGTGTCCGATCGGCAACTACATTCCTGAATGGAATGATTTGGTTTACCGCGGTGATTTCAGAAAAGCTTATGAGAGATTGTCTGAGACAAACAACTTCCCTGATTTTACAGGGCGTGTTTGTCCGGCACCTTGTGAAAATGCATGTGTAATGAAAATCAATCGTGAATCTATCGCAATCAAGGGGATTGAGAGAACAATCATAGACGAAGCATTCGAAAACGGATGGGTACAACCTCGTGTACCAGAACAACGCACAGGACAATCAGTTGCGATTGTCGGCAGCGGACCAGCAGGATTGACAGCTGCTGATGAATTGAATGCTAAAGGGTATGATGTGACAGTTTATGAACGTGCGCATGAACCAGGCGGACTATTAATGTATGGTATTCCTAACATGAAACTTGATAAAGGTGTCGTTCGCCGCAGAATTGATTTGATGAAAGAAGCGGGAGTAAAATTCATTACTAACACTGAAGTCGGTGTAGATATTTCCCGGGAAACATTAGATGAGCAATTCGATGCAATTATCGTATGTACAGGTTCGCATCAAGCGAGAGATTTACCGTTAGAAGGGCGTATGGGTCATGGTATTCATTTCGCACTGGATTATTTAACTGAACAAACACAAATCTTAACAGGTGAATTAAAACCTGAAGATGCGACAATCAGTGCAGAAGGTAAAAATGTAATTGTAATCGGTGCAGGTGATACAGGTGCGGACTGTGTTGCGACAGCTTTACGCGAAAACTGTAAATCTATCGTACAATTCAACAACTTCACTAAATTACCTGAACGTTACGAAATAGAAGGTAATCCATATTGGCCGATGTCTATGCCAGTATTTAAAATGGACTATGCACATACAGAGTACGAAGAAAAATTCGGTTTTGAACCGCGTGCATACGGTGCGAACTCTATGCGTTATGATGTAGATAAACTAGGAAATGTACATGGTGTTTATACACAAACATTGCGTGAGCTTCCTGACGGATCTACAGAAATGGATGATACATTACACCATTGGCCAGCGGACTTAGTCTTGCTTGCAATCGGGTTTATCGGTACTGAAAATACTGTACCGCATGCATTTAATTTGAAAACAGAACGTAATAGTATCGTTGCTAATGATAAAGATTATGCGACAAGCCAGCCTCATATTTTTGCGGCAGGCGATGCACGACGCGGACAAAGTTTAGTTGTTTGGGCAATTAAAGAAGGACGCGGCGTCGCAAAAGCAGTAGACAAATATCTGCAAAAACAAACGGTATTAAATTAATATTTCAATAACACGTATCTTGCGGGGTACGTGTTATTTTATTTAGTTTTTTAAATTGTCAACGCTTTCATATTAAAATAAGGTAAAAATTGATTGACAATTAGAGAAAAATAGAATACAATTGTTCTTGTGCTTATTTGGAGGAATACCCAAGTCCGGCTGAAGGGATCGGTCTTGAAAACCGACAGGGGCTTAACGGCTCGCGGGGGTTCGAATCCCTCTTCCTCCGCCATTAGAATTAAATTCCAAGACTAATAGATATAAAAAGGCAATCATTCAATGTCATGTTGAGTGATTGCCTTTTTAGTTTTTATTTGAAAATTTCAGCTGAAAGTTGAATTATATTGACAGCAAACACAAACTGAGCCAAACAGGTTTATTTAAGTATCATTAAAGGAACAACTAATTATTCCTATCAGGAGGTAACAGAAATGAAAATAAAAGTGACAAGTATTTTTGTGGATGATCAAGATCATGCATTAAAGTTTTATACAGAGGTATTAGGATTTGAGAAGAAATCTGATGAACCTGCTGGTGAATATCGCTGGTTGACTGTTGTGTCTAAAGAAGAACCTAACGGCTCTGAACTATTGTTAGAGCCGAATGAACATGAAATTGCGAAAAACTATCAAGAAGGCTTGAAAAAAGAAGGTATTCCCTGCGCATTATTAGACGTAGAAGATGTACAAGCTACATATCAAAACCTTAAAGAACAAGGAGTAGGTTTCACAATGGCACCGATGGAATATGGTAATGTGAAATTTGCGATATTTGATGATACTTGCGGCAATTTGATTCAAATTGTTGAACGTCATGAACAGTAAAATAGTAATTGCTATGAAACGATAATCTTTAATAAGGTTGTCGTTTTTTTATTTGTCTGAGTATCCTCTTTAAGTATTTGAATGCTGTATGAATATGTATAAGAAAGTATTAATTTAAATGAAAGCCTTTACACAACTTGTCTAGACAAGTATAATAAATTCAAACGAGAAAAAAGAGGGAGTGAGTAAGATGGCTGTTAAAGATAAAGATGTAAAAGCGATAGTAAAAGCAATTGGCGGCGCAGAAAACGTAGATACTGCAACGCATTGTGTCACACGATTACGTTTAGTATTAAAGGACGACAATAAGGTTAATAAAGATGAATTAGATGACAATCCGCTGGTTAAAGGACAATTCAAAGCGGATCATCAGTACCAAATTGTAATTGGACCAGGTACTGTAGATGAAGTATACAAACGTTTTATGGATGATATCGGAAAAGATGAAGCTTCTAAAGATGATGTAAAAGCTGCAGCGGCGCAAAAAGGCAATCCAATCCAGCGTCTTGTGAAATTATTAGGAGATATCTTTATTCCGATTTTACCTGCCATCGTGACAGCGGGTCTATTAATGGGGATTTATAATGTCTTAACGATGAAAGATTTATTCGGTTCTAAGCCATTAGTGGAACAATTCCCGCAAATGGCTGACTTCGCAGATATTGTCAATGTCATTGCGACAACGGCATTTATCTTCTTGCCGGCATTAATTGGTTGGAGCAGTATGCGTGTGTTCGGAGGAAATCCAGTACTAGGTTTAGTATTAGGACTTGTGTTAATGCATCCGCAGTTAATCTCTCAATATTCATTGAATGAAGGGTCAAAGATTCCAGTATGGCATATTTTTGGTTTAGATATTAAACAGTTGAACTATCAAGGACAAGTTTTACCGGTATTATTAGCGTCTTACGTTTTAGCACAAATTGAAAAAGCTTTAAACAAAGTCGTACATGATTCGATTAAGATGCTGGTCGTAGGACCTATCGCATTGCTTGTGACAGGTTTCTTAGCATTCTTAGTGATTGGACCTATCGCATTGTGGGTCGGTACAGGTATTACTAACGTTGTAACATTCCTATTCGAACATGCAGGTTGGTTAGGAGGCGCAATTTATGGTTTATTCTATGCGCCGCTTGTTATTACAGGTCTGCATCATATGTTCTTAGCAGTAGACTTCCAATTAATGGGTTCAAGCTTAAAAGGTACTTACTTATGGCCGATTCTTGCGATTTCAAATATCTGCCAAGGTTCAGCAGCCTTCGGTGCTTGGTACGTCTATAAACGTCGTAAAATGGCAAAAGAACAAGGACTTGCGATGACTTCAGGTATTTCCGGCTTATTAGGTGTCACTGAACCGGCAATGTTCGGTGTGAATATTCCGTTGAAATATCCATTCGTCGCAGCTATCCTTACTTCAGGTGTATTAGGTGCATTTATCGGTGCCAGCAAAGTCTTAGGTAACGTTGGTGTCGGCGGTGTACCCGCAATCATTTCGATTCAAAAAGACTTCTGGCTTGTTTATGGTATCTGTACAGTAATTGCAGTTTTTGTACCAGCAATTTTAACAGTAGTTTTCTCTAAGTTTGCGAAAACCAAAGCAAAAGAAATGGTAGACTAAATTTAAGTATAGAACGAAAGCTAACCATGAAAGTGATGAAAAGTATAAAACAGAACATCGTGCAGAGGGTGTTCTGTTTTTTTAATAATAGAAAGGTAAAGGTGGTCATTTTATGAAGAAACAAGATATAAGAAAATCAGTGGTCTATCAAATTTATCCTAAGTCATTTAACGACACGACAGGTAATGGTGCAGGAGATTTAAACGGGATTATTGAAAAAATGGATTACCTTGAATATTTAGGTGTCGATTATCTATGGCTCACACCGGTTTATCGTTCTCCAATGAATGATAATGGTTATGATATCAGTGATTACTATAATGTAAATGAAGCATTCGGCACAAAAGAAGATTTAAAACGCTTATTAGATACAGCACATGATCACAATTTGAAAGTAATGATGGATATTGTGATTAACCATACTTCTACAGAACATGAATGGTTCAAAGAAGCAATATCCTCAAAAGACAATCCTTATAGAGATTATTACTTCTTCCGTAAGTCCGCAAAAGAAGGCGTGCCGCCGACAAACTGGGAATCAAAATTCGGAGGCAATGCATGGAAATATGATGAAGCAACGGATGAATACTACTTGCATCTGTTTGACGTTACTCAAGCGGATTTAAACTGGGAAAATCCTAAAGTACGAGAAGCCCTTTATGACATGATCAATTACTGGATAGACTTTGGAGTAGATGGGTTCCGTTTTGACGTCATCAACTTGATTTCAAAAGGCGAATTTAAAGATTCAGATAAAATCGGTAAAGAGTTTTATACAGACGGCCCGCGTGTACATGAATTTATTCATGAAATGAACCGCAATACATTCGGAGGCAAAGACTTGATGACGGTCGGAGAAATGTCTTCCACAACGATTGATAATTGTATTAAGTATACAAATCCAAAGCGCGAAGAGTTGAGCAGTGTTTTCAACTTCCATCATTTAAAGGTTGATTATGAAGATGGAGAAAAATGGACATTAGCAGA
This sequence comes from Staphylococcus simulans, assembly GCF_002994445.1. Classification (GTDB taxonomy): domain Bacteria; phylum Bacillota; class Bacilli; order Staphylococcales; family Staphylococcaceae; genus Staphylococcus; species Staphylococcus simulans_B. The sequence goes on from NZ_MRZJ01000010.1 coordinate 74,947, forward strand.
TTTCGATTTTATCGCATTGAAACGTATTTTAATGGAATGGCAGCTCGGTATCTATGAAGGCAATGGCTGGAATGCGATTTTCTGGTGCAACCATGACCAACCGCGTGTTGTTTCCCGTTTCGGAGATGATTCAACGGAAGAATTGCGTCAAAAGAGTGCGAAAATGTTAGCAGTAGCATTACACATGCTTCAAGGGACACCTTATATTTATCAAGGTGAAGAAATCGGAATGACGAATCCGCACTTTACAAACATTGATCAATACCGTGATGTAGAATCATTAAATGCCTATCAGAATTTAAAAAACAAAGGATATGATGAAACAAAAATCATGCAGATTTTAGCACAGAAATCTCGTGATAATTCACGTACGCCGATGCAGTGGACAGCAGGTGAAAATGCTGGATTTACAAGTGGTACACCATGGATAGATATTCCAGAGAATTATCGCTATATTAATGTTGAAGATGATATAGAAAGTGAACATTCTATTTTACAAACTTATCGCGAATTAATTCGCTTGCGTCATGAACATGATATTATTACTTATGGAGCGATTACACCTATGTATATGGAAGATCCGAACTTGATGATTTATCAACGTTCGTATCAAGGTGAAACTTGGTTAGTGATTGCGAACTTTAGTAAAGATGCAGTCACATTGCCTAAAGACCTGTATACTGAAGGTAAAGTGATTATAGAACGCGGTTCAATCACAAATGGCGAGATTGAAGGCTATGGTGCTATTGTGATTGCGAATAACGATTAAAGAATAGAGTGAGAGTTATGATTACGAAACCTAAGAAATTCACAAAGATTTATGATGAATTAAAAGCACAAATCGTAAATATGCAATTAAGTTACAGCGATCAATTACCTTCTGAACATGAATTAGTGGAGAGGTACCATGCTTCACGTGAAACGGTACGACGTGCATTAAATTTACTTGTAAGCGAAGGTATGATTCAGAAGATACGCGGCAAAGGTTCTATTGTGATTTATCAAGGCGTCAAAGAGTTTCCGTTTTCTAAATTAACCAGCTTCAAAGAAGTACAAGAGAATTTAGGGATAGTACTTGAAACAGAAGTGAAGCTGCTGGAAATTTTAAAAGCGCATGAAGTACCTGATGTGCAGCGAGCATTGGATTTAAAAGGTCATGAAACACTATGGCATCTTGTGCGCTATCGTAAAATGGATGGACGTGTCAAAATTATTGATGAAGACTATCTGTCAGCTGCCATTGTACCGGGTCTAACTGAAAGCATTGCACTCGATTCGCTATACGATTATATTGAACGCCAACTTGGGCTTGAAATCAGCTACTCTAGCAAAGCTATAACTTTTGAAGCATTTGAAGACTCGGAATACGAAGCATTTGGAGATGTTAATCCGCCTTACACAGCTACTGTAAGAGGTGTTGTACATTTGAAAGATACCACAAAATTTCAATACAATATCGCAAAACACATTGCGACAGAGTTTAGATTTGTGGATTTCTCAAGAAGATAAAGCAGGGACAGAGGGTGCGAAGAAAGATAATTTGACTCTAATTTCTGTTTAAATTAACCCGGTTTTTACAAATTATTAATGCTTGCATTACGACCTTAAAATATAGTATGATAAAACTTGCCGTGCTAGGTGGGGAGGTAGCGGTTCCCTATTCTCGAAATCCGCTTATGCGAGACTGAATACTTTGCCTAGGGTGTGTACTTGTGAAGTCTGCCCAAAGCACGAGGTGTTTGAAGATTTCGGTCCTATGCAATATGAACCCATGAATCATGTCAGGTCCTGACGGAAGCAGCATTAAGTGGATCCTCATATGTGCCGTAGGGTAGCCGAAATTTAGCTGTCGACTTTGGTAACGTTCATGATACACATTCGAAGCAAAGTTGCGCGGTATTTTTATTTCTAAATAGATGATAAAAATGCTTTCTTATTTTATGAGACGAATCAATCGTTAAAATAAGAAAGCATTTTTTTGTGTTTGAAAATAATAAATAACTGGACCCATGCTGTCTTCTCTGAAATCTATAATATATTTTGAAAGATTTATTATACGAGGAGGAAAAGTATGAAAAAACTAATGGCGTTTTGTTTAGGACTTATTATTTTGTTGGCAGCATGCGGGAATAAGGTAGATGGCACATATAGTAATAGTGACATTAGAGTTACAGCAAACAGTGAATCAGGCAATGCGACAATGATTATTAAAGCGATGCAATCTGAAGGGTTCTTTGGTGTAGGAGAAAATGACGGAGAATTTAATGGAACTGTTGATAAAGACAATGGAACTATGAATTTTGATATTCAAAATAGAACGATGAAATTGAAGTACAAAGTCAAAGGGGATAAATTAATCATTGAAGATCCTAGTGGCGATACGAAAGACAAATTAGAGTTAACAAAAGAATAGCTGCTTTCTACTATTGGATAGATGAGACAGCAATATAAAAAGAAACAGGCTGAAAATACACATGATTGTGTGCATTTATCCTGTTTCTTTTGGTTTCTAGCTATTAGATTTCGCAGCATCTACTAAGTACTTTGCGAACTCAGTGATTTGTTTTTGTTTCTCAGAATCTTCCATATAAAGTACACCGTATTCAATCATTTGGTTAAAAGGTGCACCTATCGGAACGGTTGTAATCATATTGCGTTGATAGAAGGGAGTACTTTCTACCATTAAATCGGATAAGATACTCATGCCGAGTCCTTCAGCGACAGAGTTGAAGAGTACACCGACATTATTAGTAGAGAACAGTAAGTTGATAGCGTTGTTCTTTTCTTCGAACTTTTTGATGTTCTGTTTATAGAAATTGCGATCATATAGAATGAAGGGAAATCCTTTAATATCGCTGAGCGACAATTTGCTGAGATAGGCAAGTTTAGAGTCTTTAGGCACAATGGCAGTAAAGCCGCTTGAGAATAAAGGATCGTAATGTGCCCCTGTAACCTCTAAGTCGCCTTCTTGAAGCACGGTATATAAACCGATGTCTACTTCACCATTTACAACAGATTGGCGGACTTCATGATTTTCAGCTTCTGTAATCTGTACATCAATATTAGGATTGTCTCTTTTGAAAGCGGCTAGTACACTTGGGACAATTGTCATAAATAGACTAGGTACGGTCGCAATTGAAAGCGAACCATCCATATTCGAATTGAGTGTATCGATTTTTTCATATAAATTTTCCTCTTGTTCCAACATATCTAATATGAGGGGATAGATGTTTTGCCCAAGCGGTGTCAGTGTCGTACCGCTCTTTTGTCTTTGGAAGAGTTTGATTCCGAGTGAAGTTTCTAGGTTGGATATTGACTGGCTTAAAGCGGACTGTGTAATGTGAAGCAATGTTGCTGCTTTAGTTATAGAGCCTGTTTCTGCAATAGCTTTCACATGGTGCAATTGTGCGAAATTCATGGTAATGCTCCTTATAGATTAGTAATACTTATGTATTCATTAACATTATCCATTATACATTAGTAATCTTTATGTTTATAATAGCATTATTGAAATTTTAGTAACAAATCATAGAGGGAGTGCGCATAAAATGTATCGCAATTTATGGACAAAAGATTTTATGTTCATTACAATCATCAACTTTTTAATGTATATCATTCATTATGCATTAATCGTGACAGTTACAGCGTTTACGATAGATACCTTCCACGCAGGTGAAGGTATGGGCGGATTAGCCGCAGGTATCTTTATTATCGGGATGTTATTCGGTCGGTTATTTACCGGGAAATACATCGATAACCTTAATTTGAAAAAGACATTGTTTATAGGTCTTGTCTTTTCATTCGTTGCGATTGGTTTGTACTTCCTGATTAATAGTTTATTCGTATTGATTATCGTGCGATTAATTCATGGTATTGCTTTTGGTATGTCGTCTACGACAACAGGTACTTATTCTTCAACTATCGTTCCTGAAGATCGTAAGGGTGAAGGCATTGGTTATTATGCACTAAGTACGACAGTTGCTTCTGCAGTAGGGCCTTTCTTAGGTATTATTATCAACCAAAATTTCAGTTTCGAAAGCAACTTTATCGTTTGTTTAGTCTGCATTGTATTAGCAGGTGTACTCGCACTCTTCATTACTAATATCGAACAGCCTAAGGTTGATGAAGAGAATGAAGAAATTGAACCAGACAAAGGCTTAAGTCAATTCTTGCAGAAGGAAGCAATGCCGATTTCTATCGTAGTAGTCTTTGTAGGTATTGCCTACTCCAGTGTGCTCGCATTTATTGATTCATATGCCAGTCATATTGGTTTAGCCGCAGCAGCCAGCTTCTTCTTCGTTGTCTATGCGGCAAGTACGTTTATTGTCCGTCCGATCACAGGTAAAATATTCGATAATTATGGGGCGAATAAAGTGGTCTATCCAGTACTTGTGTTATTCGTAATCGGATTAGCTTTATTAAGTATTACGCATAGCAGTTGGATGCTGCTGTTCTTGGCAATCTTTATTGGTATCGGTTATGGTACAATCTTGCCATCCTTCCAAACAATTGCAATTCAAGCTTCTCCAACTAAGAAGATAGGACTTGCAACATCTACCTTCTACATTTTTGCAGATTTAGGGGCAGGCGCAGGTCCGACATTGCTGGGCTTATTAATCGGCGGTGTAGGCTATCGTAATTTATATTTACTCATGGCAGCATTGCTTGTCTTTGTTATTGTACTGTATTACTTCTTGCATGGACGCAAGCACATTACAATGGAATACTAATGAAAATACGATGTGTCTCTTTATTGATAGACACATCGTATTTTTTAATGGTGCAGCTGTATTTAAAACAATCAAATAGGGTTGCGATGTTCAAATTATTGTTCATCGCAACCCTATCTTCATTTAACCTTCTGATTCAGTTGTAAGCTGAAGTATATGAATAACGCCCCGCATACAAACCCGGGGATAATCATCCAGATATTTTGTACTTTTGAAAAACTCACAATACAGAGGACGATAAATATAATACCGATTAATAGATATACTTTGTTTTTAATCATCTGAAACATCCTCTCTTTAGCTTTTATTATTGGAAGTGTGAAAACATTTCACGTGGATTACTCATTATCTTACCATAGTATTTACAATAATTTTACAAAATTTACATACACTTTCAATAAATTGTACTTAAGTCGTAGAGAAAAGGGGAGCATTCATTACAGAGAGGTATTAATAAGACAAAGTGAAGAATTACGTTATAATAAACCTATCACTTTGACGAAAAACGGAGGGGAACGTATGCAGATATTTCTAGGTACAGTAACAGAGAACGATTATCCAGTCATTGCACACTTGAAAGATAAGAAAGATAGTGAGGGACTCTTCGAAGGGGAATATTATGAAGATAACTTGCGTGAATTACGTCAATTGCCAAACTATAATCATGATTTTGAGATGATTGCACGTACAGATGATAATGAAATCGTCGGCCATATTTTGTTAATGCAAGAATTGATTCGAAATGAAGAGGATATTCAACGTCCTTTAATGATTAAGTCGCTGTCAGTAAAAGAAGATTATCGTGAATATGGAATCGGCAAAGCATTAGTCGAAGCTGCAGAGAGCCGAGCGAAAGAAGCGGGCTATAATGAAATTATTGTAGAAGGAGAGCCTGATTATTTCAGATCGCTTGGGTTTGTACCATTAACAGATTTTAGTGTAGAGGTGCCTGAAGGGGAAGCTATCGACCAGTATAGTGTTTACTTGTTATGGGATACATTAGATGCGAATCCGCAAGGACAATTGATTTTTGAAAATGAAGTGTAGTTTCTATCATCGCGTTCTGTCCTTTACGCGTGCTATAATAATGTTGATTTGTATCCGGAGGTGCGAAAGTGAATTATCAAGCTTTATATAGAATGTATCGGCCGCAAAGCTTTGAAGATGTGGTCGGACAAGAGCATGTAACGAAAACACTCCGCAACGCAATCGCTAAAGGCAAGCAATCGCATGCGTATATTTTCAGCGGACCCAGAGGTACGGGTAAGACAAGTATTGCGAAAGTATTTGCGAAAGCGATCAACTGTCCTAACAGTGTTGACGGAGAACCCTGCAATGAATGTGAAATATGCAAGAGTATCACACAAGGTTCAAACTCGGATGTGATTGAAATTGACGCCGCAAGTAATAATGGTGTCGATGAAATCAGAAACATTCGTGATAAAGTTAAATACGCACCATCACAATCTAAGTATAAGGTCTACATTATAGATGAGGTGCATATGCTTACGACAGGTGCATTTAACGCACTGTTGAAAACATTAGAAGAACCGCCGGCACATGCTATCTTTATCTTGGCGACGACTGAACCGCATAAAATTCCGCCGACTATTATTTCACGTGCTCAACGTTTTGATTTTAAAGCAATCGGTTTAGAACAGATTACAGATCGTTTGCGCTATGTGGCACAGTCTCAAAATATAGCGTTCGACGAAGAGGCCATTACCTTTATTGCGAAGGCTTCTGAAGGCGGTATGCGTGACGCATTAAGCATTATGGACCAAGCCATTGCATTCGGCGATGAACATTTAACGTTGCAAGATGCTTTGAATGTGACAGGCAGCGTAGATGAAGCTTCATTAAATGAACTGATGAATGATGTCGCAAACGGCGAAGTGAAAGATGCATTTGTGCGTTACCATCAATTTATTAAAGACGGCAAAGAAGTGAATCGTTTAATCAACGATTTGATTTACTTTGTACGTGATACGATTATGAATAAAACAGCACAACAAGATGCAGAATATGATGCATTGATGCGTTTTGATTTAGATACACTGTATAAAATGATAGACCTCATCAATGACACATTAGTCTCTGTACGCTTTAGTGTGAATCAAAATGTACACTTTGAAGTCCTGCTGGTTAAAATGGCAGAACTCATTAAATCCGGCGGAGAAGCACCAGCTGCATCAGAAGCACCCGCAGCTGCACAACCTGCAGCCTCAGCAACGAATGATGTAAACAGTGCATTGCTTCAGCGGTTAGAACACTTAGAACAAGAACTGCATGCGTTGAAACAGCATGGCGGTACACAAGTCAATACGCCGCCTAAACAACAATCTTCTTCAAGAGGACGCCGCAAGAGCAAGAACAGCTTCTCCATGACTCAAATTGCAAAAGTCTTAGATAATGCGAATAAAGAAGATATTCAATTGTTGAAAGAGCATTGGCAAGAAGTAATTGATCATGCGAAAAATAACAATCAAAAAGCATTGGTCAGTTTATTGCAAAATTCAATTCCTGTTGCGGCAAGCGAAAAGAGTGTGCTTGTACAATTTGAAGCAGAGATACACTGCGAGATTGTTAATGAAGACGATGAAAAACGTAAAAATTTAGAAGAAGTCGTACGCAGTATTATCAATAAAGATGTTAAAGTCGTAGGAGTGCCTGCAGATCAATGGCTGCAAGTACGTTCTGAATATATTAAAAACCGAAAGCGCGGCAACACATCGAATGGCGGCAATGCTGAGGCAGAACAAGCTGCACCGAAAAATAATGATATTGTGCAAAAAGCTAAGGATATGTTTGGTGAAGATACTGTACATGTCATGGATGAAGAATAAAGAGAGATGCCTTATACTAAGGCACCATCATTGTCGAAAGACGTGACGGCTTTGTGTTATAATTTGCATATCAATAGAAGAGATATAAGAGTATGTCATGTGTTTCTACTATATAAATGCAGAAAATCACAACGCAGCAAGTTGGATGATGTGATGCTCTTGATATCTTTACCATATGTTGAATAACAAACAAGAATCTAAGGAGGAAATGTATTATGCGCGGTGGCGGAAATATGCAACAAATGATGAAACAAATGCAGAAAATGCAAAAGAAAATGGCTGAAGAGCAAGAAAAATTAAAAGATGAACGAGTAAAAGGTACTGCAGGCGGCGGTATGGTTACAGTTACAGTAACTGGTCATAAAGAAGTCGTAGATGTAGAGATTAATGAAGAAGCGGTCGACCCAGATGATGTTGAAATGCTTCAAGATTTAGTGTTAGCAGCAACAAACGAAGCGATGAACAAAGCAGATGAACTCACATCAGAACGTTTAGGCAAACACACTAAAGGCTTGAACATTCCTGGAATGTGATAAAACATGCATTATCCAGAACCGATTTCTAAACTGATTGATAGTTTCATGAAATTGCCAGGCATTGGGCCCAAGACGGCGCAACGTCTGGCATTTCATGTATTAGATATGAAAGAAGACGATGTCGTTCAATTTGCGAAGTCATTAGTTGATGTGAAACGCGAACTGACTTATTGCAGTGTTTGCGGTCATATTACTGAGGAAGATCCTTGTTATATCTGCCAAGACAAACAGAGAGACCGTTCTGTTATTTGTGTGGTTGAAGATGATAAGGATGTTATCGCAATGGAAAAAATGAAAGAATACAAAGGTCTTTATCATGTATTGCATGGTGCGATTTCTCCAATGGATGGTATAGGACCTGAAGATATTAATATTCCTTCATTAATAGAACGATTAAAAGATGACGAAGTTAAAGAATTGATTCTTGCAATGAATCCTAACCTCGAAGGTGAATCAACAGCTATGTATATTTCACGACTTGTGAAGCCGATTGGTATTAAGGTTACAAGATTAGCACAAGGTTTATCAGTGGGCGGAGATCTAGAATATGCCGATGAGGTGACTTTATCGCGTGCGATTGCAGGAAGAACAGAAATGTAAAATAAGTGCAGAGGAGTAATAATACTAGTGCTTTAACCTAGTATTATGCCCTACTGCACTTTTTTTAAACTTTTTTAGAAAAAAATAAAGTTTGTGTTTGAGACAATTGTTAAGGAATTGTGAAGTGATTGAAAAGAGAATGCTTTCTAAAACACGAACGTTAATAAAAGGCTAGTTATAAAAGTACGGAAAAAGGCATAAGGACAAGGGTTTTGAGGCGTGAATTTCAGTTTTTGGGGGTTGCAATTCATCTAGAATGATAGTATAGTTAATATCTGTTGAGCGAACAAAACAAATTCTTCAACAAAGATTTACAAAATTAACTTCAAAAAACTTTTAAAAAAGTGTTGACTTTAGTTTTGAAAGAGCGTATAATTATTCTTTGTGAGTCGCAAAAAACGACTTACAGAAAACG
>NZ_MRZJ01000011.1 GCF_002994445.1 Staphylococcus simulans
ATGCTGATGCCGATGCTGACGCAGATGCAGATGCTGACGCCGACGCCGATGCCGATGCCGACGCAGATGCTGACTCAGATTACCCTAATGAACCAACTGAACCAGTAAATCCTGATGAGCCGGGTGAATCAGGACAGCCGTCTGAGCCAGGACAGCCGTCTGAGCCAGGACAACCGTCTGAACCAGGTCAACCAGGTGAACCTGCTGGTCCAACGCCAGAACAAGGTGTTGAAAATGGTTCAAATGGTGAACAACCAAGTCATGCTGAAGGTAATGGAGATAAAGAATTACCTGATTCAGGTGAAGAAAATAATAATAAACAAGCTACTTTATTCGGTGGTCTATTCGCAGCACTAGGTTCTGCACTATTATTAGGACGCCGTAAGAAAGATAAGAAACAATAATTCTATTTGAATAGTGGGCTGGACGATGTCCGGCCCATTTATACATATTTAATGAGAAGGGGTTTGGCCATGATGATAAACAACGAGATTGAACAAGTACTACAAAAAGCAGATCAACAATTGTTAGGTAAAGATTATGTGTTTGTAAGCTTAGGTAATCCGAATATGAAAGCAGTTGTTAAGCTGTTAAAAAACTCTAACAATCTTAAAAGAGATATTGTGAAACAATATGATCAGTTTAAAAAGAAAGCTGGGAAATATCCTCAATGGGTCAAAGTTGATTTTGTTTATCGTACGAGGGATGTTGTATTTGAAGAGGTCAAACGCGATTTAGAGGAAACACGTCGTAATTATATTGATTACGGTATCGCGTATGACCAAAATTGGAATTTGGCTTTTATGGCTGAAGAAATCAACATCAATGCATTTGTCAGACCTACGAAAGATAAAAAGAAATTCTTCTTATCAGAAGACAATATCAATAATTATTTGAAAAAGTATACGAAACATAAGCAGTTTTATAAACATCAAGATTATGCTGGAAAGCCTATCACAACGTTTTATACGAAAGGTTATTTTATTGAAAATCATGAAGTATATGAGTTAGGGGCAGAGGGTCGAGAAAAAGGTTTGCGTAAAGTGGATAATTTATCTCGCGAGATTGATAAGATGCTTGAAACATCTACGGATTATTTAGCGAATGAATTACAACCTAACGGAAAATTCTTCTATGGCTACTTCCCGCACTTTGATAAGAAAATCAGCTTCTATAATAATTTGAGACATGCTTCATCTACTTATGCTTTGATGGAAGGGCTACATTATTTAAATAAAGATATCAGTGTAGCTGAAAAGGCGATAGATTACTTAATCGACAACTATTTGTTTGAACAAAATGATAAAGCACATATCTTCGATGACACTAAAAACATCAATGAAATTAAACTAGGTCAAAATGCGGCGTTTATCTTTGCGGTTTGCGAGTATTTGAAAATCAAACCAGGTAATGAAAAGTATTTAGAAGCAGCACAAAAAGTTGCAGAAGGTATTCTCTCTATGATAAATCAAGAAACGGCTGAAACGGTGCATGTTTTGCATTATCCAAGCTTAGAAGTCAAAGAACAGTTTCGTGTGATTTATTATGATGGAGAAGCCGCATTAGGATTATTGCGTCTCTATCAAATCGATAACAACGAAAAATGGTTAGATACTGTAAGAAGTATGTTTGATCGTTTTATTAAAATGAATTACTGGAAGAACCATGACCATTGGTTAGGTTATTGTACGAATGAATTAATTCAAATAGACCCTAAAAAAGAATATATTGAGTTCGGAATCAGAAATGTTTCTAGCTATCTAGACTTTATCAAACATCGTATTACCACGTTCCCGACTTTCTTAGAGAGCGACGTATCATATTATTAGAAAAGCAAGAGAAAAAGGATATGGAACACTTGTCGACCAACTCATCAACGTGGATGCACTCATGGAAACCATTCATACCCGTGCAGATTATCAGCGCACAGGTTATTTCTATCCTGAACTGGCAATGTATTTTAAGAATCCAAAACGTATATTAGGTTCATTCTTTATCAAACACCATGGTTATCGTGTCAGAATCGATGACATTGAGCACTATATTTCAGGTTATGTTCAATATCAAAAAGTATTTAAAGAGAATGAATAAGAAGATAGGCCATGCTCCAAAGGGGGCATGGCCTATTTATTAAACTCCTAAATGTTCTCTGAACATATGTCCTTCATATGATGTACGATAGATATTGCGCTTTTGCAGTTCTGGAATGATGAGGTTGACGAAATCTTCTAAGCTGCCAGGTAAAGTCGGAGGCATGAGATTGAAACCATCTGCGACGCCTTCATTGAACCAGTGTTCCATTTCATCAACGATTTCTTCTGGTGTACCGATCAGTGTGAGATGACCGCCGCCTGCATTAAGGTAGCCGAGTAATTCACGTACTGTCGGATTTGTATCGCGGATAATTTCTAAGACTGTTTCATATCTGCCGACAGGTCCTGTAAATTCTGAAACAGGGGGCAGTTCTGGTACTTTCTCATCTAACGCCCATTTAGAACAATCTTGTTGTACAAAGAAGCTGAGTTGATTTAAGGCTGTTTCAATAGGAAGCAGGTTGTCTAATTCAGCTTTCTTCGCAAGTGCTGCTTCACGTGTTTCAGCGACATAAGTCACAAGACCTGGGAATACTTTAAGTTCGCGGTCAGTCTGTCCGGAGGTCTTGATTTCATCATCTAAACGCTGTCTGAACTGCTTTGCTTGTTGGATATTCCATGATACAGAATAAACAGCATCCGCATATTTTACAGCTAAAGCGACACCTTGTTTAGAAGCACCTGCTTGCATGGCAACGGGTTTGCCTTGTGGACTGCTCGGTGTAGATAGTGGACCACGTACTTGGAAATTGTCGCCTTTATGCTGGAACGGTTGAATGTGTTCAGCGTCAATCAGCTGATTGTTTGTGCGGTCATGTTTGAAGTCATGCACAGACCAAGATTCGAATAATTGATTCATTACTTTTGCGAATTCATCTGCGACCGCATAACGTTCTGCGTGATTCGGCAATGCTTCCATACTGTGATTTTGCGCTTCGATATCTGTCATGGATGTGACTAAATTCCAACCTACACGTCCGTTAGTGATATGATCCAAACTTAAAAGCTGCCTTGCGGCAGTATAAGGATTAGAAAATGTACTGGAAATAGTAGACACCAAACCGACATGTTTTGTGACTTGTGATATCGCGGTTAAGTTGACGATAGGGTCAAACCAGAATGCGGGCATGGTTGTGTCGTTGTTTGCGGGAAAAGATTGATTATCCGCAAAGAAAACGGCATCGAAATAACCGCGTTCTGCGATTTGTGCGAGTGTTTGATAATATTGGATGGTTCCGATTTGTTCGATACTGGAATCAGGCATTAACCAAGCTGCCTGATGATGACCAGTGCCATATAATAATACGCCTATATGCAACTGTCTCTCTTTTGGTACAGGCATGTTGTTTCACCTCTTAGTTCATTGTTAAGCCGCCATCGACTGTAATATTTTGGCCTGTAATTCCGTCTGCTTGTTTTGAAACTAAATACGCCACCATATTTGCGACATCTTGCGGTGTTGTTACTTTGCGAAGTGGTGTAGTTTGGGCAATCAAGTCAAAGACTTCAGGTGTTGTTGCAGAACTTGCATCAGTCGTTTTCAACAAACCGCCGGATACTACATTCGCATTGATACCGTATTGGCCTAATTCAGCTGCGATATTACGTGTGAAACCGATTAAAGCAGCTTTAGCTGTTGTATATTCGTGGTACGGTACAACTGGATTTTGATATAAATTAGTACCGATAGATACGACAGTACCGCGTTGGCGTTCCATAAATTGAGGAATGACACTTTGAACGACATTGAACGCAGCTTTTAAAGTGCCGTCGATTTGTGTTTGATAGTCTTCCCAATCCATATCTTTAAATGCTTTTTGAGCAGTCGGATCAAATTTGAATCCGATTAATGCATTATTGACAACGCCGTCAATTTGACCGAAAGCTTTCGTACCTTCTTGTACTAAGCGTTCTACATCTTCACGTTTTGTGACGTCTGCTTGAATTGCGACGGCATGTTCATTACCGATTTCTTCTGCGAGTGCTTTTGCTGCTGCTTCGCTTTGATTGTAGTTAATGATGACATTAAAGCCTTGTGTGCCTAAAGTACGGCTGATTGCTGCACCTAAGCCGCGTCCGCCGCCTGTTACTAATATTGTTCTTGCCATATTCATTCGCTCCCTTTATGAAATTAGACATAAAAAAATACACACCTGCAAAACAGCTGTGCGTAAAAGAGCGAGACAAAATCCTATTATAAGACATACTACATTTGCCGCTATCTCACACTTTCCTACGCTAGTTTCAGCTAGATCAGGTTCAAAGGGTCTGAGGCAAGGCCTCATCTCAGTTTTAAAACGCCCCTAGTGCATTATTCTTGTCATTACACTCAATGTATCGAGTTTCATATAACGTGTCAAGAAAGTGTGATTTTGTTTCAATTAGTAAAAAAACATGAACAGAAATGTTATGATGAAATGGAATGAAAAATACGGGATAACCCTGCAGAATTGGAGTGAGTGGAATGTTCTGGTTAGGTATGTCATTCCCTTTATTAGCAATTATCTTTATTGTGTTCGCAATACGTGAAGAAAAGCAGCGTAAAATAAAACAACAAGAAAAAGAAGCTAAATGGGAAGCACAAAAACAACAAGAAGCAAAAGCTCAAAATGAAACACAGCGTGTTGAAAATGCAACAAAATCTGAGACACAAACTACAGATGAAACGACAACTTCAGACAACCAAAAATAAGGAAAACAAAGCTGACCGAAAATACAACGGTCAGTTTTTATATGTAATGGCACATGACTGTTCCTAGAAATTAATACGACTATTCCTGATAGATTAGGTTATATAATCTAAAATAAGAAAATTCAGATAATAACTGAGTTGGGGGAATGTGTATGAAAGAAAAGGGACAGAATCATTCAGAGGATCAAACGTCTAAAATCAAACTGAAGACACCGCACACCTATGCATTATTAATGATGATTATTGCGGTGGCTTGCGTGCTAACTTACGTTATTCCGGCAGGTGAATACAAACGTGTAGATAAGGGCGGCCAGACTTTAGTGGTCCCGGGGTCTTATCATGAAATTGCACAGAATGGTGTCGGCTTTTTAGATTTGTTCAGAGCAGTGCCTGAAGGGTTATTGACTGGTGGAGAGATTGTCTTTTACATCTTCTTAGTCGGCGGTGCATTTGGAATTGTACATCGTACAGGTGCGTTTGAAAACGGCATTAACCGTGCGATTCAAATTTTAGGTTCTTCAAAAATATTGATGATTCCTTTAACTATGATTGGCTTCTCGATATTAGGCTTCTCTATAGGTTTAGCCGAAGAAACGATTATTTTTGTGCCAATCGGTGTCTTGATTGCACGTACGTTAGGTTATGATGCGATGACAGGGGCAGCGATGGTTATACTGGGTGCTGCAAGCGGATTTATCGGCGGTATGCTGAATCCATTTACGGTCGGAGTGGCTCAAACTGTCGCAGAATTACCGATGTTCTCAGGCTGGGGTTTACGTTCAATTATTTACTTATTCATACTGATAGCCGCAATTACATGTGTCATGCTGTATGCACGCAAAGTAAAACGCAATCCAAAGAAAAGTATTGTCTATGAACTTGAACAATCTGAAGGCAACAGTCATAAAGCAGTGGATTATGGCCGCTTTACTAAACGTCAAGCACTCGCTTTATTAATGATTATCTTTGCGATTATTTTTAATGTCTACGGTATCTTTACGTATGAATGGAGTTTTAATCAAATGAGTGCCAATTTTGTATTGGCAGGTTTAATTGCCGGACTAATCAGCGGATTAGGTTTGAATGGCACATTTGATGCGATGATTGAAGGCATGAAAGACATTTTATTTGGAGCGATGATTGTCGGCTTTGCGAAAGGGATTGTTGTGATTTTAGAACAAGGGAAGATTATTGATACGATTATTCACGCTATGACAACCTTGCTCAATGATGTTCCATCATCTATTGTGATTATTGTCATGTTTATTTTCCAATTCTTCTTAAACTTCTTTATCCCGTCAGGTTCAGGACAAGCACTGACAACGATGCCGTTGATGGTTCCGATTTCTGATTTGCTGGATATTAACCGACAGCTGACTGTTTTAGCATTCCAGTACGGTGACTCCATCAGCAACGTCTTATTCCCGACATCTGCTATTTTGATGGGAGCGTTGGCAGTCGCAAAAATTTCATATATACAATGGCTCAAATTTGCGTGGAAACTGATTTTGCTTTGGGGTATTATTTGTGCCGTTGCGATGTCGATTGCGTTGCTTGTCGGATATTAATGAAGAAAAGATTAACGTTAGAACAGGAGCATAGATAGTGAGTCAATATACAAAAGAAAAGCTGTGTTACACATATAAATATGAAGTCATGTGGCACAGTCAAAAGCATTATCAGCTGATTCGCGATAAGTTGAAAGAAAATATCAGTGAAACGGAATTAGATGATTTTATCGCAGCTGCTTTAGCTATAACACCGTCCTCAGAGTCTGTTATCAAGACATTTGATCATATGTGGGGATACTTTAAGAAGACTGCAGATGAAAAAGAAAAAGCACAGCACACAACACTCAAATCAGAGTATCTTCAAGGACAAACTACAAAGGAAGATTTGCTGCGGTTTATTAGAAGTCTTGCACAAAAATATGACAGTACTTATTTGTTGACCAGTTCATTTTTGAAAAAAGGGTGACAATCTTTCATTCAGTCATAAATATTTCCACAAATGTACAGGTTATTGAATGACATTCATAGTGTTTTCAATTAGTATGAGACACAAGTTCAAAATATATAAACCCAGCAAAAACTGCGGAATAACTTTATAAATATCCATTTAGGGTATATATCCCTGTGATGAATATAGACAACAAGGTGTGATTTGAGTGGAACAATTAATAAATGAGGATTATGAATATTGCAGGCAAATAATGGAGGAGTACTCTAAGACTTTCTCTTATGCTTTTAACAGTCTTCCTGAGGCAGAACGTAAAGCAGTCTGGGCAATTTATGCCGTTTGTCGAATGATAGACGACAGTATAGATGAATATGAAGATCCAAAACGCTTGGATCAAATTCGCAATGATTTAGAAATGATATATCAAGGCAATTCACAAAATACATCATTTCAAAGCAATGCTTCTGTGATGCGTGCATTTCGCGATACTTTACAATCATACCCAGTCCCATTACATGCATTTACTACATTAATGGACTATGTACAAAGCGATTTGACGATGACTGCCTTAGAGACAGATGAGGAACTTTATGCCTATTGCTACGGTGTGGCAGGTACCATTGGCGAACTTTTAACACCGGTATTAGCTTATGAAGCACATTATAAAACTGCCGATAAAGTAGGCATTGAACTCGGTAAAGCACTTCAAATCACTAATATCTTACGTGATGTCGGAGAAGATTTTGAGAACGACCGTATTTATTTAAGTGCAGAACGCTTAAAAGCTTATAATGTGGATTTGAAGGAAAACTTCGAACATGGCGTGACACAAAACTATATTGATTTGTGGGAAAGCTATGCTAAAGATGCAGATGCTATGTATGAGAATGCATTAAGCCATTTGGATTACTTCCATGAAGAAGCACGTCCGATTATTGAAGTGGCCGCAAAAGCGTATCGCGAAATTTTAGAAGTCGTACGCAAGAAAAAGTATTCCTTACACCAACGTGCATATGTCAGCCGTTTGAAAAAAGGACAAATTTATCGACGTGTCATGAAATCTTATAAATAATATAAAATCAGCACGCAATTCTTAGGAGTTGCGTGCTGATTTATGCGTTTTAAAGTTTAATCAAACTCTACTAATTGCGGTCCGTCTTCACTGTCGCTGTTCATTAAGCGAATCGAACGCGGCATGGCACGAATGACACAGAGTCTCGGATCAGACTTATTGTTGAAGAAGCTTTTATCAGATTCTTCCCAAATCCAATCAATGACATCAGGATCTTCTGTGACTTCTAAGTCTGCATAGATTTCTAAGAAACTGTGATTTTTAGTGTCGTCATATCCCAGTAAAATATGTGCAACAGGATTATTTTCTATCTCTTCGATTTTCAATGAATCTCTGCTTGTTTTTGTGTATAAGTCGAATTCTTGGTCATAGAAAATCATATAACGGCTGTCAGGTGCATTTTCATGTGCAGTAGAAAGTACCCCGATACGGGATTTTTTCATGATATCTTTTATCTTTTTCAATACAACTTGTCTGTCCATTTTTCTTCACCTCGTCATTTAAATACCCAAGAACAATGTCTTTTAAAAGTTGTGTCATATAAGCATATTTTGTGATGCATTAAAAAGCGGATATAATGAAGTTAAGTAAGGAGGAAGCGGTATGGTTATTCATAAAGTAGTGATTGCGCCGGATGCATTTAAAGAATCATTAACAGCAGCAAACGCAGCGCAAGCAATCGAACAAGGTATGCGTGCAGTGCTGCCGGAATCAGTCGTATATGATAAAGTTCCGATGGCAGACGGCGGAGAAGGGACGATGCAGTCCCTGCATGATGCTTTAGGCGGTACATTTCATACTGTAAAGGTCATAAACGCAGCAGGCGGTATTATCCCAGCGACGTATTCATATGTTGCGCATACAAAGACCGCAATCATTGAATTAGCAGAAGCCTCAGGGTTAGAAAAAGTGCGACGTACCAAGCGTAATCCTTTAATAACATCGACCTATGGAACCGGGCAATTAATTGCGGCTGCACTTGATCAAGGTGCACAAAAAGTCATTTTAGGGATAGGCGGAAGTGCCACGAATGACGGCGGAACAGGTATGATGAAAGCTTTAGGTGTAAAGTTTTTAGATGATTTCTCTCATGAATTGCCTGAAGGCGGTGCTGCGCTTGCACACTTAGCACATATTGATATGTCGCAAATGGATCCGCGTTTAACAAATGTCGTCTTCGAAGTCGTATGTGATGTAGATAATCCATTGCTCGGACCACATGGCGCAACCCATACTTATGCGAAACAAAAAGGTGCGAATACAGATGATATTACACAGCTTGAAGCGGCACTTTCCCGTTATAATCAAGTACTTATACAAACGTTTAATCATGACTATTCGACAGTTCCGGGTGCTGGTGCTGCAGGCGGAACTGGAATTGCTTTGGTCGCATTTTTAGCAGCACAACTATCGAGAGGTATTGATGTCGTTTTACATGAAACAAAGTTAGAACAAAGACTCTCAGATGCTGATGTTTGTATAACCGGAGAAGGCAAAATCGATCAGCAGACCATTTACGGTAAGACCCCAATCGGTGTCGCAAAAGCCGCAAAACAATTCGACTTGCCTGTATATGCATTGTGCGGTGTGACAGGAGAAGGGTATGAAGCGGTAAAAGCACATGGGATTGATACCGTCATGAGTATTACAGGATTAGATGATCGCCCGCAAAGTATAAAACCGCATCCTCCTATTCACAAACAAGATGCGATAGACCATGCTTTTGAACATTTAGAACAATTAGGGTATGAAGCAGGAAAATGGATTCAAGAGAACGCTGAAAAATAGGCGTTCTCTTGAATTTTTCTTAAAATTTTGTAACCGATTACTTGTAGAGTATGCAAGTCTTCAGGAGAAACAAGCAAAAATGTACTCGAAAAAAGATAGAAGTTTATTGTTGACATTGGTTAACTATGCGTTTAATATTATAAAACGTACACAGGGTGTACAATTAAAAATAACAATATTGAATGGGAAAAAATCAACGTGAAAGTGCAGAGATTAGCCTTTTGCGTTTAAAAATCAATAATAGTACATGGGGTGTACTATAAAAGGAGTAAGTAGTATGTGGAATGAATTCAAATTCATTAAAAATAACAAGATGTTAATTGTCGCATTGATTGCGATTGGTTTATTGCCGCTGATATATGTGGCACTTTTCGTAGGTTCCATATGGGATCCTTATGATAAAACAGACAATCTGAAAATAGCGATTGTAAACGAAGATAAAGCAGCAGAGTTTCAAGGCAAACAAATTACTATAGGCGATGACTTAGTAGATAAGCTGAAAGATAATAAAGACTTTAAGTTCCAAGAGACATCTAAAGCAACAGCAAAGAAAGAACTTAAAAACGGCAAATCTATCGGAACGATTATAATTCCAGAAGATACTTCCAAGAATGCGACTACATTATTAAGCAAGCATCCTAAGAAAATAGAATTAGAGACACAAGTCAATCCAGGCTCCAGCTATACAGGCAGCCAAGCAGCACAAAAAGCGATTGATACTGTGACTAAATCGATGCAGAACAATGTAAGAGCGAAATATTTAGATG
The DNA here is from genome assembly GCF_002994445.1 of Staphylococcus simulans. Classification (GTDB taxonomy): domain Bacteria; phylum Bacillota; class Bacilli; order Staphylococcales; family Staphylococcaceae; genus Staphylococcus; species Staphylococcus simulans_B. Next base: position 10,372 of record NZ_MRZJ01000011.1, read on the forward strand.
AGTTGTTTGCGGCGAATAAAGAGTCCAAACAAGGTTATGCGGACACTTCTAATGCACTAGGACAAATGTCAGATGCTGAAGGACAATTAATCGATGGTAATGAACAAGTCACTTCAGGTTTAAAACAAATGGCACCTATGGCAGGTCCACAAGGCGAACAACTCGTTCAAGGCAATGAAAAAGTGACAAACGGTTTAGAACAGTTGAAACAAAATAATGATCAACTTAAACAAAAAATCGATGACGCAGTGAAAAAACAAACAAATGTCCACTTTGAAAACGAAAATGAAAAAGCGTTGAATGACATTGAAAAAGTCACAGAAAATAATCCGACAAAAGCAGATCATTATGGCGAAACAGTCTTGCCTTACATGGCAAGTGTGGGCCTATTTGTAGGTGCAGTTTCCTTTGCGGCTATTTATCCGTTAACGAAAACATTACGCAAAGAGACAGCACCGTGGAAACAATTTACCGGCAAAGTATTGTTATATGTCTTGCAAGGGGCATTCAGTGCATTAATGTTAAGTTTGTGGGTCATCTTCGGACTTGGCTTAGAAATTCAAAATCTAGGCAAATTCTTGCTTGTCGGTTTCTTATGGGCCATTTCATCACTCGCAGTCACATCGTTATTGGTCTTATTCTTAGACCGTGTCGGATTGTTCTTATCGATGTTATTGCTGGTCTTGCAGTTAAGCTCGAGTGAAGGTATGTTCCCGATTGAAATGTCAGCCGCATTCTTTAGATTTATTCATCCATTCTCTCCTATGTCTTATGCGATACAAGGTTATAGAGAAGCGATATTTACTAATGCTGGGCACTTCAGTTTCGGCTTCGTGATGGCAGTCTTAGGCGGTATTGCAATCGGTGCATTGCTGATACAATATCTTGTATTAATTTGGTTCAACAAGCGCGGCAAACCTTTAATTCAAATGAAATTCAACTAATGATAAATCTGTGCAGAACGATTAGAATATTAAGAGAATGAATATATAGAGAACGGAGGCGCACCGATGAGTTACGACATGGAAGAAGCACTGACAAGGTTTGATATTTCCTTAATGAATATTAATAAGACCATTTCAGAAATGCTTCAAGAAGCAGGACTTCAATACACAGTATCTCGTGAACAATTAGAGGCATTGATTATTATTCACACGCACCGTAGGCTGACGATTAATGAACTTGCACAAAAGCAAGGCATCTTTAAGACAGCTGCATCAAAAAGAATTTACAAGCTTGAGAAAATCGGATTGGTGCAGCAAGCACCTTCTGAAAACAAACGTATCAAATTAATGGAAATGACAGAAGAAGGCGCACAGTTTCTTGTCGATGTGAAACGCAAAATGGCACACATTGTAGAAGATGCACTGGATGGCCAATTAACTACAAAAGAAATTGTCCGCTTTGTCGATCAGCTTCAAATTATTGAGGAAGCATTAAAACAACGCAGAATAAAAAACAACTAAAGCAAAAGCCGTGTTGCATCAATGTAACGCGGCTTTTGCTTATCTTATTATTTTGCGAACAACATAATGATACCGAGCAGTATAATAAAAATATAAATCCAATGCTCAAAACGGTCATGCGGTGTTCGCTTAGAAATATATTTCCCGAGCAATACTGCAAGAAGCAATAAAGGTAAGGACATGAAAAACAACGGCAAGGTTTGAGCTGTCCAAATGCCCCCCTGAAACCTGACCGATAATCACAAAAACAGCTGTAATAAGGAAATGGGCTTGAATCGTTGGTTTAAATTCTTTAATTCGATATGGACTCAAGGTAGCATAAATAACAATCGGCACACCATGTGAGTTGTATATACTGCCGAGAACTCCCGAAAGAAAGCCTGAAACACCACTGAATATTGGATGCTTGAGCTGTAAATGTTGAAGATGAGACAACCATGTTGCTTTCGATAGGGCATAAAGGCCATATAGGATTAAAAATACCGCTAAACAGTTTTGAATCATGCCAGTATCAAAGCGGTGTAAGACAACAATGCCTATCGGTATACCAAAAAGACTGCCGATTAACATCACTAAAAGCACTTTGTAATGAATGCCTTTAAAATCACTAAGTATATTCATTAAAGCGACAGAGAGTCCCGCCAAACCTATGACAGAGATGGAAGTGTGGATATCTAAGCCGATAATTGCAAGTAACGGCATACTGATTAAAGCTTCGCCAAAACCGAAATAGGTACGGACTAAAGCTCCTAAGAAAATGGCGATTAGTGAGAGGATTAGTATTTCAGACATGTTTTACTCCTTAAACGTTATGACATGAGAAAGTATACCGATACAATCATTAGCAGAGGTAATGTACGGGTATTAATGTTAAAACAAATCTAATTAAATAATAGGAGTTATTATTGTGTCTATGATGTGGAAATTGTAAACACAGGTTATCTTTATAGTGTAACGTTTTTTCTAGTTTCGTACAAAATAGTATAAATAAGGAGTGAGTTGTATGTCTGAAATGATGAAAGCGATGGCAGTAAAAAAATACGGGAAAAATCCTGTAGAAATGATAGATGTGCCTGTACCTGAAATCAATGCAGAAGAAGTATTGATCAGAGTGAAAGCAGCAAGTATTAATCCAGTGGATTTCAAAATCAGGGACGGTAAATTAAAACAAGTGATGAAACATCAATTTCCGCTTATTCTCGGTAATGATTTAGCAGGTGTAGTGGAAAAGGTCGGTAAAGATGTGACACAGTTTAAAGTAGGAGATAAAGTATACGGACGTCCAGATAAAACGAAAATCGGGACATTTGCTCAATATTTTGCGATAGATCAGCATGATATAGCGTTGATGCCGAGTAATTTAGACTTCGTACAAGCCGCAAGTATTCCGTTAGTCGGCTTAACAACGTATCAAGCCTTTCATGAGGTCATGCATCTTAAAGAAGGCGACAAGGTATTGGTACAAGCAGGTTCTGGCGGTGTCGGTACTTTTGCGATTCAGCTTGGACGTGTGATGGGCTTGCATGTCGCAACGACAGTCAGTGAAAAAAGCGAACGCTTAGTTCATGAACTGGGCGCAGATGAAATCATCAATTATAAACAAACCAACTTTTGGGATGTACTATCTGATTATGACGGTGTGTTTGATTTGATGGGCGGCGAAAACCTGAAACAATCGTTTACCATCTTAAAACGCGGTGGTGCGATTGCGTCATTAGTCGGTCCGCCTACTGAAAAGTTCGCAGACGAATGGCATTTAGGTCTAACAAAGCGTGCAGGTATTTGGTTCTTATCAAGAGATGTGCGCAAGTGGGCCAAACAATACGGCGTACATTATGAGTTCTTCTTAATGCATCCGAGCGGAAAACAACTGCGCACGATTAAGAATCTGATTGAAGAAAATGAAATCAGACCGGTTATTGATCGTGTCTTTCCTTTCCATGAAACACAAAAAGCCCTTGATTACTCAGAACAAGGTCATGCGAAAGGTAAAATTGTCGTTAAAATAGAAGACTGACCGAGGCTTAGGGAAGTCTAAAGATAATGTAAAAGGCGCACCGTAATGGTGCGCCTTTTAAGTATGCTTACATGAAAATTAATGTGATTAAAATAACTACACTTGCTGTAGCGTTATTGAGTACATGGACCATATAACTGTCCCAGATATTTTTGCGGCGGTGATAAGCAAGGTAGAAACAAGCACCCATTCCCATATATAAGAAGAAGCCTATAATGTTGCCACTGGCGTGGTTGAGTGAGAATATCGCAGAGGATATCAGCATCGGCCACCAAAATGAAAACTTAGAGAAGAGTGTTTCTTTGAATATGCCTCTGAATGTGATTTCTTCAAAAAACGGACCTACAAAAGAGATGTGCACAAGAAAGATAACTAAAGCAATAACGATGATAGGATTGCTGAAATCTTTCAAGTTTTGTACTTGCTGCAAGAGTGCTTCGTCATTAGGAGAACTTTGTTCCTTAAAGATCAGTGCAATTAAAAGCATGCAAACAGCGGTCCAAATGCGTGTTGCTATGAAGTATAAAATATTCCAAGCGATATCGACGAGACGAAGCGGTTTCATTTTTTCATAACCTTTTTTGCGGTAATACCAGACGAGCAGTAAAGCTACGAGTCCTGACCAAACGATATATAATGCGACCAGTGCGATAAACGGCATAGCATTCATATTTGGTTTAGAAGCAGCAAAACCAACCATCAGCATCGCAACAATTGTAGGTGTTGTGCATAAAAACATAAAGACAATCCACAAAATAATGTTTAACCAACGTCTACCTTTAGGGCGGATATTATCTGGATGGTTGCGCTGCTTAGGTCTGTGCTGTTTGGGTTCAGACGGTGTTATGTAAGAGGAATCAGAATGCTCGGATTCAGTATGGTAAATATAGTCGTTGTTTTGTTCGCGCATGATGCGACTCCTTTCTCTATCTAGTTAGTTCAAGTCTATCATATGAAAAGTGTTTATCGGTAAGTCTAGCGCAAGTGGCTGTTTTTTCTTCTTAAGCGTAGATAAGTTTAAGATGAGTTGAAATAGAGAATGAATAGAAGTAAGCGTTCAGTTATTAAAAAAGCTCTGTTAATCTCTAAAATCAAATAATTTATAAACAAAATGTTTTGGAATTTTGTCACAAATGGTTTAAGATAGATAAGTAAAGCAGTGAAGGTCAAGTCATCTGATGACCGGATAATTAAAATGAGGAAGGTGGTTTCAAATGAGTCAAGAATCAAAAAACGTTATTTTGATTGGTGCAGGGGTCTTAAGCACAACATTTGGTTCATTTTTAAAAGAAATTCAACCTGACTGGAACATTAAGTTATTTGAACGCTTAGATGGTCCTGGGTTGGAAAGTTCTTATGATACAAGTAATGCTGGTACTGGGCATGCCGCATTATGCGAATTAAACTATACGGTAGAACAACCGGATGGTTCAGTAGATGTAGAGAAAGCAAAAGAGATTAATGAGCAGTTCGAGATTTCTAAGCAATTCTGGTCTCACTTAGTGAAAACCAATGCGATTGAAAATCCGCGCGAATTTATCCATCCATTACCGCACATCAGTTTCGTGCAAGGGATAAAAAACGTACAATTCTTGAAGAAACGTTATGAAGCGTTAAAAGATTTACCGATGTTCTCTGATATCGAATATACTGAAGATCGTGAAAAACTCGCACAATGGATGCCATTGATGATGCATGAACGTTCACCGCATCTTGCGATTGCGGCAAGTAAAATTGATAAAGGTACAGACGTGAACTTCGGGGAATTAACGCGTAAATTAGCGAAAAACTTAGAAGCACATCCGAATGCGGAATTAAACTATCGTCATGAAGTCTTCTCATTCGAACAACGTGCTGACAAAAAATGGGAAGTGCAAGTCCGCGATTTAGATGCAGATACAGTTAAAACGTATGTAGCTGACTATATCTTCATCGGTGCCGGCGGTGCAGCAATTCCATTACTTCAAAAAACACGTATCGAAGAAAGCAAACACTTAGGCGGTTTCCCTATCAGCGGTGCTTTCTTAGTCTGCAACAAACCAGAAATCGTACAGCAGCACGATGCGAAAGTTTACGGCAAAGAGCCGCCAGGCACACCGCCGATGACAGTTCCGCACTTAGACCGTCGTTATGTACGCGGAAAAGAAAGTCTGTTATTCGGACCATTCGCAGCTATCGGACCTAAATTCTTAAAACACGGTTCTAACTTGGATTTATTCCGCTCACTTAACCGCGACAACTTATTAACAATGGCTGCGGCGGGTGCGAAAAACTTATCATTAGTGAAATACTCAATTCAGCAAATGCTGATGAAAAAAGAAGACCGTATGAAAGAATTACGTCGTTTCGTTCCAGATGCGAAAGACGAAGATTGGGATTTACACATTGCCGGCAAACGTGTTCAAGTCATTAAAGACACAAAAGAACATGGCCGCGGCTTTATCCAATTCGGTACAGAAGTCGTACACTCTAAAGACCATACAGTGGTCGCAATGTTAGGTGAATCACCAGGGGCTTCAACTTCAGTGTCTGTTGCTTTAGAAATTATCGAACAAAACTTCCCAGACTATTTAGATCAATGGTCAGGCAAGTTGAAAGAAATGATTCCATCTTATGGTCAATCATTAATTGAAGATACGAACTTATTAAACAAAGTACGTAAAGCATCTGCAGAAACATTGGAATTAAACAAAAAATAAGATACATGCTGAGATGATTAGCTGTATAAAGAAGCGGAGTTGTCTGTAATAGACAGCTCCGCTTTTGTTATGCAGAATTAAATTTTCAAGGGAAAAGGGTGCATATACAATTACCTACTTATATTCCCCAAATCATGTAAGATAACCGTATTAATTTCAATTTTCAGAATTATTTGCACACTTGATTTAATTCTGTATATAATAACCCCAACTCGCATAAAACAGGGGGGACTGTGTATGAAAGAGAATGCAAAGAAAAAGGGGTTTATGGACAAATTTCTGGATATCATTGAGAAGTCGGGGAACAAACTTCCAGATCCAGTTGTTATCTTTATTTCATTATGTGTGATTATTTTAATTGCTTCGTTTATTACAGGGAGCTTAGGTGTAAAAGCGAAGAATCCGGCTGATGGGAAAGTCGTTGAAGCAGTGAACTTATTGACACCTAGCGGTATTGCGAAAATGATTTCTGAAGCTGTAAATAACTTCGCAACTTTCCCGCCGCTCGGCTTAGTACTGGTCGTTATGATCGGGGTGGGGATAGCAGAAAAGACAGGCTACTTTGAAACTGTGATGAAATATACAATTGAAAAAGCACCTAAACAAATTATTGTACCGGTGATTATATTTGTCGGGATTTTAGGGAACGCAGCCGGGGATGCAGCACCGATTGTATTGCCTCCGATTGCGGCGATGGTCTTTATTAAATTAGGCTATCATCCGATTGCAGGGCTGGTTATGGCTTATGCCTCAGCGCTCGGCGGTTTTTCAGCCAGTTTAGTCATCGGGATGACTGACGCTTTAGTAGTTTCTTTTACAGAACCCGCAACTAAATTGGTCAGCGATGCTGTCCATGTGAATGCGGCGATGAACTATTATTTCTTATGTGCTTCTACAGTATTATTGTTAGTTGTGGCTTGGTTTGTAACAGTGAAAATTGTCATACCGAGATTCGGACATTATGAGAACCGTGTAGAAGAAACTGAAGCAGATGTAACACCGCTTGAACGCCGTGCTATGATTTGGTCGAACATTGCTTTAGTTGTGGTACTGCTTGTCATTGCGGCACTGACAATTCCAGAAAACGGTTTGCTGAGAAATCCGAAGACAGGCAGTATTATCAATGACTCGCCGTTAATGGATGGCATTGTGCCGATTATTACGATTTTATTCTTAGTACCTGGTTTAGTGTATGGCTTTGTCGCAAAGACAATGCGTACGTCACGTCAATTTGCTGAAATGCTTGGCGAAGCGATGAGTACAATGGGACCATTTATCGTGATTGTCTTCTTTGCATCGCAGATGCTCGCATACTTCACTTGGAGTAATTTAGGAACAATCTTAGCCATCAAAGGCGCAGATGCCTTGCAAGGTCAAAATGGTGTAGTACTTATTTTAGGAGTGCTGATTCTCTCAGCCGGTATTAATATGCTGATGGGAAGTGCCTCTGCGAAATGGGCTATCTTAGCACCGATACTGATACCTATGCTGATGCTGCTCGGTTACCATCCGGCATTTACACAAACAATTTATCGTGTCGGGGATTCGATTACGAACCCGATTACACCGATGATGCCGTACTTGCCGTTGTTGTTATCCTTTGCACAAAAATACCAAAAGAATATCGGTTTAGGTACATTGATTGCAGGGCTTATGCCGTATTCTGTCGCATTCGGTATCTTTTGGACGTTATTGCTTGTGATTTGGTATCTGCTAGGTATTCCAGTAGGACCAGGCGGACCGATTCACTTGAAGTAAGGATGAGCTGTTAAGGGGGACAAACTATGAACTATGAACAATACAAAGATCGTATTATCGCATATCGCAGACATCTGCATGCACATCCTGAAGTTTCTTTTCAGGAATACGAAACAGCCGCATTTATTCGCGAGCAGCTTTATAACATGGACTGCAAAGTGGTAGAACTGACTGAAACAAGTACAGTTGCGGTATTTAACGAAGGCAAAGGCAAAAAGATTGGTTTACGTGCTGATATTGATGCTTTGCCGATGCAAGAACAACGTACCGATTTAGAATTTATGTCGCAAAACAAAGGGGTGATGCATGCATGCGGGCATGACGGCCATACTGCCGTATTACTCGGTGCAGCCCATTACTTTGATGAACATCGCACATCGATTCCAAATGAAGTCCACTGCATCTTCCAGCATGCAGAAGAACTGATTCCAGGCGGTGCGAGAGAAATGGTGGCGACAGGGTATTTTGATGACTTTGACTTTATATACGGCCATCATTTATGGACACCTTTAGAATTAGGATTCATTGATATTAAAGAAGGGCCGGCCAGTGCCAACTCAGATATTTATCATATTACGATTAAAGGGCATGGCGGACATGCCAGTCAGCCGAATTTGGCACTAGATCCGCTAGTGCTTGGTGCACAATTCGTCAATAACTTGCAGACGATTGTTTCAAGAGATGTCTATCCGTTTGATCCGGTAGTTGTATCTAATACTATCTTTCAAGCAGGTAATATCGGTGCTGAAAATGTCATCGCTGATAAAATCACCCTTGGCGGTTCTGTCCGTACAACGAAAGAAGAAAACAGACAACTGGTTAAAAGACAAATGGAACGTCTGCTCGCAACGACATGTGAAAGTGTCGGTGCAACGTACAAATTAGATTATCTTGTCGGTTATGATGGTGTCTATAATGACCCGGAAAAGACACGCTTTGTAAAACAATTAGCAGAAACTTATTTCCCAGGAAAAGTCGTCACGAAAGATCCGATGATGGGCGGAGAAGATTTCAGTGCCTTTTCTAATATTGTGCCGAGTACGTATGTCTTTATAGGTGCAGGTACTAAAGCAGGAGAATATGACAGACCGCATCATCACCCAAGATTTGCTTTGAATGAAGATGCATTCGAAATGGCGTTTGATATGTTTGTGGAAGTAGCGAAACATTATAAATAATGTATGATAAACCAATGTTTTTGTAACAAATATAAGGATTTTTACAATTAATTAATATTTAAATTCACCTTATAATAACAATTAAACTATTACCATAATTTTATATATACATGATTAATAGGTTGTGTTACGATATAAATAACTGACAGGCTATGATGTGTGTCCTCAATACTTTAATGTTATTGAGGACTTTTTTATAGCATCTAACATCAATCATTGATTGGTATCTATTACTTTAATCGAAAACTTGAGTATTCTGATAAAGTAAGTGCAGTTTAAGGCAATCAGTATACATAATGAACCATGCGTTGAACTACTTGAGCCGCCATCTTTAAGGTGCTTGAGCGTTTGATATAAATATATAAATAAAAAGTACTGGAGGAGTAAAGTTGAAATTTACGAAATTAGGAATTTTTATTGGATTTATCGCATTATTTATTATTTTAGCTGGATGTCAAAGCCAAGAGGACAAAGAGAAAGAGTTTAAAAAACAAACGAACCTATACATTGATAAACTCGCAAAAAATGTAGACAAAGTAGATAAAGCAGGTACAGATAACCCTGAGGACCATAAGAAAATCATCAGTGTTACAGACAAAGCGAATAAACAAATCAAATCAGATTTTAAAAAGTATAAAGAAGACTTCAACAAAGATGCATTAGATAATAAAGATAACAAAAAAATCTATCAAACTATCAGCAACATCACAGATATCTATACACAGTCTTATGATAACTTGCACAAAATTTCAAAAGCAGAAGGCTTAGATAAAGAATCATTTGCAAAACATGCATTGAATGAATTTACTAATTCATACGTGGCATTAGGAACACAAATGAGCAACTTAGAGAAAAGCAAAGCGAAGAAAATTTTAAATGAAAAAGCGTATGACCACTTAAAGAGCACGATTGATCGTTCAACGAATGAAGTGGATACTGTAGCTAAAGGCTATGCGATGCTTCAAGGACAAGGGTTTGATCTTAAAGCAGAAGATATGCCGAAGTTCGATGCTGTGAAGTACGGAAAATATCATAAAGACGGTGAAACGAAAGAAGTTTCTGCAGATAAATACAATCAGCTTGCGGACAAAGCCAACAAAATCTATGACAAAGATTCACAAGTACCGCATGTTGATAAAAGTGTGAATGAACTTTCATACAAACTCTTAGAAGAAAAATACAACTATGCAAAAGCAGTGAAAGAATTAGTCGACAGTTTAACAGAAGCAGCATAAAAAATTTGATATAAGCATAAAACACAGCCTCCGTATTGAATGCGGGGGCTGTGTTTGTCTTTAATGTAATCTATACTTCAACTTTGAAATCTGTCACATTCGGAATATCCAATTCAGGATGTGCTTGCAAGTAATCAATAATCAGCTGTGCACCTTCAGTCGGAATCGATTTGATAATTTTATCTTCACTGAACATTGGATAGTTGCCGCCGCCGACAGCACGATAATTATTCAGTACGACTTCATAGGTTTGATGCATAGCAATCGGCTGTCCTTGATGTGTCAAACGTGTAATACGTTCGCCTTTAGGATTGCCTGCTTTGATAGTATAGGTGATACCTGACCAAATATCATAATTGTAATGCTGAGGCTTAGGTTCAATATATTCAGGGTTCACAATGACTTCTTGGTCTTGTACTTCAAAGTATTTTGCTGTTTGTTCCAAAGCATCTTTAATGTCTTGTCCGCTGAGTTTAAGTACGTTGAAAGTATTAGGGAAGGGATAATTGTTTAAGACATCCCGCATTGTGACTTCGCCTTTAAAGCCGCGTGATAAATCAAATAAGGCAGATGCCGCAATCGGAGCATTGCTTGCTTCCATTAAGATATAATTCAAGAAGTTAAGGTATGGATGCGGTGCAGTGCGTGCTTTAAATTGATCTTCAACGGCCATATCTTCAGATAATAAAGTAATCGGTGCATCCAGCCATTGTTCGATGTAATCACTGAATTGCTGAAGCTCATCTGTCAGTACAGCTTTATCTGGATTATCATCTGTTAGAAGCTGTGCAGTCGCATGATAGACACCTTGATCATGGTAGTCTAAGACAATTTTGCCGACAGTATTGCCTTTAGAACCAGGCTGGATGACTGGGACGCCGTGAATGACTTGTGCGATTTCACGATGCTGGTGGCCGGTGATTAAAAGGTCGATGTCGGTGTGGAAGCGGTCGAGCAATGCATAACTTTCATTTTCTCCAGTTAAGGCTTCCGTAGGTGCACCGCTTTCTAAATCTCTTTCAAACCCGCCATGGTAACATACTGCCACAATATCTGATTTGGCTCTGACTTCAGGCAGCCACTGTGCCAATGTGCTTTCAGCACTTTCAAATGTCAGATCTTCAATGTATTCTGCTTTCTCCCAGTGCGGGATATATTGTGTAGTTAAACCAATCACGCCAATCGTCAATCCCTCTCTTTGTAAATACGTGACACCATGACCAGTGAAGGGTTCGCCGTTTTCTAAAATGTTCGCAGATAAGACTGGATAATCTAAATCCGCTAATGTGTCTTTGAGATAATTTAATCCGAAGTTAAACTCATGATTTCCGATTACACCTAAGTCAAATCCGAATTGATTATAAATCGCCGCCAGCTGTTCTGCAGATTCTCTTTCTTTCGCAAGATAATGTCCAATAGGCGATCCTTGAAGAAAGTCGCCGTTATCTATACGAATCGTGTTTTTGTACTGTGCACTATCTTCTTCTATGATGGCTTTGGTATGCAAGAGCCCCATCGGTAATCGTTGCGTCTTGTCTTGATAGTCGGTTGGAAAGAGATAGCCGTGTACATCGCTGACGATATAGAATGCAAGTTGTGTCAAAGTAAAATCCCCCTATGTGCGTATCAGTTAATCGTTATAGATTGTGTTTTCAGGTTATGCGAACCTTGTTTTAAACGCAAGTGTGCAGATCCTGAAGCATCAGATATTGTTTGACCTTTCAATGTCAGTGTCGCATTGCCGTTTCTGTCTGTTTGAACAGACTGTGCTGTACTATAACCTGGTGATGATTGTGTGCCGAATGTCGCAAGCTGTCGTCCGCCATCTGCGTAAATACCGGCACGCAAATCGTTTAAAGTTTGGTTGGCAGGCTGATCTTTAAATTGGATTTTGATAGTAAATGTTTGTCCTGCTTGAAGCTGTTCAGGCACATCGAATGCAATGCCATTCGTATTGATAGATGTGCTGCTTGTATCCTCATCTGGTGTTGAAGGCTGTTCTTCTTTTGGAGTTTCAGATTGTGAGCCTCCATAGCTGCCAGCCGCAAAAGTTGATGGGTCATACCATTTATAACCTGCTTTAGGTGCTGACCAAGGTTCTTTTTGCGGTTCTGTTGATTGCTTTGGCTGTTCGAAATCTTTCAATGGTGTGGCTTGGTCTTTTGAGATACCGAGTGCTGTGATCGATTCGGCATCCTCTTGTTTGCCGAGCCACGTTGTTAAGTTAGAGAGCAATTGCTGATTGTCTGCTTCTTTAAAGCCGTCATAAGTTTTCTTTGTATCTCCGCTGTCTTCTCGTTTGTATTTCGGTGTGCTGTCTTCAACTAAAGATGAATCACCGATAAATGCAGCTTTGCCTTTGCCGACTTTAGACACCGCGACATAAGGCCCTTCAGCTTTACCGCCTCCGGCATAAACGCCTTGATCCACTGCATGCGACCATTTTTGTTCTGAAGATAAACCTTCAGGTGTATAAATAATGCCCTTTGCTTTATCAGGGTCAGTAATGGCTAACGTTGAGCCTGCATGCATAGAAACACTGTTGACATTATCTGTGATGCCCATTGCATCTTTGCCTGTTACCATATTTTTCGTTGTAAGATTGTTTAAACCATTATATCTAAAGCGTACACCAAAGTTTTCAGCTAACCAATCAGAACTGTTTACGCCTTGCATAGCCTCTGATTGCTTTTCATCTTGTGTCATATCTTTGGTCATATCATTGTATGCACCGCGGCGATAGCCGTTCATGGCTTCAGATGAATCAATACGGTTCAAGTTGCGGTCTGCGTTATAGTGATCAGAAATAAAAATAATACTGCCGCCTTGTTTCGCAAAATCAACCATAGCTTGTTGTTCAGAAGATTTGAAAGGTGTATTCGCTTCAGGAATGACTAGAATCTTTGTATCTTTTAACTTTTCAGGCGTGATACTTGCTCGTCCGCGTAATTCTTTCACTTGATAACCTTGCTTTGCGATTTGGTTGGCATAATCAGAAAAACCGCCGTCTAAGACCCAATCTGCCGCACCTGCGGTTTGGGCATGTGAATTATCCATAAGTACTTTTCCTTTTTCAGCTTCTCCGATAGTCGGTGCATCAGTTGTACTTTGTGCGTATGTATCAGGTGATGCACTGAGTAGTGTAGTTGCAATCAGAACAGAACTTGCGACGTAACGATGGATTACTTTCAATTGAATGTTCCTCCTAAAATGGTTATGTATTTATTTTTATTTACTTGTCCTTTCATTATATTCGTAATCTTAGAAAGTTACATTGGATAAATTTAAGATTTACGATAACTTAACTAAAGCTTCAAATAATTTAAAACGAATCAACATCGCATAAATTATTTACTCAATCTACACAAATATTGTGTTGTTTCTCACTTTAATTCACTCATATAATAAATGTGTAACACATCACAATACATATGGAGGAATGTTGAATGAGAAAGAAACATGCGTTAAAGTCACTCTTCGCTTTAATGATGGCAGTTATTTTATTCGTATCCGCTTGCGGCAACGGCAGTTCTTTAGACAATAAGAAAGAAAGTGATAAAGAGGGAGGCAGCGGGGATTACAAACCTAAAGAATTAACAGTTCAATTCGTCCCTTCTCAAAATGCTGATAAGTTAGAAGCGAAAGCAAAACCGTTAGAAAAATTATTATCTAAAGAGTTAGGTATCCCAGTGAAAGTTTCAGTTTCAACGAACTACAACACAATTGTTGAAGCAATGAAATCTAAAAAAGTAGATGTTGGTTTCTTACCTCCAACAGCTTATACATTAGCGCATGATCAAAAAGCAGCCGATGTATTGCTTCAAGCACAACGTTTCGGAGTGAATAAGGACGGTTCAGATTCAAAAGAACTTACAAAGGACTATAAATCAGAAATTCTTGTTAAAAAAGATTCAGGTATTAAAAGTGTTAAAGATTTAAAAGGCAAAAAAATCGCGTTGCAAGATGTGACTTCAACTGCAGGGTATACTTTCCCACTTGTTGAATTAGACAAAGAAGGCGTAAATGTCTTAAAAGACATGAAAGTTGTGAACATGAAAGGCCATGACCAAGCAGTCATTTCATTAATGAACGGCGATGTAGATGCGGCAGCTGTATTCAATGATGCACGTAAAATCGTGAAAAAAGATGAACCGAAAGTCTTTGACGAAACTAAAATTTTAAAATTAACTAAACCAATTCCAAACGATACAATCTCAGTGCGCAGCGATATGGATTCAAAATTCCGCGACAAATTGAAAAAAGCTTTTAAAGATATTGCGAAAACAAAAGAAGGGCACAAAGTTATCAGTGAAGTTTACTCTCATGAAAACTACGTAGACAGCAAAGATGAAAACTTCGATATCGTTAGAGAATACGAAAAAAAAGTCAAAGAAATGAAGTAAGCACAAAGCTAACAGATGTGCACCATCACACCATTTTAATGAGCGTATTTCAACGCAGTGAGGCTTGTAAGAGCACATTGAGTCCGTTGAATACGCTCGCTTTGTATTAAAGCGAGAAGGAAAGGAAATGAGTATGAGTCAAATTGAATTTAAAGATGTACGCAAAGTTTATAGTAACGGTCATGTTGGTTTAGACCGTATTAATTTAAATATTGAAAAGGGTGATTTCGCAGTCATCGTCGGCTTGTCAGGATCAGGAAAATCGACATTACTGCGTTCTATCAACCGGCTGCATGATATTACAGAAGGGGAAATTCTGATTGACGGCAAATCGATAACGAAAGCCAGCGGCAACCAACTGCTTGAAATGCGCAGAAACATCGGTATGATTTTCCAAAATTTCAACTTAGTCAAACGTTCTTCGGTGATGCGTAATGTACTCAGCGGACGTGTCGGCTATCATCCGACTTGGAAAATGATTCTTGGTTTATTTCCGAAGGAAGACAAAATCAAAGCATTAGAAGCTTTAGACCGCGTCAATATTTTAGATAAGTATAAATCACGTTCTGATGAATTATCCGGCGGGCAGCAACAGCGTATTTCTATTGCTAGAGCGTTATGCCAAGAACCTGCGATTATTTTAGCAGATGAGCCTGTTGCTTCATTAGATCCCTTAACAACCAAACAAGTGATGGATGATTTGAAACGTATCAATCAAGAATTAGGCATTACGATTATTATCAACTTGCACTTTGTGGATTTAGCACGCGAATACGGCACACGTATTATTGGTTTGCGCGATGGTCAATTGGTCTTTGACGGGCCTGTTGAGCGTGCAACAGATGAGGCCTTTAATGAAATTTACGGCCGTTCTATTCAAGACGAAGAGAAGTTAGGAGTGAATTAACATGGATCATGCGAAAGATTATGCGTCGATGTTAAATAACAAGAAATCGTTTAAGACGACTTTCAGTGCAGTCCTTATACTCTTCTTAGTAATATGGAGTTTAAATTATACGGGATTCAGTATCGGTGATTTATTATACGGCTTGCCTCAAATCGGTGTCTTATTTACAGATATGTTTCCGCCGGATTTAAGTTATTTATCTCAAATATTAAATCCAATGTTAGATACGATTCGTATGGCAATCGTAGGTACATTTATCGGTTCAATTATAGCAGTACCCATTGCTTTATTATGTGCTAAGAATATTTCGCGGACGAAATGGATAGCAATGCCGGCACGTTTTGTGCTGAACATTGTGCGTACGATTCCGGATTTATTGCTTGCGGCTATTTTCGTTGCGGTCTTTGGGATTGGTCAAATTCCAGGTGTGCTTGCGGTCATTGTATTAACTATCAGTATCGTCGCAAAGTTATTATATGAAGTTTTAGAAGCGATTGATCCAGGTCCTTTAGAAGCCATGACGGCAGTAGGGGCGAATAAAACTAAATGGATTTTGTTCGGTGTCGTTCCGCAGGCACTAGCTTCTTATGTGTCTTATGTATTATTCGCTTTTGAAATCAATATTCGTGCAGCTGCAGTACTTGGTTTAGTTGGTGCCGGCGGTATCGGTCTCTTTTATGACCAAACACTCGGCCTGTTCCAATATGATAAAACGGCAGTGATTATCTTATTTACACTATTGATTGTAGTCATTATTGACTTCATCAGTTCGAAAGTGAGGGAACAACTCACATGACGACAATGAGTAAAACAGAGTTATTAAACAACTACAGCAATAAGCAGAAGAAAATCAAATATACCTTAACAGCACTAGTGGTTGCGGCACTTTTGATTTGGGCTTTTGCCGGTATGCCGGCTTTAGAAATTAAAGATAAATCTCGTCAGATTCTAGGTTCTATCTTACAAGGGTTAACCCATCCGGATTGGGGCTTTGTCTATCAAAAAGGCGGAGAAGACTTGCTGCATGGTTTGTTAGAAACCTTGGCGATTGCAGTGGTCGGAACAATATTAGCAGCGATTATCTGTATTCCTTTAGCGTTCTTAGGCGCAAAGAATATTGTCAAATTCCGTCCAGTCACAGGGACAAGCAAATTCATTTTAAGTATTATTAGAGTCTTTCCTGAAATTGTAATGGCTTTGATTTTTATTAAAGCAGTAGGACCAGGATCATTTTCAGGGGTATTGGCACTCGGTATTCATTCAGTAGGGATGCTAGGAAAACTCTTCGCAGAGGATATTGAAAATATTGATTTAAGTGCAACGGAGTCGCTTAAAGCAAGCGGCGCAAATAAAATTAAAACATTAGTATTTGCGGTTATCCCACAAATCTTACCGACGTTCATGTCATTAATTCTTTACCGTTTTGAGCTGAACTTGCGTTCAGCATCCATCTTAGGTTTAATCGGTGCCGGAGGTATCGGTACACCATTAATCTTTGCCTTGCAGACACGTTCTTGGGATCGTGTTGGAATTATCTTAATCGGCTTAGTAATCATGGTCGGTATCGTGGATTACATCTCTGGAAAGATTAGAGAGAAAATTGTATAAGTAAAACAATTGTTGTGCGCTCAATCATTGTGGTTGAGCGCTTTTTTGCATTGTAGGTCAGACTGAAGTTTGTCTGAAGGAACAAAGCGGGGTGTCTAAAAATACATATAAAAAGACCACTCCCTAAGCCTAGGAAGTGGTAAGGAAATATAGTTTTAAGCATCCTATATTTTATCTAATATTTTGATTTGTGCCACTTGTTTGGTGTGAAAGCATCTGGTTTCACAACTGCTTTGATACGCATAAAGAGATAATAAAACAGCATGGTTGCGATTAATGATTGAATGGCAGGGATACCGAGTTGATGTACAAATTGAGTATAGTAGCCGATTATCATGCCGATTATCATGCCGATTACCATCGCCAATGTTGCCATTACATTCCATCCGGCTACTTTTTGCCATGTACGTTCTCTCAAAAAGAAGAAGTCTACGAACAAAACACCGGCAATGGCAGGATATACAATCGCAGTTAAACTTAAGAAATCGGTAAAGTATTTTAAGAAGCCTGCTAAAGCGACACCAATGGCAATCAGCGTGCCGAGCAGCGTTAATATTTGCCGCCCGCGGTGGGAATCGATATTAAGCAAGTTCGCAAAAGCCAATCCCATACTATAGTTGTTCACTAACTGGCTCGTCCATGTCGCAAACCACAATATCAAGAAGCCCCAAACCGGAAAACCGAGTCCCATCATCACTTCTACGATATCAGCTTCGCCGACGCCGACACTCATTACAGCACCGACGATAAATAATGGAATGCCGACTGCGATAATGCCGAGTGGTATCAAGATATTATCTTTCCATGTTGGTTTGGCATAACGTGTATAGTCTGCCGCAATGACCCATTGAGAGACATTGACACCGATGATTAAACTGATCGCAGTCAGTACGGTCATTTTAGGTTCCGGCTGCCATTGCATCAACTTGTCTAATCCATTATTGCTTAAGGCGTAATAAATACCGCCGATGACTAACAGTAAGCCTGCAGGGACTGCAAGGTAATCTGTCCATTTCATCGACTGGTAACCGATGATAGAAGGTGCCGCAAACAACAAGCCGGCTACTATTGTAATCAGTGCCCATAAGAACCACTGTTTATGGTAATCGATACCTAACATGGCAGAAATGGCGTTGCCTGCGACAGCAGTCTGAAGCGACCACCAACCTAAGGAAACAATAAAAATCGTTCCGCCTGCGATTAAACGTGCTTGGATATCTCCAAAGCTGTTCTTCGCAATAACAGAAGAGGGGCGGCCTGTTTTTGCCCCGATATAGCCGTTGATAGTGTTGCCGAGCCATTGAAAGACCACCATAGCGATAATAGTAATCCAAGCGACTTGAACTAAACCGAATGATCCGGCTAAGGATGCTCCGACCATTAAGACCGGTATGGTAAATTCAAGACCGCCGAAGATGACTGCAGGTGTTGTCCAATGCTGGCGCTGGTCGACTGGAATACTGTCTAAAGGGTTGTCTGAAGATTGCGTGTTTCTTGAAACTGGTTTTTCTTTCATAGGCAACGCCCTCTCTGATATCTATTTAATTGCTTTGTTCATAACCATAAACGTCTTGTGCTTGTTCTGAGGTGATGATGCCGTTTTTCAAATCGCGTGCGACAGCTTCTCGGCTGCGTGCTTTTGGATCGCCGTAACCGCCGCCTGTCGCTGTGCGCAAGACTACTTTATCGCCTTTGTTTAACGGATATTGATTGTATTTGCCGTATGGACCGTCTACGGTACCGTCTGCTTTGACGAATAAGAATTCGTTGTTTGATCCTTCGTGGCCGCCATCTGCGCCCCATGTATTGCTTTTATGGTGGCCGAAGCTGCCTGTGAAGAATTGACCATCTGTCAGTGCTTTGTAAGTACGAACCGCACCTGAACCGCCGCGGTGTTTGCCGGCACCTTTGCCGTCTGTACGCATTGAGAATTCTTCCACTTCAATACCATAAGTGTGTTCAGCAATTTCAACAGGCACATTAAAGGTTTGACCGTCAGAGATACAGAATTGACCCGTATCACCATCAAAGTCATCTGCTGCCCCCCAACCGCCGACAGAAGGTTCGACGATTAAGAAGTTCTCATCTTTTTCAGGCAGTTTGCCGCCCATAATGACTACACATACAGAAAGCAAGTGGCCTGCAGTTAAGCGCTTAGGCAAGACAGGTGCTAAGGCACGCCAAATCATTTCTGTACCGTATAACATAGATTCCCAATACATTGAGACGGGGGCAGGGCGCTTTGCTGAAATTATAGACCCTTCGTCTGTGATAATTTTAAGTGGTCGAAAGGCGCCGTCATTTACTTCTTGCGAAGGGTTTGTGATAGCTAGGAAGATGGTTCTGACTGCTGAAACAAGTCCAGTATAGGAACTATTAATCGGACCTTGAACTTGTGGCGAGGAACCTCTGAAATCACAAATGAATTCATCATCTGTAATTGTCAATTTCAGCTGTACTGGAATTAAATCATCAGTAATCCCGTCATCATCAATCCATTCTTCAACTTCATAGACACCATCCGGCAGTTTAGCGATTTCTTTAAGTGTCAATGTTTCGCCTTGGTCTAAGAAACGATCCATGCTTTCTAAAATGGCATCGGTAGAATACTTTTTGCATAAGCCTTTAATCCGGCGTTCTCCTGTTTTTAAAGAAGCAATTTGCGCCCACATATCGCCAATAGAGAGTTGCGGGAAACGCACATTGGATTCGATGATTTTAATAATCGCTTCGTTTTTAACACCTTTATCGAACAATTTGATACAAGGGAACTGCAGTCCTTCTTGATAGACTTCTGTAGAGTTGGTAGACATAGAGCCTGTATCTTTACCGCCGACTTCTGTCCAGTGTGCTTTGTTTGCGACAAAAGCGACCAGTTCTCCATCTTCGAAAATCGGCAATACTAATCCGACATCGCATAGGTGAGAACCTCCGCCGTTATAAGGGTCGTTAAGGATAAAGACATCACCTTCATGAATATCATCGCCATACGTCTTTAATGTTTCTTTGACCATAAACGACAGCATGCCGATAAACCCAGTGACACCATTGCCTAATGTCACGAGTTCACCTTTTTTATTTGTTAATCCGCATGCATAATCCAATACTTCATAGATAATCGGACTCATTGATGTTCTTGCTAAAGCGATGAACATTTCTTCACCGGTAGAGATTAATGAGTCTTTAATCACTTCATACGTAAACGGATCTGTGTTATAGCTCATAATTATCACCTCCAATGTGAATCAATAGATTGCCGTATTCATCTTTGACTAACCGGTCGTCAGGGTTAAGCGGGATTGTCGTAGATTTTTCTTCAATCACTGCAGGCCCTTCAATCGCTTCGTTAATCGGCAATTTATCACGATCGTAAACTTTAACACGTTCCCAGCCTGTCGCTTCGAAGTAGACATCGCGTTCTTCTTTAACAGGGTCGCCATGTGGTGCTTCTGCTTTTTTGATGACAGGTTTCTCGATTTTGCCAAGCACTGAAATCTTAACATTTACAATTTCGATGCCATTCCCTAAAAGTGTATACGTGTATAACTGTTCGTGTTTTTGGTGGAAGGCTTCAATAACCTTGTTTAAGTTGTCTTCTGTCAATGTGTCGAAAGGTACAGACACTTCTACTGGATGGTCTTGGCCTTGGTAGCGCATATCGATTGTTTTATAAACCACAATGTTGTTCTCGTCTACGTTTTCGTGCTCTAATGTTTCAATGGCTTCGTCGATTAATGTTTGGTACATTGAATTAATTTCTGAAAAGTCTAAATTTTGTGTGTTCGCAAGATAAGTTTGGGCATAGTCGTGACGTAAATCAGACATTAACATGCCCCATGAAGCGAAGACACTGGAGGCGGAAGGTACAATGACTTTTTTCACGCCTAATTCGCGTGCTAAGTCTTGTGAATGCATAGGACCGCCGCCTCCGATTGCGACCATTGTAAAGTCTCTAGGATCATGACCTTTACGTACTGAAATCAATTTCAACGCATTCAGCATGTTGGAATTCGCAATTTTGATAATTCCCATAGCTGCTGTATCCAAGTCCACATCCAAGTGATTGGTAATGGATTGTTCGAATTGTTTTTTTAAGGTGCTGATAGGTGTATTGGTATCGAAGTTTTTCAAATCAAGACGACCTAATAATAAATTGGCATCTGTGGTGGTAGGTTCTGTACCGCCTTTGCCGTAGGCAATCGGTCCAGGTTCTGCACCTGCAGATTTAGGTCCGACTTTAATTGAACCGCTGTCATCGAACCAGGCGATTGAACCGCCGCCGTTGCCGATTTCTACGATATCCACTACAGGCACCTTCATCGGATAACCTGCGTAGTTATGCGTTTGTTCAAGGTGATAGTCGGTGGAGACTTTGACATGATTGTTTTCAATCAGAGAACATTTCGCAGTTGTGCCACCGATATCTAATACAATTAAATTCTCTTCGCCGATTAATTCTCCAAGTACGGCTGCGCCGAAAATACCGGAAACAGGTCCGGATTCCACCATGTTGATCGGTGCCCTTTTCGCATGTTCAAAGGTACTGGTACCGCCGTTCGACTGCATGACATAGTTGTTGGAACTATTGCTTCGCTCGGTAATATGACGTTCTAGATTAGACAAGTAGTCGTTTGCGATAGGTTTAACATATGCGTTCAGCACTGCAGTCGATGTGCGCTCATATTCTCGCCACTCGTTATTCAATTCGGTGGAATAGGTGATTGAAAATTCTGGATGATAGCGATTGATATAGTATGCAATTGCACGCTCGTGGTCGTTGTTTTGGTAACTATGCAATAATGAAATTGCGACTGCTTTAACGCCTTCACGTTTGAAATCTTGAAGAATTTCTTCAACTTCTTCAAAGACCAGTCCTGACGTAATTTCACCTTTATGGTTCATACGTTCAGAAACTTCTCTTCTAAGATGGCGTTCTACGAAGGGGTCGGGTTTCTTATAGCGTGCATTAAAAAGGTCTGGACGATTACCGCGTGCAAGTTCTAAAACATCTCTAAAGCCTTTTGTCGTAATTAATCCTGTTTTGACGCCTTTCTTTTCTGTTAAAGCGTTGATTACGATTGTAGTACCGTGAATAAACATGTTCATATCTTTTAAATTCACTTTTGCTTGGTTGAGTACGTTGAAGATACCTTCTTCGAAGTTTTTCGGTGTTGTATCTGCCTTTCCTAGAATTAATTCCCCGTTTTTATTTAATGCGACTAAATCTGTAAAAGTTCCTCCAATATCTGTTGCTACTCGCATAATAAATTCCCCTTTCAAGTTTGGAAGTTAAAACAGTTTCGGTGTGACTACACTTAATACTGTAGCTGGAGATTCTGATTCGTTACTGCAATAGTGTTTAAATCGAGAAGGGTAGTGAAGTACTTCTCCTTCTTTAACTGTGTACTTTCTGCTGTTGACATAAAACGTTAATTCTCCGGATATCATATAATAAAACTCTTCGCCCCCGTGCATTGAATTCTCGCTGCGATCACCGGGTAGAAGTGTAATAATAAATGTTTCTAAGTTACGATTTTCAAACTCGCTGGAAACGCGTTTGATAGTTAAATTAGAATGGTTAATATTTAAAGGTTTCATTTTTTGAGGTTGTACATGGAAGTCGTTATTCTCTGCTGGTGAAAAAAATGAAGTAATATTAACATCTAAAGCTGTAGCAATTTTGTCGAGTGATGTAATCGCGATTGATGATTCACCCCGTTCGACTTGAGACAAGAAACTTGTTGACAATCCTGTCAACGCACTGAGTTGTTTCAAAGTTTGTTTCTGTTGATTCCTAATAAGTTTGATTTGAAAACCAACTTCCTCAATCATTTGCTATCCCTCTTTCAGTTACAGTATTAGTGTAATTTTGTTTAATATTACCACAATTAGACGTATTTTCAACAAATATTCCGAATATTACAATTAATAAAACCGCATTAAGTCCTGTGATAACAACGGTTGCGCTTATTTAAATTTTTTGCAATATTTTAGTTGATTTTTGGTTAAAAAGAAGGTCAAACTAAATTTTTTTCAAAAAAATTTCAGTATTCGCTGTAACCACTGATACTGAAATATCGAACGGGGAAAAAAGCCTCTTAAAAACCCTAAGAAAACGGGGGTTTTTGCCAATCTGAATTTGCGTAAAATCTTCATTGTGTTAAGCTAAGAAACATCTTTGCTAAAAAGTTAAAAGCAATTTTTTGCAAGGGAAAAAGGATTTCAGGTTAATATTTTGGTCAGATAAAAGGTTCTCAATCCATAAAAAAGGGTATGAGAAAATAGCTTTTATAAAATTTGTTTCTCGAACAGTATTTTATACAACGTTACATAAACAAAGGACTTTGATTTAGGACATTGGGGGAAGTCTGTTTGAGAGACAGTTCAACATGGATTGAGCAGTTCGAGAGGGGCGAGTACATTGCATGTACTTTTCGAATGTTTGATTGCTGATCAAAATAAAATTTCAGGGTGAATGGGGGCTGTATGAAGTCATTCAAACACTTGGCTTCTAAGCTTTAAATGGATTCTGAACCTTGTCATTGCAATGCCTAAGAACGATCCGTACATTTTATTCCAATAATTTGAAAGGATGTTTATTTTAGACATGTTTACTTTAGGAGCAACATTGAGACAACAGGTACACCCAGACTGGCAGACTTATATCATGATTGGATTATACTTCTTAATCCTTCTTGTGATTGGTTACTACGGCTATAAGAAAGCTACAGGCAATGTCAGTGAATATATGTTAGGCGGACGCAGCATTGGGCCGTACGTTACAGCACTTTCTGCAGGGGCATCCGACATGAGTGGTTGGATGATTATGGGCTTGCCCGGCGAAGTTTATACTACTGGACTTTCAGCCGCATGGCTCGCAATCGGTTTAACATTAGGTGCATACATTAACTACTTCGTAGTGGCACCGAGACTTCGTGTATATACTGAACAAGCAGGAGACGCAATTACGCTTCCTGACTTCTTCAAGAACCGTTTAGATGACAAATCAAATATTATTAAAATTATTTCTGGCGGTATTATCGTCGTATTCTTTACCCTTTATACACACGCGGGTATGGTATCAGGCGGTAAACTGTTCAACAGTGCATTTGGAATCGACTATCATTGGGGACTTATTTTAATTTCAGTGATTGTTATTGCATATACATTCTTCGGCGGTTACTTAGCTGTATCGCTGACAGACTTCTTCCAAGGTGTCATTATGTTAATCGCAATGATTATGGTGCCGGTAGTAGCACTATTGAAATTAAATGGATTAGATACATTCCAAACTGTCACAGACTTGAAACCGACAAACTTGGATCTGTTTAAAGGGACAACAATCATCGGTATTATCTCATTCTTCGCATGGGGGTTAGGTTACTTCGGTCAACCGCATATTATCGTGCGCTTTATGAGTATTAAAACAGTAAGACAATTAAAAACTGCACGCCGTTTCGGTATCGGCTGGATGGCTGTCAGTTTAATCGGTGCAGTATTCGTTGGTTTAATCGGTATTGCATTCGTTAAAGATAAAGGCGTGGAATTAAAAGACCCGGAAACATTATTCATCTTAATGGGCCAAATCTTATTCCATCCGTTAGTGGGCGGTTTCTTATTAGCCGCAATCTTAGCTGCGATTATGAGTACGATTTCTTCACAATTATTAGTAACTTCAAGTTCATTGACTGAAGACTTCTACAAATTAATCCGCGGTGAAGAAGCAGCAAGAAAACGTGAAAAAGAATTCTTACTTGTAGGTCGTTTATCAGTACTGATTGTCGCAATCATCTCAATTGCGATTGCATGGTCTCCAAACGACACAATCTTAAACCTTGTAGGTAATGCATGGGCAGGCTTCGGTGCCGCATTCGGTCCGTTAGTTGTAATGTCATTATATTGGAAAGGTTTAAGCCGTACAGGCGCAATCAGCGGTATGATTGCAGGAGCAGTAGTAGTTATCTTGTGGATTGTATTCGCTAAACCACTAGGTGAAACAAACGACTTCTTCAACTTATACGAAATCATTCCAGGCGTGATTGCCAGCGTATTAGTTACAATTATTGTATCTAAATTGACTAAAAAACCAGCAATCGATGTTTCAGGCGACATTGATCGTGTGAAAGCAACGATTGATAAACAAATGAAATCTTAAGTGTTTATAAAATGACTCGGCAGATGTAAAATCTGTCGAGTTTTTTATATCCCAGGAAATAATGATAAGCATTAAAAAGGCCCCGCCAAGAGGCAGGGCATATCATAAAGTTAATTTTGATTGTTTTCGTATTTTGCTTTTTCAGCATCACGTAATTCTACGCGGCGGATTTTGCCTGAGTTTGTTTTAGGCAATTCTTCCACAAATTCGATAGCACGCGGATATTTATAAGGTGCGACATCGTATTTTACATAATTTTGAAGTTCTTTGACTAAGTCATCGCTTGCTTCATAACCGTCTTGCAAGATAATGAAGGCTTTAACAATATTACCGCGTAATTCATGTGGGCTTGCGACAACTGCACATTCTTTAACAGCCGGATGTTTGGTTAGTGAATCTTCAACTTCGAAAGGTCCGATTGTATAACCAGAACTGATGATAATATCATCTTTACGGCCTTCAAACCAGAAGTAGCCGTCTTCATCAATTTTCGCTAAATCGCCTGTCATAAAGTAATTGCCGACAACACGTTCGCGTGTACGTTCTTGATCTTTAAAGTAACCTTTAAAGAGTGCAGGCAAGTCAACAGGTACTGCAATATTTCCGACTTCACCGACTTTTGCAAGATTGCCGTCATCGTCGATAATTGTTGTTTCACTGCCTGGGATGGCTTTGCCCATTGAACCTGGGCGGCCTTCTACGTCTTTAAGCAAGCCGATAAGCAAAGTACTTTCAGTTTGGCCGTAGCCGTCACGTACAGTAATATTGAAAGTATCTTGGAACTTTTCTACAACTTCTTGGTTCAGCGGTTCTCCGGCCGATACAGCGTCATGCAAGTGTGATAGGTCATATTGGCCTAAATCTTTGAGTTTCGCCATAATACGGTACTCAGTAGGCGTACAGCATAACACGTTGATTTTGTACTTCTCTAGCAGCTCTAAATAGATAGTGCCGTTGAAGCGTCCGTTGAATACAAATGCTGTGGCACCAGATGTCATTGTAGATAAGAATGGACTCCAAACCCATTTTTGCCAACCAGGTGCTGCAGTAGCCCAAACAATGTCATCTTCTTTAATATTCAACCAGTGCTTCGGTGCCATTTGCATATGCGCATAGCCCCAACCATGCGTATGCACAACCGCTTTTGGATTGCCGGTTGTACCTGAAGTATACGGCAAGAATGCGACGTCATCACGCTTTGTTGGTGTGATTTCAAGTTCATCGCTCATTGCTTGTTTGCCGTCTTCGACGTTAATCCAATCCTCTTTATGTTCCCCAATGATGAACTTAGTCAAGTCATCATATTCTTTAACGCCTTCGAATTCGTCTGCACCTGAAGCGATAGATAATACAGCATCTACCTCACCGTGCGTAATACGGTATTGCAAATCTTTGGTTCTAAGCATCTCTGATGCTGGGATTAAAGCAACACCTAGTTTTAAGGCCGCAATATAGACTTCATATGTCTCGATACTGCGTTCCATTTTGATTAATAAGGTATCCCCTTTTTTCAAACCGTTTTCTTTAAATAAGTTGCCGATACGGTTTGCGCTTTTAATCAATTCTTTATAAGTAACTTTAGTAGTTTCACCTGCATTGTTTTCAAAGATAATTGCTAATTTAGATGGATCTTTCGCATACATTTCAATTTCTGAAACGATATTAAAATCCTCAGGTGCTACCAAATCGGGTTTATTCATTTTTACTCCTCCTAACACTAACGCACGTTTCCATGATTTTGGAAATAGAATACTTCTCCATTCTATCAATCTTCAGCTTATAAGATAAGCAAAGCACCTTTTATTTTACTTAGAAAACGCTTTCCTAACGTATTTTTATTGTCCTATATCCTTATATGAGTAATGTTATAATCTATTTGAATATAAATAGAAATGATTAGGATTATCTCAGAAAATAATTATTGTTTGAATTCGACTAATAAGGAAGGTTCTCAAAATATGTAAGTCAAAAAGCTGTTTTCATACAAAGAAGACACCCTCATAAAGAGGGTGTGCAGTTATAGTTATTGTATTAATTCGAAATATTTCGATAATTATTATGCTAAATTCGTATCGTTAGGCAAGACCGCTTTCTTTTTTCCAGCATCCGCACGCTTGTCCTTAGGCAATTTCACAATCTTGAAGCCAGTGTATGCGAAGATGACAGAAATGATCGGTACTAAATAGTTTAAAATCGCAAATGGTGCATATTCCATAACACCGACGCCTAATGTCGAAGCGATGAAAACACCGCAAGTGTTCCAAGGTACGAAGACAGAAGTCAGTGTGCCGCCGTCTTCTAATGCACGTGATAAGTTTTTCGGATGCAACCCTTTTTCATTGAATGTTTTCGCATACATACGTCCTGGTACAATGATTGAAATGTATTGTTCAGAACAAGTGAAGTTGGTACCGATACAAGATAAAATAACTGAAGTTAACAGAGAACCTGTATTCTTTGCCCAACGTAAAATGATACTGATTAATGAATCCAGCATACCTGAGTATTCCAAGACCCCACCAAAAGTCATCGCAACTAATGTTAATGAAATGGTATAGAACATAGATTCTAAACCGCCGCGGTTAAAGAGTTCATCTACCATTTTATTACCAGACTCCATTGTATAGCCTGTTTGCAGCGCTGTCAGTGCTTCTATTAAAGAACCGCCTTGTACAAAGATTTGTGCAAAGAAACCTAAGATAATACCGGCACAAATCGCTGGAATTGCGGGTACCTTCAACATAACTAGAATAATTACTGCTAATGGAATCAATAATAACCATGGTGAAATCAAGAATTGATCTTGCATTGTAGTAAGGATTTTATTGATATTTTTCGGATTAAAGTTTTTATTTCCGTATTGCATACCGATAAAGAAGAATGCGACAACAGAAATCAGCAACGCAGGTATTGTTGTAAACATCATGTGTTTAATATGTTCGAATAAATCTACTTTTGTCAGTCCTGATGCTAAGTTCGTCGTATCTGATAGAGGACTCATCTTATCACCGAAGTATGAACCGGAAATGACTGCCCCGGCAACCATTCCAGGATTGATTCCCATACTCATACCAATCCCCATAGAAGCAACCCCCACAGTTGCCATGGTAGACCAAGAACTTCCGATGGCCAGTGCGACAATACCGCAAAGCAGTACAACGACCGCTAAGAAGAATCTCGGATCAATTAATTGCAATCCGTAATAAATCATTGTCGCAACCACACCGCTGCCGATCCAAGAACCGATAATCAAGCCGACTAAGATGATGATGACAATCGCAGGCAATGCGTGTCTGATCCCCTTATACATCATCTGCTCGACGTCTTCGAATTTATAACCATGCAGCATGGTTACCCCAATCGCAACCGCTGTCCCAATCATAAGCGGTATATGCGGTTCTTTCTTTAAGACTGCTACAGTAAATAGCATGACTGCAATCATCAAGCCTAAAGTGAATAATGATGGCCAAATACCAATGGGCTTTTTCTCTTTTTCTTCAACAACTTGTCCATTTTTCTCTTCTCCTTGCATAACATCAACCACGCCCCTTTTATATCTTTAGTGTCATAATACATAAATTTGAAATCGCTTTCAACACTAATATGGCAAGGCAATTGCCACTTTAAGACAAGTGTTTGTATTTTTAGGGAAAACACTGTCATTTCACAAAACGCTAGAAAGCTAGTTATATCAAGTGTTTTGATAATTCTGACAAATTGAAAATTGAATGAATTTGACACCGTTTTAAGTGCTGAAAAAAATTAAAATTATTTTTGATGTGTTCATAGCACTTTGAGCATTATTACAACATTTAAGATTTATGTAAACATGGTTTTGTATCTGCTTCCGCTTATTTCATAACTTCTCTAATTATTATTAATTCAGATTCATATATTTCCGTAAAAAAATATGATTATTTAGTGTCACAACGGAAAGAATATTATTAATAGGAATAATCTTGGGATTATTCTTAGATGTAGGAAAACAAAGGAGCAGCGTTATAAGTAACAATTTCAAATGACAAAGGGGAGTTGTCTATGACAAAGACGTTAAAAAATCCATTGGTAGTATTGGCAGGTGCAGTAGCGGCGATTGTTATCGGTATAATATTGCTTGCACCTTCTAATGCAGGCGCAGCGGATCGTTATCAATCGATGACAGAATTACAGCAGCAAACACAAGAAGGTGTAGATTGGCAGATAGATACGAAACAAGGGACAAATGACACAGTCATTGTGGCACCGCACGGCGGTGGTATTGAACCAGGTACAAGTCAAATTGCAGAAGAAGTAGCAAATAAAAACAATGCAAGTTATTATTCATTCCAAGGTATCAGACCGACGAATAATAAAGAATTGCATGTCACTTCTATTCATTATGATGAACCGAAAGCACAAGAAATGGTGAATCAATCTCAAAGAACAGTCACAATCCATAAAACAGCGCGCTCAGGCAATGATATTTATGTAGGCGGACGTGATGCACAATTACGCAACAATATTTCACAATCTCTTACTCAAAGAGGATTCGATGTTGCGCCTGCGACTGGTAATATTGCGGGACAAAGTTTAAATAATATTACCAATCAGAATCAGCAGCAAGCAGGTGTACAGATTGAATTGAATAATCAGTTTGCCAACAAGTTCTTCAAAAACGGCAATGTCTTCCGACCTGAACGTGAAAATCCTGAAAACTATACTCAGCAAATGCATTCATTTGCGGATGGTGTTAATGAAGGATTGAATCAGTCTCAACAATAAGAAGAACATGTAAAAGCAGTGTGTTGTCATCAGCACGCTGCTTTTACATATATTAAGGAAAATACAAAAATCAATTGCCTCAATCATGTCTCAAATGAACCTGCTTAGACAGTCTTATAATTCTTGTGCCGAAAAATTGAGACGTGTATCATGGGCAGTAACTGAAATTATGAGCAAGGGGGCAAGGCGTATGACCAATCACGCCTACATAAAAGGGATTGCCGCAGCGGTGTTAGTCATCGGCATCATCGTGATTATTATCGTGATGGTGTTGTCGTATACTTCTCATACAGGATGTGCCGCTGATAAATACAATTCCATGACAGATCTTAAAAGTGATACTGAGGAATGCAAAGATTGGGAGATAGAAACACGCAATGAAACCAATCCGACGGTAATTGCGGCGATACACGGCGGCGGTATCGAACCGGGAACGACTGAAATCGCAAGAGAACTTGCTGATCAAACAGGTTCTGGTTTCTATTCATTCAGAGGTATACGTTATGAAAATAACCGAGACTTGCATGTCACAGCTATTCATTACGATGAGCCGAAAGCACAAAAGATGATCAGACAATCTGAACGTACCATTACTATTCATAAAGCAAGCTTGAGCGACAGCGATGTCTATATCGGTGGGCGCGACATAGCATTAAGAAACCGCATTGCACGTGTTTTATCTGAGAGAGGTATCTCAGTCACAAGAGCAGAAGGGAAGCTTGGCGGTAAGAACCCTCATAATATCGTGAACCAAAATAAAAATCGTGCAGGGGTCCAAATGGAATTATCCAACCAATTTGTCAGAAACTTTTTCAAAGACGGCGATATGTCTAAAGCATCCAGAGAAGATTCAGACAACTGGACGTCTAACTTCTATGAATTTATTGACGGTATGGATGAAGCATTGAATGAAAATGAATAATGAAAAAAGAGCAGTGAAGCTTCGTTAATAAACAAAGCGGCACTGCTCTTTTTAGTCGGTTAATCTTGAGGATAAGGCTTAACCTTTTTATAAACAAAACGTGTAAAGAAGATAGAAAGGATAATACCAGCTAAACTGATGAATAATAATAGGTAGAGATGGGGCGGTGTGTAAGACAGTTCAATCTGTTTTTGTCCCTTCTTAACAGGAATGACAGTTTGAATACCGTTGCCTTTTTTAACTTCCACTTCTTTTCCATCAGCTTTGGCTTTCATCCCTTTTTTATAAGGTGTCGGTACAACGAGATAGCCTTTATCATTTTTGTCTTTAGTGAATCGATAACCATGATTGGTTTGTTTAATTTTAACTTTATCTACCTCTTTAGCGGCAGATTTCAATGTGTCGTAGTCTTCGCCGTAAACGCCTTTTAATTGATATTTGTACTTGCCTTTTTGCAGGTTCAATCGTACTTTATCGTCGGCTTTTACGCGAATCGTAATCGGATTGACGACACGGCGGTAAGAGTAGTTGAGTGAAGAACGTTGTTGTCTGGCTTCATTCAATTTCACTTTGTGTGGCTTGTCTGGTGATTTTAATTCCAGTTCCATCTCGAAATACAAGTCTTTGTATTTGTTTTTAATGTTATCAGGGACTTCATAATCAATACCGCCGTTTTTCTCTTTAACGTGCAGTGTATGGTCATCTGGTTCCCAATCTGCATCATCGGACTGTTCTTTGATATCGTCTTTTAAGTTAACATTATGTTCGATGTCTGATGTGGTTGTCTTAGGGTGGTCTAACACAACACCTTTTAACATTGCATGTTCACGGTCAATCGGTGTTTTCAGTGATTGTTTATCATACACTTTATCTGTGATGTGTGTGGCTGGATAATCAATGGTGCTTTCGGAATGTTTGTATTTATTTTCATTGCCTTCGATGACTTTCTTCGTTTTGAAGCCGTAAGGCATGGTGTTGTCAGGCGGATTCTTGAAGCGGTCTTGTACATTCCATAGTGCCATTAAGTTGGCGCGATTCCCTAAGAAGCGGTGATTACTGTTCTTATCAATCGGTTGCTGAATCTGCATGATATTATCGTAATAGTCCAAGACATCTCCGTTGAATAAGCTTGAATATAAAGCTACGCCTCTAAAGCCGTAAATCAATGGAGAGTTCTGTGCTGAGAATGAAAGGTATTCAATACGGCTGAACGGATCTTTAGTTTTCTGTAGATGATCAAACTGCTTTTGAAGCTTTTCGCTGTTGTAATTATCTTTCTCCATAGAGGCGATAGGGCGTTCATAAATGTCCATATGTGTATCATGATAGTTCTTTATCATTACAGCTTGCTGGATAAAGATTAAGCCAATCATGATATAAGGTGTATATTTCATGGACAACAGTTCTTTGTTTTGAAGCAAGACATACATAAACAGCATGATAATGAAAGTTGCGATCATAAAGCTGTTATCGCCATCATAGTTGGTGAACATATACAGCATACCGCAAACACATAATGCAGAAGTGATGACAAATTGCTTAATCGACACTTCAGCTAAATGCTTCATGAATAACGCAATGAGCAAACTGGATGAGAACCCTAACAGATAGATCCATCTTCTGGCTGGTAAGGAAAAGCCGTTAAAGAAACTATCGAAATAAGGGGTTAATGAACCAATCAGCATAATCCAAGTGACAATCGCAGATAAGCGATAGAAATAATATTTATATAAGTTGAATGCACATAGTGCAACAAAGGTAAGCATTGAAATCGTGATATAGAAACCATCTGAAAAGATATGGTATTTCTCTTGGAAATCAATGAACCACGAGAGTTTTAAATTAGGATTGATTTGTCGGTCATTAGCCATGACACCTGAAACGCCTGTGTAAAAGCCGACGATACTGACCATTAAACTGAGTACAGCCGCAACAGCTAATACATAAACCTTTTGTACACGATTGACCACATCTTTTCGATAAGGCCAAATGATACGATAAAGGAAATAGAAACCTAATGTAATGAACTCATAATAACTGAAATAGAAATTAGAGAATAAAGTCAGTGCGACTGCAATAATAAATAATCCGATTTTACGTTCTCGAAAGAAACGTTCCATCCCTAATAGAGATAGGGGGAAGAATATTAATACATCTCCGTAAAATGACCACGTAAAGTTGAAGTAAATAGTTACGACAGAGATGGCATACATTAAAGTCGCGCAAATTGCGATTGTTCTTTTGTTGATAAGATATCTGAATAAGTAGTAACTGACCGCAACGGTTAAGAAGACACGAATATAACATAAGAAAATTTGCGTGCCTGCCCAAAACTTGATGTCATGTGTCGGCAGGTGAAAGAGCTGTTCGCCTATCCAAATGAAAAAGAAATAAATCAACATAATCGGTGATGTCGCATAGTAATAGGATAAACTCTTAGTATAATCACCGCCTAAACCAAATGACACATCATAGAAACTTCTAAAGTGTGTATATTGATGATACAAATACTTCTGAAAAGGAATTAACTGTGAAAATCCATCGCCTTTACCAGCAAAAGCCAGCCCTTTTGAAAATGAGTTGATGAAAAAAGGAATAAAGATGATGGTGGTCAGTGCTAAACTGGCCAGCAAGATTGCGAGCAATCGCAATGCCTTAGTTTTATGATCTTGTGAAATGGCGATGCTACCTCCTTTAAAATAAAAGAAGCGAGGTATGAGATACAATCTTGCCATTGCTTTACTCATTGCCTCGCTTGCTTTTTGTACATAATCAGGTGGGAGAGGGCGGAAAGTCCCGCCGTCTTTTGCACCTTATCTGATTTCTACGTCGTGTCCTGTTTCGACTTTTTTGTCTTTCTTGAAGTAAGCGGCACCTTGAAGACTTCCGAAGTTAGGGTTGTCTGAACTATTGGCAGGTTTATAACCGAGGTCTTTGAAGTTTTTGATTTGTTCATCATCCATACCGTCTTCATAATACATTTTCTTACCATCGTTATAGAAACGCGGTTTCTCAATTGCTTTTTGCAGCGAGTCGCCGTTACGCAAGTAAGAAGATAAGAATTCATGTGTTAATGTCGGTACTTTGTTGCCGCCTGGTGTACCTGCACCTACGTAATAATCATCACCTACAACGATTGTCGGTGAGATATAAGAACGCGGTGATTTATGCGGCTCTCCTTTATTATCACTTTCGGGCGCTGTTGAGAAGCGTTTCAGTGAGTTGTTTAGGAAGAAGCCTTGTTCAGTATACTTGCCGTTACCGAAGAAGTTATTCAATGTGTTCGTTGTACTTGTCATTTTGCCTTTTTTATCAATGACAACGAAGTGTGAACCTGCTGTATTGACTTGTCCTTGCAATCCGAAGTTGTTTTCTTGATTTTTGTATTTGTTCGCACGTTTCAGTACGTATTCATCTTCAACTTTCTTCATGTCGTTTGGCACTTTATCATTGATTAAATATCTGTTCTTAAAGTTGACGTTTCGTGCGTTGGCTACACTTTCTGCGAAGTCTTTCGGTGTATCTTCGCCATAGTTGCCGTTTAAGGATTGATCGATTTTCAATGCCTGTAATGATAAGAACCCGCTTGTCGGGTTAGGTGTGGTATAGACTTTATTGTTGAGATAGTCTGTAGAAATCGGTTGTTTCTTTTTCGTACCATAGTCGTTAAAGTCTTTTTCTTCTAAGTTGCCGTCCGTTTGTTTAGCGATACTTGAACCCAGCTTTTTATAGAAGTAGTCGTCACCATGATCTCTGATGCCTTTTAGTGTATCTGCTAAGTCTTCTTGTTTTACAACGTCACCGCTGCTCACGACTTTATTGTCTTTGAAGAAAGGTGAGTCTTTATCGATGGTTGCGCTGTATTTTGAAAGAAGTTTGGCTAAGTCTGTGTTGACTTGGAACCCATCCTCAGCTAACGGAATCACATAATTCAAGATTTTTTTCTCGCTCATTTTTCCCTCTTTGTCATGCATGTCGTGCATACCTTTAACAAAACCTGGTACGCCGACTTGGTCGCCGTTTTTGTAGTGGTAAGATGAAACAGCACTATAGTCGTATACGCTTGGTTTAGAACCTTTCTTTCCATCATATGTCATGGAAGCCCCTTCGCCGCCTAAACCAGCAGCATAAGGCTCTGTTACCGCTAACGTATATGCAACACCATAGGCTGCATCGGCAGAGTTTCCGCCGTCTTCTAAAATTTTATTACCAACTTCTCTGGCGATTTTGTTATTCGTTGATACCCCATATTTTTTATCGGCGCTTTTATGATTTTGCGACGCTAATTTGTTCTCATACAATTTATCTTTATCTACTGTATCTTCTTTGTTCACGAAGTAGAAGACCGTCGAAATGATGAGGGTGACTACAAAGATGACACCCAAAACCTTTTTGCTATAAATACTCATGGAAGATGACGCCTCCATTTAGACTTACTTTTTGTTCGATTTTAAGGTCTTGCTTTTCATATTTATCTAAAGGCTCGTTTGCGTTACTCATGATAATCATCAGAAAGATAGCCGCAATTACCAGCACGATTACACCGTAAAGAATGTAATTTTTAACTTTCATATTGGTAACCTCCTTTAGTTTGTTTTAATTTGATCGACGGATCTGAGATACGGTTTGTTAATTTTTGTTTTTCAATGAAATTCATATTATCTTTCGTAATTTGGTCTCCTGATGTCTTAATCGGTGTGATCATGAATTTACTTTTATCTCCGTCCCATGATTGCTGCAATGCGAGTCCTTTTTTGTTCTCTGATAAGAACTTGTCGGAAGTCACATTACCGAGACTGTAGAAGATATCTGTATCTTTATGCTTCTCGATTTTTTGTACGACTGAGTTATGACCAACAACGACATCAGCGCCGGCATCTGCCAGGGCATGACCGTATGTACGTTGACGGCTTGTAACGTTCGGCTCATCTGGGATACCCCAATCGACATTAACAATGACCATGTCATTATCTTTCTTTAATTGCTCGATTAAAGGTAAAAAGATTTTAGGGTCTAAAGCAATCGAAGTCGTCGCTTTTCTAGGGTCCATATATTTTGAGTTCACATCTGTAAAGGACACACTGGCGATTTTCTTGCCTTTGACTGTCTT
The DNA here is from genome assembly GCF_002994445.1 of Staphylococcus simulans. Taxonomy (GTDB): domain Bacteria; phylum Bacillota; class Bacilli; order Staphylococcales; family Staphylococcaceae; genus Staphylococcus; species Staphylococcus simulans_B. Next base: position 46,591 of record NZ_MRZJ01000011.1, read on the forward strand.
ATGCGACACTTTACTGTTAATCGCATTTGAACCGTTACCCGTAATAAAGTTATAGCCGAAGCGTGAACTTGTCTGTTTCTCGATTTGTTTGATTTGTTCTATATCAACAGAGTTGTTCGTTAAGTTTAAGTTTTTAAAGCCTTGATGTTTTAAGAAACTAATATTTCTCATGTTCTTTTTGATATTTTTTTTAGGATCCTCAGCAAAGTTATTTACATTCAAGCTTGCTGTTGAATAATCACTGTCTTCAATGATGTCTGAAATTGAACTGAACATATCATGCAAACTGTTTTGGCGGATATGTTTGTTTAAAGTGACGTTGCCTAAGTAAGCAAGATGTACATCGTCTTTTTTGTCTTTCGCAAATACGTCAACTTTATCTGTTTTGAACGCTACCATAAAGATAATGAGCAAAACGAGAGCAATGACAGTGACACCAATCATATATTTAGAATTATGCTTTTTCTGGTTTTTAGACTTTTTAAGAATCCAATTCTCTATATTGAAAGGTTCTTTATTCGCCATAATGCATCTCCTTTTTATTTAATGAAGCTATATGCAAATAAAACAACGTAAGTCATGCAAGTCAGCAACATACATGATGCTAATGTTGTAATTGTGCCTTGTTTTTGAATTGTATTTGCGATAATACCAGGAATGACGATACCGATACCGGATATCTGTATGACCTCAAAGGGAGTCAGTGGATAAATCAAGTCGAATATGAACTTGATAATCATACCGGTTAAAATCATTGCTGCGAACTTACGACGACCGTACAGCAATGCAACTCTGCTAATACCATGTGCAACGATGAAGTATGTTAAACAACTGATCAGAAGCACGGATAATAACATAATCGGCTGATCGAAGATTAATGCTAAGTAACCTGGAACAACAAGACCGGCTGGTGTAATCCCGAATTTCTCAGCGAATATCAAACTCAGCACGATGCCTACGAATAATGAAAAATACAGCTCTGAACCTACCAAAATTAATCCAACCCTTCTAATAAATTGACAACTTTCTTACCATTGCCGTGTATATTTCCGACACAAAATATCAGTGCAGATTTTGATTCTTCAAAAATAGCTTGTTCTACTTCTTCGAACGGCTTCCCTTCAAAGTTCAAGTATTTCTTGTCCGGGCGCTCATTCTTCATGACTTCTGTTACTAATTGCGTACTCTTACCGACACAAATCAATGTGTCGTAATCGACTTTAGTAATGAAATCTTCAGCGAAGAGTTTCGTGCGGTCTAATCTATCGCCACGACAGTTTAAGATAATGACTTTCTTTTCGTGAGGATATTTATAATCGATGACTTTCTGCAAGATGGCTTTTGAAGATTGCGGTTCGTTTGCCGCGAAGGCGTTAACGAAAATATTCTTCGTATCATTCTTGTGGTAATAATGTATATGAACAGCACCGCTGTCTGGCGGAGCATTCAGCATACCTTCAAGTGCTACTTCTTTGTTAGCACCGATTGCTTCAGCAACTCCCATCGCGATTGCGACGTTATCTGGGAAAACAATGTAATCGAATTTACGAAGGAGGGACTCTTCTACTTCGTCTCTGTCGACGATAATTGTTTCGGTGTTGCGTTTGTCAGCAACCTTTTTGAAAAATTCTGTGTAGTCGTCTTTCATGATGACTAATTTGCCGTTGTATGGAATCGTAGCTGTAAATGCTTCTGCCACTTCATCCAAAGTAGGGCCGAGTGTTTCCATATGGTCTTCCATAACGTTAACAATGACACCTACATTGGCACGTAATAACTTCTCCTGGAATGTGATTTGATAGTCAGGGTTAACAGCCATACATTCGTTAACGATAGCTTCACCATTATTATCAATCACATTTTGAAGAATTTCTTTTTGCTCACCGATGTTAGGGCCTTGCGGCTTACGAACAACGGGATACTCTTTCTCATCAAACCAATACAGCATACGTGCATCGGTTCCTGTCGTCTTACCGATTACTTTGTAGTGATCTTCGCGCATAATGCCGTAAATCAAACGTGTAATGGTAGATTTTCCGCGGATACCGTTGATGTTGATACGTAATGGGATTTTATCAATACGTTTTCGATGTTTGCGCATTTCTAAGATGCCTAGAACCAAGATTAAAGCAGAAAAAATTACAACTAGTAACAACTATTTCACCTCATTCTTTTTTGTCCCCGAACAGATTAACATATTAGATTCTTAAAAAATACAATTTTACCGAAATGTAAAAATGTTTATAATCTGTTATTAATCGTTAATAAAAACAGTATTAATATTAGATGAATATAACTAAAATAGTAATTATCTAAATAGAGGGGGAATTCGGAAATTCTATAACGACTATAAAGCAAGACACTACAATTGTTAACATGAGTCATCTTTGCGTTCTGCCTAACAATTGTTTGACAATGGTAATATTTGTAATATATGTAATATCTTTAGTGTATTGAAGAAAAATAATAGAAATAGTTTATAAGTATCAATTTATATTTACACAAAAGAGGAAAGATTTTTAGCGTGCAAGGCTTTAATCAGCTGCTATGTATTATGGTGTTGGATTCTATCGCAGGCGATGAAAAAGAGGAGGGAGAAAATAAAAAATACCCGCGCACTTCTAAAGAAATACGCGGGATAATTATTAAAAGAAAAAGAACATTAAGCCTAAAATCGCAAGGATACAAGCGAGTATTTTGCTTTCTTCAAAAATATAAACAGCGAAGCTGACTAACATGATAAGACGTGAGCTTCTGAAGATAAGACTCGCACCAGGAATATGCATCAGGTGTGTACGATTTAAGATCATAATAATGAAGACGATTATCATAGCTATGATACCTATGCATAATGCGATTTTCTGGTAACTTTTCATACGGTCGAAGCGACTAAGTACGGTCATCGGTGTACCTCCTTTAAGATGTGATGAAAACTGTGATATGTATGAATGCATTTAACCTATAAGATATACAAAGGATTAACGTTTTTCAATGCGATTTACATTAAAAATATATTAGTGCAATAATCTGAATAAATCCTTTACATTTGCTTGTTTTACGTGAAACATCATTGATTTTGCATGATTTGAAGAATTTAGGGAAACGATTGGCATATCAAACTTTAAATCGCTTCACAGCATTTATACAGAGAAAGGGAATGAATATGGAAACTTTAAACTTAAAGGGAACCAACTTGCATTACCATAAACTCGGACAAGGACCAGTTTTAATATTAATTCCAGGGGCTAATGGTACTGGAGATATCTTTTTGCCGATGGCAAAAACATTAGCAGAGGATTATACCGTCATTGCGGTAGATCGCAGAGGCTTTGGACAAAGTCATCTTACAGCACCGCTGCCTGCAGAAGTCAGCAGTTCTAAAAGTGAATACCGTGTTAAACAAGATGTGGAAGATATTGCACAATTAGCAGAACATGAAAGCAAAGATGCACCGGTCAATATTTTCGGTACAACCACAGGCGCAATTATTGCGATGCACCTTTTGCAAGACTATCCTGATATCGTTAATACAGCAGCGTTGCATGAACCTCTTATTAATTCATTCTTGCCTGATGCAAAACATTGGCAAGATAAAAATCAAACAATCGTAGAAGCTGAAAATGATGAAGGCATGTCAGATGCGATGGAATTATTGGGAGAAACATTACGTCTCGCATCTCTTGATCAAGAAATGATGACACAACCAGCAGAAGATGCGGAAGATGAAGTGACAGTACAACACTTGAAAGAAATGGAAAATTGGTTTGAATATGAATTGCGCCAATATACTGCATCTCAAGTGACAATCGAAACGCTGCGAAAACTGAAAGAGAAAATCGCACTCTTAAACGGCACAGATACCACAGGCTCATTTCCGCAAGAAGTGAACAATTATCTTGCGGCAGCATTATCTATTGAAATAAACAGAACTCAGGGCGGTCATCTAGGATATGTCCAAGAACCGCATGACTTCGCTGAAACACTCAAAAAAATCTATCAATAAAGCAGATTCAAGAAACTCGCGCTGTATCCATTAGGTGATACAGCGTATTTTTTATGTTCGTCTATTGTAATTTTCAAAAAATATTTGTTGACAAAAACAAATAATTAATTAATTATGATAAAAGTATTGTTGGTTGATAGTGGGTAATCTAAAAATATAAGAAAGCGCTTGCGTGGTTTAACCTTATGATGACAGTGTTATAGATATACAACTTGTGAGCGATTGTATGTTATAAACATACAATGTTTAATAATATGTACAATTAAATATTTCGTTTTACCATTATGATAAAGGTGTGAGGCAAAAGAAACTTCGTTTTAACTAGGAGGTCTTTGATTAGAAATGAAAGAAACAGCAATTTTAAAATCGCTTCACGTATGTTTAGGCATAAATGTTAAAGCATACGATTCTAATCTGAATGAGATACAGGAGTATACATCGAAGAAACACATAAGCCCGCAATATAATGAACTTGATCTTATTAAGTCAGTTGAGCGTGAGAATGAGAGGCTGAATTGTTTTATTTTGACAGGCAGTTTAGATGAGGTATTTCTACTGCACTATTTTGAAGAAAAATATTATTTATTCGGACCGCTCAAAGTAAACTGCTTACCGTCTGAGGATTGCTTTGAAAAGTATCTGAAAGACCAAAACATCAATATTAAATTTAAACACGCAATCAATGATTATGTACAAGCGTTGAAAGTTTATTCACTTGAAGATCTTAAAGACATCATTAAATTGGTAGATTACCTTTTTACGTCAGACACAACCGACAATTCTTTTGAGCCTATACATAATTATGCGATGAAATTGCAGAAAATGTTGGATGAAGCAGGGCTGGAAAAATTATTTTTTATAGAAAATGATATTGAAAGAAAAAAATTAGAGTATGAAAAGCAAGTACTGAAACTAGTAAGACAAGGTTCGATGAAAAAGTTAAAAAAATCTCTGTCAGATTTGGAAGGAGGAATCATGCCTGTAAGCAAAAGAGATTCGATTCGCAGCGAGAAAAACTATTCAATTATTGTATTTGAAAAGTTATCACAACTTGCAATTGAATCGGGCATGGATGTTTTAGAAGCTACACGCACAAGAGATCAAATGATAATTGATAATGAAGCCGCAAAAAGCTTCTCTGAAATTATGAAAGTTAGAAATGGTGCCATTGTCTTCTTTACTAAAAAGATAAGCGAAATCGTAGATGAAGAAATTTCACCATTTCTATCTTCTATACTCAGTTATATCAATAAGAACTTGTATAATGAGCTGACTATAGAATCTATCGCAAAGGAATTCAACATTAGCCAAACGACATTAAATTTAAATTTTAAAAATGAACTCGGAATGACAGTGAAGAAATATATCACTAAATCTAAATTGGAAGATGCTAAGAAATTACTAGATAGAAATCTAAGTATAAGTGAAATCTCCCAAATGTTAGGTTATGCCGATTCGTCTCACTTTTGTAAAAAGTTCAAAAAGGAATTTAAAATGACACCTACGCAATACAGAAGAAATACGAAATCTTAATTTTCAAAATTTCGCAGTAATAGTACAGTTTTCACTATTAAATACAATATTTTTTATTTGGGTTTAAATATCATTAAATTAAGTCGACTGATTTGTAATTGTACTCAACTCATGATGTGAGTCCCCAGGGATGAAGAGAGTCTGTCTATTTCACTATAAAACCTTCTCCGGCGTTCTTTTAGTACATAGCAGATTTGTTCGGCTCTTTTTTAGCATTATGGGAGTTATAAATATTAACAAAATTTTGCTATCGAAAGGGGTAATAACATGAACAAAAGTTCAAATGGGTTTGACGCAAGACGTCAAAACAAATATTCCATCCGCAGGTTCACGGTTGGAACAGCATCAATTATCGTAGGAGCAACATTATTATTCGGATTAGGTCAAGAGGCAAGAGCAGCTGAAACAGCAGCAAACGACTCTAGTCAATCTACAGGCAGTACATCAGAACAGCCTAATACGCCAACAGACCAACCTGCTCCAGATGCACAAACTAGTCAAACAGAAACACAAACAAATACTGCAGATCAAACAAAAACACAATCTGCAGAAACAACTAAAGAAGCAGCACCGACGACTGCACCAGAAACTGCAGAACAACCAGCACCAACACAAGATACAGCGCAGCCAGAAGCTCAACAAACTGAAACAACTGCTGCAAAAGAAACAGCAACTGAAACTGCAAATCAACCGGCACAAGAACAAGCGTCAGCAACACAAGAAGCACCAGCTGAACAGCCGGCACCTACTAAAGAAGAAACAACAGTAAAAACTGAAGATACTGCAGTACAAGCACCAAAATCACAAGAAACAGCACAAAAAGAAACGTCAACTGCTAACGAAACAGTTGCACCAAAACAAAATAACACAACAGCACCAGTAGAAAATACAGTGACAGAAACAGCGCCAAAACAAGAAAGTGCACCAGAACAAAATGTAACTTCTGCACCTCAAGCAGATACTGTTGAAAACACAACATTAACAGCAGCACCGCAACAACTTACAGCGGCAGAACCGACTAATGCTGAAGTAACAGGTACAAATAATGATGCAGCGACACAACAATTAGCTGAACAAGCAGGTGTAACACCTCAAGACTCACCTGAAGTTGCAGCTGCTAAATTGTTGCAGCAGTCATCTCAAAATAAAGATGCAAATACAATTGAAACAGTAGCAGAAACAACGCCAATGTTAAGATCAGCATCAGCTTTCACTGCAGGAGCACCTAACGATACATTAGTAACGCAAACAGGGGCGAATGTTAATGATTTAGTAACTGTTTCAAATGCGCAAATCACTGAAACAGCAATTGATCCTAACCAAGGCGGTAACTTTGCTCTAACAGGAGATTACACTGTGAACGGTACGGTTAAACAAGGAGATTACTTCACTTTCCAATTCCCAGATAATGTTAATTTAGATGGCGCATTGGACTACACAGGCAATGATAATAAAATGGTCTTCTCTCTTGATTCTCCAGCAGGCTTTACTATTGCGGATGGTTCTTATGACACAAATACTAAAACATTAACATATACCTTTACTGACTGGGTGAATGGCAAAGACAACATTGCAGGAAGCTTTAATATTGCGCAATTCCCTGACCGTCAAGATGCACAATCAGTTGGAACTTACCCATTAAACTATGATTTAGCGGGAGAAACATATAGCCCTGAAATCACTTATAATTATTCACCTGTGGATGAAGGTTTTGAATCAGCAAGCTTATCTTCTTCAATATCAGATGTGGATAACACGAATACAACAAATACGTTCAAACAAACGATTTATGTTAACCCTCAAGATAAAACTTTAAACGATGCTTTTGTAACTTTAGCGCCTAAAGAGGGAAGCAGTGCCATTATTAATACTACTGATTCAAAATTCCAAATCTATAAAGTGGATGATCCGAATACGCTGACAGACAGCTACTATTTCGATACAACTGGAAAACAAGATTTAGCAGCAGATTTCCAAAATGCTGGCAAAATCCACACAAATCAAGATGGCTTAGTTCAAATTGACTTTGGAGCAATCGATTCACCATACGTCATTATTATGGAAACACCATTCGATACAACAATCGGTAATGAAATTACTACTAGAGATACTATCTATACTACAGACACTAATAACATCAAAAACAGCTACTATTGGGATAATGGTGTCATTGTATCTGATAGTTCAGGTACTGGTGACGGTACAGAACAAACATATCGTTTAGGCGACTATGTATGGGAAGATACAAATAAAGACGGTATCCAAGATGCAGGTGAAAGTGCACTTCAAGGTGTTAACGTTACCCTTAAAGATGAAAGCGGCAATGTATTGCAAAATGCGGTAACTGACCAATACGGCAACTATTTATTTACAGACTTGACGAATGGCAACTATGTAGTTGAATTTGCGACACCAGAAGGTTATGAACCAACGGTTCAAGGCGATGGTACGAATGCAGATGTTGATTCAAATGGTTTAGTTGCGAAAGCAACAATCCAAGGTGGCGACAATCTAACAATTGATTCAGGTTTCTACAAACCAACACCAGTTCCAGCAACATATAACTTAGGTGACTATGTTTGGGAAGACTCAAACAAAGACGGTATCCAAAACTCAAACGAAGTGGGTATCGCAAATGTAACTGTTACTCTAACAAAACCAGACGGTACAACTGAGACAGCAACAACAGATGCACAAGGTAAATACAACTTCACAGGTTTAGAAAACGGAGACTACACAGTAGAATTTACAGCACCAGAAGGTTATGAAGCAACATTAACAAACGTTGGCGACCAAGCATTAGACTCAAACGGCTTGAAAACAACAGCGACAATCAATAACGCAGATAACAAAACAATCGACAGTGGTTTCTATAAACCTGCGGTTGAACCAACACCAGTTCCAGCAACTTACAACTTAGGCGACTATGTTTGGGAAGACTCAAACAAAGACGGTATCCAAAACTCAAACGAAGTGGGTATCGCAAATGTAACAGTGACTCTAACAAAACCAGACGGTACAACAGAAACAGCAACAACAGATGCACAAGGTAAATACAACTTCACAGGTTTAGAAAATGGCGACTACACAGTAGAA
>NZ_MRZJ01000012.1 GCF_002994445.1 Staphylococcus simulans
TTAAATAATACGGTAAAGCAACGTGAACGTGTGAAGATGTGGGACGTTACAGGTATAAAGAATGAAGATATGCATGATAAAGAAGCATTAGATATGTATAGAAGCATTGTTGATGAATTGATAGAAAGAATAGGTGATTCAAATGGATAAAATGAGAAATAGTCTATTAAACAATAGAAGAAGTGAGAGTTATGAAAATACAATGGTTAGTGGAGAAAATAGATATAAACACTTACCAGACTATAGCTTAAGAGTAAGAGGAACGATCCATAGTAAAGCACATGCGTTAAAAGATATTGGTTTGTATGACAATATTAATCAAGTCTTAGAAGAAGCCATTAATGAGTTGTTGAAGAAAAAGAGCGAAGATATTCAAAATGAAGTAAATGAAGAAGCAAAGCGAAATAACGAGATGAAACTAAGAAAAATAAAGCATAGTCGAAATAAAAAACTTTAGAAGGAATTATCACTAAAAAAAGTTATAGCTTGCGGGCCTTGCTATAACTGTAACAAAAGATGTTTATAAATTACTCCACTCGTCATTTTACTTTATGAATATCGTTTAATCAATAAGGAGTAGATATTATGAGGAAAAAATTTTTAATATCAATAATAGATGTCATGGTTGGCTTAACTAATGAAGAGAAAAAAGAATTGGAAAATTTGGATATACGTAAAGTTGAACTTAAATATAAGCTTGTTCTTACAGAAAAAACTGATGAAATGATTGGATAAGAAGTAACTGAAATAGGAAGAATATTTAATAATCATATAAGATAAGAAATAAACACTTTCAGAAATTTAAAATAAGGTGTTTAGATTATAGTTTTATATACAAACTCTCATAACACAAGTGTTAGTAATATATATGTTATTAACACTTGTGTTATTTATTAGAGGTAGACAAAAAAGCTAGGTGACTTCGTTTCAATTTTAAGATGTGCTTGAAACTATTCTCTCGTAGAATGTTCCTTGTCATAGCATACTTTGCATTAAACTAATATATAACTAGTGGTTGCTTGCAACCACTTAGCACATAACAAAGTTAGAAAGGAGAATGAAGAATGGATACAAAATATAATGCAATCGAAATGATCAACAAATTGAATATCGAGTTATTGGATGATGAGACACATGATATTTCAAATGGAGAAGAGATGATTCCTAACAATCCATTAGTTATGGCAGTCTACGAAATTCTATATGACGAAATTGTAGTACCGGTTTTAAATATGATTGAAAAACGCATCGGTGAATCAGACATCAGCTTTGTAGGGTTTGCTAAAAGTGATTATGATGACAGTGTTGAATTAATCTTTGCCAATCCTGCACTGCATATTGAAAATCATATCGGCAATGAAGTTATTGCAGAAAAAGTGGCAACACTATATATAGAAGAAAATGCACAGTATCAAGCTATACAAAAAGAGCTTCAAGCATATAATGCTTAAAGCTCAACTGTGGAATCACTAATAAGAACTGTATCTAATGAACATATATCATAGCATAACGCTGCCTGTCTATCAAATGATGGACAGGCATTATATTTTATAAACAGAAAGGAAGCATGATTCATATGACAATCAAATCAAACAGCATCAATAATCATACAAGGTATTACTATTATTATGTGGATTTCATTGTGCAATTCATTAGAGATAGAAAGTTTAACGCCAGCAGACAATATCATTCAATGAAACAAAATTTCCCAACAAGCGAAGAAGTGTTAGAAGGTCTCCTAGAAGTTGTAGAGCAGAAATATCCTCACGTCTGTCATAATCTCAATGATTTTAGAAGGTTCGTACAGTTGTTGGATGACCTAAATAAAAATTCGATTTATGATTCAGAGCTATATAGTGATTATTGTGCTTTAGTTAAAGAAAAAGGCATGGAAGCATTAGATGAATTAATTGAACAACAACAGAATTCAGATACAGGCGCTTGTATCTCTGTCGACTTGATAGAAGTCATCTCAGACTTCAATGACGACTTAGGATTAACAGGTGTTAATTCGGAAGTGTATAAAGATTATGATTCTATTGTTACTATCATTTAAGCACCCAATCATACAACGCTGCATATTGAGTTAGATATCGAAGAACTGAAAAATGAAAAGTCAGGTCTCAGGTTTTATATATTTAATGATTACGAAAAACGAATCAATGATTTTAATGTTGATGAATTTTTTAATATGTTGTGGTCAGAAGAATTTGGTGAAGACAATCATTACACCCCGAGTCAATTTTTTAAAATATTAGAAGAAGATAAGGCATATTTTGAAAAATCAGTCGCAAGACCCTTCTGAGATTCGACCTGTGCTGCATCGAAAAAATATTTCATGACCGATTAGGTCTCAATGCAAGAGAGGAAGCATATGTTTCCTCTCTATTTTTAATCGGTGGATGAATTAAAGATAAATTCGACAAAGGAGTCATCATGATGAAAAATAATCAATTAAAAGCAATTTTGTGGCGTTATCTTGTGAATAAATTTGATTTTGATGAAACAACATCCGAAGAATATGAGCAGCACTTTAACCATGAATTCAAATACAATCAAGTCAGTATCGCTGAATCGACTTTTGGTAATGAAGTTACTTTTGATGGTACAACTACATTTATTCCCGAGTCACTAAAAATAATAAAAAGTATTTTAAACATAGAAACTGAGAAAGGTTTTGTAGAAACGATTCATTTTAAGAACTTGAATGAGGTTAAAAAATATTTTGAAGCTGCTACTTTGATGAATATTTAGCCCCATCATTTGATGAGACATTACTCATTGAGTTAACAAATAAATGATGTGAATCACATAACGATTTAGAAAATAACAAATTATTTTAGGAGGTATTTGCATGTTGAAAGTTAAATTATTTGGAAAACAGTACAAAGCAATCAAAGATTATTATTTAAATGGTAGAGTTGCAGTTTGTTGATTAATGATAAAGATGAAGGAATGATTTAGCTTACAGTAAATATACCAACGGCAATGTTAATGACCGATTTCGATGATGATCCTAAAGTTAGTAGTCGTTCTTCTTTGCTTAATCATGTAGATTTTATTAAATATGATACATTGCATGAGGAACTGATTAAACAAAATGTCATTGAAGATGAAACCATAGGAATGATTAAACAAGGTCATCATGTGTATAATGGAATCATTTTTAAAGAAGAAAGTTTCAACAAAATGGAATTGATTGGAAGTTAAAAAGAGGAAGTCATTTAGACTTTCTCTTTTTTCGAAAAAGCAAAATGACTTTTGGTAAAAAGCTCAATCATAAAATGTAAAAAGTACAAATAAAGAAAGTCAAAATCATAAAAGCAAAGTACAAAAATCTCATTTAATCTTATTGCTTAAATAGAAATATGAGATGAGATTTTATGGAAAGAAGCAAGAAACGATTTAATGTTAGACATGATCTGTCTAACATTATTTTCTATACAGAAATTAAAATTGAACTTTTTCTGTATAGAAAAGTATAGATAATGCTCCGATTAGCGTCACATTATCTATACATGAATTGGAAATTTGTTGACTCAAATGTTCTCAATTCATACGCCTCTATGTTCATTTTCTTCACATATTTGCTATCTCTAATTGTTAAAAATGATCGTTATGCACATCTCACTTTGTAACTAATTAGAATGACAAAATCTCACTAGCAAATATTTGGAATATTTGCGTAGAATATTTTGCATGAGCATAAGGAAATCCAGTACCACCCTTGGTGGTATTCAGCATAGCTGAAAGATTTTCCTACCATTCGCTGCGCTCATTTGCTCTTAAAAAACCCTTATAAACCTTGTAATGACGGCATTATAAGGCGTTTGTACTATTACACTACAATAATCCTTATAGTGTAATAGTATCTAGAATACGAAATACTACAAAAAGACCACTTGGGTGTTTTTGTAGAATATTTTTTTTGTTGATTTGACGGGCTTTATCAAGGTTCTGGAATATAAATATTCTAAAATCAAAGCACCTTAGAATACAAATATTCCAAAAAAACGGGTTTTTTTGGAATATAAAAAAGAGGTCAAAAGTTCAATCTCAATTATCAAAAAAATTATTTTTGTTTAAACATATTTGCAATTATGGTTACGTTAATGCGATCACTTTTAATACTTCAATAAAATTTTCGAGCATTTATTATGGTCTTATTTTTCTTTTGCTTGGTTAATGAAATATTGAAAATTTGTGTCGGTATTTCTGATTCTGGTTCGAATAGTTATGAAAAAATTATGATGTTCTTTTATCTATAGTAATTTTTTTGAACTTATTTATGGAAAGAAGCTTTTATTGTACTTTCACTTTTGGTTATTCTAGTTACAATATTTCATTTATCCTTTTTCACGTGAAACGTTTTTCTTGTTCTTCAGATTTTTATTTTTTAGTAACGATAATTTGAGTATTGATGATTACTCAACGAAAAAGCAGTGCGCTTTTTTGAGCATTTTTTTCAATGTGTATGTAGAATATCGTGTGATTAACTTTAAAGTTGGAATGTAAAAGTAGTGGTTTTTAATATTTTTTTGATAATCTATTTGTTTATATTTGTACTTTCTCACTTTATACTTTTTTAGAAAAGTGAACGGAGTTTTGTGTGAAAACGAAATAGAAGTAACATTTAAAATTGTTATTGCTGTTCATTTTTGATTCTATATATTGTCTGGCGTGTAATACCCACTTCTTTTGCTATAGCACTAATAGACTTGCCTTGTTTAAGTAATTCAACCACTCGATAATAAACTAAACGTTTTTGCGGATCTTTAGCATGAGGAGAATAAAGTACGGGGCGTCCCTTATAAATCCCTTTTTCTTTAGCAACTTTAATTCCCTGTGCTTGTCGACGCTTGGTTTCGTTCCTTTCTTGTTCTGAAATCATTGCTAAAATTTGAATGATTAAATCTTTCATAAATTTATCCAATAATGGATTGCCAATGACTTCATTCATCATGGGCAAACTTGTTATCATGAGTTGGACTTCTTTTTCTTTTAAGTAGTTAACGGTTTGAATAATCTCATCATAATTTCGTCCTAATCTATCAATTGATTCAACAACTAAACGGTCACCCATTCTTACGAAATTCAACATTTCCTGAAAAACAGGTCTGTTTTTAATAGACTTACCTGATTGTTTTTCGGTGAAAATTTTTTCAGCTCCAAAAATATGTAAATTTTCGATTTGTCTATCTAAATTTTGATCTGCAGTTGAAACTCTTGCATATCCGATAATCATTTTTACCCTCCTTTTTCATACACCCTAATCATACAAGTGGAATCTATATTTTACAAGGGTATTGAGTTGTATGATTAGGGCAGACCTAAAATAAACACTTTTTAATTATTTATCAAAATATAAAGGGTTTAGAATTTCTTGATCAAACTCTTTGGATAAGTCCACAAAATATTTCGCTTGCCATCTTTGCGTGTTTTTGGCAGTAGTATTTAAATTTGATACCCAGCTTGGATAAACACGCATGGCCATTTTACCTTTAGTTTTCTTTGATTTTATAACTCCCTTTTCTTTTAAAACATTTTTAGGGAATATAAATTGACCTATTTTATCACTATCTAAAATGTTTATAATTAATTTATCCTCTGCTGTATCGTCATCAAAGGGAACATTCTCATTAAATTCATTTTTTCTCCAAAAAGCAACAAAATAACCTTTCTTTTTTGGTGTTTTTTTTGCTAACCTACTTTTAAAAGTTAAGTTTTCTAATTCAAAAGTAAATCCTTCGTACTCAACATTCAAATTGTCAATTTGAACGTTAGTTAAAGTTAATTTACTAATTGTGTTTATGGTAGAACTGACTAATCTCTTTGATATGTAAATATCACTCACAATATTTACTCCTTTCACATATAGGTAAAGTTTGCTTGGATTTTCTACTTTTAAGTATATATAGTATACATACTGAATTTTGTTAAGAGATTACTTTTTGCGTTCCCCTACACTATGATGTTATACTATATTTAACAAAGAGAATTGCATAGGTACACCAATCCCCTCGCTACCGGAAATAGTGAGGGGATTTTTGGTGCAGCTATATCGCCTTATTATTTGTTACGATTGTTTAGCCAAAACGTGAAAATCGCAACAATGCAGCCTGAAATCACAGGTGCAATTATACTAACAAAGAGAATTGCCATAGGTCCCACCTCCTTCCATAGTAATTTCGCCTATGGAAGTTAAGGCGACTCTAATATTATATCAGGTTCTGTTGCAAAGTTAGATAAATATAGCTAATCACCATTTTATCATGTCAGTGTTCGTTTAACTGGCTAACATATGACTGATTTCGTGGCATGGAGAAAATCCGTAGATCTGAAGAGACCTACGGTTCCTTTTATATAACCCGTAAATACATTCAATCCCTTTAATTGTATTTTTTGCTGTATTGATACTTTGGTATTTTGTCTTTCTCACCTTAATATGACGGTGATCTTGTTCAATGAGGTTATTGAGATATTTAGATGTACAGTGACAGTTAGGGTTAAGTTTAAATTCCTTAATTACTTTAGCCATTGCTACCTTCGTTGAAGGTGCTTGATCTGTAATCACCTTTTGAGGTTTGCCGAATTGTTTAATGAGCCGTTTTATAAACGCATATGCTGAGTGATTATCTCGTTTTTTGCGTAACCAAATATCTAATGTATGACCGTCTGCATCAATTGCACGATACAGGTAACACCATTTTCCTTTGAGTTTGATATATGTCTCATCAATGCGCCATTTATAATAGGATTTTTTGTTCTTTTTCTTCCCAATCTGATACAAAATAGGTGCATATTCTTGAACCCAACGATAAACGGTTGAATGATGAACGCTCACACCACGTTCTCTTAATATTTCAGATATATCACGATAACTCAGTGCGTATCTTAAGTAGTAGCCAACGGCTACGGTTATGGTATCTTGATTAAATTGCTTATATTTAAAATAGTTCATAGAAAATACCCCTTTTTGTTAAAATTATACTATAAAATTAACTTTGCAACAGAACTGTATTAGACATAGGCGCATTATCTCCTTAATTATTGGTGGTAGGATACTTCTAATTATAGAGATAATTGCGCTTTTTTTGTATCAAAAATAGGACTAGTGATTATCACCAGTCCTAAATAGTATAGAGCCTAAAAATAGCTGCACTTATACAAGCACAGCCTAGCAACTAATCTTATTTTTTGTCTTTTCATTTGAGTTGAAAGACGTCACCTAAATTGTTTGTCCATATAAAATCCGAGAATAATCCCTAGTGGCACTCCCAAAAAAGGTGTGATAAAGATACTTAAAACAAAAGATGAAACAACTGACCATATAATTACATTAGTGTTAATCGTTAGTTCTGGAATTCTCGAAATAATCTCTTTAATCTTCATAAATAACTCCTTTATTTTTAGAATTCTTTTCTGTTAGTTATATATACTGATAATAAATAAGAGGTTATAAAAATAATTCCACCTATTAATGTATATAAGCCAAGTATACCTAGATTTTCTTGTAATGCCAAATTATTGTTATCATTTGACAAAAATAACAAAGAAAAATATAGGACTAAAAAAACTATAACAATAATAAAAGAAGCAAGCATAAAAATAATGTTTGATTTTTCAGGTCCTAGTTTGAATGTTAGGGGGAAAATAACTGTATATTGAGTTATAACCCCTATTCCTAAAAGAGCAGAGCTTAGAGTTACCAATAGATTTTGAGTGATTAAAATAGTTATTATAGAAGAGCCTACCAAACTAATACTACCTAGAATTAAGTAAAATAAAAAATGACTAGACACATAAGATTTACGACTTATAGGCATCGTAGAAACAAAATAAAGAAATTTAGAATCTTTTTCATTCTTTAAATTATCAGTAGCTGGTGTCACTAGCATCATCATAAACATAAAACTGCTCATTAATGGACTTATATAAGAAAATATTATTGAAAACAAAATACCTGTAATAAAGTAAATAACCAACGCCTTTTTATTTGAATAATAATTATTCAACAATAAACCTTTCATCTAATCGTACCTCTCATAATAATATTTGTTGCTTGATCGATATTTTTTAATGGAGAAATATTTGAAAATTCTCCCCCTTTTTTTACTAATACTTCTCCTTTATTATTATGAGAAGCTATGATATTTGGATGATTATAGTTAAAAGAAGTAATATCTTCAACTTTACAAATACCGTAATCTTTATACAATTCTTCTTTTAATATAACAAAAACGATTTCGCCGTTTTTCATAAAGACTAATTTATCTGCTAAATCTTCTATATCATCAGAAATGTGAGACGTTATTAGGATACTATTACCTTCAGACTTAAATTCTGTGAGTAATTCTTTTACTTCTTCCCTACTTGAGGAATCCATACCAGCTGTTGCTTCATCTAATAACAGTAATCGACTTTCATGCGATAAAGCGACAGCGATAGAAACCTTCATACTCATTCCGCGTGAAAAAGTTGATAGTTTTTGATCAATAGGCAATTCAAAAAACGTTATTAAATTTTTAAATTTTTTTGAGTCCCAGTTAAAATAAATTTTTGAAAAAACCTTGTCTATTTGTTTTATATTTAATTTATCAGGAAGCCTTATATCGTCAAATACCACGCCTATGTTTTGTTTATAAGATACGTCATTATTCTTAATAGAATTGCCAAAAAAATATATCTCTCCATTATTTTTAAATTTGTTTCCGACTAGAGTGTTAATCAATGTCGACTTACCAGAGCCGTTTTTTCCTATTAAACCTACAATTTCATTAGTGCCAATAGTAAAGCTTATATCATTTAGTTTAAAAGTAGAATTTTTATAACCTTTACAAAGATTTTTTACATTTAAATAACTATCCATAGAATCCTCCTGGTTTTTGAGAGTGACTAATTATTTCTTCAATAATCAGGTATTCGCCATAATTCATTAAATTGTCATTATAAACAGTATTATTAGGGTACCGTTTTAAAAAGTTTCTCGCTTCGCACTCGTTTTCATATGTTTTTTTTATGATCAATGAAACTCTTAGTTTAGTCAAATAACTTAACTTATTTAATAGGATTTTTTGACTATTTATTTCTTTTTGATAAGGATATTCTTTTAAGTAATGATTGGTTAACATATTAGCTTCTAACATATTGGTTAAGATATTGGATGATTGAATCTCTTCTTCAGAGAAATCTATTGTTAATTTCCAACCATAAATATATAAGCAATAAAATTGAAACAAATATATTGTGAATTTCTCTTCAAAATGTAATTCATGATCAATAATCTTTTTAGATTCTTCATATAAATATTTATTATTATTATAATTAATAGGAACGTTAAAAGAGTTTTTGATTTTTAACAATAACGTAAATTTACCGTCATTTTTCGCAAGTTTATGTATAACATATCCATCTGTTCCCACGCCTTTTCTAAAATTGGGTATCAACGTAATAATACAATAAAATAAATTTAAGTAAGCTAAAACGTATCCGTACATAAAGTTTGAATTATAAAAAAATAAAAAAAATATAAAATTGAATAAAGGTCCACCAATATAATACCATAAATACATTTTTTTTTCATCATTTAAAAAATAGATAATAGTAAGCCCACCGACATAAGCCCACTCTTTATTAGAGGAAATATATGCGTCTCTAGAAAACTGAAAAGGACCGACTATCATCTTTATTAATATGCCTTTTTTAATTCTAGCTAAAATATAATGTCCTAGTTCATGTATGAAAATTGTTAAAAAAATATATACAAATAGCATAAATATAAAATAGCTTTTTGTAATATAAGAAGACGTAAATGAAATTACATATATTAGCAAAAAAATTATTGCGGGGGAAAAAAGTAACTGGATTTTTTGCTTCATTAATATAATCTTACCTCCCTGTAGCAATATTGATTGGCACATTTTTTTTAGACTGATGAACTATTCTATTAAAATCAAAAGAACCATGTATATCGATATCCTTTGCTACTGCAGCCGTGACATGAGGTACTGCTAAACTTGTCCCCCCTGATAATACAACACCGTTAGGGAAGTATCTTCTACTTAAACTGCTAAGCATAGTTTCATTTGTAGAATAAGTTAAAATATATTTATCAATAGACTCATAGGTGTTGATACTTCCGCTAGGAGCATACATATTTACATTAACACCATAATTTGTGTATTCAGATATAGCAGAAGATCTGTTAGTACTTCCGACTGATATGACTCCAGGATGATCGCTGGGAAGATGAATATAATTAGTTTTAGAAGTGTCCAATCCATCATTGCCTGCGGAGGATACTATAACTACATTTCTAGAAATAGCATAATTTATTACTTCTGTAAAAGCTTCGATGGCAATTTTATTATCTTTATGTTTATAAACTCCTAAACTTATATTGATTACATCAACACCAGAATTAGTAGCATCTAGAATTGAGCGAAGGAGGTTGAGTGGATTTTTTTCATATGCAGTCCATACTACATACGGAAAAATATAGGCTCCTTCAATTAAGGAGTCTAATACTCCTACAACTTGTAATCCGTGATCACTTATATAATTGGCGGAGTCTGTGAATATTTTATCACTATAAATTTTATTATAGAAGTTAACTTTTTTATTGACCCCGCCATCCAAAATAGCAATTTTTATTTTATTTGTACAAGTATATCGATGCGAAGAATTTAAAACTCTTTTATAGTTCCAATTAAATGAATCGAATTTTTCATCTAATATATTAATAAGATTAGCCAATTTATAAGTCTCCTATACTATAACTCGAAGAATAGAACGTTTGGTATGCTTTCATCTAAGTACCTCATTAATTGATATGCTACTCCTGTTTGCCCAGTAAATAGTCCTAAAGATTCCCCTAAAACACCTTGCTGTACATTCAATCGTTTATTTTTGTAAAACGGAATAAGCATTTGTCTAATTAATTGTTCTGCATCTAATAATGAACTGTCTTTAAGTTTAAGTTGTATTAATAATTCTAATAATGCTGAGTTACCATGACATAAAGTATTATCTTTTCTCAAAAACATAACTTCTTTTAAGGTTTTGTTACTTATAGTATATTTATGGGACATAACCCTAGATAATATGATGCTTAATTTTCCTTTACACCAGCCATTTGTTTCATTTTTTTTATGACCGCCATATAGAAAAGCATCTTCTTGTTTGAATATATTTTTATGATTATCATTCCCCATCTTCCCTAATAAGTAATCAATATAATAGATATTGCTCATTCCATGCGCAAAACCAATATTATCACTATTTTCAGGAAGAGTTATGCTTTCATATATTTTTTTTGTGATATTTTCATATGTTTTTTCGCCTTTGATATTATTCAACTCTAATAATATAGGTATTAATCCAATGCTGTGGGCAATCCAATCATTTCCACTATACATATTTCCGCTTAAAGAGTCATTAATATAACTTTCGGCCAATATTAACGACTCTTTATTCCCAAGTAATTTATATTCTGCTAAAAGAGGATAGACTATACTTAATTTTCCAAAAAATGGATTTAGTTCCCTTTTACTTGGTAAATTGTTCAGTGTATTGATGATAGCAGTTCTATGAGGAGAAAACGTTTTGTTCTTTTTGAAATAATCATGGGCAACCATAAATAAATAGATGCCAGGCAGCCCATCATATAAGTTATCATTTAGTGCAGCTAATTCCCATTCTCCTCTGTTACATATATCTTTATAATTAATTGTATTAGTATTTTCATCATATTTAAAAAGTCTCAATAGTTGGTTACTGACATGATCAACTACTTCTTCTATTACATTTTTGGTTCTGTTGCAAAGTTGAATTTATAGTATAATTTTAACAAAGGGAGGATTCTGTATGAACTATTTCAGATATAAACAATTTAACAAGGACGTCATCACTGTAGCCGTTGGCTACCATCTAAGATATACATTGAGTTATCGTGATATATCTGAAATATTAAGGGAACGTGGTGTAAACGTTCATCATTCAACGGTCTACCGTTGGGTTCAAGAATATGCTCCGATTTTGTATCAAATTTGGAAGAAAAAACATAAAAAAGCCTATTACAAATGGCGTATTGATGAGACATACATCAAAATAAAAGGGAAATGGAGCTATTTATATCGTGCTATTGATGCAGAGGGACATACATTAGATATTTGGTTGCGTAAGCAACGTGATAATCATGCAGCATATGCATTTATCAAACGTCTCATTAAACAATTTGGTAAACCTCAAAAGGTAATTACAGATCAGGCACCTTCAACGAAGGTAGCCATGGCTAAAGTTATTAAAACGTTCAAACTGAATCCCGACTGTCATTGTACATCGAAATATCTGAATAATCTCATTGAGCAAGATCACCGTCATATTAAAGTAAGAAAGACAAGATATCAAAGTATGAATACGGCAAAGAATACTTTAAAAGGTATTGAATGTATTTACGCTCTATATAAAAAGAACCGCAGGTCTCTTCAGATCTACGGATTTTCGCCATGCCACGAAATTAGCATCATGCTAGCAAGTTAAACGAACACTGACATGACATATTAGTGGTTAGCTATATTTTTTACTTTGCAACAGAACCTTTTTTTATCGATTATTAAATGTGATATTTTAGTAAGAGGATATGCGTAATATTTATTGGTTTTCATAGATGGTAAAAGAATACGTTTATATTGAAATAATACTACTGCCATTCCCACTAAAAAGGGAAGCTTATTATAATGAGTAAAAAAATATATTAGCTGATATTGCAACTGATATAATCACCTTTCTTCATCGATCATTTATTTCTCACAAAAGGTAGCCTTTGTAAGTCGATTATTTAACAATACAAAACACTTAACAAGGCATATGTCTTGTTAAGTGTTTTGTATTATACAACTCAATCACATATATTAACCAAATAAACCAGAAATAGCATCAATACCTTGTGCTAAAGCTTTAGCAATACTAGTTCCCATTGTTACCCAATCTTGATTCAAACCTGATTCAACTGCTTTACTAATAGCATCTACAATTCCTGACATATTAAATACCTCCAAAAAAATATTAAAGTTAAGAAAGGACTAAGATAGAGTTATGAAAAAAATTGTGATATTTCCTATGATTATCGTAAGTCCTTTTCTGTATAATTAAATTATACAACACAGCCACTGCTGATAGAGTATTTTTTCTTAATTGTTGGCTTTCAAATCGTAATTGATTGAAATATTAACTTTAAATATGAGATTTGAACAGTATGGAATACCAAAGTGTAATTAGATGTATTTTTTATAGTTAATACATAAGAAACTATAGACAAAAACATTCTTTATAAATGACATATAAATTTACCACTAATCATTAGAGCTTCGATTTTGAAGCTAAAAATTATGTACTTAATTTCTGGTTTTGAATTATATTTAACTTAATTTACTGACGTGATGCTAATTTCGCGCCATTTCGAAAATCCACACTAAAGTGTACTGTCCACCTACAATTTAATGCTAAAGCATCATCATATTAAAACGGGAAAGTGAGATATCAAGGTATCAATATGGCAAAAGTACAATAAAACGTATTTAATAGATTTACTGACTATATAAAAAGTCTCAATTCGGATAAATATTGCGTATATTTACCCTGCTATGAAATTATAATTACATCTAGCAAGTTAAGCAAAACAGAATTTCAAGCGTATTATTTAAATACTATTTTTCTATTTTACAAAAGAACCACTTTTCATGAAAACATTATTATATATAGAGCTATCTGTGTTATAATTCTTATAATAGATAAGAAAAGAGCAACTACGGTAATAGTTGCTCTTAGGTAATACATCAAATAACTGTAACTGATTTTATTGACTGACGTTTCCGTCTTTGTCTATATAGTTTATATCCGTATTATATAATGAATAAACATATAGTGCAAGTATTGAAATTGTAAAAAAATAGTCGATATGATATAGATGTATTGCCTCTTACTAATTTAAATAAGAAAGAGGTTTTTTGTTATGGAAAGTTTTGAAAAATATAATTTGTCACAAGTTAAAACAGAAAGATTTTATCAATTACCTAAGTATCTATTTGAAGATCCTTATTTTAAAAAATGTCTGCAGAAGCAAAAATTATGTATGCTCTACTAAAAGATCGTTTTGAGTTATCTATTCAAAACGAATGGGTCGACGATAAAAATAATATTTACTTTATTTTTAGTAATAAAAACTTATGTGAGTATTTAGGGTATGGAGAACAAAAAATAATAAAATTAAAAAAATAATTAATTAAATTTAATTTACTTCTACAAGAACGTGTGGGACTTAATAAGCCAAATAGATTATACTTGTTGAAACCAAAATATCCTCCTAAAACCAGTAATGACAAGGAACTTCCATTTTCACAGTTCCGGAACTATGAAAATGGAAGTTCAAAAGCAATTAAAATCACAGTCTAATGATACTGAAATTAATGATACTGAGAAAGAAAGAAACTACTACAACAAATCAACTCAAAATAGTAGTAAAACAATCCTAAAATATATTTGTACTGAACTGAACATAAAAACAACCAAAGCATTTGAAATTAAACTCCATAATTTTATTGAACAATTTGATTTAGAAATAATTGAATATGCTGTTGAGTACGCAGGTCTTAAAGGAACCAACCCCAAACAATATTTAATTAAAATATTAGAAACATGGTTGAACAATGATGTAAAAACATTGCAACAAGCTAAAAATTTTAGATGTATTAATAAAAAACAAACTAAATCTAAAGAAATCACACCAGACTGGTTAAAAAATAGAATACATGAAAAACGTAATGGAACTAAAAAACATGAAAATGATGGGGAAATTGACCCAGACTTAAAAAAAGATAAAGAAACATTTTTGCAACATCTCAAAGATAATTGGGGATAAATCTAAAAAGGTAGTCTATGAAATTGAAAAAAGAAGAAAGCACTCCCAAACATCTTTATGACTTTTTTATAAATAAAAAAGTTAAAGTTTATTTGAATAATCCAAACACTATTGAACTTATTGGTAAATTAAATACTGAAAGGCAATTTGAATTATTATTAGAATGCAAAGTAAAAGATAAAGAAGGTGTCATAACTAATAAAATGCGTTTGATACTTAAGCAAAGCATTTTGTATATGAAAGAAATTTAAACAGACAATGTATACGAGCTTCTCTTATGCTCATGTAAAATATCCTACGCAAATATCCTAAGTTTTTGACGGTGTATATTTTATGTATAAATCAAGTAGGGATATTTTTCTGTTATAAGCCCATATTTACGTTTTAAATGCTTATATTGGGATTTGAGAAAAAACTATAAGAAACACAGAGTTTGCTCCAAATACCTCCTTAAAATGCAAAATAAGGCTATTAATTATAAAATGCTCAAGCAAAAAAACTCTTAATAAGTTGAAAAGACTTATTAAGAGCAATAATCAATTTTATTACAGAACTAATTGATTAGTTCTATTGGAGGAGCTGCAACTCCTCCTTCATTACATTTATATTATAACAAGAGTATGCATTTATGCCGAGAAAATCTATTTGTCGATGAGAGCCCTTAATTAGACTAAAAGCGCCAGCGGTCGGATAGCGTCGGCTATCAAATCGACCGATGGACAGCTTTAGGATTATTAAGGAGCGCAGAATCGTCGACAAATAGAGGAATTGGAATAATGCAATAATCTTTAGTAATTTTTAAAGAGGAGGTTTAGATTTATTATGGTAAACTTTTTCAGAAAATATTCGAACACTTTTTCTTATATGATTATTTTTAGTGTATTTCTGTTTTTAATTATGGGTCCTTTAGGTGCAGCAGCAGGGATAGCAATTGGAATTGCTGTTGGGCAACATGAAGATATGAAAAAAGAAAATAAATAAAGACTTGATCAAATTAGACCAAGCCTTTTGATAGCGTTATATTAATAACAAAATAAAAAAAGAAGTCGATTTTTTATGAATAAACAAGATGGTAAAACTTATGTAAATCAAGGCAAATCACAAGAAGCAACAAATTACACTAGAACCGGCTACTCTAATAGCCGGTTAGACGCACATTTTGTGTGCACTTCTCTAAAAAACGTCATCACTTTTTAAAGGATTTTATGCAAAATTTTAGTTTGCATGTAGATGGGCAGTGTCTAAAAATCGTCACTGGTTTTGCTAAAAATTTGTAATGTGAAATCAAAATATATTTATTTGGCTCTTATTTGCGTTTTAAGGGCTTATATAAGTTTTTAGGTACAAAACTATATAAATAACCCCTAATTCTTCAAAATGCCCCTTTAAAATTAAAAATAAAGGCACTCAAAATTTTTGTAAGAGTTATGATAAAGTTTGTTAAAAAAGGAGGTATTAATTTGATATTTATATATATAATATTTTCAGCTATTTTACTTTATTATGCTTTAAAATATGGAATTAGAAATGGTTTTGTTGAACTTGAAGCGAATAAAGATGGTTTAGTTTACTATAAAAAAAGTGAGAGTTTACTTGAAGAGATAGAAAATATTTATAGTAGAGTTTCTACGTCTAAATCTAAAGAAGCGAAAGCTATCTATAATGAGGCTTTTGACATATTGCTTTCTGAAAAAAAGCCGAAGATTATATTTAAAGAATTAACTGAGAAGAAAGAAGAAATTTTTAAATTAAGTATAGACGACTAACTAGTTCTAAATGACGCATTTATGCCGAGAAAATTTATTGATCAATGAGAAGAACCCTTAACTAAACTTGAAGACGAATGTCGGCATAGCGTGAGCTATTAAGCCGACCATTCGACAAGTTTTGGGTTTGTTAAGGGTTCAGAGGCTCGTTGTCAATAAAGCAATTTAATTAGTAAGATGACTTTAAGGCATGGAAAGGAGTTTTACATTGGTTAAAAGTTTTACTAAATCATTATTAGAATCCGTTGTTGTATTAATTGGAATATCAATAGTTTTGTGGTTGTTAAATAAAATCGAAGTTGACGCTAGAGGAATTGATAATGTCATCAGCGAGTCTCAGTATAATAGTTTTGCATTTGTGAATTTTTTTGATTTAGAGGTATTTAATATCGCTTTTTGTATTCTTATTATTGTCTTAATAATTTATATTTTGGTTAAAACTGCGTTGAGAAAATAGGTGGCTTTTGTAACGAGTGAAACGAGTTTCTTCTTGTCTTGATACTAAGGGTAACTATTTCGATTTTGAATAGTTACCCTTAGAGCGTTGGTATACCTGGCTTCAACCACAAAAAAAGATGCGTTGGGATTATCTTTGATGATGCAGTATATTAAGCAGGAAGAAAAAAAGGAATTCATTTTTTTAACACTTACGACGCCAAATGTAACGAATGAGCATTTGGAAAGTGAAATAAAAAATTATAATAAAGCATTAAAAAAAATGGTTGAACGTAAAAAAGTGAAGTCGATTATCAAAGGTTATGTAAGAAAATTAGAGATAACATATAATCAAAAACGAGATGATTATAATCCACATTTTCATGTTTTGATAGCTGTTAATAAATCATATTTTACAGATAAACGGTATTATATTAGTGGTTCTGTTGCAAAGTAAAAAATATAGCTAACCACTAATATGTCATGTCAGTGTTCGTTTAACTTGCTAGCATGATGCTAATTTCGTGGCATGGCGAAAATCCGTAGATCTGAAGAGACCTGCGGTTCTTTTTATATAGAGCGTAAATACATTCAATACCTTTTAAAGTATTCTTTGCCGTATTCATACTTTGATATCTTGTCTTTCTTACTTTAATATGACGGTGATCTTGCTCAATGAGATTATTCAGATATTTCGATGTACAATGACAGTCGGGATTCAGTTTGAACGTTTTAATAACTTTAGCCATGGCTACCTTCGTTGAAGGTGCCTGATCTGTAATTACCTTTTGAGGTTTACCAAATTGTTTAATGAGACGTTTGATAAATGCATATGCTGCATGATTATCACGTTGCTTACGCAACCAAATATCTAATGTATGTCCCTCTGCATCAATAGCACGATATAAATAGCTCCATTTCCCTTTTATTTTGATGTATGTCTCATCAATACGCCATTTGTAATAGGCTTTTTTATGTTTTTTCTTCCAAATTTGATACAAAATCGGAGCATATTCTTGAACCCAACGGTAGACCGTTGAATGATGAACGTTTACACCACGTTCCCTTAATATTTCAGATATATCACGATAACTCAATGTATATCTTAGATGGTAGCCAACGGCTACAGTGATGACGTCCTTGTTAAATTGTTTATATCTGAAATAGTTCATACAGAAGACTCCTTTTTGTTAAAATTATACTATAAATTCAACTTTGCAACAGAACCGTTATAACACTATTTACCGTGCTATTTATTTAGGCCTATTTGATCCGCCTAAATTAAGTCACGGTAACCGTGGATGTATTAGATTGTTAAGGCATAGAGGTAAGACTAGACACACTAAAAGTCATCAAGAAAATAGAGGTAGAATTAGAATAAGTTATTCAATACATGATCGACCTCAAATCATTAATGATAGAGAACGAATCGGAGATTGGGAAGCCGATACTGTTATGGGAAAAACTGGAAAATCTTGTCTTGTTACATTAGTAGATCGTAAAACCGGCTATTTACTTTGTGGTAAAGTATCTAAAAAGAAATCTGAGTTTGTGAAACAGAAAATCGTAGATTTACTTGGCACCTTACCAAACAATAAACGATTATCTATTACACCAGATAGAGGTAAAGAGTTTTCTAAATATCCAGAAATTACGTCAGAGTTAGATAACATTCCATTTTATTTTCCTAATCCTCATTCCCCTTGGCAACATGGAACTAATGAAAATACAAATGGATTGATTAGAGAATATATAGCCAAAGGTATTGATATTGATAACATTACAGAAGAATAAATAGAGCATTATGTTTATAAGTTGAATACACGTCCTCGTAAACGATTTGATTGGAAAACACCCGCAGAGCTTTTCATTGATAAAGTGTTGCACTTAATTTGACAATTGAAGATATAAAAAAGCTTTTATTGTTATACTTATTGATATCGTGTTTAAAGGAGAGGATTAAATGTTTTTGGCATGGAACGAAATTAAATACAATAAGCTGAAATTTGGATTAATTATAGGCATTCTTGTATTAATTAGTTACTTACTTTTTTTATTATCTGGATTAGCGAATGGTTTAATTAATATGAACACAGAAGGTATTAAGAAGTGGCAGGCAGATGCAATTGTCTTAAATAAAGATGCTAATCAAACGGTACAACAATCAGTAATAACAACATCGGATGTTAAAGGGAAATTTAAAAAAGAGGCTCCTTTAAAGCAAATGGGCATTATCGCTTCAAAGGGAAATAGTAAAGAGAATGCGATACTCTTTGGGGTAACATCAAATTCATTCTTGATTCCGAAGATCAAGGAAGGCAAAGCGTTTAATAAAGATAATGAGGTTGTCATTGATCAATCATTGAAAGATAAAGGATTTAAAGTTAATGACATAATCAATTTATCTCAATCTGACGAGAAATTACATATCGTTGGAGTGTCAGAAAGTGCGAAATATAATGCTTCTCCTGTTATTTTTACTAATAATAAAACGGTGGAAAAAATTAACCCAGCATTATCGTCAGACAAAACCAATTCAGTAGTTGTCAAAGATAATAATTGGAATGATAAAAAGATAAATAGTGATTTAGAAGTGATTGGTATTGATGAATTTGTAGAAAATCTACCAGGTTATAAATCTCAAAATTTAACAATGAATTTCATGATTACATTTTTGTTTGTTATTTCTGCTACAGTTATTGGAGTATTCTTATATGTTATTACTCTACAAAAAAAGAGTTTATTCGGTGTATTAAAAGCGCAAGGATTTACGGATGGATTCTTAATGAAGATGGTGTTAGCACAAACCTTTATATTATCTTTAATTGGCTCATTAATTGGATTAATGTTGACCCTGCTTACAAGTCTAATTTTACCCAAAGCAGTACCGATTCAATTTGATGTTATAACACTTATTATTTTCGGCATTGTTCTGATACTTATTTCACTTGTGGGTAGTCTTTTCTCAGTACTATCTATTAGAAAAATTGATCCACTTAAGGCAATCGGATAAGGAGGTTTCATTATGTTAAAATTCGAGAAAGTGACAAAAGAATTTCAAGATGGAAATCATATGATTAAAGCAGTTAAACCAACATCATTATCTTTTGAAAAAGGCGATTTTATAGCTATTGTTGGTCCTTCTGGTTCTGGTAAAAGTACATTCCTAACAATGGCTGGTGCCTTACAAACACCTACATCTGGAGAAATTTATATTAACGATAAGAAAATCTCAAAAATGAATCAGAAAAAATTATCCAGAATGAGAATGAAAGAAATTGGATTTATATTACAAGCGACTAACTTAGTTCCATTCTTAACAATCAAACAACAATTTCACTTATTAAAGAGTTATAAAAAAGATGTGTTAAGTACTCAAGAACATGATAAATTGTTAGACGATTTAGGTTTGAAAGAAATCGAGAATAAATTACCTTCTGAAGTGTCAGGAGGACAGAAACAACGTGTTGCGATTGCTAAAGCAATTTATACACAGCCATCTATTATTTTAGCTGATGAGCCAACCGCATCACTCGATACTGAAAATGCGATGGCAGTTATGAAAATACTAAAAGAACAGTCTAAACAACGTCAAAAAATATGTATTATTGTTACTCACGATGAACGGTTAACTAAATTTTGCGACAAAATCTTTCATATGGAAGATGGTTACTTAACGCAAAAATAAAATAATTAAAGCATCAATATATTATCATCAATTAAAAATATTTAGATTTTTAACTATAATATCTACTTTAGATGAACGCCTGATTAATCGTATACAGACCGAACTAGCGAAGTTGATTTTTTAGTGTACTCTTTGATTGAGAGGAATCCTATCTGTTTATCTATCAATCTTCAACAATATATTTGCTACAAGTACTTTACCAACATGTTAAAGTACTGCTTAACCATCTTTTTTGATTTTTCATCATAAATAATCAAAGTAGCCCCAACTCTTTAAAAAGTTGGGGCTACTTTAATTATTTATATTAGCCAAAGAAACCAGCAATAACATCAATACCTTGTGCGAATGCTTTAGCGATATTAGTTCCCATTGTTACCCAATCTTGCTCTAGACCTGATTGAACTGCTTGACTGATAGCATCTACAATACCTGACATAAAATATTTCCTCCTCTTGTATTAGAAATTCAATTTTAAGTTAAGCAAAAGTGTCAACGAGTGTCTTAATAAGTTTAATAATTCCGCCGATAATCTCAGCAACCATCATAAACTTCATCCCCTTTCGCTATCGTTAACTTTATTATACAAATTTTTTCGAGTTATAGTTTAAAATTCCCTAAATAATCATTTGAAGTTCCTAAGTGATTATTTAACCTAAATAATGTATTTATACCAGACGTAAAAGCATGCTTAAGTGTCTGAGTAGAATATTTTTGTTAAAGTTTGCTATAAAATCAACTTTGCAGCAGAACCAGAAAATTTATACGTAATAAAAAATATAGTTTTGAAAATAGTTATCATTTTTCTATCGATAAGTAAAAAATTACTATTTATCACAAAAAAAGAAGTGGATAAATAGTAATTTTTTACTTAAACTATAGGGAGATATACTTTCGTTAAAAACACTATCGATATATTTATACCATAAGTTATACATATTAAGAGGAGAATACGAGATGTTTTTACTAGAATTCAAGCAATTTTCAACTAGAAAAATGGTGGGATTATTTAAGACAGAAGATGATGTTAAGTCATGGATAAGTTCTATAGAAAATATAAAAATTTATAAGGAAAAAATTGATGGAAGGGTTATCACAGACTATTTTTTAGAATACATGGAAATTCCTTCATACTCAGAAATTAATTGGAAAGGCAGCAAGTTCATACTTAGTAAATATATGTTTTCTCCAGAAGAGGGGGATATATCAATAACTTGGGAAGCGTTAAATATAGTAGATGAAATTGAAGAAATAATTTCTGGACAAAGTAAAGTAGGTTCCTATGTTATTAATAATGATGAATTAGAAGATTATATTAAATCATTAGAAGATATGAAAAATTACTTAATTAGATATTTTGAGAACAAGAATCATAATGTGGAAGTTTTAGGTCATGGATCAGAAGATGGAGAGTATATATTAGTAGATGATAAGTTTTTATGCCATTTGGAAGGTGATACCGTAACAAAATGGCAAGAAAAGAAATCTCCCAAAAGCTTCCTTGACAACTTCAACTATAATGACATCATTTCATAATAATTTCTATAAAGAACTAATCTTTATTATCTTAGAAGACTTAGGATTATAAACTTTCTCATTGATGCTTATTAATATATTATAGGTTTCAAAGATATAATAAAGGAGGGGATTTTTATGCACAATAAATTAACGTGGAAAGAAAATATGTATATCGGCTCTATGTTATTTGGATTATTTTTTGGAGCAGGAAATTTGATTTTTCCTATTCATTTAGGACAAGCCTCCGGCCCAAACGTCATATTAGCTAATATAGGCTTTTTAGTTACTGCAATAGGATTACCGTTTTTAGGAGTAATAGCAGCTGGTTTTTCACAAAAAAAGGATATTTTTGCAATATCAATGAAAGTTAATAGACACTATGCATATATCTTTACTATAACATTATACTTAGTGATTGGCCCAATATATGCTTTACCTAGGTTGGCATCTACATCATTTGAAGTTGGGTTATCTCCTTTTATTAGTCAAAGCTTATACAAGCCATTTCTTTTTATATTCAGTTTATTATTTTTCATATTAACTTGGGTGTTCTCAAGAAATACTGCAAAAATATTGGAATACATAGGGAAAATACTTAATCCTATTTTTGTATTTCTTTTAAGTATTATATTAACTTTGTCCTTTTTACAACCTATGGGTACAATCACTAGCGGCTCTATTTCTAATGAATATAAACAAACTCCTTTTTTTAAAGGTTTTGTAGACGGCTATAATACTTTAGATGCATTAGCAGCATTGGCTTTTGGGATGATTATTGTAAAAACCATAAAAGATATGGGGATCTCAGAACCATTAAATATAACTAGAGAAACAATTAAATCTGGAGCTATTAGTATGGTACTCATGGCATTAATATATAGTTTACTAGCTATTATCGGATCAATGAGCTTAGGAGAGTTTGAACCACATGAAAATGGCGGAATCACATTGACTCTTATTATTAAATACTACATAGGGGAATATGGCATGATATTTCTAGCAGTCATTATCACTATAGCTTGCTTAAAAACAGCTATTGGACTAAATGCTTCTTTTTCAGAAACATTTAGTAACTTATTCCCTAAATTTAATTATATTTTCTTTACTACTTTATCTTGTATTGTTTCTTTCTTAATATCGAATGTGGGTTTAACATACATCATTAAAATTTCAACTCCTATATTACTATTGCTATATCCTTTAGCAATAGTATTAATTTTATTAGAAATTATAAATTTTAAATTCTTTTGTTCTAAGATTGTGTATAACTCTACTATATTATTCACTCTTTTAGCTGCAGTCATAGATGCTATTAAACATTGTCCACCTTTCATTTCTGACACAAATTTATTTGAGAGTATAACATCAGTGTTTGAGAAATATATACCTTTATCCTCAATAGGAATGGGATGGATTCCTCTATCTATTATAGGATTTATCTTTGGATTTATCTTGAGGAAAATGTTAAATAATTATAACTATAGATAAATGAATGTCGAGAAAGGTTCTGTTGCAAAGTTGAATTTATAGTATAATTTTAACAAAAAGGAGTCTTCTGTATGAACTATTTCAGATATAAACAATTTAACAAGGACGTCATCACTGTAGCCGTTGGCTACTATCTAAGATATGCATTGAGTTATCGTAATATATCTGAAATATTAAGGGAACGTGGTGTAAACGTTCATCATTCAACGGTCTACCGTTGGGTTCAAGAATATGCCCGATTTTATATCAAATTTGGACGAAAAAGCATAAAAAACCTTATTACAAATGGCGTATTGATGAGACGTACATCAAAATAAAAGGAAAATGGAACTATTTATATCGTGCCATTGATGCAGAGGGACATACATTAGATATTTGGTTGCGTAAGCAACGAAATAATCATTCAGCATATGCATTTATCAAACGTCTCATTAAACAATTTGGTCAACCTCAAAAGGTGATTACAGATCAGGTACCTTCAACGAAGGTAGCAATGACTAAAGTCATTAAAACGTTTAAACTGAGTCCTGACTGTCATTGCACATCCAAATATCTGAATAACCTCCTTGAGCAAGATCACCGTCATATTAAAGTAAGAAAGACAAGATATCAAAGTATCAATACGGCAAAAAATACTTTAAAGGGTATTGAATGCATTTACGGTATGCCCTAATAATGCATATGAGTTAAACAATGTTATGCTAAGTTACAATGTTTTTATCCGTAAAGACGACTTAGTTTATAGATAGAAATAATATTCAAAAGAGAAATGAATGAGTACTTTGCATTACTCTACTAATCAATGTTATAATTAAGTTAACAAGAGCTTCGTGCATTATATGCACCAATCCCCTCACTATTGCGAGTAGTGAGGGGATTTTTAGGTGTTGGCTAATATCGCCTACTTTTTCTTATTGTTACGTGTACGTAGCCAATGCGTAAATAACGCAACAATACAACCACTGATGACTGTGGTCGTGATGTGAACAAGAGCTTCGATCATCTGATATGCACCTCCTCTCTGCGTCTAAATTGACGCCTGAGAGATAGGCGACCTATATATTATATCATTTTCGAATATATGATGACAGATAACTTCCGATAAGTGATCTTATGTTAAAAAAGATAAAAGTTCCTTTATACGTGTTTCTAATACTATGATATATTAGTAATAAATAAAGGATGAGTATCAATTGGCATATCAGAGTGGTTCTTTTTTTAGAAAAGGAAATGATGAACAATTATTGGATAATTTCTGTTCTATATCAAGAAAAGAAGAAACTCGTTTCAAAAACCAAAAACTCACATTTAATCCTTTTTATCATTTTTTTCTAAACCAAAAATCAATAAAAGAATTACAGACAAAAGCATAAAAGGAAAAAATATAGAAGTAGCTAAGAAACCTATAATCATAATTAACCAAAAAGAATCAATTTTATAATTTCCGAATCTCATACAAGACCTCCTTTTTAAATCACAACAACATAATTACTTTATTCCAATTCAGAAGAAAAAAACATCAAAAACCTTGCAAGACAAGGAAGTGTCAAAAAGACACGTCCGAAAATATTAAAAACACAAATTTACAAGATATACACAAACAAGTATCTAAATTGATGTTTAATATCAGTAACTTTCGCTTTAGTCGTTAACTCTCAAACTAAGGAGAGTTAACAACTTTTCTTATTGTCAAATTCATTAACAATAAGAAAGATGTTGAACTCAGTCATATCAAGGGTTTATAAACCCTCGATACGCCTTTTACATTGACGGAACTTCTGATAATAAAACCGCAGTTTTTTATTTACGTATTTAAGCCTCAATAGTATCAAATGTTAGTTCATATAAATCTTTATCATCCAAATTAACGAATTCTTCAATATTTACTCGGTATCTAGTATTATTTTGTTTTTTAGAGATCTGACTATAGTAGCTTATATTAATATACATATTCGTTGTATAACCGTTATTTTTAACTGTATCTTGAAATTCTTCAAACGCTTTTTTACCAATGGGCATTAAATAATATTTATCACTAGGTAAAATATTAATGTGTTTTTCTTGTATAACTGCGTTTTCATTTAAATGGACTTTTATATCTATATTTTTAGCAGTTCCACCGCCTAAATTTTGTAGTTTAAAAGCAGTATTTACATAATCAGAATCAGTTTCAGTTAAATTTCTTAATTTTAAACTTTTTCCTTCTTGTTCCATAATAATTTGATCGAAAGCCAAGAATGGGATAAAAGAAATTTTAATTTGTCTAATTTGTATCATTACCGAAATAAGATATAAAATTGCCATGATAAATGTTCCAATTGAACCAACTGCTTGTAAAATATTTATCATCCAATTCTCCTTTTGAAATAAGTAGTCTTTTGATTCTATCATAATGCAATGTATTGTTAATACATTAATAGTATTTGATAACCAATAATAAACAGATTAAATTTAAATGTTTTATTCCAATTGCTTTATTGACAACGAGCCTCTGAACCCTTAACAAACCCTAAACTTGTCGAATGGTCGGCTTAATAGCTCACGCTATGCCGACATTCGTCTGCAAGTTTAGTTAAGGGTTCTGCTCATTGATCAATAAATTTTCTCGGCATAAATGCGTGCTATTAAAATTAAAGCTGTACTTAACAAAGAAATAAGCGTATACTTAATCTAACGTAATAAAGCTCGTGAATTTAATTGTAGTGTATTTTTTAGAATATCCTCTTTTTTATAAATGAAGTTGTTACAAATATTATGTGCAAAAGCACTCGGAGGTATTCTATATGAATAACGGTACAGTAAAATGGTTTAATTCAGAAAAAGGTTTTGGTTTTATCGAAAGAGAAAATGGCAGCGATGTTTTCGTTCACTTCTCTGGCATTGCTGGTGAAGGCTATAAATCTTTAGAAGATGGTCAAAACGTAGATTTCGACATTGTTGACGGTCAACGTGGCGAACAAGCAACTAATGTTGTTGCAATCTAAACATAAAAAAACCAGTCAATTATTGACTGGTTTTTTTCTTTCTTAAAGAAGACCCTTGTAGACCAAGTCAATTAGGTATTTGAGCTAAAACAAACGTAATAACCTTATATAAAATTTCCAAATATATCACCTTCTCGCAGCAAAATTATAACCCATTTTATTAACCTTATATCAATTTAATAAATTTTCTTAGTATAAATACATGACCTACTCCTCAAATGTTCATTCAAACAACATAAAAATTTGATAAATAGCTAGTACAAGCAACACAACATATACATACTCATTCGTTAAAAAATTTTCTAATGCTTCTCTGAATTTCATTTTTTAACAACTCCTGTTTTCTCATAAATTTATCCACTTTTAGTTTTCCTTTTAACAAACTTTATCATAACTCTTACAAAAATTTTGAGTGCCTTTATTTTTAATTTTAAAGGGGCATTTTGAAGAAACACTAAATATTTACGTAGTTTTATATCCAAAATTCTATATAAGCCCTTAAAATGCAAATGAGAGCAAAATAAATATATTTTGATATCACATCACAAATTTTTAGCAAAACCAGTGACGATTTTTAGACACTGCCCAGTTACATGCAAATTTAAAAATTGGCGTAAAAACTAGGCAACCATGCTGGTTGAACGTTATAATTCCTGCAGGGGCAAAAAAGCATAAAAAAACGTTAGCTTTGATAAGCTAACGTCATTAATTTAATCTGATATAAAGTTCTCTCAAAGACATGATTTTACCTTTTCTACCTGCTTGTTTTCTATCTCGTTTCGTAGCTCTTCGAGAATATATAGCACCAGATAAATTTCTTGCTCTTTGTTCTTCTTCAAACATCGATATTAAAAATTTTTTCTTTTCAACTTGCCAAAACCAATATCTTTTACAAAGATATTCTCCATCCCCTGGAACATTAATCGCCCAAAACTTACCATCAAATTTTTCTGGGTATTTATCTTTGTTTTTTGTATCTAACTTTCTCAAAAAGTAATAAGCAACACCACAAAATATAGCTAAAATAATAAGAAATATAACAAATGTCGTTTGCATATCCATAATGATTACCACCCTTTCAAAACTTTATATAATTGTTATTCTTCTTCGATTTCATTAATCATTTGATGATTAATTTTACTTTTTTCTTCTTCAGTCAAATCAAAAATTTCACTCGCTAAGTACTCTTTTTGGTTCCAATGATAAAAAATTTGATAAATATATTCTGTCGGGTTCTGTTGCAAAGTTAGAAAAATATAGCTAATTACCATTTTATTCTGTCGTTGTTCCCTTAACTGGCTAACATATGCCTAATTTCGTGGCATGGCGAAAATCCGTAGATCTGAAGAGACCTGCGGTTCTTTTTATATATAGCGTAAATGCATTCAATACCTTTTAAAGTATTCTTTGCCGTATTGATACTTTGATATCTTGTCTTTCTTACTTTAATATGACGGTGATCTTGCTCAATGAGATTATTCAGATATTTGGATGTGCAATGACAGTCAGGTTTAAGTTTAAAAGCTTTAATTACTTTAGCCATTGCTACCTTCGTTGAAGGTGCCTGATCTGTAATTACCTTTTGACGTTTACCAAATTGTTTAATGAGACGTTTGATAAATACATATGCTGAATGATTATCTCGTTGCTTACGCAACCAAATATCTAATGTATATCCCTCTGCATCAATGGCACGATATAAATAGTTCCATTTTCCTTTTATTTTGATGTACGTCTTATCAATACGCCATTTGTAATAAGCTTTTTTATGCTTTTTCTTCCAAATTTGATATAAAATCGGGGCATATTCTTGAAGCCAACGGTAGACCGTTGAATGATGAACGTTTACACCACGTTCCCTTAATATTTCAGATATATCACGATAACTCAATGCATATCTTAGATAGTAGCCAACGGCTACAGTGATAACATCCTTGTTAAATTGTTTATATCTGAAATAGTTCATACAGAAGACTCCTTTTTGTTAAAATTATACTATAAATTCAACTTTGCAACAGAACCGAATATCTTTTGGTTATAGAAACTTTGGTAATTTACGCAGTCGTATCATTTTATGTACAAATCTTTTTGCAGCTAATCCAAAAAAAAGAGATCAAGCAACTTTATGCTGCTTAAATCTCTTTTTTTATCCATTGTACTTAACCATCACAAAATAATTACCTATAATCTTTTTCTTCTAAAGTAAAAATGTCTTCTATTTTTTCCGAAAGTATATTCGATATTTTTTTTGCAATCAAAATAGATGGATTGGAATTATTTTGTTCAATTAATGATAGTGTTTGTCTAGAAATATCAGATTTTTGTGCTAAAATGCTTTGACTCATATTTTTTTTTAATCGCAACTCTCGTACTTTATTTTTCAAATGTTTCTCTCCTCGTTTTTTTCAGATTCGGAAATAGACTTATTAACAATAACTA
The DNA here is from genome assembly GCF_002994445.1 of Staphylococcus simulans. Taxonomy (GTDB): domain Bacteria; phylum Bacillota; class Bacilli; order Staphylococcales; family Staphylococcaceae; genus Staphylococcus; species Staphylococcus simulans_B. The sequence continues at coordinate 29,233 of NZ_MRZJ01000012.1, forward strand.
AAAGACTTCTTTTCAACTGTTAAATACAATTAAAAAGAAGAATGACTTTCCATCAAATTCAAATCATACATTCTTTTTATTAAATATAACAACAACTAAAACTAATGAAATTGTAATGTAAATAATATTACCCATGAATAATTCATGTAATTCTAATTTCGTAGTTTTTTTGAAACTTTCTTCTATAACTTGAACCATAATATTCATCATATTAATAGGATTCCATTTTAACCATTCCCATTTATCTATAACCAATGTCAAAACACCTGACAGAATAGATGTAGCAAAATAAAATACAATACCTATAGCAATAGAAACACCGGGACTTTTCATTGCACATGAAATTAATAACGTTATACTTAATACCAACCATGTACCTACAAATGTACCTACTCCTGTAAGTAACATTTGATTTAGTAAATTTAATTCATTACCTTTACTTTCAAGTAAGTTGATATCATTGAAAAATAATGCCCATAGAATTATAGCGCCAATGATAGTAATAACAAAGTAAAATAACGAATAAATTAATAACGCAATAATTTTACTAATAACAATACTTGTTCTTGTGTAATTACGATAAAGAAGATTTTTTATTGTCCCGTGATAAAATTCCATAGATATAATTGTACTAGCTTGAATAATCAGTAAAAATATAAACCATGAAAATCCACTAAATGCAGACTTAATGGATGATTGGGGTAAAATAATATCATCAAATTTTTTAGAAAATATAGCTTGAGCAACCATCAGAGCCAAAATAATAATTGGAATTATATATGATGATTTTTTTTTATATAACTTAAAACATTCTTGCTTGATTAAACCTACCATTTTATACATTATCCTTCCCATCAATAATATTTAATAATACAGTTTCTAAGTCGTTATCTTTATATTGTCTCAATTCTTCTTCTGTTGTTTCTGCAATAATTTTACCTTTATTAATAATAAAAATTGAATTTGTGACTTTTACTAACTCACTTAAAATATGACTTGATATCAAGAAAGTAATCCCTTCTTGTGCCTTTTGTACAATTAGTTCTCTAACATCTCGCACAGCTTTAGGATCTAATCCGTTCATAGGTTCGTCTAAAATAATTAATTGAGGGTTATTTAAAAAAGCCATTGCAATACCTAATTTTTGCTTCATACCCAACGAATAGGTTTTTGTTTTATTATGTATAAACTCCTCCATCTTAAGTTGAGTTACTATATTATTAATGTTACAAGTTTTTTCAGATTCATTTAATAACTTCAAGTTATCATATCCAGACATAAAAGGATATATTCCTGGACTTTCAATCAAAGCACCTATATTACTCCGTTGCTTACCTTTATTAATAATATTAATATCCCCCTTTTGAAAACTTGAATAACCTAAAATAACTTTCATTAAAGATGTTTTGCCAGCCCCATTTGCTCCAACAAGACCAATAATCTGACCTGTTTTCAACGATAAAGATACATCATCAAGAATGGTTTTGCGACCTATTTTTTTGGTCAATTTCTTTATTTTTAAAATATCCATAGAACTATCTCCTTTTTTAATCATTCGATATAGGTACATTACAAACTATACTTTACCATATATATATATTCGCTGAAATAAATAATATAAAAAGAGGGGACAGTTATAATAACTTGTTACGTGTGATTAGGGTGTGTATTAATTATGGAGTGAATACAAATAGTTCTGTTGAAAAGTTAGAAAAATATAACTAATCACCATTTGATCATGTCGGCATTTCCTTAACTGGCTAGCATATGACTAGTTTCGCGGCACGGATGAAATCCGTAAATCTGAAGAAACATGCGATTCTTTTTATATAGTTCGTAAATACATTCAATACCTTTGATTGTAGGTTTTGCCATATTAATACTTTGATATCTTGTCTTTCTCACCTTAATATGACGATGATTTTGTTCGATGAGATTATTGAGATATTTAGATGTACAATGGCAATTAGGGTTAAGTTTAAACGCTTTAATGACTTTAGCCATTGCGACCTTCGTTGAAGGCGCCTGATCTGTAATTACCTTTTGAGGTTTACCAAATTGTTTAATGAGACGTTTGATAAATACATATGCTGAATGATTATCTCGTTGCTTACGCAACCAAATATCCAATGTATGTCCCTTTGCATCAATGGCACGATATAAATAGTTCCATTTTCCTTTTATTTTGATGTACGTCTCATCAATACACCATTTGTAATAAGCTTTTTTATGCTTTTTCTTCCAAATTTGATATAAAATCGGGGCATATTCTTGAACCCAACGGTAGACCGTTGAATGATGAACGTTTACACCACGTTCCCTTAATATTTCAGATATATCACGATAACTCAATGCATATCTTAGATAGTAGCCAACGGCTACAGTGATAACATCCTTGTTAAATTGTTTATATCTGAAGTAGTTCATACAAAAGACTCCTTTTTTTAAAATCATACTATAAATTCAACTTTGCAACAGAACCTGCAGGAGAGACTATTCAAGGAGGGGTAGAAGTTAACGGTTTGGTTCGAACTACTCAACCTAAAGTAATTGTATATAATTGGAAATATCAATAAAAATGAGAGGTCTATTATGTTGATATATTTAAAAAGTGCATTTCTTAATTTAGATAGTGTTTTTCTTGGTTTGAGTATTTTTATCTCGGTTTTTTTTAGTTCGCTTATTGTAAAAAAAATGAATGCTAATACTTCACTAAAAGTAATACTTGTTTCAGTGTTTACTTTAGTGTTATTTACAATAATTTATGGAATATTAAAATTCTCGTTTTCTAATTAATACTTTTAAATAAACTTACTTTTTGCCTAGAATAACAGTTGATTATAATATCATAACTAGATTATTTGGAATTATTCCCTTTATTTTCTTTGTTTTGTTTATATTTAGTTCCGATAAGAAAATTGATAAAAGGAAACATTAAGGATTTAAGGGGCCGGGACATAATTGTTCTGGAACCTAATAAAAAGGACGATTTTCACATATAAAAATGAAAATCGTTCCTTTTTTATTTTGTCCAAGAAATTTTCAGCTCGTAGAGCTGCTAATTTCCTAATATTCACGGCCATACATGCTATGCCAACTTCAGTTTCAACTTTTTGAATGCCCCTTACAGACATTCGAGTGAAACCCAAATTAGCCTTCAGATTACCAAAAAAAGTTTCAACATCAATTTTTCTCTTTTTATAAATTGATGAAGTTTTTGGATCTGAAAGCTTTTCTCTTGTGAATTGTTTATAGTACTCCCAAACCATATTTCTTCTGATTGTTTTTAGGGTATCAGATTTGGTTTTTGGATTCATACACTCATCTCTAAGTGGACAACCTACACAGTCATAACATTTGTACTCTTTAAATTGGCGTTGATATCCATACTTGTCGTTTCGAAATCTATATCCAGAAAAGAATAAAAGCTTATCATCAGAACAAATATATCTGTCATCTTTCTCATCATACTCCCAATTTAATGAGTTATAAGTATTTTGTTTATACTTTCTTTTCTGTTCTTTTAAAAACATGCCGTACGGCATCAAAGGCGTTCTATTAAATACATCTATTATTATTCCATAATTACTTTCACTGCCATATCCTGCATCACATACAATATTTTCTGGTAAGTCACCATTTATTTCTTGTATTCTATATAAAAACCTTTCTAAGGTTCTTGTATCTGTTGGATTCTGATAGACACCAAATGCTAATGCAAATTGATTATTGGTTCCCACTTGAATATTATATGCAGCTTTTAATTGGCCATTTCTCATATGATCATCTTTCATTCTCATAAAAGCTGCATCGTGATCTGTTTTGGAATAACTATTTCTACTACCTAAAATTCGTTTTTGTTCTTCGTATTTCACATTTTTCTCTTTACACTCACTTACTACCTTTTTATATTTTTTCAAAAGCGTACGTTTTGAGCGAATTATTTTTCTTTTTCCAGTATCCTTACTAGCATCAATTTTTTGAATTAAGCAATCTTCGATTGCCTGTAATTCATGGACTTGTAGTTCTTCAGATAATTCCTCTTTTAAACTCGGTAAAATTTCATTCACCATTAATTCGTCGTATACTTCTTTCGATTTCTTCATGTTAGCTTTGCTATACCGTTCTGTGTTGGCCTTCCAAACAAAAGTATATTTATTTGCATCAGCTTCAATTTTTGTACCATCGATGTAAACAGCGTCTTCATCTATATAATTGTTAGTCACTAAAAAATCTCTGAATTCTGTAAAACATTCTTTGATTAATTCATTGGTTTTAGGATTAGAACGGAAACGATTAATAGTTTTATAACTAGGTGTCTGTTCTTGAGCTAACCACATAAACCTAATGCTGTCCTTTAAAGCAAATTCAATTTTCCGACCGGAAAATATCGAATTACTATATGCGTATAGAATTATTTTAAGCATCATACGTGGATTATAAGATGAAGCACCTCTACGATTTTGATATCTAGTAAATCTATCTTCAGAAATTCCTTCTACAATTTCATTAACAATTAATGCTGTGTCATTTTCAGGGAAGGTAAAGTCAGTCGTTAGTGGCAGTGATAGTTGAGACATGTTATAATTTTTATACGTAAAGTTCCTCCAATGATTGGGTTTGTGGTTATTCTCTAATTATACGTGAGGGCTTTATTTTTTTGAAATAATATGAGTATTTTATATAAAAAGCCGAGGAAAATCATTAAAAATTCTCCTCGGCTTTTATTTGAGGCTGGATTTATGTCCCAGCCCCTTTTTTGAAACGAGTTTCTTCTTTTCTTGATACTATATATTGTTCTGCTTTGTTATTTTTTGTCATTATTGATTGCGATTAAAAAAGAGGACGCTATGAAGCGCCCATTTATTTGAGAAAACCTCGCAAATTCGTTATTCTCAACATCCTTCAACAGGGTGGTTGCTTGGCAACCACCCTGTTGAATTGCATCTTTGAAAAAACTAAAACCACCCCTGAACTTCTGACAGGAGTGGTTGAAATCTAAACATTATATTTAAATTATTTTCATTGATTCTTATGTTAACACTTTGAATAATATGTATTTAGTGCTAAGATTAAATTAAATTAAACAGAACGAAAAAGAACACCTAGCATTAGCCATTGCTGTCAACAATGACTAATCGCTAACCGATACTTCACCTATCGGCAGCACTTTAAGGTGTCCTGATTCATTATCATGTTACCCTTATGTTACTAAACAAATCATTATTTCGCAACATAAATGTATCAGGATAAATGAAATCAAGAGACATCGCCAACTGATGATATGGTCAGGAAAAGAGTGTAAGCCGTTACAAAATATCGGCTTATGCTCTTTTTTGTTCTTCTGCAAAGGAGAAGATATCATGAGTTACCAACTAATCAATTTAGAAGAACACGCCACATTTGAAACGATCCAAGCTATGGATAACACAGTCAGACAATACAATGCGCAAATCAACAAGGCGCACTATGAAACGCTTAATTTACTGAAACAATACAGCTGCAAAGTGATCGGTGTTTCTCATATTAAAATCAAAACAATCGCAGAAAAATTAGATAAATCTGTTGCGACGATCAAACGTCATATCAAGTTTCTGAAAGAAAGCGGTTTTATTACGGTAATTAATACTATGCGTGATAAACAAGGCGGCAAAGGTGCCAATACTTATGTCATTAATCCCATTGAATTATTCAAAAAAATTCAAAATGAGCTATCGCAAATGAGCTATCGCAAAGCAGATAAAAAACGCAATCAACACCAGTCACAGCAAGCGATGGCGTTTGTCCGCACAAAAAAAGAAACTATGTCTTTTTTAAAACTATTAACTTCTTTTGTAAGTAACAAGCGTCGCCATAAACAAATCAAATTAAAACGTATCGAAAACATCAAATACTTTAGAGCTTGTCCACAAGGTGTACCGGTTGAACTGTATCAACGTTACAAACCTTTCTTCAGTGATGCCCAAATCAAGTGCTTATTCAATAAAATTTCAGTTCAAATCAATCAATATCCTAACATCAACGATGAAGAATATACGGACATTATCAACAATACATTAGATTCACTGGTAAAAGCTCTGAGAAACTATCACCGAGGACAAGGCGATAAAATTTATAATATCTTTGCCTATGCGATAGCTGCAGCGAAATATCAAGCATTGCGTCAATACAGTATGAAATTATGGGAAAATCCACCAGCATTTACACAAGACGACGATACAACATTGGAAGCAGATACTAATTTCAAACAAGCGAGTATGGCTATGTGGGAAAAAGCAGGTCTGTTTGATGACGAAGGTATGCCCTACTAATGAATCTGAGTAATTTGCGACATAGGAATTTCTGCAATCTCATTTTCCGTGTCTAACAACAACCTATTATTAAGCATGTCTATTTTTCGTATAGAACCTTGTATTTGTTGGAAATAACCTGCTTGCCAGTATTCAACAGTCGCAGGCTCGTTGTTCATAATTTTAAAGTGCAGGCTTTTCTGCTTTGTTTTGTTCTTCAACAAAGGCTTGAAGCTCCTCAAACTGTTCAGGGACTGAGGCAAAAGGCATCCATTTGACCTTTCCTCTGCCTTGAGGAATTCGGCTCTCTAAATGCTCTCTTGGAATTTTGCGGTAGTCAGTTTCATTTTGATATTCATCATGAATCATAGTATCACCTCTCATTGAATAGAACGTATCTATCCTATTCCTAATATCTTAAAAATCTAATTAATGAATATATTATTAACATAGCACAGCTATTAGGATTAACAAAGTTAGCAATATCTTTAGTCAAAACCGTAGAGTAAATATATTCTTTGAGGGAGTTTTTATATTGTATTTAGTTCTCTTTATTATTACTATAACAGTATGAAAAACGAACTAAATGAGGTGGTAATAGGTTGCGCTTATTTAATGAAAAGTTATTTAAAGAAGTTGAAATATGTATAGAAAAATTGTTGCATAGTCAAATTCCCTTAAGAGAAATTAGTGAAGGCAGCGGCGTATCAGAAAGTATATTGAAAAAAACTAAGTTCTGGCGAACAAAAGATTTCGAATACTAAATTTGCAATTATTGAAAGTTTGTATTGTTACTATCAAGAAGTCTCAGTGAGTGTGGACTTACATGATGAGCAAACATCAGAGGTTCAAAGGGTACGATTACCCAAAAGAATTAGAAACTTAATTGAAGATATTGACACAGCAATAGATGAAATTAATCAAAATAATGGCATGCTGAATGAAATTCAGGTCAGAGATTTACACAGTGTAGATAATGAGGGCAACATCACTTTTAAAGAAAAACTATTAACAATCGATCAGTGGATTTGGCTTGGTGTAAAAGAAGAGTCGGTTACACTTGCAAGAGAGCCTTATCGTTTAGTTGTACAAACAAAAATCGAAAATACTATAGAGAAGATAAATCATATTAGAATTATTTTTAATAAGCAGGCATTGATACACGCTTTAAAACAAATCAAATTTGATGGTGGCAAAGTAGATATCTATAAAGGTCAGGGCAAAAGTATTAGTGCAAGCCCTAAAGGTACCTCCCTAAGCAAGTATGAAAACTATGATTTCATTGGTGCGTTTGAACAAGAGTTTTTCTCTATTGAGTATACCTAGTATAGATATTAAAAGTAGTCGATATGAGGAAATGATACACTTAAAGATAACGAAGTAGTATGTTCAAACAAGTAAGCATGAGTAAGTGGACAAATTTGAATACAACACTCTACTTCAGCAAAGAGACACTATAAATATTTGAAAGGAGCCAACAGATGAAAAAATTATTGGCGGTATCCGCAGCGTTATTGGTTTTTACTACGGCATGCGGTAATGAAGGTGATAAAAAGGAAAATCAAGAGGATTCTAAAACAAAAGCGAATGAAACTAAAAAAGCACAATCTAACAATCAAACATCAGAAGATGCTGAAAGCCACAAAGATGTTGAAAAATCCACAAACAAAGAACAGTCGGAAAAGGTAAGTCAATTATCAGATGAAAAGAAAGCTGCATTGGTATTTTCTTCCAGTGAAGCCTCTGAGTTCACTTTGAGCAAAAAAGAAATTCTGACAGGTATCTTTGAACAAAACTACAACAATGAAAAAGAAAAAAAGCAGTTATATAAACTCTTTTTAGTTAAAGCTGATGGTTATAAAGAAGTACCAGAAAATATGAAGTTCTATTCAGTATATCCTTCTAAAGGAAGTTATGCTTCCATTATCGGCATCGGTGAAGATAAAGCTTTTGTCGGAGGCACGCAAGGAGCTATGACATATGATAAGTTGTTGGAAAATGGTAAAGAACTAGATTTGAACGCTCTATATAACGAAAATAAGCATTTTAAATCATTGGATGAGCTGTCTCAAAAAGTAGAATTTAAAAATGAGCATCCTATGCAAGATGAGGCAACGCGAAAAGAGTTTGAAGGAAAAGAAAGCGCAGGAACCATGGCACATGCACGCAGTCAAGTGTATCAACAAATCAATGAATTTGAAGGTAAACCGATTAATACCAAAGACTATATTTGGGATAATGTTAAATGGGATGACGGACTTGATGATTGGACAGTCAATTATAGAGACAAAGACTTAGAGATAGCAGGGACGTACAAAAAAGAAGCTGGTCAAGCAATTGTTAAGCTGGATTCAAATGGAAATCGAATTAAATAATAATTTTTAGTCGCTTCTTCATAGTTTAAAAAACTGACAATATAATGTAATTAACGATGAAATAGATGCCCTTAGTACATCCAACCCCCCACAGCCGTCCAAAGCTTTGTGGGGGGGGTTCTTTATCATTTGAGTTTGTCATAAGGAATAGTTTACAACTATATCAGTAATAATTGAGCAAATGATAAATGTAGCTATTCTTCTAATTCAGGAAGATGAATCAAATTAGCGGTATACAAAATTGAATGTTTGGGGATCAGCATACGTTTTTCAATAGGACGTCCCTGCTTATCTTTAAGATTATCGCTTTTAACGAGCAGAATTTCGTATCTCCATTCATTCATAATATAGCCTGTTAATTCATCCCCATTATTTAAAAATACTTTGACCTTTCTTTGGTTAAAAAAGCGGTGTGCACACTTTGGGTACACTTGCTTATCATAATATTCAAATCTTTTATGTTGCATTTCTCGAATCTTTTTAATGCGTGCTTTGGATTTCACCATCATACTCCCCCCTATTTCTAATACTTTGAAAATCTAAATAATGAGTACATTATTAACATAGCACATCTGTTGGAGTTAATTACATTGATTGTATTTTTTGTAGACACTTATGACTTCGTTTTAGCATGTACTTGAAACTATCCTTTTAACTACACATATGTTAACAATACATGTGTTTGTAGCACTTGTGTTGTTAACATATGTGTAGTTAACGCTTGTGTTAATAAGATTTGCTTGCTATAATAGAATCAGAAGTTCAGAGGAGGAATATAATGGTTAAAATAATATCTATTAATAACTTTAAGGGTGGAGTCTCAAAAACATCTTCAACTGCTGGTATAGCTTATACTTTAGCAAACATGAAAAATAAAGTTTTAGTAGTTGACTTAGATCCACAAGCTGATGTAACTGATATTCTTTTAAAGACATTTGAAAAAAATACTGATTATATAAAATCTGCTTTGCAAACAGAGAATTTAGAAAGTTTAATTAACACAAGTGTTGATGAAATTTTAGATTCTTTATTAAGAAAACCTAAATATAGTAAAACGGATTTATATCATACTTTAAAAGAAAGGCAACCAATAGAGGATTCAGTAATTTATTTAAGTGAATATCTATCTTTGATTCCATCTGATTTCAATATGATTGGGTTTCCATATTTATTAGAGGATTTAAAACTCAATCGTTTTGAAGGTGCAAAATATTTTAATAGCTTTTTAGAAGAAATTAAAGATGATTATGATTACATTTTAATTGATACCCCTCCAACACTTTCAGATTTCGCTAACAACGGAATTTATGCTTGCGATTTTAGCCTTATCGTTGTACAGACGCATATTAGAAGTTTTAATGCTGTTGAAAAATTATTAAATCACTTAAGAAATTTTAAAGAAATGTATGATAACGATTTCGATGTTTTGGGTTTACTGCCAGTTATGTTTAAAAACAACGGTAAAATTGATGATTTTGTATATAAATTAATGAAGTATGTCTATGGTGATAATGTA
>NZ_MRZJ01000013.1 GCF_002994445.1 Staphylococcus simulans
GAAGCAATCTTGTAATAAATTAGTTTTTATGGCAAGTGGAAACAGAATTTCTTTCATTTCTGTCCAAATTCTTTCCAATGTATATGTTAAAATAAGAGGTAATTACATAATTAAAGGCAGTGAAAAAAATGAATTTGCCCTTGAATCATAAGCTAGAGACATGGCTTGAAGAACAACCGATTTCGTTTCATGTCCCTGGACATAAAAATATGACAATCGGCTCATTAAATGCAATGGATTTAGCGATGGACATTACCGAAATCACTGATTTTGATGATCTCCATCATCCAGAAGCAGTATTAAAAGAAAGTATGGCAACGATAGATAAACATCCTGAATATGATGCATATTATTTAGTGAATGGTACAACTTCAGGAATACTGTCAGTGATTCAAGCTGCTGCACAGCAACAACAACCGATAATCATGGGACGTAATGTACATAAATCAGTTTTTCATGGTTTGGACTTAGCACAAAAAACAGCTGATATCTTGCCGATGACACTGAGTGAAACTACACAACAATATAAAGCACCGCTGACAATGGATAATCAAGAGAAACATAGTCTTGCGATAGTGACGTATCCAAACTATTACGGCGAAACGTTTGATATACAAACCTTTATTCAGCAGCAGCATGCGTGTCATACACCTGTACTAGTAGATGAAGCACATGGTGCGCATTTTGGATTGCCTGGATTTCCACATTCCTCATTAACTTATGGGGCAGATTATGTGGTGCAGTCGTATCATAAAAGTCTGCCTGCACTGACAATGAGCTCGGTCATCTTTATACATAAATCAGCACCTTATCGCGAACAAGTGCTTGAGTACTTAACGTATTTTCAATCTTCCAGTCCGTCGTATTTATTGATGGCTGGTTTAGAACGTGCCCATCATTTCTACAAAATGTATGGTAGTACGCAGTTTTTTGAAAAGCGCCGCCGTCTCATGTATGCATTGTCAGCGAAAGGGTTTGAGGTTTGCGAAATGGATGATCCGCTGAAGTTAACGGTGACATATCCAGGTTATTCTGGCTATGAAGTGCAGCAATGGCTGGAAGCACAAAATATTTATCTTGAATTGGCAGATGAGCAGCAAGGATTGTTAGTCTTGCCGATGTGGCATGAAGGGGATCGCTTCCCGTTTGATTTATTGTTAGAACGTATTCAAGCGATACAATTGCCGCATGCGATAAAAGGGCAAAATACACCATGTCCTTCTATGCCGAAAACTGCAGGGATTTATCAGCCGGCAGCAATTACACATATGAAAAGTGCCGCACTTGAGACAACCGACGGTAAAACACTCGCACAGCATATTGTCCCTTATCCGCCAGGCATTCCAGTCTTTTATAAAGGTGAGGTTGTCAGCGGTGAAATGATTGAGATTATGGAAAATTGGTTAGCACAAGGCATCAGAGTTGAAGGTATCACAAATCGAACTATAAAGATTAAGGATGAATAATATGTCAGCATTTATCACATTTGAAGGACCGGAGGGTTCTGGCAAGACCACAATTTTACAGCGCGTTTCTGAACGTTTAAACGAACAGTTTGATATATTGACGACAAGAGAACCGGGAGGTGTGCCGGCTGCAGAACAGATTCGTGAAATTTTATTAGAAGGCGAAGCTGTCGATGACCGTACGGAAGCTTTATTGTTTGCGGCATCGCGCAGAGAACATTTAGTTGAGAAAGTCATCCCTGCCTTAAACGCAGGGAAAGTTGTACTTTGCGATCGTTACATTGACAGTTCGCTTGCATATCAAGGTTATGCAAGAGGTATTGGTGTAGACGAAGTACGTGCGATTAATGAATTTGCGATTAATGGTCTCTACCCAGATTTAACAATTTATTTAGATATCACTGCAGAAACAGGAAGAGAACGTATTCAAAGCAATGCCCGCAACATGAATCGTTTAGATCATGAGAGTATCGCCTTTCATCAAAGGGTAATTGAAGGGTACCATCAATTAATTGAACAAGACTCAAAACGTTACGCTGTCATTGATGCGAATCAATCAATTGATGCGGTGGTCGATGCGGCATATAAAGCAATCACACAATACTTAGAAAAAGACGCATAACAGAATCGTGTCATAGGAAACAACTTGGAAGTTGTTGCAAGAAAGCGTGTTTGCATAGTATAATTTGTTCAACTTTATTTACAGCGAGCCCTAAAGATTAATATAGTTTTTAATAGAAAACATCAAGTAATCAGACATCACTTTTAGTAAAAATCTATTAAGTTTCAAACAAGCTCTACCATCAGAATATGCTATAATATTACAAAGAGGTGTTAGTTATGAAAATGGTAATTGCAATTGTTCAAGACCAAGATAGTCAAGAGTTGTCTGACCAACTCGTCAAAAATAATTTCCGAGCTACCAAACTCGCAACTACAGGTGGATTCCTTCGCGCAGGAAATACAACTTTCCTTTGCGGTGTTGACGATGACAAAGTAGATGATTTACTTAACGTCATCAACAAAACATGCGGAAACAGAGAACAACTTGTATCGCCAATTACGCCAATGGGCGGCAGCGCAGACTCATACATTCCATATCCAGTAGAAGTAGAAGTCGGCGGCGCAACAGTTTTCGTTATGCCTGTTGATGCATTCCACAGATTTTAATGCATAAGACGTTAAAGAAAGATTAACGCAGAATACAGTCTTTATAAATAGTGGGGGTCGGGACGAGTGTGTAATCGGAGGTTGTTGATTGAACAATCTAGGATGAACTCTCGATGTCCTGCCCTTTTTCATTATGGAAAGGTGACGACGCGAATGGATGAATTATCACGATTGACCAATGCGTATCAATCTGGAAAGCTTTCGCATGCCTATTTGTTTGAAGGCGATGATGCACAAACAATGCAGCAGACGGCAATGGCCTTTGCGAAGTTGATATTATGTAATGACAATGAGACATGCCAAGCGAAAGTTGATGCCTTCAACCATCCGGATTTCAGATATGTAACAACTGAAGAAACCAATCTGAAGAAGGAAAAGATTGAAACATTGGTTCACGCGATGAATCAACTTCCTGTGGAAGGTTCGCATAAGGTATATATCATTAATGGATTTGAAAAATTAACAGTTCAAGGTGAAAACAGTATTTTAAAATTCTTAGAAGAACCGCCTGAAAATACAATTGCATTATTGTTATCTACAAAGCCTGAACAAATATTGAGTACGATTCATTCCCGCTGTCAGCATGTGTACTTCAAACCGATGTCGCAAGCTCAGCTGGTCGAGCGTTTGAAAGAACAAGAGATTTCAAAGCCGATTGCACAAATGTTAAGTACATATACCACACAGATTGAAGAGGCACGCGCATTGAATGAAGAATATGACTTAGCGAATTTGCGCAAGAATATTATCAACTGGTGCCAGTTGCTGCTGACAAATCGCACAATGGCTCTGATTGCATTGGTAGATTTGATGAAAGCAGCTAAGAATAAGAAGCTGCAGCAATTGACACTATCAGTAGTCAACGCCTTCTTTCAAGATATTATGCATGAGAAAGCACAAACACCAGGACATCTCGTCTTTTCTGAATTGGAAACAGACATTAAGCAATATGCACAACGTTTAACATATGGTCAATTGACGCATATGTATGATCATATAACGGAAGCACATAAGAAATTAACTCAAAATGTGAATCCGACACTTGTATTTGAACAAATCGTAATCAAGGGGGTGGGCTAAATGCTTCAAGTCGTTGGCGTTCAATTCCAAAAAGCCGGAAAATTAGAATACTATGCACCTGCAGAAGAAGCAGAACTTTGCTGCGGTGACAGAGTAGTTGTGGAATCAAAGCGCGGTGTAGAAGTAGGTGATGTGAAGGATGCTGCTTTAGAAGTAGATGAACAAGATGTCACATTACCGTTAAAACCGATTATCCGTGTAGCGACTGAGAATGATTTAGAACAGTGTGCCTGCAATGAGGAAGACGCAGAAAAAGCATTGGATTTCTGTAAGGAATCTATTGAACAATTAGGGTTAGAAATGCGTTTAGTCAATTGTGAATATACATTGGATAAATCAAAGGTCATTTTCAACTTTACAGCTGATGATCGTATCGACTTTAGAAAGTTAGTTAAAATCTTAGCATCAAGACTAAGAACACGTATTGAATTGCGGCAAATCGGGGTGCGCGATGAGGCTAAATTGTTAGGCGGCATCGGACCTTGCGGCCGTTCATTATGCTGTTCGACATTCTTAGGTGACTTTGAACCTGTCTCTATTAAAATGGCAAAGGATCAAAACCTGTCATTGAACCCTACAAAAATTTCCGGTGCATGCGGCCGATTAATGTGCTGTTTAAAATATGAAAACGATCATTATGAAGCTGCAAGAGAGCAGCTGCCGGATGTCGGAACGAAAATCGAGACACCAGAAGGGCAAGGGACAGTTGTCGGTTTGAATATGCTTGATATTTCAATGCAAGTTAAAGTCGAAGGGTTAGAACAACCTTTAGAATATTCAGTAGAAGATTTAGAAGCAATCTATTAAGGAGGCCGTAGGCTGTTGGAACGCAAAGATTTAATGGAGAGACTATTGCGTCTTGAAACCAATGTACAGCAATTGTATCAAGATACGGCAGAGTTGAAGACGATTGCGGTGGAACTGATTGAAGAGAACGTGGCTTTAGAAGTGGAAAATAATCATTTGAAGCGTTTAATCGGACGTTCTCAAGAAGGAACATCAGAACCTGATACAGATGATACTAAGCTTGAACAAAAGTCAAAAGAGAAAAAGAAACCGCGTTTAAGCAGTAAAGAAAACTTAGCGATTTTATATCAAGAAGGTTTCCATATCTGTAAAGGCGATTTGTTCGGTAAACATCGTAATGGCGAAGATTGCTTATTTTGTTTACAAACTTTAGAAGAGCAGTCGTAAACAGACATACTTCTTTGAAGACACATATAGAAAGTAAAATTGAATGAGTTCAATTGAAGTGCGAGCGTTCATACAACGCTCGCCTATACATATTAAAAATTGGAGAATCATGATGTTGAAAGAAAATGAACGCTTGGATTGTTTGTTAAAAGAGCAGTTAGAAATTATTCAAAACGATGAAGTCTTTTCCTTTTCTACTGATGCGTTATTACTGGGGCATTTTACGCATTTAAGAAAACGCGATAAAGTGATGGACTTGTGTTCAGGTAATGGTGTGATACCGTTGTTGCTGTCGGATAAAGGCACACATGAAATTGATGCAATAGAAATTCAATCGCAACTTGCGGATATGGCAAAGCGCAGTATTCAACATAACGGTTTAGAAACACGCATCCGCATGTATGAGATGGATTTAAGAGAGGTACAGCAAACTTTTAAACCTTCAAGTTATAATGTGGTGACATGCAATCCACCGTATTTTAAAACCATTCAAACGCATCAGCACCAAAAAGAAGCACATAAAATTGCACGTCATGAAATTATGTGTACATTGGCAGACTGTGTTAATGCGGCGAAGCATTTATTGAAACAAGGCGGACGATTGGTAATGGTCCACCGTGCAGAAAGGCTGATGGATGTATTGTTTGAATTTCGTCAGCATCAGATTGAACCGAAACGATTAACCATGGTTTATAGTAAACAAGGAAAAGCAGCCCATGCCATTATTGTTGAAGGGCGTAAAGCCGGTAACCCCGGCTTAGATATTGCGCCTCCGTTTTATATGTATGAAACCAATGGAGATTATACCAAAGAGATGAGCGCAATTTATTATGGAAGCTAAACACTTTATTTATATTGTGAAATGCAAAGACGGCACGTTATATACAGGGTATACCAATAATGTTGAAGCACGTATACAAAAACATAATGCCGGCAAAGGCGCAAAATATACCAAAACAAGACGGCCGGTCGTCTTAATGTATCAAGAAGGTTATGAAACAAAATCAGAAGCGATGCGTCGAGAATATGAAATCAAAACATATTCAAGAACGCAAAAACTTCAGCTCATTGAAAGGGGCAGAATCTAATATGGGAACACTTTATTTAGTCGGGACACCCATCGGAAATTTAGCAGATATTACATTTCGTGCTGTAGACACTTTAAAAGCAGTAGATGTCATTGCTTGTGAAGATACACGTGTAACTAAGAAGTTGTGTCATCATTATGAGATTACAACACCGTTGAAATCTTATCATGAGCATAATAAAGCTTCACAAACAGAACCGTTGATTGAGACCTTGTTAGAGGGGCAATCTATTGCTTTAGTATCTGATGCCGGATTGCCTTTAATCAGTGATCCGGGATATGAGTTAGTCGTGCGTGCACGCGAAGCAGGTATTGAGGTAGTGCCGATTCCAGGGCCGAATGCCGGGTTGACGGCGTTGATGGGAAGCGGTTTGCCTTCATTTGTGTACACTTTTATCGGTTTCTTGCCTAGAAAAGCGAAAGAAAAGAAAGCAGTACTTGAACAAAGAATGTTTGAAGATTCAACTGTGATTATTTATGAAAGTCCGTTTCGTGTTGCAGATACGTTAAAAGCAATTGCGGAAATAGATGAAAATCGTCCTGTCGCAGTAGGGAGAGAACTTACTAAAAAGTTCGAAGAGATACAAACAGCTCCGGTTTCTGAATTAATAGCTGCACTAGCAAATGGCGATATTTTGACTAAAGGTGAATTTGTGATTCTTATCGAAGGTGCAGAACAAAAAGAAGAAACTGAATGGTTCAGCGAATTAGATATTCACGAACATGTAGCGCACTATATTCGTCAGAATATGAAACCCAAAAAAGCAATTAAACAAACAGCTGAAGACCGTCAGATGAAAACAGGTGAAGTTTACGATATCTATCATGGAATAAAATAAGCAATATGTAAAATTAATATAAAATTAAGCGTAATTTGCGCCGGACTGCATAAAACTATGTTATTTTAGAAGGGTACAGTTAATATCTATTAATTAGGGAACCCGTTATTATTTTTCTTTAGTGAGCAACACCGTCAGAATAGGAGAAATCTTAGATGAAGAAAAATAATTCAAAATATAACACATATGCCATTCGAAAATATACAGCAGGTGCAAGTTCTGCTTTAATTGCCTCTTTTGTCTTCGTGGGATTAAGTACATCAGCACATGCAGAAGAAGTGCAGCCTGCGGCAACCCAACCAGAAGTATCTGTTCAAACTGAGCATACAGATAAAGCAGTGCCTCAAGGAGAATCAGAGCCAGTGTTGGATTCTGGCTTTTCGCATGTTCAACGTACCAATCAGTCTGAACCCCCAACATCATCACAACAATCTGAGGCGGCACAAACTGAAACATCAGAACATAATGACCCGCTTTTGGATGCAGAATTTTCACATGTCCAACGTGAAGATGCACCTCAAGACAATGTGCATTCATCATCAGCACCAAAAACGGAACAAGATGACGCTAATGCTTCATCTGAAACAGTGATTGATCCAGAATTTTCATATGTTCAACGTCCACATTTGCCAAAAGTGCCATCGATCAGCGAAGGTGACGTGTCACAAGAGCAGTCTTCTGAAACAGATAGTTCAAAACAGGGTGTGAACAATACAACAGAGAATCAGAAACAGCTGGATGAAGGATTTTCTGTGGTTCGACGCGACCAGCAAGAAAGTCAGGATGTCGCACAAATTGCGGCAGCACAAGTTAAAGAAAAGGATAATACATTTAAACGTCCAAGTACAGATGAGCTATCACCGAAGGTGAGTCCTGCGCCGGTTGATAAGACAACAAAGCAACAAGAAACAGCTGTGACACGTGTAAAACCTGTTTCTGCACCTGGAACGGGCGAAACGCAATCTGAACCGACACCTGAATCATCGCATATAGACAAAGAAAGTCCTCAAGCAACTGCGCTGCGTTCTACTCAACAGCCTGCAGAACAAAAGCAAGAAACATTATCGAAAACGACACAACAACAGTCTATCAATAAATATCCAGTTATCTTTGTACACGGCTTTATGGGCTTTACCGGAGATGTTAAGCCTGACTTATATCCTAATTATTGGGGCGGCGATAAATATCGTATTGTCGACGGTTTAAGAGAAAAGGGCTATGATGCTTATGAAGCAAGTGTCGGTGCTTTCAGCAGCAACTATGATCGTGCAGTCGAACTTTATTATTATATTAAAGGCGGTACTGTAGACTACGGTGCAGCACATGCAGAAAAGTATGGTCATGCACGCTATGGACGTACATATACTGGTGTCTTTCATGATTGGGAACCTGGTAAAAAAGTACACATGGTAGGGCATAGTATGGGCGGACAAACGATCCGTTTATTAGAACATTTCTTACGTTTTGGCAACCAAGAAGAAATCGATTACCAACGCCAGCATGGCGGTACAAGTTCTCCGTTATTTGAAGGCGGAAAAGATAATATAATTGCCTCAATTACTACACTTGGTACGCCGCACAACGGTTCAGCTGCCGCAGATCGTATCGGTAACCAAAAAGCATTTAAAGATATTGTTTATGCGTTAGGCAGAATGGGCGGCGGAAAACTAGGCAATGTAGATTTCGGTTTTGAAAAGTGGGGCTTTAAACAAGGAGAAAATGAATCATATATTGATTATGCCAATCGTGTCGCTAAAAGCAATTTATGGCATACAGACGATAATGCAATGTATGATTTAACTTCAGAAGGCTCAGAAAAACTGAATCAAATGACACCTATGAATCCTAATATTGTTTATACAACATATACAGGATTAGCCAGTCATGAAGGCTTAACAGGCAATTATGTGCCGGATATAGGACAATTCTTCTTATTTGATGCGACAAGTCGTGTAATCGGAAGCGAACCAGATCAATCATTGCGCCCGAATGACGGTATTGTTTCAGTTGTTTCATCACTCTATCCGACAGGACAAGCTTTTACTGATTTTACAGATGGTCTTAAAAAAGGCATTTGGCAAGTAACACCAGTTATGAAAGGCTGGGACCACTTAGATTTTGTCGGTTTAGATACGTTAGACTTTAAACATACAGGACAAGAACTTCAAGGTTTCTATGCTGGACTTATCAATAATATGATGCGTGTAGAGGAATTAGAAGCATAAAATAAAGCGCGCCGTAATCTTAGTGATTGCGGTGCGCTTTAAACTTTTTGCCATTAAAATTAAAATCTTTTGGCATTATATAATCTTGGTATGCCCAATAACTACTTAATTCAATCTTATCTCTTTCAGTAATCGTGCTTTTCATTTGGGTACACCTCATAAACTGCCTTATGGTTTTGATATGGTCTAGCATTAAATGTTTCTAATTTGTTTTCTGTATAAAAGAGAAAAATTGAAACTTCTTTTTCAGAGGGACCAATAGAAAGTTGATTAATATCTTTTGCGATTATAGGTAGTTTATAACTCTCTTTTTTTGGATTATACTGAGTGCTTTTGGAAAATAGACTTGTAATAAGTTCACTTTTTTCTTGATTTATTGCGATTTTGCGATTTTTTAAATAGGACTGTTTAAATTCATTGTTTTTCTGTTTTATTAATGGTTTATAATACTTATCATAGTTTTCTAGTGTTGTAGGACTGCCATTTATCCAAAAGAATTCATTTTGATAACCAGAGTTTTGAGTTTTATTAATCGCTTCTTTGGTATATCCGTAATAACCATAGTTCTTTTGATTATCTTTAAAGTATTGGTAGAGTTCATCATATTCTTTTTTGTTTGCTTTGTAGTCAAACCCACTGACTACTTTACCAATTTGAGTAGCAAGTTCATCGCTTTCTTCGCTTGCGCGCATGTTTCCTTTATGACCTAAAGAATTTTTGGTGAGTAGAATACTAGAATTAAAAACTATATCATGATCGTCGCAATGAACAAAAACTTCAATGCCATCTTCGTTCCCAACGACATTCGTGGGTTTGACGTTCAAACCAAAATTATCTTTAAAGAAACGCTCACCCAAGTCCGCAAATTCTTTTTTGTGTTTTTCGGCTAATTCAATCGCATCTTTTTCAGCCTTAGGCTGAAAACCTTGTCCTTTATATTCATTGACAGGCATTGTACGCGGAACGTTATTTTTAGTTGTTATATCTTTCAATGTGTTGCATCCCCCTAATAGAGTTGTTGAAATTATAATTGTGTATAGCAGCTTTTTCATAGGTCACCTCATTGGTTGATAAGAATGATCATTTTTAAGTCATTAGAAATAATTATACTAATATTGTTTTAATTAATTAAAAATTATCGTAAAGATATGATTAAGTATTGATATTTAGGAACATTGCGATAATTAATGGATGTAATAATAATTTTTTTGCTTCTGCAGCTGAAATAGTACGTGTTGACGTTATATAAGGAGCTATGAAGTTCATTTCTGAGATAAATACACTATCATCAATATTAACGCGTTCAACGTAGGCTACATGTCCCCATACTCCAATAGGTGTTTGAAAAACTGCACCTTTTTCAGGTTGGTTATCTACTCTAAATCCCGCAGCTTTAGCTTGGCTTGCCCAGTTGTTCGCATCCCCCAAAATGTACTGATGGTATTACCGTCAGCGGCACGTTTGTCAAACACATAATATGTACATTGGCCTGGAGTATATAGATTATTTTTATTAGTGAAATTTGGGTTTGAGGTTATTTTTCCATTATCCATTGCTAGGGGTTTACCTTCAGGTGTTCTCGCTTTTTTATTAAACTCTTGCAGTGATAGTTCATCATATTGCAAGTCTACATTTATGGAATTAATAAATCCGCGTTCATCTTTACCATAAGCATTAGTGCTTATATTTTAAGTAGAAGGTATAGTTTTTTCTTGTACAGGTACACTTGGCGCAGTTTCTCGTGGTGGAGGTGGCTGTAAAGTTACGTTGTTAGATTCCGGCTGTATCGCCTGTGGTTGAATTGGTAATGAGCTGTGTGATTGCTGTGATCGCCCATGTTTTTCTTGTGGTGTGTTTACTTGAAGTGATTGATTAGGCTGTGTGCTGGGAGAAGAATTTCGGCGTGGATTTGCTTTGGATGACTGAGTGTTATTCTTTGGAGTTTACACCGATTCATTATTGTTTCCGTATGCATATGTAAATAATTCATCCGATGAATTTACTTTGAAGTCAGTATTTGGGTGTGCTTTTTTGCTTCATCTAAAGTTTCAGCAGAAGCAATAGTATTTAAAAATAAAGAGTTAATTAGGACAAGTGATAAAAATGGTAATTTTGATTGATGTTTGTTCATTTCAATTGTTTCCTTTACTTTTTTAATTGTTATAATCAAAATGATTAAAAAGATAATCGTAAATAATTTGTAAAGGGTCTATACAAAATTACAAAAGTTATATATGCTTATTTAGAAAACGCTATTAACTATTAAAGAAATTAATAGTGTTTTCTAAAACTTAAGATAGCAAAAGAGGATTTTTTGTGCAAGGGCTTTAATTAAAATGTCACTCGAAGAGATTAGAGCGAATTCCCAATCCTACGGTAATGGATCAGAACAAATTAGACAAATATTATCTGATTTAACACGCGCTCAAGGTGAAATTTTAGCGAACTGGGAAGGACAAGCATTTAATCGCTTTGAAGAACAGTTTAACCAACTTAGCTCTAAAGTAGAGCAATTCGCTCAATTATTAGAAGGAATCAAACAACAATTAAACAGTATAGCAGATACTGTTGAAGAAACAGACCAACAATTATCACAAAATTTCGGTTTACAATAACCATTTTTCAAGACCATACAGCAAAGAATCAGCTAGGAGACCTTGCTTCATTTGTCCGAAAATTAACTTCATTCAATAAAATGGGATTAAATCTTATTATCTTTTAGTTAATATAAGTCAACTAAACATGTAGGAACTTAGGAAGATGTTCATGCGTATGGTCTTAATTTTATTACATAAATTGAATCGGTGATGTTTTAGTAATAGCATTAAATTTTCCTCTGAAGAATTAACTAAGAAAAAGTTAGTTGGATTATCTGTGGATTTAGGAGCTATAGTTGGGGGGGATGAGTATCATGACAGACGTGAAAGTATTTAATGGGAAATATTTAACAGACTTAGCTAAAGATAAAGCAGTAAGCTCAATAAGGCAAGTTGATGGATGGAAAGCCACTAAAAAAGTAACTAGTAACATTAGTAATGTGAATAAAAATATGGTTGGACTAGGAACAAAAGTTTTTAGTAAGAATGTTGGAGGTGATTTCACTTGATAAATAATAAAGAAATTGTTGATATGAGTTGGGTAGACATCAAAGTTAAAGTAATGGAGGAATAGAGAGAAACATGACTATATTATTATTACTGCTAATGGCAGGTTTATATTATGTAGTGTATATTACTGCTGTGATGTATGCGGAAGGTATTAAATTACTGCAATGGATTGCTTATGGTATTGCAGCATTGATCTTTTTAATAACATTTATTTTTGTGAATCCAAGTTTCAGTTCTTTGCAGAATTACATATTTGTATTAATCGTGGCTTTTGTGGTCTATGGGTGGATAGCAATTAAATCATTCTGGAATCGACCTTATAAAGTCAAACTAGAGAGTATGGGACCTGTACATGATCATATTTTAACAAAGACTAAATATGAAGAAGCTGAAAGTATTAAAATCGATTTGGTTTCTGCGAAGTATAAAGGCATTATTTCAGGTGTGATATCGGTAGTTTGTATGATTGCGATTAAGTTAAAGCTAACTCCTGTATTAAAGCAGGATTTAGAGGGCGGTTTAATTACATTAGGCCTTATCCTATTTTTGATGATTATTGTTTATTTAATCATTGATATTGTGCTCGCTGTAAAAAGAGGCAAGTTTGCATTTATTACTTTAAGACCTTTAGGTACTTTAATTTGGCTGATTATATTTGCCATCATTGTCTAATAAATATAACTGATATAGGAGATGACTATGAAAAAATTAAGTATCGTACTGTTAACTGTCATTGTATTGATTACGGTTGGATGTTCAAAAGGGGATCCTCTACCAAGGTCAGTGAAAAATGATATGCATAAAAGTGAACAAAAAATGGACGTAATTAAAATATTTAAATTAGATCGTAAAAATGTAGTTTATTATGACAAGGATACAAAAAAACTAACACTACCACTTAAGTTTAATGATCCAGTTGAATTACCTTCTGATCTTGTAACGGATATAGCTACTCAACGATACACAGATAATAAAGAGGTAAAGGAAGCCGTTGTGAAATATAAATTAAAAGGTAAAAAATATAACTTTGATTTAATACGCGATAAAAATGGCAAGTTCAAAAAGATGAAATAAAAATTTAATGGGAACGGACACACATTTGTGTTTCATTCAAACATGCATGTGTGTCCTGTTCCCATAGTCAGGATTAAAAAAATAGAGATAGGAGAATAAAACATGGCGGAAAAAACTAGAGAACCAGGTAAAACGCTAAAAGTATGGACATGGATTTTAATTGTACTTTCATTAATTACTCCGATTTTTGGAATCGGTAGTATCATTTGTGCAGTGAACTACAAAAAACACAATCAAGAAAAAGGCGCTAAACTTCTATACATAGCAATTATTGTGACAGTTGTTAGTTTAGTATA
Source organism: Staphylococcus simulans (assembly GCF_002994445.1). Lineage (GTDB taxonomy): Bacteria > Bacillota > Bacilli > Staphylococcales > Staphylococcaceae > Staphylococcus > Staphylococcus simulans_B. The sequence continues at coordinate 13,539 of NZ_MRZJ01000013.1, forward strand.
TGTTATTATGAAAAACTTAATGAGATAACAATTCATATAACAGAGTAACAGTTATTAACTATGCTCTGTTGTTTTATTCTTAAAATGAAAAGTAAAGAAGTCTAACATTTTTTGATGCTGCGAGTATTCTATTTTACGTGCATCCATAATTGGATTGGTTTTATTATTTGTTTCAGAATCACTAGGATTTATGGCGTTTCGCAAGATAGGTAAAGATAACGAAGTTAGCGGCATCTTACATATCATTGCTGGAGTCTTAACATTTAACATTGTAGGTTTTGTAGGGTGGTTAGTAGCAGGGATATTATTAGTTATTGGACTTGTAATGGATATATTAAGTATAGATGGTTTTATACTGAGTGTGGGTTACCTAGGTGCTTTAATAGTAGGGCTGGTTTGGCCATTATTCACTTTTCCCTCTAAAACAAATATATTTAGTCAAGTGAACAATGTCTTCTTTTATATAACTGTGAGTATGTTTTATGTATTTACAATGTTCATGGTATTAACAACCTTTATAACATTGCATATCGGTGCGGAATTTGGGCCAATAATCTATGGAACAAATATAATTACGCTACAATATGTATTTTTTGTTTTAGGGATACTGGCTTATACAACGGGATCAATACTATCAATCATTAAATATCATAAATGGTGGAACAAAGGTCTAACGTTGAATTAGAGAATAATGGCATTAGATAAAGAAATAGTTTTGAATTGAGATGTTAGAAAGTAAATGAGCGACATTTATTTGAAACAGTAGAAGTGCTTTTTTAAAGTGACTAAAATAATGAAATATAAATATGGTTGAAAATGGTAGTAATATATTTGTTAGGAAAATCAGCATATTTTATAAATGGAGGAAGGGATCGATGAAAGATTTATATAGAAAATTAAGAACACCAGCTTCTCAAATTGTAGCTTTGTTCACTTTGGGGTTTTTATTATTTAGTTTTATACCGTATTTTGATGGTAAACCCAAAATGGTAGAATTACCCAATTATATCAAAATTGTAACACTAATAGAAATTGTAATTATAGTAATCAGTTTATTACCTTTATTTATAAAAAAACATCCTAAAGATTATAGAAGTTTCAAAAAGAATTTAGGAATTAGTACTGGTGTATGTGTGCTAACTTTTTATAATTTCACATTTGTGTTATACAATTTATTTTATATAATTGCGTCGCATCAAGGATATGATTTGTTTAGAATCTGGATTATTGGGATATCTGCCATGTTATTAAGCTATTTTGCTAATGTAGGAAGTATTTTACTTTTTTTGAGACATCCTGATAAATATAAAGGAAAAACGAGAAAAGACAGAAACAATAGAAAATTTATATGGATAATCGGTGTGCAACTTTTATCATGGGTAGTTTATGTTCAAAAAATAGTAGAGTTCATTTTGGTTCCGAATGTTTGGGATAATAGTTTTATGATTAACGTTACTAATTTCACCATACTTTCTATAAATGCATTTTGCCTTGTTATTTTCAATGAATATATCAAGGCGGAAATAGATTATAGAAACAAATATAATATAAATGATAGCAAGTAACTATAGAACAATTAATAGTTGAAAAAAGCTGAAATTATCTAGTGCATAAATATTAACAAAATAAAAATGTCTACATCATTTTCGGTTTTGAATTGATGGTTCATAGCTTTTTATATCAATTGGAATTAAAGAGAAAATGGGAGGTTATCAATTTGAATGATGCATATAAAAAATTAAGAAATCCACTTCCGCAAATTTTAGCAGTATTTTCGATTATGCTTTCTTTTTTAGGTTTTGTTCAATACTTTTATGATTTAACAATAGGAAATACACCTTTGTATTTATTGATCACTAATATATTAACAATTATCATTTCTGTGTTGTGCTTTTTGGTATTATTTTTGCCAAAACCTAAGAATCATGAAGATATGAAAAAAAAGCATTTAAACTTATGATTTTAGATATTGCAATTTTATATTGTATGATTATATCTTCCTACAACATATACTTTTTTTGGCAGCTAATTATGCTATCTATCTTACTGCATATTGGACAGTAGGAATGATTACAATGTTTGTGTGCCTGATTGCATTTATTTATGGTGTTTATTTATTGAGTAATACACCATTTTGGTTAAAAGGTAAGAAAAAAGAAGAGAAAATATCAGGGAAAATCATCGCTATCATAATTTTGTGGCTATTTAGTTTGTTGGTAGTGGTTCAAAAAATTATAGAATATATATTGATACCGAATGTCAATGAATCTAAATTTATAATTTCAACAGTTGGTATAATTATGCCGATAATATATTTTATTGTCCTCATGCTTTATATACATTACACCCAAGTACTATCAGATTATGAATTGGACGATGCGGATGCATTTTTTAATTAACAAACAGTGAAGTGAAATGTTTAATATCATTAGCGCAGTGGGGAATGCATAAGGTAGCTTGCTTTATTGAAAAAGTAATATAAGATTATACTGATCTTGTTTGATTTCTCCATATAAAGAGGTGTCTTTATGAATCATGTTGCAGTTCAATTAGATACTGTTAGTAAAAAAATTGGTAAATAGACTATTTTTGACAATATCACCGAAACTATATCACTTCACACCCTAACTGAAATCTCTGGATCCAATGGTGCAGGCAAAAGCGTCCTTTTAAAAATCATTGCAGGTTTTTCTCATCCGACCTCTGGCCAAATCACATTTGCTAAGTCTCTGAAGACCATCAGTTATGCGCCTGATGATTTACCAGATAACATTCCATTATCTGTTGAAGCATTTTTAAACACTTTAATGACAAAGCGTGGACGACACCATGACAGCACACGTTTAAATACATACATAGAGGTTTTTGGTTTATCACCTTATTTGAAAACACCCATTGCTCATTGTTCTAAGGGGACAAGACAGAAAGTTAATTTAATTCAATGTTTGATGCTTGAAGCGGATTTAATGATTTTAGACGAACCTTTTACTGGACTGGATGGGCGTGCAAAAGCATATCTCATTGAGGTGTTAAATGATTTAAAGACACATACGACAATCATTTTTACGAATCATGAAGCACAAGCAGAATAGCAAACTTCAGTACATCATATTAAATTAGATAGTCGAAGTGAGAAAAGGGGTCGAGTCAATAAATCACCATCTACAATGATATATTTTAGTACAGATTATCCTCAAGAATTAGCGCAGCACCTACATATAGAGACCATTGCAGAAGGCTATATGATTAAAGTGAGTCCAGATAGCGTTAATCAGACACTGGCTTATTTAATAAAGCAGCAGTGTGACATTATTGAAGTTAGGAGGGAAGGATATTGATGCGTTTGATGTCCTATCAGTTACATAAATTAATAAGAAGGCCACAAATACTTCCTGCATATTGTTTATATATAGTAAGCATCGTCATGCTTTATAGTTACAAAGGTGTTCAAGTAACTTCGAGTTACACTTTGAGTCACATGTTATTGTTTCCTATCGCACTATGGATAGTTGCTATAGTGGCCAAACAAGATTCGTCCAATGAACGTTATATTTTATTAATTCATATGCAAAGCAAGCGTTATAAGTATGTATTAGGGACATTGCGGACGTCTTTTGTTATCGCGCTGCCTCTGGTCTTGTTTGCGATTGTTTATCCGATTGTGATTCGTGTTTTTAGTCAGATGCCTACAGTGGCTGAAACCGTAACGGCTGTTATTACACACATGCTTTCAGCGCTTTTTGGTGTTGTGATTGGGAGTTATGTCCTGCTTTCATATCTTCAACAACGTAAGTATATTTGGCTATTGCTGATCTTGTTTGGCTTACTCACTTTTTTAAAGCCTATATTCATAGAACAGTTTTCTTTTATGAAACTATTCCTCTGGATATTACCGCCACTAACAAGTTTGAATCAATTAATGATACAAGGTCAGACATTTCATGCAGTACCTTGGTTGGTTTGTATCTTATATCTTATTATCAGCAGCGCCTTGTTGCTTTTTTCTTTCAATCGCAGTGAAATCTAAACACAAATACGAAAGATTCAACACCCTCACTATATGCACCGCAACTTAGAATTGTTACAATATATACATATGGAATAAAAATCAGTCGAACTCATGTGAAGGGTACATGACAATTATGTAGTGAAAACGTCTTGCGAAAGCGTTGCTTATTGTACGTGTGATACTGTCGTGACAGGACTCTGCATTGAAATCAACACTGAATTTAGATATATTAAATATGTAAGATACAAGGAGGAGCATGGAATGGCGAAAGATACATTTTATATAACAACACCTATTTATTACCCAAGCGGTAAACTACACATTGGGCATGCCTATTCAACTGTAGCAGGCGACGTTATTGCGCGCTACAAACGCATGCAAGGCTATGATGTACGTTATTTAACAGGTACAGATGAACATGGTCAAAAAATTCAAGAAAAGGCACATAAAGCAGGCCTTACAGAATTAGAATACCTGGACGACATGATTGCAGGTATTAAAGCTTTATGGGAAAAATTAGAGATTTCTAACGATGACTTCATCAGAACGACGGAAAGACGTCATGAGGAAGTTGTAGAGAAAGTCTTTGAACGTTTGCTTGCTCAAGGCGATATTTACCTTGGCGAATATGAAGGCTGGTACTCTGTACCGGATGAAACGTACTACACAGAATCTCAACTTGAAGATCCAGAATATGACAAAGATGGTCACATTATCGGCGGTAAAAGCCCTGATTCTGGACATGAAGTAGAATTAGTGAAAGAAGAAAGCTACTTCTTCAATATTTCAAAATATGCGGATCGCTTATTAGAGTTTTATGATGCGAACCCTGAGTTCATTCAACCTCCTTCTCGTAAGAACGAAATGATTAACAACTTTATCAAACCAGGATTAACAGACTTGGCAGTATCACGTACAACATTTGATTGGGGTGTACAAGTGCCGTCTAATCCTAAACACGTTGTTTACGTTTGGATTGATGCGTTGGTGAACTATATTTCAGCACTTGGCTATTTATCAGATGATGACAGTCTGTTCCAAAAATATTGGCCGGCTGATTTGCATTTAATGGCGAAAGAAATTGTACGTTTCCACTCAATTGTATGGCCGATTTTATTAATGGCATTAGACTTGCCGCTTCCAAAACGCGTCTTCGCACATGGTTGGATTTTAATGAAAGACGGCAAAATGAGTAAATCTAAAGGCAACGTAGTAGACCCTAACGTATTAATCGATCGTTACGGCTTAGATGCGACACGTTACTACTTAATGAGAGAGTTGCCATTCGGTTCAGACGGCGTCTTCACACCTGAAGCGTTCGTAGATCGTACGAACTTTGATTTAGCCAACGATTTAGGCAACCTTGTGAACCGTACAATTGCGATGATCAACAAATACTTTGATGGTGAATTACCGGCATACCAAGGACCTAAACATGAATTGGATGCTGAAATGGAACAATTCGCATTAGATACTGTCAAAGAATATCATGAGAATATGGAAAATCTTCAGTTCTCAGTTGCGCTTGCGACAGTATGGAAATTCATCAGCCGTACAAATAAATATATTGATGAAACAACACCATGGGTACTTGCTAAAGACGACAGCCAAAGAGAAATGTTAGGTAATGTAATGGCACACTTAGTAGAGAATATCCGCTTCGCAGCTGTATTACTCCGCCCATTCCTTACAAACGCACCGCGTGAAATCTTTGCGCAACTGCACATCAACAGTCCTGAGTTGTTCGAACTCGACAGTCTAAAAGCATACGGCGCATTGACAAAACCGATTACGGTAACAGAGAAGCCGCATCCGATCTTCCCGCGTTTAGATACAGAAGCAGAAGTCAGCTTCATTAAAGCATCTATGCAAGGTTCAGCGCCGAAAGCTGAAAGTGAGGAAGCAGCAAAAGAAGAGGAAAAAGAAGCAGCGCCTTCTAAACCTCAAATCACAATTAAAGACTTTGATAAAGTAGAAATCAAAGCCGCAACAGTGATGGATGCGGAAAACGTGAAGAAATCAGATAAACTGTTGAAAATTCAAGTAGACTTAGGCGATGAACAACGCCAAATCGTATCAGGCATTGCGAAATTCTATGAGCCGGATGATATTATCGGTAAAAAAGTCGCAGTGGTCACAAACTTGAAACCAGCGAAATTAATGGGCCGTAAATCAGAAGGTATGATTTTATCAGCGGAAAAAGACGGCGTACTTACACTTGTAAGTCTGCCTAATGCAATTCCTAACGGTGCAGTGATTAAATAATAAGATTGAAACAGTTTAAGAAAACAAAGAGAAAGCGGCCGGCAGATTGAAATGCTTCAGCCGCTTCTTTTCATTGTCATGCCTCTCGTAAATACGGGTATAATGACAATACATCAGCTATATACAGTAGTGAAAGGAGCACTTAACATTGTTAATTGATACACATGTACATTTAAATGCGGAACAATATGATGAAGACTTGCAAGAAGTAATTGATCGTGCACGTGAAGCAGGGGTAGACCGTATGTTTGTCGTAGGTTTTGATACGCCGACAATCGAACGTGCGATGGAACTCATCGACCAATATGATTTCTTATATGCGATTATCGGTTGGCATCCTGTAGATGCGATTGACTATACAGAAGAACGCGAACAATGGATTGAAAAGTTATCTGAGCATCCTAAAGTTATCGGTATCGGTGAAATGGGCTTAGATTACCATTGGGATAAATCACCGAAAGATGTACAAAAAGAAGTGTTTAGAAAACAAATTGCCTTAGCAAAACGTGTCAACTTGCCGATCGTGATTCACAACCGCGAAGCTACACAAGATTGTATTGATATCTTAATGGAAGAACATGCAGAAGAAGTAGGCGGCATCATGCACAGCTTCAGCGGTTCGCCTGAAATTGCGGATGTTGTCATCAATAAACTAGGTTTCCATATTTCATTAGGCGGACCTGTGACGTTTAAAAATGCCAAACAACCTAAAGAAGTCGCAAAACATGTACCGCTTGATCGTTTACTTGTTGAAACTGATGCACCTTATTTATCACCGCATCCTTATCGCGGAAAACGTAATGAACCGATGCGCGTGACGTTAGTTGCTGAAAAAATTGCGGAATTGCGCGGTATCAGCTATGAAGAAGTTGCTAAACAGACAACAGAAAATGCGGAAAAGTTATTTAACTTAAATCAATAACACTTAAAAGCACCGTTCGCGAGAAGGGTGCTTTTATAATGCCTTGATGTAAGGGAAAACATGCAATGACGTGTTTTTGCTTGTGCAGTACAAGCTGTATAGGTTGAATGATTATTGAAGGTGTTATCGCTTTATAAAAGGTGTTTTGATAAAACAGTTTACTAAATTCTAGGTGAGTGCATTGACTATCCTAAATAGTGCTTTTAGGAAGTCATCTTTTGTTTTATAGCTAAATGTGATTCAATGTGACAATGTTTTATTTTTCAAGCTTGAAGATATGGTATAGTATTGAAGTTAACACGTGAGAGGTGACGAATAATATGAAGATAAATGAGTTTATCGTGGTTGAAGGCCGTGATGACACAGAACGTGTGAAGCGTGCTGTAGAGTGCGATACAATTGAAACCAATGGCAGTGCAATCAGTTGGGAAACTTTAGATGTCATTCGCAATGCGCAAGAAACAAGAGGCGTTATTGTATTAACTGATCCTGATTTCCCGGGTGATAAGATACGTAATACTATCCGCGAACATGTACCGGGTGTGAAACATGCTTATATTGACCGTGAAAAAGCAAAAAGCAGACGCGGTAAAATCGGTGTAGAACATGCGTCTGTGGATGCGATTAAAGAAGCGCTGATGCATGTGTCATCTCCATTTGAAGAGGGCATGGAATCCATCAGCAAAGATGTCTTAATTGATTTAGGTTTGATTGTCGGTACAGATGCAAGACATAAGCGTGCAGTACTCGGCCGTAAATTACATATTGGACATTCAAATGGCAAGCAGCTGTTAAAAAAACTGAATGCTTTCGGCTATACCGAACAAGATGTGCGTGAAGCATTAAACGAAGATAAAGGAAGTGAGCATAAATGATGCATAAAGATATCGCAACACCGACGCGTACGCGTGCATTGCTGGATAAATATCAATTTGATTTCAAGAAGAGCTTGGGACAAAACTTCTTAATTGATGTGAATATTATTCATAAAATTATTGAGGCCAGTGCCATTGATGAAAATACTGGTGTTATTGAAGTAGGACCAGGGATGGGTTCATTAACCGAACACCTCGCAAAACATGCGAAAAAAGTTGTCGCATTTGAGATTGATCAGCGTTTGATTCCTGTCTTAGAGGATACTTTATCTCCTTATGACAACGTGACGGTGATTAATGAAGATATTTTAAAAGCGAATGTAGTAGAAGCGGTACAAGCGCACTTATCAGATTGCGATAAAATTATGGTTGTTGCGAACTTGCCGTATTATATCACAACACCGATATTGTTGAACTTAATGTCGCAGACACTGCCGATTGACGGTTATGTGGTCATGATGCAAAAAGAAGTCGGTGAACGTTTAAATGCACAAGTAGGTACGAAGGCTTACGGCTCATTATCGATTGTAGCCCAGTATTATACAGAGACTTCAAAAGTATTAACTGTACCTAAGACAGTCTTTATGCCTCCGCCGAATGTAGATTCTATTGTCGTGAAATTGATGAAGCGAGAAGCACCGGTGGTATCTGTCGATGATGAAGATCGTTTCTTTAAAATGACTAAAGCTGCATTCAGCCAAAGACGCAAGACAATCGCGAATAATTACCAAAGTTTATTTACTGACGGCAAACAACAAAAAGGTCGCGTTAAAGACTGGTTGGAAAGCAGTGAAATCGACCCGAGACGCCGCGGTGAAACATTATCTATAAAAGAATTTGCGCATTTGTACAATAACTTGAAAAAATTCCCAGAATTAGAGTTTTAAAATATTGACATAGGGCATTGGTATTGTTAAAATTTAAATTTTATTTGACTGAATCGCTGGAAATGTGTTATAATACAATTTGTAGCGAGGTGGAGCAATATGCCAAAATCAATTTGGGACATCAAAAATGCACTTGATTGTCATTTAGGAAACCGTATTGTACTTAAAGCGAATGGTGGTCGTAAGAAAACAATCGAACGTTGCGGAGTGTTAGCTGAAACATACCCTGCAGTATTCATTGTTGAATTAGACCAAGACAAACATAACTTTGAACGTGTATCTTATACATACACTGATGTGTTGACGGAGAACGTCCAAGTTTCGTTTGTAGACGAAAATCACCAGGATGCAGTTGCACACTAGAAAATAATAGAGTTGAAGCCATGTGCTTCGTTTAAAAAGAGGAATCCTGATTTAAGGATTCCTCTTTTTTTGCGTTGAGTGATAATCATTTTATGTGTTTTATACTTTTATATCTGCTACATCTGTTATAGAACATGCAAAATAAAAAGCGATGCTGAGAAGAAAAGGAAAAATGCAGCATACAAATAAGGGGATTTTGTTGCGGTTGGCAATCATATGCGCAGAATATAACGTATCTTCACAAATTACTTAAATATTTTTCAATTTCATAACATTAACCACTGTAATGTGTGCCAATGTTCGTGTTATAATAACGATAATGCAGATGATGTACGTCATTTTATTTTTGTACAAGGGAAATTGAACCCTCTTATCACTTTTTAGTGAAGCAGACATATCTGAACTAAAGCAAATTGAACAGTAAAGGTGGGCGGTAATATGATATATGAAAAGGCACCTGCCAAGATTAATTTCACTTTAGATGCACTTTATAAAAGAAATGATGGGTTTCATGAAGTTGAAATGGTAATGACAACGGTGGACTTGAATGACCGCGTTACTGTTGAAAAACGCGAGGATCAGCGTGTAGTTGTGAAGGTGGATTATAATTTTGTGCCTGAGAATGCGAAGAACCTGGCGTTTCAAGCTGCGATGCTGATGAAAGAAACTTATCAAATCCCGCAAGGTGTAACGATTGTGCTGGATAAAGAGATTCCTGTTTCGGCAGGTCTTGGCGGAGGGTCGGCAGATGCGGCTGCGACCATGCGTGCGATGAATCGATTATTTGAATTGAATTTGACGCTGGATGAATTGAGTACATTAGCTGAGCAAGTAGGTTCAGATGTTCCGTTTTGTATTTACAGCAAGACAGCTGTATGTACAGGGCATGGCGAGAAGGTGCGTTTGCTTAAACGGCCTCCGAAGGCATGGGTTGTCATTGCAAAACCGAATGTAGGGATTTCGACGCCTTGTGTCTTCCAAGAATTGAAACTGAATGCGGTGCAGCAGAAAGCGTCACATTCAGCTGCGTGTATTGAAGCGATTGAATCAGGCGACTATGAACAGATTTGTTCGGCTTTATCTAATAGTTTAGAAGCTATCTCTATGGAGATGCATCCGGATATTTTGAAATTAAAGCAGAATATGCTGAACAGCGGTGCAGATGGTGCATTGATGAGCGGCAGCGGACCGACCGTTTATAGTTTGGCAAAGCATTACAAGCAAGCACAAAATATTTATAATGCAGTGCATGGGTGCTGCAACGAGGTCTATTTAGTAAGATTATTAGGATAAGAAAGGAAGGATTCTCTTGCGTTATAAACGAAGCGAGCGCATTGTGTACATGACGCATTATTTAATGTGTCACCCGAATAAACTGATACCCTTAACGCACTTTGTGAAGAAGTTTAAACAAGCTAAGTCTTCTATCAGCGAAGACATCCACATTGTTCGCGAAACTTTGCATAAGGAGAAATTGGGAACAGTCATTACTACGGCAGGTGCGAGCGGAGGTGTCACGTATCGCCCGACAATGAGCAAAGAAGAAGCTGAGGAAGTTATTAATGAAGTAATTGTGCTCTTGCAAGAAAAAGAACGCTTGCTTCCGGGAGGATATCTTTTCCTTTCAGATTTAATGGGAAACCCGGAATTATTAAATAAAGTCGGGCGATTAATCGCTACAATTTATATGGATGAAGAGCTCGATGCGATTGTGACAATTGCGACAAAAGGGATATCTCTTGCCAATGCAGTAGCAAATGTATTAAATTTACCAGTAGTTGTTATTCGCAAGGATAATAAAGTAACAGAAGGTTCTACAGTCTCTATCAACTATGTTTCAGGCTCTTCGCGCAAGATCGAAACGATGGTCTTGTCAAAACGCACACTTAAAGAAAATTCGAACGTTTTAATTGTTGATGACTTTATGCGTGCCGGGGGCTCGATTAACGGCGTGATGAATTTGATGAATGAGTTTAAAGCACATGTCAAGGGGGTATCAGTACTTGTAGAATCTAAAGAAGTGAAACAAAGATTGATTGAAGATTATACTTCCTTGGTCAAATTGTCTGATGTAGATGAATACAATCAAGACTTTAAAGTTGAGCAAGGCAACGTTTTATCTAAATTCTCATAAAAGGAGCGATTTGCAACATGAAGACAATACACACTAATAAAGCACCTGAAGCTTTAGGACCGTATTCACATGCAGTTGTAGTGAATGATATGGTTTATACTTCAGGTCAAATTCCATTAAATGAATTTAATGAACTTGTCAGTGATGAAGTATCAGTTCAAACACGTCAAGTCTTGGAAAACCTTAAAGCGGTTTTACAAGAAGCGGGTGCTGATATCGATTCAGTGATTAAAGCGACTATCTTTATTAAAGATATGAATGATTTCCAAGAAATCAACGAAGTCTACGGACAATATTTCAATGCGCACAAACCAGCGAGAAGCTGTGTAGAAGTGGCGCGTTTGCCTAAAGACGTAAAAGTTGAGATCGAGGTCATCGCTCAAGTCAAAGGAAAATAATTTTTAATTAAATATTGTAAGCTTCTATAAAGACAATAGAGAGATATACTAGGGGGGCTCACTACATGAAAGTGACAGATGTAAGACTTAGAAAAATACAAACTGATGGAAGAATGAAAGCACTAGTGTCAATTACACTAGATGACGCATTCGTAGTCCATGATTTGCGCGTAATTGAAGGCAACTCAGGTCTATTCGTCGCAATGCCAAGCAAACGTACACCAGATGGTGAATTCCGTGACATCGCGCATCCTATCAATTCAGACATGAGACAAGAAATTCAAGATGCTGTGATGAAAGTATATGATGAAACTGATGAAGTCATTCCAGATAAGAATGCGAAACCATCAGAATCAGAAGAAGATAGTAACGAAGAAGCTTAATTCAAAGCTTAAAGATGATAAATAAAGCTTATTCAACCCTCGGTCATGCGATCGAGGGTTTTTTATCGCCGAATACTGAAGAAGCGCTTAATTCTTTGGAAATTTTAACGCAGAACAATATTGTGTAAAATATTAAATGGATGTGTTATGATAAGCGCAACCCGAATGACAGTCAGCAGATAAGAATGAGGGTGAGTCTTGAAAGTGCAACTCGGCTTAATTTATAATAATGTAGAAGTGTAAATTTATTGGAGGGTTCGCAGTCATGCAGAGATATGCGGTAGTATTAGCAGCTGGTAAAGGTACCAGAATGAAATCAAAACTTTACAAAGTGTTACACAAAGTAGCAGGCAAAAGTATGATTGAACATGTGGTCGACAGTGTCAAACAAGCTGGCACAGATAAAATTGTCACAATCGTCGGTCACGGTGCAGAAAGTGTAAAAGAAACTTTAGGAGATCAATCATCATACAGTTTCCAAGAGGAACAACTCGGCACAGCACATGCTGTGAAGATGGCAGCTGATGAATTGAAAGGCAAAGAAGGCACAACGTTGGTCGTGTGCGGCGATACTCCGCTTATCACACCTGAAACATTAAAAGCATTAGCAGATTATCACGAAGCACAGCAAACAGGTGTGACAGTGCTGTCTGCGACAGCTGAAAATCCTTTTGGTTATGGACGTATTGTCAGAGACCAAGAAGGTCGTTTGGAAAAAATAGTAGAACAAAAAGATGCTTCAAAAGAAGAACAAGCCATTGATGAAATCAGTACAGGTATCTTCGCTTTTGACAATGCTTTATTATTCCGTTTGCTGGAAGAAGTGAAAAATGATAACGCACAAGGCGAATATTATTTGCCGGATGTCATCACACTTGCTTTAGCAGAAGGCCACACAGCAGATGCATACCGCACTGAAGATTTCGACGAAATCATGGGTGTTAATGATCGTGTTGCATTAAGCAAAGCAGAAGCGGCATTCAGAAAACGTACAAACGAATATCATATGCGTAATGGTGTCACATTAATTGATCCTGAAACAACGTATATCGAAGCGGATGTAGAAATCGGTATGGATACAATTGTGGAACCTGGGGTACATTTAGGTACAGGCACAGTAATTGGTGAAGACGCTTTCATCGGTCAGTACTCAGAAATCAACAACAGCCGTATCGGCAGCCGTACGACAATTAAACAATCTGTTATCAATGATGCGTCAGTTGGTGAAGATACAACAGTCGGACCATTTGCGCAACTGAGACCAAAAGCCAACTTAGGCAATGAAGTGAAAGTCGGCAACTTTGTCGAAGTGAAAAAAGCGGATATTAAAGACGGTGCTAAAGTTTCTCATCTCAGCTACATCGGCGATGCAGAAATCGGAGAACGCACAAATGTCGGATGCGGTTCGATTACAGTCAATTATGACGGCAAAAATAAATTTAAAACAACAATCGGCAAAGATGCATTCATCGGCTGCAATACAAATTTAGTTGCGCCGGTTACATTAGGTGATAACGTATTGATTGCAGCGGGTTCAACGATTACAGACGACGTACCAAACGACAGCTTAGCACTAGCGCGTGAAAGACAAACAACAAAACCAGGCTATTTAAATAAAAATAAAAACTAACAAGTATTGATGTCTCGTGTCCAATTCAGTAAAATTAAATAGGATGTTATGTATCAGTTCGACTTGAACAACGCATGAATGCAAATAAATGGAGGACTATAAATGTTAGCTAATGAATATAAAAATTCATCTTTAAAGATTTTCTCGTTGAAAGGAAATGAGCCGCTTGCAAACGAGGTGGCAGATAACATTGGAATTGAATTAGGAAAATGTTCGGTAAAGCGTTTCAGCGACGGTGAAATTCAAATCAATATTGAAGAAAGTATCCGAGGTTGCGATGTCTTCATTATCCAACCTACATCAAATCCGGTTAACGATCACTTAATGGAATTGCTTATTATGATTGACGCATGCAAACGTGCTTCTGCAGCAACAATCAACATTGTGGTTCCTTATTATGGTTATGCACGCCAAGACCGTAAAGCACGCAGCCGTGAGCCTATCACAGCAAAACTTGTAGCCAACTTAATCCAAGTTGCAGGCGCAAATCGTATGATTGCTTTAGACTTGCATGCACCGCAAATTCAAGGTTTCTTCGATATTCCAATCGACCACTTAATGGGTGTGCCGATCTTAGCGGAATACTTCAAAAACAACCCTGAAATCGACCCAGAAGAAACTGTAGTCGTTTCACCAGACCACGGAGGCGTAACACGCGCACGTAAATTAGCAGACATTTTAAAAACACCAATCGCGATTATCGACAAACGTCGTCCAAAACCAAACGTAGCAGAAGTTATGAATATCGTTGGTGACATTGATGGCCGTACTGCAATTATTATCGATGACATCATCGACACAGCAGGTACAATTACATTAGCAGCACAAGCATTAAAAGACAAAGGTGCTAAAGAAGTTTATGCTTGCTGTTCACATGCTGTACTTTCTGGTCCGGCAAAAGAACGTATTGAAAACTCAGCGATTAAAGAATTAATCGTTACAAATTCAATTCGTCTTGATGACGGACGCAAACCAGAAAATACAACTGAATTATCAGTAGCAGGATTAATCGCACAAGCAATCGTTCGTGTATACGAAAGAGAATCAGTAAGTGTATTATTCGACTAATATTTAAGAAGCTGCAGCCACTCAGGCTGCGGCTTTTCTTCTAGTTATCTGTTTGATTTCTGCAAACAGCGGTTGACGTAATTTGTTAAAATGTGTATAATAATTCCGTTCGCGACTTTCTGTCGTGAACATATCAAACACTTGCAAGCGGTCAAACAACCGATGGGCAAGTGCGGAGAGATTCAATATTTATAGTCTGATATAGGCGACGATAGAAAATCTCATATACGAAAGGTGGAAAAAGGAAATGGCTTCATTAAAGTCTATTATCCGTCAAGGTAAACAAAGACGTTCTGATTTAACAGCAATCAGAAACTCAGGTAAAGTACCAGCAGTTATGTATGGTTACGGTCAAAAAAACGTATCAGTTAAAGTTGATGAAGTAGAATTCATCAAAGTTATCCGTGAAGTTGGACGTAACGGTGTTATCGATTTAGGCGTAGGTTCTAAAACTATCAAAGTAATGGTAGCTGACTACCAATTCGATCCGTTGAAAAACCAAATCACTCACATCGACTTCTTAGCAATCAACATGACTGAAGAACGTACTGTAGAAGTACCAGTTCACTTAGTTGGTGAAGCAGTAGGCGCTAAAGAAGGCGGCGTAGTTGACCAACCATTACACTATGTTGAAGTTACAGCAACACCAGACAACATTCCTGAATATCTTGAAGCAGATATCGCTGAATTAGAAATCGGCGACACTATCGCAGTTCAAGACTTGAAAGTAACAGGCGACTTCACAATCGAAAACGAACCTGAAGATACAATTGTAACTGTAACACCTCCAACTCAAGGACCAAGCGAAGAAGAAATTCAAGAAGTTGAAGCAGGCAGTGCGGATACTCCTGAACCAGAAGTTGTTGGAGAAGACAAAGAAGACGAAAAAGAAGAAGAATAATTTCGTTTTTAATGATTGCCGTTCACACTATATGTGTGTCCGGCTTTTTTTATTTCACTGAAACCCATGACCAACACTCGAAAACATACATAGCTTTTCAGGTCAGGGTTAAGGGTGATTTGTGTTAATATAGGTGGTAAAGCGATACATAGACATTGGGAGATGACCAATGCCAACTAAAAGATAAAAGTAAAGAGATGGAGGAAAAGAAGCATGAAATGTATTGTCGGATTAGGCAATATCGGTAAGCGATTCGAACAAACCAAGCATAATATCGGATTTGAGGTTATCGATTATTTACTGGATGCTAATCAAATCAAACTAGACAAGCAAAAGTTTCGCGGTGCTTATACGATTGAGCGCATTGCAGGGGAAAAGGTGCTTTTGATTGAACCGATGACAATGATGAATTTATCGGGTGAAGCAGTCGGCCCTTTAATGGATTATTATAATGTAGATCCAGACGATTTATTGGTCTTATATGATGATTTGGATCTACCGCAAGGCCAAGTGCGATTACGTCAAAAAGGCAGTGCCGGCGGACATAATGGAATGAAATCTATCATCCAGCATTTAGGTACAGATCAATTCAAACGTATCCGTATCGGTATAGGAAGACCGACTAACGGGATGTCAGTACCGGATTATGTATTGCAAAAATTCTCTAAGCAAGAAATGGAAACAATGAACAAAGTAATAGAACATTCTGCACGTGCTGTTGAAGATTATATCGCAAGTTCGCGTTTCGACCATGTGATGAATGAATATAATGGTGAGGCTAAGTGAAATCAATAATTACAGATTATTTAAACAAAGATAAACGATATGAAGAGTTAAATGATGTATTCGGACAAGAAAATGTATTGGTTACAGGATTAGCAGGTGCGGCTAAAGCGACGATGATGGCTGAGAAGTATTTGTCATCTCAGCGTCCTATGGTCGTTGTGACGAACAACTTGTATCAAGCTGATAAGTTAGAAGCAGATTTGCAGCAATATTTAGATGCTGAAGAGATTTATAAATATCCGCTTCAAGACATCATGACTGAAGAGTTCTCCACACAAAGTCCGCAGCTGATGAGTGAACGTGTGCGTACCCTTACTGCCTTAGCACAAGGCCAGCGAGGGTTCTTTATCATACCTTTAAACGGCTTGAAGAAACTCCAGACACCTGTCGATATATGGCAATCCCATCAAGTACATTTAAAAGTCGGCGAGGATATTGATGTCGACGACTTCTTAAACACATTGGTAGATATGGGCTACCGCAGAGAAAGCGTTGTTTCGCATATCGGCGAATTTTCAGTCCGCGGGGGTATCATTGATATCTATCCGTTAATCGGGGCACCGGTACGTATTGAATTGTTTGATACTGAAGTCGATTCGATTCGCGAATTTGATGTAGAAAGCCAACGCTCAAAAGAAAATCAAGAAGAAGCACATATTACTTCAGCGAGCGACTATATCATTACGAAAGATGTCTTAAAACGGATTCAATCAGAATTGAAAGCGGCTTATGAAACAACACGTCCTAAAATTGATAAATCTGTCCGCAATGATGTCAAAGATACGTATGAAAGCTTCTTGCAGTTTGATACGAACTTTATTGATCACCAAGTGATTCGCAGATTAGTGGCTTTCATGTACGAAACACCTGCAACGCTTGTCGATTATATCGGCAACGATGCGATTATTGTGGTAGATGAATATAATCGTGTGAAGGATACTGAAGAAACATTAACAACCGAAGTCAATGATTTTATTTCACAGCTGATTGAAAGTGGAAAAGGCTTTATCGGTCAAAAATTTATGGATGATGATGCATTTGCGCGTTTAATCAAATCACGCAAAATCACATTCTTCACACTCTTTACAGCAAGTATGCCGGTTAAACTGGATCACATTATTAAATTCTCAAGCAAACCGGTGCAGCAGTTCTACGGCCAATATGATATTATGCGTTCGGAATTCCAACGCTATATCAATAACGGTTATACCGTAGTTGTCTTGGTGGAAACAGAAACGAAGAAAGAACGCGTTAAAGCCATGATGAACGAAATGCATATTCCGATTGTCGAAGCAGGCGCAAGCGACAAAGTTCAGGGCGGCCATGCGGTAATAGTAGAAGGCAGTCTATCTGAAGGGTTCGAACTGCCGTATATGCAGCTGGCAGTTGTAACAGAGCGCGAATTATTCAAATCAAAACAGAAAAAGGCCAAAAAACGTACACCGACGATGACCAATGCTGAGCGTATTAAATCGTACCAAGATTTAAAAATCGGCGACTATGTAGTACACGTTCACCATGGTGTCGGACGTTATTTAGGTGTTGAAACACTTGAAGTCGGAGATGTGCATCGCGACTACATTAAAATTCAATACAAGGGTACAGACCAGCTGTTTGTACCTGTTGATCAAATGGATCAAGTGCAAAAATATGTAGCATCTGAAGACAAAACACCGAAATTAAACAAACTCGGCGGCACAGAATGGAAGAAAACCAAAGCGAAAGTCCAACAAAGTGTTGAAGATATCGCAGATGAATTGATTGAACTATACCGCGAGCGTGAAATGGCACAAGGCTATCAATTTGGTCCAGATACTGAGCAGCAGCATGAATTCGAAATGGACTTTCCATATGATTTAACAGCCGACCAAGCGAAGTCTATTGATGAAATCAAAGCAGACATGGAGAAAGAACGTCCGATGGACCGCTTATTATGCGGTGATGTCGGCTACGGCAAAACAGAAGTGGCATTGCGTGCAGCGTTCAAAGCGGTAATGGAAGGCAAACAAGTCGCGTTCTTAGTACCGACAACCATCCTAGCGCAGCAGCACTATGAAACATTGATAGAACGTATGCAGGATTTTCCGGTCAATATTCAATTATTGAGCCGCTTCCGTACACCAAAAGAAATCAAAGAAACGAAACAAGGTCTTAAAGACGGTACGATTGATATCGTAGTCGGTACGCATAAACTGCTCGCAAAAGATGTGCAGTATAAAGATTTAGGTCTATTAGTGGTCGATGAAGAACAACGCTTTGGTGTACGCCATAAAGAACGTATCAAAACATTGAAGACGAATGTGGATGTTTTAACGTTAACTGCGACACCTATTCCGCGTACATTGCATATGAGTATGCTTGGGGTGCGCGACTTGTCTGTTATTGAAACACCGCCGGAAAACCGTTTCCCAGTTCAAACTTATGTTTTAGAACAAAATACTAATTTCATCAAAGAAGCATTAGAGCGTGAATTGTCGCGCGGCGGACAAGCTTTCTATCTTTATAACAGAGTACAGTCTATTTATGAGAAACGCGAACAGCTTCAAATGCTGATGCCGGATGCCAATATCGGTGTTGCGCATGGCCGCATGACTGAACGCGAATTAGAAGATACAATGATCGGCTTTGTTAACGGAGAGTACGATATCTTAGTGACTACTACGATTATTGAAACAGGGGTCGATGTACCGAATGCGAATACATTGATTATTGAAGAAGCAGACCGCTTCGGTTTAAGCCAATTGTATCAATTGCGCGGACGTGTCGGCCGTTCATCACGTGTCGGTTATGCATACTTCCTGCACCCGACAAACAAAGTATTGTCTGAGACTGCAGAAGAACGTCTGCAAGCAATCAAAGAATTTACAGAACTCGGCAGCGGTTTTAAAATTGCAATGCGCGATTTGAATATCCGCGGAGCAGGCAACTTGCTGGGCAAGCAGCAGCACGGCTTTATTGATTCTGTCGGCTTCGACTTGTACTCACAAATGCTAGAAGAAGCTGTGAATGAAAAACGCGGCATCCAACAAGAAAACGACACACCTGAAATTGAAATCGAATTGAATATTGATGCATACTTGCCGACAAGTTACATTCCGAACGAACAATCTAAAATTGAAATCTATAAGAAATTGCGTCAGATTGAAACGGCAGATCAGCTGATGGATATTAAGGATGAATTATTCGATCGTTTCAACGAGTATCCGGTTGAAGTCGAACGCTTGCTGGATATTGTAGAAATCCGTATCCATGCCTTGCATGTCGGTGTCACACGTATTAAAGATACCGGAAAAGCAGTAGACATCCATCTGTCTGAAAAAGGTACAGAAGATATCAACGGTGAAGCATTATTCAAACAAACCTTGCCGCTTGGACGCGATATGAAGGTAGGCGTGTCTGAAAATGCGATGACGGTAACGCTGAATAAAAATAAAAAGGCAGGCGCGTGGTTTGACCGCTTGAAATTCTTGATGAAAGCTTTAGAAGAAAGCATGGTCATCCCAGATGAAGCGTAAATCAGCATTTAGCGGTGTCATCATTTTAACTTTAGCTTTGATTGCGGTGAAAGTTCTGAGTGCGATTTATCGTGTACCGTACCAAAACGTATTAGGCGATGCAGGACTTTATGCTTATCAGCAAGTGTATCCTTTTTTATCGCTTGCGACGATATTATCTATGAATGCGATACCGAGTGCAGTCACGCAAAATTTCGGGGCGCATGCGACAGCGAAGCGGATGAGTCATGCGATGATTTGGATTCAGGGTACATGTTTTGTGCTGTTCGTACTGATTTGTCTTGGCGCACCTGTGATTGCCCATATTATGGGTGATCAGCATTTAACACCGATGATTCGTATGGCCAGCTGCAGCTTTTTAGTTGTCGGCTGCCTAGGTGTTTTGCGCGGCAGTTTTCAAGCAAGACAGCAAATGGAATACCCGGCTTACTCTCAAGTTATCGAGCAAATTGTACGTGTAGGCATCATCTTGGTAATGATTGCGGTGTTTGCACTGTATGATTGGTCGATTTATCAAGTAGGCAAATGGTCGATTTTAGCATCTGGACTTGGTTTCTTAGCTGCAACAATCTTTTTGAGCTGGAAACGTCCGTTTGGTTTTCAATGGACATGGCGCGAAGCAACGATGCCAAAAGCGGTTTGGGGCCGTTTAGCCGCTGCGATTATAATTTTTTCGGTCAGTCACTTGATTGTGACGACATGGCAGTTGATGGATAGTTTCTCGGTTATCCGCACATTGCAGCATTACGGCTTGTCGTTTCATGAAGCAATTGTTCAAAAAGGCATTTACGATCGCGGGGCATCTTTTATCCAAATTGGTTTAATTGTAACGACAACGTTTTGTTTTGTGCTGATTCCGTTGTTAACCAATGCCTTTTCAGAACAGCGTTTTGAACGTATGAACCGCTATGCGGATGCGACGTTGAAAATCACGGTTACGATCAGTGTTGCAGCAGGTGTCGGTTTAATGAACCTATTACCGATTATGAACCGTGTCTTCTTTAAAAATGATGTTTTAACAGTAACATTAGTAATTTATATGATTACGGTGATATGTGTATCTCTGATTATGGTGAATATTGCATTGTTGGAAGTACGGGAACAATCTCGTTTGATTCTTTTTGCATTTGCGATAGGAGCAGTTATAAAATTAGGATTGAACATTCTATTGATACCTAAGATCGGTATTGTCGGTGCAAGTATCAGTACTGTAAGTTCGCTGTGTTTATTTGCCTGTGTCTTGCAGTATCGAACATTAAAGTTTTACCGTTTACGCAATATGTCGTACTTTGTATGGAAGCTTGCGGCTGCGATGTTAGCCATGACTGTTGCAGTACAAGCGGTGATGTATCTATGGCCGGCAGGCGGTCGTTTAATAGGTATGGCAGAGCTGCTGTCGGCAGCGGCTGCAGGTGTCATTGTGGTGATAGCTGCTATTGTGTATTTAAACTTATTAACGTATCGAGAGTTGCAGCATATGCCGTTCGGACATAAATTGTATCGCATAAAGAAAGGACGAAAATCATGAGTCATACCATTACAATTGCAGGTTTAGGCAACTATGGATTAGATGAGATGCCGTTAGGCATTTATAATTATTTAACAAAGCAAACACATATTTATGCACGTACACTGTCGCATCCGGTTGTCAAAGCACTGCAAGAGCAAGCCACACAATTGCAGTGGACGAGCTTTGATGAAGTATATGAAGACAACGATGCTTTCAGCAATGTCTATCAAACGATTGTTGATCAATTGATTGCTGCGGCACAAAAAGAAGATATTGTCTATGTTGTGCCCGGTCATCCGCGTGTAGCAGAAACTACAACTGCATTGCTGACGGCGTATGCACAACAACATGATGATATAAAAGTCGAAGTGTTAGGCGGCAAAAGTTTTATTGATGATGTGTTTGAAGCGGTGAAAGTTGATCCTAACGAAGGATTTACTTTATTAGACGGTACAGCATTAAGTGCGAACCAATTGAATATTCGTACACACACATTGATTACACAAGTGTTCAGTGCGATGACTGCAGGAGATTTGAAATTAACATTGATGGAACGCTATGCCGATGATTACCAAGTATACATCGTAGACGGTGCACGTAATACAGGGGCAACGGTAATCGAAACACCTTTATATGAATTGGATCATCACGATGTATTCAGTAATTTAACGAGTGTGTTCTTGCCGCGTGTTGAAGATGAGGCGCTGATGCACCGCGACTTTGATTATGCGACAGAAGTGATTGATACATTAGTGGATGATGAAAAAGGCTGTCCATGGGATAAAGTGCAGACGCATGAAACACTGAAACGTTATCTGTTAGAAGAGACTTTTGAGTTGTTTGAAGCGATTGATCATGAAGATGATTGGCATATGATAGAAGAACTTGGCGATATCTTATTGCAAGTCTTGCTGCATGCAAGTATCGGCAAAAAAGAAGGTTATATCGATATCAGTGAAGTGATTGAAAGTTTGAATGATAAAATGATTCGACGCCATCCGCATGTATTCGGAAGCGAAAATGCAGAAAATATCGATGATTTAAAAGCAATATGGTCTAATGCGAAAGCAAAAGAAGGCAAAACACCGCGTGTAAAATTTGAGAAAGTATTTGCAGACCATTTTATGGCGTTGTATGATGAAGTCAAAAATAAAGACTATGATGAGGCACAGCTGAAGGCCTTTTTACAACAGAAAGAAGGGGAATAACGTGAGATTAGACAAATATTTAAAAGTATCTCGTTTAATCAAACGCCGTACTTTAGCGAAAGAAGTCAGCGACCAAGGACGTGTGCAGGTCAACGGCAATACAGCTAAAGCAGGTACGGATGTCAAAATCGGTGATGAAATTGTCATTCGTTTCGGGCAACGTGTGATTACTATTCATGTCACTGGATTAAGCGAACATGCATCGAAAGAAAATGCGAAAGGCATGTATGAATTAGTAAAAGAAGAGCGTATTAATGAGAATGACTAAGGAGTGACGGACCATGAATAGAAAAGTAGAGCATATGGAAAACAGATATATTGAAAATGAAAACCGCAAGAAAAAGCAGCGCGAAATGAAAAAGCGCGTGGTTAAACGTCGTATTATGCTCTTTGCGGGAATTTTGCTCGCAATTATCATTGTCCTTTCTATTATGGTTATCTCTCAAACCAAAAGTAATGCAGATGATGCAAAAGAACGTAAAGCGAAAGAAGAAAAGTTCCAAAAACAACAAGATGAAGAAATTGCGTTGAAGGAACAGCTGAACAATTTGAATAACAAAGAATATATTGAGAAAGTCGCACGAGATGATTATTATTTAAGCAACGACGGAGAAGTGATATTCAAGCTTCCTGAAGATAGGAAAAAAGACAAAAAGTAAGGTCATGCGTGTGTTAAAAATGATAAAATCATAATATCTCATTGAATTAACTGATATGCCATTGTTAAATTAAGACAACAAGCATATAATAGAGTTAAGTAAAATTGAAAGAAATCGGAGGATTTATTTAGGATATGTCAATCGAAGTAGGAAGCAAGCTTAAAGGGAAAGTCACTGGTATCAAGAAATTTGGTGCGTTTGTAGAATTGCCTGAAGGGAAAAGTGGCTTAGTTCACATCAGTGAAGTTGCAGACAATTATGTTGAAAATGTAGAGGATCACTTGTCTGTTGGAGATGAAGTAGAAGTTAAGGTACTATCTGTTGCTGACGACGGCAAGATTAGTCTTTCAATTAAAAAAGCGAAAGATCGTCCAAAAAGACAACATCATAGAGGCGGCGGCCATGGTCATGGCAAACCTGCGCACAATAAACCAGAGGACTTTGAAAAGAAATTAAGCAACTTCTTAAAAGATAGCGAAGAGAAAATGACGTCTATCAAACGCCAAGCTGAATCACGCCGCGGCGGAAGAGGTTCAAGACGATAATTCAACATACAGAAGATGACTGTTTCGCGATGGAACAGTCTTCTTTTATTTTTTCGTCATTTTAAAGTTTTAATGTTTGGAACAATACACACTGTCAGCACAACAGCATTAAGCAAACCAATGAAGAGGTGCAGATATGAATATTTATACAGAAGGCTGGTCGAAAAACGACCATCTGGTCGTAGCAGTTTCCACAGGTATAGATAGTATGGTGCTGCTGCAATTATTAATAACGAAATTACAACATACATATCGGCAAGTGACCGTCTTGCATGTCAATCATGGTTTGCGTGACGCTTCAGCGGAGGAAGAAGCCTTTTTGAGCCGTTATTGCACAACACATCATATCCCGCTTCGCGTACACCATCTAGACCTTTCTGCCTTAACAGAACAAGGTAAGAGTATTCAGCATGAAGCACGACAGCAGCGTTATGCATGGTTTACAGAAGTCATCAAAGCTTTGAATGCAGATGTCTTAATGACAGCGCATCATCAAGACGATCAGCTAGAGACCATTTTTTATCGTGTGATGACCGGAAGAACAACCAGAAGCCGTCTTGGGATGGAAGCAGTTGAGCAAAGAGAAGGTTATCGTTTAGTACGTCCGCTGCTGAATGTCAGTAAAGCAGACATTCAAGTCTATCAAGCACAACACCAAGTGCCTTATTATGAAGATGCATCTAATCAAGATAATCATTATGTGCGTAATGATATCCGCAATCGTATCTTTCCGATGATTAATGAGAATCCTCAGTTGGATACAGAGCAGCTGCTGAAGCTCAAAGCGTGGCATGATGCACAATTCGATGCATTAAAACAAAACGCAGCAGCATTTCTTAAACAGCATACAGTTCAAACCGAGCATAGTATTTCTGTTGAGCGCACCGCATTTAATGCGTTGAACCATGCACAAAAAACAATTGTAATGGATGAATTGTTAGCAGGGTACACAAAAGCAGCGCCGATTTCAGAACATGCTTATGAAGCATGGTTTGCGCAAATTGAAAATTCTCAAGCACAAGCAGTAATTTATTCGTCAGATAAATGGAATATTCAAATTGTGTATGATAAATTTATAATAATGGGTTTCACAAAAGAAGCGTTATCAACACAACGGGTGCTACAACCAGGCAATTATGATTTTGGTACATATCAAATTATAGTTCATGATGAAATTGCGCATGAGGACTTCCCATTAGCAATACGAACCAGACAACCTGGAGACCGTTTTGTATTGCCCAACTTAGAAGGCCATCAGAAAGTCAATCGCTTGATGATCAACCGCAAAGTTCCGAAATACGAACGTGAGCGGTTGCCCATATTGCTGAATAAACAAGGGGAGATTATCGCAGTGGGTACATTGTACACTGCACCGAAATACGAAGGGAAATTAGAGATAATAAAAATAGGAGTGTAGCCGAAAATGAAGGACGATTTAAAAGAAGTACTAATGACAGAAGATGAGATTCAACAGATTTGTCGTGAATTAGGTGCAAAAATCACAGAGGACTATGCGGATAAAAATCTTGTTTGTATAGGTATCTTAAAAGGTTCAGCAATGTTCATGTCGGATTTAATCAAGCGTATTGATACGCATCTTTCCATTGATTTTATGGATGTATCAAGTTATCACGGCGGAACAGAATCAACAGGAGAAGTTAAAATTTTAAAAGATTTAGGCAGTTCAATCGAAAATAAAGATGTATTGATTGTCGAAGATATTCTTGAAACAGGTACAACTTTGAAATCGATTACTGAATTGTTAAAATCACGTCGTGTGAATTCGTTAGAAATCGTAACGTTATTAGATAAACCTAACCGCCGTAAAGCAGACATTGAAGCAAAATATGTCGGCCGCAAAATTCCAGATGAATTTGTGGTAGGTTATGGTTTGGATTATGCAGAGTATTATCGTAATCTTCCGTACATCGGAGCGTTGAAACCGGAAGTTTACCAAAACAAATAAACATTCGAATAACATAGATGGCTTACTTTTTCTACAAAGTTGAAATACTAGCCATTAAAAGTTATATTGTGTTACAATTTTTGTTAGTTTTATTATTGGAGTAGGAGGAAAAAACGCATGCAGAAAGCTTTTCGCAATGTGCTTGTAATCGCAATCATTGGCGTTTTTATATTCGGTTTATTTTCCTGGCTGAATGGTAACGGCAATATGCCGAAACAACTATCATATTCACAGTTCTTCGAAAAACTCGAAAAAGGCGATTTGAAATCATTAGAAATCCAGCCTGAGCAGAACGTTTATATGGTAACTGGAAAGACCAAGAACGGTGAAGATTATTCTTCAACGATGTTATATAATAACGAAAAAGACTTGCAGAAAGTCACAGATGAAGCACAAAAACAAAAAGATTTAAAATTTACAGTTAAAGAAGAAGAAAAACAAAGTGTATTTGTAAGTATTCTTTCAACGTTGATTCCAGTATTGGTTATTGCTTTATTATTCATATTCTTCCTTAGTCAAGCACAAGGCGGCGGAGGCGGCGGACGTATGATGAACTTTGGTAAATCCAAAGCGAAGATGTACGACAACCAAAAACGCCGTGTACGTTTCTCTGATGTAGCCGGTGCAGATGAGGAAAAACAAGAATTAATCGAAATTGTCGACTTCTTGAAAGATAATAAGAAATTTAAGGAAATGGGATCAAGAATCCCTAAAGGGGTACTCTTAGTGGGCCCTCCAGGTACAGGTAAAACATTGCTTGCCCGTGCTGTAGCTGGTGAAGCGGGTGTACCGTTCTTCACTATCAGCGGTTCTGACTTCGTAGAAATGTTCGTTGGTGTCGGTGCCAGCCGTGTCCGCGACTTATTCGAAAATGCGAAGAAAAACGCACCTTGTATCATCTTTATTGATGAGATTGACGCAGTGGGTCGTCAACGTGGTGCCGGTGTCGGCGGCGGTCACGATGAACGTGAGCAAACGCTGAACCAATTATTAGTTGAAATGGATGGCTTCGGCGAAAACGAAGGCATTATCATGATTGCGGCAACAAACCGTCCTGATATCCTTGATCCAGCCTTACTTCGTCCAGGTCGTTTCGACCGTCAAATTCAAGTGGGTCGTCCGGATGTTAAAGGCCGTGAAGCGATTCTTTACGTACATGCCAGAAACAAACCGCTTGATGAAACAGTAGACTTAAAAGCGATTGCGCAAAGAACACCAGGTTTCTCTGGTGCCGATTTAGAAAACTTGCTGAACGAAGCGTCATTAATTGCAGTGCGCGACGGCAAGAAGAAAATCGATATGCGAGATATTGAAGAAGCAACTGACCGTGTTATTGCAGGTCCAGCTAAGAAATCTCGTGTTATTTCTGAAAAAGAACGCAATATCGTTGCACACCACGAAGCAGGTCATACAATTATCGGTATGGTACTGGATGAAGCGGAAGTCGTACATAAAGTTACGATTGTACCGCGTGGTCAAGCAGGCGGCTATGCAATGATGCTGCCTAAGCAAGATCGTTTCTTAATGACAGAACCAGAATTGCTTGATAAGATTTGCGGATTGCTCGGTGGTCGTGTATCTGAAGATATCAACTTTAATGAAGTGTCTACAGGTGCTTCAAACGACTTCGAACGTGCAACACAAATTGCGCGCTCAATGGTAACTGAATACGGTATGAGTAAGAAACTCGGACCGATGCAGTTTACGAAGAGCGGCGGTCAAGTCTTCTTAGGTAAAGATATGCAAGGCGAACCAGAATACTCTGGTCAAATCGCATATGAAATCGATAAAGAAGTTCAACGTATCATTAAAGAACAATATGAACGTTGTAAACAAATCTTGCTTGAGCACGAAGATCAGCTTAAATTGATTGCGAAGACATTGTTAACAGAGGAAACATTGGTTCGCGAACAAATCCATTCATTATTCTACGAAGGCAAATTGCCTGAAGTGAATTATGAAGATGCAAAAGTTGTGAAACAAGGCGGCGAAGAATTCCAAGAAGGCAAATTCGGAAAATCTTACGACGAAATCCTTGATGAAGTGCGCGAAGATGACAAGAAACACCAAGCAGAAGATGCTGAATTAGATGAACAAGAAAAACGTCAAAAAGAAGAAGAAGCACATCAAGATGGATCTACTCATGCAGATGAATCATCTGAAGATGAAACAAAGCATGATAACCATGATGCTGATGATTCTGACAGACGTACTGACAAATAAGACAGTTCTATTGTCTGAAACTAAATAATGTAGTTTAAAATCTCTTTCTGCTATGATTAGGAATACGCAGAAAGAGATTTTTTAAGCTGAAATGAACATGCAGACGCAGTGAAAATAGAAATTTCAAAGGAAAAAGGAGTAGCTCAAATGACTCAAGATTATATAGTAAAGGCACTAGCATTTGATGGTGATATCCGAGCTTATGCAGCAGTCACTACGAATACAGTGCAAGAAGGACAAACAAGACATTACACATGGCCGACTGCTTCAGCGGCTTTAGGCCGTACGATGACTGCGACAGCTATGATGGGCGCAATGTTAAAAGGCGATCAGAAATTAACTGTAACAGTAGACGGACACGGACCAATCGGACGTATTGTCGCAGATGCTAATGCAAAAGGGGATATTCGTGCATATGTAACGAACCCGCAAACACACTTCCCGCTTAATGACCAGGGCAAATTGGATGTACGCCGTGCTGTAGGTACAGATGGTACCTTAACAGTAGTTAAAGATGTCGGTATGAAAGATTACTTCTCTGGATCTAGTCCGATTGTTTCAGGCGAATTAGGTGAAGACTTCACATATTATTATGCGACAAGTGAACAAGTTCCTTCATCAGTAGGACTAGGTGTATTAGTCAATCCGGATAATTCAATCAAAGCAGCAGGCGGCTTTATCATCCAAGTTATGCCGAATGCCAAAGAAGAAACAATCGAAAAAGTAGAACAGGCAATTACACACATGACACCTGTTTCTCAATTAATCGACCAAGGCTTGTCTCCTGAAGAATTGTTAATTGAAATTTTGGGAGAAGAGCATGTGAAATTCTTAGAAACAGCACCGGTAAGATTTGAATGCAACTGCAGTCATGAAAAATTCTTGAATGCGATCAAAGGGTTAGGCGAAGCGGAAATCCAAAGCATGATTGATGAAGATCACGGGGCAGAAGCAGAATGTCATTTCTGCCGTTCGAAATATCATTACAGTGAAGCGGAACTTCAAGGTTTGATTGAAGAGCTGCAAGCAAAATAAATATTTTTTAAAGCTGGGGCATAAAAGGCTCTGGCTTTTTTGCTTTTTTCAGCTGATTTTTCAAAAGGTTTCTTTTTTACAAAATAGGAAATAATTAAGAGTAGAGACAATGAACTTGTAGAATGTCATACAAGTTTGATAAAATAACAATATCCGATGAGATAGATAAGGTTTAGTAGAAATAAAATCATATATTTAAGTATCAGAATGGCGTTGTTTTTGGGGTGTAATGGATAACAAGGTTCTGGTAGCTTATTTAAATAACTTTCAAGAATAAAGGAGCGTTTTTTATGGCAAAGAAACCTGTAGATAACATTACTCAAATTATTGGGGATACACCAGTTGTTAAATTAAACAATGTTGTACCTGAAGATGCAGCTGACATTTACGTTAAGTTAGAATATCAAAACCCAGGCGGCTCAGTTAAAGACCGTATCGCATTAGCAATGGTTGAACAAGCTGAGAAAGACGGTAAAATCAAACCAGGAGACACACTTGTTGAACCTACAAGCGGCAACACAGGTATCGGTTTAGCATTCGTTGCAGCAGCAAAAGGTTATAAAGCTGTATTTACAATGCCTGAAACAATGAGTCTTGAACGTCGCAACTTATTAAAAGCTTACGGTGCAGAAGTTGTTTTAACACCGGGCTCAGAAGCGATGAAAGGCGCAATCAAAAAAGCAAAAGAATTAAAAGAAAAATACGGTTACTATGAACCGCAACAATTCGAAAACCCAGCTAACCCTCGTATTCACGAACTAACAACTGGTCCTGAACTTGTAGAACAATTCGAAGGCCGCACAATCGATGCATTCTTAGCAGGTGTAGGTACTGGCGGTACTTTATCAGGCGCAGGCAAAGTGTTAAAAGAAAAATATCCTGACATTGATATTGTAGCTATCGAACCTGAAGGCTCACCTGTATTAAGCGGCGGAGAACCAGGTCCTCATAAATTACAAGGTTTAGGTGCAGGTTTTGTTCCTGACACATTGAACACTGAAATTTATGACGAAGTAATTAAAGTAGGCAACGATATTGCGATGGAAACTGCACGCAAAGTTGCGAAAGAAGAAGGTATCTTAGCAGGTATTTCTTCTGGTGCTGCAATCCATGCTGCAATTCAAAAAGCAAAAGAATTAGGTAAAGGCAAAACAGTTGTAACTGTATTACCAAGTAATGGTGAACGTTACCTATCAACACCTTTATATTCTTTCGAAGAAAAATAATGAGATAGTATCACAACTGCCGGTTAAATTCCTCTTTGAGGAATTGCACGGCAGTTTTTTTATTGAAGGTCTTGATCGAACACTCGGGGTCGGTCATTAATCAAAAATTTGATATAATATAACACAGTTATGGTGAAAGGGAGATAGACATGGCACATACAAAAATAATGGGTATTTTAAACGTAACACCTGATTCATTTTCTGACGGCGGAAAATATAATTCTGTTGATGCGGCGGTTGAACGCGCTAAGGTTATGATGGATGAAGGGGTAGATATCATTGATATCGGTGGTGTTTCTACACGTCCAGGCCACAGCGAGGTAGAACTTGAAGATGAGTTGGAACGTGTGATTCCTGTAGTGAAAGCACTCTCTGAGCTGAATGTTCAATTGTCTGTCGATACTTTTCGCAGTGAAGTCGCAAAACAGGCATTGGAAGCTGGTGCTACGATGATTAATGATCAATGGGCAGGCTTATACGACCCTAAAATGTTTGAGACTGTGGCACAATATGATGCTGAAATTGTATTGATGCATAACGGCGATGGCAAACGAGAAACGCCGATTATGGATGAAATGCTGGTCTATTTATTAAAACAAGCGCATAGAGCTGAAACAGCTGGTATTGCGACTGATAAAATCTGGTTGGATCCAGGCATCGGTTTTGCGAAAAGCAGAGCAGAAGAACGTGAAGTAATGGAAAGATTGGACGAATTAGTTGCGACGGAATATCCAGTCTTGCTAGCGACAAGCCGCAAACGTTTCATCAAAGAAATGATGGGGGAAGATGACGGGCCAGAAGATCGAGATGAAATGACTGCAGCAACGACAGCTTATGGTGTCATGAAAGGTGTGCAAGCGGTGCGCGTACATAATGTGAAAATGAATGCCCGTATTGCGCACGGTATCGATTACTTAAAGGAGAATGAACGATGAAGGATCGTATATTTTTAAACGGTATGAGATTCTATGGTTATCATGGTGTCTTAGCAGCAGAAAATGAAATCGGACAAATCTTTGTAGTGGATGTCGAGTTGAAGACAGATTTAACAGCAGCAGGAGAATCAGATGATGTTATGGATACTGTGAATTACGCTGAAGTCTATAATGATGTTAAGTCTGTGATGGAAGGGGAACCTAAAAAATTGCTCGAACATCTCGCAGCACTTATTGCAAAACGTATAAATTCACACTATAATCGGGTATTGGAAACTAAAGTGAGAATTACGAAAGAAACACCACCTATTCCAGGCCATTATGACGGAGTGGGAATAGAGATAACAAGGGTGAATCAAAATGACTGAAGTATTTTTAGGACTCGGCAGCAATGTCGGAGATAGAGAAGCGCAATTAAAAGCAGCCATCGATTTGCTGGATGAACAGCAAGATATAGAAGTTATCAAAGTTTCCTCATTTTATGAAACAGCACCTGTCGGATATGTGGATCAACCTGACTTTTTGAATTTATGTATAAAAATAGAAACAGAACTATCACCGCATGAAGTATTAGAACGCGGTTTAGCGATAGAACAGCAATTGCATCGTGTACGCAAAGAACGTTGGGGTCCGCGTACTTTAGATATTGATATATTATTATACGGCGATGAGATTATTGAAACAAAAGATTTGAGTATTCCGCATCCGCGAATGACAGAACGTGCTTTTGTCTTGATTCCGCTGCAAGAGATTGCGCCGGACAAGGTAGAGCCGAGAACGCAGAAAAAGATTAAAGAGATAACTGTTCCAGACGAAACTGTGAAGAAATTTCATTAAATGCGAGAGATAGATTGAGAGGTAATTATTATGTGGAAGATTGGAGATGTCGAAATCGACAACAGAGTCGTGCTTGCGCCTATGGCGGGTGTGTGCAACTCTGCATTCAGACTGACGGTTAAAGAGTTCGGCGCAGGATTAGTATGTGCCGAAATGGTAAGCGACAAAGCCATTTTATTCAATAACCCGAAAACAATGAATATGTTGTATATCGATGAAAACGAGCGACCGTTATCATTGCAGATTTTCGGCGGTGAAAAGGAAAGTTTAGTTGAAGCGGCAGTTTATGTCGATCAGAATACGACAGCAGATATTATCGATATTAATATGGGCTGCCCTGTTAATAAGATTATCCGCTGCGAAGCCGGAGCAAGATGGCTGCTTGACCCTAATAAGATATATGAGATGGTTTCAGCCGTAGTAGAGAAAGTAAACAAACCTGTGACATGCAAAATGCGTATCGGCTGGGACGAAGACCATATTTATGCAGTGGAGAATGCTAAAGCAGCAGAACGTGCCGGAGCATCAGCGATTTCGCTGCATGGCCGTACACGTGTCCAAATGTATGAAGGCAAAGCAGACTGGGATATTATCAGACAAGTGAAAGAAGCGGTTAATATTCCTGTTATCGGCAACGGAGATGTCACAAGTCCGGAACTTGCTGAAAAAATGCTGGAAGAAACAGGTGTAGATGCGGTAATGATCGGCCGCGAAGCTTTAGGTAATCCTTGGATGATTTATCGTACAGTGCATTATTTAGAGACTGGCGAGCTGATGGATGAACCTACAGTGAAAGAAAAAGTAGAAATTGCTTTATTACATTTGCGCCGACTAGTAGAATTAAAAGGTGAGAAGGTTGGCGTTATGGAAATGCGCAAGCATGCATCTTGGTATCTTAAAGGTGTGAAAGGTAACGGGAAAGCGCGTAAAGCATTGAATCAAGCCAACACTGAACAAGAAATGATTGATATACTGCAGGATTTCCAAAAAGAAGCCACTGCAGCTAAAGCAACTCAAGAAGCTTAAAGGAGAGATAACATGTCAGAAGA
The DNA here is from genome assembly GCF_002994445.1 of Staphylococcus simulans. GTDB lineage: Bacteria > Bacillota > Bacilli > Staphylococcales > Staphylococcaceae > Staphylococcus > Staphylococcus simulans_B. The sequence goes on from NZ_MRZJ01000013.1 coordinate 46,868, forward strand.
AATGAATGACCAAATGCAGGTCCGTCGTCAAAAATTACAAGAATTAATCGATTTAGGAATTGATCCTTTCGGCCAACGCTTTGATCGTACAGCAAGTGCGGCTGAATTACATGAAAAATGGGAAGAATTCTCTAAAGATGAATTAAAAGAAAAAGAAGATGAAAGCCATGTAGCGATTGCTGGCCGTTTAATGACAAAACGCGGTAAAGGTAAAGCAGGATTTGCGCATGTGCAAGATTTATCAGGACAAATCCAAATTTATGTACGTAAAGACCAAGTCGGAGAAGAACAATTCGATATTTGGAAAATGGCTGACCTTGGCGACATTATCGGTATCGAAGGTGTTATGTTCAAAACAAACACAGGTGAATTAAGCGTAAAAGCTAAATCATTCATCTTGCTTACAAAATCATTACGTCCGTTACCGGACAAATTCCATGGTCTTCAAGATATTGAACAACGTTATCGTCAACGTTATTTAGACTTGATTACTAACCAAGAAAGTACACAAACATTTATCAACCGCAGTAAAATCATTCAAGAAATGCGTAATTACTTAAACAGCAAAGGTTTCTTAGAAGTTGAAACGCCGATGATGCATCAAATTCCTGGCGGTGCAGCAGCACGTCCATTCGTAACACATCACAATGCGTTAGATGCGACACTTTATATGCGTATAGCAATCGAATTGCACTTAAAACGTTTGATTGTCGGCGGTTTAGAAAAAGTATATGAAATCGGACGTGTATTCCGTAACGAAGGTGTGTCAACTAGACATAACCCTGAGTTCACTATGATTGAATTATACGAAGCATATGCAGACTTCCATGACATCATGGATATTACTGAGGGTACAATCCGTCATATTTCTAAAGCAGTATTAGGTACAGCAGTTGTACCTTACGGAGATTATGAAATCGACTTAGAATCTGACTGGAAACGTGTGCATATTGTAGATGCTGTTAAAGAAGCGACAGGTGTAAACTTCTATGATGTTAAATCTGACGATGAAGCACGTGCATTAGCAAAAGAACATGGTATCGAAATTACAGATCACATGACGTACGGTCATATTTTAAATGAATTCTTCGAACAAAAAGTAGAAGAAACTTTAATTCAACCTACATTCGTGTATGGTCACCCTATTGAAATTTCACCATTGGCTAAGAAAAATCCAGAAGATCCTCGTTTTACAGATCGCTTTGAATTATTCATTGTCGGACGCGAACATGCGAATGCGTTCACTGAGTTGAATGATCCAATCGATCAAAGAGAACGTTTCGAAGCACAATTAAAAGAAAAAGAACAAGGTAATGACGAAGCGCATGAGATGGATGAAGATTACATCGAAGCACTTGAATACGGTATGCCTCCAACAGGCGGACTAGGTATCGGTATCGACAGATTAGTAATGTTGTTAACAAACTCACCATCTATTCGCGACGTATTATTATTCCCATACATGCGTCAAAAATAAGATCAGCAGCGATATTAAGATGAAATTAATATTGAAATCAAGAAGCAGGCAGCCTTTTAAACAGAAGGCCGCCTGCTTTTATAATGCATTGAAAAGCGGTAATATAGAGCAATCAGATGAGAAAGAGGCAGTGAATGTAAATAACTTTAAAAAAGTTTGAAAAACCACTTGCATTATTTTGAAAACCCTGTATAATTGTTAATTGTTCTACGAAATAAAGCAACGTTTTATGAGAGATTTTGTATGATTATAAAAGAATCAAAAAAGATGATACATAAGTGTTGACAAACGATTCATAAAGTAGTAATATTAAAGGGTCGTCAAAAAGAACGCGTTACACATTTGTAAAAAAGATTTTAACTGAGTGTAAAATTGACCATTGCAAATGTTAACAAAACAAGTTAAAATAATTTAAGTGAGTTATTGAAAACCGCTTAATTAAATAAGTAATATATTGTCTGGCGACAATGGCAAAGAGGTCACACCTGTTCCCATGCCGAACACAGAAGTTAAGCTCTTTAGCGCCGATGGTAGTCGGACTTACGTTCCGCAAGAGTAGGACGTTGCCAGGCAATATAATTCGGAGAATTAGCTCAGCTGGGAGAGCATCTGCCTTACAAGCAGAGGGTCGGCGGTTCGAACCCGTCATTCTCCACCATTTAGGAGCCGGCCTAGCTCAATTGGTAGAGCAACTGACTTGTAATCAGTAGGTTGGGGGTTCAAGTCCTCTGGCCGGCACCATCTTAAAGCTATGAGCCATTAGCTCAGTTGGTAGAGCATCTGACTTTTAATCAGAGGGTCAGAGGTTCGAATCCTCTATGGCTCATCAGTTTTCCAATTTTAATAATGCAGAAGTAGTTCAGCGGTAGAATACAACCTTGCCAAGGTTGGGGTCGCGGGTTCGAATCCCGTCTTCTGCTCCATTTTATTTTTATGTTGCCGGGGTGGCGGAACTGGCAGACGCACAGGACTTAAAATCCTGCGGTAAGTGATTACCGTACCGGTTCGATTCCGGTCCTCGGCACCATATATATTATAAAAAATGCGCCCGTAGCTCAACTGGATAGAGCGTTTGACTACGGATCAAGAGGTTATGGGTTCGACTCCTATCGGGCGCGCCATTTTATATTTTTAATTACATTTTATATACGGGAAGTAGCTCAGCTTGGTAGAGCACTTGGTTTGGGACCAAGGGGTCGCAGGTTCGAATCCTGTCTTCCCGACTCTTATTTGAATAATGGGGGCTTAGCTCAGCTGGGAGAGCGCCTGCTTTGCACGCAGGAGGTCAGCGGTTCGATCCCGCTAGTCTCCACCATTAATATTTTT
>NZ_MRZJ01000014.1 GCF_002994445.1 Staphylococcus simulans
ATCTGTAACTGTCGTTGCTGTTGTGCCGTCCGGCTTAGTTAATGTTACTGTTACACCTTCAATACCTAACTCATTTGAGTTTTGGATACCGTCTTTATTTGAGTCTTCCCATACATAGTCGCCTAAATTGTATGTTGCTGGAACTGGTGTTGGTTCAACCGTCGGTTTGAAGAAACCTGAATCGATCGTTGTGTTGTCTGCGTTATTGATTGTCGCTGTTGTTGTTAAGCCGTTTGAATCTAATGCTGCATCTCCTACATTCACTGGTGATGCTTCATAACCTGCCGGCGGTGTGAACGTTACTGTGTACTCGCCGTTCTCTAATCCAGCGAAGTTATACTTACCAGTCGCATCTGTAACTGTCGTTGCTGTTGTGCCATCTGGTTTCGTTAACGTTACTGTTACACCTTCGATGCCAACCTCGTTTGAGTTTTGGATACCGTCTTTATTTGAGTCTTCCCATACATAGTCGCCTAAGTTATATGTTGCTGGAACTGGAACATAGAAACCTGAGTCTACTGTTAAATCGTCTGCCCCATTAATAGTTACGGGTACAACTAAACCATCTGAATCTTTAGCATTATCTGTACCTGCATCTCGAGTAGTTGATACATATCCCTCTGGTGCAGTAAATTCAACCACATAGTCACCGTTCGCTAAGTCTGTAAATAAATAGTTTCCATACATATCTGTTACAGCAGTTTGTAAAACAGTGCCATTCGTATCTTTTAGCGTTACCGTTACACCTTCAATAGGTGTTTCTCCGATATCTTGAATACCATCGTGATTTGTATCATTCCATACATAGTCGCCTAAACGATAACTTTCAACTGTTCCATCACCTGTGCCGCCGCTAGTTTCTTTAACAACAACATTATCATAATAGTATGATGATGATTTACCAGCATAATCAGTAGCATAGAAAGTATCTCTAGTAGTAATTTCATCACTGTAAGTCGGGTCGAATGGAGTTTCCATCACAACTACATAAGGTGAATCAATTTGACCAAAGTTGATTTCTAAAAGCCCATCATTATTTGTATAGATACTTCCATTATTATAAAAATTTTGTGCTAAATCTTGATAGACTGTCGGGTCAAATGCATAGCTGTCTGTTAAAGCATTTGGATCATTAACTTTGTAAATGTGTAATTGAGTATCATTGTAATTGATAACTGCACTGCTATTAGCATCTTTTGGCGCAATTGTAAGAAAAGCACTGCTGAGGTTCTCGTCAGTCGGATTCACATATATAACTTGCTTGAATGTGTTAGTAGTGTTTGTTGCGTCTACTTCAGTAATCATAGTTCCAATAGATGCTGGATACGAGATATTATTATGTGTGTCATATGCATAAGTAATTTGCGTATTATATGCTTCGCCCGCTAAATCATAATTTAATGCATACGTTCCGCTGTATGGTGCATTTTCTCTATCAGTAAATTGTGCTAAATCAAAGCTACCAGCAATATGATCTTTTCCATTTACAAAATCAGTGAAAGTGTAGGTTAAAGTTTTAGTTTGAGTGTCATATACACCGTCAGCTACGACTAAACCAGCTGGTGAATATAATTCTGTCTGCATTTGATTATTCGATTCTGAATAATCAAAATCTCCATTCATATTTGCATAATCAGGTAACTGGATTGTAAAGTAATCTCCAGCTTTCACATCTCCATTCACTGTATAGTCAGCAGTTAAGCGGAAGTTGCCTGATTGGTTAGGATCAATCGTTGTTTCAGAGATTTGTGCATTAGAGATTGTCACCAAACTGTTTACATTTGTACCAGTTGCAGCTGCCAAAGTAGTTGTTGTTGGTGCCGCAAAAGTACTGAAAGTACGTAATGTAGGTGTAGTTTCAGCAGTAGTTTGGATTGTATTTGCATCTTTATTGTCTGATGATTGCTGCAACAATTTGTAAGTTGCTATTTCAGGAGAATCAGTTGATGTAACACCTGCTTGTTCAGCTAATGTTGATGATGTTGATGTATCTGTATTTGTCGTACCTGTTGTATTCGAACTTGCTGCTGTAACTTGTTCTGTCGGCTCAGATGCAGTAATTACTGAGTTCGTTGGTTCAGCAGTTGGTTCTTTAGCAGTTGATGATGTTGGTTCAGTAGTTGGTGTTGGCTCTGAAGTTGAACCTGAAGTAGTTTCCGATGTTGGAGACGGTGCTGGTGGTTCAGTCGGTGTTGGTTCAGATGCCTTTTCTGTTGTTGAAGATGTATCAGATGTTGGTGCTGGCTCAGACACTTTATCCGCAGCTGATGTATCTCCTGTTGGTGCTGGCTCAGATGCTTTTTCTGTTGTTGAAGATGTATCAGGTGCTGGTGCTGGCTCAGATGCAGTATCTGGTGAAGAAGTATCTGCTGTCGGTGCTTCTGTTGTAGATGTTACATTACTGTCCTTTGTAGTCGTATCTTGTGTGGGTTGTACTGTATCAGTGCTTGCTGGTGCCTCAACTGAAGTTGCAGGTTCAGTTGCTGTTTGTGTTTGTTCTGCAGTTGGTGATGGTGATTCAGTATTTCCACCTACTGACTGGTCAGTTGAATTAGATGATGTTCCTATTGACTGGTCGGTTGATTCAGGTGTTGTTGAACCTGACGTTTGATCAGCAGATGAGGTAGTACTGCTTGAAGTTGATGATTCTGCAGCTCTTGCTTCATTTCCAATACCAAATAAAATGGTTGCTCCCACAATAATAGAAGCTGTGCCGACTGTAAAACGGCGGATTGAATATTTGTTTTGACGTCTTGCATCAAAACTGTTTTTACGTGAATTATTTCCCATAAAAGATATAACCCCTTTCTAGATATGAAAATTGTACTTGTTAACGTTATAAATGTAGCCCACTACTTTGTTAAAATTGTCAAAAAATTAGTACAAGTAAATAGTAGCACATTTCCAATCAATTTAGTTAAGTCTTTTATCCATTTTTCGTAAATTTTTGTGTCACAACGCTTTTTATTATCAAATAATTTTTGATATACAATTTTGTAATCCATAACATAATTTTCTTATATACTTTACCTAAATAAAGTACGCTAGACTACGCAATGCAATTGAGTTCAATCAATTTTATATTTATACAATTCCCGTTGAAAATAAGGTTTTGTTATAGCGAAAACTGACATTTTCCCCTATTAAAAGTTACATAATACACTTAATAAAACGTTTACAATTGTCACAAATTGGACACATTTATGGAGATAACTATCCACATTAATATGAATAGTTATCATTTTATATGTAAAAAGTTCTTATTAATGTATTTTTAGAACTAAATTATTTTAAACCCTCTGCACCCTTTCAAACAAAAAAGTACCCAATTATTAAAGCGTTTCTATGATAAAACGACATCCGTTTGGTTATTCTATTTCACAGATTGCTTTATCATTATTTGAATTTAATTTTCACTTTTACATAAAATCCTATCTCCGAAGTGTAATAAGCATCATCAAATTACATTATTAGAGCAATACTTGGCAATCCAACTGATTTGATGTAAAATCAACAAGGTAAATGTAATCTTTTTAAGTTTATAAGTTAACAATTAGATTTTTATAGTTCTAAGGGGGAAGGAAAAATGGAATTAGCAGATAAGATTTTAAATGGCACCGCGTTAACAAAAGAAGAAGCCTATGATTTATATACAGATGAATCTATCGATACGATGACACTATTAGATGAGGCTTACGCCATCAGAAAGCATTACTATGGCAAGAAAGTAAAATTAAATATGATTTTGAATGCAAAAAGCGGTATTTGTCCTGAAGATTGCGGGTATTGCGGTCAATCAAGAGATATGAAACGAAAAGATCGTTATGCTTTAATTCCAGAAAATGACATTATTGCAGGTGCAGATGCGGCAGCTGAACATCAAATCGGTACATATTGCATTGTTATGAGCGGACGAGGGCCTAGTGATAAAGAGGTCAACCATATTACTGAATCCGTGAAACAAATCAAACACAATCATCCGCAATTAAAAATTTGCGCTTGTTTAGGTATTGCGAATGATGAACAAGCACAACGCTTAAAAGATGCGGGTGTTGATCGTTATAACCATAACCTGAATACCAGCGAAAACTATCACGACACAGTAGTTACAACACATTCATACGAAGACCGTGTGAATACGGTTGAAATTATGAAAGCACATAACATCTCACCTTGTTCAGGTGTTATCTGCGGAATGGGTGAAACAGCACAAGACAGAATTGATATGGCCTTTGCGTTGAAAGAACTTGATGCGGATAGTATTCCAATCAACTTCCTTCACCCTATTCAAGGTACTAAGTTCGGCGACATGGATGAGTTAACACCTATGAAATGTTTACGTATCATCGCATTATTCAGACTGGTAAATCCAACAAAAGAAATTCGTATCGCTGGCGGCAGAGAAGTCAATTTACAATCATTACAGCCGCTTGCATTGCTTGCTGCGAACTCAATCTTTGTCGGCGATTATCTTATCACTGGCGGCCAACCTAATGATATGGACTTTAGAATGATTCAAGATTTAGGTTTTGAAATCGACAACAGCAACTTGCCAGAAGATACTGCTGAACAAATCACAAAAGAATTAGAAGTTCAATAACACACAAATAGACCTGAGACATGATATATCTATCATACTGTCTCAGGTCTGTTTCATTTGTTTAATCTACACGTTCTGCTTTATAGATACTGCGCGTCTCCCACTCGCCTGTTTGCGCATTATAATCATCACAAGTGATTAATGTAAGCTGCTCTTTACTATTTTTATGTTCATCTAATACACTGACTTCGTCAGGTTTTACATCTCTTATTGAAGTAATTTTATATTTTCTTGTTTCGTTTCCTACTTTAAATGTTACCTTCGCACCTTTTTTAGCTTTGTGCAGGTTAGTAAACTGATAATTGCCGCTGGTATTAGTATGTCCGGCAATCGCAATGTTCTGCTGATCTAACGATTCATCTTCTTCTGCCAAGCTGACACCTCTGTTCAACTGTTCTGGTGTGGCAGGACCAGGATATACTGCTTCCTTGATTTTAACGCTCGGAATATCGATATAGCCTACTAATTGTGATTTATCTTTAGGAACTTTCGGTACTTCTTTTTTATCTTTTTTCTGTTGCGCTTGTTTTTTATCATATTGTTCAATTTTTGCATCATTTTGTTTTCCAGCGATATAATGATCGATTTGCGGTTTAAACACTATGAAGATACCAACTAAAATCAGTACGACTCCAATAATCGTAAATAACCGTGATTTCCACTTGCCCATTGTCAACCTCCTAATTAAGTTCATGATGTGAATTTCATCTATTATACCATGATTTTTACTTTACATATATCCTTTAGTATGCACTGGCAATCAGGATTAAAATGTTATACAATTAATTAGATACTAAAATGTTTTTAAGGAGAAAGACGATGTGGAATTTATTTAAAGGGCTCATATTTATACTCGCACTGATCGGTACCTATAAAGTATGGCAAGACGGCAATTATTTAAATAACTTTCTAAATTTTTACAGCAGCATTTTCGACGGCACTTTCTTCAATCAAATACAAACATGGTCCAACGATATGCCATCATTGCAAAACTTGCAGCACGCTGCTGACCACTTACCTTCATACAATGAAATCAAAGCATTCTTTAATCTATAGCAAAGCAATCATTTACAGAGTCTGTCACACTCAATAAATGATTGCTTTTTTAATGATGATGTTTCAAATCCATCGATTCTTTATATGCGGCATCTGCATTTTGAAAATGCGGACTGCGCGGAATGACCTTATTTTCAACGGCACTTTCATAAGCGCTTAATTTTTGTGCTTCAGTTTTCTTCGCATCATTGAAAAATGCTTTTAATTGTTTTTCAGATGTTATCCCTTTTAATTTTTTCTTTTGATGCAATGCGGCTTCTGCATCATTATGAATTTCCGCCTTAATCGTATATAAACCTGATCCGATTACGAGCAGGAATAGACACGTTCCTATCAGCAAATTCTTCATCTCTTCACCTCTGCTATTTCATATCACAAGTATTATACGCCTTAACAAAGCAATTTGTATCATCCAAAACCATTGTTCACCAAAACTTCCTATTTTACACAACATTAAATTTGAAAAAAGTGTAAACTTTGCACTTTACATATACAAAATGTATCTGGTATAATAAATATACCTTAAATTACATGTAAAAGGATGATTATTAATGTCACAAGTATTATATATTACTGCACACCCATTAGATGAAATGGTTTCAAACTCAATGGCAGTTGGTAAAGCCTTTATCGAAAGCTATCAATCAGAACACCCTGAAGACGAAGTGGTTCACATCGATTTATTCAAAGACGATGTACCAGAAATCGATGCTGAAGTTTTCTCAGGCTGGGGCAAATTACAATCTGGCGAAACACTTACTGATTCAGAACAACAAAAAGTAAATCGCTTAACTGAACTTGTTGATCAATTCGTAGCAGCTGACAAATATGTCTTTGTTACTCCAATGTGGAACTTATCATTCCCTCCTGCTGTTAAACGTTACTTCGATGCTGTAACAGTTGCAGGCAAAACTTTCAAATACACTACTGAAGGACCACAAGGATTGCTTACAGATAAAGCAGCATTACACATTCAATCACGCGGCGGCTATTACAGCGAAGGCCCAGCTGCAGATTTTGAATTAGGCGACCGCTATGTACGTACTATCCTAGCATTCATGGGTGTACCAAACATTAACTTGATCGCAATTGAAGGTCATAACGCAGAACCTGAAAACGCTGAAGAAATTAAATTAAATGCAATTCAAAACGCTCAATCATTCGCAAAAGAATTTTAATCTCAAACATGAAAACGGACAGCTCCTTAATAATGGAACTGCCCGTTTTTTTATGTGCTACTTATCGTTTTTCTTTTCTAACTTCTCTTTTTGTTTCTTTGCTTCTTCTTTTGTCGTTTCTACAACACGACCTGAAATAGAACCTTTTTTCTCTTCAGCCATTGAATAAGCCTCCTTTAGGCAAATTTCATCATTCAGGTTTCAATACTGAATGTTATTTCTTAGTTTACCCGCTTTCTTATTCAATAACACACTTTTCTTCTTTTTCATTTTCGAATTGCTCAAAATAATTCTCATCTAAATGGTTTAAATCCAGATGTTCAATTTGCAATGTTGTGTGATGCAAACCGTATTTTGTTTTCAGCAATTTTTCTAATTGGTTGATGATACTGTATGCATCTTGACTGTCTTTGCTGTCTAACACCACATGTGCAGATAATGAATATTGGTCTGAAGTGACACTCCATAGGTGGAATTCATGCACATCGATGACACGTTCTGCTTTCTTCATATCTTCCATAATCTGATCCACATCTAAACCGCTCGGTACTGCTTCCATTAAAATGAGCCAAGCATTCTTCAAAATTTTATAACCGCCATTTAATAATACGCATGAAATGACAATACTTAAAATCGGGTCAATCATTTGAATACCGGTAATTTTAATTAAAATTACCGCTACAATGACACCGACCGAGTTAAGCAAGTCGCCTAAGAAATGCCAAAGCGCACTTTGGATATTGATATTATCTTCAGATTTCAATGAATGATACAACAACCATGTCAACACGATATTGACGATCAATCCAATGACCGCAATCCAAAACATTAGGCCGCTTTCGATTTCCCTTGGGAAAATTATACGCATAATTGCTTCATAGAAAATCCATAATGAAATGACTACTAATGCCAAACCATTAAGGAATGCGGCAACTACCTCAAACCTTAAAAAGCCGTAAGTGAAGTGATTTGTCGGCCGCTTACTTGAAAAATAAATCGCGACCATTGATAAACCTAATGCCAATACGTCACTCAGCATATGGAATGAGTCTGATAATAGTGCTAAGGAATTGGAAACAATCCCTCCGACGAATTCAACAATAGTGAAGAACAATGTAATGATTAATGATAACCATAGTGTTTTTTTAGAGCTTTGTTGAATTTTTCGATGCTCCACATGATGGAAATAATAAGTCCTAGAATAATTTCTTGCCATTACTTGCCCTCCCGTTTACATAGTCCGTAAATTAATCTATCACTTTGAATGTATGTTAGCTACACCCATTATACTCGATTTTTATTAATCGTGATGTACGCCCCACAGCGCTGTTTCACATGTTTTAATAATACGTTTCAATACCGCTATACGTGCTGTTTTCTTATGATCAGCAGGTACAATATACCATGGCGCATTAGAAGTATTCGTTTTATTAACCATATCCGCACTAGCTTCTAAATATAAATCCCATTTTTCACGGTTGCGCCAATCTTCATCTGTGATTTTCCATTGTTTATCTGGATTGTCTTCTCTCGCTTTAAAGCGTTCCAACTGTACATCTTTATCTAAGCTGAGGAAGAATTTCAAGATGATTGCACCTTCATCTGTCCACATTTTTTCAAAGTCGTTAATTTCATGATACGCACGCTGCCATTCGTCTGTAGTCGCAAAACCTTCCACACGTTCTACAAGTACTCGGCCATACCAGCTGCGGTCAAACATTTCAATATGTCCAGTTCTTGGCATATCATGCGCAAAGCGCCATAAATATTGATGTGCCAGTTCTACATCAGTCGGTGCACTAATCGCACTAACTTCATAACCTGTCGGATCTAATTTTTCACGAATACGTTTGATATTGCCGCCTTTACCCGCTGCGTCCATACCTTCAAAGACTAAAATCAATGGAATTTTTCTTTCATACAACGCAAATTGAATTTCCAGCATACGTGCTTGCAGCTTTTCAATTTGTGCATTATAATCTGCTTTGCTGACTTTAGGCAATGGATTATCAAATAAATCTGTTTTAAAGTCAGGTGTAAATAAACCGTCACGTGTTTTGACACGTTCGTGAAAAGCTTTAATCGCTTTTTTCAAACGTTTGATAATATGTTCATACATACGAATCGTAGCCGCTTCTCTATCCGTATAATCAATCACTTGCCAATCTTTTTGTTTCGGATCATTTAAAATACGGCTCATCTCTTCAAGATAAATATCATCAGGAATAACATTTTCATATTCTTGTGCTTTCCAGCGTGTCAACGGATTCTCTTTTGTTTGTAAAATATGTTCTTGTCGTTTTTGTTCATCAATTTCAATATAGAATTTGATAATTTCGTAATGGTCATTTTCAAGCATAGTTTCAAAGCCTGCGATCTGGTCGCGCAGCACATCATAATCTTTATACTGTAGATGCTTTATACCATTGACTTTGTAATCAATATAGTGTGCATACCAGCTTCTGAAATAGATATTGATTTCGCCTTTGCCCGGTAAGGTATTCCAATACTTTTGAAGAAATTGATAGCGCAGATTTTCTTGAGTCGGCGATGCTGTCGCAATAAAGCTGGAATATTTAGCATCCAATGTAAGTAGTAATTCATTAGACAAACGTGTCTTTCCTGCTGCCGGCACCCCTTCGAATACAATCATAACCGGTATCCCTAGCTGATGCGTTGTTCTTGTTAGCTCAGATGCTTTTAACTCAAGGTCTTTAATCTTAGTTGACATATTCTCACCCCATTTATAAACTTACTTCTAAATTAACACTTTTTCAGACTGAATTGCGCAAATGAGTAAAATTCCACTCAACAAATCATTATGTATAAAAAAAGCAGCTCACTATCAAAGCAAGCCGCCCGATGCATTCATTTCTTTTAAAAGTTTGTATCACTTAAAATTTTATCCATTGAAGCATCCACACTGCCCTCGTACATCGTACCGAATTTCACTAAATGAACAAGCAGTAAATAGAATTTATAGAATTCAATACGCTGATAAGCGCCTTCATCTAGAGGATATGCTTTATCGTAAGCTTCATAAAATTCTTCTGAGAAGCCGCCGAATGTAATTGTCGCACCTAAATCAAATTCTCTATCGCCATATAATGGTGCTGGGTCGAATAAGGCAGGTTCTCCGTTTTCTAAGAACATATAATTGCCGCCCCATAAGTCGCCATGCAATAAAGAAGGTTTGCTTTTATGGTTGTCTAAAGCCTGTACAATCACTTCTCGGACGTTATCGAATTTATTAAGTTGATCTACATTCCATAAACCTTTTTCTACGATTGTTTCTCTTAAATGATCTAATCGGCGATTCACAAAGATTTCTTTCCAAGAATCGGTCCATTCATTATTGAATGAAATGTCTCTGCCTTCATACGGATAATCATAACCGAAACGTTTATCCGGATTATGGAAATCATGCAGTTTTGCGACGAGTTTGCCAAGTTCTGCTTGGCTGCCGCGCGGTCCCTCTTCTAACCAGCTTAAAATCAAATAAGCGTCTCCGCCGATTTCACCATTCGCAATAACACGTGGTGCAGTAATTTCTGCGTATTCAAAGTCTTTTAACCCTTCTGCTTCTGCCGCATAGAAATCATAAGGACTGTCAGGTTGTACAAGTAAAAAGAAAACCTCTCCTGCTTCTGTATCAATGCGGTAAGCATCATTCACATCACCGCCGGCAATCGGTACGATATCTTTAATACCAGAGATTGGTAGATTTTGCTGCCATAACTTGTCCATCATGTCTTCCCCCGTTCTTAATTGTTCTATATATAATATATACCACCCTGCTCATATTTATAACTTTTCTTCTCCTATTTGCCGTTCACACTTTATTACTTTTATTTATTTCATTTTACAATGATGTGTTATTCAAAATAACAATCCTTTTTACGTTTGCTTTTATGCTATACTAATGGCAAATAAATGGAGGTCGAAATCCTAAATGAAAAAACTTCTACATCGTTGGTTTATACAAGGCCTAAGTTATATGACATTAGGTCTGTTCGGTTCACTCATTATTGGTTTAATCCTGCAGACTATCGGTAAACAAACTTTAGTTCCTGCTTTAAATTTACATTTCTTATCTGATATCGGAACAGTCGCAATGGGGTTAACCGGCGCTGCTATCGGGGGTGCCATTGCCTATGGTTTAGGTGCACAGCCTTTAGTTATTTTTTCTTGTATTATCGTCGGTTCTCTCGGCTATGATAAATTCGGAGGCGGTGCTGTCGGTGCTTTTGTGGCGACGTTAATCGCAACTGAACTCAGTCGTTTTTATGCAGCTAAAACAAAAATAGATATTATTATTTCTCCGCTGCTCACTTTAATTATCGGGGGCGCAGTTGCTAAATTTATCGGACCCTTCTTAAATGATTTTATGGTTTCACTAGGCAAAATGATTATGCTTGCGACAGATCAGCGTCCGCTGGTTATGGGTATTTTAGTGGCAGTCATTTTCGGTTTAGCTTTGACAGCACCGATTTCCAGTGCAGCTTTAGCTTTAATGCTCGACTTATCAGGTTTAGCTGCCGGTGCCGCAACGATCGGCTGTTGTGCACAAATGGTCGGTTTTGCGGTAACCAGCTATAAAGATAATGGCGTTGGCGGTATTATCTCTATCGGAATCGGTACAAGTATGCTGCAAGTTCCAAACATCTTGATGAACCCTGCCATTTTGATTCCGCCGACTGTCACAAGTGCCATTGTCGCACCTATCATGACAACACTCTTCCCAATGACAAACAATGCGGCAGGTGCTGGTATGGGAACGAGCGGATTCATTGGACAAATCATGACCATCAATACTATGGGTGCTTCTACCAAAACATGGTTATTGATTATCATCTTCCAAATCGCATTACCTGCCATTGTCAGCTACTTGCTTTATAAAGTATGCCGCAATGCAGGCTGGATTAAAGACGGCGATCAAAAGATTCATATCGGAGACAAGAAAACTGCAAGTTAACGCTATAATAATGGTTTCCTAAATACAAATAACGTTTCACCCAACGAAGGGATGAAACGTTATTTTTTATGCTTTCAATGATTCACTTCAGCTTTCTGATGCGCTGATTCTATAGTTTATCTACACCCATTTCTGATAAATAGCTGCGTCCGAATTCAGGCATTTTCACACCAAAGTTATCTGCGATTGTCGCACCGATTGAACTAAACGTTGTATCGCCGCTGAGTTCATGTGCTTTTGTTTTTAATTTAGGGCTGTAGAACAATACAGGGATATATTCGCGTGTATGGTCTGTACCTGGCGCAATCGGGTCATTACCATGATCCGCTGTAATAATCACTAAATCATCCTCATGCAAGTGCTCAAAGAGCTCAGGCAAGCGTTCATCAAAGTCTTTGATGGCTTGTGCATAGCCTTCTTTGTCTCGGCGATGTCCGTACAAGGCATCAAAATCAACAAGGTTTAAGAAGCTGATGCCGTTAAAGTCTTGTTGTACGACATCAATCAATTGATCCATGCCATCCATATTATTTTTAGTACGAATCGCTTTTGTGACACCTTCGCCATCATAGATATCATTGATTTTGCCGATAGCTATCACATCATAGTCATTATCTTTAAGTTCATTCATTACAGTACGTCCGAATGGTTTCAAAGCATAATCATGACGGTTAGAAGTACGTGTAAAGTTGCCAGGTTCTCCAACATAAGGACGTGCGATAATACGTCCGATTAAATATTTAGGGTCTTTAGTCAGTTCACGTACCTTTTCGCAAATATCATATAACTCTTCAAGCGGGATGATATCTTCATGCGCCGCAATTTGAAGTACAGGGTCTGCAGAAGTGTAGACGATTAAATCACCTGTTTTCATTTGGTGTTCGCCCCACTCATCAATGATTTGCGTACCAGATGCTGGACGGTTAGCGACAATTTTACGTCCCGTCATCTCTTCGATTTCTTTAACTAACTCATCTGGGAAGCCGTCAGGGTAAACTTTAAACGGCTGCATAATATTCAAGCCCATAATTTCCCAATGTCCTGTCATCGTATCTTTACCTACAGAAGCTTCGCTCATCTTAGTATAGAATGCTTCTGGGTGTTCAACTTCATGCACGACTGGAAGCTTATCGATATTACCTAATCCTAATCTTTCTAAGTTCGGTAAATCTTGTTCAAATCCTTCTAATGTGTGTTTTAAAGTGTGGCTGCCTTCATCATTGAATGCGGCCGCGTCCGGGCCTTCACCGATACCTACAGAGTCCATCACAATTAAATGTATACGTTTAAATGGCGTTGTCATACGCACTCGCTCCTATCTATCTTAATTTCATACGTTTATTCAGTAATCACAGTATGGATGAGTGTTGGTGTCTCACCTGATTGTGCAATCGTAATATTATCATAAAGTTTCGCTTTGACATCATCAATGTCTTCATTATTACTGTAAATAGTCATTAAGCTTTCGCCTTCTGACACTTTATCTCCGACTTTCTTATGCAGCATCAAGCCGACACTCAAATCAATGTCATCGTCTTTTGTTTGACGGCCTGCGCCAAGCATCATGGATGCGATACCCATTTCATTTGCGACAATTTCAGTCACTACACCGCTTGATTTTGCTGGCAGTTCAATATGGTATTTTGCTTGCGGCAATAATTCTGGATTATCCACTACTTCTGGATTACCCCCTTGGTTTTGCAAGAATGTACGGAACTTATCTAAAGCTGCACCGCTGTCGATGGCTTCTTTAAGCAGTGTGCGTGCTTCATCTAAAGTTTCTGCTTTACCTCCTAATACAACCATTTGAGAACCTAAAGTCATCACAAGCTCTGTTAAATCTTCTGGACCTTTGCCGCGCAATGTATCAATCGCTTCTTGTAATTCTAAAGCGTTGCCGATCGCATTACCGAGCGGTTGGCTCATATCAGAAATAATCGCCATTGTTTGTCTGCCGACATGATTGCCGATTTTTACCATCGCATGTGCTAAAGCTTTCGCATCTTCTAATGTTTTCATAAAGGCACCGTTGCCTGTTTTAACATCTAATACAATCGCATCAGCACCTGCCGCAATCTTCTTGCTCATAATCGAAGATGCGATTAATGGAATGGAATTAACTGTCCCTGTCACATCGCGCAGTGCATAAATCTTCTTATCTGCCGGTGTTAAATTCCCTGTTTGTCCAATAACTGCTAATTTATCTTCATTTACAAGACGGATAAATTCATCCTCTGAAATTTCAACGTGGAATCCTTCTACAGATTCTAATTTATCAATCGTACCGCCTGTATGGCCTAAACCGCGGCCGCTCATTTTAGCTACAGGTACACCCACAGCCGCAACTAAAGGTGCCAATACTAATGTCGTTGTATCGCCGACACCGCCTGTCGAATGCTTATCTACTTTAATTCCTTCGATTGCGGATAAGTCAATCACATCTCCCGAATGCACCATAGCCATCGTTAATGCGGCACGTTCTTCATCATTCATATCTTGGAAATAAGTCGCCATCGCAAAACTCGACATCTGATAATCAGGGATGTCTCCATTGGTATAATGCTCGATCATCCAATTCATTTCCTCTGTCGTCAATGCCTTCCCATCACGTTTCTTATCGATCAAATCCACCATTCTCATTATCTGTCACTCCTTAAAGTTTTCTCTTTCATCTGTTCTTTGTGACTTGCCTTACCTCTATTTTACCATGCATGAAATACAATTTCACAAACTGGTGAATTCTAGATTAATCAACTTCTCCAAAGGGAATTGGGGTGTATAATGAAGTATATTGGAAATTGGAAGTGTGAGTCATGACAAACGATAAAATGCAAGCTGTAGTGATACATAAATATAAAAAAGCACAACAAGCAAAAATTGAAACAGTAGAACGCCCGAAAATTGAAGACAATCAAGTCTTAGTCAAAGTCCATGCGGCAAGTTTAAACCCTGTAGACTATAAAATTGCACAAGGCGGCGCTATCCGTATGTTCTTTAATTATAAAACACCGTATATTATGGGGCATGATTTTGCAGGCGAAGTCGTCGCCGTCGGCAAACATGTTGTTGCGTTTCAAATCGGCGATGCAGTGTACGGCACAAAACCAGGGGCCTTAGCACAATATACTGCCGCAACACAAAATGAAATAGCTGCCATGCCGCGCAATTTAAGCTATGCACACGCCGCTGCGCTCCCTATGGCAGGCTTAACAGCGTATCAAGCACTCAATGATACGATGCATGTCACACGCGGCCAGAACGTCTTAATTCAAGCAGGTTCTGGCGGTGTGGGTACATTAGCTGTTCAAATCGCAAAAGTATTGGGTGCACATGTTGCGACAACAACTAGTGCTAAAAACCGAGAATTAGTTAAAGCGCTAGGTGCCGATATTGTTATCGATTACCACCGTCAAAACTTCACTGAAATCTTAAAAGACTACGATGGTGTCTTAGATACATTAGGCGGCACACATTTATTAGATGCCTTTAAAATAATAAAACCGCTCGGAAAAGTCGTTTCTATCAACGGTAAACCTGACGGTGAAAATGCAATCCAATTCGGTATGCCGTTATGGAAAAGATGGTTGCTGCAATGGTCAGCACGCAAAATCCATCGCACAGCACGCGAACATCACGCCGTATATCATTTTCTCTTTATGCATAACAGCCGAAAAACGCTTAATAAATTGCGTCAATTAGTAGAAAGCGGAAAAATCCGTCCAGTAATTGATGTGACGTTTGATTTTGAAGAGATAAACAATGCCTTGGATTATCTTAAACAAGGACATGCTGCAGGCAAAGTAGTAATCCGTATGTCACGTTAAGCTTTATGTATACAAAAGACACCGTCTTCCTTACAAACGCATCTGTTTGTTATAAGGAAGACGGTGTCTTTCTATTTCAATTTATTGAATTCTGATTTCAGCATCTTCTTCAGCATCTGCACCGCTGTCGATATAGACATAAGTTCTTAATGTCAGTGCATCTGTGCCTTTTTCGAAATCAAATTTTTCTAATGGGAATTCGAATGCTTTTTCAGTAGTTTCTCCAGCCTCAACTACTTGTTTGCTTTGAATTTCATATTCTTGCAACACGTTTTCCATTTCATCAAAGTCACTATGTTCTGTTGAATTTTTAACATGTTCAATCAGTGACAATTTAATTTTAGAGATTTGCTGATCAGCGTCTCCGCCTTTAAGCACAACTTTCCCTTTAATTAATTCATTAGCATCAAATGCTTCTTTTTCTAGGCGTGTTTCGATTGTTAAAGCCCCAACGCCTAAAGATGTTAGTAATTTTTCAAACATGATGAGAATCCTCCTTGAAATGATGAAATTGATATATCACTACTCACCCTACCTCTATTCCCCGTAAGCAAGGTGTTTCATTCATGAAATGACGATATATTTCAATAACACAAGTATTTTAAAGAAATCACAGATTTCTTGTCAACAAAGACAGGTTAAAAAAAGACGCTGAGCAAACTGATGCCCAACGTCTGTTTCATTTGATTATACACTTACAGGTGTAAGTCCTTTAAAGTTCACTAAATTATAAGCACGTACCACTTCTTCGTTCGTCGGCTCTTGTACACCTTCTAACGGATACGCAAGCTCTAAAGCTTCATACTTATGCACACCTAATTGATGGTAAGGCAGAATTTCAAAACGTTCTACATTATCTAAAGTATTGATAAATTCGCCTAGTTTTCTTAAATGTTCTTCATCATCTGTATAACCCGGCACAAGGACGTGACGGATCCATACAGACTGCTTGCGTTCTGAAAGCATCTTCGCAAATTTAATAATATGCGTATTCGGTTTGCCTGTAAGCTCAATATGCTTTGCTTCATCCATATGTTTTAAATCCAGCAAAACTAAATCCGTATGCTCAAGCAGATTGTCTAAATGGGAAAGGAATGCAGGGGTTTCATTCACACATCCTGCCGAAGTATCAATACATGTATGAATACCTGCTTGCTTAAGCTTTTGAAATAGTGCTTCGATAAACGGCATTTGAAGCAGCGGCTCTCCGCCGCTTACAGTGACACCGCCGCCGGAAACTGAAAAGTAAGGACGATAAGGAAGAATTTCATCCACCAATTCGTCAACAGTTGCTTTGCGCGGTGCATCTGTTAACCCCCAAGTATCAGGGTTGTGACAGTACAGGCATCTCAATAAACACCCTTGTGTAAATATAATGTAGCGAAGCCCTGGTCCGTCAACTGTCCCTAAACTTTCTACTGAGTGAATTCTTCCTTCCATAATAATCGTCCTTTCTTTATTTATGTGATCCTTATGCTTTATTTAAAAGGGAAAGCCGCATGATTGACGGCTTTTAATCCCCTGTTAGTGACTACATTCTTTCGTGGAATGTTCTTGAGATAACGTCTAATTGTTGTTCTCTTGTTAATTTGATGAAGTTAACTGCGTATCCAGATACACGGATTGTTAATTGCGGATATTCTTCAGGATGTTCCATTGCATCTAATAATGTGTCTCTGTTAAATACGTTAATGTTAAGGTGATGACCTTGCTGCATTGCATAACCATCTAATACAGAAACTAAGTTATGGTTTTGTTCCATATCTGTTTTACCTAATGATTTCGGTACGATACTGAATGTATTTGAGATACCGTCTTTACAGTATTCGTAAGGGATCTTCGCAACTGATGATAATGATGCTAAAGCACCGTGCTCATCGCGGCCGTGCATTGGGTTAGCACCTGGTGCGAATGGTTCGCCTTCTTTACGTCCATCTGGTGTATTACCAGTTTTCTTACCATATACTACGTTTGAAGTGATTGTTAAGACACTCATAGTGTGTTCTGAATCACGGTAAGTTTTGTGTTTGCGTAATTTTTTCATGAATGTTTTCACTAATTCAATCGCAATATCATCGACACGTTTGTCGTTGTTGCCGTATTTAGGGAAGTCGCCAGTTGTTTCGAAATCAACTGCTAAGCCTTCTTCATTGCGGATTGCGCGCACTTCACCGTATTTGATTGCTGATAAAGAGTCAGCTGCTACAGATAAGCCTGCGATACCTGTTGCCATTGTGCGTAATACATCTGTATCATGCAATGCCATTTCAATACGTTCATAGCTGTATTTATCGTGCATGTAGTGGATGATGTTAAGTGAGTTGATATAAACGCCTGCTAACCATTCCATCATTTGATCGAACTTCGCATAAACTTCATCATAGTCTAACACTTCAGAAGTTACAGGTACGAATTCTGGTCCGACTTGTTTGCCTGATTTTTCATCTTTACCACCGTTGATTGCATAAAGCAATGTTTTTGCTAAGTTCGCACGTGCACCGAAGAATTGCATTTGTTTACCGATACGCATTGCAGATACACAACATGCAATACCGTAGTCGTCGCCATAGCTTTCACGCATTAAGTCATCGTTTTCGTATTGGATTGCACTAGATTTAATACTCATTTCAGCACAGAAAGTCTTGAAGTTTTCTGGTAAACGTTGTGACCATAAAACTGTTAAGTTTGGTTCTGGTGCTGGTCCTAAGTTATCTAAAGTGTGTAAGAAACGGAATGAGTTTTTCGTTACCATATGACGTCCGTCAATACCTACACCGCCGATAGATTCAGTTACCCAAGTAGGATCGCCTGAGAATAATTCATTGTAATCTGGTGTTCTTGCGAATTTTACAAGACGTAATTTCATAATGAAGTGATCCACAATTTCTTGTACTTCACGTTCAGTAATGTCGCCATTTTGCAAGTCGCGTTCAGCGTAAATGTCTAAGAAAGTAGACGTACGGCCTAAACTCATTGCGGCACCGTTTTGTTCTTTGATTGCTGCTAAGTAGCCGAAGTATAACCATTGTACCGCTTCTTTAAAGTTAGTTGCTGGTTTGCTGATATCATAACCGTAAGTTTCAGCTAATTGTTTCAACTCATGCAATGCACGATGTTGTTCTGATAATTCTTCGCGTAAACGGATTGTTGCTTCATCCATTTGACTAGACATGTTATTGAAGTCATTTACTTTTTCTTCAATTAAGTAATCTACACCGTATAAAGCTACACGACGATAGTCACCGATAATACGGCCGCGTCCGTATGCATCTGGAAGACCAGTAATGATACCTGCTTTACGGCAAGCTAACATTTCTTTAGTGTATGCATCGAATACACCTTGGTTATGTGTTTTACGTAAATCTGTAAAGATACGTTCTGTTTCTTTATCTAATTCGTAGCCATATGCTTCACAAGCTGCTTTTGCCATACGGATACCGCCGAACGGCTGCATTGAACGTTTGAATGGTTTCTCAGTTTGAACACCGACAATTTGTTCTTTATCTTTATTTAAGTAGCCTGCATCGTGTGAAGTAATCGTTGAAGCGACTTTTGTATCCATGTCCCACATGCCGCCGCGTTCACGTTCTTCTTTTGTTAATTGCATAACTTGTTCCCAAAGATCACTTGTTGCTCTTGTTGGTGATTCTAAGAAAGAAGAATCTCCGTTATACATTGTGTAGTTCAATTGAATAAAGTTTCTTACATCCACTTCTGAAGTCCATTTACCTGTCGCAAAACCTGACCATGCTGATTGCTTTTTTGATTTAGATTCAATCATGATTATCCCTCCGATGGATAGTTTGTATTTTTAGGTTATTAACTTTGTTCACCTTTTCACATATTATTATATCGTGCTTTGTGAAATAAATCACTAAAATATGAAAGCGTTTCATGCAACATGTGACGAGTCTGTGAATCTGTTAGAGTCAGTGTTACATTCTATATCATGTGTATTAGAACAGCTGTTGATTTGTTTTCAAAACAAAAATAATCCGGCAATGCAGTAACTGCAAGGCCGGACGAACTGTTCACACCGATTTCTGTATACTATTTCTTTTCAACTCAATGTATTTAGGATTTAATGAAAGTTAATACTTATTTATAACCTAATTCTTTTAAATAAGATTTAAGTACGACTGCTTGATTGTGTTTTTCATCTTTTGCACCGAATAATAACACAACATCTTTGCGCGCATTTTTAATTATTCCTTCTAGCGTTTTAAATGCTTCATTCTGTTCTTCATTATTTTTAAGTTCTTCTATATATTTCTTTTCAAACGCTTCAAACTTATCCGGATCATGATTGAACCATTCTCTGAGTGATTTAGTAGGTCCGATTTCTTTTATCCACTCATCTAGATTAGCATTTTCTTTTGATATACCGCGCGGCCAAACACGGTCGACTAATATTCTGATACCGTCATTTTCTGCTTTATCTTCATAAATACGTTTCACTTTGATTGCCATAAATCTCCTCATCCTTTCATTTACAGCATTGTTTCATTTCTAATTTACCCTGTCTTATCCCCTGCAAACAAGCATTCAGCCCTATATAAATAGGAAACAACTCCTGACATTCCCATTGTGCACTATATTTCTGTGGTAATACAGCGCTTACACAATACAACAGTTGCTCGGACAGATTCACAATAATGTCACAACTCTAAAAAGTTATGCACCATATTTAGTGATTTTAATCACAAAGTCTGTTATTGTAGTATGTGAAATAGATAACAAAGTTGTTGCAAGCGATGTTGCTGTTCAAGAGACCTAGAGAAATGAACAGTGGATAGATAAGCGCTTATAACAACGCTATCTATTTAAACTCTTAATCTGGCGGCATTATAAATAGACAATAATGCGACGCTTTACAGTGAACGAGTACATCTCAGAACAACACCTAGAAATGTCATTATGACAGTTAGTCTGTGGTAGGATTTCTGTCATGTTGCTGCATCGATCATGAATGATGTTCCCCGCATCTGAAATGATTGTGCATCAATTGCAGTATATTTCAGGAGGTGAGTTGTGCATAGCAGGTTGATGAATCAAAAATGAGATTACCCCATCTCAGATTCAATACCAACGCAAGTGATTCAATATAAAATGAACAAGCGTTTCCCCTGACGCTCAAAGCATTCAAACTCAATAGAATACGTGTTGAAAAAAAGCAGACAGGCTCCCCAACCTATTGCTTTTCCACTCCCAACTTATTGTATACAGCGCGATCTATTGTGTGCCCAAAACAATATTGAATCAAAGAACGGCTTATCTCTGAAAATGAGTAATTGGTATATTCAAAAGTTGAGTGTTAATGATACAGATAGATTGGATGATAGAGGATTCAACGTCTTGCATCTCATTAACCGCTCAATCCACTCCTTAAAAATTGTAGGCTAAGTAAGTATCGGAAGAAAAATATAACCAATCATATTGATGAACTCTTATAGAAATATACACAGTTAGAAAGTGCAGATACGTTTTCCCCTGAATGTATCTCACTTAAAACAAACTCCTTATAAAAAATTGATATTGTTATTACAAGTACCAAAAATGACTCCCCATCATTTTTGAAATCACTGTAATCGAGAGAAGGTTTCCCCAGACCTTCTCTTTTTTGTTTTTCTTTTCTCTTTTGCCGTTCGTCATACACTTTATACCGTTGGTGTTAAAAGTATTCTCAACAGATTGAATGTCTGCTTTAATGGAATTAACAAAGGAGGCAGGCCAATGAAAGTCAACACATATATTGATCACAGCCATAAAGATGAGCATGTTGATATTTACGCACAAACACATAATCAAATGGTAGATGCGATAATTAACGCTGCCACAGCACCCCCTGGTATTACGGCACTTTGCGGTAAACAAAACGATAAGACTTACCGCTTCCCAATCGAAGAGATTCTCTACATCCGTTCAGAACAGCGAAAATTATTTGCCTATACAAAGTCGCACCGCATTCATATACAAGCGCGCCTATATCAGCTTGAAATCAAACTTCCAGATCAGTTCATCAGAATATCTAAATCTGAAATTATCAATATGCATAATATCCGTCAGCTCAGCTTAAGTCCGAACGGTATGATTCATATTGAAATGAAACATGGCGACGACACTTATTCTTCACGCCGCTATCTTAAACAATTGAAAGCGAGGTTATTCCAATGAAACAATTCCTGCAATCTTTAGCTTCCGGTTTCATGATTGGCATCACTATCGGTATTGCATTGTCGCTGATATTCTCTTTTATTTTTGGTCAAGGACATTACGTACCGCTATCTCCCGTTTCAACCATGGGTGAAATTTACCATCAGCATTTGTCAGAACCTATGATTATGCTGCTGTGCGTCATAATCTGGGGATGTATCGGTATTTTGTTTACTTTAACAGATTTCATCTTTACGCAAACAGACTGGAGTCTCCTTAAAATGACGCTCATTCACAGTGTTTTAAGTTATGCAGGCTTCTTGCCGCTCGCAATTTTAGCCGGCTGGTTTCCGCTTGATATATTGAATTTCTTAGTTTTCACGCTCATCTTTATACTGGTCTATTTAGTCATTTGGATGATCAACTATGTGAAGAACAAACGTTTTATCGATATGGTGAACCAAAAATTAAAATAAGCATACAACATAAAAAAGCAGCCGCCCACTTAAGGACGTGCTGCTTCATTTGCTTTCAGTTCATCAAAGAACGCTTGTGCAGACTTATTCACTTCTTTGAAATCAATACCTTGCGCTTGTGCCGCAAAGACACAGCCACAGTAACATTGTCTGTAGATATTGTAGTCTCTGCACATTTCAAGCGAACGTTCATAGCCTTTATTCTTTTTAAAGTCGCTCGGCAGATAATTCACATCATAAAGCTTTTGAACTTCTGCACCTAACTCGTTAATCATTTGCGCATTTTTCTTCGGTGACAGCGTTAATGCACTGCCGAAGTAATCAAAACCGTATTCCACTGCCGCTTCTGCGACCATATCTAAACGCATTTCAAAGCAGGCTTTGCAGCGGAGACCGCCTTCTGGTTCGTCTGTGACACCTTTCGCTTTAGCCATTTTCATAAACTCATGCGGTTTATAAGGTGCTTCGATATAACGGACATGTGTACCGTTCTTTTCATTGAATTCTTCGATAAATGCCTTTTGTACATAGGCACGGCGTTCATATTCTTTCTTTGGATGAATATTCGGATTCGCAAAATAAATCGCAAGGTCCGCATATTCAGACAAGAATTCTAATACATAGGTGCTGCAAGGTGCGCAACAACTGTGCAGCATAATTTTAGGACGTTCATTTGCACGTTCCCATTGGTTAATCATTTTCTTTAGTACTCTATCATAGTTTATCTTTTGATTTTTCATTTTGGCTACAATGCCATCCATCTCTATCATTGATGTGCCGCTCCTTCTCTTAGGTGGATTCGTTATTATCTTTATTATATCGAACTTTATTTCACTGTGCTATGCCTCATCATCTGATAAAGCATTCTTCGGCATTCTGAGCGGAATGGTATAATGGTCTGTGCCTTCCCATCCTTGATGCTTGCTGAAGATGTCAAAGCCGCGTTTGAATGTTTCATCAATGACATCAAGTTCTGCTAAATCACCTTGTTTCAATTCGTAAACAAACTCTGTCAGCTGCTGATCAAAGTAAGCACCTTCAGGCAGTTTGCCTTCATATTCGAAATCGCTGTCCACAAACGGATAAGGCAAGACGAAGAAAGTCGGACCTTCAAAATTATCGTCGCCGAACCAAAAGCCGAATTCCACAAACCTTTCATCGAAGCAGCCGTATTCTATCACTTGGTACGGCTTGAATGTTTCATACATTTCGTTATATACCACAATGGCAGAAATATCAAAAGTACCCCAGAATAAGCCGGGTCCTTCGATTCTTGCACGCAGCGGATTTACAAAACGTTCTAATGCACGATTGGCATACTGCATTAATTGCAGTGCTTTCACTGCTATATCATGATCATAGTGATGGTGTTCTGTATCTTCATCAAATGGTGTTGTTGTGTTCATCTCTTGCGGTACTTTGTTCAGTTCTACTTGAATATCATATTGTTTTACAGTTCCTGTGATTTGTTCATAATAATCTTGAATCGTTTTACCGTCTTTTAATGGGAATGTGGTCATTTCATCATTAACACGTACTTCAATCTGGTCATCTAATAAGTTGATACTGATTGAAAAATACTTTTCGCCATAATACATCAAACCTGTCGTATAACCTTCTGGTGTAATCGTTAATGTCAGATGTTCCCATTGCGGTGCTTGATAGTTGCAAGCGAGTTTGTATTTGCCTAAGATTTGCGTAATTAATTGTAATGTTTGCTGTTCATCTTTCCATTCATTATATTTCAATATTTCCATGGAAATTCCCTCCCCTTTAGATATTCTCTACCCGTTTTTTCACGCATAAACATAAAAGAAACCGCCGAAGCGGTTTCCTTAATACTTTCATAACATTGTCGTGTGTACATCTATTTCATCGCTATTTTTGTTACTTCACAATCAGAACAGGAACATGTGCACGTTTTGCGACTTTATGTGTCACGTGTCCTAAGACGTGTTTAATTTCTATGCGAGAACGTTTGTTACTCATCACAACAACGTCATAGTCATTTTTCTCTAATTCATCTAAAATTTCTTTCGTTGCCGGACCTGTCGTAAAGACAATTTCGTAATTCAAATCTCTTTCTTCCAACTTTTGAATAAACGGTTTCATGTCTGCTTCTTTTTCTTTTGTTACTTCTTCAAAATGTTTGTTTTGATAACGTACATAATTGGCTAAATCATTTTCAGAAATTACATGATAAACCGTGATTTTCGCATCTTTACTATTATTCGTTAATTTAGCTAGTTGCTCAGGTACATTATTAAATGCGTTTCCGAAATCATAGGGTACTAGAATTTTATCATACATAAAATTTCACTTCTTTCTATGAAAAAGTTTAGTCATAATCTATTCATTATTAATATACCCTAAAAAGTTAATATATAACCAAATCTTTAAGTATAACGGCACTAAAAAACAGAGGACCTCTCAGCCCTCTGCTATTTGTTTCGTTTATAGATCAAGTGATTTAATAAATGACTTAATATCTTCTTTCATGTCTTCATCTTTTAATGCATATGCAATGGTTGTTTTCACAAAGCCCGTTTTCTCTCCGACATCAAAGCGCTGACCTTCAAAATCATACGCATAAACGTCATCATCATGGTTCAAACGTTCGATGGCATCTGTTAATTGGATTTCTCCGCCGCTGCCTTTATCTTGTGTAGACAGATAATCAAAGATTTCCGGTGTTAAAACATAACGGCCCATAATCGCAAGATTAGAAGGTGCTGTACCTGGTGCTGGTTTTTCCACAAATTTTTCGACTTCGTATAAACGTCCGTTTTGTTTTTCAGGTTTTACAATGCCATAACGGTGCGTATCTTTCTCTGGTACAGTTTGTACACCGATAACAGATTTACCTGTTTCATCATAGACATTCATTAATTGTTTGATGGCAGGAGTTTCTGATTCTACAATGTCATCTCCTAATAAGACCGCAAACGGTTCGTTGCCGATGAATTGGCGAGCAGTCCAAATCGCATGGCCTAAACCTTTTTGTTCACGCTGACGGACATAGAAGACATTCGCTAAGTGCGTTGAATGCTGCACCTTTTCTAACAAGTCCATCTTACCTTTTTCTCTCAGATTATTTTCAAGTTCTACTTGATTATCAAAGTGATCCTCAATGGCACGCTTATGTTTGCCTGTAACAATAATAATGTCTTCAATGCCGGCACGATAGGCTTCTTCTACAATGTATTGAATTGTCGGTTTATCAAGTATCGGCAACATTTCTTTCGGCATTGCTTTTGTCGCAGGTAAGAAACGTGTACCTAAACCTGCCGCTGGAATAACTGCTTTTTTAATCTTCGTCATGAAAAATCTCCTTTTTAAAAGGTGGTATTAAGCGCAACTGATTCTTTATGTATAAGTCACTTATCACCACTTATTAATGTCTTTAACTTATGTGTTATCAAGTTGTGATATTACCTCATTTGTTACGTTAACATCACTGCTAATATTAGGGTTTTAACCCTTAATAGTCAAATACAAACAAAAGTATCTGGTTATCTTTATGATAATCAGATACTTTTGATTCATTTTATTTAATTAGACGAAAGGGCGGGATGTCTGTATTACCTTCATCTTCCTTCGCCGATTTGCCGTTTTGTTCTTCATAGCGATGATTCGCAAGATCAATTAATTTTTGTTTATAGTCTTTACTATGAATGATTTCGTCCAAGATGCGGAGTACATCATCATTTTTCATTCTCTCTACTTTTCCGCGATAGATTTTTTCGTAGACTTGTTCAGGATGAATTTCATCTTCATCTAATAATTCTTCATATAGTTTTTCACCCGGTCTGAGACCGCTGAATTTAATTTCGATGTCGCCGTCTTTATAACCGCTTAAGCGAATCAAGTTCTTCGCAAGGTCGACAATCTTCACAGGTTCTCCCATATCCAATACGAAGACCTCACCGCCTTCTGCAATCGCGCCTGCTTGCAATACCAGACGTGCTGCTTCAGGAATAGTCATAAAGTAACGTGTAATTTCAGGGTGTGTCACTGTCACCGGACCGCCGGCTTCAATTTGTTTCTTGAACAATGGAATTACAGAACCGCGTGAACCTAATACGTTGCCGAAACGAACCGCCACAAAGTCTGTTTTACAGTCTGCTTCATTCATACTTTGTACAATCATTTCTGCGGCACGTTTAGATGCGCCCATTACGTTCGGCGGATTAACTGCCTTGTCTGTTGAAATCATTACGAATTTAGAAACGCGAGCATTACGTGCGGCTTCTGCCACATTTTTGGTACCGAGAACATTGTTCTTAATCGCTTCGCTTGGATTGTATTCCATCATCGGTACATGTTTATGTGCAGCTGCGTGATATACCACATACGGTTGATAATGCTCGATAATTTTAAACATTCTTGAACGGTCTTGAATATCCGCAATGACTGGCACAATATCGATTTGATCGCCGTATTGCTTTTGAAGTTCTTGGTGAATTAAGTAAATACTGTTTTCACCATGACCTAATAAAATGATACGTGCTGGTGCGAAGCGGCAGACTTGTCGGCAGATTTCTGAACCGATTGAACCGCCTGCGCCAGTAACCATAATCGTTTGATGTGTTAATTCTTTAGAAATCATTTCCATATCTAATTCAACCGGGTCGCGTCCTAACAAGTCTTCCACTTCTACTTTTTTCAGCTGGCTGACTTCTAATTTACCAGACATAACCTCTTCAATATTCGGCATTTTCAATACCGTTGCGCTTAAGTTTTCGCAAATATCATTGATTTCTCTTAGACGCTGCTGTGTTAAAGTCGGAATCGCAATAATGATTTTCTTAATGCGGTACTTGCGTACTAAATCCGGAATATCATCAATGACACCTTGTACTTTAACCCCTTCTGTAATCGTCAATTTTTGTTTCTTCGGATCATCATCAACTACAACAACAGGTTCTAATCCCATTGTCGGACGTTTCAACATTTGATTGATTAACATTGAACCGCCTTCGCCTGCACCGATGACTAAAGTATTTTGACGCTTCTTGCCTTTTGTCTTCAATGTTCTGCGGAATAAACGCCATGACAGTCTTGAACCGCCGATTAACAGCACATGCATCATCCAAGTGATGAAGTACAATCTTAAGAAAGGTCCTTCATGTGTAAAGAAAGGCACAATCAAGATTGTCATCGCCATGGAACATGTGACCGCTTTGACTATGACGATCATTTCATTGACACTGGCATATTCCCATGCACGGTGATAGAGATTGAACACACTGGCAAAGATATGATGCGAGAAGAGCAATACCAGCGAAGATAGGATAAGCAATGTTAAAGAATAACCGCGGAAATACGGTTCGAGAATTAAGTAACTTAAGAAGACAGAAAACGCGACAATGATGGAGTCAATCACAAGCAGTAACATCAGCCGCTGTTGTCTTGCTGAAATTTTTGACACTATATTTCACCTCAATTAATTGATCTCTGTCTGAACCAGGTGCCGAATATAAAGTATGTACGTTTGAACAGGAAAAGGTTGGGAATATCTGCCATCCCAACCCGCTGTTCCTCTTAAATGATTATTGATAAACTAGCTGATTACCTAGTTTCAAAGTCATCTTGTGTTAAATCTTCTCTTTTTGTTCGTCTGCGTTGATTTGTATGTTGTGTCTGTTGTTTGCTTGTATGTGATGCAGGGGTTTTTGTCTTTTTCAAAAATTCTCGGATTAATGCGACAATCACCGCAATAATGAAACCTGCGACGAATCCTACAACTGCATTCTTGCCGATACTAGATGAAATTTCTTTCACATCATCGCCTGACTTAGACAAAATATCAATGCCGCCATCTTGCGATAAATCCCCTACTTCTTGTTTAAAGACCTCTGCGGAAGCATCCGCAATTTTCTTAGCGTCTTTTTCACTTTCTGCTGTTGCGGTAAAGTTCAGCACTTGCGAGTTAGGCTGATTGTTGACTTCAACTTTTTCTTTGATAGATTTTGCGTCTTCATCGTTGCCTACTTCCTCTGCCACCTTACCTAATACACGCGGGCTTTTAGCGATATCAGTGTATGTAGCCACAATTTGTGAATCGGCTTGGAACTTCTCAGCCATTGTCAAATCACCTTTATCGCTCTTTTTAATGAGCACTTGTGATGTTGCTTCGAATTTAGGTTGTGCAACAAATGCCGTCAGCACCACACTTAATAAGAGCCCCACAATGGGTAAAATAATCAACCACTTTAAATTGCGTTTGATTATCTCCAATGTTTTTGAAAAATCAAAATTATTATTTTCTTCCATATTGCTTCGTTACCTCCGTAATGCGGAAAATTGAATGCTACATGTCAGAAGCGTTGCTGCTGCTTTGCTTTCACGACGAATCCGACCGCTTGTGATTCATTATAATAGAAAACATTCTAAATGCATTCATATTAATTGAATTGTTGCATAAGTTTTACACTTAATTTACATTCTTTAATCACAATTAATGACAATAGCAATTAAAATCACATCAAATTAAGAATAACGCAACGTCTGCTTCATATCCGCTTCACATTCAATATATAAATCTGCCTACATCTGCACATCTATTTGTGTTAATTATCTGAAATCAAATGTGCCAGCGTTCCCAGCAAAACAATCTTCGCATCAGAAAACATCATCGTAATATGGAAACATTCAAAATAAGATCTTTATCAGCACCTGCACATAACAGTCTAGACGGCTTTCATGTGCCAAATCTTTCTTAGATGACACCTATCCCAGCGTGACAGTGCAGTCCTGAATTCAATCTTTAAAAACATTAAGTCTCAATAAACTAAATTATAATATAGGATAAAGTAAAAAGGCAATAGCCTTAAAGTTACCAAAACATTAAATTTCAATGATTTCGGATGCAATCATTTGCTCAATCAAAAGGGTTGATACAAATATTCCAATGATTGTTCAAATAAAGTTCGAATTATTTTATCATTTTATATTGTGGCAACCTTGTAATTAGTGTAAAATATCATTGATAATAGTTATCAATTAGAAGTATTGGAAGAGGTGTTGATTATGATAGATGCGGCGAACGCAAAAACTGGTTTAACTTATAAGATTATCAATATGCAATTTGACAATACAAAGCTTGCGCACCGTTTAAGCGCACTTGGTTTTACTGTCGGAAGTAAGATTAAAGTACGTCAAAAATTCTTTATGAAAGGCCCATGCACATTAGAAATGGATGGACAATGTATCGGAATCAGACATTGCGATGCATGCAATATCACTTTGGAGCAAGCTGATGTCTAATACGTATTGTATTGTCGGCAATCCGAATGTCGGCAAGACCACACTCTTCAACGCATTAACCGGCTCTTATGAGTATGTAGGAAACTGGAGCGGTGTCACCGTTGAAAAGAAAGTCGGTCTATTAACAGATAAACAAGGCGATTTGGTCGATCTGCCTGGTATTTATGACTTGCTCCCTATTTCAAAGGATGAAACTGTCGTTACAGACTACTTGCTGCACGATGATTTCTCAAAAATCATCAACATCGTAGATGCTGTCCAATTAAAGCGCAACCTGCTTTTGACAACACAGCTTATGGAGTTTGGTGCTCCTTTGTTATTATGTCTGAATATGGGCGACGTTGCTGAAAAGCGCGGTATTATGATTGACCGCAATTTATTGATGCGCCGGTTGAAATTGCCGATATTACCGATTGTCGCAAGAAGCGGCCAAGGCATCGAAAGTATTTTGGAATTATTAAAAGAAGATACATTATCGACATCACAACCTCTGAAAATTCCTTATGAACATCACGTAGAACATGCACTTGCTGAAATTCAGCACTATTTAAAACAACATCTAGATCTCCCAGAAAAACGACATCGTTTCATCGCAGTACAATATCTGCTCGGCAACCCTGCGATTGAACAATTTATAAGTCCTCACAACATCGACGCTTTAAAAGCAATCAGAACACAGCTTGCACAACAATTAGACTTATCTATTGTAGACAGCATGCGCCGTTCAAGAACTGAATTTATCGATACCCTCATTGAAGATGTTATTTCGCATCCAGATAAAAAGAAACAATACCTTACTGATCGAATCGATAAAATTTTAACGAATAAATATGTCGGCATTCCGATTTTCCTTGTAATTATGTGGCTGATTTTCCAAGCGACATTCTCATGGATAGGCACGCCGTTATCCGATCAGCTCGACGCATTTATCGGTGGTACGTTTACCGATTGGATCAATCAAGGTATGAATGCTTTAGGACTTTATCCGTTCCTTCAAGCGTTAATTACAGATGGTATTATCGCCGGTGTAGGTGCAGTACTCGTCTTTGTACCGCAAATCTTGATTTTATTCTTCTTCATCTCTGTATTAGAAGATTCAGGTTACATGGCACGTATTGCATTAATCATGGATAAAATTATGGAAGGGTTAGGTTTGAATGGGAAATCGTTCATCCCGATGATTATCGGCTTCGGCTGTAATGTCCCGGGTGTTATGGCAACACGTTCGATTGAACAAGAGAAAGAACGCCTGACAACGATATTAATCACTCCGTTTATGTCATGTTCAGCACGTCTTCCGGTATATGCCCTCTTTGTCGGTGTATTCTTTAAGACGCACCAAGCATTGATTGTCTTAAGCCTTTATGTCATTGGTATTGTCGTTGCTTTAATCGTCAGCTTTGTGATGACGAAAACAATTTTGAAAAAAGAAAACTCAGTCTTTGTGATTGAATTGCCGCCGTATCGTCTGCCTTCTGCGAAAACATTATGGAGAAGTACTTGGGAAAAAGCAAAAGGCTTTGTGAAAAAAGCAGGTACATTTATCTTCGGCGGTTCTGTTGTCATTTGGCTGTTAAACTATGCAGGGCCAGGAGGTTTCGGTGTAGATGTGGATCAAAGCTTCTTGCATTTAATCGGTGCAGCGATTGCGCCACTATTAATTCCATTAGGCTTTAGTTCATGGCAGACCGGCGCTACATTAATCCCAGGCTTCTTAGCAAAAGAAGTTGTTGTAAGTGCTATGGCTATCATTTACGCAGTAGACAGCCAAGGTTTGACTAATATGATTGCCAGTCATTTCACACCTGCATCTGCTTATGCATTTATGTTGTTTATCTTATTGTACATTCCGTGTTTATCCACTGTTGCGGCCATTCGAAAAGAAACCGTCTCATGGAAATGGACAGCCATCGCAACGCTTTATCCGATTGCGATTGCCTACATTCTTGCATTCGTATTCTATCAAGCAAGCCAACTCTTTAGTTAAGGAGCAATCAATATGACATTATTAATCAATGGTATTATTCTACTACTCATTTTAGGCTATGCGGCATTTACAATTATCCGCTTCTTCAAGAAATCCAAACAAGGCAAATGCGCAGCTTGCGAAATCAATAAAGGCTGCGGACATTCCATGCCGAAAGCCATGAAAAAACATCAAAATAAAGCGTCATAATCCAACAGCACACGTCCCAGACTATGGACGTGTGCTATTTTTGTATCTTACTATCTTTTATTATAAGATAGTTGACAAAGAACAGAAAATAGACTATCTTACATTATAAGATAGTTAAACTTTCCTCTATCTTAACGAGGTGACATTATGACAATTTCAAATCAAATGATGAAAGGCTTATTGGATGGCGCTATTTTAGCTTTAATTGCACAAGGCGAAACTTACGGTTATGAAATACTCGAAAAGCTGAAAGAAAAAAATTTCCCTGAGATCAGCGACGGCAGTATTTATCCTGTCTTACTGCGTTTAAGCAAAAAAGCATACATCCAAAGCGAAACACGCAAATCTGACACCGGCGGTCCAAGACGAAAATACTACACGATTACACAAGAAGGACAAACAGAACTCGACAACTTCAGAAATAAATGGTTTGCGCTCAACCAAGGTATGAATAATCTATTAAGGAGTGACAAAGATGTTAAGTAAAGAAGCAGAATCATTCTTGATGAAACTGCGTATTACATTAATGGAACGCGGAAAAGATGACCAATCCATTAATGAAATCGAAGATGAACTCAGAGACCATTTAACTGAAGCAGAAGCACATGGACATAGTGTTGATGATGTGACGGGCGGTTCTGTCAAATCCTATATCAATAAAATTTCTAAAGAGGTCCCTCTTGATAAACAGTGGATACAATATAGTGCTTTACTCTTAGCTTTTGTACTTATCTTCCGTATACTGCCGCGTTTTTTTGAAGGACCTTTCAATTTTTCTTTAAGTACCATTATTTACGTCTTTATAACGTTAGGTGTACTGCTTTTGACTTGGATTGCATATAAATATTTCATGTCTAAATGGGGCATTGAATGGAAAATCATGCATAAGAAGCCGCCGAAATCTATAACATTTATTATTGTCTATATCGCAGTTGCATTATCAATCTTATTATTCGGAGCATCTATCACTGAAAAATATCCGATTCATGTATTTGCGACATTTTCTCCCACAACCAGCTTCTTTATCGGAATTGGGATTGTAATCATTTTCTTGATTATCGCAGCACTTATTAAATCTAAAGTTTTAGCTTTCTGCAGTATTTCGCTAGTCGCACCTTATGTTATAACAATACTCATATTCGGCCATAAGGATTCGGCCGGTGCGAATATGACAAAATTATCACTCATGTTATTAGGAATATTCCTTACAATACTTTATTTAAAAGCTTATAAGAGAAAGATGTCTCAAAAGTGATTGCAAAAAGAAAAGTCGATGTTATCTATATTCTATAGATAGCTTCGACTTTTTAATTATGCATAACTGTATTCATGTATTTTCTTCAAACGGTCGACTTCTACTGCACAGACATGCTGATGGGTTAAATCAACAAGTGAGAGTCGTTTGCCGTGTCCTGCACCGGTATCGATATCAATCGTATGTGCTTCGACATGAATACGATGTTTCTTAGCACCATATCGTCTTGTAGGTACATGGCCGTGTACGACGCATTTTCCTTTAATCTTGCGTGACAGTTTTGCATCAGATTCAAAGCCTGTCACTTCTGTGAGCTTTTGTTTGGATAAACATTTTTTGGGATTCACGCCGGCATGTACAAATAGATAATGATCAATCTTAGCCATACTGTCAAACTCTTTTAATACGGATTTCCATTTGCGTTTGCGTTTCTCTTTAGACTTCATCCAGCGGATATCATGATTCCCCAGCAAGACAATTGCGCCTTCATTATGTAACTTCTGCACCATTTTAAGTGTTCCTGCAGAATCCGGACCGTTATTTACATAGTCACCGAGTAATACCAATTGGTCTCGTTTAGGATTATAGTCTACATATTCAAGTAATTTAGCCAAGGCTTCTCCATGGCCATGAATGTCTGATGATACTAATAGTCTGCCCTTCATGATGACAGAGTGCCCCTCCTTTTTCGAACTTCCCTTTCAAGAATACTGCTTGTCTCTAGTATAACTAATATTTTGCAAATTGTTTCTTAATTTTTTGTAAAATTGATAGGTTTAGAAATTAATTGGCGGTTGTGAATTTAAATTCTTAAAATAGACATAGTGATCTGTCCATTCCCCATTTTCAAATAAGAATTGTTCACGTGTACATTCGTATTTAAAACCCGCTTTTTCTAATAAACCGATGGACGGCTCATTTCCGATATTAACATGTGCTTCAATACGATGGTATTTCAAACGGCGCTCCGCAATTTTCAACATCGCTGCTAATGCTTCATAACCATAGCCTTGTCTCCAAAATTGATTATGTATCGCATAACCGCATTCAGCCCACTGAAAATGTTGGCGCGACAAAGTCACAACATCTAAGTTGCCGATATGTACCCCATCTGACTTACGGAAAATACCAAAAATATAAATATCATCTGCTTTTAACAAGCGTTGATGTTTTTCTATCAGCTGCTTGTACCATTTTCTTGTACAAACAGACATATCCAACTTTCCTTCGTCATATGGATTTTGCGATACATCTCTGCCGCAAAACCCTTTCATCCACATGTCATAATCTTTTTCTTCCAGCGGTCGAATCATTAACCGCTCGGTCTCTTCAGACAAATATTCAAACTCCATACCTTCACTTCTTTCTATTTTTATCTGGCACTACCCTTTTATTATCTAAACGTTTCAAAAAGTGTTATATTATATGTGAATAATCTAACAACAACTCTTAAAGGGAGGGCTTTTTATGTCATTTAAAGAATATGTACAAGACGTTATCGAAACAGTCAAACACATGCGTTTCGGTTCTAAAAACGGTATTATCATGATTGTTTCAGCCATCGCATTAAGCGCAATCACAACACCTATTATCGGTCTGCCATTAGCAGCTTGGATCGGATACTACCTAGAAAAAAACGGCAAATAATATTAAGTGCGCTAAGCAATTGATCAGTGTTATTGCATACAGATGATAAACATATCCCCTGATATTTTTAGTATCAGAGGATATGTTTTTTATTTTTGCAGTTCTAATAATTCGCTGGTCATACGGCGTGTTGCTTGGTAGGCTTGTTGATAAATTTTAAAGTATGACTCATATGCCATATGACGTTTCAAATCAGGTTGGAAGGTTTTTGCATAATGAATAAAGGCTTTTGCACAATCTTTGAGTGTCGGATACCAGCCTAAACTATATGCGGCTAACATCGCAGCTCCCATGCTTGGTCCTTCTTCATGTTTAAGTTTATAGATTTCCGCATTAAAGATATCGGCTTGAAGCTGAAGCCAAAAATCATTTTTTGCACCGCCGCCTGTTGAGACAATCTTAGTCACATTTCTTCCGATACTGCGTAAATAGATCAGAGAATCATATAATGAATACGTAATACCTTCGACAACTGCACGGCCAAAATCCCCGCGAGTATGGCTGCTTGTAATACCGATAAAGCTGCCTCGGATGGAAGCATCGCCGTGCGGAGTACGTTCCCCGACTAAATAAGGTGTGAAAATTAAACCATGTGCACCGATATCAGATGCTTTTGCGTCCTCCATCAATGTATTAAAGTCATCATCAGGATAGAATTCGCGTTTGAACCAGCTTAAACTGTGGCCAGCACTAAGTGTCACACCCATTAAATAGTTTACATCGGGTACAGCATGATTCATTAAATGAATTTTATGGCCGTAACCCTCTGCCTCTCCGATCGGTTCGCAGATTAATAACACACCAGAAGTTCCGATACTGCAAATCGCATCATTCGGTCTGATGACACCCGAACCTAGTGCAGCACAAGCATTATCCGCACCCCCTGCAAATACTGGAATGTCTTCTGTGAGATTTAACTCTTTCTTCAATGCTTCTGTAAGGCTGCCTGCTTGATCATGTGATTGAAGCAAGTCTGGATAGATATGGTCAGGGATATCAAACGCAGCACCTAATGCTTTATCCCATTGTTTTGTTTGCGGATTCAATAACATTGTCGCTGCCGCATCTGAATATTCTGTATGTACTTCGCCTGTTAAACTATAGCGCAAATAGTCTTTCGGCAACATAAATGTATCAAGTTGCGACCATAATTCTGGTTCGTTTTGTTTTACCCATAGTAATTTTGTCAGCGTAAAACCTTCTACAACTGGATTACCTAATACTTGTTCGCCGTATCGAGCTTTAATTTGTTCGCATTGCGGTGTTGTACGTGTATCGTTCCATAGAATCGCTCTTCTTAATGGCTGTCCATCTTGATTAATCATCACAAGTCCATGCATTTGTCCTGAGAATGAAATACCTTTAATCTCATGCTTTGTGACTGCTTCTTGTTTAAGTAAATGTTTTAAACCTAAAACAGCTGCGTCATGCCATTCTGTCGGATCTTGTTCTGAATAACCTGGATACGGTTGATAAAGTTTAAGCGGTTCGCTTTGTGTGCCGATGACGTTGCCCGAGCGGTCAACTGCAATCAGTTTAATTGCGCTCGTGCCTAAGTCGATTCCTATTACCGCTTCATTTGTCATATACATCTTCCTTTCTCTGTGATAAACGATAGGTTTATTGTAATATCATGAAAAGAATTGTCTCTGTCTTAATTGATTATAGTATATCGCTTTTTCAACAATAAATATATTAAAGTTGTCATAAAATGTGATGTTAAACGTACAAGTGTACGATAAGAAATGACAACATTTGCGAAAAGAAGCCATTCAAAAAACACACGAGCAAAATCAGCCCGTGTGTTTTATACATTTCTATTATGAGTTCCATAATTCCGCTAAACCTTGGAATGATAAGAACCCTGTCACAATTGTTACGAGTACGGCAAGAACACCGAATAATAACATCCAAGTCGGATGTTTGTAGTCGCCGACAATTGATTTTTTCTTACTTGCGATTAAAATAACACCTAATGTAATTGGTAAGATTAAACCGTTTAATGCACCTGCGATGATTAATAGTTTAACTGGTTTACCGATTAATAAGAATGTAATTGTAGAAACTACAATGAAAATAATCACAATGATATTACTGCGTTTCATAAGTGTTTTGCTTAATGTTTTTAAGAACGTTGCACTTGTGTATGCTGAACCGATAACAGAAGATAAAGCGGCAGCAAATAATACGATACCGAAGATATTCTTACCGATTGGTCCAAGTGCATGTTCGAATACTGATGCTGGCGGGTTCTCAGGGTTTAATGCAACACCTGTTGCGACAACACCTAATACTGCTAAGAATAAAAGTCCGCGCATAACACCCGTTGTTAAAATACCAGCGATCGCTGAATGGTTAACGAAAGGCAGATAGTGTTTGCCTTTGATACCTGAGTCCAAGATTCTGTGGGCACCAGCGAATGTGATGTATCCGCCTACTGTACCCCCGATTAATGTGATAATCGGCAATACTAATGCGCCTGGTTGTTCAGGCAATACCATTTTCTCAGCTGCTTCTAAGTACGGCGGATTAGATGCCACCATTACATAAGCAGTAATACCAATCATCATTACCCCTAAGATCATTGTAACGAAGTCCATGATTTTTTGACCGCTCTTACTGATAAACACAGCAATCGCCAAGATTGCAGTGATTGCGGCACCCCATTTTACATCAATGCCGAAGATGGCGTTTAAACCTAAACCGGCACCAGCCACGTTACCAATGTTGAAGGCAAGGCCGCCTATCGCAACCAAGATGGAAATAAAGGTCCCTAATCCTGAAACCATCTTATTTGCGATTTCTTGTCCACGAAGACCTGTTACTACTAAAATACGCCAAATATTAATTTGCGCTCCGATATCAATAATGATTGATAACAAGATCGCAAAAGCGAAACTTGCAGCGAATTGCTGAGTGAAGACTGCAGTTTGTGTTAAGAACGCAGGTCCGATGGCTGATGTCGCCATTAAGAAGACTGACCCTAATAAGAGTCTTTTATGCTCCTTTGTGAACTCGAATTCCGACTTTCCTTGTTTGTTCTCTCCCATATGTTAACCCCCTAATTTCGTAATCGAAATACCTTCTTTCGTTAATCTTTCTCTGATTTTCGACACGAATTCCAATGCATGTGCCCCATCGCCATGCACGCAAATTGTATCTGCTTTCAATTCAATTTCTTTACCTGTTTTCGAAGTGACTTTGTTTTCTTTAACCATCTTAACTGCTTGTTCAATTGCTTCTTCTGTATCTGTTAAGACTGCGTCTGATTCTTTACGGCTGACTAATTGGCCGTCTTCTTCATAGCGTCTGTCCGCAAACACTTCATTGGCTGCTTTTAAGCCCACAGCTTCTGCTTCAGATACTAATAATGTATTAGATAAGCCGACTAAGATGAGTGATGGGTCCACGTCATATACCGCTTGTGCGATTGCGTGAGCAATATCTTTGTCACGCGCACCCATGTTGTATAAGGCACCATGTGGTTTCACATGATTGATTTTGACATCGTGTATACGGCAGAATGCGGATAATGCACCGATTTGATAAGCCACAAGTGTGTAAATCTCATCTGGCGATAAATCCATTTTGCGTCGGCCGAAGCCTTGCAAATCATTAAAGCCAGGGTGCGCACCAATGCCGACACCATGTTCTTTTGCCAGTTTAACTGTTTCATGCATCACATTTTCATCGCCTGCGTGAAAACCGCAAGCAATGTTTGCTGAAGTAATCAGCGGAATAATTTGATGGTCTCCGCCGAATGAATAATTACCGAATGCTTCGCCTAAATCACAATTTAAATCTACTTGCATTTTAAGAAGCCCCCTTAATAATATGATGACGATCTAAGAATTTGATATCGACATCTTTTGCATCTCCTTCTGCGTAAGCTGGATAAGATAATACCGCATATAAGAAGTCTGCAGTTGTTGTGAAACCGTCAATTACCATTTCATCTAATGTTGCTTTCAATTTGTTGATCGCATGTGTGCGGTCAGCACCTTTAACAATCACTTTTGCGACAAGCGAATCGTAATAAGGTGATACCACATAGCCAGGATATAACAATGAATCGACACGCACATTAAAACCTTGAGGCAAGTGCAGCCCTTTCACTTTGCCTGGTGAAGGTTGGAATTTGCGTTCTGGGTTTTCAGCGTTGATACGTGC
The DNA here is from genome assembly GCF_002994445.1 of Staphylococcus simulans. GTDB lineage: Bacteria > Bacillota > Bacilli > Staphylococcales > Staphylococcaceae > Staphylococcus > Staphylococcus simulans_B. The sequence goes on from NZ_MRZJ01000014.1 coordinate 38,780, forward strand.
TTCAATCACGTGACCTGTAAAGTGAATATCTTCTTGGCTGAACGGTAATGTGCCGCTCTTCCATAAGTCTAATTGTGCTTTTAACAAGTCGCGGTCTGCACGCATTTCAGTTACTGTATGCTCTACTTGTATACGTGCGTTCATTTCGATGAAGTAGTATGCATCATCTGTTACTAGGAATTCGATTGTCCCAGCACTGCGGTAATTTGAAGCTCTTGCGACTTTAACCGCATCTTCACAGATTTTAGTACGTTTTTCTTCAGTTAATGCTGCACATGGTGATTCTTCAATCAATTTTTGGTTTTTACGTTGTACTGAACAGTCACGTTCGCCTAAGTGAACGTAATTGTCTTTACCGTCGCCGATAACTTGTACCTCTACGTGCTTAGCAACCGGGATAAAGGCTTCCACATAAATACGATCGTCGCCGAAGTATTTTTCGCCTTCGCTTTGTGCCTCTTTGAAAGATTTCTCTAAATCTTTCGGGTCTTTTACGATACGGATACCTTTACCTCCGCCGCCGCTTGCGGCTTTAAGTACAACCGGATAACCGATATCTTTTGCGATTTCTTCAATCTCTTCTACAGAATGCACAGCACCGATAGAACCAGGAATAATTGGAACGTCTGCAGATTCAACTGTCTGACGTGCAGTGATTTTATCACCCATCATTTCCATCGTACGTTTTGTCGGACCGATAAAGTAAATATCATTCTCTTCTACTTTTTGCGCAAACTCAGAGCTTTCTGATAAGAATCCATAACCTGGATGGATGGCATTGGCCCCTGTAATTTCTGCTGCTGCGATGATACGAGGAATATTTAAATAGCTGTCTAACGGATTCGCTTCGCCAATACAGATGGCTTCGTCTGCAAGACTCACATGCAGACTTTTTTCGTCTCCTTTCGCATATACGGCTACAGTTTCCACTCCAGCTTCGCGGCATGCACGAATGATTCGTACTGCGATTTCACCTCTATTTGCAATTAAACAACGATACATGATAATTTCTCACCCCTTTACTTAACTTCAATTAATGTCTGGTCATATTCGACATTCGTGCCGTGATCTACTAAGATATCTGCCACTTCGCCGTCGACTTCGCTTGTCACTTCGTTCATTACTTTCATTGCTTCGATATAGCCGATAACATCGCCTTTTTGAATTTTGTCTCCGACTTTAACTAAAGGTTCTGTTAATTCTTTTGTATCTTGCAAGAAGAATGTACCTACCATCGGCGCATTGACAGTTTCGCCTGATGCTTGTTCAGCACCTTGAGGCTGTCCTGCTTGAGCTTCTGGTGCAGGGTTAGATGTCGCATGTGTTTGGATTTGTGTTGCCGGCTGTGCTTGTTGCGGCGCTGAGAAATCCAACTCGATTTCATGTGCTTCATCTTTATATTTGAATTTATTGACTTTGTTCTCTTTTACTAAGTTAATTAAATCTTTAATCTCTTCTAATTTCATGATTGATCCCCCTCTAATAATTCGCTGATACGTCTTGACGTTGTTCTCATTTCCCGAATGTCAAACAACGGTTCTTTATCTACTGCTTCTAAAGCAGCTTCAAAGCCTTCATTATAATCTGCTAAATGCTGAATTGCTTCTTCAACAGTTACCCATTCAAAATTCACTTTTTGACCGGGTTTCTTTTGTGCTAATACACTTAAATCAGATTGGCATACTGTCGCAATTTTTGTGTAACCGCCGACAGTCTGCTTATCATTCATTAATACAATCGGATTACCGTCATTTGGAACTTGTACACTGCCGAGTGCTACAGGTTCTGAAATAATATCCGCACTGTTTTTCGGCGGAATTGAAGGTCCTTTCAATCTGAAGCCCATACGGTCTGACTGTTCAGAAATCTCAAAGGGTTCTGAAACAAGCCCTTCATGGCTTTCGTCCGGAAAGCTTTCATATTGCGGTCCTTCTACTACTCTGATGGCATCTGTACCTTCGTGAATCAAGTCTAAGTCGCTGGCAAAGCCCACATGTTTACGATAGTCGTCATTATATTGAACAGGAACCATATCGCCTTTCTTCAATGCACGGCCATGGAAGCCGCCCATTTTTGTACGTGTATGTGTCGCATAGCTTCCAGCTACTTCAGGCACATCAATCGGATGACCGAAGAATAAATAACCGCGGGCACCTTTAATTGACGCATTTAAAGCCAGTACATCGCCTTTATAAACTTGTACTACTGTTTGATGCGGAAACGGATTGCCGTTAAGTGTTGCTTTAAACTCAGCCCCTGCAATCACAACTGTATTATCTTCTAAGAATTGAAGTGTCGGTCCGATAATTGTTGCTTCGATTGCTGGTCCGTTATTGCCGATTAATTGGCGGCCTAAGCGGTAACTGTATCTGTCTAATGCGCCTGCACTTGAGAAACCTTCTTTTTGATAGCCGTAACGTCCGATATCTTGGACTGTTGAAAATAGTCCAGGTTTTTCTATTCTAATGCTCATCTTGAATTGTCACCCATCTTTCTATGTCAAAATCAGGATCATTTTTCTGTTCAATAATTTCATCATACGTTTCTTGCGAAATCTGATAGAACTGAATATTGTCTCCTGCTTCGTAAAGTGTCATCGGTTCACGATCCAAGTCGAACACATCTAACGGTGTGCGGCCGATAATTTGCCATCCGCCTGGCGAATCTTTCGGATACAAGCCTGTTTGGTTTTTCGCAATTCCTACAGAGCCTGCATCGATACGAACTCTAGGTTCATCCCTTCTCGGTGTATACAGACGCTCATCTAATCCCCCGAGATATGGGAAACCAGGCATGAAACCTAGCATGTAAATTAAATAAGTCGGTGCTGTATGTAATTGAATCACTTCTTCTACCGACAGATTGTTGTGTTTGGCAACTTCTTCTAAATCTGGTCCGTATTTACCCCCATAAATTACCGGAATACGTACCACTTTAGAGCTTTCTGAAGTTTCGATATCACTGATGTCCAGTGTATCCAGCTTCAAATCTTCAATAAGCGATTTTGCATCCGTTTTACGGTCATCAAAATGAATCATAACCGCACGATAAGAAGGTACAATTTCATTAATCGCATCATGTGCTAAGCGCTCAAGATAAACGACCAATTGCTGTACTTTCTTAAACGTTTTCGGATCGATGCGCGATTCGAATCGAACCAAAATCGCTTGTTCGCTGATGATTTGGTAATTCATCACATAGCCTCCCCTTTGAATTTCGGTGACTGTAACCCATCTTAATGATGACGTCACCCCAATGTTTATTAAAGAAAGAAAGCACAATGCCTAGTACGTTCTTTCCTTTATTTATTAACTTGACCGCATCAACCGATACCTCTATCGATCATGCAGTCAATTTCATTCAATCCCGTTATCTCTTTGTGTTGTATTTCGTTTTTTTATTGTTGACTTTACCTATAGGCAAAATAATCAACAAATCCCATTATAACATCTCTGATACATGCAAATCGATTAAGAAGAATATTAAATTTATTTTAATTCTTAATTGATATTGAAATATTTCTAATTATTGTGTCATCTCACTAAAAGTGCAAAAGTATTCTGACAATTTTTCTGAAAGCCTTTCCATGCATATTGTTATAATATAATACATAATCCGCTAAAGTAAAAGTCTTTTTTTGAAATAGTTTCTCACTTTAAATTGAGTCCCATTTGGTAGTGCTTGATATAACAGGATTTGCGCTGTTTTCCTCTAGATAAAAAATTTATTATTTTTCTACCGAAAGTTAGATTAGCCAAGGAATCGGAAAATTTCTTTATCATACAATTTGAGCACTTTTATGCAGATGAAATGTGCAATATAAGCGACGATAAACGGTACTACAAAGAATGCGACAATAATTAATGCTAATTTCACAAAGATCAAATCTGTTTCTAAAAATCGGAACGCATTAATCGGACCGACTAAACCAATGATACCGAAACCTGCAGATTCTTTTGTACCGCCGATGCCGATAAAGCTTGCGACAATACCTGAAATAGCAGCAGTAAAGGTAATCGGAATCAACATCATAGGATAGCGTACCATGTTCGGAAGCATCATTTTCACGCCGCCTAATAAAATTGTAACCGGTACGCCAAGACGATTGACCTTCAATGTGCCAAAGACTAACACTGCTTCAGCTGCAGTAATACCGATAGATGCAGAACCAGCTGCTAAACCGCTGATACCGATGGCCATAGATGTCGCCACTGTCGAAATCGGAGAAATGATAATGATACTATAAGCAATTGCAATCAGCATACACATCAATATCGGCTGCATTTCTGTAAAAGTATTGATCATATTGCCGATACCTGTTGTAACTAATTGTACATACGGCAACGTCTGTAAGGCAATAAAGCCTGTAATGACAGCCACAAACGTTGGTAAGATGATTAAGTTCAAACTGCCGAAGCGTTCGCCGATCAAAAGAATCAAAAGTGATGCAATAGAAGCCGCAAGCATTGTATTGATTAAGTCTCCAATACCAGTAATTACCCAAGCACCCTCTTTAAACTGTACAGCGCCGCTCCCGATAAACGATGCTGAAGCTACAACCGCTATCCCTAACGGTGTAAAGTTGAATCGATGTGCAACCAAAGCACCTACAAGCATAGGTACAGCAAACTGAATAGCTGTCGTAATCTGCAAGAAAGTTTCCGCCACTTTAAAATGCGGTGCCAACGCTTTAAAAATCTCACCTAACACCGCATTAGGAATCAGCCCAGCAATAATCGCAAAGGCCACCCCATTTAAGACATTATATAAAAAAGTTTTCACAGTGACCTTTGTACCAGGTCGTGTCATATTGCTAGCTGTCATTTATTTTCCCCCTATCGATTAATTTGAATTAGAATTATTTCTTAATATTCTGATAATTCTAATATCTAATCAATATAAAGTCAATAACTATCGAAATTAAATATGTTACTAACTATCGATTAATAGTAGGAAGATACTAAATGTGTATAAACGAAAGCTGTAAAACTGAATTAATAGCAATTCTTTCTCAATAAAAAACAATGGCTGAAACATAGAATACGCTTCTGCCATTGTTTTGAGTTATCCTAAGAATTTGAATATATCTTTAGTATAGAGTTTGAATATTTTCATATAAACAAAGTGTGCGATATATGCAACAGTGAATGGTACGACAAAGAATGCGATAAATACTAAAAGCACTTTTAACCATACATCATCTATATGCAAGAATCTGAAAGCATTGATGGGTCCTACTAAACCGATGATTCCGAAGCCAGCAGACTCTTTAGTTCCGCCGACACCGATAAAGCTGCCGATAATACCTGAAATAGCAGCTGTTGTGACGATAGGTACCAACATAATCGGATAACGTACCATATTCGGAAGCATCATTTTCACACCGCCAAGTATAATCGTAGCAGGTACACCTAAGCGATTAACTTTCCACGTACCAAAGGCAAGTACGGCTTCTGCAGCGGTAATCCCTTCTGAAGCAGAACCTGCGGCTAAGCCGGCAATACCGATTGCCATAGATGTTGCGACGGTAGATATCGGAGAGATAATGATCATGCTATAAACAATCGCAATCAGCATACACATTAAAACTGGCTGCATCTCTGTAAAAGTATTGATCATTGTTCCGATCGCGGCCGTTACAAGTTTAACATAAGGCAATGTAACCAAAGTAACAAAGCCTGTAAATACGGCCACAAATGTCGGTAAAATAATTAAGTTCAAACTGCCGAAACGTTCACCGAAGAATAAAATCAATAATGACGCAATCGATGCGGCTAACATTGTGTTAACCAAGTCGCCAATACCGGTAATGACCCAAGCGCCGTTCTTAAATACTGCAGCCCCGCTGCCGATAAATGAAGAGGCAGAAACCACTGCGATACCAAGCGGACTGAATTTAAAACGATGTCCTACCAAAGCTCCGACAAGCATTGGAACTGAAAATTGAATTGCAGTTGTAATTTGATGCAAAACAACAGCGATTTTAAAATGCGGTGCTAATGCTTTTAATAGCTCTCCTAATATCGCATTCGGGATTAAACCAGCTACAATCGCAAAAGCGACCCCATTCAAAACATTAAATAGAAATAATTTAGGACTGACTTTCGTCCCTGGTCGTGTGAGTGTACTTTTCATGATGTCTGCTCCTTCAACATTTCAACTTATATTCCTTAAATGATTCGTTCAATTTCTGTTAATCAATAAATCTGAAGATTTCTTTATCATACAATTTCAACACTTTGCTATAAATAAAGTGTGCAATGATTGCTGTAATAAATGGTACAACAAAGAATGCAAGTGCAACTAAAACGGTTTTAATCATGAAGTTGCCGCTTCCTAAGAAACGAAAAGCATTAATCGGACCAACAAGACCAATAATACCGAAACCAGCAGATTCTTTCGTACCGCCGATACCAATCAAACTCGCCACAAATCCGGTAACTGCGGCAGTTGTTGTAATCGGTAAGAAAATAATAGGATGACGCACTAAGTTAGGAAGCATCATTTTTACACCGCCCAAGAAGATAGTCATCGGAACACCTAAGCGGTTGACTCCTAAAGTCCCTACAGTCAAAACTGCTTCTACTGCAGCGATACCGATTGAAGCAGAACCTGCAGCTAAACCTTCTATACCGATTGCCATCGATAATGCGGCGGTGGAAATCGGCGAAATAACGATAGATGCATAAACTAATGAAATTAATATACACATCGGAATCGGTTGTAATTCTGTGAAACTGTTAACCATATGACCAATCGCAGAAGTCACTAATTTAACATAAGGCAAAGTGTGCAAAGCGATATAACCGGTTAATACTGCCACAAATGTCGGCAAGATAATCAAGTTCAAACTGCCAAAGCGTTCACCGATAAATAAAATCATTAATGAAGCAAGTGCAGCCGCAAACATTGTATTAATCAAATCACCGATACCGGTAATAACCCAAGTATGTCCTTTTAAGACAACTGCGCCGCTCCCCATAAAAGAAGCCGCTGAAACGACTGCTATACCTAGAGGTGTAAATTTGAATCGATACGCAACTAACGCACCGATTAAACAGGGAACCGCAAATTGAATGGCTGTTGTAACATGCAATAATTGAGTAAAGACAGGATGAAAAGGCACTAAGGCTTTTAAAATTTCACCTAAAATTGCATTAGGGATCAATCCGGCTACAATTCCGATTGCTACCCCATTAAGAAGATTAAAAAGAAAGTATTTAGGACCGATTTTAGTCCCAGGTCGTGTAGGTGCTGTTTGTTCCATAAAAATTCTCCTCTCGTGATGCAAAAAGACGTTGATGTTTTTGTAATTTTCAGAATAATTGTAGTGCTTATTGTTGTATAAGTCAATGGTGCAAAATAAAATAAGAGAAGCATTTTACAAATTCAGCTCCTCTTATATCTTCTATACATTATTATCATCATATCGATACGTTTAATACACATCTTAAAATCATTCAATACACAGTATGCTTTAATAATTATTCTTTATTATTTTTAGTGCGTGCAGAGAACGTTAAACCTGCACCTGCAATAGCTACTAATAAACCGACACTTGCCCAAACTAAATTCTGATTTGCTTCGCCAGAATCCGGCAGCTGTTGCGCTGATGCTTGAGCATTCGCTTCATTACCGCTTACTTCTCTCGCTTTCGAAACAAGCTCAGCGACTTTTTCATTATATTCCGCTTGTTCAAGTTGGCCAGAATCTTTCATTTTAGTTAACTCGAGTAATTGAGATTGATAAGGTTCATCTAACTGCAGATTTTCAAAACCGATATTTGCCCATCCATCGCCATCTGGATCAGTTGAATCCGGCAACTCTTCACCTGTCACCGCCTTTGCCGCATAAGCTTCTGCACCATCTGCCACATCTTCAATACCGCTGAAGATTAATGCACTTGCTACTAATGCCGTACCGATCATACTCAATCTTTTCATGATAAGCCTCCTACCCTTAAAATAATGATAATGACACACTTCTAAAGTAACCGATACAACCTGCAGAATAAACCTGTTTTACAGTATCTATACAAACTTGATAAGACATTAAAAAAACAGTCGAAGCTGCCAACAAACAATATAATACTGACTACCTAAAGTTGCAGTGTACTAAAACATGGATTACTATTTTCTATCATTGCTTGTGAATCACTCATACCTAAAATTGCAGTGTACTAAAACATTTTATCAAGCACAGTACGTTCGATTTTCGAATCACTCATACCTAAAATTGCAGTGTACTAAAACATTGTCCAATGACTAAAAAGAATGATATTGAATCACTCATACCTAAAATTGCAGTGTACTAAAACTGTATTCCGCTGAATTTCCACACAAAATAAGAATCACTCATACCTAAAATTGCAGTGTACTAAAACCACCGCTTAAATTCATAATTTCGCCGCCGTGAATCACTCATACCTAAAATTGCAGTGTACTAAAACAAATGCTTTGTATATTAAGTTCAAACCTAAGAATCACTCATACCTAAAATTGCAGTGTACTAAAACTTCTATTCGGTAATAACTCACATAACTCTGAATCACTCATACCTAAAATTGCAGTGTACTAAAACTAAAACATCAAGAAATTATTAAAGTATTTGGAATCACTCATACCTAAAATTGCAGTGTACTAAAACTAATTGTTCTTCACGCTTCATCTCATCAGTGAATCACTCATACCTAAAATTGCAGTGTACTAAAACTTTCTTCTCTGATTAATCGGCTTGTATATGAATCACTCATACCTAAAATTGCAGTGTACTAAAACATGCGTTACAATCCACTACCGATTTAATAAGAATCACTCATACCTAAAATTGCAGTGTACTAAAACATGATCAATAAGCTGTTCCAGTTCCTCGGTTGAATCACTCATACCTAAAATTGCAGTGTACTAAAACCAGCTACCTTGTAATAATCTTCATCTTCAAGAATCACTCATACCTAAAATTGCAGTGTACTAAAACGCGGGTCT
>NZ_MRZJ01000015.1 GCF_002994445.1 Staphylococcus simulans
TTTTTTATGCTTATTTAACTGTTGTTTTCTTTAGTTCTATTTGGAATATTTATTGTTCGTTGTAGTCCAAGTAAGCTGCAATCCCTTTGTTAATAGGGTAGTCTGGTTGATAGCCTAATGCTTTTAATGGAGATACATCAGAGTAGGAATATTTGATATCACCTTTACGTGCATCTTCAAATGAATAAGGTACTTCATAACCGAAGTATTCTGCGAAAGCATTGAAGACTGTTCTTAATTCAGTTTGATCTCCAGTACCCGCATTATAAATTTTACCATTAGTTTGTTCATCATTAATGACTAACCAAATCGCTTGAAGCAAGTCTTTGATATAAATAAAGTCTCGTGTTTGTTTCCCGTCTCCGAAGAAAGTAAAAGGCGCTTTATTTAAGAATTTCTGATTCAAGATGGAAAGTACACCTGAATAGTCTGACTCTGGATTTTGTCTTGGACCGTATACGTTGAAGAAACGTAATGATACTGTAGGCAATCCATAAAGGGTATGATAGATTTTTGTGTATTGTTCACTTGCAAATTTTTGTACTGCATAAGGTGACAAAGGATTGATTTTAGAATCCGTTGATTTCGGCAAATCAGGCAAGTCGCCGTAAATAGCAGCTGAAGATGCGAATAAGAATTTTTTCAAATTCGAGTTATGTTCACGATTGGCTTCTAATAAGTGAATCGTTGAATCGATATTATCTCCGTTTGATGCTACTGGTTTTTCTACAGTTTCAACTACACTGACCATAGCAGCTAGATGAAAGACATAATCGAATTGATGCACCTTTACAAGCTCAGATAATAATTCAAAGTCTTTCACATCATTTTGATAGAAATGGTCATCATCGATAAATGACACATTTTCTCTTTTGCCGGTAGATAGATTATCGACAATAAAAACCTCTCCGCCTTCATTATTAAACTTTTCAGCAATATGCGAACCAATAAAACCAGCCCCGCCGGTAATCAATATTTTCATAATATGGACCATCCTTGTTTACTTTATTTATCACTCTTTTTCTATTATGTATATGTTAAAGTGTAGCATTATACTATAGAAGATGAAAGATAAAACCTAATATATAAGTTTAAAAATCTGTAAAGGCGCAAATTGTGCAACAACAAGTATTACAAGACGGTCGGCAGTCTTAAATTTGCAATTATTTTTAATAAAGTACTTGCATGTCACGTTGCGTCATAGCGTACATTGAAGACAAGATGAATCACATAAAAATAATAGAAGCGGAGGCGTTGAATTATGGAATATTCAACAGGCGAACTCGCAAAAATGTGCGACGTATCAGTCAGAACAGTACAATATTACGATCAAAAAGGATTGCTTCGACCAAGTCGTGTGGAACATCAGCGCAGAATATACAGTGAAGCAGACAAAACACAGTTAGAAAGCATAGTCTTATTAAAAAGTATGGGTGTATCGCTGCAAGAAATTCATCATATTCTGAATGAAGCAGAAGATACCGCGACATTAAAAGTGTTGCTGAAAAAGAAAGAAACAGAATTAAAGCATGCTTTAGCACAAACAAAGCAGCAATTAGACCGACTTCAAAAATTAGATGAACTGGTAGGGGGCAATGACCCAAGTATCTTAGATAATGCGCAACAATTCGAAGCAATATCAGAGCGGATGGATCAAATGAGTAAAATACGCCGCAATATGTTAATCGCAGGTATTGCGGTCGGAGGATATCAAGTCAGTACTTTAGTACGCGCACTCACTCAAAAAGATTGGAAGATATGGGCACGAGCAATTCCATTCAGAATGTTATTTGCGGCAGGCTTCACAGCGTATTACTATCAAAAGGTCAGCTATGTTTGTCCTAATTGCCAAACGGTCTTCAAACCTAAATTAAGTCACATGATTTTTGCTAATCATACGTTTAAAACACGTAGATTAACTTGTCCTCACTGCGGTGAAACGCATTATTGTATTGAAATCGCTGCACAGTAATTAAATGGTGGTTAGTAAAACGGGAAAGGCTCTTATTGAACCTTTCCCGTTTATATTTATGAAACTATTGAATTATTGGCTAGAATTTAACCTCAGCTTTCGCAACTTCAATCACTGTTTCAATCAATGTTTGAATCCCTTTTTCGATTTCTTCTGGTTCTACCGATTCTTTAGGCGAGTGGCTGATACCATCTTTACAAGGAATGAAAATCATACTTGTTGGACAGATTAATGCCATGTTCATGGAGTCATGACCGGCACCGCTGAACATAAAGCGGTAGCTGTAGCCTAAGCGGTCGCATACATTTTTAGTGATTTTTGAGATGTCTCTGTCTAAGTTGACCGGTACTTCTTGACCTAAGTCAGTGACTTCAGCATGGATTTGTCTGTTTTGTGTGATTGCTGTAATTGCTTGTTCTACTTCTGTGACAACTTGTTCGCGAGATTCTAATTCTTTGCCTCTGATATCAATCAGCAATGTAACTTCTCCTGGAATGGCATTCATGATGTTAGGGAAAGCATTCAGATGGCCGACTGTCGCAACGACACCTGCTTTATGATAGTGCTGCGCAATGGCTTCGACTTTTAAAATGATTTCTGAAGCAGCTGTCAATGCATCATAACGCATCGGCATCGGTGTTGAACCTGAATGGCTGGTTTCACCTGTCAGCTGAACTTTGAAACGGTGGGGCGCAGCAATATGTGTCACAATCCCGATATCTTTATGTTTGTTTTGCAAGATAGGACCTTGTTCGATATGCAATTCCAAGAAGGCTTTAATGTCCCCTTTACCGTAAATATCTTTATCTGAAGGCATACTTTGTTTTAATGTATCGACTAAATGGAAAAGTGTTTTGCCTTCATTGTCGGTAATATTTTTCATAGCTTCTTGCGATAAATCGCCGATCATATATTTACTGCCGAGTGTCGCTGTATTAAATCGTGCAGATTCTTCTGCGGTAAATGCGACGATTTCAATCGGGTGATCGGTTTCGATTTGATGTTCGTTCAAGTGCATCATGAGTTGAAGTGCTGCGACGACACCTAATAAGCCGTCATAGCGGCCGCCGTCTTTAACTGTATCGATGTGAGAACCGATCATAACCGGCGGTAAATCATTGTATTTGCCTGGTCTTCTTGCGATGACATTGCCGAAGTAGTCGAAGCGGACTTCTAATCCTGCTTCTCGACATAACATTGAAAATTTCAATGCGGCTAAACGTTCTGCGTGACGAAAGGCAATGCGGTTGGTACCGCCGGATTCTGTATTAAAGCCGTAATTGTTAAAAGTATCTAAATGAGACATGACTGTATCTATATTCATGCGTCTTCCCCCTGTTTATTGGATGCTTGATTTATCTTATTTTAGCACATCATTGCGTGCGATATATCTTAATAATGCTTTATTTGATTTTTTCTTAATCATCAAATGTAATTTCTTCTGAAGCAAAGAGTGCTAAGCGGATATTTAAGGAGTTGAATGGTTCTTCAACGCTGCATCCTAAAATTTCCTCACAGTTTTTAATACGATATTTCACCGTATTTCTATGAATATACATTTTCTTTGCAGTCTTGGTGATATCGCATTGATAGTCCATATAGATTCTTAATGTATCTTTCAACTCTTCATCTTTTTTCGTTTTAGGATAGCTGAGGTCTCCTAAAGTATGCTGGATGAAAGGTTTTAATTTGCTTGGCGGTATCAATTGAAGCAGCTCTTTCATGCTTTTAGATTGATAGAAATTCATAAATTCTTTGCGCAATTTATCTAAGCCGCTTTCATATGCTTCATTCGCTTCCATAAAGGAAGTAGATAATTGCGTGAACTCTGTGACTTTATTACCGATGCCGAATGAGATACTGCTGTCGAAGAATTCATGATATTCTTTTTGAATATGTTTGAGATAGTTTAAGTAATATTCATGTTGTGATTGTAATAAGATTGCGAATCTGCGATTGCTCGGCAGACTGTAGACACTGATACGTGTATCAATATCTGTCAGTTTGTGCTGCAGCCAGGCATAGACGAATTGATAGCGCTCTTCAACGTATTGGCTGTTTTCTAAATTGTCCGTCGGATCGATTGCACATATAATCACCTGATAATAATCAGAAGGGTAGATGCCGTATTGTTTAAATAAGATAGGATGATTATGTACAGATAATGACTCGTCAGAACGATTGGTGATGAGGGATTCAAAGAAGCGGTTGATGTCTAGATGTTCAGCTTCTTCAATCTTTTTATTTTTATAAATCGCAAAGCTGAGTGTTGTCACAATTTGTTCTATCGTTAATAAACTGAACGGGTAAGAAAGCTTATTTATATCTGCCACCATTAAATAATATGGGAAGTAGGTATAAGCTTGAACTTTAAAGATTGCGATATCATTTGTGAATTTTGTTTGGTTGCGAGTAATCGTATTTTTATTTTCGGCACGCAAATACTCTAAGAAGTACTTAATGTGTGCTTGTCGCAAGATATTGTCTTGCTGATAATGCCAACTTTGCGAATCAATCATACAAAATGGATTGAACAGCAATACGGGTACGCCTAGAATACGGCTCATTCTTTCAATCATTGTTTCAACGCCGAACCCTTTAATCAGCATATCGTTGAGTTCTTGTTGGATATTTAAGGCATAGTTCAGTTTAGCTGTTTTCTCATCAGAGATGTAGGTTGAAACCTGTCTTGTGATTTCGCCCAAATTCCATTCTTCAGAGATTTCAATCAGCGGGAACTCTAATTGGTTGGCATAATCAATCACGTCTTGATCGATTTGTTTCAAGTAGCGTGACGTTTTGATGCCTAAGCCAGCTGTATTGATATCATTGAGTTCTTTAATCATCTTTTTAAGTCCTTGCTGATTCTCTTGAAACAAGAGTCCGGTTGTGAGGATAAAAGATTGTTCAGCAGTATAGTCTTTGATATCCACATTTTCTGTGATATCTAAATGTTTTACCTCTCTTTGCAAATCTCCGTTTTGATTGATAAGTTCCAATCCGGCAAACCTCGGTGCTGCTAAAATATTTTGTAATGTCGGCATGTAATCACCTTCCTTATTTCTCTTTTTATGAAATAAATTCTAACACGAATAATATTATTTGTCCGAAATCGATAATTTTAAAAAAAATAACTGTCATTCTGCACAAAGAAAAACAAATCAGCCCAATGTAAAATTTAAGTTAAAGATTATACGTATAGTCATTATTTATTCCAATTCAAAGGAGATATAGAAATGACGAAACAGGGGCAAAATCAAAGCGGCACGTTTGATGCGGCTTTCTTTGAACGCAGGGGTTATAACAAGGATGTTATGCCTAAAACATCTGAACAAAGAAATAACACGACATTCAACTTTTTCACGCTTTGGATGGGCGCTGTGCATAATATTCCCAATTATACTGCTGTAGGCGGGTTTTTACTCTTAGGACTTTCTCCGTTGCAAGTCATTTTCGCATTGATTTTCAGTTCGTTTATCATTGCATCATTATTGGCTGTAAACGGATATGCAGGCTCTAAATACGGCATTCCATTTGCGATGCAATTACGTCAAACGTATGGAGACATCGGGGCAAAATTACCAGGCGTTTTACGTGGTGTAATTGCAGGAATCGGTTGGTTTGGTCTGCAGACCTTTGCAGGTTCGCAAGCCTTACTCATTTTGCTGATTAAATTCTTCCCGGGGTTCGAGCATTTGGGTAATGGTACAACAATCTTAGGTATTACAATACCTGGATTAATTGCATTCTTAGCATTCTGGGCGATCAACTTCGCAATCGGTATCGGTGGCGGAGAAACGCTGAATAAATTCACAGCCGTCTTAAACCCGTTGATTTACATTGTATTCGGCGGAATGGCAATCTGGGGATTTGTGGTTGCCGGCGGATGGCACAACATCATGACGTATGAAATTCATACGAAATCATCAGGTATTATTTATCCGGCTATCTTATCATTCATTTTGATTTTCAACTCAATGATGGGTGTATGGGCTGGACCAGGTTCAAGTGTTGCTGACTTTACACAAAAAGCAGTCTCAACACGTTCACAAATTATCGGACAAGTTTCAGGTATTGTTGTTGCGCACTTACTGTTTGCATTCAGCAGTGTCTTCATTATCATCGGCGGTTCTATCTTCTTGGGTCACCAAGAGTGGAATATCTTGACGATTATTAATAACTGGGACAATGTTTGGATGATTTTAATCGCAACAGGGGTATTATTAATGACAACAATATCTACTAACGCGACAAGCAACATTATCCCGGCAGCTTATCAATTAAGTGTATTGATGCCGAAATGGATTAATTACCGTCGCGGTGTTATCTTAGCTTCTGTAGTCAGTATTTTGATTATGCCATGGAAATTAATGGAAAATGAAGATAGTATTTTCGTTTTCTTAAACATGATCGGTGCAATTTTAGGAACTGTTTCTGGTGTGCTGATTGTGCATTTCTACTTAATCAACAGATGCAAGGTAGACATTGATAGATTGTACTTTGATTTAAATGATCCGAATCATAATGGATTAAGATTCAACTTTTCAGCCTATGTGGCAACAATCTTAGGTGTTGTTGTATCACTGCTAGGTTTCATTCCGAAATTCCAAGTCATTTCTGACTTCTCATGGTTTATCGGATTTATCATCGCAGGCGTTTCTTACATTATTTTATATCTTTTAGAGAAGAGATTTAGAAAAAACAAAGGAGAGAAAGCCAATGAAATATGATTTACTAATTAAAAACGGCCGTGTCATTTTAGATGAAGGCGAACAAGAAGTAGAAGTTGCTGTAAAAGACGGCAAAATTGTAAGCATCGGACATGACTTAGGAGATGCAGAAAAAGTAATCGATGCAAAAGGACAAATCGTAGCACCAGGTATGGTCGATGCACACGTACACATCACTGAACCAGGCGGCGGCTACCGCGACAGCTGGGAAGGTTATGAAACTGGATTGAAAGGTGCTGCTAAAGGCGGTGTAACAACAATCGTTGAAATGCCTTTAAACCAAGTACCTGCGACAACAGATAAAGCATCTTTCGACGAGAAAGTCGAAGCTGGTAAAGGCAAATTATCAGCTGACGTTGCAAGCTACGGCGGTTTAGTTCCTTATAATTTAGACGGCGGCATTCAAGAGTTAGACGAAGAAGGCGTTGTAGCATACAAAGCATTCTTAGCAACTTGCGGTGACCGTTCTATCGAAGGCGACTTCCAAAATGTGGATGATTACTCACTTTATGAAGGTATGAAACAAATCGCTAAAACAGGCAAAATCTTATCTGTTCACGCAGAAAACGCAGATATCACTGACCGTTTAGGCGAAATTGCATACAAAAACGGCGAAACTTCAATGGCAGCATACGTTGAATCAAGACCTGTCTTCACAGAAGTTGAACCGATCCGCAAATTAATCTTATTTGCGAAAGAAACAGGCTGCCGCTTGCACATCGTACACGTTGCATGTGAAGAAGGCGTTGAAGAAATCATCAAAGCACAACAAGAAGGTGTAGATGTTACTTGCGAAACTTGTACACACTATCTTTACTTCTACAAAGAAGAATTAGATGATATCGGTGCCGTTGCAAAATGTTCACCGCCGATTCGTGAAAAATCACGTTTAGAAGGTATGTGGGATCGTGTTCTTAAAGGCGACATCAACTTCGTAACTTCAGACCACTCACCATGTACACCTGATTTAAAAGATACTGACAATGCATTTGAAGCATGGGGCGGTATCGCAGGTATCCAAAACAACGTGGACATTTTATTCGATGAAGGTGTTCAAAAACGCAATATGTCATTATCACGCTTTGCGGAAATCATTGCGGCTGAACCTGCTAAACGCTTTGGTTTAGATAACAAAGGCAGTATTTCAGTAGGTAAAGATGCAGACTTCGTATTCATTCAACCAGAAACTGAATATACGTTAGAAGCAGATGATTTAGAATACCGTAATAAATTAAGTCCTTATGTCGGACGTACAATCAACGCACAAGTTGCGAGAACAATCTTGCGCGGTGAAGAAACGTACAGCTTAGAAGATGGCGTTTCAGAAGACTTCCGCGGTGAATTTATCTAAGGCTGACAATTATATAAGCACACAAAAAAGACCTCCTGCTCTGGAGGTCTTTTGTTTTGCTTAAACTAATTGGTCTAAGAATGATTTAGCTTGTTTATAGATATCTAGGTTAAAGTCAGAGACTTCTCGGTCAAAATCATGTTCATTATTATCTAAAGCAATAAACGTTGTGTTAGGAATCAATCGATCTAAATGCTGGCCTTCGCTGAAAGGAACATCCGGATCTTGTTTGCCATGCACAATAAATGTCGGCGGGAAGCTCTTAAGTATCTTAGGCATGATATTGTAAGCAGCATCAGAAGATTGCTGAATGCCGAGCAGATCAAGCCATTGGTTTTGTCCTCGCGCATAAAGGTAAATGAGATAACGTGTCTGCAAATCACCTTGTGTGAGCGGTTCGCTTTGAATCATCTGATTCAATAATTGCGGTGTGATTTGTGCAGACATTGCTTTGTATTGCGGATTCGGACGTAAGAACTGCGGTACATGGAAACGGCTGTAACCATAAAAGTCTAATATACCTTGAACTTCGCGTTTCGATGCAATCATCAGTGATAAAAAGGCACCTGCAGAACGGCCGAAGACAAAAATCGGCATGTCAGGATAGTTTGCTTTAACAGCATCGAATTGTGTTAATGCATCTTGGATAATCGTATCAATCTTGCTTTCAGGCGCAAGACGATAGTCGGCAGAAATAAAGATATAGTCTTCAGTTAAGATATCGATATAGCTTTTCGGCAAATCATCAGGCTGGCCGAAAATCAAACCGCCGCCGTGAAAGTAGAGGATAATGCCTTTTGCTTTATTTTTGGCTGGTGTCGTCAATTGTTTTAATTGGAATTGATCGGGTGTAGTGATTTGAATCGTTTCAGACAACAAGAGCGCCTCCTTTAATTCATCATTGTTTTAAATTCCATAGTTACCCAAAATAATTATCACAAATCTTTTAGTGCACGTATTTGTACAAAATGAATAAATACGACGTGTTTTCTTGTAGGAAATGTTGATGTAGTAACAAAAGTAAACATTTATAATAGGTAGTGAGATGAAAAGGAGTTGTTGAATATGAACATCCGTTCCTCTTTTGAAGCTTTAGACAACCAATTTACTGCTTACGGCGGTTTAATTGGCGGAGGAATTACACGCTTGCTTTATTCAAATGAATGGCAGCAAGCAGTGCACGCTTTAAAAGAAACATTGGAATCATCTGGTTTTGAAACAAAATTCGACGACATCGGCAATATCACAGGTCGTTTAGAAGGCAGCAAATATCCAGATGAAACAATTGTTTCGGGTTCTCATATTGATACCGTTGTTGAAGGCGGTCACTTAGATGGTCAATATGGAATCTTAGCAGCTGTAACAGCAATGAAAGCACTGAAAGAAGAATACGGCCAGCCGCTTCGTTCACTTGAAGTACTAGGCCTAGCCGAAGAAGAAGGCAGCCGTTTCCCATTCGCATTCTGGGGCAGTAAAAACTTCTTCAACCTTGTAGACAAGAAAGAAGTTGAAGAGATTGCGGACGCTGAAGGCGTACGCTTTGAAGATGCGATGAGAGATTCAGGCTTCGATTACAGAAAGCAAGACAATAACCACGATGACATCAAAGCTTTTGTTGAAGTTCATATCGAGCAGGGGAAAGTGCTTGAAACTGAAAACAAATCAATTGGTGTTGTAAACGGGATTGTCGGACAAAAACGTTACACAATTACACTAAAAGGCGAAGCCAACCACGCAGGTACGACACCGATGGGCTTAAGAAAAGACGCGGTTGTTGGCTTCAGCGAAATCGCTTCTAAATTGACACAACGTGCAAGAGAAATCGGCGATCCGTTAGTACTGACTTTCGGCAGAGTCGACCCTGTACCGAACACAGTAAACGTAGTGCCGGGTGAAATTGTCTTCAGTATTGATACACGCCACATCGATCAAGATGTCTTGAATCAATTCGCAGAAGAAATTTCACAAACTATCCAATCTGTTTCTGAACAAGAAGGTTTAGAATACGATATTGATTTATGGATGGACGAAGCGCCTGTACTGATGGATGAAAACTTAGTCGATAAGATTGAGCAATCAGCTGACAGTGTAGTGGGTAAAGAACAATATAAAGTGATGGCATCTGGTGCTGGACACGATTCGCAAATCTTTGCGAAATTCGTACCGACAGCAATGTTATTTGTGCCATCTATCAATGGTATCAGTCATAACGTTGAAGAAGAAACAAACATCGAAGACTTAGTTAAAGGAATCGAAGTATTAAAAGAAGTTTTATATGAATTAGCTTATAAAGAATAATTAATGTAAAAGGAGATTTTAATAATGGGTTACTTAAATCATAATCAAGGTTATAGAGAAGGTTTATTAGAAACAAGAGCAGTGATCAAAAAAGATAATTACGCAGTAATTACTCCAGACGGCTTAGTGAACAACGTTGTTCCTAACTTTGACGACTGCGACGTTACAATCTTAGGTTCACCTCGTTTAGGTGCACGTTTCGTTGACTACTTAGTTACATTGAAAGACCAAGGCGGCAACATGGCAGGCTTTGGCGGAGACGGTATCCAAACATTTATTTATGTTGTATACGGAAACATCAATGCTTACGCTGGAGACGAAAAATACGAATTATCACAAGGCGGCTACTTATATGTACCAGCTGATCAAGTGATGAAATTCGAAAACAATAACAACAATGAAGACAGCCGTGTGTTCTTATACAAAAAACGTTACCAACCACTTGAAGGCCACAAACCAGAAGTAGTAACTGGCAACGTTAACAACTTACCTAAAGAACCATATGAAGGCATGAAAGAAGTTACAGTACAAGACTTATTACCAAAAGATATCGCTTATGACATGAACATTCATATCTTAGCGTTCGAACCAGGTGCTTCACATGGTTATATCGAAACACACGTTCAAGAACACGGTGCTTACGTATTAAGCGGCCGCGGTATGTACAATCTTGACAATGATTGGCAACCAGTAGACAAAGGCGACTACATCTTCATGGGCGCTTATGCACCACAAGCAACTTATGCGATCGGATTAGAAGAACCATTCGCATATATCTACTCTAAAGATGCGAACCGCGACATCGAACTATAAGAGAGGGTTTCTAAAACATGAGTGAAGAAAATTTAGTTTACGTTGGCTTTGATGAATTACGCCAATTATTTACAGATAAACTAATGCTTGCAGGTATGCCGAAGAAGTACGCAGATAAAGTTGCGGAACTGATGATGTTTGCGGATGCACGCGGTATCCATTCACATGGTGCCGTGCGCCTGCAATATTACGCAGAACGTACAGCAAAAGGCGGGTTCAATTTAGACCCGAATATCAAGTTTGAACAAACAGGACCGTCCAGCGGGATTTACTACGCAGACAATACTGTAGGCCATTACGCTGCTTACCATGCGATGGACGAAGCGATTAAAATGGCGAAAGAAAACGGTATTGCGGCTGTCGGTGTAAAAGAAATGGGCCATAGCGGTGCCATCGGCTATTACACTAAAATGGCAGCACAAGAAGGCTTAGTCTCACTAAGTGTGTGCCAATCTGACCCGATGGTCGTACCATTCGGCGGTTCTAAACCGTACTTCGGTACGAACCCTATTGCGTTCGGCGCACCAAGAAAAGACGGCAAAGCGATCGTCTTTGATATGGCGACGACAGTACAAGCGTGGGGCAAAATCTTGGATGCACGTTCTAAAAATCATTCTATCCCAAATACTTGGGCAGTGGATGATAAAGGCGAACCGACAACAGATCCTTATAAAGTAAGTGCCTTGCTTCCGGTTGCCGGACCGAAAGGCTACGGCTTGATGATGATGGTAGACATCTTATCAGGCAGCTTGCTTGGATTGCCGTTTGGACAACATGTGTCTTCAATGTATGAAGATTACAGTGCATATCGTCGATTAGGCCAATTCCACTTGGTTATTAATCCAAGCTACTTTGGCGACGAAACACAATTCTTGTCTCAAATGGAACAAATGGTTCAAGAACTTCACGACATTGATCCTGCAAAAGGCTTTAATCAAGTTTACTACCCAGGAGAAATACAAGAAGATGTGGAAAGCAAATACAAAGAAACAGGTATTCCGATTCCGCAATCTATCTATGATTATATGAAGTCAGAACAAGTTTACTAATTGAAATTGAATGAGCGGTGCTGGTCGTTGCACCGGCACCGCTTATTTTCTTGATTTTGCAGATTAATAAATTAATAGAAAATTCAAATAAGTCAGGAGGGTTTTGTGATGCGTGTTACTAAAAAAGAGCTTTATGAGTTAATGAAAAATAAATTAATGAAAGCTGGCCTTCAAGAAGATGCGGCAAGCGATGTATCAGATGTACTAACATTTGCGGACCATCGCGGTATCCATTCTCATGGTGCAGTACGTGTTGAATATTATTCTGAACGTATAGCAAAAGGCGGCATTAATGCACATCCTAACTATGAGTTTGAAAAAACAGGCCCATCTTCAGCGGTGTTCCACGGCGACAACGGCCCAGGACATCAAGCAGCGAAACAAGCAATGGATAAAGCAATTGAAATGGCGAAAGAAAACGGTATTGCAGTAGTCGGTGTGAAAAACATCAGCCACAGCGGTGCGTTAGGTTATTTCGTAGAAATGGCTGCAGACCAAGATATGGTCGGTATCAGTATGTGTCAATCTGACCCGATGGTGGTACCATTCGGCGGAACTGAACCTTACTTTGGTACAAACCCAATTGCATTCAGTGGACCGACAAATGATGATCGCGTGATTACATTTGATATGGCGACAACTGTACAAGCATGGGGCAAAGTATTAGATGCACGTTCTAAAGGCCAATCTATTCCAGATACTTGGGCAGTAGATGAGAATGGCGAGCCTACAACTGATTCTCGTGCAGTACATGCTTTAGTACCTGTTGCTGGTCCTAAAGGCTATGGCTTGATGATGATGGTAGATATCTTATCAGGCAGCTTGCTCGGCTTGCCGTTTGGCGGTCATGTTTCATCTATGTATAAAGATTTAACAAAAGGCAGAGATTTAGGCCAATTGCACGTAGTAATCAACCCGGCGTACTTTACAGACGCAAAACAATTCAAAGCACAGCTTTCTACTATGCTCGATGAGTTGAAAGCACAACCTGCAGCAAAAGGTTACGGCGAAGTTTACTATCCAGGTGAACGCGGCCGATTGCGCAGTGAAAAATACGACCAAGATGGTATTGAAATTGTTGATGATATCTATGACTACTTAAAGTCAGATGATGTTCATTACGACCGTTATCACGGTAAAAACAGATTTGCAGAATAATAATGGAGGACAGTTATGTTATATACAATTATTAAAGAGAATACGTATCAAGACTCTATTGTATTGATGTTGTTATCGAACAAATTATCAGCAATGGATGGCGTTAACAAAGTATCAATTATGATGGGGACACCCGCAAACAAAGATATCTTCAGAGCTTCAGGTTTCGATTCACCAGAATTAGACGAAGCAAAACCAAACGACATCGTTATCATGATTGATACAGACGATGAGTCAATGGTTGATGAAGTGAATCAACAAGTTGAAGACGAGTTGAAAGGTAAAGGCGAAGATGATAAAGCTGACAAACAACAAGAAGTTTCTAACTGGAACCAAGCGTTAGATAAAGCAAATAATCCGAACCTTGCATTGATTTCAGTTCCTGGCCAATATGCGGCAATGGAAGCTGAAACAGCTTTAAGAAACAACTTACATGTCTTCATGTTCAGTGACAACGTACCTAAAGACGATGAAGTACGTTTGAAAGAAATGGCACATGACAAAGGTTTATTAGTAATGGGTCCTGACTGCGGTACAGGTATTATCCACTCATTGCCATTAGCATTCACTAACATCGTTAACAAAGGCGACATCGGTATCGTAGGTGCTTCAGGTACAGGTATCCAAGAAGTAACTACAATTGTTGACCGCGAAGGTAAAGGTGTAACAAACGCAATCGGTACAGGCGGACGCGACTTATCAACAGAAGTCGGCGCTATCACAATGATGGACAGTATCAAAGCGTTAGCACAAGATCCAACTGTTAAAGTGATCACAGTTGTTTCAAAACCGCCAGCTAAAGAAGTAGAAGAAAAAGTATTGAACTTGCTTCGTAATATCGACAAACCAGTTGTGACATTATTCTTAGGTCACAAACCAGAATACACTGAAGCAAACATTTACCATGCTTATACTTTAGAAGAAGCTGCACGTGTATCAGTTCAACTTTCTAATGGCGAAAAACCTGAATTCAAACCAGCAACAAAAGCAATCAATGCTTCATTGAAAGATGGCCAAGACGGCATCAAAGGTTACTATTCAGGCGGTACATTAGCAAGTGAAGCAGCTATGCTTGTTAAAGATGCGTTCGACGGCTTGAAAGATGAAACGACAGAAGGTTTCACTTATAAAGCGGGCAACCACGAAATCATTGACTTAGGTGATGACATGTATACACAAGGCCGTCCTCACCCAATGATCGACCCAGGCAAACGTATCGAAAAATTACAAGAAGCAGCTAAAGACGAAAACACTGCAGTCATCATGTTAGACAACGTAATCGGTTACGGCAGCCATGAAGATATGGCAAGTCAATTAGCACCAGCAATTGAAGATATCATCAGCGAAGCAAAAGCTGCTGGACGCGACATCGCTGTTCTTGCGACTGTTGTAGGTACAGAACACGATCCGCAAAGCTATGAGCAACAAATCAAAACATTAGAAGCTGCAGGTGCACAAATCTGCGAAACAAACGACCAAATGGTACGTTCAGCAATCGAATTAACAGGTCATAAAGCTGAACAACCTGAATTGAAAGAAGAGTCATTCGAAGCAACACCGGTTGACTTATCAGTAGATGATAAGATTCTTCAATTAATCAACACAACACCAAGCGTTATCAACGTTGGACTGAAAAGCTTTGCGACTGCAATTGACGAAAGCGGCGCAGACGTTGTTCAATTCAACTGGAGACCGGTTGCTGGCGGAAATGAAAAACTAATGAAAGTATTACAATTCTTAAACAACTTCGAAGGAGAGTCTGTATAATGGGTTACCAAACAATTGATGAAGCAAACCAAGCTGTCATAGATAAAATGATTGCAGCGGCACCATTCCTAGTTGACGTGGTACCTGCAAAAGATAAAATTTCTGAACTGAAAGAGCGTGTTTTATTACATGCCGGCCCGCCGATTAAATATGAAAACATGACAGATCCTATGAAAGGTGCATGTGTCGGCGCTATCCTATTTGAAGGATGGGCAAAAGACGAAGAAGGTGCACGTGAATTATTAGAAAACGATGAAATCACGTTCATCCCTTGTCACCATGTTAATGCAGTAGGACCAATGGGCGGTATCACTTCAATGAACATGCCTGTATTGGTTGTTGAAAACAGAGAAAGCGGCAATGAAGCATATTGCCAAATGAACGAAGGTATCGGTGCGGTATTACGTTTCGGTGCTTACAATGAAACAGTTGTGAATCGTTTGCACTGGATGAAAGATGTATTAGGTCCGGTATTAGGTAAAGCGATTCGTCAAATGGAAGACGGTTTAAACGTTAACGTATTGATCGCAAAAGCAATTGCGATGGGTGACGAATTCCACCAACGTAATATTGCAGCTTCATTAGCATTCTTAAAAGAAGTAGCACCAATCATCTCTGAATTAGAAGATGTTGCGCCTGAAAAACGTACAGAAGTAATTCAGTTCTTAGCAGACACTGACCAATTCTTCTTAAACGTAGCTATGGCTACAGGTAAAGCAATGATGGATGCTGCACGTGAAATTCAACATGGTACAATCGTAACAGCTATGTGCCGTAACGGTGAAAACTTCGGTATCCGTATTGCAGGTATGGGCGACGAATGGTTCACAGCACCTGTTAATACACCTCAAGGTTTATATTTCACTGGCTATTCTGCAGACGATGCGAACCCTGATATCGGCGACTCAGCAATTACTGAGACAATCGGTGTCGGCGGTATGGCAATGATCGCAGCACCAGCAGTAACACGTTTCGTTGGTACTGGCGGATTCCAAGATGCTTTAGCAACATCAGATGAAATGACTGAAATCTGTGTAGGCGAGAACCCTAACTTCTCAATTCCTACATGGGACTTCAAAGGTGCTTGCTTAGGTATCGATGCACGTTTAGTTGTTGAGAAAGGTATCACACCAGTTATCAACACAGGTATTGCACACAAAATTGCAGGCTTCGGACAAATCGGTGCGGGTACAGTACACCCTCCAATCGAATGCTTCGAAAAAGCAATCACAGCTTATGCTGAAAAACTAGGATTTAATGGATGATTTTAGCAGCACAAGCTATCGGAGCAAGTGCAATTAAGATAATTAACAATACAACAGAACTTAAAGTGCATAGTCGCTTTAATAAAGGTTTTAATGTGGTGGATAAAGATGACAATCTCATCTTTATCGGAACCACAGAAAATGGTATGTTTCCATTTGGAGTTGTAGTCGATGCGTATACAAGAGACCAGTTGCTCGCATCGGTTTCAGTCGGTCAAACGCTGAAAGTCAGACCAACAGCTTTAGCGTTTGATCGTCATCTGCAACTCAGTTTAAATGCTGAAGTTTATAAAGGGAGTCAAAATTTCGAGCAGGTTGATATCAATGCATTAAAATCAAATATCCAAGCATTTGATTTCAGTGAATATGCCGACGGTGATTTTGATAAAGCCAAAATCCTGTCTGTGTACGAAGCGTTGTCAAACCCACATGGAGATGCGAAGTCTGAATTAACTTATTTGATTGGACGCGGACAAGGTTTGACGCCCTCAGGCGATGATATATTAGTCGGATTGTTATTCATTCATTTTATCCAGCCTTTCATCACCAAAAAGCATATGGCACAAATTGAACAACTTGTCTCACAACCTTTAACGACATTAGTCAGCCAAACCTTTTTATCTTATGCGATTCAAGGTATTTTTAGTTCTAGATTAACTGATTTGATGGAAGATGCCTCTCAGTCAACATTGAAACAACTCCTCCAAGTAGGCTCATCATCAGGTAAAGACACATTATACGGAATGTATACAGCTTTATTGAAGGAGTGAAAGAAGAATGGGTAAATATGTTGTTTTAGCACTTGGCGGTAATGCAATTTTACAACCTGGCCAAGAAACAACTTTTGAAAATCAATATAACAACGTTAAAAATGCAGCGAGCAGAATGGCTGATATTAAAGAAAGCGGCCACCAAATCGTTGTAACACATGGTAACGGACCGCAAGTCGGAAACATTATCGTACAAAATGAAGCCGCAAAAGATCAAGTTGCGCCTATGCCGATTGATGTGTGCAACGCTGAATCACAAGGTTTCATCGGTTATATGTTAGAAAGCGCGCTTAAAAATGATTTAATCCGACGCAATATGGATCCAAGCGTTGTATCATTATTGACTATGGTAGAAGTAGACAAAGATGATCCAGCATTCAAAAATCCATCAAAACCAATCGGTGTATTCTTCACTGAAGAACAAGCAAGATTGATGGAAGAAGAAGAAGGATTCACTATGGTTGAAGATGCAGGCCGCGGCTATCGTCGTGTAGTACCTTCACCAGAACCGATGGTAATTAACGGTGTCGATGCGATTAAACGTTTAATGGAAGACACTGTTGTTATTTCATCAGGCGGCGGTGGTATTCCTGTATATCGTGATGATAATAATGAAATTCACGGTTTAGAAGCGGTTATCGATAAAGACCGTTCAGGCTTGAAATTAGCTGAACAAGTGAATGCGGATACGTTTATCATGTTGACAGATGTACCGAATGTTTATATTAACTACGGCAAAGAAAATGAAGCAAAACTTGAAACGATTACAGTGGATGAAGCGAAAAAACATGTGGCTGACGGACAATTCCCAGCTGGAAGCATGTTGCCGAAAATCCAAGCTGCTATCGAATTTGCGGAAACAGGCAAAGAATCAATTATTTGCGCATTAGCTGATGCTGTAGAAGCTTTAGAAGGCAAAGCAGGTACACGTATCGTTCCGAATAAATAAGCTTAATCTTTCATGCAAGGGTTGATATTCTGCGCCTGCGCTTGCATTGATATAAGATAAGCCATAAAATAAAGTTAAATCAATGAGGTGGGTAGATTTTAAAATCTGTCCTGCCTCTCTCTTTATTTAAAAATGAAACTATATAGGAAGAAAGGGTGAGCACATGGCACAGAATGAACTCTACCAAAAACATAGATTAAGAGATTCATGGTTGATTGTTTTAGCGATGGTCTTTGTGGCTTCTACTTTGCGTGCACCATTAACGTCAGTAGGTCCGGTCATTGATCAGATTAAAGATGCACTTTCAATCAACAATAGTGTGGCAGGGATTCTGACTACAATTCCTTTATTAATCTTCGGGATTGTGTCTCCTTTTGTATCAAAAGTATCATCACGCTTAACAATGTCTAAGACAGTATTCTTTTCTACAATTGTCGTTATTCTCGCTTTAATTATACGTGTGTCAGGAGGCTTTCCGATATTCATCCTAGGGACAATTTTACTAGGTGTCGGTATTGCATTCGGCAATGTTGTATTACCAAGTTACGTTAAATGGAAATTCCCGCTTCAAATCGGCTTAATGACTGGTTTATACAGCGGTACAATGAACTTTACAGCCGGCTTAGGCGGCGGACTCAGCTTCCCCTTATCACAAGTGGGTACATATCGTTTATCACTCGCATTTTGGTTAATCTTTGCGGCGATTGCGATTGTGCTATGGATTCCGCAAATGCTTTCAGGCACTAAACAAGAGAAAGCCATGCTGGCAGAAGCTGCACAAGCAGAACGCAAGAAATTTAAAATCAGCCGTTCTAAACTCGCTTGGACAGTCGCATTGATGATGGGCTTCCAATCTATGATTTTCTACACAGTTGTCGCATGGGTACCTTCTATTTTAGTAGATAGAGGCGTAGATCAATCTACTGCAGGCTACTTGTTGATGTTAAACCAATTCGCACAAGTACCTATGACCTTTATCTTCCCGATTTTAGCGTCACGTATGAAGAACCAAAAATTATTAGTGACAATCGTTTCCGCATTCTTTGTGGTCGGATTTGCACTCTTCTTCTCACAATCCTTTACATTACTGATTATCGGTATGATTTTAGCAGGTTTCGGTATGGGATCAGGATTTAGTTTATGTATGACATTCTTCTCTATTCGTGCACGTACAAGCGACGGCAGTATTGCCTTATCAGGCTTCGGCCAATCTATCGGTTACTTTGTCGCAGCTGTTGGTCCGTTCTTAATCGGATTCTTGCATGATGCGACAGGCAGCTGGCTATCAGGTATTATTTCACTTGTTGTAATGGGCATCTTATTCTATGTGTTTGCGATGTTATCTTCAGCTGGTGAAGTAGAAGATGAATTAACTGCTAAGTAAAGAAGTAACTCATTATTTTAATAACTAGATATAAGTGAAAGAGAAGCGGTAAAATCGAACAAAGTATTTTACCGCTTCTTTTTCATCGTTTTTCATAAGAATAGCACTTTCTAATACACTCTTTTATAATAAAGACATCAATTGATAAAGGTGGATGACATGGAGAATTTTAATGAATATTTAAACCAAATAGAAGATCCGAAACAAAAAGAAATCATGACGACAGTCTTTAACTTTGTGGATGAAAACTTTCCAGATTTAGAGAAAGTGATTAAATGGAATCAGCCGATGTATACACATCACGGTACTTATATTATCGGTTTCAGCCGAGCAAAAGCACACTTTTCAATTAACCCTGAAGCAGCAGGTATGAAACCATTTATTGAACGTTTTGACCAAAACGGTTATACGTATACTGAAAATCTGTTTCGTATTAAATGGACACAAGATACCGATTTTGACTTGTTGAAAGATATGATTCAATACAATTTAGAAGATAAAGCTGAGATTACTACTTTTTGGCGTCATTATAAATAAATAAGACAGAGGGTGTGTGGATGGAAGATAAAACGATAGAAATGCTGAAAACACATGCAATCTATTTATTAGGGTTAGATATGAAGGTGTTTGATATTCAAAAGGTGGAGCAGATTATCAAAGAAATCAAAACACCTTTTATGAATCATGAAAATAAGCATCTCAAAAAAGCATTAAAGCAGTATATTCAAGAAATGAGCAGTCAGCACATTTACTTTTATACGAATGCCTTTAATGTACATTATTATATTTTTAAATATAGAAAACAAAATAAACTTATTACTATAGGTCCGTTTTTAAATGAGCGGCCCACCGAGCGGCAAAGCCATGAGATGCTTCAAGAAGCAGGTATTACCATTTCTAAAATGCCAGTGCTAAAGCAATATTTGCTCAGCATACCTGTGTGCAACCGCAGAGATGCATTAAAAATGACACGTCTTGCGGTCCGTTTTATTAAAAATCGTGATGTTACTTATGAAGTGATTCCGTTTACGTTGCAGCTGCATACAAAAGAAATGGGTTATACCGCAACGAAAGATCAATATCAATTTGCGCTAAGCGAGCTTGAAGAACGTTATAAAGTTGAAAATCAATTAATCACAGCGATTGAAAATGGTGATGCAGAGGGTGCGTTTAATTGTTTTATTCAACTTTCAAGCGCAGTATCAGGTTTACGTCGTGCAAATGATTATGCGATGAATGAAAAGTATAAGGCGTATATTTTAAATACATTAGGACGTAAAGCAATAGAAAAAGCCGGTGCGAATCTGCTTGTGGTGGACCAAGTATCGAAAAAGTACGCTGCTGAAATAGATGGTGTATTAAACATGCAAGAGCTGCATGATGTAATGCATTCACAAATTATCGAGTACACTGAAATTGCACAAAAGGTAAAACAATATGAGCATACACCTAAAGTTAATAAGGTATTGCAATATATTGATTTGAATTTAGATCAACCATTGACACTTCAATGCTTGGCAGAGATGGTAGAATTGTCGCCTGCCTACTTATCGAGAGTCTTCAGCGATGAACTCGGTGTTACATTATCCCAATACATTATCAAAGTACGCATAAAAGTTGGGCGGGACTTATTAGTACGTACAAAAATGTCTGTCGCAGACATTGCGAAATATGTGGGCTTTAAAGATCAAAGTTATTTTACACAACGGTTTAAAGAAGTCTATGGCATGTCTCCGTTAAAATATCGAAAAAACAATGTTTATACAAAATAATGTAATCGGTTACATTTGCTATGTCTTTATTGTATCTAAATTCATAAACATTAACAATGTTTCATAGTATTAACTTATCAGAAATCTCAAAAAATAGAAGAAAAGAGTAAAGCGTAACATAAAAAGGTAAAGATATTTATAAAAACAGACCGAATTTTAAGGTTAAAAAACAAGAATACTAAGCTGAAATAGTGAGTGGAATTTTGGCTTAAAATTTTAAAAAATAACAGAATTATTGCTTAAGAACACTTTTATATCAAGGGTTTAACCTAGATGTCGAAAGTGTTCTTTTTTATTTTGAATTAAGGTAAAAATCTAGTGGGAATTGGAGGTTTAATTGACGATTGTTATAAAACATTTTACTTTAGTGGTGAGCTAGCTAGTTGAAAAAAGAAAATTTGAGGGAGGATTAAAAATGCATAAATATACAATATTGGAACAGTTGCACAACAATTATCTGGTAGCTGTTGTAAGAGGAAAGTCACAAGAAGATGCACACAATATGATTGATCAAATTATCAAGGGCGGAATCAAAAATATTGAAGTTACATTCACTACACCAGGTGCTGAACATGTGATTAAAGACTTACAAGCATATGCAGATGAAAATGTTGTCGTGGGTGCTGGGACAGTGTTAGATGCACATACAGCACGTATTGCAATTTTAAACGGCGCAAAATACATCGTCAGTCCGAATTTTGATGGAGACATTGCAGAGTTGTGCAACTTGTATTCAATTCCTTATTTACCTGGCTGCGGTTCAGTTACTGAGATTACTGACGCATTAAAATCAGGCGTTGATTTAGTCAAAGTCTTTCCGGGTGATGTCTTGGGTGCTGGCTTTATCAAAGCGGTACACGGACCGATTCCTAATGTTGCGATGATGCCTTCAGGCGGCGTATCTATTGATAATATGGACGAATGGTATCAAAAAGGTGCGTTTGCAATTGGTATCGGCGGCGGTTTGACGAAAGGTGCCAAAGACGGCAAGGACTCGATTATATATGAAAATACTAAGCAATTCACAGAACGATTTGAAAGTATCAGAGGTGGTCGTTAATGACAAAACGTTTTATAACATTAGGTGAAATTATGATGCGCCTGACACCTCCGAATCATCATACTATCGCACAAACTACTTCATTTGATGCAGTGTATGGCGGTGCAGAGACGAATGTAGCAATCGGGTTGGCCGCATTCGGTGTACCGGTTCAAGTGATGACGGGGTTGCCGAAGAATGATTTAGGCAAAGCAGTAAAACGTACTTTAAAACAATATGATGCAGGCACTGATTTTATCGTTGAAAGAGAAGGAAGATTAGGTGTTTATTATTTAGAAAAAGGGTTTGCTTATCGACCTTCTAAAGTGATTTATGATCGTAGCAACTCTGTGTTTTCAAAGTTGGATTTAAACGATGTTGACTTTGAAGCAGCTTTTAAAGACCAATCATGGTTCCATTTTTCAGGAATTACACCTGCTTTAAATGAACAGATGTTTGAAGTGACTTTAGAAGCGGTGAAAGCTGCAAAATCACAAGGCTTATTTGTAAGTTGTGATTTAAATTATCGTGCAGCGTTATGGTCATTTGAAACAGCGCGCAAGTACATGTCAAAATTATTACCTTATGTAGATTTGGTGTTTGGTTATGAACCGTTAGCATTGCCAAGTGAAGACGGTACTGATAAAAAAGACGGTCTAGACAGATTAGCATCTATTGACACACTTAAACCATACTTAGCAGAAATACATGAACGCTACGACATAGAGTATATTGCATTCACACAAAGAAAAAATTTTACCAACTCAAGAAACCGCTTACAAGGATTTGTTTCGCATCGTAATAACATTGTACAAACAACACAATTTGAGACAGACATTTTAGACAGAGTAGGGACAGGAGATGCATTCAGCACTGGGATTATATACGGATTAATGGAAAATTGGGAGTTGAAAGAAACAGTACAATTTGCGATCAACAACATGTTGTATAAACACGCTGTCAACGGCGATTATCATACTGCAGATATCCAAACGATTTTCCATATTACAGACTCAGCGGATATTAAACGCTAGGAAAAGAGGTCGTGCTTATGGAAACGATGACAAAAAAAGAAAATACAAAAATTGAAACTTTTAAAGCTATAGAAAAACCGAAACTTTCGCTAAAAGAAAAAGTTTCGTATGGATTTGGCGACTTAGGAAACGGCATGATGTTCGACTTAGGACAAATTTATTTATTAAAATTCTATACCGATATTTTAGGCATTTCAGCAACGTATGCCGGACTTGTCTTTTTAATCTCAAAGATATTCGATGCATTTGTGGATACAGGTGTCGGGTCATATGTGGATTCTCGTAAAAATATCGGACCGCGCGGGAAGTTCCGTCCATTTATTTTATTCGGTACATTACCGCTTGCGTTGATGACGATATTAACGTTTATTACACCTAACTTTGATTATACCGGTAAAGTCATTTGGGCTTTTGCGACATACATGATTTTCAGTATGGCCTATTCAATTGTGAACATTCCATACGGTTCACTTTCAGCATCTATGACAGTTAACTCAGATGATAGAACTCAATTATCAGTATTTAGAAATATGGGATCACAAGCTGCACTTTTCATCACAGGTATTATTGTATTCCCGATGGTGACGCACTTTCCAAATGAAGCGGTCGGTTTCCCAGTTGTAGTCGGTGTTTTAGCGGCTATCGGTGTGATTTTCCATTTGATTTGTTACAAAGGAGTTAAAGAACGTTTTACAGTTGAAGCGCCAGATACTAAAGGGCAAAGCAGGATTGCATTCAAGAATTTATTGAAAAACGGACCATTTGCGATACTTGCGTTTTATACCTTATTAACGATAACAGCAATGTTCTTGAAACAAGCTTCGCAGCTTTATTACTTCCAGTATGTATTAGGAGAAGTCAACTTAGTAGGGATAGTCAGTGCCTTAAACTTTGCGATGTTATTCCCAGCATTGTATTTGACAACAAAATTAAGTAAAAAGTTCGGCAAGAAAGCAACCGCTATTATCGGAGTATCCGGGTTTATCATATTTGAATTCTTAAACTACTTTTTCTTTGGAGATAACGTAATTTCGTTCTTGATCGTTGGAACAATCAGTATGTTCTTCCTAGTGATTCCAAACACCGTGACATGGGCATTTATTGCGGATGTGGTTGAATATGGACAATGGAAATCAGGCGTCAGAACGGAAGGGATTATTTACTCAAGTTATAGTTTCACACGTAAATTATCACAAGCCTTAGCTGGATTTATTCCAGGTGTTGCGTTAACAATTATCGGTTATCAGCCGAATGTTGAGCAAACTGCAGACACGTTGCAAGGGCTTCATCTGATTTACTTTGTAATTCCAGCTGTTATCAGTTTGATCGCAGTCATTGTATTTGGAATATTCTACAAATTAACAGATAAACGACATAAACAAATTGTTCAAGAGCTTGCATTGCGAGAAGAAATATAAAAGGAGCATTCAGATTATGGCATTTATAAACGAAAAATTTATGTTGAATAATGATAAAGCAGTTGAATTATATGAAAACTACGCAAAAGACATGCCGATTTATGATTACCATTGCCATTTAGATCCAAAACAAATCAGTGATAATCATCACTTTGATAACATTACTGATTTATGGCTGAGCGGTGATCATTATAAATGGAGAGTGATGCGTGCACAAGGTATTGAAGAGTATTACATTACTGGAGATGCTGATAAGAAAGAGAAGTTTATCAAATGGGCTTCAGCACTTCAAAACGCTGTAGGCAATCCTGTTTATCACTGGTCGCAATTAGAATTGGCAATGTACTTCGGTGTATATGATTTATTGACAGAAGACAATGCGGAAGAGATTTATGAACGTGTCAACCAATATTTAAAAGACCATCATGTTACAACACAATCATTAATTAAATCATCGAATGTAAATATTATCTGTACAACAGATAATCCAACTGATGATCTGCATTACCATGATGAAATTAAAGCACAATCAGACTTTAAAACAGCAGTATTGCCAGCATTCAGACCAGATGCCGCATTTAAAATCGGCACAGAAGATTTCTTAGAATTTATTGCTGCACTGGAAAAAGTGACACAACCGATTCAGTCTGTACCTGACTTCATTGAAAGTTTAGAACAACGTATCGACTACTTCCATAGTAAAGGTGGACGTCTTGCTGACCATGGTTTAGAACGTATCGATTATGAAGATTACACTTTCGAAGATATTACTGCTTCGTTTGAAAAAGCTTTAGCACGTAAGACATTAACACCAATCGAAAAAGCACAATTTATTACATTCGTTTTAAATGAATTAAGCAAAACTTATTCTAAAAAAGGATGGACAATGCAAATTCATTTCGGTGCAATTCGTAATAATAATACATTAGCTTATGAGAAATTAGGACCTGATACAGGGTTTGACTCAATCAATGATCAAACTAATTTAGCTTATAACTTAAATCATTTATTAGACATGATGGAAAGAGAAGGCCACTTGCCTAAAACGATTTTATATAACTTGAACCCGACATACAACGATGTGGTTGGTTCGACTATTGCGAACTTCCAAACAGAACCAGGTATTGTAAGCAAGGTACAGCATGGTGCCGGTTGGTGGTTCAACGATACAAAACGCGGTATGCTGCGACAAATGTCATCACTTGCAGACCAAGGCATGCTCATGCATTTTGTCGGTATGCTGACAGATTCAAGAAGCTTTATTTCTTATGCAAGACATGAATATTTCAGACGCATTTTATGTACGTACATTGGAGAAATGGTTGAAAATGGAGAAATTCCAGACGATGCACAATTGTTAGAGAAATTAATTAAAGGTATTTGTTATAACAATGCTTATCATTACTTCGGATTAATTAAGGAGGAAGAATAATTATGAAAATGACATTCCGCTGGTACGGAAAAGAAGACCCGATCAGTTTAGAATATATTCGCCAAATTCCTGGTATGAAAGGGATTGTCAGTGCGATATACGATATCCCGGTTGGAGAGGTTTGGCCGTTAGATAAAATCGAAGCATTAAAGCAAGAAATTGAAGCAGCAGGCTTAGAACTATCAGTTATTGAAAGTGTGCCTGTACATGAAGATATTAAACTAGGTCGCCCTACACGTGACAAATACATTGAAAATTATCAGCAGACATTGCGTAATTTAAGCAAAGCAGGCATCAATGTGGTGTGTTATAACTTTATGCCAGTGTTTGACTGGACACGATCTGATTTAGAGTATCGTTTAGATGATGGTTCAACAGCATTAATTTATAACGAAGACCATATTAAAAAGATGGACCCATTGAGCGGTGAACTTTCATTGCCTGGTTGGGATTCAAGCTATACAAAAGATGACTTAGCGGATTTATTCAAAGCGTATGAGTCTGTGGATGAAGAAAAATTGTGGGAGAACCTAGGCTACTTCATTAATAAAGTAATTCCGGTTGCTGAAGAAGAAGATGTATTAATGGCAATCCATCCGGATGATCCGCCATGGAATATTTTCGGCTTGCCGCGTATCATCACAAATAAAGAAAACTTAGAACGCTTTATTAACTTATACGATTCAAAATCAAACGGATTAACAATGTGTTCAGGATCATTAGGATGTGATAAGAATAATGATTTCCCTGAGATGTTGCGCTACTTTGGAAAAAAAGACCGCGTACATTTTGTACACGCGCGTAATATCAAACATACAGGCACACATTCATTCGAAGAATCTGCGCACTTATCTGAAAAGGGTTCGTTAGATATGTACGAAATCATTAAAGCGTTGCATGATTTCGGTTATGAAGGACCGATTCGTCCAGACCATGGCCGCATGATTTGGGGCGAAACAGGCAAACCGGGATATGGTTTATACGATAGAGCATTAGGCGCAACTTATTTAAACGGCTTGTATGAAGCTGTAAGCAAAAACAAGGAGTGACAATATGATTCCATTTGAAATAGATTTAAAAGGTAAAACAGTCGTAGTGACCGGCGGTAATGGTGTTATTGGTTCTGCAATGTCAAAATCATTAGCACAAGTCGGCGCAAACATCGCAATTATCGGATTGAATGAATCGACTGGCAATCAAGTTGTATCAGATATTGAACAAGCAGGCGGCAAAGCTATCTTTATTAGTGCCAGTGTTACAGATAAAGCACAGATGGAACAAGCAAAATCAACTATTCATGAAACGTACGGTAAAGTTGATGTCTTGATTAATGGTGCAGGTGGCAACCATCCTAAAGGTACTACAGATGATGAATACTTTGAAAAAGGCAATCAAGATCAAATGCAGACGTTCTTTGATTTAGATGAAGAAAGTGTAGGTTTTGTCTTTGACTTGAACTTCTTAGGTACATTCATTCCATCACAAGTCTTTGCACAAGATATGGTAGATAACGAACAAGCAACGATTATCAATATTTCATCTATGAATGCATTTACACCGTTAACTAAGATTCCGGCTTACAGCGGTGCCAAAGCTGC
The DNA here is from genome assembly GCF_002994445.1 of Staphylococcus simulans. GTDB lineage: Bacteria > Bacillota > Bacilli > Staphylococcales > Staphylococcaceae > Staphylococcus > Staphylococcus simulans_B. The sequence continues at coordinate 27,800 of NZ_MRZJ01000015.1, forward strand.
TGTCAGCAACTTTACGCAATGGTTGAGTGTATATCTTGCTGAAACAGGTGTACGTGTTAATGCCATTGCACCAGGATTCTTAGTTACTTCGCAAAACGAAAAACTGCTTATTAAAGAGGATGGCAGTTATTCAGAAAGAGCTGAAAAGATTTTAAATGCTACACCATTGCATCGTTTCGGCAAACCTGAAGAATTAATCGGAGCATTGTTCTTCTTAGTAGATTATCGTGCATCTAGTTTTGTGGACGGTGTAGTTTTACCAGTTGACGGCGGATTCAATGCATATTCAGGCGTATAATTAAAAAAAGGGAGAGAATGTTATGTTATATCCAATTACAAATGAAACAAGAAATATTATAGATTTGAACGGTGTTTGGAAATTTAAATTAGAGCATGCAGGAGAAAAGTTAGATGCGACGCAGCCATTAGACACAGATTTAGTGATGTCTGTACCTGGTTCATATAACGAACAAGGTGCGATCAACGAAATTCGCAACCATGTCGGTACAGTGTTTTATGAAAGAGCCTTTATTGTTCCTAAGGCTTTACGTGATGAGCGCTTAGTATTACGTTTTGGCTCAGCGACACATGAAGCGGTTGTATACATTGACGGTGAAGAAGTGGTGTCGCATAAAGGCGGTTTCTTACCATTTGAAGTTGATATTACAGATAAAGTAGGGGAAGGCAGCCATCGCTTAACAGTAGCGGTTAATAACATTTTAGACCACTCTACATTACCAGTAGGCAACTATGAAGAGTTCACAGATGAAGACGGCAATATTATCAGAGAAAACACGCCTAACTTCGACTTCTTCAACTATGCAGGGTTGCATCGTCCAGTTAAAATTTATACGACGCCGCATAAATATGTTGAAGACATTACTGCAGTACCTAAAGTTGAAGGCAACCAAGCTACAGTGAGTTATGAAACAAAAGTTGTCGGAGATGTCGAAGAAGTACGAGTAGAACTTTTAGATGAAGAAGGTACGATTGTAGGAAGTGCAAATGGTGCTGAAGGTGAAATTAAAGTAGACAACCCGCGTTTATGGGAACCTTTAGATGCTTACTTGTATAACTTGAAAGTGACATTGTTTGATAATGGATCACTTGTAGATGAATATACAGAACGCGTAGGTATCCGTTCAGTCGAAGTTAAAGATGGTCAATTCTTAATTAATAATAAACCTTTCTACTTTAAAGGTTTCGGTAAACACGAAGATACACCGATTAACGGACGTGGCTTCAATGAAAACGCGAACGTATTAGATATCAACTTGCTGAAATGGCTTGGTGCTAACTCTTTCAGAACTGCACACTATCCATACTCTGAAGAAATGATGAGACTTGCTGATGAACAAGGGATTGTTGTCATTGATGAAACAACAGCAGTCGGTGTTCACTTAAACTTCTTAGTCAACCTAGGCAAAGGCAACGAAACTGTTGATACTTGGAAAGACATTAAAACAAAAGAATCACATGAACAAGTTATCCGTGAATTGATTGCACGTGATAAAAACCATGCGTGTGTAGTAATGTGGTCGATTGCAAACGAACCTGAATCGGATGCAGTCGGAGCAAAAGAATACTTTGCGCCATTGATCGAACTTGCGAGAGAATTAGATCCTCAAGATCGCCCAATGACTATTGTGACAATTATGTTCTCACAACCGGATAACTGCCAAGTTCAAGATTTAGTTGACGTATTATGTCTGAACAGATATTATGGCTGGTATGTAAACCAAGGCAACTTAAGAGCAGCTAAAGCAGCATTAAAAGCTGAACTGGATGGCTGGACAAAAGCACAGCCTGGCAAACCGATTATGTTTACTGAATACGGTGCAGATACTGTACCAGGATTACATGCAATCGATGACATCATGTTTACAGAAGAGTACCAAGTGAAATATTATGAAGCAAACCATGAAATTGTAGATCAATATCCGCAATTTATTGGGGAACAAGCTTGGAACTTTGCAGATTTTGAAACTAGCACAGGCTATATTCGTGTTCAAGGTAATAAGAAAGGTATCTTTACTAGAGATCGTAAGCCTAAATCAGTCGCATTTTATTTCAAAGAACGTTGGAACAACATTCCAGACTTCTACTATAAATCAAAATAAATATTGGCCCTGCCATTATGTATGAATTGTAATAAGCCTAAATTATAATAGAGCCAATACCTAAAAAGACCCCCTTACTACGGCAATAGTAAGGGGGTTGTTCCATGTAGATTTCCTTGTTAATTAAATTATAGCATCCGTCTTAGAGAAATAAAATTGATAATTTAATTTATAAGCTATCTTATTTGAAGGAAGTAGTTTGCTTACGTCGATCTTTAAAGTAAAGCATCGCTTCTATGATAAAGACAATAATCAATGAGAAGCCAAATAATGGCATTAAGATACCAAGGATAATCAGCACAATGATTAAGGAAATAGACATAGGCTTTTTAATGCGTCTTGGTAATGGATCTGGTGTTTTCATGCGGTTTAAGCGTTTCAGCCAAGAAACAAAACCGAAGACAATACCTGCTAAAAAGGCAATACAAACCAGCAGATTAATGATTTTATTAGGTGTGCCGAAGAGATGGCCTTCGTGAAGCGGAATGCCCCAAGTGAGCCATTTTGCTAGAATACCGTACTCTTGGTAATCTACTTTGCCTAAACGCTTGCCTGTATATTGATCCATGTATTGTGTTGTTTCTTTTTCAGGTGATACGTCAAAACCAGTCACACCGCTGTTGCTGGCTTTAGATAAAGTAAAGGAACCATCAGCACTTGTCGGATACACAATCGCAAACGGACGTGTCAGACCTTGCTGTTCAGCTTTTTGAATGACTTTGTCTAAAGATAATTGACCAGGTGTATTAGTCATCGGTATGGCCATATCACCGTGGTGGCCGCCGCTATTGTTTGAATTCGGTGCAGTTTTTTGACGCATAGCCCAAGGAATTTCGTTAGCTTCTGACTTAGGAGGATTTGCGACAAGTTCTGTTTGACCTAGTGCCGGATAAGTTGTTGCGACTTTGTTAATTTTATCGCCCATAAAGGCAGACCATGGTAAGCCGGTAAAGACTAAGATCAACATAGGTATTGCGACAATCAATCCAAGAATAGCGTGCCACTTTTGGAACTTAAGTGCTTTGCTTTTGGAAGTGAATAATTTCTTTCGTACCAGCATATAAATACCGGATAATATCATGAACACTGTCCAGCACGCTGTGAGTTCTACTAAATAATTGATGACTGTATTTTCTGTGGAGAGCGAACTATGTATGCTTCTTGTCATATTGGAATAAGTGTATTTAGTATTCTGCTGGGCAACAATCTGATTATGTTCATCAAGGAAAATGTAATAGGAATTGCCTTGCATGTCACCGATCGTAATGCGATTGTTGTAAGGTGACTCCATAACACTGACTTTATTAATAGTAAAACCTGGGTGCTGCTTCTCAATTTGTTTGATAGCATCTGTCATGGTTTGATGCGATTTGTGCTCGCTTTGTCCGAACAATTCTTGTTTATAAAGATTATGTTCAACTTCAGGAAAGAACAAATAGGCAATACCTGACAGAGTTAAAGTAATTAATAACGGTGTAATAAAAATAGCTGCATAGAAGTGCAAACGTTGCAAAGGATTAAATGTGTTGTGTTTCATTGTGTACCTCTTATCTTTTTATATTGTAGTTATTACGATTTAGAGAATTGCTATGATTCATTATTACAAATTTCAAAAGATATGAAAGTATATATATTTATCATAATTTGAAAGTTTTATGTCAAATGTGTGACAATTCTAAAATTATCTTATAAATACATAAAATTAAACCTTGATTTTTTACACTTTTATTATTAAATGTATAAAACAGTCAAAAAGCAAAGTGTAAATTGGAAGAAGTGACAATGCTATTATTTGCTTTTTTAGCTATGCTTAAGATGAAAGAAATAGTAAAGGAGCAAACGTTATGAATAACAACAAAGCAACTCAAGTTAGTAATCGTTATTGGATGAAACTTGTTGCTGTATTTACGTTAGGTTGGTTAGTTATTTATGCTGCGCGTACGATTTTGAATCCGATTATGGGGGATATCAAATCAGAATTTACATTAGATAATGCGCAGTTAGGTTTAATTATGAGTTTATTCTTCATCGGTTACACAGTCACACAGATTCCATCGGGTATTTTAGGGGATAAGATCGGCAGAAAGAAAATATTAGTTCCCAGCTTTTTAATCTTCGGTATTTTCATGGTTGTTACAGGTTTGATGCCGAGTTACTTCCTATTTATAATTGCATGGGTGATTGTCGGATTAGCTCAAGGAATGTTCTATGGTCCGCAATATGCACTCTCATCAGAAGCAATACCAGAAAAGAATATCACGCTTGGCAGTGCTTTGATTAACAGTGGTATGGCTTTTGGTACTTCTATCGGCTACTTCATTTCAAGTATTACAGTTGCTGAAATGGGAATGAGTTGGAGAATGCCATTCTATATTATGGCAGTACCGATTATTATTATCGCATTCTTAATGTATCGTATTATCAAGGAACGTCCTCGTAAACAAGCACAAGCAGAAGACAATGCTGAACCATTTAAAATGTCAGCTTTATTTAAGAACAAAAACTTGATTCTTGCATACATTATTATCTTCTGTTCGATTTACGGCTTCTTCATGATTATTACTTGGTTACCGTATTATTTAGAATCTGAACGCGGTATCAATGGTGCACAAGTTGCCTTTGTAGCATCACTTGTACCTTGGGCAGCAATCCCAGGTTCACTATTCTTCAGTTGGCTGTCAGATAAACTTGGAAGACGCAGACCTGTATTATTGATTATGCTTCCGCTTGCATTTATCTTCACAGCTTCAATCGTATTCTTCGATAACTTGATTATTCTATACATTGCATTAATCGGATACGGTATCGTAGGTAAAATCAGTACTAACCCTGTATTAATTGCAGTCGTAGCTGATAACGCACCTAAAAGTGCATTAGGTACTTCATTCAGTGTTTATAACTTCATCGGAATGACAGCATCTATCCTTGCGCCATATGTCACAGGCTTCTTAACAGACATTACAGGATCAATGGCAGTCGGTTTCTACTTAGCTGCAGTATTGCTTATTGTTGGTTTAATCGCAGCATTGATGTTGAAAGAAAAAGGGAAAGCAAAAGTTGCGTAAGTAAAATTATTTCAACGTCAAAATTTTCGCAAAATGGTTGACGTATAGCGTTAAATAAAATACAATTTAAGTACAATACAACGTATACGTATTGTACTTATACCTAAAATTGCAGTATCTACTAAAACAAGGCAAAATGCCGTGTTTATCTCGTCAACTTGTTGGCGAGATTTTTTTACATCAAATATTAGAAATATTCAAACTATAAGGAGTGGTAAGAATGAGCGAGAATTATATTTTAGGTCTGGATATTGGTATTACCTCTGTAGGTTATGGAATTATTGATTATGATACACGAGAAGTAGTTGATGCGGGGGTACGTTTGTTTAAAGAAGCAAATGTAGAAAACAATGAAGGACGTCGTTCAAAACGTGGTGCACGCAGACTTAAAAGACGCCGCAGACATAGATTACAGCGTGTGAAAAAATTGCTTTTTGATTACCATTTGATTGATGAAAATACAGAATTAGAAATAATTAATCCATATGAGGCGCGTGTAAAAGGATTATATAACGTTTTAACTAAAGCAGAATTATCCGCTGCATTATTACATTTAGCAAAACGCAGAGGTGTACATAACGTAAATGAAGTTGAAGAAGACACAGGTAATGAACTATCTACTAAAGAACAAATTGCGAGAAATAATAAGGCATTAAGTGACAAGTATGTTGCTGAACTTCAGCTAGAACGCTTAAACGAGACTGGTGAGGTACGTGGTGCTTTGAATAGATTCAAAACTTCAGATTACGTAAAAGAAGCTAGAAAAATATTAAGTATTCAAAAGGAATATCATCAATTAGATCAATCATTTATTGATAAGTATATAGAACTATTAGAAACAAGAAGAACTTATTATGAAGGCCCAGGTGAAGGCAGTCCGTTTGGTTGGAAAGATATAAAAGAATGGTATGCCATGCTAATGGGACATTGTACATATTTTCCAGAAGAATTACGAAGTGTAAAGTATGCGTACAGTGCAGATTTATATAATGCACTTAATGATTTGAATAACTTAATAATTGCACGAGATGAAAATGATAAATTGGAGTATTATGAAAAATTCCAAATCATTGAAAATGTTTTTAAACAAAAGAAAAAGCCAACGCTTAAACAAATTGCAGATGAAATATCTGTTAATCCTGAGGATATTAAAGGATTCCGTGTGACAAGTACTGGGAAACCAGAATTTACTACGTTTAAAATTTATCATGATATTAAAAAAGTGACATCAAGAAAAGAAGTCTTAGAAGATACTGCACTTTTAGATCAAATCGCTGAGTTATTGACAATTTATCAATCTCCTGAAGATATCCAAGAAGAATTAGAAACACTAGATACAGTTCTAACAAATGATGAAATACAGAGTATCTCAAAATTAACAGGTTATACAGGAACACATCGTCTTTCCTTAAAAGCAATTCAGCTTATATTAGATGAATTATGGCACTCAACAGATAATCAAATGGCAATTTTCAATCGTTTAAAGCTTGTTCCGAAAAAGGTAGATTTAAGTAAACAAGATGAAATTCCAACGATTTTAGTAGAGGACTTTATATTATCACCAGTTGTTAAGCGTGCATTTATTCAATCAATTAAAGTTGTGAATGCGGTGATTAAAAAGTACGGTTTGCCTAAAGATATTATTATTGAACTTGCGAGAGAAAAGAATTCTGACGATGCTCGAAAATACATTAGAGAATTGCAAAAGAGAAATAAAAAGACCAATGAACGTATTGAAGAAATTATAAAAAGTACAGGCAAGGAAAAGGCAAAATACTTAGTTGAAAAGATTAAATTGCATGATATGCAAGAGGGAAAATGTCTTTATTCGTTAGAGCCGATTCCTTTAGAGGATTTGTTAAATAATCCTAATCATTATGAAGTGGATCATATTATTCCGCGTTCAGTATCGTTTGATAATTCTTTCAACAACAAGGTGCTTGTAAAGCAAGAAGAAAATAGTAAAAAAGGAAATCGAACACCATTCCAATATTTAAGTTCTGCGGATTCAAAAATCAGCTATGACCAATTTAAAAAACATGTTCTGAATTTATCAAAAGGCAAAGATAGAATTTCTAAAAAGAAGAAAGAATATTTACTTGAAGAAAGAGACATCAATCGTTTCAATGTTCAAAAAGAGTTTATTAACAGAAACTTAGTAGATACGAGATATGCGACAAGAGAATTAATGAACTTATTGAGATCTTACTTTAGAGTGAATGATTTAGATGTGAAAGTTAAGTCTATAAATGGCGGATTTACAAGTTTCTTAAGAAGAAAATGGAAGTTTAAGAAAGAGAGAAATCAGGGTTATAAGCATCATGCTGAAGATGCATTAATTATTGCGAATGCTGACTTTGTCTTTAAAGAATGGAAAAAATTAGAAAAGCAAAATAAAGTTTTAGAGAATCAGCCAATTGAAGAAAAAGAAGCAGAAAATATGGCAAATATTGAGTCGGATGAAAAATACAAAGAGATTTTTAATACACCACATCAAATACAGGGCATCAAAGACTTCAAAGACTATAAATTCTCACATAGAGTAGATAAAAAGGCGAATAGAGAACTTGTTAATGATACGTTGTATTCTACGCGTAAAGATGAGAAAGGTGATACGTATACCATTAATAATATCAAGAATCTATATGATAAGGATAATGATAGTTTGAAAAAATTAATACAAAAATCACCAGAAAAGTTATTGATGTATCATCATGATCCACAAACATATAAAAAGTTGAAAACTATTATGGATCAGTACAGTAATGAGAAGAATCCATTATATAAATACCATGAGGAAACAGGCAGCTATTTAACAAAATATAGTAAAAAGAATAATGGCCCAATCATTAAAAAAATAAAATATAAAGGTAAAAAGTTAAATGCGCATTTAGATATCACAGGTGACTACCCAGATAGTAATAATAAAATAGTTAAACTTTCCTTAAAACCTTACCGTTTTGACGTATATCTAGATAATAATCAATATAAATTTGTAACAGTTAAAAACTTAGATGTAATCAAAAAAGAAGGTTTCTATGAAATTGATGCTGAAAAATATAAAGAATCTAAAGTTAATAAAAAAATAAGTGAAAATGCTCAGTTTGTAGCAAGCTTCTATAACAATGATTTGATTAATGTAGATGGAGAGTTGTATAGAGTAATAGGTGTTAATAATGATTTAACAAATAGGGTGGAACTTAATTTAGTTGAAATAACATATAAGCAACTTTTAGATAATCTAAATGATAAAAGTACTCCAAGGATTTTAAAGACGATTTCAAAAAACATTTCATCGATTGAAAAGTATACTACCGACATCTTAGGTAACTTATACAAAGCTAAAAGTAAGAAGTCACCACAAATGATAATGAAAGGGTGATGAATAAATGGCATGGAGGATCGTGTATCTTTCGGAAGTTGATAAGCTCGCTTTGAACTTGAATAATTTAAAGGTCGCAAAAGGGGAATTAGAAGTTAAAATTCCCTTGAGCGATATCTTTGCAATTGTGATTGAAGACCTAACAACTACCATTACTTCTAGACTTATGATTGAATTATCGAAATATAATATTCTGGTTGTATTTTGTAATCAGGAGCACTTACCTGAGTGTATGGTCCATCCAATTAATGGCCACTTTAATCAGTATGGACAAATGAAGGAACAGCTCCAATGGGGTGAAACGCAAAAAGGAGAATTGTGGAAACATATCTTGATTCAAAAAATACAAAATCAGATACAGTGTATGAAATATATGGAGATATCTGAAGAAAGAATAATCAAAATGAAGCAACTGCAATCTTTAGTCACTCCCAAAGATGAAATGAATATTGAGGGACAAGCTGCAAAGTATTATTTTAATTCTTTCTTCAAAGATTTTAGAAGAGATGATGATTTTCTAATTGAAAATATGGTGCTGAATTTTGGATATACTATTTTAAATTCAGCTATAGCGAGAACAATTGTCGCTAAAGGTTTAATCCCAGCATTAGGTATTCATCATATCGGTGCACGTAATCACTTTAATTTAGCATCCGATATGATTGAAGTATTCAGACCATTGGTTGATTTATATTTACTAAAACACCCACCAAAAGAGGAGTTTATGACTAAAGAATATAGGTTGGAACTTGTGAACTTAATGCATGCAAGGGTACAAATTGATGGTAAGCAACATACAGTTATTCGAGCTATTGAAATCATGAGTCAATCGATTATTGAGTATTTCAGAACTGGGAGATATGAAACACTCAAATTACCGAATTTAACAAAGTTTTCTTTTTATGAGTCATGAGTTACAAATTTATGAGAGTAATGATAATGTTTGATCTCCCAACAGACACTAAAGAAGACAGAAGACGTTATAGTAAATTTAGAAAAGGTCTGATATCTGAAGGGTTTTTAATGATGCAGTACTCAATCTATATCAAAAGTTGTATCAATAAAGATTCAGCAGAAAGCAGTGTGAATTATGTGAAGCGGATTTTACCCCCAGATGGACATGTTCGAGCACTAACAATTACAGAAAAACAATATGAAAAGATGAGAATCTTATTAGGTGAAGAAGACAAGAATATAGAAATACTAGGTGATAATCGAACAATATTGTTTTAGGAGAAAAAATATGTATGAAACAGTTTTAGAAATAACTACCGAAGACCTATCCAAAATTATTATGAATATGGGTGATTACACCTCTATTTATAATGAGAATTCTACACATGAAGAACATATTTTAAGTACATTAAAAGATTTCTTTCAACCACGGAATTCTAATAAAGATCAAGTTGTTATTACTGATTTACAGGCATATGAAAAACTATCAAGTAATCGTTTCAGAGGCTATATATTAAATCATTCTATGGTAGAAGGTGAGCATCAACTCGCAGCTTCAAGCATGATGAATAAAAAGATAGTAAGAGAATTGACGAACAATCTAGAAATAGAAGGCTATATTAATTCTATTAATGTACTATTAGATGATTTGAGAGAAAACTTAAAGGGAGAGCTACCGTTAGCTGTTAAACCATTTGATTTGAAACAATTTGTGAAGCTGCTTTCTTTTAAATATGATTATTCAACAGACTATTCAAGACTCATTAGTCGTTTGGAACAAGTAGTACCTCTTATAGTGGATGAAATGAATTATCAGGCAAAGAATAAAGCTTTTCTAGTCTATCTATATCCAGAGTCGGGGTTGAGTATAAAGGAACAATTGAGATTTAGAAAACTACTAGATGAATTGCCTTTACCGGTCATAGTTTTAACTGAGTCTCAATATTTTTTATCAGACCATCTCAATGGATTGAATTACTTCATTTCAAACATTCAAATGATAACTGCAGATTTTTTTGATGACCTTTACTGGAATGCGCCAATCAATGTAGAGAAAGTTATACTAAAAGAAAGGTTCATGAATCTATTTGTTAATTATTGCTCATTTTTAGAAGTAAATCCGACAATATCTAATCATAACCTTTCAGAGATCATCGTTTTTGATGATATAGATTTATATGTAATAGTAGCTTTCTTAAAACATTGTAAACTAGAATACCAGCTTGATATTGATAAATCAGCTATTTCAAAAGCATTGGTATCTTATCTATTTGCATAAAGAGTATTTAAGTTTATGATTAAGCTAGAGGTTTTAGTACACTGCAATTTTAGGTATGAGTGATTCATGTTTTACAAGAAGAATTAGCACCTGATCGTTTTAGTACACTGCAATTTTAGGTATGAGTGATTCTGATACACATAAAACTGTTCAATAATATCTGTTTTAGTACACTGCAATTTTAGGTATGAGTGATTCTAAATGATGATACCAATCTGTTAAGTGTGCAGTTTTAGTACACTGCAATTTTAGGTATGAGTGATTCTTGTAATTCCGTATTTAATTATAAGCGGCTAGTTTTAGTACACTGCAATTTTAGGTATGAGTGATTCAGCGGTAAAGTTATCGGTGGCAACTGGACGTGTTTTAGTACACTGCAATTTTAGGTATGAGTGATTCATATTTTAATCCGAATGAAGCCTATGACAGGTTTTAGTACACTGCAATTTTAGGTATGAGTGATTCAAAGACGTCTCTAAGTCTTCTTTTGAAACAGTTTTAGTACACTGCAATTTTAGGTATGAGTGATTCAACTACATCGTTACTAAAGTAACGAGTTTCTGTTTTAGTACACTG
>NZ_MRZJ01000016.1 GCF_002994445.1 Staphylococcus simulans
GGATCAACTGTGTACGTAGTTGTCGTTGTTGTTGAACCATCTTTACCAGGTGTTTGTACATTTGTATAACCTACTTTTTCTTCTACACCTACATACGTTGTGTCGTGCGGAATCGGTGTTGTCGCAACTTCTTGGTTATTGACACCTACTACTTCATCTTGCGGCGGAGTTGTTACGACTACAACTGGATCTTTACCTGGTTCAGTTGTAACAGTTTGTTCGCCTGGTGTACCTGGTGTAATAACTGTTTCAGTTCCGATTGGTTGTGACGGATCTGGATTTGGCTGATAAGTTGTTCCAGGAGGAATCACTTCTGTTGTTGTTTCTGGCGGAACAGCTTCAGGGTTTGTTGAGTTGTTACTGATTAATACTAAACGTTGTGCATAGTTTAAGTTTAATTCAGATAATGGTGTACCTGTCGTACTTGTTAATGTAGACTCTTGCTCATTATAAGTCGGAACACCTGTAGAGAAACCTTGTTGTTCTGCTCTTAAATCAACAACATCTTGCCATACGTTATCCGCATCAGCGTGTTGGTTAGGATCGCTGAAGTGTAATGGGTCCCAAGTCTTCGCAATGTATGAACCGTTCCATTGGAAGTAACCTGGTGAACCTGGATCCATAAAGATTAAGTTTGGTTTTTCACCATTTGGACTTTGACCGCTTGTGACTGTGCTTGTTTTTTGCAAGTTCACATAGTATGCATTGTCAAAGATATATCTGCGGTCTGGGTTTGTACCGCCTAAAGGAATTGAAATAACCTCTGCATAGTAGTTGCGGTTATCCGTACGCAAATCTAATGTTGCGTTATCTTTAACGTGCAGTAATGCTGTTTCATCGCCTACTGCGTTAATGTTGACTAAGTCGTTGTAAGCGCCGACTTGTGTTTGCGTATCAGGGTTCCATTGATGGTTTTTCGCATCTAAGAACAATGTCGCATTTTCATCTACTAAGATTTGTGAGTTGCCGTCTAAACCGATTAAGTTATCTACTTGCCAGTCACCGATACGGTGTCCGTCAGAGTATGCGATGAATTTAGAGTCTTGTGCAACTTCAAATGTACTGTTTTTGCCCATGTTCACAATGTTACCGTTACCTTTTTGGTCAACGTTCACTGTTGAACCGATACCTGTATTTAAAGTACCGCCGTTGCCGAAGTCAAAGATATTTTGACCTGTAACGTTTGTAGTTGAGCCCTCTCCTAATTGAACAGTGACATTGTTGCCTGATTTGAATGCAGTGTTGCCTTTTGAAACGCCCCATGGATTTGAAGCTGAAACATCCACATTCACTGTTGAACCTGTACCTGTAGTGATTGAACCGTTATCTGATGCTTGGAAAGCACTTCCTAAACCAGTACGTGTCATATCTACAGTCGCGTAAGGTGCAATATTGATGTTTTTCGCACCGATTGTCGCATTCGCAAGCACATTATCTGTACTTGTAGATGTTACATTGCCTTCAAGGTTGACTGTCACATTATTATTAATATTCGTGTCATTAATAATGTTCTTACCAGTGTGTGTCACATCTCTTAAAGTTAAAGTATGTTGTGTTGTTGTACTTGGCGCAAAATTAACAAATCCTTCTGAATTGTTCGTTTGAAGGTTTGTATTTTGCAATGTAATATCCCAGTTACCGCTGTTAACTGGTGCGTTCAAGTAATAGTTAGCAGTGTCTAATGTATAACCGCCGCCATCAACTGTAACGCTGCGTCCAGTACCTGCAGTTAAAGTACCAAGTTTGTTCGCAGTAATATCACCTGTCAACTGGATGTTAGATACTGAAGTATCATTCATCGCCGCAACATATTCATCCCAAGTTCCAACTTGTGTTGCAGGTTCTTGTACCGCTGCTAATGAACGGAACATTGTTGTACCTGTTGGTGAAGTTTGTGAACTTTGAGCTGGTGCTTGCAATGTTGAAGCATCTGCTAAAGGTTCGCTTCCAGGCGCATTTTGTGAATTAAGCAAGTATGATGAAATCAATGCATTTGAGATTTCTTCGTTAGATGCACTTGCTAAATCAACATTCATACCATCCACAACTTGTTGTGCTGTTTCTGGTGACAAGTTGTTTTCAGTCGCTAAGTAATCAGTTAACGCTTTTGTTTGATCTGTGCTGCCTTCTAATGCAGACGTCACATCTTGCGTTAATGGTGCTGAAGTTACAGTACTTGCATCAGGTGCTGTTGTTTGACCAGATTCTGGTGCTGATAATGTAGTTTGTGTGCCTGATGTCTGTGTGCTGTCAGCTGTACCTGATTGTTGTTGTGTTGTATTGTTTTCAGATGTTGGTGCTTCTGGTGCTTGTGTTTCTGACGTTGTATTGTCAGTAGTACCAGTTGGCGCATCTGCTTTTGGTGCATCTGTTTTTGGCGCTTCAGTAGTTTGAGATGCTGTAGTTGAGTCGCCTGATGGTGCTTGTGCATCTGTTTGTGGTGCTTTTGTTGTTCCTGAAGTTGTGCCTGAAGTTGAATCAGGTGCAGTCGTGTTAGATGTATCAGTTTGACCTGATGGTTGGTCGGCTGATGGTTGAGCTGTATCCGCTGATGATCCTGAATCTGTTTGTGTTTTTGATGTATCAGCTGCAGTGTCGCCTGCCGACTGGTCGTTAGTTGCGTCCGCTTTAGTTTCTGGTGCCGGCGCAGCATCAGGTGCTTGTGTAGCTGATGTTGAATTGTCAGTTGTTTGTGTACTATCAGCTGTCGGTGCATCTGATGTTTTCGGTGCAGTTGTAGAATCCGCTGTACCTGAAGTACTTGATGATGGTGCTTGTGTTTCTGTAGAAGATGATGCTTCTTTCGAACTATCGGTAGGTTGAGTGCTTGACTCAGTTTGTGCCCCTGTATCTGCAGCTTGTGTGCTTGAAGTATCAGTTGATCCGGTAGTGTCAGAAGTTGATGTTTGGCTGCCTGTATCTGTTGTTTCAGCAGCTTTTGCTTCTTCAGTTGCCCCGGAAATCAAGATTGTTCCTAATAAGATAGACGCTGTACTACCGTGAATTTACGGATAGAATACTTGTTTTGTCTATTAGGTAAAAAATCCAATTTCTTCATGAAATTTCCCCCTATTTACTTTTAAATAAAATGGTTACTGTCAATTCTGCTAAATCAAAACCATTACACAAACCCAAGTTGCTTTCCATCGAATTAAGTGTAATTGATTTTATTTAGTTTTATTTTATATTAGCAATTAGTAACCTCGAACTAATTATACAACATTCTAAATCAATGTCTACTCGATTTATTTGACACGTCTAAAATTTCTGAATAATTATTGCATAAATAGCAAATACTTTTCATAATTATTAGGTTTTACTAAAGCAAATTTACAATAACTCAATATTTGTACAAATGTGTAATTGTAAACACAATTTCTGTAAATTTAGAAATGACAAGGCATTCAACGATTTTTTACCAAACATTTGTTAGATTACTTTAAAATCTGAAAAAAGTTTTTATAAATTTTAAAAAAGAGGCTCTCTACAAAGTAGAAAACCTCTAAATGAGTAATATTATACTGTACCTGCATTTTTGTCATGCTTGCCATGTTGGTAGTAATCCATATATTCAGGTTCCATTGGTGTGTTACCTAAAATGATATCTGCAGCTTTCTCTGCAATCATTAATACTGGCGCATGAATGTTGCCGTTTGTTGTTGTAGGCATTACTGATGCATCGACAACACGCAAGTTTTCCATGCCGTGTACTTTCATTGTTAACGGATCGACAACTGCCATCGGATCTGAGGCAGGTCCCATTTTCGCACTGCATGATGGATGCAATGCTGTTTCAGCATCGCGGCGTACCCAATCTAAAATCTCTTCATCTGTTTGTACCTCTGGTCCAGGTGAGATTTCACCTGCGTTATAAGGTGCTAATGCAGGTTGAGATAAGATGTTTCTCGCAACACGGATGGCTTCTACCCATTCACGTTTATCTTCTTTAGTTGATAAGTAATTGAAGACAAAGTCTGGATGTTCAAAAGGATCTTTCGATTTAATCTTCAAGCTGCCGCGTGAATTAGAGTACATTGGTCCGACGTGTACTTGGAAACCGTGTTGTGTTTCCGCTTTTTGTCCGTCGTAACGTACAGCTAACGGCAAGAAGTGGAACATTAAGTTTGGATATTTCACGTCCTCATTAGAGCGTACGAAACCTCCGCCTTCAAAGTGGTTAGTTGCGGCTGGGCCTGTACGGCTGAAGATCCATTGCAGTCCAATCCAAGGCATCTTCAACGGATTTAAGCTCGGTTGTTCTGATACTGGTTGAGACGCTGCGTGCTGAATGTACACTTCTAAATGGTCTTCAAAGTTTTCGCCGACACCTGGCAAGTGGATACGCGGTTCAATTCCTAATGATTTCAAGTGTTCTGAATCACCGATACCAGACAATTGAAGAATTTGCGGTGTATTGAATGCGCCGCCTGATAAAATCACTTCTTTTGCTGTAACAGTATGAAGTTTGCCGTTGCGTTTAAAAGTAACGCCTGTTACTTTATTGCCGTCAAAGTTCAATTTTGTAACGAATGCACGTGTTTTCACATGCAAGTTTTTACGTTTCATTACCGGATGCAAGTAAGCACGTGAAGCTGAAACACGGCGGCCGTTATGCACTTGGCTGTCGAAAGGTCCGAAACCTTCTTGGCGGAAACCATTCACATCAGTTGTTTTATTGTAGCCTGCTTGTACCCCAGCATCGAAGAATGCTTGGAATAACGGATTCTTAGCCGGTCCACGTTTTAATTTGATTGGACCATGGTGACCGCGGTATTTGTCACTTTTCTTAGACCCGAATGTTGTTTCTAAACGTTTGAAATATGGTAAGCAATGCGCAAAGTCCCATGTTTCCATACCTTTTGGCGCACCCCATTTTTCATAGTCCATAGGATTACCACGTTGATAAATCATACCGTTGATTGAACTTGATCCTCCTAATACTTTACCGCGGGCATGCGCAACTTGGCGTCCGCCCATATGCGGTTCGTTATTTGTCGCATAAATCCAGTCATAGAAACGGTTCCCTGACGGATACATCAGCGCTGCCGGCATTTGAATAAATAAATCCCAGAAATAGTCGCTGCGTCCTGCTTCTAATACCAATACTTCATTGTTCTTGTTCACACTTAAACGATTGCCTAATACTGAACCGGCACTGCCTCCGCCGATAATAATATAATCATAATCATACGATTTCGTCATAGCTCTTTCTCCTTTTTATCCATGATTTGTCATAAAAATGGCGAGAACAGAGGGGCAAATATGAGGTCTTCTACCTCTGCTTTGCCTGTATTCTCGCTTTATTTAAAATTATTATCCTTTAAACCAATTTACGGGTTCGGGTTGATAGTTCGTTAATACATGTTTTGAAACCAAGTACTCTTCTAAACCTTCTTTGCCAAGTTCACGACCGATACCTGATTGTTTATAGCCGCCCCATGGTGCTTGTGCAAAGTAAGGATGGAAGTCGTTAATCCAAACTGTTCCCATACGCAGACGGTTCGCAACACGTTGTGCTTTACCGATGTCTTGAGAGAACACTGCACCTGCTAAACCGTAGATAGAATCATTCGCAAGACGCACAGCATCTGCTTCATCTTCGAATCCTTCTACTGTCACAACCGGTCCGAATACTTCTTCTTGTACAATACGCATTGACGTATCGCAATTTGTAATCACTGTCGGTTCAAAGAAGAAGCCGTCTTTCAAGTCTTCTCTTGTTGGACGTTTGCCTCCTGTCGCAATTGTTGCGCCGTCTTCTTTTGCAACCTCCATATAGCCTTCTACTTTAGCCAGATGTTCAGCTGAAATTAACGGGCCGACTTCTGTTGTGTCGTCAAAGCCGTTGCCTAAGCGGATTTTTTCAACACGTTCTACTAATGCTTTTTCGAATTTCTCTTTAATTGAATTTTGAACAATGATGCGTGAACCTGCTGAACAAACTTGTCCAGCATGGAAGTAACCGCCATTTAATGCTTGGTCTACTGCCAAATCAAAATCTGCATCTTCAAAAATCACATTAGGATTCTTGCCGCCAAGTTCTAATGCAACATTCGTAACATGGTTCGCTGCTTGTTTCATAATGTGCTTACCAGTTTGAATACCGCCGGTAAATGATACTAGGTCGACTTCAGGAGAACCTGATAACACGTCGCCAACAACTGATCCGGCACCTAATACCAAATTGATAACCCCTTTAGGGAAACCGACTTCTTCCATTAATTCAAAGACACGAATTGTTGTTAATGGTGTGATTTCGCTTGGCTTCATCACTAATGAACAACCTGTCGCAAGTGCCGGTGCGATTTTCCATGAAGCTTGCAATAACGGATAGTTCCAAGGAGTAATTTGTGTAACCACCCCAACTGGTTCTTTCACAATTTTACTTTCAGTTCCTGGAATCGGTGAATTGATGATTTCACCGCCGTCTTTATCTGCTAAACCTGCAAAGTACATGAAAACATTATGAATGTCATCCATATCTGCTAAGGATTCTTCGTAAGTTTTACCTGTATCCAATGTTTCAAGTTTTGCCAATTCTTCTCTGTTTTCTTTAATTTTATCAGCGACTGCTCTGACTTTTTGTCCTTTGACTTCACTTGTTTCATTCGCATAGTCACCTTGATCGAAAGCACGTCTCGCAGCTTTCACTGCACGTTCTGCATCTTCTGGTGCAGCTTCTGAGACTTCAAAGATTACTTCTTGATTATAAGGATTGATTATTTCTCTTGTGGCTTTATTTGCACTGTCTACCCATTCACCATCAATAAATTGCTGGCGAGATAAACGTTCTACAAGTTCCATCATTTCGACCTCCGTTAACTTTGTTAAATTTTTATTTAACGAATTTTACAAAGTTTATGTTAGCATGGAATAAGAGAACATGTCAAACTATGAAATTATGTATAATTGCAAATGCAAACTAAGCATTGCGCGCAAATAACAGTAACATGATAATTCAGCTGTCTACGTATCAATTATCAATATTGGACGAATCAGCGAATTAACTCTAAAATGAATATAAATGTAGTGGACGGAGGTTTAAGTTATGACAGGTTCAAATCAATATGAACACGCCATCGAAGAAGCTAAAGATTTAGTGATCAGCGCGATTGGCGAAACGATGGATTTATACGGCATTAATCGCAGTGTCGGCAACCTTTACGGGACTATGGTCTTTGAAGATAATATGACATTAGATCAAATGCGTGAGAAATTGCAGATGAGCAAGCCAAGTATGAGTACGGGGGTCAAAAGGCTTCAAGAATATGATTTAGTGAAGCAGCAATTTACACGCGGCAGCCGCAAACAGCACTTTGTGGCAGAGAAAGATTTCTTTGTGTTCTTCAGACATTTCTTTGATGTAAAGTTCTCGCGAGAAATCAATGTCAATATGGCTTCTCTTGATGAAGCTGAGAAAATTATTCACGACGTATTAAATGCTGATGATATTGATGGAGAAACAAGAGCTTATGCGCAACAGGTATGCGACCAGCTTGAGCACTCTCGTATTTATTACGAATGGTTATCTCAAATCAACGAAGCAATTCGTACGGGTGAAATCTTTAAATATTTCCCAATTCCCGATCCTAAAAATTTATCATAATTGTTCTGAGACAACTTGCAGAATATAAAACGGCACGTACGCAAAAATCCAATGCGTACATGCCGTTTTAATTTTATGCTGATTACTTCATCAGTCTATTCTTTATTGTTTGTCGATTGTGCTTCTTCTCGCTCTTCTGCGATTTGATTGATTTTCAGTAAACGATGTTCTGCTTTTCTCAATCGCTCTGCCCTTAATTGCAGCTTAATCCGATCTCGCGACAAGGTGATGATAAAGGAAATCATCATAAAGACGAAAATCACTATCAGCGGTACACTGGCAAGTATAGATGCTGTCTTTAAGACATCTAATGCACGCTGTCCGCCGACTAACATTAATGAGAATGGTAATAAACATAAAGCAAATGCCCAGAATAAGCGGTTTGCACGTAATGGTTCGCCGATCACTTTCTTTTGAGAAGCAGATGCTAAGATGTATGAACCAGAATCAAATGTTGTGGCTAAGAATAAGAAAGCTGAAATTAAGAACAGCACCACAATAATATTATGGAATGGCAGTTGATGCATGACTTCAATGATTGTCGCTTCAGTACCGTTAGTGTTTAAGAATTGAATAACATCGAATTGATGCGTAATTTGCAAGTACACTGCATAGTTCCCGAAAATACCGAAGAATAATACACAGCCTAAAGTACCATAAATGATTGTCCCTAAAATCACTTCTTTTAATGTGCGGCCTTTAGAAATACGAGCAATGAATAATCCGATAAACGGTGCGTAAACTACCCACCATGACCAATAGAAAATTGTCCATTGCTGAGGGAAGTTGGTTTCTTTACGACCGTCAATACCGCCAAATGGTTCTAACCATGTTGCCATTTGGAAGAAGTTTTTCAACATATTCCCAAAGCCTGTTACTGTCGTTTCCATAATGAACACTGTCGGTCCGACAATAAAGACAAAGGCTAAGAGTAAGAATGATAACCATACGTTAACGTCACTTAAATATTGAATCCCTTTTTTCAATCCTGTATAAGAACTGACCGCAAAGATTAATGTAATCGTTACTAAGATTGCTGAACGCAGCACCATATTTTGTCCATCAATACCAGTTAAGCGTTCAATTCCTGCAGAAATCATCGGAACACCTAACCCTAATGATGTTGCGGCACCGCCAAGCAGACCGAAGATAAAGAGAATATCTACAATTTTACCCGGCAGCTTTTCTGTCTGTCCTTTTAAGATAGGACGGCATGCCTGACTGATTTTATATACAGGCTTTTTCTTAACGAATACCAAGTAGCCGATCGGCAATGCTGGTAAGACATAAATTGCCCACGCAATCGGGCCCCAGTGGAACATGCCGTACATTGTCGCATATTCTAACGCAGAATCTGTCATACCTTTTCCGCCGTGCGGCGGTACTTGATAATAGAATGCCCATTCAATGACACCCCAATATAAAATATCTGAACCAATGCCGGCACAAAACAGCATCGCAGCCCAAGTGAAGTTGCCGAACTCCGGTTTATCGCTGGCTCTCCCCAAAGTTACATTACCGTATTTGCCGAAGGCAATATACAGCACGAACCCTAATACAACTAAACCTAGAGATAAGTAAACCGCACCTAATGAATCTGAAACTGCGGCGTTTATGTCAGTAATTACTTTTTGACTGGCTTTTGGAAAAGCCATCATTGGAACAACTGCTAAAAGCAAAATAAAGACCGTACCATAAAACGTCGTCCAGTCCATAATCTGGGACTTTTTAGCTTTGCTTTGTTTTTTAGCTTTTTGCACTAGTCTTGCACTCCCTATTTAATTTATTGAAGTTGATGCACTTGATCATTAACCACCATTTTACAATCAATTCACTCAAGCTTCTTTTCGAATGTTACATAAAAACAGTAACGAATAATTTATAAAAATGCAAATTCATGCAGGTAAATATTTGGATCATAATGAATAAATATATATTTCACACAAGTGAGACATGCGTCAATAGCGTCAATCATGCACTATTAAGTTAAAATTTAACGAATTGAATGAACTTAATATACCAAAATAATGCATAAATATTCTTTTTAAAAAGTTCAATATTATTGAAGAACAGACCGAAATCCTCTCAAAAAGTACAACGTTTCTGTCTGATTCATTGAAAACAGACAAAAAATCCCCGACTCTCTAAAGAGCCGAGGAAAAATGCAGTGTATTGATGCTTTAATCAACATAAAATTTGTGAGTTGATCAGCTGTTTTGTTTTGCGAAAGCTTTACCGATTGCTTCTAATTTGTGCGGTGCATCATGCATACCCATTTTTACTTCCACAAAGTGCATCATATCTGGATAAGCATTAATCGCTTCGAAAGCTTTTTTCAATTCTTCGCTTGTTGAAACATCATGGATTTTCACTTCATCTTTAGCACCGAAGACTGCTGGCAGTGCTTTATAATCCCACATAAAGATGTCGTTATAAGGTTCGTTTTCACCATGAATTTTACGTTCAACTGTATAACCATCATTATTGATGACGAACAATACAGGTTTGATTTGTTCGCGAATCATCGTTGAAATACTTTGAACTGTTAATTGTAATGAACCATCACCGATGAGTAATAAGTTGCGGCGGTTTTGATCCGCAATTTGTGTACCTAATGTAGCCGGCAGTGTATAACCGATTGAACCCCATAATGGTTGGCCAACGAACATATTGTTTTTATACAATGCTAAGTCATAAGCACCGAAGAATGAAGTGCCTTGTTCAGCTAAAATTACATCATCCGGCGCAATAAAGTCTTGCATCATCTTGAAGTAAGTTTCTTGTGTTAATGGTTCATTTGATAATGTGTAGTTGCCTTCTTCTGGACGTACATATTTCGGATAATCTGCTTTATTCACATAATCCATTTCTAATAAGCCGTCTAATAGATCAGGCAATGTTACATCACTAGCTTCTGTATCATTCATTTTGAAGTTGTGTTGATTTAACATCACTACATCATCAATATCGAATTTGTATGAGAAGCCTGCAGTTGCTGAATCGGTAATTTTCGCACCGATATTTAAGATTGCGTCACTGTTATCCACATAGTCTCTGATGTTTTCTTCTGCGATAGAACCATCATAAATACCCATGTAGTAAGGATTTTCTTCGTTGAAAGCCCCTTTGCCGAGTGACAATTGTGCAACTGGAATTTGTGTTTGGTTCACAAATTTTTCTAGTTTTTCATGCAGTTTGAAACTATTGATTTCATGTCCTGCAATAATCACAGGTTGTGACGCACTGTTTAATTTATCTTTGACCATTTCAATATATTTTGAGACATCTTCTGATTGGCGTTTTGGTAATTCATATGCTGCTTCAACCTCGATTTCACTCATTGCCACATCAATCGGCAAATGTAAGTGTACAGGTCGTTTTTCAGCTAGTGCCGCATCGATTAAGCGCGGAATTTCTGTTTGTGCATTTTCAGGTGTAATGTAGCCTTGTGTTGTCGTAATTTCTTTGAACATTTTGCGATAGTTGTCGAATTCGCCTTCGCCAAGTGAATGGTGGACATATTTGCCCGCTTCTTCAACTGCACGTGTCGGTGCACCTGTAATCGCGATCACTGGTACACGTTCTGCATAAGAACCTGCAACTCCATTTACTGCAGATAATTCACCTACACCAAACGTTGTGACCATTGCACTTAAACCATTCATACGTGCATAACCGTCAGCCGCATAACTTGCGTTTAATTCGTTGGTATTACCAATCCATTCAATATCTTTTCTGCTGATAATATCATCTAAGAATGCTAAGTTGAAATCGCCAGGAACGCCGAATACTTTATCTACTCCAGCGGCGCTCAAGCAGTCCATTAAATACTCCCCTACACGTTTTTTCATCATTCATTCCACCTTTTGTCTCTATTTCTAATACACTACTAGAATAACTTATTTACATTAATTCGGTCAATAAAGTTGACTTATATAAATCGCAATTTTCAATCTAATACGTTGAAATTTAACCAAATAGCCAAATAAAAAGCCTTGCGAAATCGCAAGACATTTAAAGTATTCTATAAACTTGTATCGCTGTTAAAAAACTTCTTTGCCGACCGCGTCGCCAAAGTCTATTGCTTTTTCATGATATAATCCGCCTTCTTGATAAAAGGTGCGGATTTTGTTTTTTAATGATGTATCCTTTTAACGAAAGTAACCGCATATCATACAGATACTTCCCTTTATATCGTCGTTATTCTTCTAAATCCCCTTTTAAATACTTTACTTCTTGGAAGCCGGGACGTTTACTTGCGAGTTCTTCCATCATCGCATTCCAGTTATTACCGACTTTACCTTTAATACTTTGAAGCAAATCATTTTGGGCTTGGTTGATTTCAGTGACTAAGTTATGACCCTTATCAGTCACAAAGAGTTCTTTGACTCTGCCGTCTGTTTGAGATTTCTTTTCGATGACTAATCCTTCATCTTTTAGTTTTTTAAGTGTTTGGTGGCTGCCTTGTTTTGAGATTTCCATGCTTTTAAGCAAATCTTTGATGGTGATTCCTGGTACTTTGTCGATGAAGAATAAGAAGCGATGATGCTGGCGGCTCATACCTTTCTTCTCTATGATTTCATCCGCAGTATGGATAAATGTTTTGTAGGCAAAATAAAACAGTAGGTGTTCATAATCATTATTATGCGTGGACATTCTATACATTCCTTTACTTCATATTCTTCTCATTATGTATTTTCTGACAATTAACTCCATTATAGCAAGAGTTCAATCAGAGCTAAAGCACACCCGAATAACCCTATGATAATGATCGCCAACGCAAATTTGTTTTTGCGCCTGCTGTAAAAGAGTGTGCCGAGCAACACTATCACTAGATCACTCAACAAATTGGAAAGTGCATTTTTGATAGTAATAAATTTGAACAAGTCTAATAACTGAATTGATATGAGTACTACGGTGAGAACTGCCAAGCTGTTTAAAATTAATATTTTATGTTTTTTCATATGCATCACTTCCCATAGTATAATATTACTCATTATACCACAGAGTTTTAGGCATGTTGTTGTGAATTTTCATTTATTCTTTGTACAATGACATCAACACGAACTTAAAGGGAGATGCTAGGATGGTACGATTTAAAACGGTTCAAATTACCGATTTGACAGATGAAGATTTACAAGCAATGGGAGCACAAGGACAACTCATAGATGTAAGGGAAACAGATGAGTACGAAGCAGGTCATATTGAAGACGCGTTAAACTATCCGCTATCGACATTAAATACAAAATTTCCATTAGACCAAGGCAAAACTTATTATATTTACTGCCAAGCCGGCAAACGCAGCCAGCAAGCCAGCCAAATGTTAAGCGACAGCGGTTTTGAAGTCGTGAATCTAAACGGCGGTTACCAAGCATACAGTGAACAGCAAGAAGTCGAACACACACCAGACAACACTGATACAGATAAGACAGATACACCTCAACAAGCAGTGTCTGAAGAGACAAAGACTATACATCCTGATCGCAAGCAAGTGAATTACAGCGGCTTGCAATGTCCTGGTCCGATTATGAATTTAAGCAGAGAAATCAAACAGCTGAACCCCGGTCAACAAATCGAAGCGACAGTAACAGACCCTGGTTTTTCAAGTGATATTCAAAGCTGGGTCAAACAAACAGGCCATCGCCTGATTGACTTAAACACTGACAATGACAAAGTCACAGCTGTGATTGAAAAAGGCGAAGAGAAATCTAAAGACATGACTGTTCACAAATCAGACAACGGTACAACAATTGTATTATTCAGCGGCGAACTGGATAAAGCATTAGCAGCGCTTATTATCGCTAATGGTGCACGTGCTGCAGGCAGAGATGTCTCCATCTTCTTCACTTTCTGGGGACTAAATGCTTTAAAACGCACAGACGCACCTAAAGTGAAGAAACATGGCTTAGAAAAACTCTTTGATTTGATGCTGCCGAAAGGTCCAGAAAGTATGCCTTTATCTAAAATGAATATGTTCGGTCTCGGCCGCTTCATGATGAAATTACTCATGAAACAAAAGAACGTGGATTCTCTGCCATCACTCATCGATAAAGCCATCGAAAATGATATTAAACTGATCGCATGTACAATGAGTATGGATGTAATGGGCATCAAACGAGAAGAATTGCGTCCTGAAGTTCAAATCGGCGGTGTCGGTACGTACATCGGAGATACAGAACAAGCCAAACATAATCTGTTTATTTAAAAAATTATTAATATATACTGCTCTGCACTACATCAGTCTCTGTTCTGAAAAAGGATAGAGACTTTTCTTATCACTTGGCAGACATTAAACTAATGTGCTAATATTTATATCGAACATTTGTTCGTATTTTCTTTGAAAACGTGTTCGTAAAATGCTAAAATAAGTTTATGAGTAAAGGTCGCCTTACTTTATTGTGAGTACCTCACGCGCCTTGAATTGGTAATGAAAGTGAGGTGATGTGGATGGAGATTATTATCCATGAGCTCACAATTAATTTCTCCTCAATTGTTCAAATTGCAGTGTTAACAACGGCTATCAAGTTCCTTATCAGCAAAAAGAACAACAAAAAAGACTAGCTATGCGGCAACATAACTAGTCTCCTATAAGGTTCGTTTGGTAATCACAATCGTGCGTTGTGAGCCTTTACTCTAGCCTTCAGTCCTACATGACTGGGGGCTATTTTATTACAACTAAATCTTACCAAATTTTATGATCGATTTCAATTAAATTGCGGTTTATCTGAAACACGGTTGCGAACAATGGTGTTTAGTGCTCATCTAAAAATGCATTTACTTTTGATAATTCCGGCAAGCTTCCTATCGCACCATAATGCATTGTCGTCAATGCACCGACTGCATTAGCAAACTTGATGAAATCATGTGCTGATTTTACTAAATCTTCACGGCTGTTTCCAAGCAATTGGTATAACATTGCGCCGATAAAGGCATCGCCTGCACCCGTTGTATCTTTGACCTCAGCTTTAAAACCTGGATGTTCAGCTGCTTTTCCTGCATTCGTATATAAAGATGCGCCGTCTTTGCCTTTTGTCACAATCACGATTTCCACATTTCCTTCAAATAAGGATTGTACAGCGGCTTCTTGATCAATTATACCTGTAATAAATTCAAGTTCATCATCCGCAATTTTTAAAACATGGGCTTTTGGTATAAATGCACGAACAGTATGTTTCAATTCTTCTTTTGAATCCCAAAGCGGGAAACGTAAATTCGGATCGAATACAATTGTACCTTGTGCTTCTTTCATTTTCTCTATAATTACTTCATGCGTTGCTTTCATTGCGCTCGGTACAAGGTCAACAGAACAAAAATGCAAGATGTCTGTTTTATCGAAATGGATATCTTGTACTTGTTCTGTTTTTAGAAGCATATCCGCTGAAGGTTTACGGTAAAAGGCAAAATCACGCTCTCCTGTTTGAGTTAAACTCACAAAAGCTAAAGCAGTATTCGCTTGGCTGGTTTGAAGGATATAACGTGTATCGACACCTACTTCAGTTAAAGTATCGATAATCTTTTCGCCGAAAGCATCTTCTCCTACTTGTGTAATGAGTGAAGCATGTCGTCCTAATTTAGCAACACAGCTTGCGACATTCGCAGGTGCCCCGCCGACTTGCGGTCCAAATTGCGTCACTTCTTTTAATTTGACATCTCTTTCTTTAGGAATGAAATCAATCAAGGCTTCTCCTATGGCATAAAGTTGATGCATGGTATCCCTTCCTTCATACTTATTCTATATATTATCAGATGCAATCAAACGCAGCGGCCCATTAAAGGAAAGCTTCGCGATATATGTGATCAATGTATCTACATCTACTCTTTGTTCATCTTGAACCCATTGTTTGAATAGTGCAAGCATCGAACCACATACATAGCTATGAAAATAACTCAATGGTATACCAGCAATCTCCCCTTTATCATCCATACGTGCGCTCATATTTTCTAGGATATTCTCTTTCAAACGTTCCTCTAATTGGCTGCGTCTATCAAGGTTTAACACCACTTGATAAAATTCCAAATTTGCTTGGACATGTTCCATTACATTTTTAAGGAAATGATTCGTATATACTTCCAGAAACTCATCAATATTTTTTACGGATTCTAACAATTTTGATATACGTGTCATGCTATGCAACTCTTCCACATATTCATTCTCCATCGATGTTAGTAAAATATATTTATCTTCATAATGTAAATAAAATGTTCCTCTGTTAATATCTGCCGCATTTGAAATGTCGCTGATAGTAATTTTGTCTAAATCTTTCTCTTTCAATAATTGGATAAAAGCATTTTTAATCGCATTTCTTGTTTTTCTTACACGTCTATCTTCTGCCATAGCATATATCTCCTCACTTTACTCAACAAACTTCATAACTATGTTGATTACTTAACAATCCATACTATATTGCATATTGAATTGAATTTACTACCTATTATAATGGTCATTGTAACTATAAATCAACACAATGTTCAATAAAAAATAGGAGTGAAAATCATGAACATTTTAAAAAATAAATTGCTATGGATCCCTCCCATTGCTATAGTTTTACTATTAATCATACTTTCTATCGCATTTTATCCCGGGTATAATCCCAAATCACAAAATCTTCCGCTGGCTATCGTCAATTTAGATGAAGGTACTACTGTTCAAGGGAAAACGGTTGATATTGGGAAGGACCTAGAAAATAATCTGTTGAAAAATAAATCAGATACTATCGAATGGAAATCAGTTTCAAATGAAGCAGATGCTAAAAAAGCACTTTCAGAACAAAAATATTATGGGGTTATCGTCTTAGAAAAAGACTTTTCTAAACATGCATTAAGCCAAACACAAGCTACAATAATGGATGCAAAGAAAAAGGAATTAGAAGATAAAGTTAAATCTGGGGAAATTCCGCCGCAAGTCGCACAACAACAAGCTGAGAAAATGAAACAGTCAGGTCAATCAGATATGAAACCGCAAAGTGCACAACTTAAAACCATTATCAGTGAAGGCTCAGGCATGCAAGGGCCGCAAATTGCATCGAAAGCTTTTAATAATGTTGGAGATAATTTAAATCAAAAAATTATGACACAGTCTTTAGATATTTTAGATCAGCAAAACGTTGATGTCCCACCAAAATCCATCTCAAAGATTTCGCAACCTGTTAAAGTTGAAAATGTAACTATAGATAAAGTCAAAGCACATCAAGCTGGCGGCAACGCGCCATTCTTCATGTTCATGCCTGTTTGGATGGGCTCTATTATCAGCTCTGTGTTATTATTCTATGCATTCCGTACAAGTCATTTAATACAACGTAAAGCACGCGTCTTAGCCGCATGTATTCAAATTATCGGAGCTATTGTTACCGCATTTGTCGGCAGTTTCGGCTACATTTACTTCATGACAGGTGTGCAAGGCTTCCACTTTGATCATCCTAATCGCGTTGCCTTGTTTGTTGGGCTGGCAATCCTTGGATTTATCGGTTTAATTTTAGGAACAATGACATGGCTAGGTATGAAGAGTGTGCCGATTTTCTTCTTGCTTATGTTCTTCAGTATACAATTGGTAACTTTACCAAAAGAAATGCTGCCACAATTTTACAGAGATTATATTGTTAGTTGGAATCCGTTCTCAAATTATGCGGAAACTCTGCGTCATATTATTTATATGAATCATTCTATCGAACTAAATGGTACGCTTTGGATGTTAATCGGATTTATGATTTTCGGTATAGTATCCGTTATCGTTGCTGCTATAGTACGTAAGCATTCTGATAAAAGAACTGAAATCCCTGCTTAATGGGTCAATTATTAAAAATATCCGCTTTCAAGCATGTACTTGAAGGCGGATATTTTTATTATAGGCATTACTTTTTCTTCTTACTACCTTTTTTCTTTTTGTCCTTTTTCTTATCTTCTTTCTTGTTGTCTTTTTTATCTTTCTTTTTGTTTTTATCTTTACTGTTGTCTTTTTTATCTTTCTTTTTGTTCTTACTGTCTGATTTCTTATCTTCTTTTTTGTCTTTCTTTTTCTTGCCTGATTTTTCTTTTGTTTCTTTTTTTGTTTCTTCTTTTGATGCTTCTTGTGCCTCTTCTTTTTGTTCAGCTGTGTCTGCTTGTGTGTTATCTTCTTCAGCTTTTTCTTCTTCTTTCACTTCATCTGTTGTCACAATATTGCCTGCTTCATCTGCAGTAATTGTTTCAATTTCTTTGACTGGTTCAGGCTCTTCTTCATCTAGATACTGACCGATTTCAAACACTTGCAAGTAAACTGCGACTTTGAAGTCGCTGTAATGACCTACATATAGTGTGCGGATATCGCCTTTTCTGATTTGAAGTTCTGTGTGTTCAGTTAAGATGGGTTCAAAGACTTCGTTTTGAAGCGGTTCATCTACAATTTCTTCAATCGAATGATCACGTTCGTGTGCATGATTTTGAATACTCTTATAAACTAAATCTGCAGCTTTTAATTCTGGATATTGTTTTAAGAATGCGGCTTTAGTTTCCGGTAATTCAAAGTTTTTATCAGCTTGTACATCAACATAAACTGCCGCGTAATGCAGCTTCGCTTTTTCAGCTACAGTATATGTCCATGATTTCGGCGGATTGACTAATTTATTAAGGTTATCTTTTAAATCACGTTGAATCTGTTGAACAGCTGGCGATACTTGTGTATTAGTATTGGGTTCGAAATCATGCGCAAAGACTGATTTTAATTTAATAATGTCTGTCAGTTCATTTTGATCTAAGACAGCTAAATCTAATCTTGCGATTTCTCTTGCGACTGTTTCTGTTTTTGCGTTACGCAAAGTTTGAATCGCTAATAAATCTTTCAAAGCATTATCGCTCCGCGTTGTTAAAGTTAAATACGCCATATCGTCCCCGTAATTTTTAAAGTTGCTTTCAAGTTTAGATAAGCGCTTTGTTAAAAAATCTGCTACATTTACTTTCATAACTATTCCCCCATTTGGTTAGTTCTCGCATTTCATTAGTAACTTATACCCTATCACTCACCAAATAAAATTAAGATTTTATTTAATTTGACTCTAATTGCGATAGAATTATAAGACCCCTTATCCATAAGCATAGCACGTGTAGCTTGCTTGTTTACTAATTATTTTAAATAAAAGGCAAAAATAAAAAGCGGTACATTATGTACACACTTTTTAATAGGATCTGCTAATCTATAAATTTCATAATTTCTCGATAGACCTTGTTAGTAAGTTCTTGATCTTTAAGGCGTTTTTCACGTGCTTTGATATAAAATTCTTCAGGTGCCAGTTTAAACTGATTGATAAAGTGGCCAAGATAGGCTCTTTGACTGGCAAAAGCATATTTTTCCCACATCGTTTCCATCATCGATATGGCATCAGTATTCAACGCTAAATACTCTGCCGCATTATAGAGTTTCACTTTGTTCACATACTCTTGATAAGTCATATGCAATTCTTGTTTGAACTTACGCGAAAGATAACTATGGTTGACATGAAACCTTGCGGACATACTAGACAGCTTTAATGGTTCATGGAAATTGTTATTGACGTAGCGAATCACTTTATTAATGGTTGAGTGTTTCGTAATACCGTAGAGACAGTTATCAAAATTTTCCACATAGACACGCAAGTATTTAATCAATCTTAATATGACAGTATTGGCCTTCACCATTTTATTATCATATACCAATCGCAATGCATCAATGTAGTCGCGTTTGATGAAGTTATAAACTTCAAAATTACTTTCGACTTTCGGTACATCTTTTAAGTAGACTTGCCCAAAGTAGACTTTATGAATAGATAAGCATGCGACTTTTCCTTTCTTAACTTCAATTTCTGGAGATGTGAAGTTGGGTGCCTGAATAAAGATATCCCCAGCTCTGTAATGAAATACATGCTTGAGTTTATTTACGATAACTTTACCAGATAAAACAAAGTAGATATTAAAGTATTCGTCATAACGTGCGCAGTCTTTTATACATATCGGCGCCGTAAAAACATAATAGTTGTAATCCAATGATGTTCCTCCTATCAATATGTGTTTTGGATAGTTTTAAATCAAAAGGAAAAGCTGAAAGTGAATCAAGTGAGAGAAATGAAGTTTCAACCACTATTTTTAGAGGGATAAAATAGCTTTTAAACATAATTGTTTCAGTTTATGCTTCACTCTATAATAATAAACTAAATTTTCAGATAATTGAATGGTTTTTATGTTATTTTGACTGTTTTTTTACAACTTTTCCAAAACGTTCATGCATTTTCTTCTATTTTCCTTTACATGAAAACTACATTAACAGGGTTTCAATTTTTTGTAAGGATTATTAAAAAAATTATTGACGCTGTCCCTATTCTGCTATATAATAAATCTTGTGTTAAAAATGTATGGAGAAATACCCAAGTCCGGCTGAAGGGATCGGTCTTGAAAACCGACAGGGGCTTAACGGCTCGCGGGGGTTCGAATCCCTCTTTCTCCGCTACTTATAGAAGTCGAGATACTTAATTGTATCTCGACTTTTTTTGTTTTATCCTTTTTTTCTATCAATGAACACCTTCATAAACTTAAAACAACCATTACCTTTGATACATTGCCTACATAAAAAAGCCGCACTCATAAAGAGTACGACTTCCACTTGCTTATTAAATCCACTTATTCATTTGTACTGCGGCGATTTCTTAATACGAATGCTGCACCGATTAATGCGACAATACCGCCTAATAATAAACCATTAGAAGCTGTGCTTCCTGTTTTCGGCAATGCTTGTTTCGATTGAGATACTGCTGGTTTTACATCTTGTGCTGCTTTTTCCGTTGTGTGAGAGCTATTGTTTTGTACTTCTTGATGTGTTGTTTCAACACCTGCATTCACAACACGATCATTATTGCCTGCTTGAATACCACCATCTTCTACATTTGTACCTGAGTTCAACTGGGTTGGTTGTTCAGCTTTCACTTGTTCATGTACCGCTGTCGCTTCATTTTTGCCAGTTTCAACTTGAACAAGTTCTTTTGCGACTGTTTCCTCATTTGTATCAGTATCTTTGTTTAATTGATTCACATGAGCATTTTCGCTTTGATTATGAACCTCAGATGTTTCACTTGATGTCTGATGATTGTCTGTATTCATAGTTTCATCTGTATTTACTGATGCTGCATCAAGACTCTCTTCTGATGAAACTTCAGATGATGATTCTAATCCAATATGTTCACTTACGTCTGGTACAACGATACCTGTAAGTTGCCCTAACTCACTATCTAAGCTGCCTTTTAATTCTGTTGGTAATGCGTCGACTTTGTTTTGGGCTAATGCTTTTGTATTTTGGGCGTTAGCTTGTTGTGCTTTCAATGTTGCTTGTTCTTCTGATGTAATTAAGTTGTCTGTGACTGCTTTGTTGTAGTGTGCTTTCGCTGTTTTATCTGCGGCTTTTGCGGCATTGACTGCTTCTATTGCATCATTCAACCATTGGTCTTGGATGTCGTTTGTGCCGTTTGCGTTCGCATCATTGATTTCTGGTACAACGATACCTGTAAGTCGCGCTAACTCACTATCTAAGCTGCCTTTTAATTCTGTTGGTAATGCGTCAACTTTGCTTTGGGCTAATGCTTTTGTATTTTGGGCGTTAGCTTGTTGTGCTTTCAATGTTGCTTGTTCTTCTGATGTAATTAAGTTGTCTGTGATTGCTTCGTTGAATGCTGCTTTTGCGGCTTTATCAGCTGCTTTAGCTGCCTCTAACGCAACGTTGGCTTCATTGATGTTTTGATCTGTTGCATCATCAATATCATTATGATTTTTGTCGTTCACTTGAGGTAAAGTAATACCTTTTAATGATGCTAAAATTGCTTGTAAATCACCTTTTAGTGTTGCTGGTAATTGACTGACTTTAGCTGCTGCTTGTGCTTTAACATCTTCATAAATTGCATTGAGTTGTGCTAATTGATTGTATTCTTCTGGGTTGATTAAGGCATCTGATGTTAAATCCTTTAATTTTTCTTGTAATTTCGTATCCATTAATTGAGCGACTTTCACAAACTCTTCGGCTTCTGCTCGTGCAGCATCATCTGAATCTTTGATGTTGTTGCTGTTTTGATCGTTGATGTCTGGGATGTTGATGCCGTAAAGCGGATTTAAGCGCGCTTCAAATTGTGATTGATATGCTTTTGGTAATTGGGCAACCCATTGTTCTGCCGCAGCTTTTGCACCTTCGAATAGTACTTGTTGTTGTGTTAACGCTTGATGTTCTGATGGTGTAATTAATTGATCAGCTTCTGCTTTTGCTAATTCATTTTGTGCTGCTGCATTCAATGTTTCTGCCTTTTTCACTAGTTCCTCAGCTTCTGCTAATTGTGCATCCACATCATCAGCAATCTTGTTGTTGTTTGCGTCATTAACTTGCGGCACATCAATGTTATCTAATTGTGCCAATACCTCTAGTAATTCTGCTTTAACAGTTTCTGGAATACGGCTTTCTTTAACTGCCGCAACTGCTTCTGCTTTTGTAGTATCAGCTTTTGTTTGATCTGAAACTAATGCTGCATGTTCTTCTGGTGTTACT
This sequence comes from Staphylococcus simulans, assembly GCF_002994445.1. Taxonomy (GTDB): domain Bacteria; phylum Bacillota; class Bacilli; order Staphylococcales; family Staphylococcaceae; genus Staphylococcus; species Staphylococcus simulans_B. The sequence goes on from NZ_MRZJ01000016.1 coordinate 22,131, forward strand.
AAGTTGTCTGTGTTCGCTTCTGATAAATGTTTATGCGCATCTTGATTTGCATCTTCTGCTTTTTGAATCAATGCCTGCAGTGTTGCATCTAAAGCATCATCAACACCGTTATGATTTTTGTCATTGACTTCAGGTACAGTGATACCGTGCAATTGTTCTAATGTGCTTGGCATATCGCCTTTTAAAGCATCCTCGACTAAATCTACTTTTTCTTGTGCAATTGCTTTCTTAGCTTCGAAATCTTTTTGAAGTGCATCTAAAATGTTTTGTTCGCTATCAGTAATTACTTCATTATCTAATGCAGCGTTTAATCCGATTTGAGCTGCTGCTTCTGCATCTTGTGCTGCTTTAATCGCTTTTTGCGCATCTTCAATCAATCGGTCTTGTACATCATCAATGCCATTTGAATTTTGGTCATTAATGTTTGCCATTTCAACTGGAACTAATGCATCTAATTGTGCTTGGAATTTTGGTCTCAATGTTTCTGAAATCATATCCACAGCTCTTTGTGCTAATTGTTTTGCTTCAGCTGCATAACGCGCTTTATCTTTTAATTGTGCTTGTTCTAAAGGTGTTACCAAGTTATCTTTTTCGATATCTGATTTCTCTTGATGTGCAGCTTGATTTGCGGCTTTTGCTTCATCTACTAAAGTTTGTACTGCTGCTTTAAGTTCATCAGTGTGGTCATCGATTTGATTCGCATCTTTATCGTTGACTTCAGGTAATGCAATTATATTGATTTGATCCAATTGTGCTTGCAACGGTGCTTGGTATTGTTGAGGCAAGCTGTTGATTTTAGCTTGTGCTGCTTGTTTATTCGCTTCTGCTAAATTCTTAATACCTGTAAGTGCTTCTAGCTCTTTAGGATTAATTAATTGATCTGCTTTAGCTTCGTTGAGTTTGTCTTGTGCTTGGTCTGCCATTGCTTTCGCTGCATCAATTGATTTTTGTACATCTGCTAACAAGCTGTCTATGCTGTCTTCAATACCGTTTGAATTCTTATCATTGACTGAAGGCACATTAATACCATTTAAAGCTGCAAGTTGTTGCGGTAAATCTCCTCGATATTTTTCATCAATCGCATTCACTTTGTCAGTTGCTACTTGTTTCTTAGTTGTGAAATCATCTTGCAATCCATCTAAGTTGTCGTGTTCTGTCGGATTAATGACTTGGTCTGCTTGTGCTTTTGTTAATTCTGAGTTGGCTGAAGCATCCGCATCTTGTACCTCTTTAAGTGCTACTTCTGCTGCTTTGATTAATTCATCTTGGTTGTCTGGTATATTATTGTTGTTCTCATCGTTGATGCTTGGCACTTGGATGTTATGAAGTTGATTCAATCTTTCAAGCAATGGTCCTTGTACTGCTTCTGGTAATGTTTTGACCGCTTCATCTGCTGCTGATTTTGTTGTAGTTGCATTATCTTTGGCTGCTGTTAGACTTGCATGCTCTTCTGGTGTAATTAAGTCGTTCGCACTTGCTGATTGAAGTTGATTTTGTGCTGTTTTGTCTGCTTGTTCTGCTTTTTCTACCAATTCTGTTGCTGCTTGTAATGCATCTTGAAGTTCTTGTGCTTCTACAGCATCAAGTTTGCCATTACTGTCAGCATCGTTCACTTCTGGGACATCAATACCTGTTAATGCTGCTAATTTCCCAGGTAATACTCCGCGGAAGGCTTCGTTAATTGCATTAACTGCTTGATCTGCTGCTGCTTTCTTTTGAACAAAGTCTGCTTGCAAATCTGAAAGTTGTTGATGTTCTTCTGGTGTGATAGCTTGGTTTTCATCAGCTTTATTCAATGCTGCTTTTGCGGAAACTTCTGCTGCTTCGGCTGCTTGGACAGCTGCTTTTGCTGCTTCAATTAATGCATCTTGATCATCTGGAATTTGATTAGTATTTTCATCATTGATACTAGGGATAGTGATACCGTTAAGTTGATCTAATTCTGCTTGAAGCGGTGCACGTAATGTTTCTGGTAATGCATTGATTTTGACTGCCGCTTCTGACTTTGCAGTTGCTGCTGTCGTTTTCGCTGTCTCTAAACCTTCGTGTTCAACAGGATTAATTACTTGGTCTTGTTCCGCTTCGCTTAATTGTGCTTTCGCCGCTTTATCTGTAGCTTTAGCTTTTTCTAGTGCTGCCTTTGCATCTGCAAGTAATGTATCAAGTGCTGTTTGTTCCGCATCATCAGGTTGACCATTGTTATTTGTGTCATTCACTTCTGGCACTGCTATGCCTGTTAATGCTTGAAGTTGTTCTGGTAAATCTTTGCGATACTTTTCATCAATCGCATTCACTTTATCTGTTGCTGCTTGTTTCTTAGTTGTGAAATCATTTTGCAACTCATCTAAGTTGTTATGCTCTGTTGGATTAATTGCTTGATCTGCTTGTGCTGTCACAAGTTCTGATTTAGCTAAGGCATCTGCATTTTGTGCCTCTTTAAGTGAAACTTCTGCTGCTTTAATTAATTCATCTTGATTGTCTGGAATATTGTTACTATTCTTATCGTTGATACTAGGCACTTCAATACCATTTAATTTCTTCAGACGTTCTAATAATGGTCCTTGTACTTCTTGAGGTAATGCTTTAACTGCTTCATCTGCTGCTGTCTTTGTTGTTGCTGCGTTATCTTTAGCTGTTGTTAAACTTGCAGACTCTTCTGGTGTAATTAAATTATTGTCATTTGCTGATTGAAGTTGTTCTTGTGCTGCTCTATCTGCTTGTTCTGCTTTCTCTACTAAATCTGTTGCTGCTTGCAATGCTGCGTCTTGTTGTGCTATTTGCTCTTGTTGTTCTTGGCTATCAAGCTTGCCGTTGCTATTAGCATCATTTATTTCCGGTACTGTTATACCTGTTAATGCTTGAAGTTGTTCTGGTAAATCTTTGCGATATTTTGGATCAATTGTATTCACTTTATCTTCTGCTGCTTGTTTCTTAATTGTGAAATCATTTTGCAATCTTTCTAAGTTGCTATGTTCTGTTGGATTAATTACTTGATCTGATTGTGCTGTCGCAAGTTCTGATTTAGCTAAATCATTCGCATCTTTTGCTTCTTTAATTGAAACTTCTGCTGCTTTAATAAATTCATCTTGATCATCTGGAATATTGTTATTGTCGAAATCATTAATACCAGGAATTTCTATACCGTTTAATGCATTCACTTCTTCTAAAAACGGTGCTTGTAAGTTCTCTGGAAGTTGTTCTATTAAGCGTCTTGCTTCAGTTGCTGTATTATCAGCATTATCTTCTACAGTATAGAGTCCATCTAATTCTGCTTGTGAGACTACATCATCTTGTTTAACTTCCTTCAATTTTTCTTGTGCTGCTTGATCAGCATTTTTCGCTGCTTCTATTGCTGCTCTTATTTCATCCAGCAATCTGCTGTTATCTTCTTCTTCAGCACTGTCAGGTTTTCCGTTATTATTTTCATCATTAACTGCTGGAACATCGATACCGTTCAATGCAGCTAATTTATTCAATAAATCACTGTTGTATTTGCTGTCGATTGCATTCACTTTGTCAGTTGCTGCTTGTTTCTTAGCTGTAAAATCATTTTGCAATCTTTCTAAGTTGTCATGTTCATTTTGATTAATTGCTTGATCTGCTTGGGCAGTCTCAAGTTCTGATTTCGCTGTTGCTTCTGCATCTTGCACTTCTTTAATTGAGAGTTTTGCTGCTTCTATCAATTCATCTTGAGTGTCTGGAATATCATTTTTATTTTTATCGTTGATGCTAGGTACTTCTATACCCTGTAATTTATTCAGACGGTCTAATAATGACTTTTGCATATCTTGAGGTAACGCATGTACCGATTCTTCTGCTTTTGTCTTTGCCGCTGCTGCATTATCTTTTGCTGAAATTAAGTCTGTACTTTCTTCAGGTGTGATTAAATTATTATCAATCGCTGATTGAAGTTTTGTTTGAGCTGTTTTGTCTGCTTCTTCCGCTTTAGCTACCAAATCAGCTGCTGCGTTAAGCAAATCTGCATTTTTCTGCTCTTGAGCATCTAATTCATCCGGTTTTCCGTTACCATCTCTGTCATTAACCTCTGGTACATTAATACCTAAGAGTTTGTTAAGCTTTTCAGTTAATGGACCTTGATACGGTTGTTGAATAGATGCGATTTTATCTTTTGCTGCTTGTTTTTTCTCTACAAAATCATTTTGCAATTGAGTAAGCTGAGTATTGTCTTCTGGTGAAATCGCGTTATCTGCATTTAATTGATTTAATGTTGATTTTGCTGTTTCCTCCGCTTTGGATGCAGCTGCAATCAACGCTTCCGCTTGTGCAATCAGCTCATCTTGTTCATCGTTGATATTGTTATTGTTTTTATCATTGATATCCGGTATTGCAATTGGAGTAAGTTGATCTAATTCTGCTTGTAATTGTGTTTTTAAACGTTCTGGCAGCTGATTCACTTTTTCTTGTGCAATTGATTTTTTATCTGTCGCTGATTGAATACTTGTTTGAAGTTCTGCTGCTTCATTGCTGTTCACTAATTGATCTGAAACAATCGCTTGTGCCTTTTCTTTAGCTTGTGCATGTGCAATCTTCGCTTCTTCAACTGAAGCTGTTGCTTCTGCCATAATTTGTTTGTCGATTTCTCTTTTTAATTCATCTGAAAGTTTTAACGGTACTGTTGAATGGTCTGTTGTAAGGTTATCCCACTGTTTATCACCATTATCAAATGACCATTTCACAGGAACATTTAAAACATCTCCATCGTAATATTCTTTTAATTTCAACCACTTTTCTGAATTTGAACTGATATCATTAACTGTTAATTCATGTTTTAAAGTAATTGGAAGCACATAAGTGTGGTCATAAAAACTTGGTTTAGATAAAGCTTGTGTTGTGCTGGTTAAGACCACTTTATTGGTACCATTCTGCGAAGCTGCGAAATCGCTTGTGTTCGGTTGTGCAGTTGCACTAATACCTTGCGGAAACTCTGCTGAAATTTCTACTTTTGATGGTAAAGTAGCAGGCTGAGACACTTCTCTTGTCGGAATATACTGAGTAACTGTAACTTTTCCATCTGTTCCGTTAACCGGATTAACGACTTGTGTTGTATAAGGTTGAATCGGAACTAACAAAATTCCTTTAACATGAAAAGCAGTCCCTGATGCATTTCTTCCTGTCATACTGTATGTCAGTTCACTCTTGTCTTGGAATGTGGCTGTTACTCGGTTAGGATATTCTTCTACTCCGCCTCTTGGCTGCTCTCCTGTAGAGATAATCACTTTTCCATCTTTCAACTCTAAATTGGCCGTAGCAGGAAACGGTTTTTGATTACTTACATAAAGTTCATTAATTTCATTGCGATCGAATGTTACAGATTTTCTAACATCAACTGCTTTGTTTCTATCATAATCATCTAAATCATAAATGTTGAGTAACCCACTGACTGGATGTGCTTCGCTATTCAAAGCATTTAAACCATCAACCACTGTAGAAATCGGTGTCCCATTTTGAATTGTATTATAAAATTCATCAAGCCTTGCTTTGTCAATATTTTGCAAGAACTTAATATTTGCTGTTGCGCCTCCTCCATCTTGAGAAGTCATAGATAACATATCACGTCCTGAAGTGAAGAAATATCTAATATCTGTTGGAAAGTTTGTGGAAGCTTGATCTCTTGTAACATGAACTAATGCATCTACTTTATGACCATCTGCTATACCCACATTATTGATATATACATAAGCTTCTGGGCTTGTGTTATTTAAAGTAATGTAATCACCTAAATAAGCATGAATAGCTCCATCATTTGTATTCGTAAGCTTCTTACTTGTTACGTTTGTTCCATTTGTTAAGAACGAGTATGATTTACTATCATAGTTTGTAAATTTAGGAGAAAAGTTGATGTAATCAGGAGCAACGGTTTTTCCTGGATTTTCTACTTTCTTAACTAAATCGCCACTATAATCAATAATTTTCCCGTTATATGTTTCATTGTTTACGGGTGCAGGGATACTTTCAAATGTATCTGCAGTTTCTAAAGCACGTCTTGTACGCGGTTTAGCGTTTGTTTCTGAAGTTGGTTGTTGTTCGACAACTGGTGTTGATTCTGATGATGTTGTTTGTGAAGCGGTTGTTGTTTGAGTTGAAACTTCATTCGTTTCTGGTGTTGGAGCTTTTTGTTGAGTAGTTGATTCTTTTGATGTTGTTGGTGTTGCATTTGGATTTGTTGGTGCAGCTGTTTCAGAAGCAGGGGCCTCTGTTGTTACGGGTGGTGTAACGGCTGCTGTATCAGATATCTCTTGGGATGGTTGAGACGCTGATTCATTGTTTGAATGTGTATTTACAGTTTGAGATTGAACTGTAACGTCGTTTGTTGTTTGTTCTTCTGCTGCTTGCGCCTCATGGCTGAGTCCAAACAAGAATGTTGCTCCTACGAGGATAGAAGCGGTTCCTACCGTAAATTTACGGATTGAATACTTGTTTTGCTTATTCGGCAGAAAATCAAGTCTTCTCTTTGATTGTTGTTTCATTGATGGTTCCTCCGTTGTATCTTTGTCTATATGCTGAAAATGATGACTTTATTTTCATCCCTTAACTTTTGGTCGTTAAGAGAACAAAATTTATATTAACGTATTTTCGACAAAAAAAGATGAACATCAAATGAATAGTAAAAATAGTGTATGTCTAAAGTAAAAAAAGTGTAATCAACTAGAATGTGTTTATCATTTAGTTTTATTTATTCTTTTAAATATTCTAAAGCTTGTTTGTAAATGTTTTCAGATACTGTTTTTTCTTCGATTTTGCATTGTTTTGATTGCAATATAAACTCTGTCGGCGTCATGTTGAATTGGGATTTAAAGTTCTTCAAAAAGGTACGAAAACTAGCGAAATGATACGTTTTCCACAGTTCTTTTTCATTACCGCTGACCAGTAAGTCTTCTGCGAAACGATAGAGTTTGATGCGTCTAACATATTCACTAAAACCAATACGCATTTCAGATTTAAACTTTCTTGAAAGAAAGCTGCTGTTCACAAATAAACATTGCGCAACATCCCCTAATGCCAAAGGTGCTTTATAATTATTATTAATATGTGTAATCGCTTTAACTATTATTTCATTTTTCGTGAAGTTAAATATATAACTATCAAATTCACTATAATATATATGCATATAATTAATCAGTTTAATGACATTAATATCTGCCATCAGCAGATCTTCCTCATACACATAACGAATATAGTTCAGCATAGCTTTCTTCATGCCGCATTTGATTTCATATGTTTTCTTGATTTTCCCAGAGATTCTTAAATAGTATTTATTAAAGTGGATTTTATTGATAGACAGACAAATAATACTGCCTTTAATACTTTGGATATTCGAGACTCTCATTTCCGGCGTAGTGATAAAGATATCTCCCGCCGAATACTCGGCTTTCCTTTCATCCATGATCATTTTTGCTCTGCCGCTTATCACAAAATATACTGTAATGTACTGGCTGTTATGCATTAATTCGAAATTACAAAAAGTTGAAGTAAAAATATTGTATGTACAGTCCATAGTTGCTGCTCCTATTAAGTTGATAAAATAACGCAAGATAAATCATAAAAATGGATATAAAAGTGAATAAAAAGTGTAGTTAAAAGTGAAATGCAAACAAAGAGGGTCGTTTGCGAAGTGTGTGTTAAAAGGGTTCTCTTGTGAGAATTAACCTAACTATCATATAACAAAGTTGTTCGGAATTGAATACTTTTCCAAAAATTAATTAAGATTAAATACAAAATCAGGGATTTCCCTATAGAATTAAAAAAGGTCGCACTCAATAAAGAGTACGACCTTTAAAACTAGCTATGGCTTAGTTTTATTTGTTGTCATCGTGGTTGCGACGTTTTCTGAATAATAGGATTGATCCTAGTACTGCAAATAATCCGCCGAATAATACGCCACTATTTGAAGTGTTTTCACCTGTTTTTGGTAATGCTTTTGTTTTTTGATTTGCTTTTTCAGGTGATTTTTGAGCTGCTTTACCAGAAGCATGTTTAGAAACTTTTGCTTTCGCATTTGATGCTTTTGCTTCCGATGGTTTTGATGGTGCTTGTTTTGCATTGTTTGCTTTTGGTTCTTGAGGTTTCACTTTACCGTCTTTAGACGTTGGTACCCCTTCGCCATTGCTTTCTACAACTGCTGTTGCGGTTTTAGAAACATTACCAGCTTCATCTACAGCTACTGCAGAAACTTTGTCTCCTGCTTTCAATGTTACGCATGATGGTACTTTAACAGTCCATTTACCATTTTGGTCTACTTGTGCTGTTGCAGTAGAACCATCTTTGAATGTCACTGTTACTGTTGTACCTGGCTCTGCAGTTCCTGAAACTGTTTTATCTCCAGTATGAACATTATTCACACATGGTGCTTCTGGTGCAACTGTGTCTTTTACAGTTGCAGTTGTTATTTTCGATGTGTTGCCTGCTTTATCAATACTTACCGCATTGACAGTATCTCCATCTTTCAACACTACATTCGCAGGGACATCTACTGTCCATTTACCATCTGGGCCTACTTGTGTTGTTACAGTAGAACCATCTGGGAATGTCACTGTTACTGTTGTACCTGGTTCTGCAGTTCCTGTAATAACTTTAGCACCTGCTTCAATTGGGTTAACAACTGGCGCATCTGGTGCAACTGTGTCTTTTACAGTTGTAATTGTTGTTTTTGATGTGTTGCCTGCTTTGTCAGTAATCACTACTTTAACAGTATCTCCATCTTTCAATACTACATTTGCAGGGACATCTACTGTCCATTTACCGTCTGGACCTACTTGTGTTGTTACAGTAGAACCGTCTGGGAATGTCACTGTTACTTTTGTACCTGGCTCTTTGCCTGTACCTGTAATAACTTTAGCACCTGCTTCAATTGGGTTAACAACTGGTGCTTCTGGTGCAATTGTATCATGTGCAGTAACTGTTACTTCAACTGTATCTTTTGTACCGTCTGGATAAGTGACTACAACTTTTACTGTAGTTTTATCTCCTTCTAAAGCATCTTTCGGAGCAGTTACTGTAACTAAACCAGTTGTTTTATCAACAGTTGCAGTCCATCCATAATCTTTGCCGCTGTTATTCACAACTTCGAAAGTTGAACCTGCTGGTACACGATCGCCTGTTTGAGGAATTACAACTGCTTGACCTGGGTTCACTTGGCTATCGTTGTAATCTGGTGTGAACACATCAGCATCTGGTTGCGGAAGTACTGTGATTGTGACTGTTGTATGGTCTTTTGTGCCATCTGGGTAAGTCACTGTCACTGGTACTTCGTATGTGCCTGGGATTGATCCGCTTGGAATTAACGTTGGATTATCCACTGTCACTTTTGGTTGGTCACCAGTAGTTGGGAAACCTGGAACACTTACTCTTGATACAATTTCATCAATTGTTGTATGACCGCCAAATGGTTTTCCGATTGGTTGTGTCACTGGTTCATAAGTGTCTGAGTCTTTTGGTCCCACAGTTACTTGAACAGTAATATGATCTTTCGTGCCGTCCGGATAAGTGACTGTTACAGGTGCTTCATATGTGCCTGGAACTGTTCCGTTTGGAATTAATGAAGTATCATCTACTGTTACTTTTGGTTGGTCACCAGTAGTTGGGTAGCCTGGAACTGTTACTTTTGATACGACATCTTCTGCAGTTGTAGGTGTACCATATGGTTTTTCTACTTTTTCTGCTGTTGGTTCGTATTTATCATTTAACGGTTGTGGTGCTACAACTACTTGTACAGTTACATGATCTTGTGAACCATCTGGATATGTCACTGTAACCGGTACTTCATAAGTACCTGGGACTTTTCCATCTGGAATCAATGCTGGATTATCCACTGTTACTTTATATGGATTATCCGCTTTAGAATATCCTGGAATACTTACTTTTGATACGACATCTTCTACAGTTGTAGGTGTACCGTATGGTTTTTCTACTTTTTCTGTTGTCGGTTCAAAGATATCTGAATCTTTTGGTCCTACAGTTACTTGAACAGTAATATGATCTTTTGTGCCATCTGGGTAAGTCACTGTTACTGGTACTTCATATGTGCCTGGAACTTTTCCATCTGGAATCAACGCTGGATTATCTACTGTTACTTTCGGTTGTTCTCCAGTAGTTGGGTAGCCTGGAACGCTTACTTTTGATATCACATCTTCAGCTGTTGTTGGTTGACCATATGGTTTTTCAATCGGTTGTACCACTGGTTCATAAGTGTCTGAATCTTTTGGCGCTACTACAACTGTGACTGTTGTATGGTCTTTAGTTCCATCCGGATATGTCACTGTTACTGGTACTTCATATGTGCCTGGGACTTTTCCATCTGGAATCAACGTTGGGTTATCCACTGTTACTTTTGGTTGTTCTCCATCTTTAGGGAAGTCTGGGACTGTTACTTTTGATGTTATTTCATCAGCTGTTGTCGGTGTACCATATGTTTTTTCAATATTATCCACTGTTGGTTGGTACGTATCTGAATCTTTTGGTCCTACAGTTACTTTGACAGTAATTGTATCTGTTGTTTTATCAGGATATGTCACTGTCGCTGGAACTTCGAACTCTCCTGAAACTTGGCCATTAGGGATTTTAGATTCGTCCACTGTCACTACATATGGTTGACCGTCTTTTGGATAGCCTGGAACTGTCACTTTATCTTTTACTTCATCAACTGTTGTTGGTGTACCGAAATGTTTAATAATTTCTCCTGCTCTTGGATCATATTTATCATTTTGCGGTTGTTCTCCAACTGTTACTTTCACTGTTACTTTATCAGTTGTGCCGTCTGGGTAAGTGACTGTTACTGGAACATCGTATGTGCCAGGTTGGTCGCCTTTTGGTAATTTAGTCGGATCATCTACTGTTACTGTTGGTTGTTGACCTTCTTTAGGGAAACCTGGAACCGCTACTTTTGATACCACATCTTCTGCAGTTGTAGGTGTACCAAATGGTTTTTCTACTTTTTCAGTAGTAGGTTCATATTTCGTATTATCTGGTTGTTTGCCCACTGTCACATTTACTGTTACATGGTCTTTTGTACCATCCGGATATGTCACTGTTACATTGACTGGTGTTGTACCTTCAGTATTACCGTCAGGTAATTGTGATGGATCATCCACAGTTACTACTGGTGTACCTTTATCTGCTGGGAAGTTTGGCACTGTTACTTTTGCTTTTACTTCATCGGCTGTTGTTGGTGTGCCATATGGTTTTGTGATGTTTTCCACTGTTGGTTGGTACGTATCTGAATCTTTTGGTCCCACAGTTACTTTGACATTAACAGTGTCTGTTGTTTTGTCTGGGTAAGTCACTGTCACTGGGACTTCGAATTCTCCACTTGTTTGACCGTCTGGAACTTTTGTTTCATCCACTGTTACTACTGGTTGATCACCTGTTGTTGGGAAGTCTGGTACGGTTACTTTACCTTTCACTTCTTCAACTGTTGTCGGTGTACCATATGGTTTTGTGATGTTTTCTACTGTTGGTTCATAAGTTGTAGAATCTTTTGGCCCTACTGTTACTTTGACATTGACTGCATCTGTTGTTTTATCTGGGTAAGTCACTGTCGCCGGTACTTCGAATTCACCACTTGTTTGACCGTCTGGAACTTTTGTTTCATCTACTGTCACTACATATGGTTGAGCACTTTCTGGATATCCTGGAACTGTTACTTTACCTTTTACTTCTTCCGGTGTTGTTGGTTGACCGTATGGTTTTGTAATTTCTCCGGCGTTCGGATCATATTTCGCATTATCTGCTTGATCGCCAACTGTAACTTTAACTGTTACTTTGTCTGTTGTACCGTCTGGGTATGTGACTGTTACTGGTACATCAAACACACCTGTTGTTTCGCCATTAGGTACTTTCGTAGAATCATCCACTGTTACCACTGGTGTACCTTTATCTGCTGGGAAGTCTGGCACTGTTACTTTGCCTTTCACTTCATCGGCAGTTGTCGGTGTACCGAATGGTTTTGTGATTTCACCTGTTGTTGGTTCATATTTCGCGTTATCCGCTTGATTACCTACTGTG
>NZ_MRZJ01000017.1 GCF_002994445.1 Staphylococcus simulans
TCAATTTGCCTTGAATTTCATCCTTAGCATCTGTCCAAATTTCAACGACAGCATTATAACGTTCTTCTTCAGTGATTAAACCACGGTTATATTGTTTTTGAACACGTTCAACTAATTTTTCGTGTTCGTCTAAGATTTCTTGTTTATCCGGTAATACCACAATGTCAGATACACCAACAGTGATACCTGCTTTAGAAGAGAATTTGAAACCTAAGTCTTTCATACGGTCAAGCATCATAGAAGTATCAGTAATGCTGAAGCGATTGAACACTTCTGCGATGATATTTCCTAAGAATTTTTTGTTGAACGGATCAACAAGTTCTTGTTCTTCAAAGTATGCTTTCAAGCCGCCTTCGCCTAATTCGCTCGCGCTGACGAAGTATTTATCAGGTGTTTTGTCTTCTAAGTTTGTTTGTGATGGTTCATTAATGTAAGCAAATGAATCCGGAATAATTTCGTTGAAGATTACTTTACCAACTGTTGTTGTAAGAATCTTACTGTTTTGTTCTTCTGTGAACGTAGGGTTATGGAATGAACCTGCGTGTACACCGATACGTGTATGCAAGTGTACGTAACCGTTTTGGTAAGCTTTCAAGACTTCATTAGCGTCATTGAAGATAGCTCCTGTATTCACAGCATCTTCACGCTCTAAAGTAAGGTAATAGTTACCAAGTACCATATCTTGTGATGGTGTAACAACTGGTTTACCGTCTTTAGGGTTCAAGATGTTTTGTGCTGCAAGCATCAACATACGTGCTTCTGCTTGTGCTTCTTTAGATAAAGGTACGTGAACAGCCATTTGGTCACCATCGAAGTCAGCGTTGTACGCTGTTGTAACCAATGGGTGCAGACGAATCGCACGGCCTTCAACCAATGTTGGTTCGAAAGCTTGGATACCTAATCTGTGAAGTGTAGGCGCACGGTTTAAAAGTACTGGGTGTTCTCTGATTACATCTTCTAAAACATCCCATACTTCATCTTCCATACGTTCGATTTTACTTTTCGCATTTTTGATGTTTGTTGCGATTTCGCGTTGAACTAATTCTTTCATTACGAAAGGTTTGAATAATTCTAACGCCATTTCTTTAGGTAATCCGCATTGGTACATTTTCAAGCTTGGACCAACAGCGATAACTGAACGACCAGAGTAGTCAACACGTTTACCTAATAAGTTTTGACGGAAACGACCTTGTTTACCTTTCAACATGTGTGAAAGTGATTTTAATGGACGGTTACCCGGACCAGTAACTGGACGACCGCGACGACCGTTATCGATTAATGCGTCTACTGCTTCTTGCAGCATACGTTTTTCGTTTTGAACGATGATGCCAGGTGCACCTAAATCTAATAAACGTTTCAAACGGTTGTTACGGTTGATGACACGACGGTATAAGTCGTTTAAGTCACTTGTCGCAAAACGTCCGCCGTCTAATTGAACCATTGGACGGATTTCTGGCGGGATAATCGGAAGTACATCCAAAATCATCCATGAAGGTTCGTTACCAGAGTTTCTGAATGATTCAACTACTTCTAAACGTTTGATTGCACGTGTCAATCTTTGGCCAGTAGCTGACTCTAATTCAGTACGCAACTCTTTCAACTCTTCATCCAAGTCAATTTCTGCTAATAGGTCTTTGATACCTTCAGCACCCATTTTTGCTACGAATTGACCAGGGAATTTGTCATAGTAATCTCTGTATTCTGCTTCTGAAAGCAATGATTTTTTCTCAAGACCTGTTGGGCCTGGATCAACCACAACATAAGATGCGAAGTAAATGACTTCTTCTAATGATCTTGGAGACATATCTAATAATAGACCCATACGGCTTGGGATACCTTTGAAGTACCAAATGTGTGATACAGGTGCCGCAAGTTCAATATGGCCCATTCTTTCACGACGTACTTTTGATTTAGTTACTTCAACACCGCAACGGTCACAAACCATACCTTTATAACGTACACGTTTGTACTTACCGCAACTACATTCCCAGTCTTTTGTAGGTCCGAAAATTCTTTCGCAGAACAAACCATCTTTTTCAGGTTTTAAAGTACGATAGTTGATTGTTTCAGGTTTCTTAACTTCACCGTATGACCATGAACGAATCTTTTCAGGTGAAGCAAGGCCGATTTTCATATAATGGAAATTATTTACATCAATCAAGGAGCCTACCTCCTTCAATTTAGATTAGCTGTGCTATTTGATTGATAAATGATCAATAAATTGAAAAATATTAAAGGTGCATAAAGGCAATGCAGTACATTGCCTAATGCTGCCTTATGATATTTGAATTTTAAACATTACGCTATTTGCTTATTGAACATTGAAATATATTAGTCAGTGATTTCTTTTTGAGATTCAGGGATTGAAGATTGTTGGATGTTCACTTTATGTTCGTTCACATCATCATCATCCATATCTGACATTTCAATTTCTTTATCATCTTCATCCATGACTTTAACATCAAGACCTAAACTTTGTAATTCTTTCATCAATACGCGGAATGATTCCGGAACACTTGGTCTAGAGATGTTTTCACCTTTAACGATCGCTTCATAAGTTTTTACACGACCTACAGTGTCATCAGATTTGTAAGTTAGGATTTCTTGCAATGTGTATGCAGCACCATATGCTTCAAGTGCCCATACCTCCATCTCACCGAAACGTTGTCCACCGAATTGAGCTTTACCGCCAAGTGGTTGTTGTGTAACAAGTGAGTATGGTCCAGTTGAACGCGCATGTAATTTGTCGTCAACCATGTGTGCAAGTTTCAACATGTACATTACACCAACAGAAATACGGTTATCGAATGGTTCGCCTGTACGTCCATCATACAATACAGTTTTACCATCTCTTGCCATACCTGCTTCTTCGATTGTAGACCAAACATCATCATCGTTGGCACCATCGAATACTGGTGATGCGACATGAATACCTAAGTTTTTAGCCGCCATACCTAAGTGCAATTCAAGTACTTGTCCGATGTTCATACGTGATGGTACACCTAATGGGTTTAACATGATGTCAATAGGTGTTCCGTCTGGTAAGTAAGGCATATCTTCTTCAGGAACAATCTTAGAGATAACACCTTTGTTACCGTGACGACCGCACATTTTATCCCCAACGTGGATTTTACGTTTTTGAACGATGTAAACACGTACAAGTTGGTTTACACCTGGAGATAATGAATCGTCGCCGTCTTCGCGGTTGAAGACTTTAACATCTAAAACAATACCGCCTGCACCATGTGGTACACGTAATGAAGTATCGCGGACTTCACGTGCTTTTTCACCAAAGATTGCATGTAATAAGCGTTCTTCAGCAGTTAATTCAGTGACACCTTTAGGTGTTACTTTACCAACTAAGATGTCGCCATCTTTAACTTCTGCACCTACATAAACAATACCGCGTTCATCTAGGTTTTTAAGTGCGCTTTCTGCAACGTTCGGGATATCACGTGTGATTTCTTCAGGTCCTAATTTTGTATCACGTGCTTCTGATTCATATTCTTCGATATGAATTGAAGTGTAAACGTCGTCTTTAACAAGACGTTCACTCATGATTACAGCATCCTCGTAGTTATAACCGTCCCATGTCATGAAACCTACAACTACGTTGCGTCCAAGTGCCATCTCGCCAAGTTCCATAGAAGGACCGTCAGCTAAGATTTCGCCTTGTGATACAACATCTCCGACTTTAACAATCGGACGTTGGTTATAACATGTACCTGAGTTAGAACGTTTGAATTTAGCTAATCTATACGTATCTACTTCGCCATCATATTCTTGACCATCTTCTTCAATGATACGGCGAACTTTAATTTCGTTTGATTCAACATGTTCAACACGACCGAAATGTCTGTTGATAACTGCAGCACCTGAGTCGCGTGCAGCAACATGTTCCATACCTGTACCTACAAATGGAGATTCAGGGTTCATCAATGGTACCGCTTGACGCTGCATGTTCGCACCCATTAACGCACGGTTAGAGTCATCGTTTTCTAAGAATGGGATACATGCTGTCGCAGCAGAAACAACTTGTTTAGGAGAAACGTCCATGTAGTCCATTTTCTCTCTATCCATAGTTGTGTTGTTACCACGGAAACGACAAACGATTTCTTCGTCTAAGAAATGACCTTCGTCATCTAAACGAGAGTTCGCTTGGGCAACGACATAACTGTCTTCTTCATCAGCAGTTAAGTAATCGATTTGATCCGTTACCGCATTTTTGTCATGGTCTACTTTACGATATGGTGTTTCGATAAATCCGAATTCGTTAACACGTGCATAACTTGATAACGAGTTGATTAAACCAATGTTCGGACCCTCTGGTGTCTCGATTGGACACATACGGCCATAGTGAGAATAGTGCACGTCACGTACTTCCATTTGGGCACGTTCACGTGTTAAACCACCAGGTCCTAATGCAGATAAACGACGTTTGTGTGTTAATTCTGCTAATGGGTTCGCTTGGTCCATGAATTGTGATAATTGAGAGCTTCCAAAGAATTCTTTGATAGATGCAATTACCGGACGAATGTTGATTAATTGCTGTGGTGTAATTGAATCAGTGTCTTGGATAGACATTCTTTCACGTACCACACGTTCCATTCTTGAAAGACCGATTCTGAATTGGTTTTGCAATAATTCGCCTACTGAACGTAAACGACGGTTGCCTAAGTGGTCAATATCGTCAGTTTGACCTACACCATACAATAAGTTGAAGAAGTAAGACATTGAAGCAACAATATCAGCCGGTGTAATGCATTTAACCTCTGAATCAGGGAATGCGTTGCCGATTACTGTTGTTGTACGGCCTTCTTCATCGTTAGGTACATAGATTTTAATTGATTGTGTTTCAACAGGTTCGTTAACGATGCTGTCATCTAATTCATCTACTTCGATGTTTGCATTAGATTCTAAAACATCCATAATTTCGTCTAGTTTACGACGGTCTAAAACTGTGCCTTCTTCAGCAACAATTTCACCTGTTTCAGTATTAACAATCGGTTCAGCCAATTTTTGGTTGAATAAACGATGTTTTAAATGAAGTTTTTTATTCATTTTATAGCGACCAACACTTGCTAAATCATAGCGTTTTGGATCGAAGAAACGAGAATAAAGCAAGCTTTTCGCGTTTTCTACTGTAGGTGGTTCGCCAGGGCGTAAACGTTCGTAAATTTCTAATAAAGCTTGATCAGTATTTTCAGTACTGTCTTTTTCTAATGTGTTGCGCAAGTATTCATTATCGCCTAATAAATCAATAATTGATTGATCAGTTGAATAGCCTAGCGCGCGTAATAATATAGTTAACGGTAATTTTCTTGTTCTGTCGATACGCACATAAACAATATCTTTTGCATCAGTTTCAAACTCTAACCAAGCACCACGGTTAGGAATAACTGTTGCATCATAGTTTTCGCGACCGTTTTTATCTATTTTTTCATTGAAGTATACGGATGGAGAACGTACTAATTGCGAAACAATAACACGTTCCGCACCATTAATTACGAAAGTACCAGTATCTGTCATTAATGGGAAATCACCCATAAAGACTTCTTGGTCTTTCACTTCTCCTGTTTCTTTGTTAATAAGACGCACTTTGACACGAAGAGGTGCAGCATAAGTTGCGTCGCGGTTCTTAGATTCCTCTAAATCGTATTTCGGTTCACCCAATCTATAATCTACAAATTCTAAAGAAAGGTTGCCTGTGAAGTCTTCGATTGGAGAAATGTCTCTAAACATTTCTAATAAGCCTTCTTTTAAGAACCATTCATAAGATTTAGTTTGAATTTCAATAAGGTTTGGTAATTCTAAAACCTCAGAAATTCTCGCGTAATTTCTACGTTTACGATGTCTTCCATATTGGACAAATTTACCTGCCAAACAGATTCACCCCTCAAAAATTGTTCGAATGTCTCTTACATTATAAAATAAACAAAACGGTAACAAGACAAAAAGAAAACGGCAGCACACCCGATGACACCATTTTCTATTCTGTGTTATTAAAGATTTACTTTGTTATTTTATACGTAAAAGTACACACTTCTTGAACATAAATTTTTACATTCTATAACTATATCAGAAACTCATATGGTTGTCAATGGTTAACGCTTGCTTTTTAAAATATAATACCCTTTCTCTTTAGTCAGGGTTTCAACGTTCCCAAAAACAGCTTCCATTTTCTTTTTCGCTGAAGGCATGCCTTGTTTCTTTTGAATCACAACATACAACTCGCCGTCTGCCTTCAACTTCTCATATGCATCTTCTAAAATACCATGGACCACTGACTTTCCTGCCCTGATTGGCGGATTCGTCACAACCATGTCGCATGAATTGTCCTGAACTTCAGCTAAACCATCGCTCTCTAAAATAGTGACATTATCAATATGGTTCTTTTCACTATTTTCTTTTGCTAGATCCAGTGCACGGTGGTTCACATCCAACATGATAATTTGATGATGCGGTGATACTTTTGCAATCATCAATCCGATTGGGCCATAGCCGCAGCCGACATCAACAATGGTTTTGCTCGGTCCTGGCGGATGTTCTTTTAAGAACGTACGCACAAGCAAATCCGAACCGAAGTCGATTTTTCCTTTTGAAAATACACCGGCATCTGTCACGAGATTCAATTCATTTTGATGATAATGGTATTTAAACGTCTCTTTATGACTTTCAACATTTGGATCCTTGTCATAATAATGACTCATACTTACACCTCATTGCTTCTCTTTAGAAATCATTTGAGCCTGTTTGTTTCATTCTAAATAAAGGCAAGCACACCCTTTACTCTAAGGATACACATAACATCAGTGTTTTGCTATAAATACCTTTTATTCAAAATTGAACTGCACTCATTAGAAAAACCCCGTTAACTCAATAACGGGGTTTTCATTTCTCAAAGAATTCAGGCTGTGAAACGATGTTTCACGATATTAACAATGGTAATTAGCCTCGTTCTCTTTTCATTTAGTTATTGGCTGTTTAAATAGAATTATTTTAATTCTACAGTTGCGCCAACTTCTTCTAATGTTTCTTTAAGTTTTTCAGCTTCTTCTTTAGGTAAAGCTTCTTTGATTACTTTAGGAGCGTTGTCTACTAATTCTTTAGCGTCTTTTAATCCTAAGCCAGTTGCGTCTTTAACAGCTTTAACAACTTTGATTTTTGATGATCCAGCTGAAGTTAACTCAACATCAAATTCAGTTTTTTCTGCTGCTGCGTCTCCGCCGCCTGCTGCACCTGCTGCTGCTACTGGAGCTGCTGCAGTTACACCAAATTCTTCTTCGATTGCTTTTACTAAGTCATTTAATTCTAATACTGACATTTCTTTAATTGCTTCAATGATTTGTTCTTGATTAGCCATTATATATTTCCTCCATTTTTTAAATAATTATTTGTGCGTACTGATTATTCAGCGCTTTCTTCTTCTTTTGATTCGCCAACTGCTTTAACTGCATAAGCGAAGTTGCGTACAGGAGCTTGTAATACAGAAAGTAACATAGATACAAGACCGTCGTGAGATGGTAAAGAACCAACAGTTTTAACTTCTTCTGCTGAGATAACACTACCGTCCATCACGCCTGTTTTAATTTCTAAAGCTTCGTGTTCTTTAGCAAATCCAGCGATAACTTTTGCAGGAGCAACTACGTCTTCAGTAGCTGTTGCAATAGCAGTAGGACCTACTAAGAATTCGTCAATACCTTCAATTCCCGCTTGTTCTGCAGCACGACGTAACATAGTGTTTTTGTAAACTTTGTACTCAACACCTGCTTCACGTAATTGTTTACGTAATTCAGTTACTTCAGCTACTGTTAAACCACGGTAATTTACGATTACTGTTGAAACAGAATTTTTAAGTTGATCAGCGATTTGGTCAACTAATTGTTTTTTAGCTTCAATAATTCCAGACATTTAGACACCTCCATATAAATTTTGTTCGGTGCTTTTTATTTGAGCCTTACCCAATAAAAAAAGCACTTTCACCCCACGGCAAAAAGTGCTTGAAAGTTTCATAGTTCACGTTCAAGTCAATTTTAGCCTCGGTAGGATTATTATTTTAAGTTATTTCTAACTCCTACTGTCTTAGGTAAAATAATCACATCAATAAATATAACTGTTACGATGTAATATGTCAATATGTTTTAAAAAAACTAGAGAAAATATTTTTAAAGTCTTGCAGATATGAATCTATACGATTGGCACTGTGCAACTTTAGCATTTTCTCTAGTTCTTAGTTTCATTTATATATTAAAGTTTGAAGCTTGAAGTATCTACTTTAACACCAGGGCCCATTGTAGTTGACACTGCAACAGACTTGAAGTAAGTACCTTTAGCTGAAGCTGGTTTAGCTTTTGTCAAAACGTCTTGCAACGCTTTGAAGTTTTCAACTAAGTCTTCAGTACTGAATGATACTTTACCGATTGAAGCGTGGACAATACCAGCTTTCTCAGCACGGTATTCTACTTTACCTGCTTTGATTTCTTCAACCGCTTTTTTAACGTCCATTGTTACTGTGCCAGTTTTAGGGTTAGGCATTAAACCTTTAGGTCCTAATACACGACCTAATTTACCAACTTCGCCCATCATGTCCGGTGTAGCTACTACTACATCGAAATCGAACCAGCCTTGTTGGATTTTAGTTGCGTATTCTGATTCGCCTACGTAATCTGCGCCAGCTTCTTGAGCTTCAGTCGCTTTATCACCTTTCGCGAATACTAATACACGTTGAGTTTTACCAGTTCCGTGCGGTAATACTACTGCACCACGGATTTGCTGGTCGTTTTTACGAGTATCGATACCTAAACGGAATGCTACTTCAACAGAAGCATCGAAGTTTGCAACGCTAGTTTCTTTAGCTAAGCTGATTGCATCTTCAACACCGTAATATTCATTACGGTCAACTTTTTTAGCAGCTTCTAGATACTTTTTACCTTTTTTAGCCATTTATATTTTCCTCCTTTAGTGGTTTTAGCGGAATGTCCTCCCACATTACTTGCTATCGCAAGTTAAGAGCAGATGACGCCATAATTGTTCGCAACATGTTTCATTGGATTCACTTATTTGTCATCTGCCGCATTTGTTTCAAGTTTCTAATTGTTATTCGTTTTCGTTTAATAAGTACTCAATTTGTATTGAGCTGCTTATAAGTACGCTATTATTCTACAGTGATACCCATACTACGTGCAGTACCTTCGACAATACGCATTGCCGCTTCAATATCTGCCGCGTTTAAGTCAGGCATTTTTGTTTCAGCGATTTCACGTACTTGATCTTTAGTTACTGTAGCAACTTTGTTTTTGTTAGGTTCACCAGAACCTTTGTCAACGCCAGCTGCTTTTTTAAGTAGTACTGGAGCCGGTGGAGTTTTTGTAATGAATGTAAATGAACGGTCTTCATATACACTGATTTCTACCGGAATGATTAAACCTGCTTGTTCTTGTGTTCTCGCGTTGAATTCTTTACAGAATCCCATAATGTTCACACCTGCTTGACCTAATGCTGGACCAACTGGTGGTGCTGGGTTCGCTTTACCTGCAGGAATTTGCAATTTAACTACTTTTTCTACTTTTTTAGCCACGATGTGCACCTCCTTGATATCGTGATGTGGTCACAGGGCTCAGTTTTGCCCTCCCACTCTTAAAACATTTCGTGACGAAATGGCCGCCTTCTTCCAAAGCACGACCATAATATTATATCATTGAAAAAATGTAAAATCAATACCTGAATTGCATTACAATTTTTCGATTTGATCAAACTCTACTTCTACAGGAGTTTCTCTGCCAAACATATCTACTAATACTGTAAGTTTAAATTTGTCTGCTTCAATCTCTTGTACTTCACCGACTTGGTTGGCAAATGGGCCGGACTTGATACGTACTTGCTCTCCGACTTCGACTTCTACATCGATAGTTTTTTCTTTCATTCCCATTTGTTTCAAAATAAAGCGAACTTCATCCGGCAGCAGCGGGTTAGGTTTTGATCCAGCACCTGCTGAACCGACAAAGCCTGTAACACCTGGTGTATTTCTTACGACATACCAAGACTCATCTGTCATGACTAATTCCACTAATACATAACCAGGGAATGTCTTTTTCGTTAATTTCTTCGCTTTACCGTCTTTAACTTGTGTTTCCTCTTCTTCCGGTATGACAACTCTGAAAATCTGTTCTGTCATATTCATTGATTCAACACGTTTTTCTAAATTTTTCTTAACTTTATTTTCGTAGCCAGAGTAAGTATGCACGGCATACCAACGCTTTGCTCCAACTTCTTCAGACATGCTGTCACTCCTCATTAACTAATTAATTCTATTAATCTACCGATTCCCAAATCTAAGGCATAGAAGAAGATTAAGAAAAATATTACTGTAACAATTACAATAGTTGTATATTTTACGAGTTCTGGTCCAGTCGGCCAGCTCGTCTTCTCCATCTCAGATATAACGCCTTTGAAGAAACTTTCTTTCGGTGTTTTGTTTTTATCTTCAGCCATTGTCGTACCTCCAA
Source organism: Staphylococcus simulans (assembly GCF_002994445.1). Lineage (GTDB taxonomy): Bacteria > Bacillota > Bacilli > Staphylococcales > Staphylococcaceae > Staphylococcus > Staphylococcus simulans_B. Next base: position 10,506 of record NZ_MRZJ01000017.1, read on the forward strand.
TTAATCATTAATTTCATCTTGGCCTTAAGAGCAATTACTTCGATTCCTTGTGTATTGTATGCGCATTGCATTTTTTGCAATACTTCTTCAACACGAGTCTTTCTGCAAGGTTGCTGTTTTTTGGTACGGTATAGTTTCTATTGCCGCAAATTTCACAGTTGAGCGGGACTTTCTTCATAATACCTTCACCTTACCTATATTAAATACTCACTAACTATACATAAGAAACCCTCAAATTGTCAAACGTCTAGTGAATTGTACTTTGTATCTATAAGTGTAACGAAATGCACTTAACTATCCAATAATTCATGCATTTTGCGCAGCTTCGTTTTACTTCGGTGCAATGCATTATAAACCGTTTTTTCACTAATGCCCATCGCTTTTGCTGTTTCACTTGGGGAATAATCATCCAACATATATTGTACTACTTCTTGCTCTAATTTGCTTAATTTCTTGCAGCAGTCCATAAGAATTTCTATACGCTCTTTTAAAATAAGCTGTTCTTCTATTGAAGGACGCGCACTGCAGTAAACACTTTTTGCTTCTTCAATTAAGTGATCTTGCTGAAGTTTTAAACGCTCTTGCTTTCGGTAGTAATCATACTTAGATGTTTTGATAAGCCGATTGAAGTAATGCTCGAAGGGTGTCGCTTCGATGATTTTAAAGTGATGAATATTTCTGCTGATTCTTATGGAGATATCTTGCAACAAGTCTTCGCAATCATGCGGTGCAATTGATGTATGCATAACACGCCTGCAAATTTCAGGGTGCAGCTTTTTCAGCAGCTTATGCATTGCTTGTGCATCCTGTGCTTGTACAAGTTGTATTAAAGGGACAATGTCTTGAGGAAATGGAGTTTTCTGCATCGCTGTAAGTTCTATCCTTTCATAAAAGTGAACTTATCATAGCGGACTGCTTATCAAATAAGCAAGATACAGAAAACTTATTTTTCATTGTCTCCTCTTCTGATTTTTTCAAATTCTGATAACACTTCGTCAGAAAGCTGAATACGTGTACGCGGTTTGTTATTATTGAACGTCTTCATGGTCGAACTGACACTTGCTTCGCTTAATTTGATGTTTTGCCACATTTCTCTGGATGAAATACGGTATGCACCTGTTCCGAATATAGCGTGCTGTTCGCTCAGATCACTCGTCACAACCGCAATATGGGTTGTATGTTTGTCATATAACCCATATACAAAGCGCTCAATAAAGCTGTCAGCTGTTTCGTTTTCTTTCGTAAATATCGTTCTTACACCATGATAATAGAACTCGCTTTCAGTACCTTCTTGTTCATATGCATCAAAAACACAAATGACTTCGTCTGCCACAGTCGCATTGTAATTACCAATGGCCAGTAATAACTTCTCTCTTGCTTCTTCTAAATTTTCTTTTGCAAGATTAGACAAAGCCGTACTGTGGCCAATCATATTGTAGCCGTCGATGATTAGATAACGGTCCTTATTCTTCATAACTTACTCTCCAACCGGATGACGTTTGCGATAAATTTCGTACATCATCAAACTTGCCGCTACAGATGCATTTAAGCTGTTGATATGCCCTACCATTGGTATTTTAATATAAAAGTCGCATTTTTCTTTGACAAGACGGCTCATGCCATGACCTTCATTGCCGATTACAATTGCGATTGGCATATCTGCACTCATTTGACGGTAGTCTGTTGCGTTATCAGCTGCAGTTCCGGCAATCCAATAGCCTTCTTCTTTCAATTTATCCATTGTTTGGGCTAAATTGGTAACACGTGTGACCGGTATATGCTGAATCGCACCTGCAGATGCCTTAGCTACTGTTTGTGTTAAGGCCACTGAACGGCGTTTAGGAATAATAACACCGTCTACCCCGGCCGCATCTGCGGTTCTTAGAATCGATCCTAGATTATGCGGATCTTCCAGTCCGTCTAACAACATTAAAGTCGGCAGATGATCTTGTGCTTTCAACTTTGCTAACAAGTCATCCAGCTCAACATATTCATAGGGCGCAACGAGTGCCGCAACACCTTGGTGCGGTGCTTCAGCTAATCCGTCTAATTTCGTTTTTGGTACGGTTTGCACGATTAATTTTTGCTTTTTTGCATTTTTTAAGATTTCATCAAGTTGTTGCTTTTTCACACCATCTTGAATCAGAATCTTATTGATTGGATGCCCAGAAGTAATCGCTTCTTTAACGGCATGTCTTCCTACAATCACTGAATCTTCCACATCCATCACACCCTTTCTTCTACTTCAGATACAATACGACAAAGCAAAGCTTCAAGGCGCTCTGTACGGCCTTCTAGGTATAAGAAACCGATAACAGCTTCCAGCCCTGAACTTTTGCGGTAAGTCTGAATATCTGTATTTTTTGCTTTGGTATGGCTTTTCGCATTGCGGCCTCTGCGGACAATTTCCAACTCTTCTTCAGTCAGCCACTCTGCTTCGATTAAGCTTTCCAACGTCAGCGCTTGGCTTTTAGCCGAAACAAAACGTTTAGCCTGCTGATGCAAACGATTAGGTTTAGCACGCAGCTTTAAGATAATGTGCTGTCTGACATATTGGTCTAAAACTGCATCCCCCATATATGCGAGTGATAAGGGGTTCAGCAGTTTAATATTTTGCGCGTTATCCACGTTTGAATCTCACACCTTGCGGCGTATCTTCAAGAATAATATTTTTTGCTTTTAATTCATCGCGGATTTCATCAGCACGCGCATAATCTTTATTTTTTCGTGCTTCATTGCGTTCTTCGATTAATGCTTCGATTTCTTCATCTAACAATTCTTCTTGTTTGCCTTTTAATGGTACACCTAAGACATCGCTGAAGATTTGGAAGACTTCTTTGAAACGTTCTATGACTTTTTTAGATGTCGTATTTTCCATGACATATTTATTCGCTAATTTTGCTAAGTCATACCAAGTTGTAATCGCGTTCGCTGTGTTGAAGTCATCGTCCATTACTGTTTCAAATTGTTCTAACAATGCATCCACTTGTTCGATATATTCTGATTGATCTTCGATATCAGATGCAATCACTTCTCTTTCTTCTAAAGCTTGATAACTATTGCGGATACGTTCTAATCCTGCTTTCGCTGATTCTACTAACTCCATATTGTAGTTGATTGGACTTCGGTAATGTACGCTGATCATGAAGAAACGCAGTACATCCGGGTCTACTTCTTTAATAATGTCATGTACTAATACGAAGTTGCCTAATGATTTACTCATTTTTTCATTGTTAATATTGATGAAACCATTATGCATCCAATAGTTCGCAAAAGGCGCATGGTTATGTGCTTCAGATTGTGCGATTTCATTTTCGTGGTGAGGGAACTGCAAGTCGCTGCCCCCTGCGTGGATATCGATTGTTTCGCCTAATTCATTGTATGCCATAACAGAGCATTCGATATGCCAGCCTGGACGACCTTTGCCGAACGGACTGTCCCAACTGATTTCGCCCGGTTTCGCTTTTTTCCACAATGTGAAGTCTAACGCATCTTCTTTTTGCTCGCCGGATTCAATACGAGCACCGACTTTTAAGTCATCAATAGATTGGTGACTGAGTTTGCCATAGCCTTCGAACTTGCGTGTTCTGAAGTATACATCGCCTTCACTTTCATAAGCATAACCTTGGTCCACAAGGTTTTGAATAAATTGGATGATATCATCCATATGATTCATAACACGCGGATTAGATGTTGCTTTTTTAACGTTCAATGCACCTGTATCTTCGTAGAATGCTTTAATATAACGGTCTGCGATTTCAGGCACACTTTCGTTTAATTCTTTTGAACGTTTGATTAATTTGTCATCCACATCCGTGAAGTTAGATACATAGTTTACATCGTAGCCTTTATATTCAAAGTAACGGCGGACTACGTCGTAGTTGATAGCTGGACGCGCATTCCCGATATGAATATAGTTGTAAACCGTCGGACCGCAGACATACATTTTAACTTTGCCTTCTTCTAAAGGTTTAAACGGTTCTTTTTGTCTTGTTAATGTATTATATAATGTAATCATCTTGAATCTCTCCATTCTTAACTTGCTCTAGTTGTTTCTCTAATTGTTTCATTTGTTCGTAGATTGGGTCTGGTAAGTTGAGATGGTCGAAGTTTTTACCAATACGTTTGCCATGTTGTTTTACAATATGGCCAGGAATACCGACTACCGTTGAATAACTTGGTACGTTCGTTAATACCACTGAGTTTGCGCCGATATTGACGTTTGAATCTACTTTGATATTGCCTAAAATTTTTGAACCCGCTGCAATCAACACGTTATCTCCGATATCAGGGTGGCGTTTACCCTTCTCTTTACCTGTACCGCCGAGTGTGACACCTTGGTAAATTGTTACGTTATCGCCAATTGTACAAGTTTCGCCGATAACCACTCCCATACCATGGTCAATAAATAAACGTTTACCTATTTTGGCACCGGGGTGAATTTCAATCCCAGTGAAAAAGCGTGATACTTGTGAAATAATACGTGCAGCAACGTAGTGCTTTTTATTATAAAGTTTGTGTGCAAGCAAGTGATTCCATACTGCATGCAATCCTGCATAAGTTGTCACAACCTCAAATGACGTCTTAGCCGCAGGATCTTGTTCGAATACCATTTTTATATCGTCTCTCATTCTTTTAAACAAGTTATTCCCCTCCTATATATAACGAAAGCACCTCTAACAACTTAATGTCAGAGGTGCTTCGCACGGTTCCACTCTTCTTCAGTATGCGTGATACAAATGTTTCAAGACATACTCTCTCAAATCCCGTATTTATCATTGTCTGAACCAAGGTGCATTCAATAACGCTCAAGATGTGCTCGCAGCAGCCGCACACTCTCTGGACTTGAAACTTTATCTACTAATCCTCAGTAATTACTTCTAATAATAGGTGGTTTGCGTTGAAAATTCAAGCAGTGTCCCCCATCGAAATTATAGATATTTTTTTAAACGGTTCAGTACTTTTTCTTTACCTAATACTTCAATCGTATTCGGTAATTCCGGACCATGCATTGATCCTGTTACTGCAACACGAATCGGCATAAATAATTGTTTGCCTTTAATACCTGTTTCTTTTTGAACTTCTTTGATTGTTTTTTTGATTTCAGCCGCTTCAAATGGTTCTAGCGCTTCTAACTTACCGTATAAATGTTCAATAAGTTCTGGCACTTGTTCACCGTTGATAACTTCTTGTTCTTCTTCGCCTAACTCGATTTCGTCTCTGAAGAAGATTTCAGAAAGCGGTACGATTTCACCTGCATAGCTCATTTCTTTTTGGTATAAACCGATTAATTTGCGACCCCAGTCTAAATCTTTTTCAGATGGTGATTCTGGAATCAAACCTGCATTAATTAAATGCGGCAATGCAAGTTCGAAGACTGTTTCTGAGTCTTTTTGTTTCATGTATTGGTTGTTCACCCAAGCTAATTTTTTCTTATCGAAGAATGCTGGTGATTTTTGTAAACGATTTTCATCGAATAATTTAATAAATTCTTCTCTAGAGAAGATTTCTTCTTCGCCTTCAGGTGACCAGCCAAGCAATGTAATGAAGTTGAATAATGCTTCTGGCAAGTAGCCTAAGTCGCGATATTGTTCGATGAATTGAAGGATTTGACCATCACGTTTACTTAATTTTTTACGTTGTTCGTTCACGATTAATGAAATGTGGCCGAAACGCGGCGGTTCCCAACCGAATGCTTCATAAATCATTAATTGTTTAGGTGTGTTTGAAACATGGTCATCACCGCGGATAACGTCAGAGATTTCCATGTAGTGGTCATCTGCAGCTACTGCGAAGTTGTAAGTCGGAACACCGTCTTTTTTCACAATAACCCAGTCGCCGATGTTGTCTGATTCAAATGATACTTCGCCTTTAACCATATCATCGAATTTATAGACTTTGCCTTTTGGTACACGGAAACGAATTGCCGGAAGACGTCCTTCTGCTTCGAATGCTTCTCTTTCTTCTTGTGTTAAATGAGCATGTTTACCTGCATAGCGCGGTGTTTCTCCGCGTGCAATTTGGCCTTCGCGTTCCGCTTCTAATTCTTCTTCAGTCATATAGCATTTATATGCTTTATCTTCTGCTAATAATTGTTCTACTAAAGGATCGTAGAATTTACCACGTTCAGATTGACGATACGGACCATAACCATTGTCTTTATCAACAGATTCGTCCCAATCAAGACCTAACCATTTCAAGTTGCTGAATTGTGAAGATTCGCCGTCTTCTAAGTTACGTTTTTTATCCGTATCCTCAATACGTACAATAAAGTCTCCATCATAATGTTTAGCAAATAAATAGTTGAATAGTGCTGTTCTAGCGTTTCCGATATGCAAGTAACCTGTTGGACTCGGTGCATATCTGACTCTTACGCGATCACTCATTATTTCGTTCACTCCTGTATTTTTAGATTATTAAAAAGAAAGCGGCAAAATGTCCGTACATTTTTATACTTCCTTTTGAGATAGTGATTAATCAGAAAATGCGTGATTATCGTTTGCAAGACAAGGTCAAAAACCTGTGTATCGGCATGACTTTGACTGACAAGAAATAGCCAGGCAATTCTGTACCCATTCTTACTTATTGTAGCATTACGAGCCGTATTTGGTAAGCCCATTGCTTCAACAAAACGCCTGTAAATACATCCTTGTTCCATGTGAAACAATAAACAAACTAGCGTTTCATCAATTTCGCAAAGACGATACGTCCTGATGATGTTTGCAGAATGCTTGTGATTTCAATATCGACATGTTGGCCGACTAATGTTTTAGCATCATCAATTACCACCATTGTGCCATCCTCTAAATAGCCGACACCTTGTCCCGGCTCTTTACCCATTTTCGTCAATAAGAGGTTGATTTGATCGCCTTGACGTACAGTAGGCTTCACTGCTTCTGACAAGTCGTTGACATTCAGTACTTTAATGCCTTGCACACGTGAAATTTTATTTAAATTAAAGTCTGTTGTAATCAAGTCTGCTTTGTATTTATGTGCCAGTTTAATCAATAAAGCGTCGATATCATTATATGATTTTTGCGGATGCACTACTTGTGAAGGATGATCTGCGTCATGAATTTTATTCAAGATATCCAAGCCTCTTTGGCCTTTCTCTCTTTTGACGCTGTCTGTCGAATCTGCGACCACTTGCAGCTCATTGATTACACCTTGAGGAATCAAAATTTCACCGTCTAAGAAACCGCATTGAATCACATCTAAAATTCTGCCGTCGATCACAGCGCTGGTATCGATAATTTTCGGTGTTGCGCGCAGTGCGTTCATAGAAGCTGAACGTGCCATCTTTTCTGGCAGGAATGCTAACATCTCATCCCTTTTCTTCAAGCCGAACTGGAATCCTAAATAACTTAAAAAGACTGTAATGATAATAGGTAGGACATGAAGGAACAGTGATGAACCTATAATATTTAAAATAAAGGCAATCATTACAGAAATAAAAAGCCCCATAATCAATCCAATCGCCGCAAAAAGAATTTCAACAGCACTGTGACGCATAATAAACCCTTCTAATCGGCGCAGTGTCCGCGTGATTTTCGGTATTAACAAACCGAAAATGATAAAGAAACCGATAATTCCTAATACTGCTGCGATATACTTGTTGGTCAGCCATGGATACGTATGTACCAAATTCGTATCTTTCGCAATATCAGGAATAATCAAAATGCCTAAGCTGATTCCCAAAATGAAATAGCTTACGATGACAATTGTCTTTATAATATTCATCTGATAGCCCCCTTTCTTTATATTTGGTATCAGCTTTTCATCAATGCAAAATTCAATGCTTCATGCACACTGGTTACACCGATGACTTGAATATTGTCAGGGAAATCCCAACCTCCTATATTTGTTTTAGGAATAATAACACGTTTAAATCCGAGTTTCGCTGCCTCTTGCACACGTTGTTCAATACGTGATACGCGACGTACTTCACCCGTTAAACCAACCTCACCGACAAAGCAATCCATACCATTGACTGGCTGGTCTTTGAAGCTGGATGCGACTGCTGCGATGATAGCCAAGTCGACTGCAGGTTCTGTCAGACGTACACCGCCCGCCACTTTAACGTACGCATCTTGCTGCTGAAGCAGGTAGCTTTCTTTCTTCTCTAAGACCGCCATCAGCAAGTTCAAGCGGTTATGATCAATCCCTGTCGCCATACGTCTTGGGTTATTGAATGTCGTCGGTGTGACTAAGGCTTGTACTTCAATTAATAAAGGACGTGTTCCTTCCATAGTCGGCACAATCGTTGAACCCGCAACATTCGTTGAGCGTTCTTCTAAGAACATTTCTGAAGGGTTTTTGACTCCTTTTAAACCACTGTGTTTCATTTCGAAAATACCCATTTCATTGGTCGAGCCGAAACGGTTTTTCACTGCACGCAAAATTCTGTATGCATGGTGCTCATCCCCTTCGAAGTATAAGACGGTATCCACCATATGTTCTAATAAACGCGGTCCAGCAATTTGACCTTCTTTGGTCACATGACCCACGATAAATGTCGCAATGTTCATCTGTTTTGCGATTCCCATCAAGATTTGCGTACTTTCTCTGACTTGCGATACTGAACCTGGTGCTGAACTGATATCAGGATGATAGACGGTTTGAATAGAGTCTACTACGACTAAATCAGGCTGTGTTTGTTTAACAGCCTCTTTAATCACTTCCAAATCCGTTTCCGCAAATACATTCAATTGACTTGAATCTTCTTCTAAACGATCTGCACGCAATTTCGTTTGGTTCAGTGATTCCTCACCGGTAATATATAATACTTTCTTATTTTGAGATAATGCAGAACAAATCTGCAGCAGCAATGTAGATTTCCCGATACCCGGGTCGCCGCCGATAAGCACCAGCGAACCTTGTACAATGCCTCCGCCCAAGACACGATCAAATTCAGACGAGCTCGTGTGGATACGCGGTGTCGTTTCATGCTGCACTTGATTTAATTTTGTTACTTTAGCTGTTTGTTCGCGTGTACGCATCCCTCTACCACTGGGTGCTTCTTTTTGAGAGATTACCTCTTCCATTTGGTTCCAAGCTCCGCAATTCGGGCATTTTCCCATCCATTTCGGTGATTGGTAACCACAAGCCATACACTCGAATGTCACTTTCTTTTTCGCCAAATTTACACCACCTATTTTTATGTGAAAAACATATCTATTTTACCGCTTTATGCATTTAAATACTATTAATGATTGCTTTACTATTTTATACCTGAACCCTGTCTGCTCACAATCATAAATAGTATGATTTAAAATAATCATATCAGATTTCTTTGCGGTCACATATTATAACACCTTTAACCTATTATAACCTCAAAATATAAAAAGACTCCCTTTAAGCAGCACTGATTTCAGGTGCTGCTTCAAAAGGAGCCTTTGCTCAACAAATACTGATATTACTTCAACATCGCTTATGCTTTTGTTGCTGTAGTTTCAGTTTCATCTGTTTTGCGATCATTAATATTATATTCGAATTTTTCACCGTTATGGTCCACTACAACATCTTTGCCTTCTAATTGGTTGCCGTCTAAGATCAATTCACTTAAGTTATCTTCAACTGTTTTTTGAATTGCTCTGATTAATGGACGTGCACCATATTGAGGGTCGTAACCTTCTTCAGCAATTTTTTCTTTCGCTGCTTCAGTTACTTCGATATTGATATCTTGTTCAGATAAACGATCTGTAAGCTGGTTGACCATTTTCGTAACGATTTCTTTCAATTCAGCTTTATCAAGTTTGTGGAAGACAATGATATCATCGACACGGTTTAAGAACTCTGGGCGGAATGCATTTTTCAATTCTTTCAACATTGTGCTGCGGATTGTTTCATAGTCCGCACCTTCATCATTACCGCCGCCGAAACCAGCAAAGCGTTGATCTTGAAGTTCTTGTGCGCCGACGTTAGAAGTCATGATAATCACTGTATTGCGGAAGTCTACACGACGTCCTTTTGTATCTGTTAAGAAACCATCATCTAATACTTGAAGCATGATGTTGAATACGTCAGGGTGTGCTTTTTCGACTTCGTCGAATAAGATAACTGAGTATGGTTTGCGTCTTACTTTTTCAGTTAATTGACCGCCGTCATCATGACCTACATAGCCCGGAGGCGCTCCGACTAAACGACTCACTGCGTGTTTTTCCATGAATTCACTCATGTCGACACGAATCATTGCATCTTCGTCGCCGAACATTGATTCTGCTAATGCGCGTGCTAATTCAGTTTTACCTACACCTGTCGGTCCTAAGAAAATGAAGCTTCCGATTGGACGTTTAGGATCTTTAAGACCTGCACGTGCACGACGTACTGCTTTACTGATTGAAGTAACAGCATCTTTTTGACCAATTACACGTTTGTGCAATGTGTCTTCTAAGTTAAGCAGACGTTCAGATTCTGTTTCGTTCAAGCGTGTTAATGGAATGCCTGTCCATCCGGCAATAACTTCAGCGATATCGTTTTCTGTTAATGATGTGTTAGAACCGCCTTGCGCATTTTTCCATTCATTTTTCGCTTCTTCATATTGTTTTTCTAATTTTGTTTGTTTATCTCGAAGGTTCGCAGCGTTTTCGAATTCTTGTGAATGTACTGCTGCGTCTTTTTCATTTTTAACTTTTTCAATTTCTTGTTCGATTTCTTTCAAGTTTGAAGGTGTCGTATGACTTTTCAGTCTTACTTTTGAACTTGCTTCATCGATTAAATCGATTGCTTTGTCTGGTAAGAAACGATCTGAAACATAACGGTCGCTTAAACGCGCAGCTGCTTCAACCGCTTCGTCAGAAATATTAATACGGTGATGTGCTTCGTAACGATCACGTAAACCTTTTAAGATAGCAATTGTATCTTCAACTGTCGGTTCATCGACTTGTACAGGTTGGAAACGACGTTCTAACGCTGCATCTTTTTCAATGTGTTTACGGTATTCATCTAATGTTGTTGCACCGATTGCTTGCAGTTCACCGCGTGCTAATGCTGGTTTTAAGATGTTTGAAGCATCAATGGCACCTTCAGCACCACCGGCACCGATTAATGTGTGCAATTCATCGATGAATAAGATAACGTTGCCTGCTTGGTGAATTTCTTCCATAACTTTTTTCAATCTTTCTTCGAATTCACCGCGGTATTTTGTACCGGCAACAACTGTACCCATATCAAGTGACATTACACGTTTGCCTTTTAATGTTTCTGGTACTTCATTATTTACGATGGCTTGTGCTAAACCTTCAGCAATTGCTGTTTTACCTACCCCAGGTTCACCAATCAATACTGGGTTGTTTTTAGTACGGCGGCTTAATACTTCAATGACACGTGTAATTTCTTTATCGCGTCCGACAACCGGATCTAATGTGCCGTCTTTTGCGATGACTGTTAAGTCGCGTGCCAAGCCGTCTAACGTAGGTGTGTTGTTTGATTTAGCAGCTTGTGCATTTTTATTGCTCATTTCAGGACTGCCAAGTGCTTTAACCACTTGTGCGCGTGCTTTTGTAATATTTAAATCCAAGTTTGCGAATACACGTGCAGCTACACCTTCGTTTTCGCGGATTAAACCAAGCAGGATATGCTCTGTTCCGACGAAGTTATGGTGTAATTTGCGTGCTTCGTCCATTGAAAGTTCAATGACTTTCTTAGCTCTTGGTGTATAGTGCAATGTACCGATTTGTTCTTGGCCTTGACCGATCAGTTTTTCAACTTCTGATACAACCAAGTCTTCTGTAATACCGAAACTTTCTAATACTTTTGCTGCAATACCCTCAGGTTCTTTCATTAATCCAAGCAGCAAGTGTTCCGTTCCGATATTTGAGTGATTCAAACGAATCGCTTCTTCTTGTGCATGTGCTAATACACGTTGTGCACGTTCTGTTAATCTGCCGAATAACATAGCAAAACCTCCTATTTTATATGTTCTCTGATTACATTTGCTCTTTGTTCTTTAATTGAAATTCGATTATTTTCGTCTATTAAGAATGGCGATTGAATTGCGACCATCATTTGGTTGAAATTAAAGTCAGGCAATTCATCAATGTAGCCTAAATCAATACCTAATTTGACTTCGCTCAAACGCGTTGATGCTTCTTCCATAGAAATCATACGGCTATAACGCAGCAGACCCAGTGAACGGTAAATGCGGTCTTGCATTTCAATAAGACTGTGATAGTCTAATTGCTTGCGAATCTGCATTTCTTCAGCAATAATCTGCTGAACAATTTCTGTTAGAGTTTCAATAATTTGTTCTTCCGTTCTTCCCAAGGTCAACTGGTTTGAAACTTGATAGATGTGTCCGTACACTTGAGAACCTTCTCCGAAAATACCGCGGATTGTAAAGCCGAAACGATTAATTGTTTGTGCAATACGATTCATGCGTTTCATAATCGAAAGTCCCGGCAAGTGCAGCATGACACTCGCACGCATCCCTGTTCCGATGTTTGTCGGACAAGTTGTTAGATAGCCGAGTTGTTCATCGAAACTGATATCTAAAGCGCGATCAAGCCGATTATCTATTTCTGAAGCGCTTTGATATAAGCGTTCTAAGTCCATATCTGAACTCATTGTCTGTATTCTGATATGATCTTCTTCATTTACCATTATGCTTAATGATTCATCTTCATTCAACAATACTGCTGAAGCCGGCTGCTCTATCAGTTCTTTGCTGATGAGATGTTTGGCAACTAATTTCAGTTTATCTGTCTGCTCAATCATTTGAAGGTTGATAACTTTCAAATCCGGCAAAGCATCTTGTACTTCGTTGATGACTTTTTGTCCTTCAACATCTGAAGTAAACATTAAGGGATGAACATGATTATTCAAGTTTCTGGCAAGTCGAATACGTGAAGACATCACCACTGGTGTTGCAGCGTCTTGCTGCATCCAATTACTCATGTACATTGAATGTTCGCTCATGTATTATCCCTCGCTTTCTGCTTTTAGTGCTTTAATCTCATCGCGGACAACCGCAGCTTCTTCAAATTCTTGTTTCTCTATCAATTCTTGTAAATATTTATCTTTTGCTTCTATTTGTTTCTTAATTGCTAATTTGTGCTGAGAGGAGACAGGTGTCTTGCCGACATGCTCGATTTGACCGCCTTGCACACGTCTGACAATATCCACAATATCCTCTTTAAAAGTAGTGTAACATTGTGCACACCCAAACTTCCCTTTATATGCAATATCTTTCAGTGTCATATGGCAATTCGGGCATTTCTTTTCTTCTCTGATAGTTAAGTCTTCTAATTGTATACCGTGCTTAGAAGCCAAATGCTGAAGGATTTGTTTTATAACAAAAGAGCCTTCCATGTCATCTTGATTGTTCTGCCATGTAGGTTCCTCTTCATTACTTTCTGCTATTACTCTCTTTATTGTTTTAGGTTGTATTTCATTTTCGCTGTGCTTATCAGACTTTGGTGTATGCATTGATTTGTCAGCCATGTGCAGCCTCCTATCTATTAATAGTAATTAATGACCGGTAACAGCTGTTTCAATATATTTGCTCGAACAATATCTCTTGCGACAACTTCCATTCTTAGTGTGTCTCTATCTATCACTGCAAGCATCATTTTGGCTTCGCGCAGTGTAATATATTGATTATCAAGCAATCCTTCGATCACATAATGTGCTTGTTGCTGAGAAATAGAATCGCCGATGATTTGTAAGAGGTGATTAATGTAACCCTTCGTATCCTTAGTTTCAACTTTCGTGATTCGGATATAACCTCCACCACCGCGTTTACTTTCAATTTCATAACCGTGTTCATTGGTGAATCTTGTCTTAATTACATAATTAAGCTGAGAAGGCACACAGTCAAAGCGTTGAGCAATATTCGCTCGTTGTATCTCAACAACATCTTTATTCGATTCCTCAAATAAATGTTTAATGTACTGTTCTATGATGTCGGACATATTGTGCATGGATATCACCCCTTTTTTGACCTTCTTTGACTATATTATATGACCAACTTTGACCTTTTTCAACCAATATGATTTAAAAAATTTTCGACAACCTTAAAATTGGGATGTTCGTGAGCGTTATTTTCCTGTATCATATTGTATGAAATAAAAAATAAAGGATGAAGTTAAACCATGCATATACTTATTGCTTTAATTGGGATTGTTTTCTTTTTAGCACTTGCATTTGTTTTCAGTTCTGATAAGAAGAATATCAAATGGAAATATGTGGGTATCTTGCTTGTCATCCAATTCATCTTCGCTTTCCTACTATTAAAAACAAATGTGGGAATTACTGTAATTGGTGGCATTGCCCATGGCTTCTCTTACCTGTTGTCTAAAGCAGCAGAAGGAGTTAATTTCGTGTTTGGAGGGTTTAAATATGTAGACCCTAAAAACCCGCCGTTCTTCTTTAACGTATTATTGCCGATTGTATTTATCTCTGCGATTATCGGGATCTTGCAATATACGAAAATCTTACCGCTTATTATTAATGTTTTAGGTTTCTTGATTTCAAAAATCAACGGTATGGGACGTTTAGAATCTTATAATGCCGTAGCAGCTGCGATTTTAGGACAATCTGAAGTATTCATTTCATTGAAAAAACAACTGCCTTACATACCTAAGCAGCGTTTATATACTTTAACTGCTTCTGCGATGTCTACAGTTTCCGCTTCAATTATCGGTGCATACTTTACATTATTAGATCCTAAATATGTGGTAACAGCGATTGTCTTAAACTTATTCGGCGGTTTCATTATCGCTTCTATCATCAACCCTTATACAGTAGATGAAAAAGACGATAAATTATTAGTCGAAGAGACAGGCGCAAAACAGTCGTTCTTTGAAATGTTGGGAGAATATATTTTAGACGGCTTTAAAGTGGCAGTGATTGTAGGTGCGATGTTAATCGGTTATATCGCTATTATCGCTTTATTAAACGGTATTGTCAGCGGTATTTTCTCTGGCGTATCTGGCGGCGCAATCAAATGGGACTTCCAAACATTAATCGGATTTGTGTTTGCACCATTTGCATTCTTAACAGGTATTCCTTGGGGAGATGCAGTGAAAGCAGGCTCATTAATGGCGACTAAATTATTATCTAATGAATTCGTTGCAATGCTTGATTTAGGCAAAATGCAAGGCTTATCAGAGCGTGCAGTCGGCATTACATCTGTATTCTTAGTATCATTTGCGAACTTCAGTTCAATCGGTATCATTTCAGGTGCCATCAAATCTTTAAATAACGAAAAAGGCGACGTAGTTGCCCGCTTCGGTCTTAAACTTTTATTCGGTGCAACACTTGTATCATTTATTTCTGCAGCGATTGCAGGCTTCTTCATGTAAGCACCTTACTACACAACGGCTTCCTTTTTCAGGAGGCCGTTTTTTTGCGTTGCATTTCACCTTTTCTTCGTGTAAAGTAACACTTAATAATGGAGGGATAATTATGAGCATCGATGCATTTTGGAACAAATTCATAACTGAATATCCAACATACCAAGATTCTTCTTACACAGCATGGCAATTCGGCGTAGATGCAACACATTTAGCCGAACTGGTTTCACAAGGTATCAAAACTGCGACAACAAGCGGTTTAGCGTTTTACGTTGAAGAACAAGAGCCTTTGCCGAAAGTCGATGACCTGAGTATCGTTCTAGATGCACAAGATAATCCCATCTGTGTAATCAAAAATACCAAAGTATACCAAGTCCCATTTTCTGAAGTATCAAAGGAACATGCATATAAAGAAGGTGAAGGATCACGAACATTAACATATTGGAGAAATGTCCATCGTGATTTCTTTATTCCTGAATACGCAAGCATTAACCAGTCATTTCATGAAAATCAAATAATGGTCTGTGAAGAATTTAAATGTCTCTATTCAATATAAATAAAGTAGGTGACTCTATGGACTTAAACACACTACAAATCAGTAAATTCCAAGAAACAGATACACAAGTAGTTGTAGATTTAATAATCGACACACTTAGAACGACAAACATTAAAGATGAACAGAGTACTTCGAATAACACAGAGCTAAATTTATGTCCTGCTCCATAACCAAAGCGATTCACTATCTGTCTTGTCTTTCTATGTAACAGTTATTTATAGTACTTATATTTTATCTCCTCAAATATCACGATTCTTTTTCTTGTCTTTTATCTTTTTAATAAATAAAGGTAATAATAATAGAAGTAGAATAGGTAACTTCATAAGTCACATCTCCTTTTCTTTTAAATTCACAATCTAAAGTTTAAAAGAAAGGCATACAAAAGCATACCTTTCTTCCAAACCAAATTGTTAATCACAAAATGTGGCCATTCCTACTAAACCGCCACCCCAAAAACCAATAGGACCACCAGCAGCGCCAACCATTGCTGATCCAGCTGTACCAATTAAGCACTTAGCCATTCCGCCACCATTTACAGATTTTAATTCTTCTAAATTTAACTTTCTTGTTTCCCACTTCATAAAACCACCCCTAAACTATTTTATTTTAAAAGAAAACGTTTTCATTTATATTATAATGTACAAATCTTATAGAAGTCAACTTGTTTATGCACCATTAAAAACGCGAGTAGCTGGATATTGAGGTATCCTTGGAATGCAAAACAAGTTATCTTTATTATCGATATTCATTTGAAAATCCGCATCAAAACTGCTATTTTTAAAATAAGAATATTCTAACTATTTTAACTATCGATTAAACTTTTTTCTCTCTAGCTTCGATTTTTTATTTTTTAGTTAATACATTGTCTATGAAGAATTATTGTTTGAGGGACTGAAGTCTGCAATAACACTCAAATAGCTAATTGTGGTGTAGAAAATAAGTGTTATCCAACTAGACGCTTTATAGCAAGTGATTTAATGTGTGTCAAAACTAATTCTAAATGATGAACATACGCTCATCTGCTGGAGACTGTAAATATTAGATTTTTGAACCTGAATTTAAATCGATTCACCACCCTTTCGCTGAAGCTGAAACCATGGTGAGTGAAGAATTTAAATGTATATACACAAAATAAAAAGAAGGTGTCCCTATGAAATTGAATGAGATACACATCAGTAAATTCCAAGAAACAGATACACAAGCAGTTGTAGATTTAATAATCGACACGCTTAGAACAACAAACATTAAAGATGAACCGAAGGAAGATATTGAAAGTTACGCAAAAGATATCACACCTGAAAGCATTCAATATAAAGCAGAACACGTCAATTTCTATGTTTTTAAGATGAATGATCAATTAATCGCCACAGGTGCTATCGGTCCTTATTACGGCAGTGAAACAGAATCATGCTTCTTTTCTATTTTTGTCTCTCCTGATTACCAGCAGCAAGGTATCGGAAGATTGATTATGGATACTTTGGAAGATGACTATTATTATCATCGAGCAGAACGTCTGATTATTCCTGCATCTATTACGGCTGTTCAATTCTATAGAAAACACGGTTATGATTATATAGACGGTAATCAAACACCAGATCATGAGGGTCTGATATATCTTGAAAAATTTAATGCGACACAAAAAAGCGAGCAACCTTAATGGCTGCTCGTTTTTGATTGTTTATACACTTGCTTTTTTACTTTCAGCAACAATATGATCAATAAAGTATTCTGTAACACGATAATCATCTGTTAATTCAGGATGGAAAGAAACACCTAAATAGTTGCCTTCTCTCACTGCTACGATTTTATCGCCGACTGTACTTAATACTTCTACATTGTCACTGTTTACTTTTTCGATATGCGGTGCTCTGATGAAGACCGCTTCAATATCTTCTGCAATACCGTTAATGTCTAATTCAGATTCGAAGCTATCTACTTGGCGTCCAAATGAATTACGTTCAACAGTAATATCTAATTTCTTCAAGTATCCTTCTTCACCTACGATATCTTGTGCTAAGACAATCAATCCTGCACAAGTCCCAAACATAGGCAAATCTGAATTGACTAATGCTTCTTTGAAGCCGTAAAGGTTCATCAAACGACGCAATGTCGTTGATTCCCCTCCTGGCAAGATTAAACCGTCAATTTCTTCTAATTGTTCAACACGTTTGATTGCGACACCTTCGTGGCCGCTTAACTCAATATGACGCAAGTGTTCGCGCACTGCGCCTTGTAAAGCTAGTACACCGATTTTCATCTTACCAGCCACGCTCTTGCATACGTTCTTCTAATGATAATTGGTTAACATCTAAACCTCTCATTGCTTCACCTAAGTCTTGAGCTAATTTACCGATGAGTTCGTAATCAGTGTAGTGTGTTGTTGCTTGAACAATTGCTTTTGCGAATTTTTCAGGGTCTTCTGATTTAAAGATACCTGAACCAACGAATACACCGTCAGCACCTAATTGCATCATTAATGCAGCATCTTGAGGTGTCGCAACACCGCCTGCTGCGAAGTTAACAACCGGTAAACGGCCATTGTCTTTGATTGATTTTAAAACTTCGTATGGTGCACCGATTTCTTTAGCGAATGTCATGATTTCATCATCCGGCATTACTGTTAATTTAGCGACTTCAGAGTTCACTTGGCGCATATGACGTACAGCTTCAACGATGTTGCCTGTACCAGGTTCACCTTTTGTACGTAACATTGCAGCACCTTCGCCGATACGACGTGCAGCTTCGCCTAAGTTGCGGCAGCCGCATACGAATGGTACTGTGTAGTCGCTTTTCAATAAGTGATACTCTTCATCTGCTGGTGTTAATACTTCTGATTCATCGATATAGTCTACACCCATTGCTTCTAATACACGTGCTTCTGTGATGTGACCGATACGGCATTTAGCCATTACAGGAATAGAAACAGCATCCATAACTTCTTGTACAATTTTAGGATTGCATGCACGTGCTACTCCGCCAGCTGCTCTGATATCTGATGGTACACGTTCAAGCGCCATAACTGCTACTGCGCCTGCTTCTTCTGCAATTTTAGCTTGTTCTGCATTGACAACGTCCATGATAACGCCGCCTTTTTGCATTTCAGCCATTCCTCGTTTTACTCGATCTGAGCCTACAATTTTAGACATACTAAATACCCCTTTTCTGATTGATTAAATCCAGTTTAAAGGATAAACTGATAGTGTTAAAGGACCAATTTCGATAAATAATAGGAGGTCAGTTGAATGAAACAACCCTTATACATGCAGTTATACCAAACTTTAAAAGAACAAATCATTGAAGGACAGTATCAATCTGGTGACCGTTTCCCATCTAAACGCCGTTTAGCAGAACATCATTCCTTAAGTAATACAACGATAGAGCATGCCTATCAGTTCTTATTAGATGAAGGCTATATCTATTCCAAACCGCGCTCAGGCTATTATGTATCAGACATTGAATCTTTACCGATTGTGACAAAAGACAACCCTGTCGTTGATATTAAGAAAGAAGCACCCGCTGCTTCTGATATACAATTCAGTTTTGACCTGGCACGTATCGATACACAACACTTCCCTTGGCAGCAATTTCGCAAGTATTCGCGTGATGTCTTTGATGAATCAATGCCAGACATTTTACAACCTGGCCATCAACAAGGCGAATATCGTTTAAGACAAGCGATTGCACATTATCTCTTTAACAGCCGAGGTGTGAATTGCCATCCAGAACAGATTATTATCGGTTCTTCTACTGAACAATTAATCAACCAAGTGACTGATATCTTAACAGACCGCTCTTACATCATTGAATATCCAAGCTATCCTCCTATCAAGCAAGTATTAGATAAAAAGGAATTGGATTATAAACAAGTACCTGTCACGAAAAGCGGTATAAATATGAAACAAGTCTTTAATTCCAATCGCCAAGTTGTATATGTGACACCTTCACACCAATTCCCTACTGGTTATGTGATGAATTTAAAAACACGTACACAATTGATCAACTGGGCCCAGCAGCACCCTGAACGCTTTATCATTGAAGATGATTATGATTCTGAGTTCCGCTATTTCAGCAAGCCGATTCCTGCCCTGCAAAGTTTGGATACGACGGGAAAGGTTATTTATATAAGTACCTTTTCAAAATCACTCTTTCCAAGCTGCCGTATAGCATTTATGGTATTGCCTAAAGCATTAATCCAAACTTATGATGCTTTGCCTGACAAAGAAGGCAATACAGTCCCTGCACCTATGCAGTATATGGTCGCACAATTTATGGAGAAAGGTTCATTCGAACGTCATTTAAATAAAATGCGTAAAGTTTATCGGCATAAATTGACTTACATTATCGATGCTTTGTCACCTTTTAAAAATCAGTTGCTGATAGAAGGTGCCACAACCGGCATGCACTTCACATTGACCGTCAAAAATGGTTTGGATTTGGATACTATTTTAAAACGTGCAGAAACGCATCATGTAAAATTAAAACCCTTGGTGCACTATATGAAGAAAGAAAATTATGATGTGCATGCCCCTAAGTTTATTGTAGGTTTCGGAGGCATTCCAGATGATGAATTAGAAGCGCATACGCAAGCATTAATCAAAACTTTAGTACGATAAGGAGGAAACTATGCATGCCATTCAATTAATCCCATATGATTCGAAATATAATGCACAGCTCAAAGAATTCTCTATAGCTAAAGAAGAAAGTGCCTTTGCACTTAAGCCTTTAGCCGCATTAGAAGATTTAGCAGATCAGGAATATCCTGTCATTGTGTTGTATGAACAACTACCTGCCGGCTTCTTAAGGTTGAATCAAAATCAAGAACGTTTCGGACTCAGTGACAATCCAAATTCCATTTTGGTCAAATCATTTTCTGTAACAGAAATCATGCAAGGCCGAGGAATTGCACAAAGTGCACTAAAACAGCTTCCGCATTATGTCAAACAGCATTTTCCAGAAGTGGATGAAATTGTTCTTTCCGTAAACTTCAAAAATCCTAAAGCAATTCATGTTTATAAGAAAATAGGATATAACGATACAGGACGTGTTATCGGCGGTATTGCCGGTCCGCAACATGTTATGTCTTATCGTATAGATTAAGTGAGCACAAAAGTGTTCACTTAATTTTTTGAATAATTTTTGTACATTGACTCTCTTAATGGACTTCTATATAATCGGAACATATTTGCGTTTTTCGGAGGTGTAAATGTGAAGAAATATCCCATCGCAATATGGATGCTGGCTATCGGCGCATTCGCTATCGGAATGACAGAATTCGTCATTATGGGTTTGCTTCCAAATATTGCGCATGATTTTAAAGTAACAGTGAGTCAAGCAGGTCAATTGATTACTGGCTATGCTTTAGGTGTCGCTATTGGCGGTCCGATATTAGTAATGTTAACGATCAAATTAAACAGAAAATATTTACTGATTTTGCTGATGTCTATCTTTATTATTGGCAATATCGCCGCATCATTCAGTACCAGTTACGGCTTTATGATGACCGCACGTATTATCACTTCCCTAGCCCATGGTTCATTTTTTGGCATCGGTTCTATACTTGCGGCTAACATGGTTCAACCTCAATATCGTGCAAGTGCAATGGCACTGATGTTCATAGGCCTCTCACTCAGCAATATTTTAGGTGTACCCTTTGGAACATTAATTGGTCAAAATTTCGGATGGGCTATGACATTTATTGTGATTGCCATTATCGGCTTTTTAGCATTGTTAGGCATCATTGCTTTTGTGCCTAACCCGAAAACAGTTCCTGATTCTTCTGTGATGAATGAACTGAAGATATTGAAAGAGAAACGTTTATGGCTGACTTTAGCAGTAACGCTCTTCGGCTTCAGCAGTGTTTTTGCATATTTCACTTACATCTCTTCTATTTTGATAGATGTATCGCACATTAAAGAAAGCTTGATTTCCTTTATGCTGATTATTTTCGGAGTGGGTGTCACATTAGGTAATATGATCGGCGGAAAACTGGCAGACTGGAATCTGAACAAAGCATTAAAACTGATTTTCAGTGTCTTTATTCTTTATTTTATTGTGCTGTATTTCATTCAGATGAATGGCATTATTATGGTTTTAGGTATTTTCCTCTTTGGTGTGATCGGCTTTAGTATGAGTCCTTCACTGCAATTTAAAAGTACCATCATCTCACAAGATGCGCCGACATTAGCAAGTACCTTAAACCAATCCGCCTTTAATTTAGGTAATGCATTGGGTGCCTTTGTAGGTGGATTAGTTGTGACACATTTACCAATTGCTTCATTAAGTTTAATTGCACCATTACTCACTTTAATTGGTTTAGCTTTCTTAATGATTTCAATTAAAGTCGATC
>NZ_MRZJ01000018.1 GCF_002994445.1 Staphylococcus simulans
GATAAAGGTGAAGACGGTACATCTGTAACAATCACAAGTACTGCAGTTCAACCAGATGGTACAACTAAAGTGACATTCTCAGATGGACGTGAAATCAATATCCCTAAAGGCCAAGATGGAAAATCAATTACAATTACTAAAGCTGAACCAGATGCAGATGGTAATATTGCGATTGATTTCAGTGATGGTTCTAAAGTTACAGTACCAAAAGGCAAAGATGGTACTTCAGTAAGCATTACAAATACTGAAACATTACCAAACGGCGATATTAAAGTAGTCTTCAGTGATGGCCATGAAATCACAGTGCCTAAAGGTACAAAAGGCGACAAAGGTGAGGATGGAAAATCTATCACAATCACATCATCAACTGTACAACCAGATGGCAATACGAAAGTAGTCTTCAGCGATGGACACGAAATCGTAGTACCAAATGGAAAAGATGGAAAATCAATTTCTATCGTTTCAACTTCACGCGATGCAGATGGTAATACTGTTGTGAACTTTAACGACGGTACTTCAGTTACAATCGCGAAAGGTGATAAAGGAGATCAAGGTCTTCCTGGCAAAGATGGAAAAGACGGAAAATCAATCACTGTAGTTAAATCTGAGCTTCAACCAAATGGTGATACTAAAGTAACGTTCTCAGACGGACGCGAAATTACAATTCCAAAAGGCAAAGATGGTACATCTGTTACAGTGAATGGTTCACATCCAGACGCAGACGGTAATACTGTTGTAGAATTCAGTGATGGCAAATCAATTACTGTCTTGAAAGGCAAAGACGGTAAAGATGGACGCGACGGTGTTGACGGAAAAGACGGAAAATCAATTACTATCACAGGTCAAAAAGTTGATCCGAACGGTAATACAATTGTTGAGTTTAGCGATGGAAACTCTGTCACAATTCCAAAAGGCAAAGACGGTACATCTGTAACAGTCAAAGATTCACATCCTGACGCGGATGGCAACACAGTTGTAGAATTCAGCGATGGCAATACTATCACAGTCTTAAAAGGCAAAGATGGCAAAGACGGAAAAGATGGCAAATCAATCACTGTAGTCGGACAAAAAGTTGATCCAAACGGAAACACAATCGTTGTCTTCAGTGACGGTCGTGAAGTCACAATTCCAAAAGGTAAAGATGGTACATCAGTATCTGTAAAAGATTACCACTTTGACCATGATGGCAATACGATTGTTGAGTTCAGCGACGGCAATACAATAACAGTCTTAAGAGGTAACGACGGTATTGACGGTCGTGATGGCCGCGACGGCAGAGATGGACGTGATGGCAGAAACGCAGTACCAACTCCACCTGCATATATCGTTAATAACTACATTGATGGATATAACACAAATGTAATCATCTTCAGTGATGGTCAACGTGTTGAAATTCCATGCGATGCTTATGGATATCCTGTTGCAATTGTAGGATATAACCATGATGCAATTGGTAATGTGGTATTACAATGTGCAGATAATACAAGAATTATCGTACCTTGTACAAAACCAGTCACACCAAAAGTGTCAATTCCAATGATTCCATTGGTACCAGCACAACCAAGTGTTCCTGTACAACCACAAGTACCGGTGACACCACAAGTACCAGTGACACCGCAAGTACCAGTGACACCACAAGTACCAGTGGCACCGCAAGCACCAGTGGCACCGCAAGTACCGGTGACACCACAAGTACCAGTGGCACCGACAACAAACAGTAATACAAATGTACCAACAGGTACTGCTGAAACTACTCCAGTACAACCAAAATCTGTTGGACATACACATTACGTGAATGTGGGTCAAAAAGATACAAATAAATTTGCTGGTAAACATCTAGAACATAAAGTGGTTTATCACAATGTAAAACAACCTAAAGCAGCACCAGTACAACAACCAGAAAAATCAGCACAGTCATTACCTGATACAGGTTCTGACGAAACAGCACCATTATTATATGGTTCATTACTTGCTGGTTTAGGTGCAGCATCAGTACTTGGATCAAAACGTCGTAAAGATGAAGAATAATACTATGATTTGAGTATAAAAGGAATCAGGCTTCGGCCTGGTTCTTTTTTAATAGCAAATGAAAACGCTTTCCTATTTTAGAATTTTTGAATTGAATAAATTTAAGTAACTTTCTGAAAAATAATGTTGACTTTTTCACTCAGTGTTTGTAAGATATGGAATATAAATGAATTGAATATAACTCTTATCCAGAGAGGCGGAGGGACAGGCCCTGTGAAGCCTCGGCAACAGAATTAATGATAATCATTAATAACTGTGCCAATTCCTGCAGTGAGATACTGTGAAGATGAGACGAGCCGATATATTATATCCCGAGGACTTGTTTCATTAGTCCTCGGGATTTTCTTCTTTTGGAATTATCACAAATTAAGAAAAATTCATTCATTTCAAATTATTAGAGGGGGATTTACCTATGATTGAGTTCAAGGATGTCAATAAAACATTCCGTAAACGCTCAACAGAAATTCAAGCTTTAAAAGATGTTAGTTTCACTGTAGAACGACAAGAAATTTTTGGGGTTATCGGGTACAGTGGTGCAGGTAAAAGTACTTTAATCCGACTTGTCAATAAGCTTGAAGATGCAACATCAGGAGACATTATTGTAGATGGTCATAATATTAATCAATATAACAAAAAGGAATTGCGCAAAGTTAAGAAGAATATCGGAATGATTTTCCAGCACTTCAACTTGCTTAATTCTAAAACAGTATTCAATAACGTAGCAATGCCGCTCATCCTTGAAGGCAAGAAGAAGCAATACATACAAGCAAAAGTCGAAGAAATGCTTGATTTCGTAGGGTTAGCTGATAAAGGGTCACAGTATCCTAATGAGCTTTCAGGAGGTCAAAAGCAAAGAGTTGCGATTGCACGTGCATTAGTGACGGATCCTAAAATCTTGTTATGTGATGAAGCAACAAGTGCGTTAGACCCTGCAACAACGGATTCGATTCTGCGTTTGTTAAAACGCGTCAATCAAACATTTGATGTCACAATTTTGTTAATTACACACGAAATGAGTGTGATTCAACAGATTTGCGATAAAGTTGCGGTAATGGAACAAGGCAGTGTGATAGAACTCGGCAGTGTCTTAGATGTGTTCAGCCATCCTAAGACTAAGACAGCTAAGAGCTTCGTATCAACCGTTATCAGTACAGATATCAGCGATAAAATGATTCATCAACTACCAACTGATGATAATAATTATTTAGATGTCAAAGTGTACTTGGAAGGTTCGCAGCTTGGTCTTTCAGTGATTCAGACATTAATTAAAGATTTCAAGCTGGATGTGAATGTTATCTATGCATCGATGTCAGACATTCAAGATACTTCAGTGGGTTATCTGACATTACGAATTAAAGGTTCAGATGAAGAAAAGCAACGTGCTTTTGATTACTTGAAGCAAAATAATATTGAATTTGAGGAGGTAAAATAGCATGCTCGGTTCAACTTTAGATTCTTCTCAATTACTTGAAGCTTTATATCAAACACTTCTAATGGTTTCTATTTCATTAGTTATCGGTGCATTAATCGGTATTCCATTAGGTGTGTTACTAGTTGTCACTAAGAAAGACGGCATTTGGGAAAATAAAGTAATTTATCATGTTCTTAATCCGGTGATTAACGTACTGCGTTCTGTACCTTTCATCATCTTATTGATTGCGATTGTACCATTTACGAAATTAGTTGTCGGTACATCAATCGGAACAGCAGCTGCAATTGTACCGCTTACTGTATATGTAGCACCGTACATTGCAAGACTCGTTGAGAACTCATTGCTTGAAGTGAGTTCCGGCGTGATTGAAGCAGCGAATGCGATGGGAGCTTCTCCTATTCAAATTATCCGCTACTTCTTATTACCAGAGGCATTAGGATCATTAATTTTAGCATTAACCACAGCAATTATCGGTTTAATCGGAGCAACTGCGATGGCAGGTGCTGTCGGAGGCGGCGGTATTGGTGACTTAGCTTTAGCTTATGGTTACCAGCGTTTCGATACAATCGTCATTGTGATTACAGTCATTATCTTAGTTATTATGGTTCAGCTGATTCAATCTCTAGGGAATGTATTAGCTAAGAAAATCAGAAGAAATTAATTTAAAAAGGGGCAATTCGTTCAATGAAGAAATTATTAGTACTAGCAATCGCATTTGTCGTTATTCTTGCGGCATGCGGGAAGAAAGATGATAACAAAACAGTTACAGTCGGTGTAGCATCTAACGAAACAAAAGTTTGGGATAAAGTTGCAGAATTAGCGAAAAAAGATGGTATTACAGTGAAAGTAAAACAATTCTCAGATTATAACGTACCAAACAAAGCGCTGAACGATGGGGATATCGATATGAACGCATTCCAACATTTTGCATTCTTAGATCAATATGAAAAAGCTAACAAAGGTACAAAGATTACACCAATCCGTACAACAGTATTTGCGCCACTTGGTATTTATTCTAAAAAAATCAAAGATATTAAAGAACTGAAAGACGGAGCTAAAGTGATTATTCCTAACGACGTATCTAACCAAGCACGTGCGTTAAAACTTTTAGAAAAAGCTGGTTACATCAAGCTTTCTAAAGACTTCGGCTTAAAAGGCGGCATCAAAGATATCGTTGAAAACAAGAAGAAATTAGACATTAAAGCAGTAGATGCACAACAAACAGCACGTGCATTAGACGATGTGGATATTTCAGTTATCAACAATGGTGTAGCAACTAAAGCTGGTTTAGATGCGAAAAAAGATCCAATCTTCTTAGAAAGTGATGACGCGAAAGCTTCACAACCTTACATCAACATTATCGCTGTTAACTCTAAAGACAAAGATAATAAAACGTTGAAAAAAGTTGCGGAACTTTACCACTCTAAAGAAGCACGCAAAGCATTAAAAGAAGAAACAAAAGACGGTGAAATCATCGTTGACTTAAAACAAGATGAAATCAAAAAAATCAGTGACGATTTGAAAAAATAACGCAGTATTTTGCTAAATAATAATCACATAATTCTAAGGCATGCCATCAATATGGTGTGCCTTTTTGTGCTTTTTATTAAAAATATGACGAAAAAATGTCAAAAAGAGTAAAAAACACTGTAATGTACAATTGGATAAATTATATAATCAATTTGGTGCAATTCAAAGGGGTGTGAAAATACTATCGTATAAGATAACTAAGTGAGATAAGAGTAAAATTGTGCTTATTTTGTATTTTTATACTAATTTGTGTTCATCAATTCAATTTAGGGAGTGTCATACTTGAAAGGTAATCAGACATCTAAGAAAAGAGCATCTTTTCTCCCGAATAGACTCAACAGATATTCTATTCGTAAGTTTACAGTAGGTACCGCTTCTATTTTAGTCGGTGCTTCTTTATTCTTTGGAGCAAGTACACAAGATGCTAAAGCAGCTGAAGAAACTACAGCAGCAACGACAAATTCAACGACACCAGATAAAGACACCAGCGTTGAACCAACTAAAGCAGATGCAGCAACTTCTGAAACTGCATCAAAAGCGAACACTGCAGTTGAGCAATCAACCGCAGCAACACAGGCAGAAGCTGTAAAAGCTGAACCTGCAAACACAACTCAAACTTCAGAGAAAGGAGATACAGTTAAAGTAGAACAGCCAGCTTCTGTTGAACCACAAAAACAAGCAACACAAAATAAAACAGACGCAGTCAAAATTGCAGAAGTAAAGGCTGCGCAATCAACAGAAACACAATCAAAACCAGCTGAAAATGTAAAAGAAACAGTTCAACCAGTAAAAATTGATGAAACAGTACAAGCAACACCAGTACTTCAGGCAATTGAATTAGAACAGGTTGTGGATGCTAAAACAGCAACACAATTCTATGCACAATCTGCAGGAGTTTCAAGTGAACAAGCAACAGAAATTATTAAAGGTTTGAATTTATCTGAAAATGCGACACCAGAAGAAATTCGTGAAGCAATCATTTATCAGTTAACACATGAGTATGAATCTAATCAACCAATTGGTGTATTAACGAATACCAAACCAAAAGTTGAACGTGTATTAAATGATCAACGTTATGCAAAATATGCGGTGACTATTCCGCCTGCATTAGAAGTAATAGATGTTGATGCATTTAATAATGGCTATATTAAATCAGGGTCTGATGAAACTTCGAAACCTAATGTAATTTCAGGACGTGCATGGATGTCAGATAAAGGTACTTTAGCAACTGGCTCAAATGAGCTAACTCCTGTTCCAGCCAACACACCAGTTTATATGCAATGGCAAGATACAGATGGTGCAGTTTCGCCTATATATCGTGCCTATACACATAATAGAATTAATGATGATGCAGCCCAAGATGGTCCAGGAGCGTATGCCTTTGATTTGAGACATGGATGGACAGATGCGACTGGTAAAAACCATTTATACAAAGCAGTTGCTGGTCAGTCTTATCGTTTTTGGATATATGATTTTAAAACTAAAGACGGCAACACAGCAACAATGTTGCGTCAGTCGGGTGGATTTTATCCAGGGTCTTTTGTAAATTCAGTAACTGGAAATAACTTAGGACAATTTCCTTTAATTGGTACGAATATGCAACGTACAGGAATTTTTATGTCGGTTATACCAACTGATCATTATATGGTGAAGGACAAATCTCAATGGACACAATCTCAAGGTAATATTTCAGCTCCAGGTATTATGGCAATTGACGGTGCAAATACTGTCAGAGGTAAAGTATGGCATGAGACAGGGGCTGGTGACCAAGCAACGTCGGCATCTGGTCCAAGTTATAACCCAAATTTAGGTGCAAAAGATAAACCAGCAAGTGGTTATAAAGTTGTTATGAGTTCATTAACAACTGAGGGTGCAAAAGCTTATGATGAGCAGGTGAGCAAATTAGAGAAAAGTCAACGACCTGCTGCGGCCAAAAAATTATTAACAGCACATCCTGAATATATTTCCCAAACTGTCGTTGCGACAACGAACAGTGAGGGGAATTATGCAGCGAAGTTCGATGCTGGTAAATTAAATATGGAGCATTTATATGGTTATGTTTTAGACCCTAAAGGGGACTTAGTCCAAAGTTACTCAGGTTTTACATCTCCTGAATATAGACGTGCAAATCTAAACGTTGAATTTGCACCTAGTCCAGTACCATATTCACTTGGACAACAGTGGGCAAACGTAAACTTTGCGGTTGTAGAAAGTCCGACATTTTTACCAATGCTGGACATTACAAACTTTAATACAACTACACAACCTGCAAAACCGGGTTCAGCAGCAATAATCAAATTGTTAGATGGCAAAATTCCACCACTAGAGACACATATAGAGTGGGTAAGCGAAGGTAAGGTAGTGCATAAAACTGCACCATTTTCTTCAATTGCCCAAGGTGAAAAATTAGGTGCATTTACTATCCCATCTAATGCAAAAGACGGACAAATTTATACAGCATTATTAGTTGTTGGAGGAAATGCGATTTCTGGTGACTCTTTAATCGTTCATACAACTAATTCAAATAAATATCCGCCAAAAGCAACTGGTATTACTAAACCATTCGGAGAAGCAGCAACTCAAGATGAAGTGAAACAACATGTTACAATTCCTCACTTCCCTACAGGCGGCAAACAACCAGTTATTACTATTGATGATCCTTCATTGATACCAGATGGCCAAACACCAGGAACAGTACAAGTTCCAGTAACAGTCACATATCCTGATAAATCAGTAGCTAAAATCAATGTACCAGTCACAACAGGTAATCAAGCTGATAAAGATAAGTACACACCAACTGCTGATGCAATCACAAAACCATTTGGTCAAGCAACAAACGAAGCTGAAGTGAAATCTAAAGTAAGTGTGCCGAACTTCCCAGCCGGCGGAACACAACCAACGTACACAGTGGACACAAGCAAATTACCTAACGGTCAAACGTCAGGAGAATTCCAAGTCCCAGTGACAGTCACTTATCCGGATAAAACAACAGATAAAGTGAATGTAAAAGTTACGGTAGGTCCGAAGGACTCAGATACGTACCAACCAACAACAGGTACAATTACGAAACCATTTGGACAAGCAGCGACACC
>NZ_MRZJ01000019.1 GCF_002994445.1 Staphylococcus simulans
CTTTCTTGCCTCTTTAAACAGTCCAGAATAAACAAGAATTTGTTTCCCTTTGAGTGATTTATAAAATGTATCGAACACTTTTTGGTTAATTAAGTAGTCGCTATCTTTACCAGAATACTTCGCCATTTCGTATAATTCTTTGTTGTTATTCTGTTTGATTTTTTGAACATGTACTTGTGTGATTTCATCGTTGCCCGTTACATCTCGCCATAAATTTAGCCATTCTTTTTGACTAA
This sequence comes from Staphylococcus simulans, assembly GCF_002994445.1. Taxonomy (GTDB): domain Bacteria; phylum Bacillota; class Bacilli; order Staphylococcales; family Staphylococcaceae; genus Staphylococcus; species Staphylococcus simulans_B. Next base: position 237 of record NZ_MRZJ01000019.1, read on the forward strand.
TATAATACCGTTTATCTGTAAAATACGATTTGTTAACAGCAATTAAAACATGGAAATGCGGATTATAATCATCACGCTTTTGATTATAAGTAACCTCTAATTTTCTTACATAACCTTTAGCTATCGATTTGAATTTTTTACGATTGCTTAAGCGTCTGAAAGATTGATTGTAATGTTTAATTTCAGATTCTAAATCATCTGATTTCACATTAGGAGTGGTTAGAGTTAAAAATAAAAACTCTTTTTGTTCTTCTTGTTTGATATACTGCATCATTAAAGATAATCCCAATGCATCTTTACGGGCTTTTCGCCAAGCACATACAGGACAGAACCGGTTTTTACATAAATTCGACTTATATAGCTTCTTTTTCTCCAGAGTTTTATCAGCAACAAATGATAAAAATGTATTACAGTCCTTTATCAAATACATCTGTCCCTCTCTCACATGTCTCTCAATAAATTTTTGAAATACTTGATTTCTTTGTTTTTTCTCAGTATACTTGTCCATGATATATCACACAAAACAACCTTGTTTTTTACAAAACAATGCATATAAAAAGTTGCTTTTTCTCCTTCCTGTATAGTTTTAGATTAGACACCTTAAACAATACATTAATAGGTACGAAAAAGCAACTTTTTTTTGTTTCAAACCAGTTATATCAACGGTTTGAAAGGTATAAGTTCGCATTGTAATAGTTACCTATAGTATCAAGACAAGAAGAAACTCGTTTTCAACTCGTTTCAAAAGATAAAAAACTCCGAGAAAAACTCGGAGTTTTTTATTAGACTAAAAAGAATGAAATCGTTTGTACAATTACTTGCGCAATCCATCCAGGAACACCAATGCTTGTTAACCAACCTTGAGCTGCATCTTCAATACTTCCAGTAAAATTAGTGATTTGATTCAAATATTTAATAAGCCCATCAATTGTAATTACAGAAACCCACTTTTTCTTTTGAGCATTACTTAAAGGCAATTTATTAATTGCAGTTTTGATAGCACCATTGATTTTCGCTTTATTTCTAGATAATACTTCCTTAGCCCCTTTTAAAGTCCAGTTTGTCTTTCCACGTTCCATTCGCTTAGAATCATATTTCTTTAGATCAGCACCATTGGCTTGAGCAGACTCTCTAGCAATTCTTTCGCTATTTACATTAACGTTATTTTGTACATTAGAAGATTGATTATTACTAACATTTTCATTAGCATTAGCCACAGGAGATGCTACACCTGTAGCTAAAATTAAACTAGATAAAGATACAACAATAGATTTTTTCAATTTCAATACCTCCAAATTTAGTTTACACATTTAAACTAACACTAAGTCAGAGGAGATAAAAACATGATATTATTAATTTACGAAATCTTATTATTCCTTTTAATTTCCTTTTCATTCTATTTAATAAAATCCGGTTTCATGGAATTACATTTTGGTATTTTAACTTCTATATTCGGTATGTTTACAGCTAATTTAGTGATGTATTACATACTCCTTTACAAAAGTCCTGAATATAAAAATAAGAAAAGATTTAAAATGATTGTAAATATAATAAACAGTATCATAATATTGATAACCTTAATAATACTAATTATGTTAACAGTTACTTTACTAAAAAAATAATGCAACTATTTGCTTTATTCCAATTGCTTTATTGACAACGAGCCTCTGAACCCTTAACAAACCCAAAACTTGTCGAATGGTCGGCTTAATAGCTCACGCTATGCCGACATTCGTCTTCAAGTTTAGTTAAGGGTTCTTCTCATTGATCAATAAATTTTCTCGGCATAAATGCCACATTCTATTTTTTCTCTTTCTTTGTGATTTTAACTAATAATTTCGCTGTTTTTTCTTCAAAAATTGTTGCTAAAGCAACTAAAATATCTATGATTTTTTTACAAACATACAAAAACTCCAAAATATTTAAAGCTCCTTTTTTAAATAAAACTTATCACAAGAACTATTTAAATTTTAAATTCCCTTATTTTTAACTTTAAGGGGCATTTTGAAGAATTAGGAGTTATTTTATAGTTTTGTACCTAAAAACTTATATAAGCCCTTAAAACGCAAATAAGAGCCAAATAAATATATTTTGATTTCACATCACAAATTTTTAGCAAAACCAGTGACGATTTTTAGACACTGGCCCAGTTACATGCAAACTAAAATTTTGCATAAAATCCTTCAAAAAGTGAGTCCGGTTTTTAGTTCCTGCAGGGGCAAATTTCTGTAAAAAACACCGAAATCTTGATTTTGTACAAAATGCTTTGTAAGAGCATAAGGGAAATATGCATACATTTAAAAATGTATGGTCTGGCGAAGCCAGACATTTCAAGGGATACAGCGATTTCTAAAGTGCAATCATTTTTTGCTTTTGTACCCAAAATGTCCCCCTACATCTTGTGCCTGTACCCAAAATGTACCCAAACGTTTTTTAGCAATTTTCAATAAAAAAACGCTAGCTTTTTCGCTAACGTTTTAAAAAGAATATCAAAATTTATACTCAAATTTCTTCGTCAATTTCATCAATCATTTGATGATTAATTTTACTTTTTTCTTCTTCGGTCAAATCAAAAATTTCACTTGCTAAGTACTCTTTTTGGTTCCAGTGATAAAAAATTTGATAAATATATTCTGTCGGATCTACTTCTTTAAGATAATCTAAATCGCCATTTTTTAATTT
>NZ_MRZJ01000020.1 GCF_002994445.1 Staphylococcus simulans
GTATAACTGCGGTACACCGAAAACGTTCATCATTCCACCTAAAAACGTACTTAAAACCGCAAATAAAACAAATGCTGCAAATACTCCTACCAAACTAAATTTAAACCACTTCTGCACACTTTCATTACGTTCATGTGCTTGTTTGATTTCTTCTTTCGCTTGTTGGTTAAATTGTGCTAAGTCATTGTATTCTTTCAACATCTTCTCTTTTACTTTATCGCTATCAATCTGCTTTAGTCTGTCATTCAAAAATTTTAAATACTTGGTTTGTGCAGTTTCGGCTTTATAACTGTAATCCGTCGTGGTCTCGTCCAATTTTTTTATCAATTTTTCCAAATTGCGATTGCGGTTCTCTTGGTCGTTCTCTATTTCTATCATCATTTTTGCGAGCAATTTGTTTTGCCTTTTCAATTCTTTGATTTCGGCGTTCATCTGCAATGTTTTCGAATCCGTCCCAGTCGACCTTGTATTTATCTGCGTACTGTTCTTGTCTGCGTTCCTGTTCTCGCTCTCGCTCTTGTTCCTCTCGTTCCTTTGCTCGTTCATTCTGTCTTTCAAGCTCAAGCATGACACCTCCTAAATCGTAATTGTTGCCTAATCGACTGCCACGCACTTTTTTATCTTCTGATTCGTGCTTGTAAGTAATCGTCTTTTTGGTTTTACGTGTTATTTCAACACCGCTTGTTTTCAACTTTTTCTCAAACTGTTCAAAGTCTGTTGTGTCTTTCAAACTATCCTCAATCTTTTCTCTGACTTCGTCTTTCCAAGATGTTTTACCTCTTTCAAGTCTGCCTTTTTCGCCTTGCGTGTATCTTATCTCTGCTTGTTTTTCTGGTATGGATAATCCATGTTCACGACACACCTGATCGTTTGCGTTTCTAATATCACGCAAAGCCTTTTTGTCGTTATTGAATTTTTTGCCTGTTTCTATATCCACCGCATTAATCACAATATGATTGTGTACATGGTCTGTATCTGCATGCGTATAAACTGCTACTTGATGATTAGGTGCTATCTTCTGTGCCAATTCCAATCCAAGTTGATTACATTGTTTCGGCGTAACCTCATCTGGCTTGAATGACTGAATAACTACGTGACCTTCATTGCCATTTGTTTTGTTATAAAGCTCTCGTACTGCTTTAAAACTGCCTTTAGCATATTCCACATCACAATTCAGACCGCTTTTTTCTTCTGCACGCTTTTCCGCATAGTTGATTGCTCTTGATGTTGATTTTGTTGAACTTATTTTAGTTGTTGCCATATCTCTTTAAGTTCCTTTCTGATAATGCTTAAGTTTCTTTCCAAGTCGAAAAATCTAGGGTCTTCATTATGTTGGCGTCTCTCGTTGCAATACTTTGCAATCTGGTTCACGTTGCCCCCTAATTTACTCAATTGTTGCACCAATTCTTTTGACGTTTCTGCGTCAAATTTCGGTGCTACCAATCTCGCCCCTTGTGCCTTTTTCTTCACGAAAGCAGGCACACTCATATGCAAATTTTCAGCTGAACGCTTCAACTTTTCATATTCGGATTCGCTCACACGAAAACTAATTTGTTTCGGCTCTTTGCGGTCGGGTTTACGGTTTTTCCCGACAGGCAAATCGCTAGCCAAATTTTTATTTCGTTCGCTCATAATCCCACCTCCTTTTTCTGTCGAAAACAAATACTTTCCACAGTTAGAGCTTATAATATTTGCTCTAACTCTTCAAGTATTTTGGAGGTTTGGCAAGCACTGGCTTTGCTAGCCACTTACGTGGTAGCTCGCCGTCCTTGTTGGGATTATATCCCAAGCCCTTTATGTTTTTGCTAACGCAAAAAATGAGTGGCTAAATGATAGCCACTCATAGTTCAAAACCATAAAACCTTGCAACCAAAAATGGTGGTTGCAACACGTTCAATTAATTTTATGATCTGCTCGCTTTTTAGCTCGCAGTATAAAATTAAATTCACTCAAAACCGAAAATCAGAAAGCCAAAAATCAATTTGTTTTTGCAATTGTTTTTCGTTTTCTTTCAAAGTCAATTTCATTAACTCTGTTAAATCAACAGAAGATATTTCTGACATCAATTTACGCATTTTATATTTTCTTTTACGCTCTAATTTTCCCCACTCATTTTCATCAAATAATAAAGCCATAACTGTATGACGTTCTGAAGTCTTTTCAATCGTCGTATAATCTGGTTTTAATATATGCAAATCATCAAAGCAATCTTTCCACATATCGACCATGTTTCGTTTCAACTCAATTTCCACACGCCACAAATGCTCAGATTCTACTTCAACATCCGCGTTATCTTTACGTTCTTTTTTCTTGTTGTAAATTCTAATAAATCTTTCGCTATCACGTGAACCAAAATATTTTGTTTCTGCTAATCCATTAATCCCATAAAAAACTGTCTTTTTCAAAGCTTTATCTGACATTGCGTAATAGTCGCTTAAATCATCTTCAAAATCAAAAGCCAAATCTATTCTTGTAAAACCGTCATCTTCCATGAAATTTATTATATTGCGTTTTAACCAAAGCATTTCGTCATGTGAAAGTTTGTTCGGATTAAATTCAACACGCATGTTACGTCTATCCCAACTATCTGCTTTCACTTTGTCATACTCAATATAAACTTTTTCTTGTAATGCTTTAGCTTTGAACTTTGTTTGCAAAATATCCCACATTCTAATTTGAGGTTCAATACTCATAAATTTCGAAAGTTTTTCGGCATTATATTTATTAAGATTTCCAACAATAGTCATCCCGTCAAAACTTATTTTTGGAGAGGGGGTGTCCCTAAAATGTACACCTAACCGGCTATTAGAGTAGCCGGTTCTGGTGTAATTTGTAACTTTCCCTAATGTGCCTTGTTTTGAATGATTTTCTTGAATATTTTCAGACATAAAAAACGACTCCTTTTCAAAGAGTCGTTCCACCCTGCTCACCCAATTTTATATCTTGAAGATTTATCTAAATTCGTATAACATCAAGATATACAAAATAAACACAAAACATCGTAGTTTTTTGTATCCTTTTTTTTGGGGTGAGTCGTTCACAAAACTTTGGTAGGTCGAGTGGAACGGCTCTCTTTTTATTTAGTTTATAATATATCACTCTTACATAGCTTGGTCTAACTGCTTGAAAAAGCAATGTGTAACAAAACCTGTTTCATAATCAAAAACCTTTGTTGCTTTATTCCAATTGCTTTATTGACGTTGAGCCTCTGAACCCTTAACAAACCCAAAACTTGTCGAATGGTCGGCTTAATAGCTCACGCTATGCCGACATTCGTCTACAAGTTTAGTTAAGGGTTCTCCTCAACGATCAATAAATTTTCTCGGCATAAATGCTCGTTCTTGTTATAATTGAAATGGAGAAGGAGTTGTGGCTCTCCCTACAGAATTACTCTATTAATTCAGTTATAAGTTCAATTAACGCTCTTAATAAGTTGATAATACTTATTAAGGGTTTTTTTATCTGTATTTCTCTAAGAGGGCAAATAAGAGCCATACAAAGCCACCGAGCATTAAATATGGTACCAAGTACCCTAAATACCATAAAACGCCCCACAAGCTCTCTGTGCGCTTTATAGCGTGATTTAAATTGTC
>NZ_MRZJ01000021.1 GCF_002994445.1 Staphylococcus simulans
GAAGCAGGAAGAAGAAAAAGAGATTGAAAAAGTGGCACAGGAATTAGAATACTACTTTGGAGATAGCGAAGTTAAAGATGAAGAAGGCAATATTGTTTCTTATGATTATCAAAAATTAAAAACTAAATTTACAGAAGAGCAGCAACAAGAACTTGATAAAATTGAAGAAGAAAAAAGGAGTATTGCTGGAACAGCAGTTAGAGCTTGTCCTACACAAGAAGCATGTCAGAATGTTACTGATAATACAGAATGCGTAATCAATTCACTTAATATTTTTGATACTTTAGGACCGACTGCTATTGCTGAAATCGCGCAAGCTATCCAAGCTGGACAGTATGGAGTTGCTGGAACAAAACTAGTTAAGATGGGCGTTAAAGGCGGAGCATATGGTATAGCAGGATCTCTAGCTTGGGCTGTTGGTAAGTGTATGGCTAATGGAAATCCTACAAATGGAGTATAATCTAACTTCTCATCGGAGTTGAAAGGATTTTATATGACGTATTTTACAGATGCAAATCCAATATTTTATTTAGCGAGTACTTTTTTCTCGATTTTTCTTAATACATTAATTATGGGCACACTTACAAAAAATATATCCAAAACTAGTTATAGAATCTTAGCTAACATAGTGATTGGTTTACCTTTAGTGATTGTTCTTTATATCTTAATATTTATTCTTTTAAAAACATTGTTTTAAAAACGAAAAAATGCGGAGCAATTTTTGAGTTTCTTCTTGTCTTGATACTATTAGAAATAATTATCTTTTTAAAAATAGGCTATAACCCTTGATGCTAAGGGAATATAGCCTGTTTTTAATGTATAAAGAAAATTTGACATGAAAAAGCCCCAGTAATATTATTAAGGTGTCGAATCTTAAATAATACTGGGGGTCTTTTATATGCAATTTAATACTACTAGATATATAAACGAAAATCAAGATGTTGAAACACTGAAAGATGTGTCTAAGAGTGGTAAAGAACGTCCTTGGAGAGAAAAGAAAATAGATAATGTGAGCTATGCAGATATTCTTGAAATTTTAAAAATAAAGAAAGCCCATAATGTTAGAGAGTGTGGCAATATCTTGGAATTCAAACCAACAGAAGAAGGGTATCTTAAATTACATAAAGCGTGGTTTTGTAAATCAAAACTTTGTCCTATTTGTAATTGGAGGAGAGCTATGAAAAATAGTTATCAAGCCCAAAAAATCATCGGTGAAGTGATTAAAGAAAAGCCTAAATCTCGATGGTTATTTTTAACTTTATCAACTCGTAATGCTGTAGATGGCAAAACATTAGAAGAGAGTTTGACTGAAATGACTAAAGCATTTCATAAGTTGTTTAAATATAAAAAAGTAAGTAATAACTTAATTGGTTTTATGCGTTCAACAGAGGTAACTGTTAATCATAAAGATGGTAGTTATAATCAGCACATGCATGTACTACTATGTGTAGAATCAAAATACTTTAGAGGTGCTGAAAATTATATTTCTCAAGAAGAATGGGTTAAGTTATGGCAAAAAGCACTTAAGGTTAGCTATAAACCTGTAGCAAATATTAAAGCAATCAAGCCGAATAAAAAAGGCGATTCAGATATACAAGCAGCAATTAAAGAGACATCAAAATATTCGGTGAAGTCATCAGATTATTTAACAGGAGACAAAGAAAAAGATACAGAGATTGTGAGTGATTTAGAACAAGGTTTGTATCGGAAGCGTATGTTAAGTTATGGCGGTTTATTGAAAAAGAAACATAAAGAAATGAATTTGGATGATGCTGAAGAGGGTAATCTCATTCATACAAATGACGATGAAAAAGTAACGGATGAAGAAGCACAAGCATATTCGATTACGGCAATTTGGAATTTTGAAAAACAAAATTATTACTTGAAGAATTTGTAATGCTAGCTGATCGGCTAGCATTTTTTATGCTGGTTTTAAATTTGATATTTAAGCGTTTCATACAAAAAATACAAAAAAATGAATAGTCTATATATTCCAAGAGCTTGGAAATTTAGAATATTTGTATTCCAGACCTTTGATAAAGCCTGTTAAATCAATGAAAAAAATATTCCAGTGGAAGCCCCGAGCGGTATTTATGTAAAATGTTGCATTCTATGTAATTATACACTTTTTGTTTTGCAAGCTTAAGAATACGGATTAACTTCAATTGCTTTAATATCAAGGCTTTTAATGTTGTTTGCATGAGCAAATGAGTGCAATGAATGTTAGGAAAATCTTTCAGCTATGCTGAATACCACCAGGGGTGGTACTGGATTTCCTTATGCTCATGCCAAATATTCTACGCAAATATTCTATTTTTTTGATGATGTATATTTGATGTATAAATCAAGTAGGGATATTTTTCTGTTATAAGCTCATATTTGCGTTTTAAATGCTTATATTGGAACTTGAGTATAAAAACATAAGAAATACAGAGTTTGCTCTAAATACCCCCTTAAAATTCAAAATAAAGGCATTTAAAATTTAAATAGTTCTTGTGATAAAGTTTGTTGAAAAAGGAGGTAGGCATATGGGGATTTTCGCTTTTATATTGTTTTGTTGTCTTTTTGGTTATCTGATAATTACTCGCTCTAGAAAAAAGTAGACTACGCATTTATGCCGAGAAAATTTATTGATCAATGAGAAGAACCCTTAACTAAACTTGAAGACGAATGTCGGCATAGCGTGAGCTATTAAGCCGACGATTCGACAAGTTTAGGGTTTGTTAAGGGTTCAGAGGCTCGTTGTCAATAAAGCAATTGGAATAAAGTAATAAGGAACATTTAAGGATTAACAAAAAAGTGTTAGAGGTTACTTACAAAACCTAAAAAGAATATTTATATAGCATAATTAAATGATATATACAACACTTTTATTTAATTATGCTTATGATAACTTGGATATAGATTTAAAAGGAGGTTTTTTATGCAGAAGAAAATGTTATTTGTTTTTGTCTCGTTAGTATGTACTTTAGCTTTTGTAATTTCTCCTTATGCTAATGCTGAAGTACA
>NZ_MRZJ01000022.1 GCF_002994445.1 Staphylococcus simulans
TAAAAAATAGATTTTACCAAGCAAAACCGAGTGAATTAGAGTTTTTAAAAGCTTTATTCATTTAAATGAATCGCTAGTAATCAATTGCCGATGGCAAACGATTACTCACAATATTAATAACGTGATTAAGTTATTAAGGGCGCACGGTGGATGCCTTGGCACTAGAAGCCGAAGAAGGACGTTACTAACGACGATATGCTTTGGGTAGCTGTAAGTAAGCGTTGATCCAGAGATTTCCGAATGGGGAAACCCAGCACAAGTTATGTTGTGTTATCGACATGTGAATACATAGCATGTCAGAAGGCAGACGCGGAGAACTGAAACATCTTAGTACCCGCAGGAAGAGAAAGAAAAATCGATTCCCTGAGTAGCGGCGAGCGAAACGGGAAGAGCCCAAACCAATGAGCTTGCTCATTGGGGTTGTAGGACACTCTATACGGAGTTACAAAGGAATAAATTAGACGAATCGTACTGGAAAGTTGAACCAGAGAAGGTAAGAGTCCTGTAGTCGAAAGTTTATTCTCTCTTGAGTGGATCCTGAGTACGACGGAGCACGTGAAATTCCGTCGGAATCCGGGAGGACCATCTCCCAAGGCTAAATACTCTCTAGTGACCGATAGTGAACCAGTACCGTGAGGGAAAGGTGAAAAGTACCCCGGAAGGGGAGTGAAAAAGAACTTGAAACCGTGTGCTTACAAGTAGTCAGAGCCCGTTAATGGGTGATGGCGTGCCTTTTGTAGAATGAACCGGCGAGTTACGATCTGATGCAAGGTTAAGCAGCGAATGCGGAGCCGCAGCGAAAGCGAGTCTGAATAGGGCGTTGAGTATTTGGTCGTAGACCCGAAACCAGGTGATCTACCCTTGGTCAGGTTGAAGTTCAGGTAACACTGAATGGAGGACCGAACCGACTTACGTTGAAAAGTGAGCGGATGAACTGAGGGTAGCGGAGAAATTCCAATCGAACCTGGAGATAGCTGGTTCTCTCCGAAATAGCTTTAGGGCTAGCCTCAAGTGATGATTGTTGGAGGTAGAGCACTGTTTGGACGAGGGGCCCCTCTCGGGTTACCGAATTCAGACAAACTCCGAATGCCAATCAATTTAACTTGGGAGTCAGAACGTGGGTGATAAGGTCCATGTTCGAAAGGGAAACAGCCCAGACCACCAGCTAAGGTCCCAAAATATATGTTAAGTGGCAAAGGATGTGGTATTGCCCAGACAACTAGGATGTTGGCTTAGAAGCAGCCATCATTTAAAGAGTGCGTAATAGCTCACTAGTCGAGTGACACTGCGCCGAAAATGTACCGGGGCTAAACATATTACCGAAGCTGTGGATTGTCCGTAGGACAATGGTAGGAGAGCGTTCTAAGGGCGTCGAAGCATGATCGCAAGGACATGTGGAGCGCTTAGAAGTGAGAATGCCGGTGTGAGTAGCGAAAGATGGGTGAGAATCCCATCCACCGATTGACTAAGGTTTCCAGAGGAAGGCTCGTCCGCTCTGGGTTAGTCGGGTCCTAAGCCGAGGCCGACAGGCGTAGGCGATGGATAACAGGTTGATATTCCTGTACCACCATTTATCGTTTTAAGCGATGGGGGGACACAGTAGGATAGGCGAAGCGTGCTGTTGGAGTGCACGTCCAAGCAGTGAGACTGAATGGTAGGCAAATCCGCCATTCTTAAGGTTGAGCTGTGATGGGGAGAGGAAACATGTTTTCCTCGAGTCGTTGATTTCACACTGTCGAGAAAAGCCTCTAGCTAGATAACTGGTGCCCGTACCGCAAACCGACACAGGTAGTCAAGATGAGAATTCTAAGGTGAGCGAGAGAACTCTCGTTAAGGAACTCGGCAAAATGACCCCGTAACTTCGGGAGAAGGGGTGCTCTTTAGGGTTCACGCTCTGAAGAGCCGCAGTGAATAGGCCCAAGCGACTGTTTATCAAAAACACAGGTCTCTGCTAAACCGTAAGGTGATGTATAGGGGCTGACGCCTGCCCGGTGCTGGAAGGTTAAGAGGAGTGGTTAGCTTCTGCGAAGCTACGAATCGAAGCCCCAGTAAACGGCGGCCGTAACTATAACGGTCCTAAGGTAGCGAAATTCCTTGTCGGGTAAGTTCCGACCCGCACGAAAGGCGTAACGATTTGGGCACTGTCTCAACGAGAGACTCGGTGAAATCATAGTACCTGTGAAGATGCAGGTTACCCGCGACAGGACGGAAAGACCCCGTGGAGCTTTACTGTAGCCTGATATTGAAATTCGGCACAGCTTGTACAGGATAGGTAGGAGCCTTAGAAGCGTGAGCGCCAGCTTACGCCGAGGCGCTGGTGGGATACTACCCTAGCTGTGTTGGATTTCTAACCCGCGCCATTGATCATGGCGGGAGACAGTGTCAGGCGGGCAGTTTGACTGGGGCGGTCGCCTCCTAAAGTGTAACGGAGGCGCTCAAAGGTTCCCTCAGAATGGTTGGAAATCATTCATAGAGTGTAAAGGCATAAGGGAGCTTGACTGCGAGACCTACAAGTCGAGCAGGGTCGAAAGACGGACTTAGTGATCCGGTGGTTCCGCATGGAAGGGCCATCGCTCAACGGATAAAAGCTACCCCGGGGATAACAGGCTTATCTCCCCCAAGAGTTCACATCGACGGGGAGGTTTGGCACCTCGATGTCGGCTCATCGCATCCTGGGGCTGTAGTCGGTCCCAAGGGTTGGGCTGTTCGCCCATTAAAGCGGTACGCGAGCTGGGTTCAGAACGTCGTGAGACAGTTCGGTCCCTATCCGTCGTGGGCGTAGGAAATTTGAGAGGAGCTGTCCTTAGTACGAGAGGACCGGGATGGACATACCTCTGGTGTACCAGTTGTCGTGCCAACGGCATAGCTGGGTAGCTATGTATGGACGGGATAAGTGCTGAAAGCATCTAAGCATGAAGCCCCCCTCAAGATGAGATTTCCCAACTTCGGTTATAAGATCCCTCAAAGATGATGAGGTTAATAGGTTCGGGGTGGAAGCATAGCGATATGTGGAGCTGACGAATACTAATCGATCGAAGACTTAATCAAATTTCAAGTTTTGATTGGTCAAATTGAAATTTACTTACTATCTAGTTTTGAATGTATAAT
>NZ_MRZJ01000023.1 GCF_002994445.1 Staphylococcus simulans
TCTTGAACAATTTCTGCATCTTTTTCATGATTTCCTGTTAAATAATCGGACGACTTAACCGAGTATTTTGATGTTTCTTTAATTGCTGCTTGTATATCTTTATCACCTTTTTTATTCGGCTTAATTGCTTTGATATTTGCGACAGGTTTGTAATCAACTTGAAGAGCTTTTTGCCATAAGTTGATCCACTCTTCTTGCGTAATATAATTAGCTTTATTCTTAAAATAACTATTTTCCATACACAATAAAACATGCATATGTTGATTATAACTTCCGTCATTTTTATTAACGGTCACTTCTGTTGAACGTAAAAATCCAACAAGATTTTGCTTAACTTTTTTATATCTACTCAATCTATCAAAAGCTTTTGTTAAATGCTTTAAACTTTGTTCTAAAGTCTCACCATCTATCGCATTTTTCGTTGAAAGTGTTAAGAATAACCAACGTGCTTTTGGCTTTTCTTTAACCACTGCTTCAATGACTTTTTGAGCTTGATAACTATTTTTCATTGAACGCCTCCAATTACAAACCGGACATAATTTAGACTTACAAAACCATGTTTTATAAAGTTTTAAATACCCTTCATCAGTCGGCTTAAATTCTAAGACGTTACCACATTGCTTCACGTTAAAAGCCTTTTTAATTTTCAAAATTTCTAGTATATCTGCATAACTTACATTGTCGATTTTCTTTTCTCTCCATGGGCGTTGTGTCCCACTTTTAGTCATATCTTTCAATGTTTCATTATCTTGATTTTCGTCTATATATCTTGTAGTATTATGTTGCATATAAAAAGACCTCCAGTAGATGTTTATTGAGTAGACGCTTTAATCATACTACTGGGGTTTTTTTATGTCAAAAATTTCTTTCAACAACAAAAAAACGCCTTAACCCTTTATTGACAAGGGATAAAGCGATAATTTAAAAATCGAGTTATTTCTATATAGTATCAAGACAAGAAGAAACTCGTTTCACTCGTTTAAAAAGCCCTCCTAAAAGAGGGCTTTTTATTAATCATTATTCAAAATATAATCTATTACATCAACATGAAGTTCACTGTTTCTATAACCTTCCAAAACATCATCAACTTGCTTATTTGGAATTTCAGGAACTTCTCTTATATCACATAAAACTTCTTTAAACTCTTTTTTGGTTACTTTATCCTGATTCATTGTTAATTTAAATAAATAATCATTTAACTTCTTAATTTCATGAACGCTATAACCGTAACGTAATAAAACTAAATCTTTTGTTTTTAGATCAGGTGCTAATTCTTCTTGTAAAACATCTATAGATTGCTTAATTAACAACAATTTAGACTCTAATTCTTCATTATTCATTCAAAACACACTCTCTTATATCAAAGTTTGACCTACTTGAGATACCCAGAAAGCAATGCTCCGGGCAGAAGAGTCTTTTATACCAGTTCCCATTAACGCTTGAGCAACTTGACCTTCTACATTCCCCCATGTAGCTTGTTCTTGTTTTAAAATGTTATTTAAAGCCGGTTCAACATATTTATCCCAACGTTTTTCTAAAGACTTACCAGCACGAGGACTTATCTTTTTAACTCCTGAAAAAACAGCTTTTTTGTTTTTTATCATTGCCTTAATTCCTTTTTTTACAGCAAAAGAACCACCAATTCTTTCTGAAGTCCCTTCTTTAAGATTAGTCGGCAAATTATTAATAGTCTGTTCAGTTACATATTCAGGATTTCGAAACAAATCATCTAAAGCTTTATTATCTTTTTCAATTTCTGCACTCGAGTTACTAACTGCCTTTTGTGTTTCTAATGATTCACTTGCACTAGCCATAGGACTTACCGTTGTTAATAAAATCGCACTCGCTAACAATGTTCCAAATGATTTTTTTAGTTTCAAAATAAAAACTCCTTCGCTTTAATTTTACTCCCAATTTTTTAAGAACATTCCCAAGGAAACCATATCATATTATTGCTTTATTCCAATTGCTTTATTGACGTTGAGCCTCGGAACCCTTAACAATCCCAAAACTTGTCGAATGGTCGGTTTAATAGCTCACGCTATACCGACATTCGTCTACAAGTTTAGTTAAGGGTTCTTCTCAACATCAATAAATTTTCTCGGCATAAATGCGTGCTCTGATTAATAAAAATTCCATAAACCAAAAGTAAAATTTTTAGCAAACTTTATCACAATAGTTATCGCTTTACAGGCCTGTTTTTCATCGTTATAATCTAGTTAATTCCCGTAAGGGCGCACTTATACGTTCTTTCAGAACGTTGTGCTAAAAGCGAAATCGACCTCCGTCGATTTTTATATCAAATACAAAAGAATCGGCGTTGTAGCGCAGATATAAAAATTAATGCTACACACTTAAGAATCGGTGTCGTGGCACAGATATAAAAATTAATTCCACGATAAAAGAATAGCTCTTTAAAAGTCAGTTCGTTTTATACGGATCGGCTTTTTTATTTTGTCTAATTTTAAATACCTTTATTTTTAATTTTAAAGGGGTATTTTGAAGAATTAGGGGTTATTTATATAGTTTTATACCTAAAAACCTATATTAGCTCTTAAAACGCAAATGAGAGCCAAATAAAAATAATTACTTTTCACAAACAAAAATTTGAGCAAAACCAGTGTCGAATTTTTGAGACACTGCCCATTTACATGCAAATTTAAAAATTGGCATAAAAAATGAGCAACCATGCTGGTTGAACGCTATAGTTCCTGCAGGGGCAAAAAAGCATAAAAAAACGCTAGCTTTGATAAGCTAACGTTACAAATTTTTTAAGAAATAATTTTGTTTTTCAAAATTCCAAATAGCCGTAATTGAATGGGCTTTTTGTTCTTCTTCGGTCGTTTTTTCTTCATCGCTCGTTTGAATTAAATTACCTTCTTCGGCATCATCTAAATTTAAAAGTTTATGTTTTTGTTTAAGTAAACCACCGTAACTTAACATACGTTTTCTGTATAAACCTTGTTCTAAA
>NZ_MRZJ01000024.1 GCF_002994445.1 Staphylococcus simulans
CGGACAATCAATTACGATTACAAACACTGCACAAAAACCTGAAGGTACAGAATTAACATTCAGCGACGGCACAAAAGTTGTTATCCCTAAAGGCCAAGACGGCACAAATGGTACAAACGGCACATCAGTGACTGTTTCAAGTACTGCAGTTCAACCTGACGGTTCAACAAAAGTAGTCTTCAGCGATGGTCATGAGATCTCTATTCCGAAAGGTCAAGACGGCGCTGCAGGAGCTAATGGCAAATCAATTACAGTTGAATCTACAACACCAGATGCAGAAGGTAATACGGTAGTTAGATTTAGTGACGGTTCAACAGTCACAATTCCTAAAGGTGAAAAAGGTGACCGTGGTGAAACTGGAGCACAAGGTGCAAAAGGTGAAAATGGAACATCAATCACAATTACAGATACAACAACATTACCGAATGGCAATAAACAAGTAACCTTCTCAGATGGTAAAACATTAGAAATACCTAAAGGAGAAGCAGGTGCTCAAGGCGAAGCAGGAGCAAAAGGTGCGGACGGCAAATCAATTACGATTACAAATACAGCACAAAAACCTGAAGGTACAGAATTAACATTCAGTGATGGTACAAAAGTAGTGATTCCTAAAGGCCAAGACGGCACAAATGGTACAAACGGTACATCGATTACGATTACAAGTACTGCTGCTCAACCAGACGGTTCAACAAAAGTAGTCTTCAGTGACGGTCATGAAGTCATCATTCCTAAAGGCGAAAAAGGAGATAAAGGCGACACTGGCGCAGCTGGTCGTGATGGTGCATCAGTTACTGTAACAGGTTCTGAAGTACAACCAGACGGCTCAACAAAAGTTACGTTCAGTGATGGTCACGAAATCTCAATTCCTAAAGGTCAAGATGGCAAATCTATTACTATCACGGATACAACAACATTGCCGAATGGTAATAAACAAGTAACCTTCTCTGACGGCAAAACATTAGAAATTCCTAAAGGAGATACAGGCGCAACTGGTGCTCAAGGTGAAGCAGGTGCTAGAGGTGCTGATGGTGCATCTATCACAGTCAGCGGCACTAAACAAACTCCAGAAGGAACTGAAGTCACATTCAGCGATGGTACAAAAGTAGTTGTACCTAAAGGCCAAGATGGAACTAATGGTACAAATGGCACATCTGTCACAATTACAGATACTGCACTTCAACCAGATGGCTCAACTAAAGTCACATTCAGCGACGGTCATGAAATCTCTATTCCAAAAGGTGAAAAAGGAGATAAAGGTGACGCTGGTGCAGCCGGTCAAGATGGCACATCAGTAACTGTTGAAAGTACAACAGTACAACCTGACGGTTCTACGAAAGTAGTCTTCAGTGATGGTAAATCAGTTGTAATTCCTAAAGGCCAAGCTGGCGCAGATGGCACAAATGGTAAATCAATTACAGTTGAATCTTCAGCTCCAGATGAAAATGGCAACACTGTTGTTAGATTCAGCGATGGTTCATCTGTTGTTATTCCAAAAGGTGCTAAAGGTGACACAGGTGCAGCAGGAGCACGAGGTGAAAACGGAACATCGATTACGATTACTGGTACAACTCAAACTCCAGAAGGAACTGAAGTCACATTCAGCGATGGTACTAAAGTTGTTATCCCTAAAGCACAAGATGGTGTGAATGGTAAAGATGGCAAATCGATTACTGTTCAAACTTCAGAAACAACACCAGAAGGCAATACAAAAGTAACATTCTCAGATGGATCTGTTATTACGATTCAAAAAGGTGCTAAAGGTGATACA
>NZ_MRZJ01000025.1 GCF_002994445.1 Staphylococcus simulans
TCACTGTTACCGGTACATCGAATACACCTGGAGTTTCACCATTAGGAACATTATTAGGTTCATCCACTGTTACCACTGGTGTACCTTTGTCAGTTGGATAATTTGGTACTGAAACTTTGGCTTTTACCTCTTCTGGTGTTGTCGCTTGTCCGAATGGTTTCGCAATTTCGCCTGTTACTGGTTGGTACGTATCTGAGTCTTTTGGACCTACTGTCACTTTGACATTAACTGTATCTGTTGTTTTATCTGGATAAGTTACTGTCACTGGAACTTGGAACTCTCCTGATGTTTGACCATCTGGAACTTTTGTCGGATCAACTATTGCTGTGTAAGGTTGACCATTCGCTGGATAGTTAGGCACTGTTACTTTGCCTTTGACTTCATCAACTGTTGTTGGTGTACCAAATGGTTTAGTAATTTCGCCTGCAGTCGGTTCATATTTTGCATTGTCTGCTTGATCACCCACTGTTACCTTAACAACTACTTTATCAGTTGTACCATCTGGATATGTTACAACAACTGGTACATCAAATACACCTGGTGTATTTCCATCTGGTAACACAGCACCTTTTTCAAGTGAAGGTACAGGTTGTTTTTCACCGCCTGGATAATTAGGAACACTTACTTTATTAAGTACTTCATCTTTTACAGTTGGTGTACCGAATGGTTTTGTGATTTCGCCAGCTACTGGTTGATACGTATCAGAGTCTTTTGGACCTACTGTTACTTTGACATTGACTGTATCCGTTGTTTTATCAGGATATGTCACTGTTACTGGAACTTGGAATTCTCCTGATGTTTGTCCGTCAGGAATTTTAGTTGTGTCCACAGTAAATACAGGTTGTTCACCTGATGCTGGATAATCAGGAACTGAAACTTTGCCTATAACTTCATTAACTGTTGTATGTCCGCCATAAGGTTTTTCAATTTCCCCTGTTGTTGGTTCGTATTTTGCATTATCCGCTTGTTTACCTACTGCAACTTTAACATTTGTTTTTTCACTCGTACCATCTGGATAAGTGACTGTTACTGGTACATTAAATACGCCTGTTGTTTCACCATTAGGTAATTCATTAGGTTTATCTACAGTAACTGTTGGTTGTGGACCTTCTTTAGGGAATCCAGGTACTGTTACTTTACCTTTGACTTCATCTGCACTTGTTGGTGTGCCAAATGGTTTTTCGATTGTTCCGCCTACAGGATTATATTTATCTTTATCAGGTTGTTTGCCAACTGTAACTTTTACATTCACTTGATCAGTAGTGCCATCTGGATAAGTGACTGTAACCGGTACATTGAACTCACCTGATGTTTGACCATTAGGAACTTTTGTATTATCCACTGTTAATGTCGGTTGAGGACCATTTGCTGGGAAGTTTGGAATGCTTACTTTACCTTTCACTTCTTCAGCTGTAGTTGGAGTTCCGAACGGTTTTGTGATTTCTCCTGTTGTCGGTTCATACGTTTCACTGTCTTTAGGTCCAGTTATAACTGTAACTTCTACAGTGTCTGTTGTTTTATCTGGATATGTGACTGTTACTGAAACTTTCACTGTACCCGGTGTTTGACCATTAGGGATTTTCGTTGTATCCACTGTTAATGTCGGTTGTGCACCTGTTTTAGGGAAGTTTGGAACGCTTACTTTGCCTTTTACTTCTTC
>NZ_MRZJ01000026.1 GCF_002994445.1 Staphylococcus simulans
CATCTGTGGCTGTTGATCTTACTGTGATTGATTGACCATCCGCACCATTTTGACCTTTAGGGATAACTAGAGATTTGCCGTCGCTGAAGACTACTTTTGTTGAACCGTCAGGTTGGACTTCTGTATTTGTTACTGTTACTGAAGTTCCGTTTTGACCTGCTGCACCAGTGTCGCCTTTATCGCCTTTATCGCCTTTTTCACCTTTAGGGATAGTGATTTCTCTTCCATCGCTGAATGTTACTTTAGTTGAGCCATCTGGTTGTACTGCAGAGTTTGTGATTGTGACAGATGTACCGTCTTCACCTTTATCTCCTTTGTTTCCTTTAGGAACAACTACTTTAGTACCGTCACTAAATGTCACTTCTGTATTGCCTTCTGGTGTTTGCGTTGTGCCAGTAATAGTGATTGATTTTCCATCTACACCATTTGTACCAGTTGCGCCTGTTTCACCTTTGTCTCCTTTAGCTCCTTTTGGAACTGTGATTGAAGTACCATCACTGAAGTTGACTACTGTATTGCCTTCCGCATCCGGAGCTGTTGATGTGACAGTAATTGATTTTCCATTCGCACCTGTTGCGCCAGCTTCACCTGTATCGCCTTTCGCACCTTTTTCAACGGTTACTGTTGTACCATCTGAGAATGTAACTTTTGTATTACCTTCTGGTGTTGTTTCTGTGCTTTGAACAGTAATTGATTTACCATCCGTACCGTTTGTGCCGGCTGCACCTTGAGCACCTGTTTCACCACGATCACCTTTAGCACCTTTAGGGATTGTAATTGTTGTGTCATCGCTGAATGTCACAACTGTATTACCGTCCGCATCTGGAGCTGTAGATTTAACAGTAATTGCTTTGCCGTCTGCGCCATTTTGACCTTTTGGAATAGTGATTTCTCTTCCATCGCTGAATGTTACTTTAGTAGAGCCATCTGGTTGTACTTCTGTATTTGTAATAGTGATTGATTTTCCATCTGCACCATTTGTACCGGCTGCACCTTGGGCACCTGTTTCACCACGATCACCTTTAGCACCTTTTGGTACTGTGATTGAAGTGCCATCACTGAAGTTGACAACTGTATTACCTTCCGCATCCGGAGCTGTTGATGTGACAGTGATTGATTTACCGTTCGCACCTGTTGCGCCAGTATCCCCAGCATCACCTTTAGCACCTTTTTCAACAGTTACTGTTGTACCGTCTGAGAATGTAACTTTCGTGTTACCTTCTGGTGTTGTTTCTGTGCTTTGAACAGTGATTGATTTACCGTCAACACCATTTGTGCCGGCTGCGCCTGTTTCACCTTTGTCTCCTTTATCTCCTTTTGGAATAGTAATTGTTGTGTCATCACTGAATGTCACAACTTTATTTCC
>NZ_MRZJ01000028.1 GCF_002994445.1 Staphylococcus simulans
GGATAAAACAGGTTTAGAAGGTTCAATTGCGACAGCCGAAGGCTTAGGCCAATTAAATCCAGCAGACGCAGAAGACAAAGCGGTCCAAGATGCATTAGCTAAGGCTAAGGAAGTCCAAGCCGATCTGAATGCTTCACAAGAAGCAGTAGATGCGGCGAAAGCAGCGTTAGATGAAGCAATTAACGCCAAGAAAGTAGCAGACGCAAAAGACGCGGCTGATGCGGCAGCGTTAAAACAAGCAGCGCTAGATGCATTAAAAGCCGAATTAGCTAAGGTAGCTCAACTTGATAAAAATGCATACACTCCAAATAGTGTAACGCCGTTAAATACAAAAGAATCTGAAGGTCAATCAATCGTAGATGCACCAGATGCTAAAACAGTAGAAGAAATTCAAGCAGCGACACAAGAGTTGAAAGATGCGGAAGCAGGCTTAGTTGCAAAAGCAGATAAAGCAGAATTACAAGCAGCTATTGACAAGGCAAATGCATTAGGAGATCTAAATCCAGCGGATGCAGAAGATAAAGCAGTCCAAGATGCAGTTGCGGCTGGTGAAGTTGTAAAAGCTGATGGAAACGCAACACCGCAACAAGTGGCAGAAGCTACAAAAGCAATCAATGATGCGATTGCAGCGAAAGAACGTCAAGATGCTTTAGATGAATTACAAAAAGCATTAGACACAGCCAAAGCAATTAATAAAAACGACTATAAACCAAGCACTGTTTCACCATTTGAAGCAGCAATCACTGCGGGAGAAGCAGCGAAAGCTGATGCGACTAAGACTCCAGAAGAGTTGAAAGCAGCGGCACAAGCAATTAAAGATGCACAAAATGCATTACAAGCTAAAGCAGATAAAGCAGGATTAGAAGGTTCAATTGCGACAGCCGAAGGCTTAGGCCAACTAAATCCAGCAGATGCAGAGGATAAAGCGGTCCAAGATGCATTAGCTAAAGCTAAGGAAGTTCAAGCAGATCCGAATGCTTCACAAGAAGCAGTGGACGCAGCTAAAGCAGCGTTAGATGAAGCAATGAACGCTAAGAAAGTAGCAGATGCCAAAGACGCAGCAGATGCGGCAGCATTGAAACAAGCAGCACTTGATGCTTTAAAA